>NZ_BSTM01000015.1 GCF_030269515.1 Actinomadura sp. NBRC 104412 | reverse complement strand
GCAGGAGAAGCGTCGTGATTTCACGGTGGATTGGGTGCATCTGAAGTTGAACGATCAGGCGCAGCGGACGGTGTTGTGCAAGGACCCGTTCCGTTCGGTGGACGAACGCGTCGACAAGCTCATCGCCAGCATGTGACCCACACGGGCGCCCCGGGACCGCTCAGTCGCCGTCCCGGCCGCGGCGGCCGCGCCCGTGGCCGTCGTCCTTGACCGTTCCGGCGGACGGCCCACCGGGCCCGCAGGTCACCGTGACGTCGTACTCCGCGTCGTCGGACTCGAACGTCACGGCCGCCTCGGCCGCCGGTCCCCGGACCTCCTTCTCGGCCTCGAAGCCCTGCCGCGGGCTCCACGCGACGAGCCGCGCCAGCCCTCCGGCGCAGGCCGCGGTGACGGTGCCGCCTTCGGTGGACAGCACCCTGGTGATCTCGTCCCGCCGCGGCGGCCCGGTCCCCGCGGACGGAGGGGACACTCCGGTCTCCGGGGACGGCCGGGCGTCGCCGGCGGGGGCGGCCGGGCTGCTCAGCTCCCGGCGGACGCTGTCGCGGTCGAGCGTCCGCACCCCCGAGCCCGTGATGCCGTCCTCCAGCACCCCGATGGCCGCGAGGCCGACGCCGATCGCGGCCACCAGCGCCGCCAGCCAGCCGGCGATACCGAGCAGGACGCGTCGCCTCATGTCCCCCACCATCGTCGAGCCGTTCCTAAGGCCAGGTTAAGCGGGTGGTAAGGCCCGCTCGAAGCGGTCCACGGCGCACGCGCGGAGATACCGTGCAGAGGTGGCACAGGTGCTGCTGATCGAGGACGATCCCAAGATCCGTACACATCTCGCGCGTGCGCTGGGCGAGCAGGGGCACGCGATCGCCTCGGCGCGCACGGCGATGAGCGGGCTCAGCCAGGCCGTCGAGGACCGGCCCGACGTGGTGGTGCTCGACCTCGGCCTGCCCGATCTCGACGGCCGCGAGGTGCTGCGCATGCTCCGCGCGGTCAGCCGGGTGCCGGTGATCGTGGCGACGGCGCGCGACGACGAGCAGGAGATCGTACGGGCCCTGGACGCGGGCGCCGACGACTATGTGATCAAGCCGTTCGGCGCGGCGCAGCTCGACGCCCGCATCCGCGCGGTGCTGCGGCGCTCCCGGCGGGAGGAGGCGGGCGATCCGGCCTTCGTGGTCGGCGGGCTCCGGCTGGAACCGCGCTCGCGTGAGGCGGTGCTGGACGGCGTGCCGCTCGATCTCAGCCCGAAGGAGTTCGACCTCCTGCACTACCTGGCGCAGCGGCCCGGCGAGGTGATCACCAAGCGGGAGCTGCTCACCGAGGTGTGGCGGACGGTGTACGGGAGGGCGGACAAGACCGTCGACGTGCACCTGTCCTGGCTGCGCCGCAAGCTGGGCGAGACCGCGCAGGAGCCGCGCTACCTGCACACGGTGCGCGGCGTCGGCGTCAAACTCGTCGATCCGGGCCGATGAGCCGCAGGCTGACGCTGCTGGTGGCGGCCACGACCTCGCTGGTCCTGCTGGCCTTCCTGATGCCGCTGGCGCTGCTGGTGCGGACCGTGGCGGCCGACCGGGCGATGAGCTCGGCGACGATCGCGGCCGAGTCGGCGGCCGCGCTGGTGTCCACGCTGGACCGGCCCGCGCTGGCGCTCGCCCTCGAACGAGCGGGCACCGGCCAGTGGCCGGTCACCGTGTTCCTTCCGGACGGTGACGTCCTGGGGCGTCCCGCGGACCGATCGCCCGCGGTGGACCTCGCCGCCCGGGGCGGCAGCATCACGGCTCAGGCACGTGGCGGGCGTGAGGTCCTGGTGGCGGTGCAGGGCCTTCCGGAGGGCACCGCGGTGGTCCGCGCGTTCGTGCCGGACGCCGCGCTGACCCGGGGAGTGGCGCGGGCGTGGCTGATCCTGGCCGGGCTGGGGGTCGTCCTGCTGGGGATGAGCCTGGCGGTCGCGCGGCGGATGGCGAGATCGCTCATCCGGCCGACGCACGACCTTGCCGCCGTGTCGCACCGGCTGGCCGCCGGGGAGCTGGACGCGCGGGCCCGTCCCGAGGGGCCCGCCGAGTTCCGCGAGGTGTCGGCCGCCCTCAACCATCTCGCCGGGCGGATCACCGAGCTGCTCGCCCAGGAGCGGGAGGCGGCCGCCGACCTCTCGCACCGGCTGCGCACCCCGCTCACCGCACTGCGCCTGGAGATCGAGGATCTGAGCGACCCGGACGAGGCCGCCCGGGTCGGCGCCACGGTGGACGAGCTGGAGCGCGCGGTGACCCAGGTCATCGCGGACGCCCGTCGCCCGGCCCGCGCGACGGCCCCGGACGGTTGTGACGCGGGCGAGGTGGTGGCCGAACGCGTGCGGTTCTGGACGGTCCTGGCCGACGACCAGGACCGGCGCCTCACCGCCCTGGTCTCCCCGGCGCCCCTGCCGGTGGCGCTCAACCGCGACGACCTGTCGGCGGGCGTGGACGCGCTGCTCGGCAACGTCTTCGCCCACACGCCCGAGGGGACCGCCTTCACCGTGTGCCTGGAACCCCTGGCCGGGGGCGGCGCGCGGCTGACCGTCAGCGACGAGGGACCCGGCTTCGCCACGTCCCGTCCGCTGGAACGCGGGGCCAGCGGGTCCGGGTCCACCGGACTGGGCCTCGACATCGCCAGGCGCGCCGCCGAGAGCTCGGGCGGGCGGCTGACGATCGGCCGCTCCGAGCAGGGCGGCGCCCTGGTGGTGCTCGACCTGGGCGGACCTTAGCCCCGTCTTAGCAATGTGGTAGCGCGGCCCTATACGGACCAAAGGCACCCTCCTTCTGGCACGCAGGCAGAAGAAGGAGATCCGCAGATGCGAAGGACCACAGTGATCGCCGGGGCCGCGGGCGCGGCGATCGTTCTCGGCGGCGGCATCGCGCTGGCCTACGACGGCGGGGGCGCGACGTCCGGAGCACCCGACCGTACGTTGGCGGCCTTGGCCCCGTCCGTACCGCTGGCGTCGCCGGCTCCGCCGACCCCGTCCACACCTCCGCCGGCGTCGTCACGGACGAGGATCGACCCGGCGGGTGCGGTGCGCATCGCCCTGCGGACGGTTCCCGATGGCCGCGTCGAATCGATCGAACGCGAGAGGGAATACGGCCGCATCGTCTGGGACGTCGACGTGATCGCGCGCGGCGTCGAGCACGACCTCGACATCGACGCCCAGACGGGCAAGGTCCTCAGGCACAGGACCGAGCGCGATTCCCGGGGCCATGGCCACGGGCACCACGGCGACGGCGACCATGACGACCATGACGACGGGGACGACGACTGACGCCCGATGGCCGGCTCAGCCGTCGAGCGGGGCGAACATCGCGCCGCGCAAGGTGTCGAGGCCCCGCGAGCCCAGGCAGCGGTAGACGCGGGTGCCCCGTTCGAACGCGGACTTGGACGGCGGCAGCACTCCCGCCGTCCAGCCACCGGAGGGCGTGCGCCGTCCGGCGGCCGAGCGTGAGGCGAGCAGGACGGTCCTTGAGCACAACCCGCGGACCGTCGGATGCCGCTCCAGTTCGGCGTTGTTCCATGTCTCGCCGTCCTTGGGCATGACGGCTATCGCGAACGTCTCCCAGGTGTGGGTGGTCCGGCAGTCGCGGCGGGTGGCGCTGGTGTCGCCGCCGATCGAGACCATGCCTCCCCAGCACTCGGCGGTTCGCGGGCAGGCGGCCTGGGCGCCCTCGACCCTGGCGGCGGCGCAGTTCGCCGTGGTGACCGGCACCCCCAGGCCGGTCGCCGTGGCCGTGGCGCCCGGCTTGCCGGTGGACGCGCCCGCCTGGGGTCGCGGTGTGCCGTCGTCGCCGTCCGAGCCGCCCCGTGAGAGGGCGATGAGCGCCCCGGCTCCCACGATCCCGGCCGTCACCAGGGCGGCGGCGCCCAGCAGCACGCCACGCGAGAGCGCGGGACGGGCGTCGCCCTGCCGGGGGCGCGACGGCGAGGTCGTGATCGCGTGGGCCGGGCCGGAGCCGGGTCCCGCCATCCCAGCGCGGGCGAACGAGGGTTCGGTGGACGGGGCGGCGTACGGCGGATGCGGCGAGACCTGCGGGGGCGCCGGAGGCGCGGCCGGGAGTCCCGGGGAGGCGAGCGGGACGGACCTGGGGCCGGTGCCGGCCGAGGCCCGCGGATCGAGGGCCGCCAGGGCGTCCCTCAGCGCCGCGGCGGACGGTGTACGGGCGGCCGGGTCGAAGGCCATGGCCTGCCGCAGCACCGCCATGAGCGGGGCCGGGACGCCGGGCACATCGGGGACCGGCCGTGCCTGCGCCGCCATCAGCTCGGCGATGCCCGGTCTCCGGTCCGGCGGGAAGTGCGGGGGACGTCCCGACAGGAGCGCGTAAAGGGAGGCGGCGAGCGAGTACACGTCACCGGCCGGGGCCGGCTCGGCGCGCCGGAACGCCTCCGGCGGCGCGTAGGCAGGGGTGAGGGCCTCGCGGGTCGCCGACGACTCCAGGCCGGGTTGCGGCATCGCCGCCAGCCCGAAGTCGGCCAGGGCCACGCCGCCGTACCGGTCGACCAGGATGTTCGCGGGCTTGACGTCACGATGCAGGACGCCCGAGGCATGGGCGGCGGCGAGCGCGTCCGCGATGTGCACGCCGATCTCGGCGACCTCCGCCGCCGGGAACGGGCCGGTCTCGCGGAGCCGGTCGTTCAGCGAACCGTTCGGGCACAGGTCGAGGACCATGTACGGGCGGCCGTCGGTGAGCACGCCCGCGTCGTACAGGGCCACGACATGCGGATGCCCCGACAGCCGGCCCGCGGCGGTGACCTCGCGCATGAAGCGGCGCCTGTCGCGCTCGGACGCCAGCACCCTGCTGTCGATCTTGAGCGCCACCTCGCGCTGGACGGCGAGCTGGCGGGCGCGGTACACCGCGCCGAACCCGCCGGTGCCCAGCATCTCCAGGAGCTCGTAGCCCGGTATCTCCATTGCTGCCCTGTTCCTCCAGACTTCGGGCAGATCGGAACCTCGGCGGGAGCAATGAGCGTCCCGCGGGCGCGAACCGGGCTGTTGCCGCACTCGTCGAGGGCCGCGTCGAGGGCCGCGCCGACCGCCGCGTCACACGCCTGCCGACGAATGTAGGGACGAATGGCCCGCGACGATCGCGGAACGGCGGAATCCGGCAAGATCCGGCCGCGCGGGTGGTGCGGGTCCGGGGTTGTGCTCATGCGGGCCATCGGGGGATGCTCGATACCGACCGAACCCCGCGGCGACCGCACTGTAGTGACCTGTGGCCATTTCCTAGGGGTGGGTCGATGCGGCTGAACGTCCTTTCCCGTCTGGAATCCAGCGGTGCCGTCGCGCGGGGGCGCCTCCTACCGTTACGCGGATCCCGCGGCCACGACCGTCCCCGACGCGACGCCGCCCGCTCATGACGCGGGCAAGCCCACCGTGGCGGTCGTTGATGCCCACCTTGCTCATGTCGCTGCTCGGTCTGGCCGGTGTGGCCGTTCTGGCCATCGTGTTCGTGGGCGCACGGCTGGTAGGCAAGGGCTCGGCGAGCCGACCCGTCCGGGGAGAGAAGCCATGAGGGTGATGATCGTAGGGGCCGGGATCGGCGGGCTGTTCACCGCGCTGCGCCTGCACGCCGAGGGCATCGGCTGTGTGGTCTACGAGCGCGGCGAGCGGATCCGCGAGCTCGGTGTGGGGATCAACGCGTTGCCGTTCGCGGTCGCGGAGCTGGACGCGCTGGGGCTGCTGGACCGGCTGGACGAGACTGGGGTGCGCACCGGCGAGCTGGTCTACACCCACCGGCTGGGGCAGGAGATCATGCGCAGGCCCTGCGGCCTGGCGGCCGGGTTCTCACACCCGCAGATCAGCGTGCATCGCGGCCGGTTGCAGGGCCTGCTGCACCACGCGGTGGTCGAACGGCTGGGCGCGGACGCGGTGCGCACCGGGCACCGCCTGGTCGGCTTCGAGCAGGACGCCAGGGCCGTCACCGCCCATTTCGCGAACGGTTCGGAGGCACGCGCGGACGTCCTGATCGGTGCCGACGGCATCCACTCGACGGTCCGGTCGGCCCTGTTCCCCGGTGAGGGGCCGCCGCGCTGGGGCGGCATGATGTTGTGGCGCGGCGCCACCGAGTGGCCCGTGTACGGCACGGGCCGGACCATGGTGATCGCCGGGGGCAACACCGCCAAACTGGTCGTCTATCCGATCGCGGCGGGCACGACCCCGGACACCCGGCTGACCAACTGGGCCATCGGCGTCAGGACCGGCCGTCCCGGCGACCCGCCGCCCGGCGAGCAGGAGTGGACGCGTCCGGCCGACCCCGCCGACCTGGCCGCGCACGTCGGGCGCTTCACCCCGGACCTCTTCGACCATGTCGCCATGATCGAGTCCACCCGGGACCGCTTCGAGTTCCCGATGTGCGACCGCGACCCCCTGCCCTACTGGACGCGGGGCCGCGTCACCCTGCTGGGCGACGCCGCGCACCCCATGTACCCGATGGGCTCCAACGGCGCGGGCCAGGCCATCCTGGACGCGGTGAACCTGGGCGCCCACCTGGCCGATCGGTCCGACGACCCCGCCGAGGCCCTGCTGGCCTACCAGCACGACCGGCTGCCCGCCACCGCCCAGATCGTCCTGCGCAACCGGCTCGGCGGCCCGGAACAGGTCATCGAGGAGGTCGAGCGCCGGGCCCCGGACGGCTTCGACCGGATCGAGGACGTGATCGACCCAAGCGAGATGGAGGCCATCGTCACCAGCTACCTCCACGCCTCCACCGGCCGCAAGCCCTGAGGGACGGCCGCGGGCCGACGCTCGCTGACCACCTACGGAGAATCAGCCGGGCTTGCGGCCCACACCCGCGTAGCACCACTGCCGGTCCGCTTCGGGCGGGAGCGACGTACCGGGGTCCGGGCGCCACAGGGACAGGGTGGTCAGGCCCGGGTCCACCAGGTCGAAGCCGTCGAACAGCCGCATGACCTGCTCCCGGCCGCGCAGCGTGATCTGGAACGTGGCGTTGTCGTAGACGGCGCCGGCGGCCCGGACCCTGCTGTCGGCGTCGAAGTCGGCGGTCACGTGCGAGACCACCAGGTGGCTGCCGGGCGCCATGGAGTCGCGCAGGCGCGCCACGATCCCGGGCGGGTCGTCGCGGTCGTCGATGAAGTGCAGGACCGCCAGCATCAGCACGCCGACCGGCTGGTCGAGGTCGATGAGCGCGCGCAACCCGGGGTCGTCCAGGATCTCGTCGGGACGCCGCGCGTCGCCCTGGATGACCGTCACCCCGGGTGTGCCGGCCAGGAGCGCGCGTCCGTGGGTCAGCACGATCGGCTCCACGTCGACGTACACGACCCGCGCGTCCGGCGCCACCTCGTGGGCCGTCTCGTGCACGTTGCCCTGGGTGGGCAGCCCCGATCCGATGTCGATGAACTGGCGGATGCCGGACTCCGCCAGGAACCGCACCGCGCGCCGCAGGAACGCGCGGTTCTCGCGCGCCATGAACGGCGTGTCGGGGGCACGGCGGACGACATCGGCGACGGCCTCCCGGTCGGCGGCGAAGTTGTCCTTGCCACCCAGGAGAAAGTCGTACATGCGGGCGACGTTCGGCGTCGTCAGGTCGACGGTTTCCATCGTTTTCCGCGGGTCTGCCATGGCGACGGACTCTGTCTCCTGTATCGCGAACGTTGCCGGTCCATGTAACCATTGCGATCGCGTGCGAACCATCGGATCCACGAACCTGACGCGGGAGCCCTTCATGGCAGGCGACGCACTTCCCCCATCGCAGATCCCCGGTCCGCCCTCGGGCCAGGATGGCGCCGAGGCGATCATGGCGGCCGGAGGATTGCACAACTACCAGCTGAAACTGCACGCCGAATACGGGCCGGTGGCACGGCTGCCGTTGCCCGGTGGTCAAGAGGCGGTGTCGATCGCCGATCCGGTTCTGCTGGAGGCGACCGCGCAGATCAACAAACGGCCGGAGAAACTGTTCGAGTTCCTGGCGCCCTTGCAGGAGTCGGGCAACCTGCAGACGATCCCGGCCGAGGAGCACGGCCCGTGGCGCCGGGTGATGCTGTCGGTGCTCGCCGGGCGGCCTTCGCACGAGGCCCACTTCGCGGCCTTCACCGAGCTGACGACCGAGCTGGCCGACGAGTGGGAGCGGCGCGCCGCGGAAGGACCCGTCGCGCTGCAGAAGGACCTGAGCGAGCTGTCGCTGCGCATGATCTGTGAGTACGCGCTGGGCAGCGGGCTGGAGTCGGCCGGGGACGCCGGGCGGGTGGTGTCGGCGTTCGAGGACGTCCTGACCGCCTATCTGGCACAGCAGTACACGCCCGGGGCCGACGACGACCCCGCCGCGTCGTCCCTGGCCTACCTGCGCTCATGCGTCGACCGGGTACTGGCCGCGCACCGTGGGCGCGGTGGCGGGAACGCCGAGCGCAGCGACCTGATCGGCGCGCTGGCCGCGTCGGGCGAGTCCCCGGCGCGGATCAGGGACACCGTCCTGATGACCATGCTGGCCGCCCACCACACCACCGGTGTCGCGATCTCCTGGACGCTGTACCTGCTGGCCCGGCACCCGAAGGTGGCCCGCCGCGTCGCCGACGAGGTCGACCGGGTGCTCGGTGACCGCGCCGCGCCCGCCTACGCCGACCTGAAGGAGCTCGCCTATCTGGACGCGGCGCTCCGGGAGACGATGCGGCTGTACCCGCCCGGCCCGTACGGCGCGCGGGAGGCCACCGAGGATCTGCGCTTGGGCGATTACACGGTTCCCGCTGGAACGGTCATCTTCTACCCGTTCTGGGCCGTGCACATGAATCCCGAGTACTGGCCCGATCCGGAGGTCTTCGACCCCGATCGGTTCACCAATGGGTCATCGGCCGGCCGTCATCGGCTCGCGTACATTCCCTTCGGCCTTGGCCCGCGCAGTTGCGAAGGCGCCGCCCTGGCGATGATCGAGGCGCAGCTCGTTCTGGCCATCCTGCTGAAGCGCTTCGAATTCCATCTCTCGCCCGGCCAGAACGTCACGCCGGTTGAGCGTTTCGTGTTGTGGGCCGCCGAGGACATCACCATGAACCTCACACCGCGTGAACCCGCGCCGATCGGTTGATGCCCGAACTGCGCCAAGCCCGCGCGGGCGGAAGCGTCACTGGACGCTCAGGAGGAGCGGCGAGCGGTCTCGGTGTTCCTGCTGAGGGCGGCCTCGGCGTTGCGGCGCAGATCCGGAGGGATCAGTTCGAGTAGCTGGTCGGGGCGTAGCGGCAGGTCGAGCAGGCTGAGCCGGACCCGGCTGCGCTGCGCGTGCTCGCTCGCCGAGAGCCGCACGACCTGCGCGGCGTCCTGGCGGATCACGGCGGTCAGCCACTGGCCCTGGACGAGTTCGCCGGCCGAGGTGCCGTCGATGTCGACCGCGATGGGCGTGCCGTCGCTCGCCGCGGTGAAGCGGACCTCGTCCCGGACGCCGAGCACGACCGGACGGCTGATGCCGGACATGGGCGCGACCGGGGTGATGACGATCGCGTCGGAGGAGGGGGACAGGACGGGGCCGCCGGCCGCGTAGTTGTAGGCGGTGGAGCCGGTCGGCGTGGAGATGACGACGGCGTCGCCGCGGTAGTAGCCGTACCGCAGGTCGTCCACGGTCAGGTCGACCGAGACGGTGCCCTTGCCGTCGCCCTGCCGCAGCACCACGTCGTTGAACCCGAACCGGCTCGCCGGATCCACGCCCGCGGAGTTCACCTCCAGGCATGCGTGCTGCTCAAGGGTGAAGTCACCGCGGGTGAGCCGCTCCAGCGCGGCCGGCAGCCCCTCCGGTGTCACCTCGACGAGGAAGCCGAGGTCGCCGTAGTTGACCCCGAGCACCGGAACGGGCCGTTCGATCATCATCCGCATCGCGCCGAGCATCGTGCCGTCGCCGCCCAGCGCGATGACGATGTCCACCTCGGCCACGAACGTGGAGTCGGGCACGGGCTGGACCTGGGACGGCACCCGATGCCGGTCGTGCTCGCGCGCCAGCACCCGGACGGGATGGCCGCGCGCGCCCTCCAGGATCGTGTCGATCGACCGATCCACCGGCTTGGTCGGGTGCAGCACCAGACCGATCGCCTTCATGCGCGACCCGGACCGCATGCCCCCCATCCTATGACGCGGACATGCATGTGCAGTGGCGGTACACACTAGCTGATCAGCTCTGATTGATCTCCGTCAAGAGATTCTTGGGCTCCTGTGTACATCCCTGGTTCCGAACGTGAACTAATGCTTGACACCGCTTGTGAGCTGGATTACGTTCCCTCCTGCCGAAGTTACGCAGCCGAAACACTCCGGAGGCCACGATGACCCAGCGCGAGATCGAGTTCCTCAGCGGAGGCGAGACGGTGCGCGGCGACCTGCTGTTGCCCGAGGGCGAGGGACCGTTCCCCGTGGTGGTGATGGCCGGGGGCTGGTGCTACGTCAAGGAGCTCCGCCAGCCGCAGTACGCCGCGGAGTTCGTCCGTCGCGGATTCGCCGCCCTGATCTTCGACTACCGGCGGATGGGCGCCAGCGACGGCGAGCCGCGCCAGCACATCGATCCGTGGGACCAGATCGAGGACTACAAGAACGCGATCACGTTCGCGGCCGGCCTGCCGGAGATCGACGCGAACCGGATCGGCATCTGGGGCATCTCGTACAGCGGCGGCCACGTGCTGATCGTCGGCGCCACCGACCCGCGCGTTAAGGCCGTGGTCTCCAACGTCCCGGTCATCGACGGCTACGAGACCATGTGGCGGATGCACGGGACCGACAGGTTCCGCAAGCTGAAGGCGTTCGTCGCCGAGGACCGCGCCAAGCGGACCGAGACCGGCGAGTACGGCTACATGGCGATGTCCGGCGTGCCCGCCGGGCCCGACGACCGGTTCTCGGTGTGGCCCGACGACGACGTGCTCGCGGTCTTCAACGAGCTCAAGGCGACCCAGGCGCCGCGGCACGAGCACCGCAACACGATCGCCTCGCTCGAACGGCTGATGGAGTACAACGCCGCGCCGTACGCGCCGAGGCTGCTCGACAAGCCCGTCATGATGATCGTCGCAGACCAGGACGACATCACCATGTGGGACCAGGAGATCGCGGCGTACGACGCCATCCCGAGCTCCCGCAAGGAACTGGTGGTCCTTCCCGCCACCGACCACATGACGCTCTACAGCAACGTCACGGCCCTGGACTACGCCGCCCGCGCGGCCGGCTCCTGGTTCGACCGCCACCTCAAGGAACTGCCGACGGTCGCCAACCAGATCGTCAAGTACGCCTGACCGGCCGGCGGGCGAACACGAAGAGAGAGGAGGGAGGCATGCCCGGTCAGACGCCCGGTCCGACATTCGGTCCGGCCCGGCAGACCTGGGTGGACCTTCGGTGGCGCGGCGCTCCGGTCGCGCTGCCCTGGGCGGTCGCCCTGCTGATGCTCGCGGCCAGCGCGGCGCTGTTCCCGAGCAGCATCAGCTACGGCGGCCTGGCGACGATGACCCCCCTGCTCGGAGTGCTGATCGTCGCCTCGCTCGGCCAGTCGCTGGTGATCGGCACCGGCGGCATCGACCTCAGCGTGTCGTCGGTCGTCACCGTCGCCGGCATCGTCCTGGTCATGAAGAGCGCGGGCGACGGCACGTCCATCCCGGTCGCCATCGCGTACGCGGTCGGGGCGGGCCTGCTCTGCGGCGTCGCCAACGGCGTCCTCGTCGAGTACGTCGGCCTGAGCCCGCTGGTCGCCACCCTCGCGACCGGGCAGGTCATGGCCGGCCTCGCCAGCATCTGGTACAGCGACGGCGTGAACCGCCTCGCGGTGCCGGAGGAATGGAACGAGTTCACGGGCCACCTGCTCAGCGGCGGCATCAGCCTCATCCTCGTCGCGTCCGTCATCCTGGTCGCGCTGACCAGCCTCATCCTCAGCTACACGGCCGTCGGCCGGCGGCTGACCGCCGCCAGCACCGGCCCGCGCGCCGCCCGCTACCAGGGCATCGCCGTACGCCGCTACCGCGCCGCGACCTACGTGCTCGCGTCGCTGCTCTACAGCGTCGGCGGTGTCCTGCTCGTCGGGAGCATCGGCACGTCGACGCCCACGCTCGGCGACGCCTACCAGTTGTCCACCATCGTGGTCGTCGTCATCGGGGGCGCCGCCCTCAGCGGTGGCCGGCTGCACCCGGCGGCGACCCTCGCCGGTGCGGTCTTCCTCATCTTCATCAACCAGGACGTCGCGGCAACCGGTGCCGCACCCGGCACCCAAGGGGTCATCCAGGGTGCCGTGCTCATCCTCGCCATGCTGGCCACCGGGCTCGGCGCGGTCCGGCTGCTACGCCGCAGGCGCACCGGTGGCACCGCCGACGCGGAGGCCGCGCAGGCCGCCTGACCACCGGTCGGCCACCTGGACGGCTCTCCGTCAGTCTTCCCCTCCGATCGCCACCCCTGGCACGTCCACCACCCAGAGAAGACTCAGAGAAGAGGATGCCGTGGTCACCCCTCGATTTCCGCGTACCCACCCACTACGTCTTCCCGCCGTCCTGACCGCGACCGCGCTCGTCGCCACGGCGGCCCTGACCGGCTGCACGTCCACCAACAGCGGATCCTCCGGCTCGTCCGGCGGCGACGCCTCGCTGTACGCGCCGACGCCGCTGAACGTCACCCCCGAGAAGCAGGCCGAGAACCTGAAGAAGGCGTTCCTCACCGACGCCGTCAAGGCCGAACAGCTCGACCCGACGATCGTTCAGGGACTGAACGAGGCCGGGCGCGACTACACCGAGGCGCAGGTCAAGACGGCCGCGGGCTGCATGTCCCAGCCGACCTGCAAGATCGGTGACGGCAAGCTGACCCTGGCGATCCTCGACGGGGCCGGCTCGGACCTGTGGCGGCGCATCACCCGCGCGCAGATCACCCTCCAGGCCACGTCGTACCCCAACATCGGCACCGTCATCTACCTCCAGGCCGACGGCAACCTGCAGACGATGCAGGCCAACCTGAAGACGCTGATCGCCCGGAAGGTCACCGGGATCGTCACCTACGACGACTTCGGCCCGGCCATGACCGCGGCGTACCAGCAGGCCACCAACGCGGGCATCCCGGTCGTGGCCTACGGGGGCATCCCCGGCAAGGACGCCACCAAGGCGGTCGTCTCGCAGGTCGCCTCCGACTTCTGCGACGACGGCAAGCAGATGGCGCAGACGACGGCGAGGATGCTCAAGAACTCCGGCAACGTCGCGTTCTTCACCGGAACCCCCGGCAACCCGCAGGGCGCCGGATGGCAGGCGTGCGCGGAGAAGTGGTTCCAGCAGAACGCCCCCGGCATCAAGGTCGTCAACCGGTCCAACACGAGCTGGACCGAGAGCGGGGCCGTGTCGGCCACCACCGCGCTGATCTCGACCGGCAAGAAGATCGACGCGGTGCTCTACGACTACGCCAAGCAGACCGTCAACATCGTCCAGACCTACCAGAAGGCCAAGCTGAAGGTTCCGGCACAGGTCACCTGGACCTCCGACAACTCGCTGCTCCAGATGTGGGAGAAGGACCTGGGCACGCCGGCGGAGTGGCAGCTCGCCTACTCCAGCAGCATCAACTTCGAGGGGGCCATCGCCCTCTCGGCGCTGATGAACCACCTGGCGGGCAAGAAGGTCGCCCCGATGCTGACGTTCCCGCTGCCGTTCGTGACCGCGAAGAAGGGCGACTACCTGCCCGACCAGCCCGCGAACGCCCCCGGCCCGACGCTCATGCCGGACTCCCTGCTCAAGACCGTCCTCAACGCCGGCTGAGCCGTCACCCCCGGCACATCGACAGGAGGTGCAAAGGATGAGGCCGACCGGACGCAACACCGGGCCGGGCGCCGTCGCGATCGAGCCGGCGAACGGTCCGTCCGACGGAAGCGGCCTGGTGGCCGAGGGGGTCACCAAGACCTTCGGCTCCACCACCGCCCTCAACGGGATGTCGGCGACGTTCGCCCGCGGCGCCGTGCACGGCCTGATCGGCGAGAACGGTTCCGGCAAGTCGACGTTCGTGAAGATCGTCGCCGGGATCCATCGCGCCGACGCCGGTATGGTCCGGTTCGACGGCACGCCGCTGACCGAGGCGGCGGACGGCGTGCGGATCGCCTGTGTCTACCAGGACGGCTCGCTCATCGACGAGCTCACCGTCGCGCAGAACCTCGATCTCATCGTCGAGCCCGAGTACCGGCCGGCCGCCGACGGCGCCTCCTGGCAGCGGGCGGTGCTCGACGCGGCCGGGCTCGGCGGCATCGACGCCGCGAGCCGCATCGGCGACCTGCCGAACAACGAGAAACGCCTGGTGGAGATCGCGGCGGTGCTGGCCCGGCGGACCGATGTGATCCTGTTCGACGAGTCGACGTCCTCGCTGGACGAGACCGGTGTCGCCTGGGTCCTGGACAGCATGCGTGCGGCGGCGGCGCGCGGCGCCTGCGTCATCTTCGTGACCCACCGGCTGCACGAGGTCCTCGCCGTCACGTCGGACATCGCGATCCTGCGCGACGGCGTGCTCGTGGCCGAGCTGCCCACCGCGGGGGCGAGCACCGAGGAACTGGTCCGGCACATGGCCGGGCGGGAGGTGGCCGCGTTCACCCGGCGGGCCGCCACCGGCGGTCCCGACGCGCCGGTCGTCCTCGCCGGCAAGGGCCTGCGGGCGGCGTCCTGCGGCCCGATCGACCTCAGCGTGCGGCGCGGGGAGATCGTCGGCATCGGGGGCGCGGCGGGCAACGGCCAGGGGGAGCTGATCCGCGCGCTGGCGGGGGACGGCCTGGACGGGGGCACGGTCGTCGTCGACGGCGTGCCGCTGCGCCGGGCCGAGGCCGCGGTCGACGTCGGGGCGGTCTTCGTCAGTTCGGACCGCCGCGACGAGTCGCTCTCCGGCCTGCTGTCGATCCGGGAGAACTACACGCTGGCGCTCGGCGCGTCGTCCGGGGGCTGGTGGCGATGGCTGCCGCGGCGGCGCGAGGTCGCCCGTGCCACCGAGCTCGCCGACGCCTACGACCTGGCTCGCGGCTCGATCGAGCAGCCGGTGGGGACGCTCTCCGGCGGCAACCAGCAGAAGGTGGCCGTCGGCCGGGCCGTGGCCCGCGAGCCGAAGGTGCTGCTGATCGAGGAGCCCACCGAGGGCGTCGACGTCCGGTCGAGGTTCGAGATCTACCGTTCCCTCGTCGCGGTCGCCGAGCAGGGCACGGCGGTGGTCTTCACCTCCAGCGACGCCGGTGAGCTGCGGCTGCTGGCGGACCGGGTGGTCGTCCTGGCCCGTGGCCGCAGCGTGGCCGAGCTGTCCGGCGAGGAGGTGACGGAGGAGGCGATCGTCCACGCCTTCAGCACGGCGAAGGAGCAGCAGGAGGAGCGGCGGCACCGGGAGGAGCGGACGGCCGGCCGCGCCCGGCGGCCCGGCCGCCGGTCCACGCTGACCCCGGCGACGTTCGTCCTGCTCGGCATGCTGCTCGCCGGGCTGTGGGTGTACGGGGCGTACCGCGACAGCAACTTCGGGACGATCGGCAACCTCAGCACGATCCTCCAGCTCAGCCTGCCGCTGGTGCTCGCCGCGCTGGCGCAGCTCCCGGTGCTGCTGGTCGGCGAGATCGACGCCTCGATCGGCTCGACGATGGGCCTGATCGTCGTCCTGCTCTCGTTCTTCCCCGAGCTGTCGCCGCCGCTGCTGATCGGACTCGCGGTCGCCGCCGGGGCCCTGCTCGGGGCCGTGAACGCCGTCCTGGTGGTCAGGCTGCGCATCACAGCGGTGATCGCCACGATCGCCACGCTCGGCATCTTCCTGGGCGTCGGGCGGATCCTGCGTCCCGAGCCCGAGGGCCTCATCAACAACGAGCTGGCCACGCTGCTGGGGCAGGGGATCGCGTACATCCCGAGCCTCTTCCTGGTCGCGGTCGTGCTGGCGATCGCGTTCGACGTCTGGGTCAACGGCACGCGGGCCGGGCTGCGGTCGCGGGCGGTCGGGTACTCCGAGGCGCGGGCGTCGCAGCTCGGCGTGCGCACCCCGTTCTTCCGGGCCGCGGCGTTCGTCGTCGGCGGGGCGATCGCCGGCCTCGGCTCGGTGGCGCTCGCGGCGCAGACGGGGATCGGCGACCCGAACTCCGGGTCCGGCTACCTGCTGCTGTCCATCGCCGTGCCGGTGATCGGCGGCGCGCTGCTGACCGGCGGCCGCGGCTCGGCCATCGGCTGTGTGCTCGGCGCGGTCTTCGTCGCCGAGGTCCAGAACTTCATTCCCTTCGTCGACCTGCCGACGGGCGGCTATCTGATCGCCGTCGGCGTGCTCACCATCGTCGCGTTGACCGTCAGCGCGGTACGGCCCCCGTCGGTCTTCGGCGGCCTCGGCCTGCTGATCTCGAAGGAGCGTAGGAAGCATGCCTGATCTGACCGGACAAGTGGCATTCGTCACCGGTGCGGCTCGCGGCCAGGGCCGCTCGCACGCCCTCGCCCTCGCCGCGGCCGGCGCGGACATCATCGCGATCGACCTGTGCCGGGACGTGGACACCGCCCCGTACCCGCTGGCGACGCGCGCCGATCTCGACGCCACCGCGAAGGAGATCGAGGGCCTCGGCCGGCGGGTGATCGCGGCCGAGTGCGACGTCCGCGACGGCGGCGGCCTGGACGACGTGGTCCGCCGCGGCGTGGCCGAGTTCGGGCGCATCGACATCCTGATCGCCAACGCCGGGATCTGGGCGCTCGGCCGGCTCTGGGAGCTCACCGACGAGCAGTGGCAGGAGATGCTCGACATCAACCTGACCGGGGCATGGCGCTCGGTCAAGGCCGTCGTCCCGACCATGATCGAGCAGAAGCGCGGTTCGATCGTGCTGACCTCGTCGGTCAACGGCTTCGAGGCCGGCGCCGGCATGACCCACTACGTGGCGGCCAAGCACGGCGTGCTCGGGCTGATGCGCAACGCGGCCATCGAGCTGGGGCCGTACAACATCCGGTGCAACGCGGTCTGCCCGGGGATCGTGGACACCAAGATGAACGACTGGCAGGGCGCCTACGACATGATGGCGGGCGGGCCGGGCGGCACGCCGCAGGACCGGCGGGACAACGCGTACGGCTGGTCCGCGATCGCCGGGCGCGGACTGCTGGCGCCGAGCAGCATCAGCGGCTCGGTGGTGTTCCTCGCCTCCGACGACGCCCGCGACATCACCGGCGTCGCCCTGCCCGTCGACGGCGGCCACGCGGTGCTCCCCGGCAGCAACCCGAACCCGGTCCGCGAGGTCTGACCGCATGCTCACCGGCACCTGGGCGCCCACGACGCGCCATCCCGAAGCGGAGGAGATCACCGCCGCCACCCCCGCCGTTCTCGCGGCCGCCCTGGCCGACGCGCGCACGCAGGTGGTGGACGGCGCCACACGCCTGGACTCCGGCGCGCTGCTGTCGGCGGTCGCCGTCCAGCAGGCCCGGCTGCGGGCGGCGGGGGTCCGGCGCGGCGACGTCGTCGGCGTCCAGCTTCCGAACTGGTGGGAGGCGGTCGCGACGGCCCACGCGCTGTGGGGGATGGGCGCCGTGGTGTGCCCGGTGCCGGTGAACTTCCGGGCGGCCGAGCTGGAGCGGATCCTCGCGGCCTGCGACATCGCCGCCTTCGTGGCACCGGCCCGCTACCGGAACACCCGCCACCCGGAGATGATCCGTGCCGCGACCGCGCGGGCCGGGCGGGACGTCCCGGTCCTGACCGTACGGGACCCGGAGGCCGCCGAGGACGAGGTGTCCGCGTCCGAGCCGGAGCTCGACGCCGGTCTCGACGACGTGTGCGTGCTGATGTTCACCTCCGGCACGACCGGCGTCCCGAAGGGCGTGCTGCACAGCCACCGGACGCTGCTCAGCGACGCCTGGTCGATCGCGCGGCTGTTCCGGCTCGACGGCGACCGGGTCTACATGCCGTCCCCGGTCGGTCACATCACCGGACTGGTGTACGGGGTGATGATGCCCCTGCTGGTCGGCGGCTCGGTCGTGCTCCAGGCGGAGTGGGACGCGGCGGCCGGGGTGGACATCGTCGAGGCCAACGCCTGCACGTTCAGCGTCGGCGCGACGCCGTTCCTGCGCGGGCTCTGCGACGAGTACGCCCGGCGCGGCACGACCTCGGCGCTGACCGGGTTCGTCTGCGGCGGCGCCGACGTCCCGCCCAACCTGGTACGGCGGGCCACCGAGGTGCTCGACGCGGTCGTGGTCCGCGCCTACGGGCTGACCGAGATGCCGACCGTGACCTGCGGCGGACCCGACGACCCGGAACGCATCCGCGCGGACACCGACGGGCGGCTCACCGGGTCCTCCCAGGCCCGCCTCGCCGATCCGGTGAACGGCGTCGGGGAATTGGAGGTGCGCGGCCCCGAGCTGTGCCTGGGGTATCTCGACGCCCGGCACACCGCCGAGTCCTTCACGGCCGACGGCTGGTTCCGCACCGGTGACCTGGCGACGATCTCTCCCGACGGCGGGATCACGATCGCGGGCCGGGTGAAGGACATCGTCGTGCGCGGCGGCGAGAACATCAGCGTCAAGGAGGTCGAGGACTACCTGCTGGAGCATCCCGCGGTCGCGGACGTCGCCATCGTCGGCGTGCCGGACGACACCCTGGGCGAACGGGCCTGCGCGTTCGTCGTCACCCGCGAGGACGCGTCACCGCCGACGCTGCGCGAGCTCGGCGGGTTCCTGCTGGAGCACGACATCGCCAAGCACAAGCTGCCGGAGTACCTGCTGGTGACCGACCGGCTGCCGCGGACCGAGAGCGGGAAGATCCAGAAGTTCCGGCTGCGGGAGAGGGCGGTCCGCGAGCTCGCCGAGGGCCGGGGCGAACGCCGGTGAACCGTGACGACCTGCTCACCGCGTTCCGGCGGATGCTGCTCATCCGCAAGATGGAGGAGCGGATCGCGGTGCTCTACGGCCAGGGCGCCATCCCCGGATTCGTGCACCTGTCCGTCGGCCAGGAGGCGGTCGCCGTCGGCACGCTGTTCCGCGCCCGCCCCGACGACATCATCACGTCCACGCACCGCGGTCACGGGCACGTGCTCGCCAAGGGACTCGACCCGGCCGGCATGTTCGCCGAGCTGACCGGCAAGGCGACCGGCGCCTGCCGTGGCCGCGGCGGCTCCATGCACGTCGCCGACCCGGCGCTGGGCATCTTCGGCGCCAACGGCATCGTGGGGGCCGGCCTGCCGATCGCCACCGGGGCCGCCCACGCTCTGCGCGTACGGGACTCCGACGCCCTCGCGATCGCGTTCTTCGGCGACGGCGCCGTGGCCACCGGCGCGTTCCACGAGTCGGTCAACCTCGCCGCGCTCTGGCGCCTGCCGATCGTCTTCGTCTGCGAGAACAACGGCTTCTCGGAGTTCTCCCGGACGAGCGACCAGCACGCCGTCCCGCTGTCCTCCCGGGCCGCGGGCTACGGCCTGCCGTTCCGCGCCGTCGACGGGAACGACGTCGAGGCCGTGGAGGCGGCGATGGCCGAGGTGTTCGACGAGGTGCGCGCGGGCGGGGGTCCGCGGCTCGTCGAGGCGGTGACGCTGCGCGTGCGTGGGCACTACGAGGGGGACCAGCAGAGGTACCGCGCGGGGGACGACCCCGACGACGCGCCCGAAGACCCGCTGCGGCGGACCCGCGCGCGCCTCGCCGAGCTGGGCGTGCCCGCCGGTGAGCTGGACCTGGTCGAGGACGAGGTCGCCCGGCAGGTCGCCGAGGCGGAGAGGTTCGCGGCCGACTCGGACGAGCCCGATCCCGCGACCGTCCTCGACTACGTGGCCAGCCCGCGCCCCGATGTCGCGGAACGGCCGCCGGCCACCCTCGGGGCACGACCGGCCGACGCCGCCAAGCCGGTGTCCACCTCGCGGATCCTCCGCCAGGCGATGCGCGACGCGCTCGCGGACGACCCGAGGGTGTTCCTCGCGGGCATCGACGTCGGCGGGGGCAACGTCTTCGGGCTGACCCGCGGGCTCGCGCAGGAGTTCCCCGGCCGCGTCCTGGACACCCCGATCTCCGAGACGGCGATCATGGGGCTCGGCGTGGGCGCGGCGATGGCCGGGCTGCGGCCGGTCGTGGAGCTCATGTACCTGGACTTCCTCGGCACCTGCCTGGACCAGCTCATGAACCAGGCCGCCAAGCTGCGGTTCATGACCGGCGGGGCGGTCACGGTGCCGATGGTCGTGCGCACCCAGTTCGGGTCGGGACGCTCCTCGGGCAGCCAGCATTCGCAGAGCCTCGAAGCGTTGCTCGCGCACATCCCCGGACTGACCGTGGTGATGCCCAGCACGCCGGAGGACGCGTACGGCCTGCTCCGCACCGCCATCGACGACGACAACCCGGTGATCTTCATCGAGAACCGGCTGCTGTACGAGCGCAAGGCGGCGATGCCCGCGCCGGACCACCGCGTTCCCCTTGGCAGGGCCCGCATCACCCGCGCGGGCACCGACCTGACGATCGTCTCGTGGTCCCGGATGGCGCGGCTCGCGCTCGACGCCGCGGAGACGCTGGCGGCGGAGGGCATCGACGCCGAGGTCATCGACCTGCGCACGATCGCCCCGCTCGACCGGCGCACGGTGCTGGAGTCCCTCGGGCGCACCAACCGGCTGCTGATCGCGCACGAGGCGGTCACCGAGTTCGGCGTGGGCGCCGAGCTGGCGGCCCTGGCCGTGAACGAGGGCTTCTGGTCCCTGGACGCACCCGTCGCACGGGTCGGCGCCCCGACCGCGCCGACGCCGTACGCCCCGAGCCTCGAACGGGCGTGGATCCCCGACGAGACCGGCATCGCCGCCGCCGCGCGGTGGCTGATGTCGGACCCCTACCCACGAAGGAGATCAGGATGAAGCTGGACAAGCGCGTCGCGATCATCACCGGGGCCGGTTCCGGCATGGGCCGGGCCATGGCCCAGGAGTTCAGCGAGAACGGCGCGACCGTCGTCGCCGTCGACGTGCGCGCCGACCCCGTGCGGGAGACCGTCGAGCGGCTCGGCGACGGACGCAGCGTCGCCGAGACCGCCGACGTGTCCGTGCGGGCGGACGTCGAGCGCGTCGTCGCCCGGACGCTCGAACTGTTCGGCCGCGTCGACATCCTCTGCAACAACGCCGGTGTCCTCGACGACTACACCCCGGCGCTCGACACGTCCGACGAACTGTGGAACCGGACGATGGCGATCAACATCACCGGGCCGTTCCTGTTCTCCCGGGCCGTCCTCACGCCGATGCTCGCGCAAAAGAAGGGCGTCATCATCAACACAGCCTCGATCTCCTCGTTCGTGGCGGGCGGCGGCGGCGCGGCGTACACGTCGTCCAAGCACGCGCTGCTGGGCTTCACCAGGCAGCTCGCGTTCGACTACGGCAAGCAGGGCATCCGCGTGAACGCCATCTGCCCCGGTGCGATCCACACCGGGATGACCGGGCACCTGCTCACCCCCGAGGGCCGGAACCCGCACGTCGACGAGGCCGTCGCGAACACGCCCGCGGGCCGGTGGGGACGGCCGGAGGAGATCGCGCATATGGCGCTCTTCCTGGCGAGCGACGACGCCGACTTTATCCACGGAGCCGCCTTCACCGTGGACGGCGGATGGGTTTTGCCATGACGCCCGCCCTGCCTGAGACTTCCTTTTGAAGGTGAACTCGTAACAGTGAATGGGGACCCCATGAGCACATCGAGCGACCCCGCAGACGGTCCGCCGCCCAATTCCGCCTCCCCCCTCGACACGGTGGGGCAGAAGTTGCGGAAAGCGCGACTGGCCGCGGGGATGTCCGTACGCGAGATGGCCAGGCGGGTCGACGTGTCGCCGAGCTTCATATCCCAGGTCGAGCTCGGCCGTACGAAACCATCGGTCGGCACGCTGTACGCGATCGCCACCGAGATGGGTGTGCCACTGGACGACCTGATGCCCGTGGACTCCACCGCGTCGTCCGGCCCTCCGGCGCAGGGGCTCAAGCTGATCCAGAAGGAAGCGGGCCGCCCCTCCGTGCCCGACCAGCGCGACACCGAGCCCGGGTCGCCGCTCCAGCGCGGCGACCGCCGGCACGAGCTGCGGATGGACAAGGCGGTGTGGGGACGGCTGACCTCCGACCACGACCCGGAGAACGACTTCCTGCACGTCGTCTACGCGCCCGGAGGCGAGTCCTGTCCCGAGGACAGCCTGATCCACCATCCCGGCGTGGAGTACGGGTACGTCATTTCCGGTGGGCTGCACGTCCAGGTCGGCTTCACCCATTACGAACTCAATGCCGGGGATTCCATCCGCTTCGAATCCATGACACCCCACCGGCTGCACAATCCGTTCGACGTCGAGTCGGTGTCGATCTGGATAGTCGTGGGCCGTGGCGGCACTCCCGTCCTGTGAAGGAGCCGTTCGTTGGCCGTCAACCGTAAACGCGCAGAAGGAAGGGTCGCGCTGGTCACCGGCGCGGCACGCGGCCAGGGCCGCGCCCACGCGGTCCGGCTGGCCGAGGAGGGCGCCGACATCATCGCGCTCGACCTCTGCCGGCAGATCGACACCGTTCCGTACCCGCTGTCCACACCGGACGACCTGGCCGAGACCGCCGGGCTCGTCACCGCCACCGGCCGCGAGGTCGTCACGGCGGTGGCCGACGTGCGCGACCTGGACGGGACGCGCGCCGCGGTCGATGACGCCGTGGCCCGGCTCGGCCGGCTCGACATCGTCGTGGCCAACGCCGGCATCCACAGCGGCGGCGTCCCGAGCTGGGAACTGACCGACGAGGTGTGGCAGGACGTCATCGACGTCAACCTCACCGGGGTGTGGATCACGTGCAAGGCCGCCGCCCCGCATCTGATCGGCTCCGGCGGCGGCAGCATCGTGATCACGAGCTCCACGGCGGGGCTGCGCCCGTACGGCGGCATCGCCCACTACGTCTCGGCGAAGCACGCGCTGATGGGGTTGACCAAGACGCTCGCGCAGGAGCTGGGCGCGCAGGGCATCCGGGTCAACGCGGTGAACCCGACCCAGGTCGACACCGACATGATCCAGAATCCGCTGGTCCGCCGGCTGTTCGTCCCGGACGTCGAGGAACCCACGAGGGAGCAGTTCGCCGCCGCCTCGCAGGACGGAATGCTGCTGCCGACGCCCTGGCTCGACCCGTCCGACGTCAGCGACGCGGTCGCGTTCCTCGCCTCCGACGAGGCGCGGTTCGTGACCGGCATCGGACTGCCGGTCGACGCGGGGGTGCTGGCCCGATGAACACCTCGCTGGACGGACAGGTCGCCTTCATCACCGGCGCCGCCCGCGGCCAGGGCCGCAGTCACGCCGTCACGCTGGCCGCCGCGGGCGCGGACATCATCGCCGTCGACATCTGCGAGCAGATGGACACGGTCGGCTATGGGCTCGCCACCGCGGAGGACCTGGCCGAGACGGTACGGCAGGTCGAGGCGCTCGGCCGGCGGATCGTCGCGCGCCCCGCCGACGTCCGCGACACCGGGAGCCTGCGGGCGGCCGTCGACGACGGCGTGCGCGAGCTGGGCCGCCTCGACATCGTCGTGGCCAACGCCGGGATCCTGTCGAGCGGCTCCCTCGGCGAACTGAGCGAGCGGGCCTGGCGGGACATGATCGATGTCAACCTCACCGGGGTGTGGCGCACGACCAAGGTCGCCATCCCGCACATTCTCGCGGGCGGGCGCGGCGGGTCCATCGTCCTGACCAGCTCCGTTGCCGGGCTCAAGTCGTACCCGAACGTCGCGCACTACGTCGCGGCCAAGCACGGCGTCGTGGGGCTCATGCGCGCCCTCGCCGTCGAGCTGGCACCGCACGGCATCAGGGTCAACACGGTCAACCCCACCCAGGTCGACACCGACATGATCCAGAACGACGTGATGTACCGCCTCTTCGTCCCCGAAGAGGAGAACCCCACCAAGGAGCAGTTCGCCGCGGCCTCCCGCGCGACGGCGCTGCTTCCGGTGGACTGGATCGAATCCGTCGACGTCAGCAACGCCCTCCTGTTCCTCACCTCCGACATGGCGCGCTACATCACCGGCGTGGCCTTGCCGATCGACGCCGGCGCGGTCTGGAGATAGGCATCTCAGTCGTAGAGCGCCCCGAGTAACGCGCCTTGGCCGGACTGGAGGACATGGCCGTCTTCCAGCGGAATCCAGAAGCACTCGAAGTCGGTCGGATCCCCCTGACCGTCATGGAGTTCCCGGCCGGCCCACCGTGGCGGAGTGGGTTCGGCGAGCCGCACATGGAAGACGTGGCGGCGCTGGATCTCGAATCGGTAAGGGGTGATGTCGTACGTGACCTCGCCGAGCTTCCGCACGATCGAGAACCCGGTGAAGCCCGTCTCCTCCTGGGCTTCCCGAAGGGCCGCCTCCTCCGGGGTCTCGTCCGGCCGGACGGTCCCGGCCGGGACCTGGATTCCGACCCGTTCGCAGCTGTGGCCGGTGTGCCGGAAGACCAGCAATCGACCGTCACGGACGATGTAGCACAGCGCCTTCTCCGTGACGGTCTTCTGCGGGACGGTCTTGTGCGGGCTGGTCTTGTGCGCGGGCACGACAAGCGCTCCCCGTCATCGGGGCCGCGCGGTCCGCGGCCAGGCGACGTCGTCGATCGCGAGCCATGGCGCCGTGGCCACGGCCGCGGGGGTGAGCCCGGTGAACGTCTTGACCTCACGGTGGAGGTGGGACTGGTCGGCGTAGCCGCTGCGGGTGGCGACGCCCGCGGCGGCGTGACCGGCCGCCAGAAGGTGGGCGGCGTGGTCGAAGCGCACGAGCCGGGCGGCGCGTTTGGGGGTGATGCCGAGCTGCGACCGGAAACGGGCCCACAGGCGCTTGCGGCTCCAGCCCACCTCCTCGGCCAGGCACTCGACCCGCACCCGGCCCCGGCTGGTGAGCGTCCGCCGCCAGGCATGGGCGACCTCCGGATCCACCGGGGGGCGGGATCCGATCCGCCGGGCGAGGGTGTCCGCCGCGGTCGCGAACCGTTCGTCCCAGGACGTCGCGGAGCGCAACCTGTCCTCGACCCGCCCGGCCTCGCGGCCCCACACATCGGCGAGGGGCGCCAGCGTCCCGGTGAGCTCGGTGGACACGCCGAGCACGTCGGCCGCCACGTCCGGTTCCAGCCGGATCTGCAAGCACTCTCCGGTCCCGTGGCCGGTGGCACGCAGCTCGCCGGGCAGAAGCCCGACGACGACGCTGCCGCGTTCGCGCCGGCCGGCGCGGTCGTAGACGATGCCCTCCCCCTCGCTCAGATCGACGAGCAGGGTGACGGACGGGTGCGCGACCATGGCGATGCCGGAGCCTTGTGAGACGCGATGCCGGAACCCGGCCATGCTGATCCCCGGCAGCCGATGCGACGGGCAGGGGACGGCGACCTCTGCACCCGTCCAGTCGAACGGCGTCCCGGCCGGCAGCATGCGAGCAGTTTATGCGCGCGCCCCAAGCCGGGGCGTCAGCGTCCCACGGCGGCGAAGGCCGACAGCAGTTCGCCTGTGGCCTCGGTCGCCTCGAACATGGGCAGGTGCCCGACGCCGTCCAGCATCTCGACCCGCGCGCCCGGCACCGCCTCGTAGTGGCGTGCCGACGACGGGTCCCAGCGAGGATCGGCGGCACCGAAGATCACCAGGACGGGGACGTCGAGGGCGGCGAGCCGCTCGGGCACGCTCCGTTCGGCGATGTACGCGCCGTTCTTCCGCAGCACCTCCCTGAACGCGCGGTAGGTGGTGCCCCTGAGCTCGGCCACCATGTCGTCGGGGATGTCCACCGGCCGGGCGGCCGTCGCCGCGATCCCCTTACGGATCATCGCGTCCGAACGCCTCGACCACAGCAGCGGTCCGAACGGCGGCCCCAGCAGCACCCGCAGGATCACCGGCTGCGGAAGGAGCGCGTCCGGACGCGGCCCGGTACTGACCAGCGCGATCGACCCCACCAGATCGGGACGCCGTTCGGCGAGCGCGGTGGCGACATAGCCACCGCCGGAGTGCCCGACCACGGTGACGTGGTCCATGCCGAGATCGTCCAGTACCCGCGCCACCCGCCCCGCCTGGTCGGGTACGTCGTACGACGCGGCGGGCGGGGACTGGCCGCAGCCCGGCAGGTCGACCCGGACGACATGGTGGCGGCCGGCGAGCGCCGGGACCAGCGGGGCCCAGCAGCCGCTCGAGGCCCCCGACCCGTGAATGAGCAGCAGCGGCGACGCCCGGCGCGAACCGTCGTGGATCACGTGCATCCGATGGGAGCTCTTGACCTCAGACTCACTCATGCACCGAACGATGCATCGAGGTTCGCTCACCGGTCTTGGACAAATGTTCCCGCCGGCTGTGCGACCTGGGGTTTCATCCAACGGTCATCTTTCGATCATTCGCGGGGTCCCGGAGATGCCGGGCGGAGTGGTTGAGTGCGGCGCGTCAGAGAAGCCCGCCGTAAGGAGGCGACAGGATGTTGCTGCGCTATGCCGTGCCCGCCACGGTCCTCGTGCTGACGCTGGGCCTGTCCGCGGACGCCGGGATCGCGTCGCGGCGCCCCGACCAGGTGGTGTCCGCCGTACAGAGCCTGGACCGCGGCGCCGCATGGACCGTCACCCGGCAGTTCGACCTGACGTTCCCGACCTTCCATCCCCAGGGGCTCGCGCGGGTCGGAGACCGGCTGTACCTCTCCAGCGTCGAGGTCATCGAACCGCCGGTCCGTTACCCCGAGCCGGTCGACGGCTATGACCGCACCCCGGGCAGGGGACGCGGGCACCTTTTCGAGCTCGACCTGTCGGGCCGCCTGCTGCGGCAGATCACGCTGGGTGAGGGAACCATGTACCACCCGGGCGGGATCGACTTCGACGGCAGGTCGCTGTGGGTTCCGGTCGCGGAGTACCGGCCCGACTCACGGTCGATCGTGTATCGCGTGGATCCACGCACGCTGCGGGCCACCGAGGCGTTCCGGTACGGCGACCATGTCGGCGGTGTCGTCCGCGACCGGAAGACGGGCCGGGTGCACGGCGTCTCCTGGGGATCCCGCCGCATGTTCACCTGGACCGATCGAGGCCGGCTGCTGCGCCGTGGCCTGAACGAGAGTCACTACGTGGACTTCCAGGACTGCGCCGCCGCGTCGGACGGCACGGCGGTCTGCACCGGGCTGACCGAGTTCCCGCTCGCCTCCGGAGGACGGTTCGACCTGGGCGGCATCGCGGTGGTCGACCTGCGGACCGGCGCCATCGGTCACGAGGTCCCGGTGACCACGCTGTCGGCGAACCGGCACGTGGTCACCCGCAACCCCGTTCACCTGGAGACCGCCGGCGGCGTGCTGCGGATGTGGGCCGCGCCCGACGACGGTGAGGAGCCCGGCGGCACCCGGCTCATGGTCCTGGAGACCCCGATCGACTGACTCCCGGTCCCGAGCGGGGTGGGCCCGATCCGCCGAAATGATCTACTTACTCTCTGTAGTCGGATGCGTGCGGTGAGGGTATGTGACATGTGACACATGGGCCTTCGTGCCCCAACCCCTGGAGGGAACCATGAGGATTTCGACTCCCTTGCGCTCAGCGGCGCTGACCGCCGCCGGCTTCGTCGTGGCGGCGAGCCTGACCGCCTTCGGCCCCGCGGCCGCGGCGAACGCGACGGAAACGGCCACCGCTCAGGCGGCGCAGTCCCAGGTGTGCCCGCCGAGACGCCCCTGCCACCACCATCACGGTCACCACCACCATCACCACGGCCACCACCACCACGGTCATGGCCACTTCCACGGCCACGGCCACCATCACCACCACGGTCACGGCCATCACCATGGCCACTTCCACCACAGGTAGACGCAGGTAGCGCACCTGTGCCGGGGTCCGCCGTCTCACAGAGACGGCGGACCCCGCCCCCCCATGGCAGGGCCGCTAGAGGCTCGCGGCCTCCACCGGCGAGATTTTGGCCGCGCGGTTGGCGGCGGCGATCGCGGTGACGGCCGTGAGGGCCGTGGTGATCAGGGCCACCGCCACGAAGATGAGCGGCCCGATATCGGGGACGAGCGCGTCGGCGCGGGCGACGCTGAACGGCAGGACGGTGAACATCGCCGCGAAGACGCCGCACACCAGACCCAGCCCGATCAGCACCGCGGCCTCCAGCGCCACCGCGCCGACGACCTGGCCGCGGGTGGCGCCGACGAGGCGCTGCCGGCCGAACTCCCCGCGCCGGTAGGCGGTCGCCGCGAGCAGCGTGTTGACCAGCATCACCGCCGTGAACAGCAGAATCATCCCGATCACCACGAAGTTGAGCGTCGCGATGTTCTTCTGCTCGACCGTGGACACCAGCCCGGCCGCGGCCGTGGCGTCGTTCTCGATCTGCTGGAGGTACAGCGAGCCGGTCGCGATCCCGGTGAACAGGATGATCGGCATCAACACCGAGGCCATCTGCGGGGTACGCCGGCGCAGCGTGCTCACCGCCAGCTCACCGGCCACTCCGAACAGCAGCCCCAAGGGATGCGACAGCACGCCCGCCGCCCGCCGGATCAGCCACGGGGCCAGCAGCGCCAGCCCCAGCGAGGCCATGATGTCGGCCTGCCCCGCGGTTGCCATCGCGTTCATGCCTTCGTCCTTCATCACCGTGGCGGTGACCACGGCCAGGTTCAGCCCAAGGAGCAGGAACACGATCCCGAAGGCGACGCGCTTGCGGCTCATCCGCGTACGGCCCACCGACGCGTCGGCCAGCGACTGCATCACCGCGGCCCGGGCGGTGCGCGTGACGGCGATGATCGCCGAAGCGACCGCGGAGACGAGGGTGAGCGTCAGCCCGATGCCCAGGGCCACCGGGCCGAAGGCGTACGACACGCTCTCGGGCACCTGGTCGGTGGAGTGCAGCAGCGACAGCAGCGCCGCACCCCCCAGGAACCCCGGCACGATCGCCAGAAGCCAGGCGACGAGGGCGAGGCCGGTGGCCTCGCCGACCACCATCCGGCCGATCTGGGCCGGGGTCGCGCCGACGCTCTTCAACAGCGCCATCTCCTCGGCCCGCTGCCGGACCGACAGGGCCAGCGTGGAGCTGACGGCGAGGATCACCAGCGCGCTGCCCCACCCGCCCACGACGATCGTCATGGTGACCAGGGTCTCCTCGGCGGCGCCGGTGGCGTCGCTGGAGATCGCGGTGTCCTCCATGGCGCCGAACGCCATCACCATCGCCGCGCCCAGGAACATCGCCACGAAACTCGCCGCGAACCCGCCCGCCCGCTTGCGCAGGGACCTGACCGCCAGACCGAACATCCCTCACACCCCCTCGGTGGCGCGCTGCCGCTCGGCCTCGTCGGCCAGGTGGGTCATGCGTTCCGCCACCGACTCGGCGGTGGGCGAGGGCAGGTTGCCGACCAGCCGGCCGTCCGCCAGGAACAGCACCGCGTCCGCGTACGAGGCCGCGACCGGGTCGTGGGTGACCATCACGACGGTGCGCCCATAGACCCGCACCGATTCCTGGAGCAGCGCCAGGACCTCCCGCGCGCTGCGCGAGTCCAGCGCCCCGGTCGGCTCGTCCGCGAACACCACCGCCGGCTCGGTCACCAGCGCCCGCGCGATCGCCACCCGCTGCTGCTGGCCTCCCGACAGCTCGGACGGCAGATGGTCGAGACGGTCGCCCAGGCCCACCCGGGCCAGGATCTCCCGTGCCCTGGCCTTGTCGGCCCGCCTGCCCGACAGCTTCAGCGGCAGGGTCACGTTCTGCGTCACCGTCAGCGTCGGCAGCAGGTTGAACCGCTGGAACACGAACCCGATCCGCCGCCGCCTGAACTTGGTCAGCGCCGTCTCACCACCACCGGCGTGCCCCTTCTTCGTGGACGGCGACACCTCACTCACCGGCAACTCCATGCCGTCCACGAACACCCGGCCCGAACTCGGCCGGTCCAGACCCGCGGCGCAATGCAGCAGGGTGCTCTTGCCCGAGCCCGACGGGCCCATGACAGCCGTGAACGTCCCCGATGGCAGTGACAGCCAGACCCCGTCCAGCGCGGTGACCCGGTTGTCCTCCGAACCGTAGACCTTGCGCACTCCCTCAAGCCGGAGCGCCTCTTCGACGGGCCCCTTGGCCGCGGGTCCATGTCTGCGTCCCCTCATCGTCCTTACCTCCATCGATCTGCATTTCGGGGGGGCGATGTAGACGCTATGAACCGGCGGAGCCCGCGACGATGGTGAAAAGACGCCGATCAAGGTAGGCAAAAACCCACCTTCGCCGACCGCGAGCCCGCTCCTCCTTGGAGCCGGAACGATTGAACGTCCTGCCGGTCCTCACCGTTCTTCAGGACATGGACATGGCGCGGCCGGCCACCGCGGTCCTGGGCGCGGTGGTGCTACTGATCAGTGGGTGCTCGGGTAACGATGGCCTGGCGGGTGCCCAAGGCACGAGCGCGTCGCCGCAGTGGCGGTCCGGAGAGTTCCAGCGGGTCCCCGCCGGGTGGTGCCGATCCGTGTCGGCCGCCACCATGCAGCGGCTTCGCGTCGCCGCCACCGACATGGGTGAACGGCGGTGTCTCTGGAGGGCCGTGAACGAGCACGACATGTTCGCCCGGTTGCAGGCGGAGGCGCACCTGCACACACCCGCCAGGCGTTTCGGCGGCAGCGCCACCGATGAGGCGCGGCTCGGGTTCCAGAACCTCCCGACCTCGAAGGCGCCCGGGGGAGTCACGGTCCGCGGCCTGGGCGACGAGGCGAGGCTCGTCCACGTCAACCGGCTGCCCGGCGAGCACCATGAGGTCCGGCTGGCGGTACGGGTGCGCAACATCGTCGTCGACCTCTTCGCGGAGCAGAAGGCGGATATCGGCGAGTACGGCCCGGCCGTGTCCTCCTTCGCCGTGCTGGAAGCCGGGCTCGTGAGCGCGGCCGGTGAGATCGGCGCCCGGCTCGGGGCCCGGCCGCAGCCCGCCGCTCCACCCGCCTACCAGCGGGGCGAACATCGCAGTGTCGGGAACGTGTGCGCGCAAGCCGACGCGGCCGCGCGCCGCTTGGTCGCCGGTGCGCGGCGGCGTGACCTCGCTCCCGGCGACGCCGGGGTGAGCGGCGGCTGCAAGTGGGCGGACGGCGACGCCCCGCCCGGCCTGAGCCATCTGACCGTGTACGTGGAGGCGCCGCCCCCGAGCGCCGCCACCGGGCAATCCGGCACGGCGGTCGCGAAGGCGCTGTTCGCCGCCTGGCGTGGCGACGGCTCCCGGGCGCCGAAGCTCGGTGACCAGGCCAAACGGGATCACGTTGACAGCACCGCCAGCAGGCTCCTGGTACGCCGCGCCAACCTTCTGCTCTACATCGACTACGGCCGGAGGGACCGTCCGTCCAAGGCGGCCATGGACCGCGAGGTCGCCGCGCTGGCCCAGGCCGTCCTGGCCGCTCAGCGTTAACGCTGTCCGTCCGGTGCCTGGTCCCGCCGGGTGACGACCGTCTGCAACGCGTCGCGGAACCGTTCCGCGTCCTGAGGGCTGAGCGGTGCGAGGAACTCGCGTTCGGCCTTGTCGCTTGCCTCGATGGCCTGCCGGACGGTCTTCTTGCCCGTCTCGGTCAGCTCGACCACGTTGCGGCGTCGGTCGTTCGCGTGCGGATGGCGGGACACCAGCCCTTTGTCTTCGAGCGTGTCCAGGAGCGCGACCATCGTGGTGCGGTCGACGCCGAGCCGCTGCGCCACCTGCTGTTGGGAACCGGGCTCGTGTCCGGCGAGGACGAGCAGCACCCCCAGCTCGCGCCCATCGATGCCGTACGGCGCCAACGCCTTGTTGAGCAGCTCGGACATCAGCACGTGCGCGTGCTTGAGCAAGTAGCCCAGACGCGTGCTCACCAGGGGCCCCGGACCCTCGCTTGTGGACACCTCCCAATCCTACCGCTAAGCTGAATGTCAGTACTACTGATAATCAGCTCAACTACATGAAGGGAGCATGGCAATGATCCTGGTCACGGGAGGTCTGGGGTTCATCGGCACTCACACCGTGCGGGCGCTGCTCGACCTCGGCGCGAGCTGCGTGCTCGTCCAGCGCCGGAACGCGCCGGCGCCCTTCGACGGCGAACGGGTGATCGTGGAGCGGGCCGACATCACCGATCTGCCGGGGTTGCTCGACATCGGCAAGCGCCACGAGATCACCGGCATCGTCCACCTGGCGGGCTCCATGCCGTGGCCACCCGACCCGGAGCGGCCCGTCGAGGCGACGCGAAGGGCGGTGGGCGGCCTGCTCAACATCGTCCAGGCCGCCCAGGAGTGGGGCGTGCGGCGAGTGGGCGTCGCGAGCACGATCGGCGTCTACAGCGGCCTCACCCGCGAGGGGCCGCTCAGCGAGGACCTGCCGCTGCCCATGACCGCGCCCCACCTGATCCCGACCTTCAAGAAGATCGGCGAGCTGCTGAACGACCATCTGGCGGACACCACCGGCATCGAGATCGTCAACTGCCGGATCTCCGCGACCTGGGGCCCGCTCGACCCCCACGGCCCGCTGTTCTTCGCCGCCCCCGAACTCGTCCGCGCCGCCGTCCACGGGACCGAGCCGGATCTCAGGCCCATGCGCGCGCCCGCGTACGCGGAGGACTCCATCGACCTGTGCTACGTGAAGGACACCGGACGGGCCATCGCGCTCCTCCAGCTCGCCGACCGGCTCGGCCACCGCACCTACAACGTCGCGTCCGGGCGCGCGACCACCAACGTGGAGCTCATCGCCGCGATCAAGCAGGTCGTCCCGGACGCCCGGATCGACCTCCCCACCGGAGGGACCGGGCGCCCGAGCTGGCTCGACATCACCCGGCTCCAGAAGGACACCGGTTTCGCGCCCGCCTACGACACCGAACGCTCCGTCGCCGACTACATCGCCTGGCTGCGCGCGGGCAACGAGTACTGAACGCCCCTACCGGTCGAGCCGGCCCTGCCGCCAGGTCCGCAGGGGCCAGCGCCGGCCGGTGGTGTGGTCGACGACCTCCGCGCGCTGGGCGTTGTGGGTGAAGGTCTTGGCCGACCGTTCGGACCGGACCTGGGCACGGCGCAGGCGATCGGTGTCCTGCCGCTCTCGGCGCGCGTCCTGGAGGCGAAGCCGCTCCTCCAGCTCGGTGCGGGCCGAGGCGAGGTTGGCGGCCTGGGACCGGCCGGTGGTCCGGGTGACGACGATGCCGGTGGGCAGGTGGTGGAGCCGGACGGCGGTCTCCACCTTGTTCTTGCGCTGGCCGCCGCGCCCCCGTCCGCGCATGGTCTGGACGCGCAGGTCCTCGTCCCGGACGAACGGCCCGTGGGGACGGGGCCGCTGCGGCATCACCGCGACGGTCGCGGTGGAGGTGTGCCGGCGGCCACGCCTGTCGTTCCGGGGCTCGTGCTGGAGACGATGGGTCCCGGACAACCACGCGACCTCGGCCTCGGCGACCCCGTTCAAGGTGATGACGATGGTGCGGCCCGGTTCGGCCGCGGAACGGTCGACCGGCCAGCCTCGGCGGACGGCCCAAGCGGTGACGGTATCGGCCAGTTCGACGGCGAAGGCGAGCGCGTCGGCGCCGCCTTCGCCAGGACGGATCTCCACGACACACATGGCAAGGCTCCTGGGCAGAAGAAAGGAGAGAAGGGTCGATGACGAGCGCCGCGACGCGGCGCACGGCTCATCGACGCCCAGGAGCGAACATGCTTTTCACGCTCTCACACACCCGGAGTCTCGCCAAGCGGATTACTTAGCGGCGGCCGTCCGCACCGGTCGGGTGTCAGCGGACCAGGAGCGGGGCTTGGCGGCAGGTCTCCCTGATCGGCGCGCCCTGGCCCAGGCGCCGCCCGGCCGGGATGATCGAGATCTTGCCGTCCATTCCCACCGCCGCATGGAGGGAGTTGGAGAGCGCGTCGCAGGTTACGGTGAACCTCCGCTTCGGCCCGTCCTCCTGGACGCGGCCGATGCCGTGGAGTTCGACTGCTCCGCGTTCCCGGTCCACGAGTTCGAGGCCGCCCCCTCCGGGCAGGGCGACGATCGTCGGGTACTTGCGCACCTTCCAGGAGATCGCCTCCGGATCCAGGACGATCTCGTCCCGCGTCCTCACATAGCCCGCGCTTTCGAAGCCGAACGGGCAGGTGGCGTCAGGCCTGCCGCGTGCCTTCGCGCATTGGTCGATGAAGGCGTTGTAGGCGGCCGACACCGCGCGCTGCCCTGCCGGTGTGACGGTGAAGGTCGGTGAGCCGGCGATCTCCCGGTGAACGTCGCCGTCCCCGGGAAGCACCGGCTCCTGAGCCGGCTTCACGCTGACAAGGCTCTGGGGCCGCCCCTGGTAGAAGCGATAGAAGCCGGGGAGGAGGCGGTATTCGACGCTCGCCGCGTCGGGTCCCTTCCGGAAAGGGATCCGGACCTTGCCGACCTCGACGTAGAGCAGCGGGGTCATCGCGAACCGCCACGTCACCAGCGGCTCTTCGATCCGGAGGCCGCCGTTCTCCTTCAGCACCTTGACTGTGGACTCGTGCCTTTTCCGGTCCTCGCCGGCCAGGACGACGGTGACCTCGGCGTGATCGCTGTAGTCGGAGGCGAAGGTCTCGGTGATGCGGACTATCGTCCAGTCCTCGTCGAGGGCCTCGGGCACCAGGAACCGTCCCGCCTCCCCTTCCGGGCGGTCGACGCGGGCGATTCTCAACGCCTTTCCGACATCCCGCTCCTTGATCGCCTCCAGGTAGTCGCGGACGAGAGCGGCCGTGTCGGGTTCCGCGCGCGCCGTCTGGATCAGGGAGACCAGCACGACACCGGCAAGGAACATCCCGGCCGCCGCTGTCCGGCGCCGCCGGTATCGAAATTCCTTCACGTCGGCCGCCCCTCGTTCCTTGAGCATCTTTGAGCGAGAATGAGATGTCACCCGCCCGTTGCGCGCCCTTCATTGGCCGCATCCGGCCACGTACGGAACGGGCTCACCCGTTCTCACGCCACAATCGCCACGGGAGGGGAACCGCCATGGATGAGGACGAACAGTCCTACCGGCTCGCCCAAGCGATCAACCGGCCCTCCCTGTGGACGGCCGTGGCGGTGTTCGCCCTCCTCGTGGCCTTCGCCCGTCCCGGCGGCGCGGACGAGCCCGTACTCGCCGACGAGTCCGGCCCCAAGCCACGGGTCCTGGCCTCACCCAGCGCCTCGGCGGCCGACGGCGGGACGGTCCGCCTCGTCGAGCATGGCTTCACCCGCCTCCGGGACCCGTCCGGTGAGCACCGGGTGAGCTGGGGTCTGATCGTGGAGAACACCAGCAGGACCTCGGTCGTCTCGGTCCCCATCACCGTCGACATCCTCGACGCCAGGGGACGGCAACTGATCACGAAGACGAGCGCCCACGCCCGCGAGCGCAAAACCGCCTTCATTCCGCCCGGCGGCCGTTTCGGCCTGGGCGACGCCACCTACGTCGCACGGGACGGCGCCAGGCGGCTCCGGTTCACCCTCGGCAAGGCCGAATGGATCAAGCCGAACGACCTGCGCGCCGTCCGGCTCACGGCGAGCCTGGTCAAGGGCGACCTCCACCGCGTCGACCGGGACCAGTTCTACCTGCTCGGCGAGCCGCTGCGGGCCGAGGTGCACCGCACCCGCCGGCACGATCTGACGATCACCTTCCGCGTCGAGTCCGGCGCGTCGGAGGTTCTGGGGAACGGCCATGCATCGGCCATCCTCCGCGACTCGACGGGCAAGATCGTCGGCGGTACCCATCCGGCCGACACCGTCTCCTGGACGCGCTTCCCGCCCGGCTGGTCGATCCAGCGGATCAGAGCGACCGGCGTCCCGCCCACCGTCGACCCGAGGCGCATCGAGGTCTACCCGCAGCCCAGTTATTTCTAGAGGCCACGCGGACAGCGAGGTTAAGAGGGCTCTTGTCGCCGAGCGTCCCTCACCCGCAGCGATTCGCGACAGCGAAACCGTGCCCGGATCAAGGCGAGTCCCGCCGCCGTGACGAGAGCGAAGCCCACCAGGGGCAACGCCCATCGTCCGGGCTCTGGTGGCGCGTGCCCACGGCCAGCGCCGTCCCGGCCACGACGGTCACCGCACTGACCACGAGCGCGAGCCCTGCTGCCAGTCCCACAGCCACATGGTGCATCGGGAGCACCATGGCGACCCATGTCTTGTGGCCGAGGTCGTCCGCGAGGTGCGCGGAGCCGGCCATGCCCCGCAGGTAGCGCCACAGCGGGGCATGCCAATCGGGCAAGCCGACCATCGCCCGGCGCATCGCCGCTCTACACGGGCTGCGCGTGTACTCGACCGACGAGGTGATGTCCGACCACGCTGGACGCAATACGCCAGAGACGATGCTGTACACCTTTCACTGGTGCAGGGGTGAGGGCTTCGGCCTGATCGTCGAGGATCTGTTGCGCGCGCCAGGCGGGAACCGTGTGATCGCCGAAGGGGTCCGGCTGCTGCCCCGCCTGGTCAAAGCGCTGACGGTGGAGCCCGGCTACGCGGTCTGGCCGCTGTCGGCACCCGAGTTCCGCCGGGCGGTGGCCGCGGCCGGGAGATCCCGCGCAGGACAGGCGATCCCGAACTGGCCCGGCACAACCTGCTGGAGCGCGACCGGATGTTCACCGATCGTCTGCGTGAGGAGGTCGGGCGCACCGGAAATGGACGAGGACGAACTGGTCGGACGGGTGGCACGGGCGTTCGGGTTCTGAGCGGTGTGTGCCCGCCGGTCGGCTCAGCTCCGCAGGAAGTTCAGGATGTCGGCGTTGACCTGGTCCTGATGCGTGGCGGTGATGCCGTGCGGGGCGCCGGGGTAGTAGATGTCCCGCGCGCCCTCGATGAGCCGGGCCGACTTCCGCGCCGAGTCGTTGACGGGGACGATCTGGTCGTCCTCCCCGTGCAGCACCAGGGTCGGGATGTCGAACTTGGCGAGATCCTCGGTGAAGTCGGTCTCGGAGAAGGCTTTGATGCTCTGGTAGGCGTTGAGGAGACCTGATTGCATGCTCCAGAGCCAGAACTGGTCGAGGATGCCCTGTGACACGTTGGCGTCGGTCTTGTCGGCGCCATAGAACTGTATGGCCAGATCTCTGTAGAACTGTGAGCGATCCTTGAACAGGGATTCGCGCATTCCGTCGAAGACCTCGATCGGCAGCCCCTCGGGATTGGCCTCGGTCCTGACCATGATGGGCGGCACGGCGGCTATCAGGATCGCCTTGGCGACCCGCCCCGTCCCGTACCGCCCGATGTAGCGCGCGACCTCGCCTCCGCCGGTGGAGTGGCCCACCAGGCAGACGTCGTTGAGGTCGAGGTTCTCGATCACGGCGGCGAGGTCGTCGGCATAGCCGTCCATGTCGTTCCCGGAGGTGGCCTGGCTGGATCGGCCATGACCACGCCGGTCGTGCGCGACCACGCGGAAGCCGTGCTGCACCAGGAAGAGCATCTGCCCGTCCCACGCGTCCGAGCTCAGCGGCCAGCCGTGGGAGAACGTCACGACCGGACCCTCACCCCAGTCCTTGTAATAGATCTCCGTGCCGTCCTTGGCGGTGATAGTGCTCATGGCATCTGCTGTCCCCTGCACGCCGGGGACCTAACCTGGCGCGAACGACGGCGGCGATGCGGAGCCGAACCGGCTTCACCCGTGCGGTCGGTCACGTCCGCAGTACGGACGGCGACTTGCCTGTGAGGAAAGCAGGTGCTACTTTCCTGTCAGGAAAGTGCACCATCGGGGGAGGCCATGAACCCTCAGGACGCCCAGTCATCGCTCGACACCATCCGTCGGCTCCAGGACAGGACCCGCCAGGAGATCGTCCGCGGGCTGTTCCCGCTGCCGTACGTACTGATCTCGGCGCTGGGGCTCTTCGCCGGCTTCGCGGCCGCCGATCTCCCGGACCCGTGGGCCACCGCCGGCACCGTGTTCGGGTTCACCCTGTGGGCGGGCGTCGGGATCGTCTACGGTCACCGCGCCTCGGTCCGCAGGAAGGCCACCGCCCGGGAGGCGGGGATCTACATGGCGATGGTGGTCGCGCTGCTGGCGGTCTTCGGCGCCTCCCGGATCACCGCCCACTTCTGGCTCGGTCTGCCGTCCGAAGGGGTGGTCTCCCAGTCCGTCGTCGCCGCCGCGGTGACGGTCGCCGCCTATCTCGCGATCACGCCTCTGGTCCGCCGGGGCATCAAGGCCACCATCGACTAGGACGGCAGGGGCCATCCATGGATCCGCGGTTCGACGAATTCCTGCACGTCCCCGCGCGGTTGTCGATCGTCGCGCTGCTGGCGCCCGCCGAGTGGGTCGACTTCGGCTTTCTCAGGGACACGATCGAGACCAGCGACTCGGCGCTGTCCAAGCAGATCTCCGCCCTGGCGTCGGCGGGGTACGTCACGGTGCGCAAGGACACCGGCGGGCGGACGCGGCGCACCAGCGTGCGGCTGACCCCCGAGGGAAGGCACGCCTTCCAGCGGCACGCGGCGGCGCTGGAACGCATCGTCACGGCCGCCCGGATCCCGGCCCCGCAACCCGCGGCGGACGACGAACCCGTGGACGACCCAGGGCGCCATTCCTCCGCACAAGCGGGCTGACGCGAAGAGGTTGCCAGTCTCCTTCAGGGCTGCGACGCTTCGCCGGTGACTCCGATGCGATTGATCGAAACCGTGCCCGGGAAGTTCTCGTTGCCGCTGGCCGCGGGGACGACACAAGTGGACGAGCTCGTCGAGGAACTCGGTCATGAGCCCAACGGGTATTTCTGGGAAGGCGTCGCGCGGCTCCTGGTGAGCACGGAGGCGCCGGGCCTCGACGAGCGTTTCTCTTTCGACCCGGAAGGCGACACGTTCTGCGCGTACGGCACGGATCGGGCCGCTCTTGAGGAACTGGGCGCGCTGATGGCCGCCGCCGCCACCGACCCCGCCCGCATGCGGGCGCTCATCACCTCGGCGGAGGCCGACGGCTTCGCGTTCGACGACTGAGACCACGAGCGCCGTTCCTCGCGGGACCGATGGTGTGCCGCCGGTCGCAGCGGGCAGGTTAGGTGGGGTCGAAGACCTGAAGCCTGATGGGGGTACGGCCTGATGGATCCCACGCAGATGTCCACCGAGGCCGAGGCACTGCGGGAGTTGGCCGCCCTCCCGCTCGTGGAGGCGCTTTTCGGTCGCCGTTCCCGGCGGTTCGCGCTGGGCGACGAGATTCCGGACGGCCCGCTCGCCTACCGTTCCAGGCACGAGCCGCTTCCGCTCACCGAACTCGAACGGATGCTCGTGTTGAGCGCGATGGGCGGGACGACGGGCTGGCACTACTCGATAACGCGCCACGCCCGTTACGCACCGCACGTCGCGAACTATCCCGCCGCGGCCGGTGGACGGACGTTCCCCTCGGCGGCGGGATTCCACACGGCCGAGCTGTTCTTCACCGACGATTCGGGCCTGTATTTCTTCCCGACCCGTGACACCGGCGCGCTCGTCGACCCGTCCACGGAAGAGGTCACGCCGGAACTGATGGTCGAGCGCCATCGCGGTCGGCTGCGACGGCTCTCCACCAAGCGGCTCCACCTGCCCGCGGAGGAGCCCTACCTTGAGGGGCACAACACCTGGTGCGTCAACGTTCCCGGCTCGCTGCTCGTGATTCCGGTGGCGGACATAGCGCAGCATCTCCTAGCGATTCTGTGCTTCTTCGCTCAGAACGGCTACGCGATCTACGACGACGTCAACGACCGCAGGATTCCCGGACTTGAGCGGTTCCATCGCCGGGTCGACATCGACGACCCGTACCCGCTCACCTTCGCCGAGCAGTACGCGCTGACCGAGGCCACGGCCGAACTCGCCACCTCCTGCTACGGAGGCGTACTGATGCTCCAGGCGATGGGGCTCGGCGGCTGGATGTTCGACGGGATCGACCGTTTCTCGATGCTCGGCGCCTCGGGCGACCCGGAGGTTCCCGGTCTCGGCTTCCGCTATGACGAGGACGAACGTTGGTCGACGCCCAACCCCACCGGCCGGGAGGGCGTCTTCGAAGCCTACTGCCCGCCCCATTACAGCGATATGGCGGCGGCCGTCGAGGCTTTCGCCCAACGCAAGTTCGGGCCGGGTGGTCCCTTCCACCGCGAAACCCCCGGAGCCTGGACCGACAGTCCCGGATTCCGCGGAAGCGCCGAAATGCACGACGACGAGTTCAAGGCGTGCGTGGCGCTCCAGGCCCAATACGTGTTCGACACGTTCGGCAAGTTCCCCGGCACGGTGCCGACCCTGTTCATCATGAATTACGTCCAGGCCCACCATCTGGACACCGACTTCTACGACCGCTTCTTCAAACCCGGCGCCTACCTGCGCACCCACGCCACGCACTTGCAGAAGTGGCACGGCCGAAACGAGAAGGGCTAGGTCCTGTTTCGACGTGAGATGAGTGGTGGCGTGTCATGCGCCGAAGCAGCGAGGTCTCCGGTAGAGCGTTCATCGACGAAGACGACCCCCACGCCATCGAGTGCCACATCAACCGGCTCGAACGCCACCCGGGCACCCGCCACCAGGTACGCCAAGCTCGACGTCCGTCACCAGGCCACCGTCCACATCGCCGCCATCAACGAAGGACTCCGACCGACTTTGAAACAGGCCCAGGCCGCGATCTCAGGGCCGCCGACCATCCGCCGCCTGGCCGGGAACTGGAGGGGGCAGGGCTGATCGAGACCCGCGGATCAGCCGGCTTCTCGTGTCCGCCGTCCAGCGAGAAGGGACGCGAACGCGCAGCCCGCGCCGCCGCCGGGTACGCCGCCGTCATCACCGTCGGCCTCGACACCGGGGGGGCCATCCGCATCGTCCAAGCGGCGCTGACCAACGGCGTCGCGCAATCGCCCTCGTCATGACCGGGCATGATCCGGACACGATGCCGGGGCGGCCCCCGGGCGGTCAGGAGACGGTGGCCGTCTCCCGCCGCCCGCCGCGCAGAACGTCGAGGAACGCCGAAGCCGACCCCGGCCCGCGCACGATCACCACCATGTCGGCGGCGGCGCGCAAGGCCGCCATCGCCGCCGTGCCGCCCATCGTGCCGTCCGTCGCGCCGCCCGTCGTGTCGGCTGCCGTGCCGCCGGTGGCGTCCGGCCGGACGATCAGCGCGGCGATCAGGGCGCCCTCCGCCCGCGCGGCGTCGGCGGCGGCGTGGCAGGCGGCGGTGTCGACCTCGGCGAGGTCGGCGGCGAACAGGACGACGATGTCGGCTCCCGCGACGGCGTCGCCCACGCGGTCCACCGGCGCGGGTCGTGCCCAGCCGTCGTTCGACAGCGGCCGGACCCGCAGGCCGGCGGAGCCGTGGGCATCGTCTCCCGGGTGGAGGGACATGACGCCGTCGAGCCCGAGCTCCCGCATCTCCGCCTCGGCCGCGAGCGCCGATGGCCCGTGCGGGATGATCAGGACGCGGGCCTCGTAGACGCGCCTCGCCGGGTCCATCACCGATCCTCCGTTTCCTCTGTGACGCTCGATGTGGCGCTCACCGATCGGCCGGCCACGGGCGCACCACGACGTGGGGCGTGTCCGGCCCCTCGCCCGCGGCAAGGCGTTGCAGCATCGAGCCGACCTCCGCCAGCGGCACCTCCTCGGTGGGCACCCGCTCCAGTCCCAGCCCGCCACGTCGCAGCAACGCGAGGCTCTCCCGTACCCGTTGAGGGCTACGGCCGCGCACTCCCACGACCCCGGCGGTGAGGCGGATCAGGGCGGCGGTGTCCACGCCCGCCAGGGCGGGAGACTTCGGACTGGCGAGCACCAGGCGGCCGCCCTGCCCGAGCAGCCCGACCCCGTCGCCCAGCGTCTCCGGGCCGGCCGCCACGAGATCCAGGACGACGTCGGCGCCGGACCGGCCGGTGAGATCGGCGACGGCGCCGGCGAGGTCGTCTCCCGCCGGCTCGAGCGTGGTGGCGCCAAGGGACTCGGCGAGCCTCAACCGCGCCCGGTCACGGGGCAGGCCGCACACGACGACGTGCTCGGCGCCGGCGTCACGCGCGACCGCCGCCGCGGCGATCCCGTGGTAGCCGGGGCCGAGGATCACGATCGTCTCGCCCTCGCCCAGCCGTCCGGCGCCGAGCACCCAGTCGAGTGCGTTCGCCAGGGGCAGCGCCCACACCGCCAGGCTTGGCGCGAGCCCTTCGGGCACCGGGTGCAGTACGGCGTTCGGCGGCAGGTAGAGGTACTGGGCGTTGCCGCCCCACAGGCCCGGCTCCTCGGCGGCGTCGACGAGGCCGATCCTGCGTCCGCCTTTCCACAGGTCGGTGTCGGCGCAGAGCCGGTACCGGTCCGTGCGGCACATCTGGCACTCGCCGCACGGTAGGTACTCCTCCAGAACCACCCAGTCGGACGGACGCAGGCCCCAGCGGGCCGCCGCCACGTCGCCGAGCGACGCGATCTGACCGAGCACGTGGTGCCCCAGGATGCGGGGCCCATCGAGCGCGCCCGCGAACAGGCCGACATCGGTGCCGCAGACACCGCTGGCCTCCACCCGCAGCCAGCCCGCGTCCGGCGGGTGGTCGCGCAGGGGGAACGTGCGCATCTCCGAGCGGCCGTGGCCCAAGGCGACGCTCGCCAGGGCTTGGTCGGCGGACAACGCGGTATCGGCGGCACGCGCGGTGTCGGCCGGACCGGTCGCCACGTTCACCTCCCGCCGCGCCGGGCCAGCCGCTGCACCAGGCTTCGCGGCGGCGGGGTGCTCTGCGCCCGCTGGCTGCGATCGACCTCGTCGCGCAGGTGCTGCCAGATGTCGTAGACGATCTCCCCGTACTCCGGCCGGTGCCGCAGTTCGAGCACGTCGCGCGGCCGCTCGAACGGGACGTCCACAAAGGACTTGGCCCGTCCGGGACGCGCCGTCATCACCATGATCCGGTCGCCGAGCGTCACCGCCTCGTCGACGGAGTGGGTGATGAACACGACGGTCTTGCGGGTCTCGTCCCAGATCCGCAGCAGCTCCCCCTGCAACAGGGTCCTGTTCTGCTCGTCCAGCGCGGAGAACGGCTCGTCCATGAGCAGCACGTCGGGGTCGTTCGCGAACGCCCTGGCGATGGACACGCGCTGCCGCATGCCGCCGGACAGCTCGTGCGGGTAGGCGTCGCGGAAGGCGGTGAGCCCGGTCTTGTCCAGGTAGTGGCCGACGATGTCGCGGATCTCGCTCGCCGGCACGCCCCGCATGCGCAGCCCGTAGGCGGTGTTCGCCCACACGGTCATCCAGGGGAAGATCGAGTCGCCCTGGAACACCATGGAGTTCTCCGGCCGGTCCTCGGCCGTCCTGCGGACGTCGACCTCGCCGCCGGTGGGCCGCTCCAGATTGGCCAGGATCCGCAGCAGCGTGGTCTTCCCGCAGCCGCTCGGCCCGACGATCATGAAGAACTGGCCGCGGGGGATGTCGAGGGTCAGGCCGTCCAGTGCGGTGACGCCACGGCCGGAGGCGCCGAACCGCTTGGTCACCCCGCGAAGCGCGATCTTGACGTCGGCCGTGCCGGTGTCGGTGTCGATGGTCTGCGGGTCGGCGCTCATCGGTCCGCCCTCCACGGCATGACGAGACGGGAGATTCCGGAGATCAGCAGGGACAGCAGGTAGCCGATCACGGCGATGACGAGGAGACCGACGTACATGGTCTCCACGGAGTACAGCTCCCAGGCGTTCCAGATCATGTAGCCGAGGCCGGTCTTGGCCCCGACCATCTCGGCGATGGCGATCAGGATCAGCCCGAGGCCGGTGCCGAGCTCGATGCCGGTCATGATGCTGGGCATCGCGCCGGGCAGGGCCACGGTCCGGAACACCTGCCATCTGCGGGCGCCGAAGTTCTTGGCGACGTCGTAGTAGATCGGCTGGATCTGCATGACGCCCGCCATCGTGTTCAGCACCACGGGGTAGAAGACGCCGATCGCCACCATGACGATCTTCGACATCTCGCCCAGCCCGAAGATGAGCAGGATGAGGGGCAGCAGGGCGCTCTTGGGGATGGGGTAGGTGCCGGAGACGAGCGGGCCGATCGCCGCGCGGAGCGGGCGGCTCAGGCCCATGACGACGCCCAGCACCAGCCCGGGGACGAGACCGAGCCAGAACCCCAGGAGCAGGCGCTGCATGCTCGCGCCTATGTGCTCCCACAGCTCGCCGTTGCCCATCATCGTCCACATCTGACCGATGATGGCGCTGGGCTCGGGGAAGAACCGCGCGTCCAGCGCTCCGGTCCGTACCAGCGCCTCCCAGACCAGCAGCAGCGCGATGGGGCTGCCGGCGGTGAGCGCCGTGTCCCGGCCGCGCCGTCCGAACAGGCGGCGCCTCTCCGGTACGGCGGGGGACCGCCGCCGCGTGGCCGCGCCGGTCCCGGTGCCGACCTTGCCGTCGGCGGTGTCAGTGGCGGACATGCGCATTCTCCTCTCGGCTGCGGCCGGTTCAGGAGCCCGCCGACCCGGCGTTGCCGAGCTTGGCCACGGCGGCTTCGGCGAAGGAGGAGTCGACCATCTCGTCGACGTCGACATCGCCCTGCAGCAGCCCCTGCTGCTTGAAGAAGTCGTGGTCGCGCTTGAGGCCCGTGACGTTGACCTTCCCGTCCGGGTCGACGTAGTTGGGGACGGCGGCGGTGTAGACCGACGCCTTGAGACCGGTCGCGGCCGTCACGATCTTGACGATCTCGTCGCCCTTGGCGCCCTTGACCAGCTTGCCCCCGTCGAAGGCGGCCATATAGTCCCGCGCGCCCTTGAGGTAGGCGGTCATGAAGCAGGTGCCGAGGTTCTTCTGCTCGGCGAACTTCCCGCTGTAGAGCAGGACGGCGAGCTGCTGCTTGTCGTAGAAGTCGGGGGGCGAGGCGATCCGCACCGCGACGCCCGCCTGCTCGGCGACGGTGGCGGACGGCTCGGTGGTGAGGCTCGCGTCGATCGCCCCGTTCTGGAACGCGGTGACGTGCTGGGCGAAGCCGATGTACTCGTGCTTGACGTCGTTGTACTTCAGCCCTCCGGTCTGGAGGTAGGCGGCGAGGGTGGAGGAGGTGGCGGTCGCCTGCGCGGGTTCGGCGACCTTCAGTCTCCTCAGGTCGGCGGCCTTCTTGACCTTGCCGGAGTCGTACAGGTCCTTGCGGACCATCACCGGCATGTAGCCGTACCCCTTGGGCATCGAGCCCTTGTCGGCGACGATGCGCAACGGCAGCCCGCGGGAGACGGCGTTGTAGAAGCCGGCGGAGGGGGCGCCCGCGCCGACGTCGAGCTGGCCGGAGCCGAGCGGGGCGATCATCTTGGCGGCGGAGTCGAACGGCTGGAACGTGACCGTCAGGCCCTGCTCCTTGAAGTGGCCCCGCTTGTCCGCGACGTACAGCGGGGCGTCACTGGCGCTGTTCGTGATGCCGACGGTGACCTTCTGGCCGGAGCACGACTCTCCCGCCTCGGAGGACGAGCCGCCGCAACCGGCGAGCAGCGCGGACGCGACCAGCGCCGCCATCCCGGCACCGGACGCCCTGGTGATCGGCTTCATGTCGGTCGTTCCTTCCTTTCGGGGCCTGCCAGGCCCGCCGACGTCAGATGGAGACGAATTCCCGTCCGGGCACCGCGATGAGGGCGTCACGCGCGCCCTCCTGGAACGGGACGGAGTCGGGCAGCACGAGGGAGGCGGAACGCACCCGCTGGTGCTCCGGCGCGGCGCCCGGCAGCGGGCCCTCCTCGTCCAGGAGCTTGAGGGCGTCCAGCAGGCGGCGGCGGGCGAGGATGATGGCGGCGTCACTGGTGCCGAGCCGTTCCTTGGAGCGGTCGACGATGGCGCCCATGGACTCCTGGAGCGAGAAGTCCTGTGCGGAGATGCCCTCGACCCCGCTGAAGGAGCGGCGTTCCCTCTGCGCCGTCCGGTCGATGAGGTAGTCGTTGGTCTTGTTGGCCAGCGGCCGGTAGGTGCCGGGGATGTACTTGACGTGGATGCCCTCACCGGCTCGCATGGACGCCAGTTCCGGCTCGGTCAGCGCGCGGGTCGGGTGGTAATTGATGCTCCACGCCCAGCAGTTCTCGTCGTCGATGGGGACCCAGGCGTGGCCGCCCATCGGGTTGTGCGTGCCGAACGGGGGGATGATCGTGTACCAGGGCATGATCCACTGGGTGATCCGCCAGTAGTAGGACCGGTCGCCGGCGGTCCGCCGGGCCCCGATGACCAGCCCGCCGTCCGACTCGGCCACCTCGAACTTCGGCCGGGTGTCCGCCTTGAGGTACTTCAGCCCCTCGGTGCCGGCGTGCATGGGGTCGTCGTCGATGTTGTAGCGGTGCGCGAACGAGACGTGGCTGGAGTCGATCCCGCCCTCCATGGCCTGGAGGTAGTTCGACTCCTGCCAGCGCTTGGAGACGAACCGCCGGTCGGCGTCGAGGGTGACCCATTCGAGTTCGGGGAGCGCCGGGCGCCGCTCGGGCGGGCCCATGTAGGTCCAGATGATCCCGGCGAGTTCCACGCACGGGTACGCCTTCAGCCTGACCCGGTTCTTGAACGTGGAGGTCTCGGGCTCGGAGGGCATGTCGACGCAGTTGCCGTCCACGTCGAACTTCCAGCCGTGGTACGAGCAGCGCAGCCCGCACTCCTCGTTGCGCGCGAAGAACAGCGACGCCGTGCGGTGGGCGCAGAACTCGTCCAGCAGCCCGATCCGGCCTTCGGTGTCGCGGAAGGCGATCAGTTCCTCGCCCAGCAGCTTCACCCGGACGGGCGGGCAGTCGGGCTCGGGGATCTCCTCGGACAGCAGCGCCGGGATCCAGTAGCGGCGGAACAACTCGCCCATGGGGGTGCCGGGTCCGGTCCTGACCAGCAGTTCGTTCTTTTCCCTCGTCAGCATGCTCGTCCTTCCTGCTCGCGGGGCCCGGGTCCGTGCCTGTCCGGCCCCGAGCGCGGCGCCTGGGGGATCGTGGGGGTCGATGCGTGGGCGGCGTCCGGGGAGGGACCGTCCCGCCCGCGCCACAGCAGCGCGAGAGCGGCCGCCGCCGCGTAGACCGCCGCCACCGACGCCCAACCGGAGGTGTAGGTGCCGAGCCCGTCCACGGCGGCGCCGAGGGAGACGGGGCCGAGGGCGAAGCCGAGGTACTGGCCGAACGCGAGCATGCCCGACGCGGCCCCGACGACGCTCAGCTCGCTGACCTGGACCACCGCGAGCATCACCACCACGTTGGTCGCGATGCCGGAGGCGCCGAACAGCACGGCGGCGAGCCACATCGTCCAGGCGGTCCCGGCCAGGGCGGCGGCCATGAGGAGCAGCGCCGCGCCCGCCGACACCGCCGCGAGCAGCGCGAGCAGGGAATGCGGCCGTCGGGTCCGGTCGGCGACACGTCCCCAGAAGATGCGTGCGGCGAGCCCGACCCCGCCCACGACCGCGGCGGACAGCCCCGACGCGGTCACGCTCATCTCCAGCCGTTCATAGCCGAACAGGGGCAGATAGACGTTCGTCGCCTGAAGCGCGGCGCCGGTGAGGAACCCGTAGGCGCACAGCCACCACACGGCGGACGGCAGCCGGCGGCCCGCGCGGCGGCGCCCCGGCGGGCGTGGCGTCTGCACGGCCGCCGGCACCGAGGTGCGGACCAGGACCAGGCCGGCGACCGCCACCACCGAGGAGACGGCGGCCGCGCCTCGCCAGCCGAGGGCCAGGGCGATGCTCGGGAGCGCGAGCCCGGCCCCGAACTGGCTCATCTGCACGCCCGACTGCTTGACGCCCATCAGCACGCCACGCTTCCCGGCGGGGACGTTCGCCGAGATCAGCTGGTTGGTCACGGGGTTGGACAACGCCTGGAAGACACCGGAGGCCGTGACCGCGACCAGCAGCCACGCGTACGACGGCGCGGCGGCGACCGTCAGCAGCGCGGCCCCGGCGCCGGCGAACAGGATCGCCATGACGGCCCGTCCGCTGAAGACGTCGGCGGCCCGGCCGATCAGCGCGGAGGCCAGCGCCGCCGCGATGAACGTGACCGTCGCGATCGAGCCGAGCTCGGTGCGGCTGAGGTCCAGGCTCTCCGTCACCAGGGGGCCGGTCGCGCTGATCCCGTACGTCGCGAGCGGTCCGACGCCCATCGCGAGCGCGAGGGCGGTGCCGAAGCCCGCCGCCGGCCTGCCCGGCCCGGAGTCCGCGGGACCGCGGTCTCCGTGCCGACCGTGCCGCTCGCCGTGCCGCTCGCCGTGCCGCCCGCGGGTTCCGCGTAGAGCGAGCCTGGCGAGCCGCCCGCGGGCTTCGCCTGCCGAACCGTCGACACCGTTCATCAAAGGATTTTCGCTATCCGAACATTGTGCGTATAAGGCGGATCACACGCTACGCAGACGTTTCTTGTGACGTCAAGCACAGGAGCACGATGACTGTCCGTACGATGCGGGAGATCACGCGGCGTAAGATTTCGCGATACAGGAATGTGTGCGCTACGCGCAGAGGTGGCTTCACACCGCGGTCCGGTGCGGCGGGCCGCCAGGCCGTGCCACGCTGTCAGAGGCGCGACGGAACCGCGTCACGAGGGAGCAACGCTTGCACGTCAACGCCGAGGAAGGACACGGATGACCGCGGTGCCCCCGGGCGAGCGCTCGCAGGAGTTCGTACGCTCGCTCGAACGCGGGCTGTCGGTCATCAAGGCGTTCGACGCGGACCATCCGCGGATGACCCTCAGCGAGGTGTCCCGCGCGGCCGGCCTCAGCCCGGCGGCCACCCGGCGGTTCCTCCTCACCCTGGTCGACCTCGGTTACCTCGCCAACGACGACGGGGTGTTCTCGGTGCTGCCGAGCGTGCTGTCCCTCGGCTACCCGCAACTGTCCAACCTGTCGTTGCCCGACATCGTCCAGCCGTACCTGGAGGACGTCGCCACCGACCTGCGGGCCGCGGCGTCGCTCACCGTGCTCGACGGCGACGACGCCGTCTACCTCGCGCGGGCGAGCGCCGACCAGCCCATGACGCTGGCGGTCAACGTGGGAAGCCGTCTCCCCGCCTTCGCCACCGCCGCCGGGCGGGTGCTCCTCGCCGGGAAGCCGGACGACGAACTCGACGCCTACCTGGAGCGGGTCGTCCTGCGTCCGCTGACTCCGTTCACCATCGTGGATCCGGCGGCGTTGCGCGCCGAGCTGCTGAAGGTGCGCGCCCAGGGCTGGTCGCTGGTGGACCAGGAACTGGAGGAGGGAGTGGTGGCCGTCGCGGTGCCGCTGCGATGGCGAGGCGACCAGTTGGTAGGGGCGCTCAACAGTTCCACGCACACGACCCGCGTCCCGGTGGAGCAGACCCTGCGCACGCTGCTCGCACCACTCCAGGCCACCGCCGCCCGGATCGAGGCGGACCTGCGGGTCTACCCGTCGCTCTACCGCCCGCGCGCGCTCGGCTCATGACGGCACGCCCATCCACGCGCGACGGACGCCCGCACGTGACCAGTACGCCAGCAGGAGGAGACATGCCCGCACCCGTGGAACGCGGGGAGTACTACGTGCAGTCCCTTGACCGCGGGCTTGCGGTACTGCGCGCGTTCGAGCCCGGCTCCCCACGCCTCACGCTCACGGAGGTCGCGCGCCGCACAGGGCTCACCCGCGCCGCCGCGCGCCGTTTCCTGCACACGCTGCACGACCTCCACTACGTGCACTTCGACGGCCGGACCTTCGGGCTGCGGCCGCGCGTGCTCGAACTCGGCAACGCCTACCTGTCCAGCATCCGGCTGCCCGACATCGCGCTGCCGCACCTGGGAGCGCTGACCGAGAAGGTCCGCGAGACCGTCTCGCTCACCGTGCTGGACGGGCAGGACGTCCTCTACATCGCCCGGGTGAACGGCGTGCGCATCCTCAGCGAATCGATCGCCGTGGGCACCCGTGCGCCCGCCTACGCCACCTCGACCGGCCGGGTGCTGCTGGCCGGCAGGTCACCGGAGGAGGTGGCCGATCACCTCGCCCGCGCCGAGCTCCGCAGCCTCACCGACGCGACCATCACCGATCCCCGCGCGCTCGCGGAGGAGATCGACAGGACCCGGCGGCAGGGCTGGGCCATCGCCGACCAGGAACGGTTCGAGGACATGCGCTCGATCGCGGCTCCCGTCCGCGACCATCGCGCGTCCGTGGTGGCGGCCGTGAACATCTCCGCGCACATCACCCGGGCGTCGGTGGAGGTCATGCGACGGGAATGGCTTCCCGAGCTGCTCGCGACGGCGTCCCGGATCGAGGCCGACCTCGAACACCCGGCCTGACCGGGTCCTCACGGGCGGACGCGGACGATCGTCTTGCCCTTGACCCGCTCGGTCGAGGTGAAGGCGGCGACGGCGGCGTCCAGGGTCACGACGTCGCCGACGTTGGTGCGCAGGCGCCCGTCCCGCACCCGCCGGACGATCTCGCCGAGCTGAGCGCGGTCGGACTCGACGACGAAGTCGATCACCAGGCCGTCGGCGGGCCGCGCCTCGGACGGCCCGGCGACCGACACCAGCGTTCCGCTGGCGCGCACCAGGCCCGCCGACCGCTTCTGGACGGAGCCGCCGATGACGTCGAAGACCAGGTCGACCCCGCCGACGTCCTCCAGGGCGTCGGCGTCGAGGTCGACGAACTCCTGCGCGCCGAAGCCGAGCGCGGCCTGCCGGTCGGCGGCCCGTCCGGTGCCGATGACGTACGCCCCGGCCTCCTTCGCGAGCTGGGCCGCCATCGAACCCACCGCGCCGGCCGCGCCGTGCACGAGAACGGTCTGCCCCGCCTGGAGCCGCCCGTGCTGGAACAGTCCCTGCCACGCGGTCAGGCCCGAGATCGGCAGGCTCGCACCCACCGTGAAGTCGACGTCGCCCGGCAGCCCCGCGAGGTTGCGCGCCTCGACGGCCACGTACTCCGCCAGGGTGCCGTCGCGGGTCCAGTCCGTGAGGCCGAACACCCGCTGGCCCACCGACAGGCCCGTCGCGCCGTGGCCGAGGGCGCTGACCACCCCGGCCAGCTCGTGACCGGGGACCGCGGGCGTCCGGTCACGTCCGAGCCGATCCGTCCAGGTCGAGGGCCATGTCAGTTCGCCCCGCGTGAATCCCGACGCGTGCACCTCAACGAGGACGTCGTTCACCGCCGCCTCTGGCTCGGGCCGCTCCACGAGCGTCATCCCGGCCGTTCCCGCGGCCTGATCCGTCACCACGATCGCTCTCATCCGGCACCCCCCGGTGGTCCGTCCCCGCGTGCGGGTCCAGGAAACCAGGGCTCGCGGTGTCCTTCGGTGGATAGTAGGGGGTCTCCTCCAGCCGCTGGTACGCCATCTCGATCAGGGGTTGCATCCGGTACCGGGGTACAGGCTTACCGTCGAGCCATGGAACTTCAGCAGGTACCGGCGGGCGCGGACGGCCAGGGATGGGCGCCGCAGGCGTGCACGCTGCCTACGGCCGAGCGGCCGTTGCGGCTGGCCGAGTTCGACGCGTTGTTCGCCGAGGCGGTGACCGAAGTGCGCCCGGCCGCGCCCGGCGAACTGCAACTGGTGCTGCGTCCCGCGGGCACGCTACGCGAGGCGCTGGAGGCCGGGTGCGACGACCTGGTCGCCTGCGCCGCCGAGGAACGCTGCCCTCTGCCCTTCGCCGACCTGACCGTCGGATCCGGACACCCGGTCCCGCACAACCCTGCGCCGAATCCCTGATCACCCTGGCACCCTGAGTCCGTGGCCCGGTTGTCACGTGCGCGTTCCCGGTGGTGTCCTCATGCCCGGCGGTCAATGTCGGGCGTGTTCCCGGGCGGCCTCTGTGAGGACGTTCAGCATCGCCTCCACCGCGGGGTAGCGGAAGGGCGGAGCCGTCGACACCGAGTAGAGGCGGCGGCCGGGAAGCTCGGGAACGGTCGGTCGCAGCGTGACCCCGGGGTGGGTGACCGCTTGGGCGAGGGTGGGCACCAGCATGATGCCGGAGCCGCCCGCGACCAGCGCCTGCTTGCCGTTCCAGTCCTCGCAGAAGAACCCGATGCGCGGCGGCCCGGCCAGAGCCTCGGTGAGCCGTGGGATGGGGCCGAGGCAGTCGGGATGGCCGCCCTCGATCCAGGTCTCGTCGCGCAGGTCGCTCAGCCGTACCTGGCGGTGGGCGGCCAGCGGATGCGAGACGGGCAGCGCGACCTGGAACCGTTCGTCCAGGAGCGGCACCAGGTCGAGTCCGGCGAGCGCGGCCGGGCCGAGAGGCTCGGGCGCCGGGTCGATCCGGGCGGCGGGCAGGTCGGCGTACAGGCTCCACTCGGTGAGGAGCGCCAAGTCGACCCGGCCGGTCCGGACGGCGTCGAGCGTCGCGTCGGAGGCGACCTGGGTGAGGCTCAGCGAGATCCCGGGATGGGCGCGGCTGAAACGCCGGATCACCTCCGGCACGAACGCGGTGTTCGCGCTGGCGTGCGCGGCGATCCGCAAGGTCCCGGCGTCGAGGCTGGCGAAGGTCCCGAGCCGGACTTCGAGGTCGCGGAGGCGTGCCAGGATGTCCCGCGCCTGCTCGGCGGCGATCTCCCCGGCGGTGGTCGGCTCGACCCCGCGCGGCAGGCGGCGGAACAGGCTCACGCCGAGCCTGCGCTCCAGCCCTCCGATCTGCCGGGACACGGCCGGCTGTGTCATCGTCAACGCCTCGGCCGCCGCCGAGAACGATCCCCGCTCGACGACCTCGACCATGACCCGCAACGTCCAAGGATCCAGCATGCGCCGCACCTCATCGCTATGTCTTCAAGACATATCAACGATCACAAACCCGTAGTTGTTCGCATGCCGTCCACCTTCGATGCTGGACGGTATGAGCGTTGACAACGGGGGACGAGGCGGCTCGATCGTCGTCTTGGGCGGGTACGGGGCGGTCGGCAAGGCGACCGCGGAGATTCTCGGACGGCGGTTTCCGGGACGCGTCGTGGTGGCGGGACGGTCCTGGGACCGCGCGGAACGCCTGGTGCGGTCGAGTGACGCCGCCCTGCGGGCCGCGCGCGTGGATGTGGAGAGGCCCGATGAGGTGAACTGCGTGCTGCGCGGCGCGGCCCTTGTGGTCATGTGCGTGGAACGCGCCAACACGGCGGTCGCACGTGCCTGCCTGGAACGAGGCGTGCATTACGTCGATGTCAGCGCGTCCGCCCCCGTGCTGGAGTCGATCGCCGCCCTCCACGATCTCGCGGTGAGCAACGCCGCGACGGCCGTGCTGAGCGTCGGGGTGGCGCCGGGGCTGACGAACCTGTTGGCACGGCGCTGCGCCGAGCGGCTGTCGGACGCGCGGACGGTGGACCTCAGCCTGCTGCTGGGACTGGGCGGCGAGCACGGGGCCGACTCGGTGCGATGGGTCGTGGACCACCTCCTGGAGCCCGGCGGCCGCGGGCGCGGGTCGCGTCCCAGGCGGGCGCGGGTGCGGCTGGGACGGGCGGGGGTCAGGACCGTCCATCCGTTCTCGTTCTCCGACCAGTACACGGTCGGTGAGGCGCTCGGCGTGCGGGCCACCACGCGGATCTGCTTCGACTCACGCCTGGTGACCTCCGCGGTGTTCGGCTTGCGGACCGCCGGGTTCTTCGCCCTGCTGCGCCGGCTGCGCGCCGGGTCCCCGCTGGCCGCGCTGATGGGCCGCCTGCATTTCGGGTCGGACGGGTTCGTCGTCCACGCGTCCGCGTCGGACGGATCCGGGGCGGCGGTCACCGGAACCGTGACCGGCCGCGAGACCTGCCATGCCACCGGTGCGGTCGCGGCGCTTGTCGCCCAGGCGCTGTACGGCGACGGCGGGCCGGGAGGTGTGATCCATATCGACCGGTTCCCGAAGGCCGCATCCCTCCTCGACGAGCTGGCGGAGCACGGTATGTCCGTCCGGTGGTCCGGTGAGAGGGTCCGCTCCTGACGGCATCGACGGCCGGCAGGATCCCGCGTTCCGGGTCAGGTCATACGGCCGAGTCCAGTCGTTCGCCCAGTTCGGCGTCCAGGCGCAACTCGGCGGCGGGCAGGAATTCCTCCAGGTGCGCCAGCTTGCCGACCCCCACGATCGGGATGATCGGCGGGTCGCCGCCCATCAGCCACGCCAGGACGACCTGGTTCCGCGTGGCGCCCAGTTCGTCCGCGACCTCGCCGAGGACGGCGAGGCGGCGCGTGTTGCCGACGTGCTCGTAGTGCTCGGGCAGCGGCCTGTCGGGACGTCCGCTGTAGACGCCGGAGAGCAGGGCCGTGTACGCCCACAGCTTGAGCCCCGCGTCGCGCGCATAGCCGAGCAGGTCCTCGTTCACGTGGTAGTGGCCGCCCTCGGGCAGCTTCACTCCCGGCCGCGGCTGGAGGTAGGAGTACCGGTACTGTAGGTCGGTGTACGGGACGGGCCCGGCCGTGCGCGCCCGTTCGACCCGCCAGACCGGATGGTTGCTGACGCCGATCCGGCCGACCTTCCCGCTCGTGACCAGCTCGCCGAAGCCGCTCATGGTGTCCTCCAGCGGCACGGACCGGTCCTCGTAGTGCGCCCAGTACAGGTCGATGTGGTCGGTCTGGAGGCGGCGCAGGCTGTCCTCGGCCGCCGACGTGATCGCGGTGGAGGACAGGCCCTCCACGTTCTCCAGACCGGAGCCCGGCGCCAGCGGTTTCGCGCCGACCTTGGTGCCCAGCACGATCCGGTCGCGCATTCCGGGACGGGACGCCAGCCAGCGGCCGAGCACCTCCTCGCTCTCGCCGCCGACGCCGCCGTTCAGCCAGAAGGCGTAGTTGTTCGCGGTGTCCAGCATCGTCCCGCCGGCCTCGACGAACCGGTCGAGAATGGCGAACGACTCCTCCTCGCTCACCGAGGTGCCGAACCACATGGTGCCCAGTGCGATGTCCATGCCGTCGATCCAACAAGCTGGAGCGCGCTCAGGGTCAAGGCGTTTTGCGCGGCCTCCGGCGGGAGTTGACCCGGAGCGCGCTCCAGATGGAACGCTGGCGGCGTGATCTCTTACTCGTCAGCGGAAGCCGCCGAGAAGAGCGGTTTCAGCATCGACACGTTGCGTTACTACGAGAAGATCGGCCTGCTGCCGGACATCGCCCGCGATGCCGCGGGCCGCCGCGTGTACAGCGAGGACGACCTGAACTGGCTGGGCCTGCTGCGCTGCCTGCGCGAGTCCGGCATGCCCATAGCCGAGATGCTGCGTTACACCGAGTTGTCCCGTGCCGGTGACCACACCGTTCCCGAACGCCTTGAGCTGCTCCGGCGGCACGACGAACGGGTCGAGCAGAAGATCGCGCGGCTGCGCGAACAGCGCGGCCAGCTCCAGTTCAAGATCGGCTTCTATACCGAGCTGGTGGAGGCGGACCCTCCGGGGAACGCGGCGCCGGCGGGGGCCGGCGCCGCGGCCTTGTGACGCCGAGGTGATCAGCGGGCCTTGATCGGGAAGAGCAGGCAACTGCTGGTGGCGTGGGCCAGCAGCCGGTCCTCGGAGTCGAGGAGCTCGGCTTGGGCGAGGGCGGTGCGACGGCCGCTGTGGAGGAGGGTGCCGACGGCGCGGACCTTGCCGGTGTCGACGGTGATCGGGCGCAGGAACTTCACGTTGAGGTCGATCGAGGTGTAGCCCATGCCCTGGGGGAGCACGGTCTGCACCGCGCACCCGGCCGCCGAGTCGAGCAGCGTGGCGTAGACGCCGCCGTGGACGCCGCCGATGGGGTTGTAGTGCTCCTCGCCCGGCGCCAGGGCGAAGACCGCGCGTCCGTGCTCGGCCTCCTCCAGGGTCATACCGAGAGCGGCGGCGATCGGCGGGATGGGCAGGCGCCCGGACAGGATCCCGCGGACGAAGTCGAGACCGCTGAGCCGGGGGACGGTTTGGGCGGAGGTGGCGGGGTCTTCCCAACTGTACGCGCGCGACCTGTGCGTCGGCGCGCCTGCTCGGTCGGTCACGTCCGCGCTCGGGGACGTCTTCGGTGCCTTGGACATGCGGCAGCTCCTCAGGGGGTGTTGCGGATGTGACGTGGGGACGCTTCTGCGGCGGAGTCGTCCCGCCGGGTGTTCCGGCCGCCGCCGGGTTCAGGGGGTGTCCGGTCCGACGCGGATCAGGCCCGGTCCGGCGTCGATGACCGACTCCCTGAGCGGTACGTCGTGGCCGTCCTCGCAGCGGAGCACCGCGTGCACCGGGGCGCCGCAGTCCTTGTGGCGTACCACCACGGCCGGCCCGCGCTCGTCGGCGGCCCAGGTGTCGCCCCACTGCCGTAGCGCCGTGATGATCGGTAAGAAGTCCCGCCCCTTCTCGGTGAGCTGGTAGGCGTACCGGGTCCGCTGGCCCGGCTCCTTGTAGGGGGTGCGCTCCAGCAGGCCGGCGGCGGTCAGTTCCTTCAGGCGCGCCGCGGCGGCGGGTTCGCCGATGCCCACACGCTTGGCGAAGTCGTCGAACCGGCGCGTGCCGAAGAACGCCTCGCGCATGATCAGCATTGCCGTCCTGTTGCCCGCGATCGCCAGTGTCCTGTCGATCGAGCAGTTGGCCATGGACCAGGCGTCCCGGTCGTCCAGCAGGTCCTTCATCCCTCCACCTTCGTGGCTGGCTTGCCTTGCGCGAAGTCAGCCTATAGCGTCGGGCTGACTTCCGCAATCGTAAGTCAGATGGGATTTGCCGTCATGACCGCCATGACGGTCATGGCCACCGACCGAACCCAAAGGATGCCGCCATGCCCTACCTCTCCGACGACGTCGAGACCCGAGAAGCCCAAGGGCGACTCGCGACGTACGCCTACCGCGACTTCGGCAAGGGGGCGACGGAACCTCCGCTCGTCCTGCTCCACCGCTTCCGCGCGACCATCGATCACTGGGACCCGGCCTTTCTGGACGTGCTCGCCTCCGAGCGGCGCGTCATCGTCTTCGACAGCGCGGGCATCGGGCGGTCGACCGGCACGACCCCGAACACGATCCAGGGGATGGCCGACGCGGCCGTCGACTTCCTGGGCGCTCTCGGCCTCCACCAGGTGGATCTGCTCGGCTGGTCCATGGGCGGCTACGTCACGCAGGCCGTCGCGCTCGACCACCCGGACCTCGTTCGCCGGATCGTCGTCGCCGGCAGCGGCCCCGGCGGCGTTCCCGGAAGCCCGGAACGCGACCCCCGCGTACTGAAGGCGATGACCGCCGAGACGAACACCGAAGAGGACTTCCTCTTCCTCTTCTTCGGACTGGACAGCGAAGGCCGGCGCCTGGGGCAGGAGTCGCTGGCCCGGCTGAACACCCGCCTCGACGTCTCCCCTTCACAGGTCAAGCCCGAAAGCTGGAAGAGCCAGATGGAGGCCATCGGGCGCTGGGGCGCCGGCGAGAACTCCGCGTGGGAGCGGCTCGACCAGCTCACCGCGCGGGTGCTGGTGGCGAACGGCGCCCACGACGTGATGGTCCACGCCATGAACTCCTTCGCCATGGTCCAGCGGGTGCGCGACTCGATCCTGGTGCTCTACGGCGACTCCGGTCACGGCTTCCTGTTCCAGCACTACGACGAGTTCGGCCGCCAAGTCCTCGACTTCCTGCGCTGACCGCCGCACACAGCACCGCGCCACCCCCAACGACCTGCGCTTCGCGAGCCAGGAGAAGGCGTCGTTCCGCCAGATCGAGGTCGGCTTCGGCATGGTGCCCGGCGGTGGTACGGACCGGAGCGGCCCTGAGCCCCGCCGCCGTGGCCCACGGCGCGTTCGCGCTCGAATGCCCAGGTCAGGAACGGGTAGTGATCGCGGACGGGGAACGCGTCCATCCGGGGAGTGCGGGTGCGTCTGAGAGGGCGGGTGCTCGTTGGATGCGCCGGCTCAGGCGGGAGACGGCGTATCGGCCGCGCTTGCGCGGTGGGCGCCTTCTTCGGCTCGGCCGAGGGCGTCCAGGTGGATCCGCTCATCGTGCTGCCCATCGCGGTCGTGGTCGCGGTGCTGGCCGTCCTGCTCGGGCGCTATGCCCTGCGGGCGCAGAGAGGCCGTGCCCATTCCGGGGCCGAGGGACTCGTCGGCCGGCTGGTCGAGCTTCGCGATGTCCGGGACGGGCGCGGCCGCGCGTTCCTTGAGGGCACGTGGTGGAGCACCCGCGCGGTCGGCCCGCCGTTGCCCGAGGGCGCCATCGCCCGGGTCGTCGACCTGGACGGCCTCACCCTGGTGGTCGAACCGCCGACCGAAGGAGACGATTCGTGAACGCACTGCTCATAGGCTTGGCGGCGGCCGCCGCGATCCTGCTGCTCTTCCTGGCGAACGCCATCAAGATCGTCCCGGAGTACGAGCGCGGAGTGATCTTCCGGCTGGGGCGCATCCAGGGCGCCAAGGGTCCGGGACTGTTCTTCATCATTCCCGTCATCGACCGGATGGTCCGCGTCGACCTGCGCATCCTGACCGCCGACGTCCCGCCACAGGAGATCATCACCTCCGACAACGTCACCGTGCGGGTCGACGCCGTCACCTACTTCCAGGTGCTGGACCCGGTCAAGTCCGTGATCGCCATCGAGGACTACCAGGTGGCCACGTCCAAGATCGCGCAGACCACGTTGCGCAGCATCCTGGGCCAGCGCAGCCTGGACGACCTGCTGGGCAAGCGGGACGAGATCAACCAGCTCCTCGCGCAGGTCATCGACGACCTCACCAACCCGTGGGGGGTGAAGGTCTCCCTGGTGGAGGTCCGTGACGTCTCCCTGCCCGAGGCGATGCGCCGCGCCATGGCCCGGCAGGCCGAGGCCGAACGCGACCGGCGGGCTCGCGTCATCCACGCCCTCGGTGAACGGGAGGCGGCCCAGAACCTCGGCGCGGCGGCCGGCATCCTCGAAGAGCACCCGGCCGCCATGCAACTGCGCACCCTCGGCTCCCTGGTGGACGTCGCCGCGCAGCAGGGCTCCGTCGTCGCGTTCCCCGTGCCGATGGAACTGCTCCAACTGGCGCGCGCCACCCGAGGCTCACACCAATGACGTGTCGTTTTCGTCCACGACGGATCCCGTGCCGGCGATCTAGGGTGAACCCCGCGCGGTTTGTTCGATCATGAGGGGATAAAGATATGCGTGACCTGGTCTACACCGGTTTCATGTCGCTCGACGGTGTCGTGGACTCGCCCGGCGGGGGTCCGGGGGAGGAGCACCGCAGCGGCGGCTGGGTGTTCAAGGACCTTGAGTTCGTTCCGGAAGCCTGGTCGTTGAAGGGCGAGGAACTCGCCGACACGACGGCGCTGATGTTCGGCCGCCGCAGCTACGAGGCGTTCGCGCCGGTCTGGCCCGGCTCGGAGGACCACGCCGCCTACAAGGAGCTGCCGAAGTACGTGGTGTCGACCACGCTGGGCGAGGACGCCCTTGTCGACGGCTGGGGGCCGACGACGATCCTGCGTTCGACCGAGGACGTCGCCGCGCTCAAGGAGGGCGAGGGCGGCGCGATCTTCATTCACGGGAGCGCGGAGCTGGCCCGGCGGCTGTCGGACGCGGGCCTGATCGACCAGTACAACCTGCTGGTCTTCCCCGTGCTGCTCGGTGCCGGGAAGAGCCTGTTCGGGCGGGCCGACCGCGACAAGCAGATGCTGACCCTTCGGGAGTCGGAGAGCTACTCGAACGGAATCTTGAAGCTCGTCTACGACGTCAAGCGCTGATCCAGGGCGAGGGCGATCGCGCCGCCCTCGCCGTCACGCAGCCCGCCGACGGTGCGTCCGATGTAGGAGCGCAGCGCGTGGGCGAGGTGCGGCTGGTCGAAGTAGCCGAGCTCGGCGACGACATCGGCGGCCGTGGCGCCGGCGGCCAGCGCATGCGCCGCCCTGCGGGCCCGCTCGATCTGCCGGACGGCGCCCTGGGTCAGCCCGGTCGCGGCGCGGAACCGGCGTTCGACCGTGCGCTCCGAGACGGACGGGCGGTGTCCGCGCAGCACCGCGGCGACGAGCGGATCACCGACCACGACCCCGGCCCGGACGAGACGTTCGACGAGTGCCTCGGCGTCGTCCGGGCCGGGCGTCTCCCAGCGCGCGCCGTCCAGGCGGAACGTCCTCCGCGTGGTGTCGGGAAGTTCGATGCCCGAGTTCACCAGCGCCGGGGTGGGCACGGCCCGCAACGAGGTGCCCAAGGCGAACTCGATGCCGGTGAAGGTCGCGCCTTCCGGCACCGGCGCCGTGCCCGTCCTCGTCTCGGGGCCGGTGACGCTCGCGTAAGCCTTGCCGTCCTGCTCCCAGAACACCAGCCCCCAACGCGCACTCGCGACGGACGTCATCCGCGTGACCTGCTCACTCGTGCAGGTCCAGACGATGTCGACCCACGGCGAGTCGGACCGTCGCGTCTGGAAGCGCAGTTGCACGGGCGAAGGATACATTCGCTGGCCCCTGCTATCGCGGGAGTACCTGCAACGGGCTGACCCGCGGTGGGGCGCGGCTGGATTTTCCTGCTCGTAACACGGGGCTCACTCCCGTGTGATCGGTCGTTCTTACGGTCCGCAGAAACCCCCCGGCGCGACACGCCGGATCTCACGCGGAGGAGCCCGACCGATGATCTCTGCTGCCCGCCGACGTGCCGGTCTGGTGCGTGTCGCGGCCGTCTCGGCCGTCTTCATGGCGGCCGTCGCCTGTGGCGACGCGGGAAAGAAGGAGACCGCCGCGCCCGCGAACGGGTCCAAGCCGAAAATGGCCATCGTCTACAGCGCCCAGTTCAAGGACGGCTCGTGGGGCGAGGCGGCGTTGACCGGAGTGCAGAAGCTGAAGAGCGAGGGCGCCATCTCCGATTACGCCACGCAGGAGAACGTGCCCCCGGGCGCCGCGGCCGTGCGGGCGCTGCGCGACTACGCTGCCCGCGGCTACAACCCCGTCATCGCCCACTCGTTCAACTACGGCGACGACGTCAAGAAGGTCGCCAAGGAGTTCCCCAAGACCCTGTTCGCCTACGGCGGCGGGTTCGGTGACGTCAAAGGCAACGTCGCCGACTACGCCCAGCCGTACTACCAGGCCACCTACCTTGAGGGCATCCTCGCGGCGGGCGCCACCACCGGCGGGAAGGTCGCCGGGGCGGGAGGCTTCGACATCCCGGTCTGCCGCGCCATGTACAACGCCTTCCTGGCGGGCGCGAAGCTCGTACGGCCCTCGACCACCGGCTCGTTCGTCGCGGTCGGCGACTGGTACGACGTGCAGAAGGCGAAGGAGGCGGCGCTCTCCCAGGCGGACGCGGGCGCCACGATGTTCGTCGGATGCGGACAGGGCCCGACGTTCGGCCAGATCGAGGCCGCCAAGGAACGCAAGGCGGTCGCGTCGGGCTACGTGGGCGACATGTCCAAGCTCGCCGACTCGGTGCTGGTGTCGTTCAAGTGGAACCTGGACAAGACGTTCGGGCTGATGGCCGCCGACGTCGAGGCCGGCAAGGTCAATCCCACCCGGTACTTCCAGGTGGACATGAAGGACGGCGGCATGGACGTGGTGATCAGCCCCAACTGGAGGAGCAGGATCTCCCCGTCGGCGTTGTCGCTGTACGAGCAGAAGCTCGCCGCGATCAAGAACGGCACCCTGACCGTCCCGTACAGCGACAAGAAATGAACCGTCGGGCGGAGCCGAGACAGGACCCGGTCACCACCAGGCCGGACGGGACCGCCGCCGTGGCGATGGCGGGCATCGTCCGCCGGTTCGGGCCCACCGTCGCCCTCGCCGGTGTCGACTTCGAGGCGGCCCCGGGCGAGGTGCACGCTCTGCTGGGGGAGAACGGCGCGGGCAAGACCACGCTGATGCGCATCCTCGCGGGCCTCGACCACCCCGACGAGGGGACGGTGACGGTGGCCGGGCGGCCGGTGACGCGCCTGGATCCGCGGGCGTTGCGCGAGGCCGGTGTCGCCATGGTGCAGCAGCACTTCACGCTGGTCCCGACACTGTCGGCGGGCGACAACCTCGCGCTGGCGCGTCCCCTCGGACGGATACGGCCCGGAGCCCGCGCCGCCCGGGAACGCGTGGAACGGCTGGTGGAGGAGCACGGGCTCGCGGTGCGTGCCGACGTGCCCGCCGAAAGGCTGTCGGTCGGCGAGCGGCAGCGGCTGGAGATCCTGCGCGCCCTGGACGCGGGCGCTCGGCTGCTGATCCTGGACGAACCCACCGCGGTGCTGACCGACGCCGAGGCGGAGCGGCTCCTGGCCGTCTGCCGGCGGCTGGCCGACGGCGGACGCACGGTCGTGATCATCACTCACCGGCTGGGCGAGGTGTCCGCGGGCTGCGACCGGGTCACCGTGCTGCGGCGCGGCCGGACGGTGCTGGCGGGCGCGCCGGTGAGCGAGCACGACCGCACCGCCCTCGCGACCTTCATGGTCGGCACCCGGCCCTCGCCTCCGGTAACGCGCCCGCCCGCGACGCCAAGGCCGTCACCGGCCGAGGGGGCGCCGCGGCTGCGGGTGCGGGGGGCGTCGCTCGGGCGCTTGGACGGGTTCGACCTGGAGGCCGACGCCGGGGAGATCGTCGGGATCGCCGGGGTGGACGGCAACGGCCAGGCCGAGCTGGAGGAGTTGCTGGCCGGGCTCGCGGTCCCGGAGCGCGGCCGGGTGACGGTCGGCGGCGAGCCGGTCCCCGTCGGCGACCCGCGGGCCCGCATCGCGGCGGGGATCGCCTACATCCCGTCCGACCGGTACCGGCGCGCGCTGGCCGGCCCGCTCTCGCTGGCCGACAACCTGGAGATGGGCCGCGGCCCGCGATGGCGCCCGCCGCGGCGCCGGCGGCTGCGGGACGCCGCGGAGGCGCTGCGCCGGTGGGACGTCAGGTCCGCCGGACCCGCCGTCCCCGCCGCGCGGCTGTCCGGTGGCAACGCGCAGAAGCTCGTGCTCGCGCGGGAGCTCGCCACCACGCCCCGGATGATCGTGGCGGCCCATCCGACCCGCGGGCTCGACCCCGAGTCCGCCCGGACGGTCGCGAACCGGATCACCGAGGCCGCCGCCCGCGGAACGACGGTGGTGTGGTTCGGCGCCGAGCTCGACGAGCTGTTCGCGGTCGCCGATCGCGTCGTGGTGCTGGCCGGGGGCCGGGCCTCCGGTCCCTTCCCGCCGCCGTACGACCGCACCGCGATCGGCCTGGCCATGGCGGGGGCCTCATGACGGCGACCGTGGACCGCGTGGACGACGCGGCGGTACGGCCACCGGGCGACGACCGCTGGCACCGGCTCGTGGCGGCGGTCGGCGTGCCCGTCGCGGCGCTGGCGGTGGCGCTGGTGGTCGGCGGGATCCTCATGGGCGTCGAGGGCGTGGCGCCCATGTCGGTGTACGGCGAGGTCCTGCGCGGTGTCTTCGTCCTGGACGGCGGCCTGCGCGACACCGCGGTCGTGGCCACCCCGCTCCTGCTGCTCGGGCTCGGTCTCGCGGTGGCGTACCGGGCCAGGGTGTTCACCATCGGCGCCGAGGGCCAGTACATCGTCGGCGCGGTGGCCGCGACCGGATGGGCGACGGCCGAGGAGGTGCGCGGCTGGCCGGGCCTGGTCCTGGTCCTCACCTCGCTGATGGTGGCCGTGGCCGCGGGCGCCTGCTGGGCCGCCGTGACCGCCGGGCTGAACGCCCGGTTCGGCGCCAGCGTCGTGATCACCAGCCTGCTGCTGAACTACGTCGCCGCCGCGCTGCTGGCCTGGGCGGTGCGGGTCGGGATCAGGGACCCCGGGGCCTTCACCCCGCAGAGCCGCCCGATCGGCGCCGCGGGCCTGCCCGAACTGCCGGGTCCGGCGATCCACCTCGGATTCGTCTTCGCGCTGGCGGCCGTCCCGCTCGCCGGCGTGCTGCTGGCCCGTTCCCGGTTCGGCTACCGGGTGGACGTGCTGGGCGCGGGCAAGGAGGTCCTCGGCGCCGGCGAGGCACGCCCGGCGCGGGTCACGCTCGCGGTGCTGGCCGTGTGCGGGGCGCTCGCCGGCCTGGCCGGGTACGTCGAGGTCGCCGGCGTCACCGAGCGGGTCACCCCGGACTTCGCCACCGGCTACGGGTACACCGCGATCATCGTCGCGCTGCTCGGACGGCTGCGTCCCGCCGGGGTGCTGATCGCCGCGTTCGCGCTGGCCGCGTTGTCGACCGGCTTCGACGCCGCGGAACGCGGCTATGAGATCCCGTCCTCGACCGCGGGCGTCGTCCAGGCGCTCGTGGTGGTGTTCTTCGTCGCCGGGGACGCGCTGGCACACCGGATGGGGCGCTGACATGGAGACCTTGCTGACGCTGGCCACGCTGACCGCGGCGGTGCGGCTCGCCGTGCCGGTGGCGATGGCCGCCCTCGGCGAGCTCGTCACCGAGCGGGCGGGGGTGCTGAACCTCGGGCTTGAGGGGATGATGCTCTCCGGCGGGCTCGCCGGTTACCTGGTGACCCTGGCGTCCGGGTCGCCGTGGATCGGGATCCTCGGCGGACTGGCGGTGGGCGCGTTCTGCGGCGCCGTGTTCGCGGTGCTCGTGGTGGTCGTCCAGGCCAACCAGATCGTGACCGGCCTGGCGTTCACCCTGCTCGCCCTGTCGGCCACCACCTACCTCTACGAACGCTCCTACGCCATCGGCCAGTCGCCTCCGCGCATCCCGCGCCTGTCGATGCCGCCGCTGGTGGCGCTGGTGCTGGTGGCGCTGGTCGTCGTCTGGTTCGTGCTGAACCGGACGACGGCCGGGCTCGTCCTCGGCGCGGCGGGGGAGGCGCCCGAGGCGGTGGACGCCCTCGGCTACCGGGTGGACCGGGTCAGGTTCGCCGCCACCGTCGCGGGCGGCGCCCTGGGCGGGCTGGCCGGTGCGATGCTGGTGTGCGGGCCGCTGGGGCTGTTCGTCCAGAACGTCACGGCCGGACGCGGCTGGGTGGCCCTGGCCCTGGTGGTGTTCGCCCGGTGGCGGCCGGTTCCCTGCGTGCTGGGGGCGCTGCTTTTCGGATTCTGCGACGCCGCCCAGCTCCGCTTGCAGGGGACGGCGACTGCGGTGCCCTACGAGGTGTTCCTCGCCCTCCCCTACCTTGTCACCCTGGTGGCGCTCATGGTGCGGGCGCGTGACAGCCGTACGCCCCGGGCCTTGGCCGTCCCCTTCGTACGAGGCGGAACGTGAGCAGAGGCCGAGGGAAGGTTCTGGATCATGGATAACGGCTACCGCAACCCGCTGCTCGCCGAGCACGGCTGAGGGCTCAGCCGGGCATCTCCGCCATCAGGTTCCGCCAGGCGAGGCTCAGCCGGTCCGCCTTCGTGTGCATCTCGGTGCGCCGGTCCAGATGGATGTGGCGATGCGGGTAGCGCTCCAGGATGCCGAGGTCCTCGGCCGTGATGCGGTCCTCGTCCTTGACGAAGGCGTCCAGGCGCCGCGGATCGGGCGGCAGGTCGTCGCGCCGGGCGATCAGCTTGTAGACGCGGGTGCTCTCCGCGGTCTCCGGCTGGCAGCAGAACATGATCCCGAACGTCCAGCCGATGTCCGGGAAGTCCAGCCGCAGGTAGACGTTGTAGGACGCGAACCCCTGCTTGAAGAGGTCCTGCCGTTGCAGGCTGTCGCGTTCCCCGGCCTCCGCGCGCGGGTCGTCCATCGTGCGGTACCACGTCGAGAAGGTGGTGTGCACGCTCCAGCCGTCGCGTTCCACTCCCGCGTCGACGACCCGCGCGCTCTCGTCGACGCCGAAGGTCGCCGCGTGGACGTACGGGAAGTGCGAGGCGTCCATGAAGTTGTCCACGAGCTGGGCGGCGCTCACCGGGGTGCGGACGGTGGCGCACATGGCCCGCTGGAAGTCCGCGGCCTCCCACTCGGGGAACTCCGGCATCGGCGCGAGCGGCTCCTCGGGCGCCAGCCACACCAGCCCGTACCGTTCGGTGATCCCCGCGGGGGACGCGAGCGTCGCCCGGCGGCTGATGCGGTCGGTCTTGCCGAGCGCGGGGATTTCCACGCACGCCCCGTCACCGGCGAACCGCCAGCCGTGATACCCGCATTGCAGCGTGCCGTCCCTCACCCACCCGGCCGACAGCGGCGCCAGCCGGTGCGGGCAGCGATCGGGGAACGCCCGGATCGAGCCGTCGAGCCGTACCAGCACCCACGGCTCGCCGAGCAGCCACACCTGAACGGGCTCGTCGCCCACGTCCTCGGCCACCGCGACCACATGCCAGGCCCGCCGGACCCGGCGGCTGGAGTTGTCGAGCAGGACGGACTCACGGCGGCCACCGACGACCTTGCTCTCCATGATCTCGACCGTAGATACGGCGTGTTCCAAGCAGGTTCCAGGCACGTTAAGGAGCCGGCCGCGCGTCGTCTGGAAGCCCACAGGCTGAGCGGCCCGTCGCTATCGTGCCGATATGGATTCGATCGCGTTCCCCCGGTCCGGCATCCTGATCAACGGCGTTCGGCTGCTGGATCTGGTGCGCCAGGCCGAGCTGCCGTTCGCGACAAGGGAATGGCGGGAACGACGGGACGACTTCGGCCCCGAGGAAGGTCCCGAGGATCTGGCCGGTGCCTATACCGGCCTGCTCGCAGACTATTACTGGCCGAGCCGCCATTTCCTGGGGGAGCCGAAGGACGAGCCCCGGGGTATCAGGGAAGACGGCGAGACCATGCTGCTCACCTGTTCGGGGTGCGGCATGGCCGACTGCTGGTCACTTCTGGCGCGGATCGAGGTGGCGGACGGCACCGTGCGGTGGTCGGGTTTCCGCAACTCGCACCGTGACTGGGACCTGTCCGCCGTGGGCTCCTTCCTTTTCTCCCGAACCCAATACGAGGAAGCCCTTCGCCGCGGCGACACCGTCCGGTCACAGTCGTGAGGTGTCGAACATGGCCCGCACCGTTGTGCCTGCGGGGGTGCGGCTGAGGGTGAAGACGCCGCCGAGTTCCTCGGCTCGTTCGCGCATCGAGTCAAGACCGAGTCCACCCGCTCCCTGAGACGGCGGACCGGTTCGGGCGGACGGCCCGGTACCGTAATCGGCCACGGTCAGCGTCACGGTGCCCAGCGCGGCGTGGACGGTGACCTCCGCGTGCGATGCCGTGCTGTGCCGGATCGTGTTGGTGAGCGCCTCCGCGGCGATCCGGTAGACCGCCGCCTCGATGGCCGCCGGTAGAGCGGGCAGCGGATCGGGTTGGAGGTGCAGAGTGATCGTCGGGCCGTCCGTACCGAGCCGTTGCGCGAGGTCGCCCATGGCATCGGCGAGCCCTCGTTCGGCCAGGACGGCCGGGGTCATGTCGTGGGTGATCCGGCGGATCTCGTCGACCGCGTCCGTCAGGTGCGCGGCGGATCGTCCGAGCAGCGGGGCCAGCCGGGGCTCGGCCGCCGCGAGATTGTCCAGGCCGAGCCGGGTCGCGGCCAGCAGCGGTCCCAGTCCGTCGTGCAGGTCGCGGTGCAGCCGGCGCCGTTCGGCCTCGCGTGCCAGGACGAGCCGTTCCCTGGCCGCCTGGAGCTCCTGGCGCAACCGGAGCCCGGCGACGGCGGGCGCGCCCTGGTCGGCCAGCATCGTGAGAACGTGCCGGTCCCGGTCGTCCAGGTCGGTGTCCCCGGCCCTCGGCGCGACCCGCAGACGTCCGATCACCTTGCCCTCGTACCGCATCGGTACGGAAAGGGCCGGGGTGCCCGCACCGGCGCGGGCCAGCGTCCGGTCACCCGAACGGGTCGTCACCACGATCTCGGCGGCGGGCAGCCCGAGGTCGTCGACGATGCTCCGGCTCAGCGCGTCCGGCACCTGGTCGGGTCCGGGGACGCGGCTCAGCCTCTCGGCCAGCCCCCTGACCGCCTCGTGCGGCAGCGCCCCCCGCCCGTAGAAGAACCGGTCCACCGCGCGCGCCGTACGGTCGACGACCGGCCGGACGACCAGCCCGGCCAGCAGCGCCGCCACCGTCATCACCAGCGTGACCGCACGGTCGTCGGCGGAGACGAGCAGCGCGAGGGCGGCGGCGCCGGCGGACACCAGCATGATCAGCGCCGTGCACAGCAGCACCGTGCTCGTGACCCGCCGCGCGGGACGCCGGAGCCGCCACATCCGATCCCGGGTCACGAACCAGACGAGCGTCGCGCCCCACGCGAGGGAGGTCGAAGAGTGGACGACGAGATCCGCCTGAGCCGGCAACGGCACGAACCAGCCGATCTCCCTACCAGCCATCGCCAGGGGATAGACCGACGCCAGCACCGCGAGACGGAATCGCAGCGCTCCGGATGCCCTACGGCAACGGACCAGCAGCAGTCCCGTGCAGAAGAGCATGGTCGCCCGCGGGATGAGGCTCGTCGCCATGGCCAGGGCACGCAGGTCTTGCGTGAAACCGACCACCAACAAGGTGTAGTGGCTGGCATAGCAGAAAAACGTGCAGGTGACCAGCGACCTTGGTAGCAGTCCCAGGAGCCGGCCGGTCGGGAGCCAGAGCGGTGCGGCCGTCAGGATCGTGAGATGGGCGCCTCGCAGCACGTCCACCACCGCGACGGGTCCCAAGGTCCGCAAACTGATCGCGCCGGACTCGTCGAACGGGACCGATTCGCCCAACGGCCCGGCCATCCACGGGCCGCAGCCGCCGAGCAACAGCGCCCATCCCAGACTTCCCGCGCCTTTCTGAGCGATGATCAGGAATCCGCACACCGCGCACGCGAAGCCGGCGATCAGGTCGAAGTCGAACGGGGCGGTCAAGGACAGGAAGGCGTCGTGCCCGTCCGGGGGTGACATCGGGAACCGGAGCCCGCTCAACCATCCGCACAGGATGCCCAGGCAGACCAGGAGGCAGGCGGTGGCCCAGGCCAGCATGGTCTCGTCCCGGTGAAGTCGCGCCAGTGCGCCCATGAGCTCCCCGCAGCCACCTACAGCGACACTTCCACCACCATAAGTGATGGCCCGGCTCGTCTGAGGCGTTCGCCTCAGGACGCGGTTGGTGCGACCGGCTCATGTGCCTGGGCTGTGGGGCGCCCGATGGTGAAGCCACAGGGCCTCACCGGGAGGCCCGTCCACCACAAGGAGATCCAATGCAGCGCATCACGGGCATGCTCGTGGCGGGTGTGGCGTCCGTCTTCTTCGCGGCCATGGCGCCGCAGACGTCCGCCGCGCCCGTTGTCCAGGGCGGCAAGGATGGGGTGTGCGACAACGGGGAGTTCTGCCTCTACACCCAGACAGGCCAGCACGGCAGCGTCGTCGACCGCCGGGCCTACGAGACGGACCTGTCCACCACGCACGTCCGCAACGGGGCCGCCTCGTGGAGAAACCTCACCGGAGTCGACTGGATGCTGTTCGACGGCGTCCGCTGCACCGGCAACACGTACCGGCTGCACGTCGCGGACGGCAACGCGCACGACATCCACCCGTCCTGGCGGAAGAGGATCAAGTCGATCGCCCGCGTGGACCGGACGGGCGCCTGCCGGAACGGCTGATCGCCCGCCCCGAGGGTGGGGTGTCACGCGCCGGACACCCCACCCTCACTCCAGGTATCCATCCGACTGCGCGATGGCAGACTGAACCGGTGACCGAACCAGATCCCATGGTGCGCGTGCTCGTCGTCGACGACCATCCGCTCTTCCGTGACGGCCTGGCCGCCGCAGTGGACCTGGATCCGCGCTGTGAACTGGTCGGGGAGGCGTCCACCGCCGACGAGGCGATCGCCGCAGTCCAGGCGGGGGAGCCCGATGTCGTCCTGACGGACCTCGGCCTCCCCGGCCGCTCGGGGGTCGAGGCGACCCGCCGGATCGTCGCGGACCGTCCCGGAACGCGGGTCCTGGTGGTCACGATGTCGGAGGACGACGGCAGCCTGCTGGCGGCGATGCGGGCGGGCGCCCGCGGCTACGTCCTGAAAGGCGCCCACCGTGGCGAGCTCATGCACGCCCTGCACACCGTGGCGCAGGGCGGCGCGGTCTTCAGCCCGCGGATGGCCGAGCGCCTTGCCGACCTTCTCCAGGACCTGGTCACCGTCCCCGCCACGCGGGCGTTCCCGTCGCTGACCCCGCGCGAACGAGAAGTACTGGACCTGCTGGCGCGGGGGCTGAGCTACCGGCAGATCGCCCAACGGCTGGTGCTGTCGGACAAGACGATCCGCAACCATGTCGGCTCGGTGTTCACCAAGCTCCAGGTGAACGACCGCGCCGCCGCCATCGTCCGAGCCCGCGACGCCGGCCTCGGCACGACGTACGAGAACACCGGCTCACCACCCCTCGGCGCCGGCTGAGCTGATGGGCGAGCGGGCGGTACGGCTCGCATCCTGAGATCATCGCGGTGTTACCGCGCGTTGATGGTGATGTGCGGCGCCCTCCCCGGTGGCACGAGGCCGCTCTTCGATCGCTGCCTGTCGTGGGTGGGTGCACGGCATCCTGACACCCGACCGCTGGGGTGTGAGCACGTGGGGCCGCTCCGACGTACGAATCCGCGTGGTCGGATCGCCCAGAGGCAAGAAAGGAATCGTCATCCATTGCTTGGATGACGGATTGACCTCGGCTTCCACACACGTCATCGCGGCGGACCGTAACGAACGCATCGAGGTGCGCCCGTGGACCCTGCTCCAGATCAACGGGGACGGCGGCACCGGCCGCTGGCACCTGCGCCCCGGCCGATGACGCCGAGGCGCGACAGGCCGCCCACGATGGCCACAACCTGCCATTTCCGGCACCAGATCGGAGCGGCCGGCGTCCTGTCATGACAGGGAGGCTCGATGGGTGCGTGGAGCAAATGGATGACGGCCCTTGAAGACCGTCACAGGAAGCGCTTCGCCGCCGCTTCGGAGCAGCCGGCGCCTCGGACGGTGAACTTCCCGTGGGGCATGACGGTGCTCTGCGCCGTGGTGGCCGCGTTCTTCGCCGCCCTCGCGCTCATCACCGCCAACGTCGAGCGTGGCCTTGCGCGCGGGGGCGTCGAGACGGGCGGCGTCGTGGTCCGCGGATACACCTCGAACAAGACCAAGTACTGGGACGTGGCCTTCACCACGCCAGATGGCAGACGCCATGTGGCATCCATCAAGTCGGACCATTGGCACGACGAACCGGACGGGGTCGGCTCCAGGGTCCGCATCGAGTACCCCGAGTCCGATCCGGGCGGCATCGTGGAGCAGGCAGGCCGGACGACCGCGGACAGGGTGGCGGTCCCGGTCATCTGCTCGATCGCCTCCGTGATCTTTCTGCTCTGCGCCTATGGCACCCGTCCCACAAAGCCCCGCGCGAGCCGCCACTGATCCCGCCGCGGGCGGCGGTAGGGCTGCCAGGACCGATCCGCGCTTGGATGATGTCCTATGATCGCGGCCCTGAGTGATCAGGGGGCGGCGCGACTTCGTGGGGAGCGAGAGTGCGGGCGTACGGATTCACTGCGGTCGGCGGGCCGGAGAACGAGACCTTCCTCGATGTCCCGGTGCCCACTCCCGGTGCGGGCGAGTTGCTCGTCCGGGTGCGTGCCGCGGGGGTGAACCCCGGCGACTGGCGGCTCCGCGAGGGCGCCTACGGAACGGCCGGCCCCGCTGTGCTGGGGCGCGAGGTGGCCGGGACCGTCACCGCCGTCGGACCGGAGGTGACAGGGTTCGCGGTCGGTGACGAGGTGTTCGGCGGCTGCCCGGGAATGGTCGGTGGCTGGGCGGAGCAGGCGCTGGTCACCGCGTCATTCGCGGCGCATCGGCCCGAGGCCGTGACTCCGGAGGCGGCCGCGGTCCTGCCGGTGGCGGCGGGCACCGCGTACGACGTGCTGGAGAACCTCGCGCTGCCCGCGGGGGCGACGTTGCTGGTCAATGGTGCGGGTGGCGGCGTGGGGATCCCCATCACGCAGCTCGCGCGGGCCCGGGGGCTCAAGGTCGTAGGGGTGGCGAGCCCGGCCAAGCACGACCTCGTCGCCGGGTTCGGCGCGATCCCGGTGGCCTACGGGGAGGGGGTCCTGGACCGCGTGCGCGCCGCCGCGCCGGACGGGGTGGACGCCGTTTTCGACCTCGTCGGCGGCGATGCCCTGAGCACCGTCGCGACTCTGGTCGCGGACCGGTCGGCGCTGCTGTCGGTGGCCGACCGGCCGCTGGCCCATGAACTGGGCGGCCGGACGGTCGAGCGGGACCGCAGCACCGCCGTCCTGGAGAAACTCGCCGACCTGGTCGCAGCGGGAAGGCTGGATCCCTACGTCACGCAGGTCCGGCCGGTCGACGAGGCCGGTGAGGCGCTCGCCGAGGTCCAGGAGGGCCACGTCGTAGGCAAGATCGTCCTCGTCCCCAACCCGTCGGGCGCGCAGGCGTGAGATTCGCCCGGCTGTCGTGACGACGTGGCCGCCGGAGTGAGCGGCTGCTCGCGCTTTTGTCCGTCCTCTGCATGTTCCGCGAACGAGGCGCCAAGGTTAGGGGGAGTGGCGCTGTATCGACGGCCACTTCTCGTGGAGAGGCATCGGGATGCTGGTGGAACATCGCGGCCGGAGGCCGGTCGTTCCGGATTCGGCGTATGTGGCGCCCTCGGCGGTGTTGTGCGGCGCGGTCGTGCTGGGCGAGGGTGCCCGGGTGCTGCATGGGGCTGTGCTCACCGCCGAGGATGGCGAGGTCCGCACCGGCACGAACGTGGTGGTGATGGAGAACGCGCTGGTGCGTGGACGGGCGGGTCATCCGGCGGTGCTCGGGGACGCGGTACTGGTAGGTCCGCATGCGCACGTCAACGGGGCGACCATCGAGGATGAGGTCTTCGTGGCCACTGGGGTGTCGGTGTTCCCCGGCGCGGTCGCGGGTGCCCGTTCGGAGTTGCGTATCAACAGTGTGCTTCACGTCAACTCGCGGCTCGCCCCGGAGACGGTCGTACCGATCGGATGGATCGCGGTCGGAGACCCGGCCGAGCTGTTCTCTCCCGATCGGCACGACGATTTGTGGGAAGTGCAGCGTGGCCTGGATTTCCCGGGCACCGTGTACGGGGTTCCACGCGGCACCGCGATGCGCGACATCATGACCCGCCAGGTCGATTTCTACGGTGAGCACAGGAACGACCGCATCATCGACTGAGCGGGGAGCGCCGGGTCAGGTGCGGACGGCCTGGGCCAGGAAGCGGTGTGGCGGGTCGTCGTAGCCGTCCAGCCGCCAGCCGGTGCGCGACAGCAGCGCGGACAGCGGTCCCCGCTCAAGCGGGTCATCGGGACGCGGGGTGCGGCCGTGGCGGGCGAGCTGGACGGCGCGTCCGGACGGGTGGAAGATGATCAGCCGCCCGCCGGGCCGGGTGACACGGGCCAGTTCGCCGATCCCGCCGGCCAGGTGCGGGAGGTGGTTGATGAGACCGGCGGCGAAGACGGCATGGACCGAGCCGTCGACCAAGGGCAGGTGGCAGGCGTCGGCCAAGAGCAAAACGGCATCTTCGGCGCGTCCGCTGCGCTGGGCGACGTGCAACATCTGCGGGGTCAGGTCCACGCCGATCACCTGACCGGAAGGCCCGACGGCAGCACGCAGTGCGGGTAGCGCACGGCCGGTGCCGCAGCCGACATCCAAGGCGATACCTCCGGGCGGGATGCCCGATTCGTCGATCGCGGCCGCATAGGCGGGCATGTCGTCGCCGTACTTGCCGTCCCAGGTGGCGGCGCGGCGGGCGAAGAACGCCCGGCTTTCGGTGACATACCAGCGGCTGCGCCCGGCCAGCGGCAGCGCGACATGCCGGATCACCGGCCAGTCCGGGTCGTGCAGGTCGACCACGACATGCGCCCGTAGTTCCTCGTCGTCGCGCGACGTGCCGCCGGTGTGACGACCCGACAGCCAGATCACCACCTGCGACCCTTCGGAGGACGACCGCGAGCGTCCGGCGGCGACCGTGACCGTCCCTTCCGCGGTGCCCGGATGGGCGTCCACGCCGTCAACGCGCAGGCACGGGCGCCCGGCGGCGGACAGGACGGCGGCGAGCCCATCGGCGACCATGGCGGTATCCCCGCCGTCTCCATCGATCCGGCACGCGGCACCGGACGGGATCATCCCCGCCAGCGCCTCCAGGACCTCCTGCCAGCGCTCCGACGCGATGCCGGCCGGTGTCCCGCCATGCTTGCTCTCGGCCACGGGCACCATGATGCATTCACTAGATAAAAGACGCCAGAAAAGCCGAATCTGCGAGGCCAAATCGATCATTCACCTTGCATTTGCAGTATGAACCATTGCCGGGTCCGGCCCTGCCGCCGAGACGTGGAACGCCGACCGCGCCGGTCGATCGGGTCGCCGGAACGACACCGCCGCACTCCCCTGATACATATGCGAGGTGGACAGTGCCACAACGACGGGCAAGGGGCGTTCACCCCGGATGTGACGGCTCCGGTGGGCTTGCGCAGATGCAAGCCGATTCCCTCCAGTCGAGCGCAGATGCCTCACTGGATGGCCTTGGAGCATGGATTTTGCGAGAGTATGGTGAGAAACGTGGCGGAGTACCGGATCAACGAGGTCGCGGCCGTGCTGGGAGTCAGTCCCGACACCGTGCGCCGCTGGGTCGACGCCGACCGGCTGCCCGCGCGCCGTGACCAGGCCGGACGGCGCGTGGTCGAGGGCGCGGACCTGGCCGCCTTCGCCCGCGCCAGGATCGCCGACGGCGAGGCCGAACACACCGCCGCGACCTCCTCGGCGCGCAACCGCCTGCGCGGCATCGTCACCGAGGTCGTACGCGACCGCGTCATGGCCCAGGTGGAGATCACCACCGGCCCCTACCGGCTGGTGTCGCTGATGAGCAGGGAGGCGGCGGACCAGCTCGACCTCGAGGTCGGTGTGCTCGCCGAAGCGGTCATCAAGTCCACCAACGTCGTGGTCGAACGCACCACTCCCCATCGACCTGGCGCAACCTGAGCCCGACCCCCAAGGAGCCCGTCGTGTCGTTCAAACGCCTGATCACCGCCCTCCTGGGCCTCGCCCTGGCCACCACGGCCGTCGTCGGCTGTGGGGACACCGACGACGGCGCCACAAGTGGGGGCACCAAGACGGTGACGGTGTTCGCCGCCGCGTCGCTGACCGAGACCTTCACCACGCTGGGGAAGACCTTCGAGCAGTCCCACCCGGGGGTGAAGGTCCGCTTCAACTTCGGCGGCAGTTCTGCCCTCGCCCAGCAGATCACCCAGGGCGCTCCGGTCGATGTGTTCGCCTCGGCCAGCCCCGCGACCATGAAGACCGTCACCGACGCCAACCTGGCCGATGGGCGACCACAGACCTTCGTCCGCAACCGGCTCCAGATCGCCACCCCCGCCGGCAATCCCGGAAAGGTCACCGCGCTCAAGGACCTGGCCGATCCCGACCTCAAGGTCGTGCTGTGCGCCGAACAGGTCCCCTGCGGCGCCGCCGCGAAGAAGGCCCTCGCCGCCGCCGATCTGACCGTCAAGCCCGCGTCCCTGGAACAGGACGTCAAGAGCGCTCTCAACAAGGTCACCCTGGGCGAGGCCGACGCCGCCCTGGTCTACCGCACCGACGTCAAGGCCGCCGGCGCCAAGGTCGTCGGCATCGACTTCCCCGAGTCCGCCCAGGCCATCAACGACTACCCCATCGTCACCCTGAGCAAGGCGCCGCAACCCGACCTGGCCAAGCAGTTCCTCCAGCTCGTCCTGTCACCCCAGGGCAAGGGCGTACTCACCGCAGCAGGCTTCGACGCCCCCTGAACGGTTAGTGGCGTTCACTGTGTTCACTGTGGCGGAAGCGCGCCTTCGGCCGCAGTCCGCGCAAGCAGTTCCCTGCGGAGCCGGTCGCGGGTGCGTTCCAGCGCCTCGCTCAGGCGTACCGTGCCGGTCTCCGGACTCCGGAGCCGGGTGAACGCATCGGGCAGAGCGGCGAGGTCGGCCGCGCATCGCTCACGGGCCGTGTCCAGCGGCTCGGCGGGTGACGTACGGCGTCCGGCCCGCATCGCCGGGACGAGCAGCGGTTGCGTGCCCGGTGGTGCGGGCTCGTCCCGCAACGCGACGATGTCGCCGTCCGGACCGCGGTACACCTGCTTGGCGCACGGTGCCGTCGCCTTCCCCGTGGACAGCTTCATGACCGGCCTGTCCTCGAAGGCGACCAGCTTGTAGGCGCTGTCGAGGTGGGGCGCGTCGGCGGACACCCCCATCTTGGTGCCGACGCCGTAGATGTCGATCGGTGCCCCGGCTGCGGTGAGCTCGGCGATGCGGTACTCGTCGAGCCCTCCGCTGGCCACGATCCGGGCTTCGGTCATGCCCGCCTCGTCCAGCAGGCGGCGGGACTGGACGGACAGCTCGTACAGGTCCCCGGAGTCGAGCCGGACGCCGGCGAGCGGGCCGAGCCCGGCCCGGCGGGCGGTGCGGATCGCCGTGCGGACGCCGTCGAGGGTGTCATAGGTGTCGACCAGCAGCGTGGTGCGGTCGGGGAAGTCGGTGCCGAACGCGGTGAAGGCCGCCTCCTCGTCCTGGAACGCCTCGATGTAGGAGTGGGCCATGGTGCCCACGGCCGGGATGCCGTACCGGCGGGCGGCCTCGGCGTTGCTGGTGCCGGAGAACCCGGCGATGTGGGAGGCCCTGGCGACGGCCATCCCGGCGTCGATGCCCTGGGTCCGTCGGAAGGCGAAGTCGATGACCTGGGCCCCGCCCGCCGCCCGCACGCATCGCGCGGCCTTGGTGGCGATCGTGGTGTTGAAGGTGATGTGGTTGAGCAGGGCGGTCTCGACGAGCTGGGCCTCGGTGATGGGCGCGGTCACCTCCAGCAGGGGCTCCCCCGCGAACACCACGCGGCCCTCAGGGACGGCCCACACGTCCCCGGTGAAACGCAGTTCCTCCAGCGCCCGGAGTGTCGAGGCGTCGAAACGTTGTTGCTCTTCGAGGTAGGACAGGTCGTCCTGGGAGAAACGGTAGTCCTCCAGGAAGCTCAGGCAGTCCTCCAGGCCGCAGGCGAGGAGGAAGCCGCGATCGGGTGGCAGGCGGCGGACGAACAGGCTGAAGGTGGCCGGGCCGGTCATGCCGCGGCGAAGGTAGCTCGCCGCCATCGTCAGCTCGTACAGATCGGTCAGCAGTCCGCTGGTCATGGTGCTCGTACCTCGCCGTCGTCTCCTGGATTCAGGTACATGCCCAACTACTGAGCGTCTCCACGGGCGAGGCGAGCCTGATTGGGTTCGCTACCGAGGGTAAGGGTCGATAGTCCGGCGGTGCGGGTCCCGGGCAGGGGGGAGAACGGGCATGAGCACCACGAATGCCGAGCCGACCGGCGTCGTCGTCGGCTATGACGGCTCCGACGCCGGTGCGCGGGCCCTCCGCTGGGCCGCGGAAGAGGCCGCGGCCCGTGGGATCCCCGTCACCGTGACGCATGTGTGGGAGTTCAACTTCGGCGCGTCGCTGGGCATGCCCATCGTGGATCTGCGGACCGTGGCGCAGGAGATCCTGGAGGAGGGCGTGGAGCGTCTCCGCGACGCGGCGCCCGGCCTTGAGGTGCGCTCCGACCTGGAACGGGGGTCGGCGGCCGCCAAGCTGATCGAGCTGAGCGGCCGGGCCGAGATGATCGTCCTCGGTTCCCGTGGCCTGGGCGGGTTCGCCGGTCTGGTGCTGGGCTCGGTGAGCGCCCAGGTGGCCGCGCATGCCGGCTGCCCGGTGGTGGTGCTCCGCGGCGAGCCCGACGCCGGGGCGGGGGAGGAACGGGGCCGTGTGGTGGTCGGTGTGGACGGCTCGGCCGCTGCACGAGCCGCCCTGGAGATGGCCTTCACCGAGGCCGAGGTCCATCGGGTCCCGTTGACCGCGATCGTCGCCTGGAGCCCCTCACCCCAGGTCGCGCTGCCGCCACTGGTCGATCAGAACGAGCTAGGCGAGCTGGCCGAGACGCGGCTGGCCCGGCTGCTGGCACCGTTGCGGGAGCGCCATCCCGAAGTGGGGGACGTGCGTACGAGGGTCGTGACCGGTGTTCCACATGAGGTGCTGCTGGAGGCGTCTCCGGGTGCCCGCCTGCTCGTCGTCGGCTCACGCGGGCTGGGCGGGATCCGTGGCCTCATGCTCGGATCGGTCAGCCACGCCCTGCTCCACAACGCGGACTGCCCCGTGGCGGTCGTCCACGGGCCCGAAGAACCGGCCGGTTCCTAGGGGCCGCCGTTCCGGTGGCGCTTGTCGCGGACGTAGATGACGGACGGTTTCCCCTCGCCGGGGCTGCGGCGGTCCAGCGCGAACAGGCTCGTCGCGGCCATCAGGTCGCTGAGCTTGGTGTAGCCGTAGGTGCGGGAGTCGAAGTCCGGTTGTTGTTTGGTGATGATGTGGCCGACCGAGGCCAGCGGGGCCCAGCCGTCATCGTCCGAGGCGGCCTCCACGGCGTTGCGGAGCTGGCGCACCAGCGCGGTGTCGGCCTTGAGTTTGGCGGCCTGGCGGGCGGGCGCCGGCGCCCCACCGTCGGGCGCGGTGAGGTTCTCGATGTAGATGAACTTGTCGCACGCCGCCACGAACGGCTTGGGCGTCTTGTGCTCGCCGAACCCGTAGACGGTCAGGCCGGACTCGCGGATCCGCGCGGCCAGGCGGGTGAAGTCGCTGTCGCTGGAGACGATGCAGAACCCGTCGAAACGCTCCGAGTACAGCAGGTCCATCGCGTCGATGACCATCGCCGCGTCGGTGGCGTTCTTGCCGAAGGTGTAGGCGAACTGCTGGATCGGCTGGATGGACTGGGCCAGCAGATGGTCCTTCCAGCCTTTGAGCCCGGTGCCGGTCCAGTCTCCGTAGGCGCGTTTGACGTGGGCGGTTCCGTACTTGGCGACCTCGGCCAGCAGCCCCTCGATGATCGTGGGACGGGTGTTGTCGGCGTCGATGAGCACGGCGAGCCTGGTGGAGTTGTCGCTGACCATGCTGGGTCCCTCGTTCCGGGGCTGGGGGCAGGGGTGAAGGGCACCGGGCCTGGTACGGCCCGGTGCCCGGATGGCGCGACCCACGCGGGGCGGCCGCTATTTCTCGATGGGAACCCGCTTGGGCTCCTTCTGGGTGTCCTGTGGCATCGGAACCCGCACCGTCAGGACGCCTTTGTCGTAGGACGCCTTGATGTCCTCGGCCTTGACCTTGGCGGGCAGTACCAGGGACCGGTCGAAGGAACCGTAACGGAACTCCGAGCGGCGGGGTTCCTTCGTCTCCTCGCGCCTTTCGGCGTGAATGTGCAGCACGTCCTCGGACACGGTGATCTCGACGTCCTTGTCGGGGTCCATGCCGGGAAGCTCGGCGCGGATGACGTAGGTGCCGTTCTCGGAGTAGTCCTCGACCCGGATGGCCTGGCTGAAGCCGGGACGTGCCGAGTCCAGCCAGTCGAACAGATCAGGGAACAGATGCCTCGGCTCCCAGCGTTCCAGGACACTCATCGTGACCCCCCTCTATGCGATTCCACGTGGGAGGTCCCTTCCCGTGGCATCCACGGAGTAACGCCGGGCCGATCCCGGGGCGGGGGCTATCCCTGTGACGGCGCGGTCAGCAGGTCGTAGCCGATCACGGGTCCGTTCTGGCAGGCGAAGAGGGGGTGGCCCTTGTCCCTGACCCGGCAGTTGCCGCATCGCCCGTTGGTGCACCGGATGAGCCGATGGGTGGCGAGCTGGATCCGTCCCGCCGGTACGCCGTGCCGGACCAGCGCCTCGGCGGTCGCGTTCATCATGGGGAGAGGACCGGCGAGCAGCGCCACGCCGGCCTCCGGGGAGAAGTCCAGTCGGCGGGCGGCCTCGGTCATCGCGACATCGCCGCCGGAGACGACCGTGACGTCCGCTCCGTGCAGGGCCCACCGGTTCAGGTCGGCGCGGGACGAGGCCACCGGAGGGGTGCGCCCGCCCACCCAGATCCGCAGGCCGGCGTGCCGGGGGTGGGAGGCGACCAGTTGGTCCACCGCCGATCTCAGCAGTCCCAGCCGGGACTCCCAGGCGACGCACAGCACCGTCCGGCCGGCCGCGATCTCCAGGTCCCAGCCGCTGCCGAACGGGCCGCGCACCATGACGCGCTCGCCCACCTGGGCCGGTGGGGGCCCGCACGGCACCCGTACCGTGGTGAGCTCCAGCGGACCCTCGGGCGCGTGGGCGCCCACCACCGGCAGGCGCATGCCGGTGGCCGTACGGAGGACCCAGTACTGCCCCGGAAGGGCCGCGACGGCGGGCTCGGCATGACCGGTGTGACCGTGGTCAGGGCGCAGCGTGAGCGTCATCTCGCCCGGTGCCGCGGATCGGCGGGACACGACCTCGTACGCGCGCCCCGCCATCGCCCATGACCGGTACCGCTCGTCACCGGGCATCGCTCGCCTCCTCATCGCGGGACCACCCCACACGGCCACGCACACGACCGGAGCCACCTTGCCCGTCGCACAGATCTCCGGCCAGGGCCGAAGGTCCCTTTTCCGGGTGCGAGGCCCCTGGCTTGATCGGTACCCCGCCACACCCCGGTCCAGCCTGTGACATGTGCGGACTTGTAGGACACGACCATCGTCCTCTAAGATCGCGCCGCGATTAGGTCTGCCTAACCTAAGTCGTTTGGTCGAATCGGGGAACGGCAGGTGGCGAGTGGCGGGGACGCGCAAGCGGCTGGCCGTGCTGACGGGTTCGGCCGTGCTGCTGGTGGCCGCGGCGCTGGCGAGCCTGGCGGCGGGCAGCCGGGGCATCGCGCCCGGCGACGTGCTGCACGCCCTCCTGCATTCCGGCAACGACGACGAGACCTTGATCGTGCGTTCGCTGCGGGTGCCCCGGACGATCGTCGGCGTGGCCGCCGGTGCCGCTCTGGCCGTGGCGGGGGTGCTGATGCAGGCGCTGACGCGCAATCCGCTGGCCGATCCACGGATCATGGGTGTCTCGTCGGGCGCCTCGCTGGGCGTGGTCGTGGCGATCAGCGTTCTCGGGCTGACCACGCTGCGGTCCTACATCTGGTTCGGCGTCGCGGGCGCCGCGCTGGCGGGCGCCTTCGTCTACGCGGTCGCGGCACGCACCCGGGACGGGGCCTCCCCGGTCACGCTGGCGCTGGCCGGGGCGGGCCTGGACGCCTCCCTGACCGGTGTGGTGATCGCCGTTCTCACCCTCAACACCCAGACCTTCGACCAGTACCGGTTCTGGGCGGTCGGGTCCCTGGCGGGGCGGACGGGCGAGGTCGCGCTGTGGGTCCTGCCGTTCGTGGCCGCCGGTGCCGTGATGGCCTTCGGCGTCGCGAGCGGCCTTGACGCGCTCGCCCTGGGCGATGACGTCGCCCGGGGGCTCGGCCGCGATGTGGACAGGGTGCGCATGGTCGCCGCCGTCGCGGCGGTCGTGCTGGCCGGCGCCGCGGTCGCCGCCGCCGGGCCGGTCGGATTCGTCGGGCTCGCCGTGCCGCATCTGGCACGCGGGCTGGTCGGCGCCGCCCACCGCTGGGTGATGGCGGTCTCGCTGCTGCTCGGTCCCGCCCTCCTGCTCACCGCGGACGTGATCGGCCGGGTGGTCGTGCCGCCCGCCGAGGTCAAGGCCGGGGTCGTCACCGCCCTCATCGGCGCGCCGCTGTTGATCCTGCTGGTCCGTCGCGGACGGACGGTGACCGCGTGAGAACGGCCTATCCGGCGGCGGGCAGCACCGTCCTGGCCGCCGGCCCGATGACCTTCGTGCTGCGCCACCGCGCGGCCGTCGTGTTCCTCGTCCTGACCGTGCTCACCGCGGCCGCGGCGGTGCTCTCGCTCGGTGTCGGCAGCACGTACATCGCGCCGGGCGAGGTCATCCGCGCGCTCGCGGGCGACGGCCCCTTCACCGTCGTCGTCCAGAACCTGCGGCTGCCCCGCCTCGTGGTGGCGCTCGCCGTCGGGACCCTGTTCGGACTGTCCGGGGCGCTCCTCCAGTCCATCGCGCGCAACCCTCTGGCCAGCCCGGACGTCGTCGGCATCAGCCAGGGCGCCGGTCTCGCGGCCACCATCGCGGTCAGCGCGGGTGTGGGCGCCGCCTGGCTGGGGCCGCTCGCGCTGCTGGGCGGGCTCGGGGCGGCCGTCGTGGTGTTCCTGGTGTCGCTGCGGTACGGGTTGGCCGCGGAGCGTTTCGTCCTGTGCGGCATCGCCGTCGCCATGGCGGCGAAGGCGCTCACCGAGGTCTTCATCGTCGGGGCCGACCCGATCGACGGGCAACGGGCGCAGATCTTCCTGGCGGGCAGCCTGGCGGGGACGGGATACGACGAGGCCCGCGTCCTGCTGGTCCCGCTGGTCGTGCTGCTGCCGGCCCTGCTGTGGGCGGGCCGGGCGACGGGCACCACGGGACTGGACGACGACGTGGCCCGCGGCCTGGGCGTCCGTGTGGAGCGGCGGCGTCTCGCGCTGGGCGCGATCGCGGTGCTGCTCGCCGCGCTGGCCATCTCGCAGGCGGGCGCCGTCGACTTCGTGGCCCTGGCCGCGGGCCAGCTCGCCCGGCGCACCGTCCGTGCCGAGCGTCCGCCACTGGCCTGTGCCGCGGTCACCGGAGCGCTGCTGACGGTGCTCGCGGACCTCGTCGCACGTACCGCGTTCGCGCCCGTCCAGCTTCCCGTCGGCGTGCTGACCGCCGTCCTCGGCGGCCCCTATCTGCTCTGGCTGCTCCTGCGGAGGACCCGATGACGACCGATGACGTCCGGACCGAGACCAGGACGGAGGCACGCGACCCCGTACGGCTGGCCGCCCGCGACCTCAGCGTCGGATACGGCGACCGGCTCGTCATCGAGGGCCTGGACCTGGAGCTCCCGGCCGGTGCGTTCACCGTGGTCATCGGCCCGAACGCGTGCGGGAAGTCCACGCTGCTGCGGACCCTCGCGCGGTTGCTGTCCCCGCGCCACGGCGCCGCGCTCATCGACGGCGCCGACGTGCACGGCCTCCCCACCCGCGAGCTGGCCCGCCGGATGAGCGTGCTCCCGCAGAGTCCGGTCATCCCGGAGGGGATCAGCGTGGCCGACCTGGTGGCGCGCGGACGGCAGCCGTACCAGCGCTGGTTCCGGCAGTGGAGTACGCAGGACTCGGCGGCGGTCGAGCTCGCGCTGGCCCTCACCGGCCTGACCGACCTGCGGGACAGGGCCGTGGACGCCCTGTCGGGCGGGCAGCGGCAGCGGGTGTGGATCGCCATGACGCTCGCGCAGGACACCGACGCGCTCCTTCTCGACGAACCGACCACCTACCTGGACCTCGCCCACCAGATCGAGGTGCTCGATCTGCTGCGGCGGCTGAACCGGGACGGCGGCCGAACGGTGATCGCCGTACTGCACGACCTCAACCAGGCGTGCCGCTACGCCGACCATCTCGTCGTCATGAAGGCCGGGCGGGTGGTGGACCAGGGCACCCCTGCCGAGGTGATGAACGCCGAGTGCCTGGCCGACGTGTTCGGCCTGGCCGGCGTCGTGGTGCCCTGCCCCGCCACAGGGGCGCCGATGGTGGTGCCGGACGCTCCGGCATAACAGGACAGACGGAGGATGACTGTGATATTCCCTTCACTCACGCGACGGCTTGGCATGACGTTGGCCATCGCGGTGACGAGCGGGCTCGCCTTGACCGCGTGCGGAGGCGGCGGCGCCGACACGGCCGACGGACCGACCCGTCCTGTCAAGCACGCCATGGGCGAGACCCGGGTGCCCGAGCACCCGAAGCGCATCGTGGTCCTTGACCAGGACAAGCTGGACAGCCTCTACACCCTCGGGCTCACCCCGGTCGGCGCCGCGCTGCCGGACCAGGCGTCCGGCATGCCCAAGTACCTGGGCCCCGAGTTCGCCAAGGTGAAGTCCGTTGGCACGCTCCAACAGCCCGACCTGGAGGCGATCGCCGCGCTCAAGCCCGACCTGATCCTGGGGTCGAAGTTCCGCCAGGAGAAGTTCTACGCCGAACTCGCGAAGATCGCCCCCACGGTGTTCACCGAGAGGGTCGGGATCACCTGGAAGGAGAACTTCCAGCTCGACGCCGAGGCGGTCGGCAAGAAGGACGAGGGCCGGCAGAAGCTCCAGCAGTACGAGGCACAGGCCAAGCAACTGGGCCGGCAGCTCGGCGACCCGGCCGCGTTGAAGATCAGCCTCATCCGCTTCCGCCCCGATGAGATCCGCCAGTACGGGCCCGAGTCGTTCGCCGGGATCGTGCTGAACGACATCGGCCTGGGACGCCCGAAGGCCCAACTGCTGGAGGGCAGGGACGACCGCAGGTTCGCCCCGATCAGCCCGGAACGGATCGACCAGGTCGACGGCGACTTCATCTTCGTCAGCGCGTTCGGGCAGAAGGCCGCCGAGCGGCTGTCGACGGTGACCGCCGGCCCGCTGTGGAAGAAGCTGGGCGCCGTGAAGGACGGGCACGTCAAGGTCGTGGACGACGAGATCTGGATGACCGGCATCGGTGTCACGGCCGCCGGAAAGATCCTCGACGACGTCCGGACGTACGTGACGCCCCTCGCCAAAGTCTGACAACGCCCTTTTCCAGGCCGAGGCGCCTCGTCTCCAAACCGCGGGTGGTTTCCGCACGTCGGGCCGACTGGCCGCCGGGGCGTGGTCTACGACGCCTACGGGCCGGACGGGACCCGGGTGGCGGTCAAGGTGCTGCACGGGGCGCGGCAGTCACCCGGGGAACCGGCGCGGATGGCCGTCGAGGTCCGTGCGGCGCAGCGGGTCGCCTCGTTCCGTACCGCCAGGATGCCGGAGGCGCGGCTGGAGCCGCCGCGTCCGGCCCTGGGCCGGCCGGTGCGGGCCGTCAGCCGGCGGACGGGGAGTGAGCACGTGCCAGGCGGCGGCCCAGGAGGCGGCCGAAGGTGAGGGCGGGGGTGACGAGCATGCCGCCGCAGAAGCTGTTCCCGCAGGTGGCGGCGGCGCCGATCACCTCGCCCAGGGCGTACACGCCCGCCATGGGGGTGCCGTCGGTGCGGCGGACGCGGAGGTGCTCGTCGACGTCCAGCCCGGCGAAGGTGACCAGGGTGATGGCGTGGTTCTCCATGGCGAAAAAGGCGGCTCGGCGATGGGCGCGGGTAGGTGGGTGCGGCCAAACTCCGGGTCCCGTCCCTCGGCGACGGCCGTGTTGTAACGCGCCACGGTGGCGGTGAGGCCGTCCGGGTCGATGCCGGCCAGCGCGGCCAGTTCGGGAAGCGTGTCGGCCTTGTGAACGTCGGCGCGGACGCCCGCCTTGGACAGGACGTCCTCGGGGCTCCAGCCGACGACCATGGGGACGGAGTTGCGCCGGGCCCTGTCGTCGAAGACGGTCCAGAAGGTCCCCTCCGTGGACGTGGCGAGCCTGCGTTCCTTGGTGTCGATGCTCGGCTCGTCCTCGGCGACGAAGCGGAGTCCGTGCCGGTCGACGTAGATCTCCCAGGGGAGGCGTTCGGTGGCGACGAGCAGGGGGCGCTCCTCGAAGAACGCCTTGCCGGGCGTCGTGGGGTGGGGGAGGCCGCCGAAGGTCGGCAGATACTGGCCCTGCCCGGCGATCGCCGCGCCCGCCTCCCGCGCGATGACCAGGCCGTCGCCGGTGGACGTGGGATGCGCGGCGCTGACCAGCGTTCCGCCTTCCAGCTCCCGGAACAGGTCGGCGTCCGACGCGAAGCCGCCGGTGGCGAGCACGATCGCCGGGGCCGACACCTCGACCTCGTCCACGCCCGAGCGGAGGACGCCGACGCGGGGGGACTCACTGGAAGCCTCGGTGAGGGAGAAGGCGGTGCTGCGCTGCCACAGCTCGACCCGTCCCGCCGCGATCTGCTCGTCCAGCAGGCGCTTGAGGACGGCGAGGATCGACAGCCCGGCGTCCTTGCCGTAGTAGGTGCGGGGGACGCCGTAGGGCTCGTGGCCGTAGACGAGCCGGGGCGTCTCGGGTGCGAACTCGAAGCCCTGGTCGGCCAGCCATTCGATGGTCTCGGGCGCGTGGCGGGCGGCGAGCTCGACCAGGTCGGCGCGGGCGGTGCCGCCGCTGATCCGCTCGATGTCGGCCAGGTGCGCCTCGACGGAGTCCTCGATGCCGCGCTCGCGCTGGCGCCTGGTGCCCGCCGCCGACATGTGGCCGCCGGTGGGTGTGCAGGGTGCCGCCGATCCTGGAGTCCTTCTCGACCAGCAGCACGCGGGCGCCGAGCGCCGCGGCCTCGATCGCGCAGGGGATGCCCCCGGTGCCGGCTCCGATGATGACGAGGTCGTACCGCTGGGTTCGGCGCATGTCACCCTCTATGTTCCGCAATGAGGAACTGTGTTTCAGTATGGTCGGTTCATGGTGCTCGTCCGTGCGGGGCGGGCGCAAGGACCCGGCGCGTACTCGGAGGTTGCCCATGCCGCTCGGAGCGGTCATCGAGGCCGTGGTCGCCACCTGCGATCCGGCCGCGTCCATCGACTTCCACACCCGGGCGTTCGGCCTGGACGTCCTCGAACGGGACGCGGGCGGCGCGCTGCTGGGCGTCGCGGGATCGCCGACCGGCCGGCTCCGGCTCGCCGCCGCGCCCGGCGCCCCCGCGACCCCGGCCCCCGGATCTGGGACATCGGGCCGCGGCTGCTCGGCATCTACTCCCGCGACCTGGAGCGGACCGCCGCCGCGATCGACGCCGCGGGCGGCACGTCCCGCGACCGCGTGACCTACCCCTACGGTGCCGCGACGCTCAGCGAGTTCGTCGCGCTGGGCGCGGACGGCGTCTGGTGGACGATTCCGCGGGCTGGCGCCGCGCACCGTCCGAGCCCCGCTCTCGAACGCGACGCGCGGCGCCTGCACGGCGAGTTGCACACCGCCGTGCTCGTCCCGGACGACCATGACGCGGCCGTCGCCTTCTTCACCGGGGCGGGCGGCCTGGAGGTCCTGTTCGAGGGCGAGATGTCGGGCGACCCGTTCGACCGGATGACCGGCATGCCGGAGGGCGCGGCGCTGCGGCTGACGTTCCTGGTCGCGCGCGGCCACCCGCCCGCCCGGCTGGAGATCATGTCGTTCCGCGGCGTGGAGGCGGCGGACCGCACCGCGTCCCCGCTCGGCCTGCGCCGCCTGGTGTTCGCGTCCGACGATCCCGGGGGCGACCCTGGACGACCTGGTCAAGGCGGGGGCGACGCGCCTGGACGACACCACGCTGCGCGGCCCGGCCGGGATCGAGCTCCAGGTCAGGCACGCCTGGCTCACGCGAACCACCAGGGAGCCCGGTCCTGCGGATCGCGGATCAGGAAGGAGCGCTGCCGGTAGAAGCGCCGGATGGACGCGGGACCCATCCGCGATCCGCCGAGCCCGGAGGACTTGAAGGCGTTCTTCTCGCCGTCCATCACGAAGCCGGTGAGGGACGCGTCGTTGACGCTGATGCCGCCCGCCTCCAGCCGCAGCCCGATCTCCATGGCGGCCTCGGTGGTGGACGCGAACACGGCGGCCGACAGGCCGTACTCGCTGTCGTTGGCCAGCGCCACGGCCTCGTCGGCGTCCGCGAACGGCATGACCGGCAGGATGGGCCGAACGTCTCCTCCCGCATGACCCGCATGCCGTGGTCGACGCCGGTCAGGACGGTCGGCTCGACGTACGCGCCGCCGCCCAGGACGCGCACCTCGCCGCCGCAGTGGACGGTGGCGCCCCGGGCGACGGCGTCGGCGAGATGGTCCTCGATGATCCCGATCTGCGCGGCGGAGATGACCGGCCCCAGCTAGGGCCAGCCATCCGGGCTGCGCCGCGCGCGCCCGTTCCGCCGCGGCGCCGACCTCCGCGGCGTCGGCGCAGACGAGGGTGTGGTCGATCGCGCCGGTGCGTGGGTCGCGCACGCCGATCGGTCGTCCCATGGACGCCTCCCAAGAGCATGTTCCGATTAATGTGACGATGTTCCGCCACGGGGAGAATGATGGTACGAATAAGTCTGACGTTTTAGCGCCATGACAGAGGACCCGTGGTCGGCACGCACGGCTGGACGCTGCACAGTTGGGCGATCCTGCTGCACATCATCCTGTTCGCCTACTGGCTGGGCGGTGACCTGGGCGTCTTCTACGCCAGCCGGTTCATCCTCAAGCCGGAGCTGTCCGCCGAGGCGCGGGGCGTCGCCGTGAAGGTCATGCACGTGGTGGACATGTCACCGCGGATCTGCCTGGTGCTGTTCCTGCCGAGCGGCGTCACGCTGATGGCCGCCGACGAGCTGGGCCGCGACCTTTTCTACGGATTGCCGCCGGCCGCCGTATGGGTGCTGTCGCTCGCCTGGCTGTGGCTGGTCATCGCCGACTACCGGAGGCGGCCCGGCCGGTTCGGCGACGCCGTCCACCGCACCGACTTCGCCGTACGAGGCGCGCTCGTCGCCGGCCTGCTCGGCGCCGCCGCCTACACCTTCGTGGCGGAGGAGCCGTTCGGCGTCACGTCCAACCCCAAGTGGCTCGCCGGCAAGGTCGCCGCGTACGCGCTGTGCATCGCCGGGGGCCTGATGATCCGGGTGAGGCTGCGGCCGTTCGGCGCCGCCTGGGGCACGCTGCTCGCCAAGGGAAGCAGCCCGGAGGTCGAACGCGACATCCGGGGAGCCGTCCAGGGCAGCATCCCCTATGTCCTGCTCATCTGGGCGCTGGTGGTCGCCGCCGCGGTGCTCGGCGTGGTCAAGCCCGGCACCACCGCGTACTGAACCCGGATGGCACGCTCACTCCGGACGATGACCGAAGCGCTCCGACAGCAGGCGCGTCGTGCGCAGCAGCGCGGCCGCGTGGGCGTCGGTGTCCTCAAGGAACCGCTCGATCGGGCCGCTGACGCTCACGACGGCGATGGGCCGCCCGCTCTGGTCCAGGATCGGGGCGGCCACGGACGCCGCGCCCGCCTGCCGTTCCGCGGTGGAGCGGGCATGGCCGCGGGCACGGATCTCCTCGATCTCGCGCCGCAACCGGGGGACGTTGGTGATGGTGGCCGGGGTGAGCTGCTCCAGCGACGGCTGCGACAGGTAGTGCTCGATCTCCTCGTCCGGCAGGAACGCCAGGAACGCCTTGGAGGACGCGCCCGCGTGCAGCGGATAGGGGACGCCCAGCGTCACCGACATGATGAGCTCGCGGCGCGGCGTCACCTGGTCGATGTAGGAGCGGGTCCAGCCGGAACGCACCGACAGCGTCGCGGTCTCGGCCGTGCGCTCCGACAGCGCGACCAGCTCGGGACGCGCGACCGTCCGCACGTCCATCCGCTCCAGGTACGCCATGCCGAGCTTCATCGCGCCGATGCCGAGCGAGTACCGCCGCGACGACTCGTCCAACTCGATCAGGCCGTGCCGGCGCAGCGACGTGAGGATGCGGTGCACGGCGGCCTTGGACAGCTTGAGCGCGTTGGCGACCTCGGTGACCCCGAGGGTCCGCGACCGCTGCTCGGCGAAGAACATCAGGACGTCGGCCGCGCGCTCCACCGTGGCCGTCGTCTGCCCGCCGCCGCGCCCGCCGTTCCGTTCCTGCTTGGGCACGGGGACCTCGCCGACGTCGGCAGTGCTGGTCATGGGGGTGGATCCTTCCCGATCCCGAGCTGTCACCGGGCGAACCGGAACATGGAGCAGGCGCGCGACCACGGCCCGTTTCACCAGTGTAAAGCCGTTCCGCTCCGCGGGACCCGCTCTGATGGAGAATGCCATGGAGACTCCGCTCGCAGCCGTCGAGGGAATGCTGCAAGCCGTCATCGACCGGGACCTCGACGCCGTGCTCGACGCGTTCTCCGCCGAGCCCGACGCCTACGTCTTCCCTGAGGGGCCGCGCTGGACGACCCGTGGCGGCGACCGCATCGAGCGGGGCTGGCGCGCGTACTTCCAGGCGCCGATTCGGATCGACGGCTTCCGCTGGATCGAGGGCCCGTACCTGTTCGAGCCCGACACGCTCGTCCAGGTCGCCGGGGTCATCGACTACGACGTCCACGGCGACGGCAAGGACGGGCGGCTGCGCATGCGGATGAGCTGGCCGTTCATCAGGAACGGGGAGCGGCTGAACAGTTCGCCCCGCTCACCGGGGCCGACGGGGTTTCCGGCGTCGTCCACGATCCGGATCTCCGTCATGTACCAGGGCCGGCCCACCGACCCGGTGCGGTCGGCGTCGTGCGGACGGCAGTTGGTGACGACGCCCGCCTCCGTGGAGCCGTACAGCTCGTGTACCCCGGCGTGCGGGAACGCGTCCATCACCCATTCCTTCAGGACGGCGGGCGCCCGGTAGGTCAGGCTCCGCCCGCCCTCGATCAGCGCGACGGTGCCCGGCGTGGCGGCGGCGAACTCGCGCACGCCACCGGCCATCGTGAGCGGCGCACCGCCCGGGGACAGTGCCACGAGTCACCTCCATGTTCCGATCATCGGAATAAGATTCCGTATGGCTTATAGAGAGCTTGCCGAGTGCGAGGCCAGTGCGTCAATGCCTGGCCGCTGGAAAGTCTGACGTTTACGATGATCAGTGTGACCGCCGACAGAGGACCCGACCGGCCGACCGCCCCGCTCCCCGCCTACGCCGGGATCGCGGCCGAGCTGCGCGACCGCATCCTCGCCGGGGAGTACAAGCCCGGCGACCGGCTGCCGGTCGAGCCCGAGCTGTCGGCCGAGCACGGGGTCAGCCGCAGCACCGTGCGCGAGGCGCTGCGGCTGCTGGCGAGCCAGAACCTCATCACCACCACGCGCGGCGTGGCGGGCGGCAGCTTCGTGGCCTACCCGCAGCCCGACCAGATCACCGAGTACCTCGCGACCAGCCTCAACCTGCTCGCCTCGGACACCCGGATCACGGTCGGCAAGCTGCTGGAGATCCGGGAGATGCTGGAGGTGCCCGCCGCCGGGCTGGCCGCCGTCCGCGCGGACGACGAGGGCCGGGCCGAGCTGCGGGGCTCGCTGTTCGACCCGGGCTCCGTCGACCCCGTCGAGATCTTCGCCCCGAACCGGCACTTTCACGCCGTCCTGCTGAAGCTGGCGGACAACCCGTTCCTGGAGGTCCTCACGCAGCCGGTGTTCCGGGTGCTCAACGAGCGGTTCCTGCGCCAGGACGCCCCGGACCGGTTCTGGTACGGCGTCGACCGCGACCACCGCGACATCCTCGACCGGATCGAGGCGCGCGACGAGCAGGGCGCCCGCGAGGCGTGCCACGCCCACCTGGAGAACCTGCGCGAGACCTACACCAGCATCGACCGCACCCGCGCGCTCGCCCGGCGGGCCTCGGAATGATCAGGTGATCCTGGTCTCGTTGATCAGGGTGCGCTGGTAGCAGACGCCGTCCCGGATCCACTGCCACACCCGGTTGCGCCTGCGGCCGTCCGCGCTGAGGTGGATCAGCTCGAACAGCCGCAGGTCCTCGCCCTCGGCCTTGTACATCCAGTTCAGGTAGATGACCTGGTCGTCGAGCTGCCAGAACTCGCCGCGCAGCCGGTCGGTGTCGAACACGCAGCGGCCGCCGCCCCGGTAGACGCCGGGGGAGACATGCGTCTCGGTGCGGCCGTCGGGCCAGGTGTACTCGTTGACCTGGTGGTAGTCGTGGTCCTTGCCCTCGGGGAGGGTGCAGGTCAGCAGCGACTCGTGCCGGTCGGTGACCGTTCCCTCGGCGTCGACGTAGGTGTAGGTGCCCTTCCACCGGCCCTCGTGCCGGGCGAGCAGCGGCATGTCCTCGCGGAGCGATCCCATCGAAGTTCCCGCTCCCCTCTGTCAGGAGTCGTCGGTCAGGCGGGCGATCGATTCGCGCTGCCTGCGGTCGAACCACGCGCGTTCGGGGGCGGCGCCGTCCAGGCCGCTCAGCGCCTCGTCCTCGGGTCCGTCCGGGGCGAGCGCGGCCATGTCCCGCCAGCGCTCGATCGGCTCGCCCATGGGGAAGCCGCTGAGCACGTACTCGGGCAGGACGACCAGGCGCAGGTCGGGGCCGACCCAGCGTTTGGCGGCGGCGACCTCGGCGCCGATCCGGGCGATGGACGCGGCCATCGCCTCGCGCGCCGCGGCGGGCGACAGCCCGTTGACGGCCTCGGTCCTGGTCTGTAGCGCGAGGGCCCGGTAGGCGGGTCCCGCGGGAGGCGCGTTCTGGTCCACGGATCGACCCCCCCTTTCGTTGGGGATTGGAACGCCGTTACGCTAAGCGGAATATCTCGCCCATACAAGGGCCTGACTGCCGAAAAGTCAGACCTTCAGGTTCTTGGGGGGCTGCTCACCGCATGAGGATCACCTACGGGCCATGGGGCGAGAAGAACCCGGACAACGGCCCGGCCGGCATGGCCCCGGCCCGGTCGCCGCTCATCGCTCTGGAGGAACTGTGACCACCCGCCGACCCGGCAACGCAGGAACGATCGACGGTGCCCACGAGCGGGACGCCGAGACCACCGGATGAGCGGCGCGACCGGCGGGGCACGGCCGTTCCAAGGACGGCCACGGTCGCGCCGAACCTGTCGGCATCCGAGGGCAACGCAAGCGACCGAGAATCGAGACGAACGTGAGTGAAACGACGCGGGCGCTCCCACGGGCCGGACACGGCGGCCCGGCGGACCCGCTCCTGGAGGCACTGCGCGGCGGCGTGGACGTGCACGACCTGGGCCGTCCGCTGTTCATCGGCATGCCGCAGTCGCCCAACCATCCGGCGTACTGGCATACGCTGCCGCGCAGGCACGGCGACCGGGTCCGCGCGGACGGGGCGTCGGCCGCGAACGACATGCTCGTCATGGGCACGCATGTCGGCACGCACATCGACGCGCTGGCGCACGTGTCCCAGGACGGGCGGCTTTATGGCGGCGCCGACGCGGCACAGGCGGGCGTGGGCGGCCGGTACCTGGAACACGGCGTGCACACCATCGAGCCGATGGTCCGCCGTGGCGTGCTGCTGGACGTGCCGGCCGCGCTCGGCCTGGACTCCTGCGCACCCGGCTACGAGATCACCCCGGCCGACCTCGACCGGACGGTGGAGCGGCAGGGCACCTCGCCGGGCGCGGGCGATGTCGTGCTGATCCGCAGCGGGTGGGGGCGTCTCTTCGACGCGCCCGACCCCGCCACCTACGTCGGCGCCGACAGCGGCGTCCCCGGCGTGGGGGAGGACGGCGCGCGCTGGCTGGCGAGCCGCGACGTGCACGCCGCCGGGGCCGACACCATCGCGTTCGAACGCCTCCCGCCGGGCCAGGGCCACAGCCTGCTGCCCGCCCATCGGGTGCTGCTGGTGGAGTCCGGCATCTACATCATCGAGACGCTCGACCTGGAGGGTCTGGCCGCCGCCGGGGTGCACGAGTTCACGTTCGTGCTGTCGCCGCTGCCGCTGGTCGGCGCCACCGGGTCGCCTGTCCGCCCGCTCGCCCTCGTGGGCCACACCGGGGAGGGCGCCGATGGGTGAGCAGGAGCCCCTTGCCGTCGTTCTGGCGCGGTTCGCCGCCGAGACGACCTTCGGCGACCTGCCGCCGGAGGTCGTGGACAGCGTCCGCCGGCGGGTGCTGGACATCCTCGGCCTGTGCGTCGCCTCGCAGGGCCTTCCCACCAGCAAGGCCATCGTCGCGTACGTCCGCGACCAGGGCGGTGCCGCGCAGGCCCAGGTCGTCGGCGGCGGCCCGGGCAAGGTCCCGGCCGCGCAGGCCGCGCTCGCCAACGGGGTCCTGGCGCACTCGCTGGACTACGACGACACGCACCTGCCGTCCGTCCTGCACCCCAGCGCGTGCGTCGTCCCGGCCGCGCTGGCCGCCGCCGAGCTGACCGGCGCGGACGGACGGGAGCTGATCAGGGCCGTCGCGCTCGGCCTTGAGATCTGCGTCCGGATCGGCATGGCGGGCTACGATGCCGAGGCGGGCAACTCGATCTTCTTCGAGCACGGGCAGCACGCCACGTCCATCTGCGGTGCCCTCGGCGGGGCCGTCGCGGCGGGCGTCCTGATGGGGCTCTCGCAGGACCGGCTGCTGGACTGCCTGGGAGTCGCCGCGTCCATGGCGTCGGGGCTGATCGAGGCCAACCGGACCGGCGGCACCGTCAAGCGGCTGCACTGCGGCTGGGCCGCGCACTCCGCCGTCACGGCCGCCGACCTGGTGCGGCGCGGCTTCACCGGTCCGCCGACCGTGCTGGAGGGACGGTTCGGCTTCTTCGAGGCGTTCCTGCGCGGCCGGTTCGACGCCAAGGAGATCACCGGCGGGCTCGGCACCGAGTGGCACGTTCCGGGGATCTTCTTCAAGCCGTATCCGGCCAACCACTTCACCCACGCCGCCGTGGACGCCGCGATCGCGCTTCGAGAGAAGGGCCTGCCGCCGGAGAAGGTCGAGTCGGTGACGCTGGGCGTCCCGGCCCCGGTCATCCGGACGATCGGGCAGCCGATCGAGGTCAAACGCGCCCCCGAGACCGGCTACCAGGCCCAGTTCAGCGGCCCGTACGCGGTGGCGGTCGGGCTGCTGGGCGGGGGCGGGCTGGGCGCCGCGCTGACCGACTACACCGACGAGCTGGCCCGCGACCCGCGCCGCCGCGCTCTGATGGCCCGGGTCGAGGTGGTGGCCGACAGGCGATGCACCGAGATCTTCCCGATGCGGTTCCCGGCGGTGCTGACCGTCCGGGACACCGAGGGACGGGTGTGGCGGCACGAGGCCCTCACCAACCGGGGCGGCCCCGACCGTCCCCTGTCCGACGCGGAGCTGATCCGCAAGTTCCGCGACAACACCGCCGGGTGGCTGCCGGAGGACGCCGCCGCCACGGTGGTCCGGCGGGTGCGCGGGCTGGAAGGGCTCCCGCGGGCCGCCGAACCCCTGCTCGGCCCGTTGACCGAGCTCGCAGCCGCGACATTGGAGGAGACCCCGTGAGCACCCACGACCTTGTGATCAAGAACGTCCGGGTCGTCACCCACGACGCCGACGACCCGGCCCCCGCCGACATCGGCATCGCCGCCGGGCGCATCGTGACGGTCGCGCCCGGCATCCCGGTCGACGGCGTCCCCGAGGTGGTCGACGGCAAGGGCCGCCTCGCGTTCCCCGGTGTGGTGGACGCCCATCAGCACTGGGGCATCTACAACCCGCTCGCCGACGACACGGTGTCCGAGAGCCGCGCCTGCGCGCAGGGCGGGGTGACCTCGGCCATCACTTACATGCGGACCGGCCAGTACTACCTCAACAAGGGCGGCGACTACGCCGACTTCTTCCCCGAGGTGCTGGAGGCCGCACAGGGACGGGCGCACGTCGACTACGCCTTCCACCTGGCGCCCATGTCGAGCCGCCACATCGAGGAGATCCCCGACCTCATCGAGCGGCACGGCGTCACCTCGTTCAAGATCTTCATGTTCTACGGCGGTCACGGGCTGCACGGCCGCTCGTCCGACCAGAGCTCGTTCCTGATGATCCCGGAGGGCGAGCGGTACGACTACGCGCACTTCGAGTTCGTGATGCGCGGCGCCCAGGCCGCCCGCGAGCGGTTCCCCGAGCTGGCGGACGAGATCTCGGTGTCGCTGCACTGCGAGACCGCCGAGATCATGACGGCCTACACCAGGCTGGTGGAGGAGGCCGGCGACCTCACCGGGCTGGCCGCCTACAGCGCGTCCCGCCCGCCGCACTCGGAGGGGCTGGCCGTCTCCATCGCGGCCTACCTGGCGCACGAGACGGGCCTGCCGACCATCAACCTGCTGCACCTGTCGTCCCGCAAGGCCGTGGACGCCGCCGTGCGGATGTCGCGGGCGTTCCCGCACATCGACTTCCGCCGCGAGGTGACCGTCGGGCACCTGCTGGCCGACATCGACACCGCGTCCGGCATCGGCGGCAAGGTCAACCCGCCGCTGCGTCCCCGGGAGGACGTCGAGGCGCTGTGGGAGTACGTCCTGGACGGAACGGTCGACTGGGTCGTCAGCGACCATGCCTGCTGCCGGGACGAGTTGAAGTTCGGCGACCCCAGGGACGATGTGTTCCTCGCAAAGTCGGGCTTCGGCGGCGCCGAGTACCTGCTGCCCGGGATGGTGGGCGAAGGGCGCAAGCGGGGGCTGTCGTACGGGCGTATCGCCGCTCTGACGTCCTGGAACCCCGCGAGGCGGTACGGCCTGCGCGGCAAGGGGGCCATCGCGCCCGGCTACGACGCCGACGTGGCCCTGGTCGACGCGGACCACACCTGGACGGTGCGGGCGGCCGACTCCGAGTCCACCCAGGAGTACACGCCGTTCGAGGGCTTCGAGCTGACGGCCCGTGTCACCGACACGTTCGTCCGGGGCCATCGCGTCCTGTCGGATGGCAAGGTCACCGGATCCCAGATCGGCCGCTACCTGTCCCGGCCGTACGCCCATGACTGAGCTCACGAGGTCGGCGCTGTACGTGCCCGGCGACCAGCCGGGCATGCTGGCCAAGGCCCTGGACAGGGGCGCCGACTCCCTCATCGTCGACCTGGAGGACGCCGTCCCGCTCCATGCCAAGGAACGGGCGAGGGAGCAGGTGGCCGAGTGGCTGAAAGGGTTGCCCGACACCGTCCGGCCGCAAATCTGGGTGCGCATCAATCCCGGCGAACGCGGCCTGGAAGACACCCGCGCGGTCGCCCTTCCCAAGGTCACCGGCCTGTGCCTGGCCAAGGCGGAAACTCCGGCGGAAATAGCGGCCCTTGACCGGGTGTTGTCCGACGCCCCCTGGATAGCGTTGACCCCGCTGATAGAGAGCGCGAAAGCGGTGCTGGACGCACCCGCGCTGGCGGCGGCCCCGAGGGTCGTCCGCCTCCAGCTCGGCGAGGCCGACCTGCGGGCCGACCTGGGCGTCGACCCGAGCCCGGATGACCGTGAGCTCCTGTGGGCCAGGTCCCAGGTGGTGCTGGCCTCGGCCGCCGCCGGAATTGCGCCGCCGATGGCGCCGGTCAGCACAGAGTTCCGGGACACCGAATTCCTGCGCCGCTCCACCGAGGCGCTGCGCCGTCTCGGGTTTTACGGAAGGGCCTGCATTCACCCGGCCCAAGTGGATGTGGTGCACGAGGTATTCACCCCCTCTCCCGAAGAGGTGGAGAAGGCCCGCACCCTTGTCGAACGCTTTGAGAATTCCTCCTCCGGCGTTCTGTTGGACGACCAGGGCCGGATGGTGGACGAGGCCGTGATCCGCGCGGCCCGCCGCGTCCTGTCGGCCCGATCCTGACGGTCACCATCTGATACCGGCCCGCCACCGGGCGGCGATCGCCCCCGGTGGCGGGTGGCCAGGTCCACCGCCCACCCCGACACTATGGGTCCCGAAGTATCTGGGCGGCACACTCTTGACAGCGCTCGTGGCGCGGATCACTATGGGTCCCTAAGTATCGCCCATGGCGGCCACTGGAGCGTGGAATTCGTGACCGATGACGAGCAGATTCCCGAGATAGATCCGACCGCTCATCTATTGGTCGTCGTGGCGGCACGTCTGAATCGGCTGACCAACAAAGTGCTCAGCCAGCTCGATATTCCGCTGACCTACCGCCAGCATCGGCTGCTCTACCGGGTGAGCAAGGGGACGACCTCCCTGGCCGAGCTCGCCTCGTACGGGAACCTGACGCTGCCGACGGTGTCGGAGAGCCTCGACGGCCTCGTCCGCCGCGGGCTGCTCATCCGCAGGCCCGCGCCCCAGGACCGGCGGCAACGCCATCTCGAGCTGAGCGATCTCGGGCGCTCGGCGTGCACGGCCGGGCAACTGGCGCTCGGCAAGATCATGGAGGACCTGATCAACGACCTTCCCCCAGAGCACCGGGAGGTCCTGCACGAAACGCTCGCGTCCGTCTACGACGCGGCCACGACCCACTTCAAGGCGGACCGCTCCGGCTAGCCGGCCCCCTCAAGCATTCGCGCTCACGTCGCACACGGCGTCTCCCGCCACGCCATCGTCCCTCATCCCCGTACTCGTCAGACCACCCCGACGGGACGCCTTGCCCGCTCACGCGGGTCACGCGATGACCGGACGGCGCCCCGGCCCGACGTAAAGGAAACGCTCATGAGGTACTTCACTCGGCTACGGGCCGGCCTCGCGGCGCTGTGCGCGCTCGGCCTCACCACCACCGCCCTCGCCGCCTGCGGTGAGGGGGGAGCGGGCGGCGACGCGGCCAAAGCCTGCACGGAGGGCCTGCCGGCCGGCACCCAGACGGTGCGGCTCGGAGTGCAGCCCGGCGCCCAGGACCTGATCACCTTCGTGATGCAGAACCAGGGCTTCGACGACAAGTACAAGCTCAAGCTCGACATCAAGAAGTTCCAGAACCCCTCCGGCCTGCACGCCGCGATCGGCGAGAAGGTGGTGGACATCGGGTTCGGCGGGCTCACCGCGATGGCGGTGGCGCGGGCCCGGGGCCGCGGCACGGTGATCTTCAACGTCCTCACCGGCCCGTCCAACATCGTCTTCGTCCGCAAGGACTCGCCCATCGCGTCCTTCGCCGATCTGAAGGGCAAGAAGCTGGGCGCCTTCGGCGGGCGGAGCAGCGCCACGTTCGGCATCCAGTCCGTGGTGGCGCGGGAGACCTACGGCATCGAGAACCTCGGCAAGGACGTGGACATCCTGGACGCGCCCGACTCGGCGCTGATGGGGCTGCTGGACCAGGGCCGGGTGGACGCCGCGCTGGTGGGCACCACCGCCACCGTCAAGGCGCTGCTGTCCGGCAAGTACCGGGCGCTCTCGGACATGGCCGACGACTACACCAAGAAGTTCGGCCGCCCGCCCGGTCATGTCACGCTCGCGTCCAACGACGACTACGCGAACGAGCACTGCGGCGTCCTGAAGGCGTTCTCCGGCGCGCTGGCCGAGTCGCTGGCGTTCCTGCAGAAGGACGACGCGATCTGGGCCACCTACGCCAAGCAGATCGAGATCGACGACCCGAGGGCGCCCGCGATGCTCAAGCAGCGCGTCGGCAGCCGCTACATCACCAAGTGGGACGACGCCCAGGTCAAGGCGGAGACCACGCTGATCCAGCGGCTGATCCCGGTGCTGGGTGAGGACGCGTTCGTGTCCGAGGTGCCCAAGGGCCTGTTCCGCACCGACCTTCAGGTGGCGCGGTCATGAACGTGAGGCGTGCGCGCACCGCTCCGGGTCAGTCCGCCCGCGACAGGGTGAACGGCCTGCTGACGAAGGAAGGCACCGCGACCGCCGACCGCGCGGAGACGGGGGTGAACGATCCGCTCGCGAGCGACGCGCCCGCCAAGGCCGCGCTGGGGGAGATCGCTCCGCCGCCCCGGAGATCCATGCAGAGCCTGCGCCGCCGGGCGCTGTCGCTGGTCTGCCTGGTCGCCCTCTGGTGGGTGCTGTCGCTGTTCTTCAGCGAGAGCGTCCTGCCCGGCCCGGTGGACGTCAGCGACGCGTTGTGGCGCAACGTGCAGGACGGCGCCACCTACTTCCACCTCTACAAGACGGTGCTGCGGGTGGTCGCCGGGATGGCGATCGCGGTGCTCGCCAGCCTGATGATCGGCCTGATCATGGGGCTGTCGAGGTTCGGCGAGCAGTTCCTGGACTCCTGGGTGATGGTGGCGTTCACCGTGCCCTCGGTGGTCTACGGCATCCTGGCCATCCTGTGGTTCGGGCTGAACGACTTCGCCGCGATCATCGCGATCGGGGTCACCGCCACCCCCGCCGTGGCGATCAACATCTGGCAGGGCGTCAAGGCGATCGACACCTCGCTGGTCCACATGGGCGAGGCGTTCCACTTCTCCCGTGCCTCGATCCTGCGCAAGATCGTGATCCCTCAGCTCGTGCCGTACATCCTGGCGGCGCTGCGGTACGCGCTGGGCACCGCCTGGAAGATCGCCACCGTGGTCGAGCTGATCGGCCTGTCCAGCGGCGTCGGCTACCAGCTCCACTACTGGTTCGGCCTGTTCAACATGACCCAGGTGCTGGCCTGGACGATCGCGTTCACCGTGGTCCTGCTGCTGATCGAGTACGTGGTCCTCAAGCCGATCGAGGTCTATCTGACCCGCTGGCGGCCGAGCGTGCAGGGCTAGGAGGGAGCACCGTGTCCGATTCGTACCTCACCATCGAGGACCTCTCCAAGGAGTTCGAACGGGACGGCGAGCCGCCGCTGCGAGTGATCGACAACCTCAACGCGCGGGTCGAGGACGGCGCGCTGCTGTCCATCCTGGGGCCCTCCGGCTGCGGCAAGTCCACCCTGCTCAACATCATCAACGGGCTGGACGACGTCACCTCCGGCCGGATCACCATCAACGGCACCACGATCAGCCGCCGGTCGCGGTCCGCGGTGAAGATCGGCGTGGTGTTCCAGGATCCCCGGCTGCTGAACTGGCGTACCGTCCGCGACAACGTCCGGCTGCCGCTGGACGAGCTGAAGGTGCCCAGGGACGAGGCCGAGGAGCGCGTCGACCGCTATCTCGACCTGGTGGGCCTGCGCGAGTTCGGCGAGTACTACCCGTTGCGCCTGTCGGGCGGGATGCGGCAGCGGGTGTCGCTGGCCCGGGGGCTGGCGATCGAGCCCGACCTGCTGCTGGCCGACGAGCCGTTCTCCGCGCTGGACGAGATCACCGCCCGCAAGCTGCGGATGGAGCTGATCCGGATCTGGCAGGCCACCGGCCGCACGATCATCTTCGTCACGCACAACATCCGGGAGGCGGTCTTCCTGTCCACCCGGATGCTGGTGGTCACGGCCCGGCCCGCCACCACCCATCTCGATCTGCCCATCGACATCCCGCATCCGCGGGTGCCCGAGGACGACCGGCTGTTCGAGATCGAGAAAGAGGTCACCCGCGACTTCATCCGCATGGAGGAGGCAGCCGAATGACGCCGGAGGATCTGCGCGAGCGGGATCACCGCTACCGCCGCGTTCGCGACGCGATGGACGAGCAGGGCCTGGACGCCCTGCTGGCGTTCGCGCCCGGATGGCGGCGGGAGAACGTCCGCTACCTGACCGACGCACCGGTGAAGGGCAGCGTGGCGCTGGCGCTGCTGCCGGCGACCGGCGACCCGTGCGCGTTCACGGTGCGGCATGCCGACGCCGCCGCGATCGCCGCCGCCGGCTGGGTCACCGACTGCACCACGGTCGCGCTCCCCGAGGACACCGAGCCGGCCGGCCGGCTGACCGGCCGGCTGCGCGACCTGGCCCCCCGGCGGCTCGGCGTCGCCCACCTCGAACTGCTTCCCGCGTTCCTCGACGACGTGCTCCGCAAGGCCCTGCCCGGCACCGAGATCGTGTCGGCGACCGCCCTGATGGACGGCGTCCGCCTGGTCAAGAGCGACTGGGAGCTGGCCAGGATGCGGCGCAGCGCGGAGGTCTGCGAGGCGGGCTGGCGCGCGTTCGTGGACGTGCTGGAACCCGGGCTGCCCGAGTACCGGATCGTCGCGGAGGTGGAGGCCGAGATCAAGCGGCGGGGCGCCGAGGACAACTTCATGCTCATCGCCTCGGGCGGTGACGAGGTGCGCGGCATGACCCCGCCCGGTCCCCGCCTGCTGGAGGACGGCGACATGGTCCGCACCGAGCTGACCCCGCAGATGGACGGCTACTGGCTCCAGATCTGCCGGTCGGCCGTGGTCGGCACGCCCAGCGACGGGCAGCGCCGCTCGTTCGACCTGTTCAACGAGTCGGTGGAGGCGGGCCTTTCGGTGGTGAGGCCCGGGGTGACGGCGCACGAGGTCGCCAAAGCGCAGAACGACGTCTTCCGCAAGTACGGGTACGGCGAGTACTGCACCAGCCAGTACACCCGCGTCCGCGGGCACGGGCACGGGCTGCACCTGGACGAGACACCGATCATCGAGGGCAACGAGACCGTCCTGCCCGAAGGGGCGGTGTTCATCATCCATCCCAACACCTACACGCCCCTGGCCGGTTACCACGTGCTGGGCGATCCGGTGACGGTGACCGCGACCGGCCCCGAGATCCTCATCAGCACCGAGCGCAAGCTGTTCTCCACCGCCGAAGAGAGGGCGTCATGAAACGCGGGCTGGTGGTCCTGGACCACGACGAGATCCCCGAGTCCGAGTGGACGTCCCGCGTGGGAACGCTCCAGAACAGGCTCGCCGAGGACGGCATCGACATCGCCCTCGTCTACGGCGACGTGTACCGGTCGGACGACATCGGTTACCTGACGAACCTGTGCATCTATTGGAACGAGGGCGTCGTCGCGGTACCGGCGGAGGGCGAGCCGTCCTTCCTGACGAAGCTGTCACCGCGCGTGCACACCTGGATGCGGCGCACGTCCAAGGTCTCCGACCTGCACAGCGGCCGGGCGTTCGGCCCGCTGGTGGCCGGTCTGCTGGACGGCAGGGAACGCGGCGTGGCCGGCCTGGTCGACGCGGCGCTGTGGCCCGCCGCCCTGGTGACGGAGCTGACCGGCGCGCTGCCCGGCTGGGAACTGCGTCCGCTGGGCGGCCTCGTCCGCGAGCAGCGGCTGCGGCCGTCACCGAACGAGACGGCCTTGATCCGCGACGCCACCGCACTGCTGGACGAGGCCCTGCGGCGGGCCGTCGCGCCGGGCCTGGCGCCCGCCGACAGGGTGTCGGTCGTCGAACGGACGCTGCGCGGCGGCGGCTACACCGAGGTGCTGGTGGACACGACGAGCGCCCAGGACGGTGCCGTCTCGGTCGACGTCACCGGGCAGTACCGGCACAACTGGCTGCGCGCCGCGAGAACGGTCGCGGACCCCGGCGGCGCTTCCCCGGCGGCCGGACTGGAGGCCGGGCTGGAGGCCGCGATCGGCGCCGTCGCCGCCGGTACGGCCGAGTCCGCGCTCGGGCATGCCGCCCTCTCGGCGCTCCCCGCGTTCCCGGACGGGACGGAGGCCGAGGTCCGCTGGATCGACCAGGCCGACCTGTCCACCGGCGGCGACTACCGGCCACCGGGCGAGGACGTCCGGCTGGAGCAAGGCTCGGTGGGGGCCGTCGCCATCGAACTGATCCTTCCCGGCGGCGGCCGTGCCGTCGTCGCCGACACCGTCCTTGTCGGACCGCGAAGCGCCGAGAGACTGACCGGAAGCAAGGAGCCGCGATCGTGAGAATCCTGTCGAACGCCGACGTGGAGAAGGTGCTGACAGCAGAGGAGACCATCGGCGCGCTGGAGACGGCGTATGTCGAGCTGACCGAGGGCCGCGCCGCCAACCGCCCCCGCAACCACACCTATTTCCCCGTCGAGGACGCCGACCACCCCGGTTTCCGGTTCCGGTTCAAGTCCCAGGAGGGCGGCAACGCGGCCAGCGGGGTGTGGGCGCTGCGGATCACGTCCGACATGGCCGGTGTGGAGACGCTGCCCACCGGGGAGAAGCGGCGGCGGCTCATCCCCGCCGCGCCCGGCGGCACGTACGTCGGCCTGGTGACGCTCTACAGCATGAAGACGCTGGAGCCGCTGGCGATCATCCACGACAGCTTCGTCCAGAAGATGCGGGTCGGGGCGACCTCGGCGCTGGGCATCCGGGAGATGGCGCCGGAGGGCGTCACCGTGGCCGGGATGTTCGGCTCCGGCTGGCAGGCGCAGGCGCATCTGGAGTGCCTGCTGCTGGTCCGGCCGGAGATCGAGGAGGTGCGCGTCTACAGCCCGACCCGCCGCAACCGGGAGACGTTCGCCGCGGAGTGGTCGGCGCGCACCGGCCGCCGGATCGTGGCGGTGGACGAGCCGAGGGGCGCGGTCGAGGGCTGCCGGATCGTCACCTGCGCCACGGCCGCGATGGACCCCTGCTTCGAGGGCGGGTGGCTGGAACCCGGCTCCCATGTCACCGCGATCACGTCCCCGGACGGCACCGCGACCCGGCGCGAGCTGGACGACGCCACCTTCGACCGGGCCGACAGGATCGTGGTGCTCTCCCGCGAGCAGGTGCACCACGACAAGCAGTTCGACATCCTCGGGCCGGTCGAGCGCGGCCGGATGTCCTGGGACGACATCCGCGAACTGGGCGAGGTGCTGGCCGGGCGCGCTCCGGGACGCACGTCCCCGGACGAGGTCACGATCTTCGCCAACAACACCGGGATGGGGCTCCAGTTCGCCGCCGTCTGCGCCCGCGCGCTGGCGCTGGCCGAGGAGCGGGGCCTCGGCCACGAGGTGCCGACCGACTGGTTTCTCGAGGAGACCAGCCCGTGAGCGCCGGGACGCACCGCGTGGGCGGGCCCAGTGTCGTCTTCGGTGACGACGTGAACACCGATGTCATCATCCCGGGCCGCTACCTGGTCAGCATCGATCCGCAGGAGCTGGCCGGGCACGCGTTCGAGCCGCTCGGGCCGCGCGTCCAGGAGCGGCTGCGGGAGAGCCGCGTGGTGGTCGCTGGCCGCAACTTCGGCTGTGGCAGCGCCCGCGAGCAGGCCGCGACCTGCCTGATCGGGGCGGGGATCACCGCGGTGGTCGCCGCGTCGTTCTCGCGGGTTTTCTTCCGCAACGCCATCAACACCGGGCTGGTCGCGGTCGAGTCGCCCGGTGCGGCGCAAGCCGTCAGGGAACGCGCCGCCGACTTCGACGGCGACGGGGGAGTGCCGGGCGGCGAGGTCCGGGTCGACTACGCCGACGGGGTCGTGGAGGTGGACGGCGAGCGGTTTCCGTTCGCGCCGTACCCGGAGAACCTGCGGACGATCCTGGAAAGCGGCGGGCTGATCCCCTACCTGATGAACACCATCGCCACGACGAAGGGGGGCGCCCGATGAGCAGGACCTTCGCGCAGAAGGCGCTGGAACGGGCCTCGGGCGAGAGCGGGCTGGAACCGGGGCGGATCGTCGACGCCTACCCCGATCTCTACATGAGCCACACCGCGAGCTGGCGGTGCATCCGCACGCTGGAGCGGATGGGCGTCGACAGGCTGTACGACGTGGACCGGATCGCGATGGTCATGGACCATATCTCGCCGGCGAACTCGGCCAAGACCGCCGCCGACCACCGGCTGTGCCGCGAGTTCGCCGAGAAGATGGGGATCCGCACGTTCTACGACGTCAACGCGGGCATCGCCCACATCGTGCTGATGGAGAAGGGACATGTCAGGCCGGGCGCGCTGATCATCGGCACCGACTCGCACTCCACCATCTACGGGGCGCTGGGCGCGCTCGGCACCGGCGTCGGCTTCAGCGAGATCACCGCGGCCTGGGTGACCGGGCGACTCTGGATGAAGGTCCCCGAATCCATCAAGATCACGATCGAGGGTCCGCCGCCCGCCGGGGTGCACCCCAAGGACATCATGCTCCGCCTGATCGGCGACCTCGGGGCGGACGGCGCCACCTACTGCTCGGTCGAGTTCCACGGCTCCTACCCGGCCGCGATGTCGGTGTCGGAGCGGATGACGCTGTGCAACCTGGCGATGGAGATGGGCGCCAAGAACGCGTTCGTCCCGCCCGACGAGACCACCCGCGCCTACCTGGCGGAGGCCGGCGTCGCGCCGGACGACTACGTGGAGCTCCGGCCGGATCCCGGCGCCGTCTACCGGCAGGAGGAGGTGATCGACACCCGGGCGCTCTCGCCGCAGATCGCCGTCCCGCACACGGTCGACAACGTCGTCCCCGTGGAAGAGGTCGAGGGCACCCGCCTCGACCAGGTGTTCGTCGGCTCCTGCGCCAACGCCAAGTACGACGACCTGGCCGTCGCGGCGCGCTACCTGAAGGGCAGAACGGTGGCACCCGGGGTCCGGCTGATCGTCACCCCCGCGTCCGCCACGATCATGTCGAGGGCCGCCGCCGACGGCATCCTGTCCACGCTGCTGGAGGCTGGTGCCACGATCACCAACCCCGGCTGCGGGGCGTGCGCGGGCAACGGCGGCGCGATGGCCGACGGCGAGGTCACCCTGTCCACCGCCAACCGCAACTTCCGCGGCCGGATGGGCGCCTACGAGTCGCGGATCTATCTGAGCAGCCCGGCCACCGCCGCCGCCTCGGCGGTCCGCGGCGTCATCACCGACCCCCGGGAGGTCACCGTATGACCGGGCCCCACCTGACCTTCGTCGAAAAGATCCTCGCGCGGGCCGGCGCGAAGAAGGCGGTGACGGCCGGGGACATCGTGGTCGCGGACGTGGACCTGCTGATCATGCACGATCTCAGCGGTTTCCTGACCGCCAAGGTCTTCGACGAGCGGGTCGGCCGGCCGATCCTGCGTCCGGACCGGGTGGCGATGGTGTTCGACCACCACTTCGCACCCGCGACCGAGCGGCAGGCGGCGGTGCTGGAGGCCAACCGGGAGTGGGCGCGCCGCCACGGCATCCGGCTGTTCGACTGCGGCAGCGGCAACATCCACAACGTGGTGATGCGGCGCGGGCTGGTGCGGCCCGGGTCGATCGTGGTCGGGTCCGACAGCCACACGCCCGTGCACGGCGTGCTGGGCGCGCTCGCGGTCGCCCTCGGCAACGACTCGCACGCCGGGACGGTCCTGCCGTACGGGAAGGCGTGGTTCAAGGTGCCGTCCACGGTCCGCGTCGAGATCGACGGCCGGACGGGGCCCGGCGCCACCACGCGCGACGTGGCGCTGTGGCTGGTCGGCGAGCTGGGTGAGGGCGGCCAGGTCTACAAGGCGCTGGAGTTCGGCGGCCCCTACGTCAAGGCGCTGCCGTTCTGGGACCGCTGGCTGTTCCCGCTGCTGACGGTGGACGTCGGCGCCAAGTGCGGGTACGTGGAGCCCGACGAGGTGACCGAGGCCCAGGCCCGCGCGCTGGGCGTGGACGGCGTGTTCGAGCGCGGCGATCCCGGGGCGGCCCACGAGGTGGCTTCGTTCGACGTCACGGGACTCGGCCCGCAGGTGGCCTGCCCGCCCACGGTCGGCAACGTCAAGCCCGTGGAGGCCCTGGCCGGGACTCCCGTCCAGTGGACCGAGCTCGGCGGGCACGGCGGCGGGCGGCTGGAGGACTTCCGGCTGGCCGCCGAGGTGCTGGACGGGCGCACCGTCCATCCGGACGTGCGCCTCAACCTCGTGCCCGCGAGCCGGGAGGTGTTCTCGGAGGCCGAGCGGGAGGGGCTGGTGCGGCGGCTGCACGAGGCCGGGGGGACGTGGTTCCCGCCCAGTACCGGCTCCAACCAGGCCGCCAACATGGGCGCGATGGCTCCGGGCGAAGCGATGATCTCCACCCATGCCCGCAACTTCCCCGGCCGCAACGGCAGCCCCGAGGCCAGCATGTTCCTGGCCTCGGCGGCCACGGTGGCGGCCTCCGCCGTCACCGGCCAAATCACCGATCCCCGCGAGATCACACACCGGGCGGGGCCGCGATGAGAGGGACGAGCATGGTCTTCGAGGGCCGCTGCTGGAAGTTCGGCGACAACATCCCCACCGACCGGCTGGTGAAGTCCCGCTACGTCTTCGAGCCCATGTCGGAGATCGTCAGGCATGTGCTGGAGGATCTGGACCCGAGGTTCCCGCTGGAGGTCGAGCCCGGCGACATCGTGGTCGCGGGGCGGCACTTCGGGCAGTCCTCCGGCCGGGCCATCGCGACCAAGGCCCTCCAGGCGACCGGCATCGGGTGCGTGGTGGCCGCGACGTTCGCCCGCACCTTCTACCGCAACTGTTTCGAGATCGGCTTGCCCGCCCTGGAGGTCCCCGATGTCACCGACCTGGTGAGCACCGGTGACCGCCTGCGGGTGGACATCACGGAGGGGACCTTCACCAACCTGACGACGGGAACGACCCGCACCGTCCCGCCCGCCGATCCGTTCCTGCTGGAGATGCTCGCCGGCGGTGGCCTGATCGAGCTGGCCATCGCCCGTCCCGGCCTGTTCGGGGCGCCCCCCGCCACCGCTCCCGGCTGACGAAGCCCGCGCGCGGGCATGGCCGGATCCAGATCTTTCCTACTATATTGGTAGGAATATCGACCCGTCCTTGGGAGCGATGCCATGCCCGCGTCGGCGGCCGCCGCGAAGCAGGTTCATCTGGCGGCGCACTTTCCCGGTGTCAACAACACCACGGTGTGGTCGGATCCGGCCTCGGGAAGCCAGATCGACTTCGCCTCGTCCGTCCATCTGGCGCGGACGGCCGAGCGTGGGCTGTTCGACTTCTTCTTCCTGGCCGAGGGGCTGCGGCTGCGGGAGATGAAGGGGCGCATCCACGATCCGGACGTGGCGGGGCGTCCCGAGTCGCTGACGGTGCTGTCCGCTCTGGCGGCGGTGACGACGCACCTGGGCTTGGCGGCGACGGTGAACTCCACCTTCAACGAGCCGTACGAGGTGGCGCGGCGGCTGGCGACGCTCGACCACCTCAGCGGCGGCCGGGCCGCCTGGAACGTGGTGACCAGTTGGGACGAGTTCACCGGGGAGAACTTCCGGCGCGGCGGGTACCTGGCCGAGGCGGACCGCTACAACCGTGCCCGCGAGTTCCTCGCGACGGCGCGTGAGCTGTGGGACTCGTGGCGGGACGAAGACGTCGTGGCCGATCCGGGCACGGGACGGTTCCTGGCGCGCGGCGACGCGGGCGCGTTCGCGCATCGGGGGCCGCAGTTCGACATCGCCGGGCGGTTCAACGTCCCGCGCGGGCCGCAGGGCCATCCCGTGATCATTCAGGCCGGGGACTCCGCCGAGGGCCGCGAGTTCGCGGCCCGGGACGCCGACGTGATCTTCAGCCGGCATGGGACGCTGGAGGACGGCCGTGCCTTCTACAGGGACGTCAAGAGCCGGATGGCCAAGTACGGGCGCGACCCGTCCGAGCTGAAGATCATGCCGGCGGTCACCTTCGTGCTGGGCGACTCCGGGGAGGAGGCCGCCGAGCGGGCGGCGCAGATCCGGCGCGCGCAGGTCAGCCCTCAGACGGCGATGGTGTTCGTGGAGGCGATGTGGGGGCGTGACCTGTCGGGCTACGACCCGGACGGTCCGCTCCCGGACGTGGAGCCCGACTTCGGCGAGGGGGTCTCGAAGGGACGTGCCCAGTTCCGGGGCGACCGGCGCGAGACGGTCCGGACATGGCGGGCGCTGGCTGCCGAGCGCGGCCTGTCGATCCGCGAACTGGTGATCGAGGCGACGTCCCGGCAGACCTTCGTCGGCACCCCGCGCTCGGTGGCGGACCAGATCGAGGAGTTCGTGCGGACCGGCGCCGCCGACGGGTTCGTGTTCGTCCCGCACCTGACGCCCGGCGGCCTGGACGACCTGGTCGACAGGGTGGTGCCGCTGCTTCAGGAACGCGGTGTGTTCCGCACCGAGTACACCGGGCCGACCCTGCGCGACCATCTCGGCCTCCGTGCTCCCCGTTCCGCGAAGGAGGAGGAGAAGGAGGTGGTGGTGTGACCGCGCTGCATCTGGCGGTGGCCCTGGAAGGCGCGGGCTGGCATCCGGCGGCGTGGCGTGACCCGGCGGCGCGCCCGGCGGGGCTGTTCGAAGCCTCGTACTGGGCCGAGCTGGTCGCCGAGGCCGAGCGCGGGCTGCTGGACTTCGTGACGATCGAGGACGCGCTGGGCTTGCAGTCGTCCCGTTTCGAGGGGCCCGACGACCGGACCGAGGTGGTGCGGGGCAGGCTGGACGCGGTGTTGCTGGCCGCCCGGGTGGCGCCGCTGACCTCGCGCATCGGGCTGGTGCCGTCCACGAGCGTCACGCACACCGAGCCGTTCCACGTCTCCATCGGCATCGCCTCGCTCGACTTCGCCAGCGGCGGGCGGGCCGGCTGGCGCCCGCAGATCTCCGCGCGCGCCGCCGACGCGGCCCACTTCGGCCGCCGCGAGTTCCCCGCGCTCACCCTCGACGAGATGCGCGGGCCGCGCGGGCGGGCCTTCGCCGCCGAGCTGTTCGCCGAGGCGTCCGACGCGGTGGAGGTGGTGCGGCGGCTGTGGGACAGCTGGGAGGACGACGCCGAGATCCGCGACGCCGCGACCGGACGGTTCCTCGACCGCGACAAGCTGCACTACATCGACTTCGAGGGCCCGCACTTCAGCGTGCGCGGGCCGTCCATCACGCCCCGCCCGCCACAGGGGCAGCCGCTGGTCGCCGCGCTGGCCCACGACGACCTGCCCTTCGACTTCGCCGCCCGCGGCGCGGACGTCGTCTTCGTCACCCCCGAGTCCCACGTCGAGGCCGCCGAGCTGGTCGGGCGGGTACGGGCCGCCGAGTCCGCGGCCGGCCGCACCGGCGAGCCCTTGAAGGTCTTCGCGGAGCTGGTCGTCCTGCTGGACGCGGCGCCCGGTGCGGCGGCCGCCCGCCGGGCGCGGCTGGACGGGCTGACCGCGATCGCCTCCGATGCCGCGATCTTCACCGGGACGCCCGGTGAACTCGCCGAGTTGCTGCTGCTCTGGCGCGGGGCGGGACTGGACGGCTTCCGGCTGCGTCCCGGCGTCCTCCCGTACGACCTCACCCAGATCACCCGGGGTCTGGTGCCCGAGTTGCAGCGGCGCGGCGCCTTCCGTACCGAGTACACGGCCGGGACCCTGCGCGGGCACCTCGGGCTGCCCCGGCCGGCCAGCCGTTATGCGACCCCGGCTCCCGGAGGCAGGTCATGATCCCGCTGTCCGTCCTGGATCTGGCGCCGATCCCTGCGGGCGGAACGCCGTCGCTGGCACTGCGCGACACCCTGGATCTGGCCCGGCGCGTCGAGGAGTTCGGCTACCACCGTTACTGGCTGGCCGAGCACCATCTCGCCCCGGGAGTGGCCGGCTCGGCGCCGCAGGTGCTGATCGGCGCCGTGGCCGCGGCGACCGAACGGATCAGGGTCGGCTCCGGCGCCGTGCAGACCGGGCACTGGACGCCGCTGGCCATCGTCGAGCAGTTCGGCACGCTCGACGCCCTCTATCCAGGGCGGATCGACCTCGGTCTGGGCCGTTCGGGGAAGGCCCGCAGGGAGCAGGTCATGCGGCGGCGGACACCGACGCGCGAGGCGGCGGTGGTGGACGGCCTGCTGATCCCTCCGCCTTTCGACCAGAGCCGGCTGGCCGGTTCTCCGGTGGTCTCGCTGCTGGGGACGATGCTTCAGCAGCCCGGTGCGCGAACCCCCGGCTTCGCGGAACTGGTGGACGACATCGCCGCGCTCCTCGACGGCTCGTACCGGTCGCCGGAAGGGCACCGCGCCCACGCGATGCCGGGCGAGAACGCCGATGTGGAGCTGTGGATCCTGGGCAGCAGCGGGGGCGAGAGCGCCCGGGTCGCCGGCGAGCGCGGCCTGCCGTTCGCGGCGAACTACCATGTCGCCCCGGCGCACGTGCTGGAGGCGGTGACGGCCTACCGCGAGGCGTTCCGGCCGTCCAAGGTCCTGAACGAACCGTACGTGGTGGTCTCCTCGGACGTGGTGGTCGCCCCGACCGACGAACAGGCGCGTGAGCTGGCCTCCCCGTATCCGCTGTGGGTGCACAGCATCAGGACGCGCCTGGCCGCGATCCCGTATCCGGCTCCTGCCGAGGCCGCCGCCCATGTCTGGGATCCCGCGGACTGGGACCTGGTGGCCGACCGGGTGGACACCAGGTTCGTCGGCTCACCGCGTAGGGTCGCCGAGGGCCTGGAGGTGCTGCGCCGCGTCACCGGCGCCGACGAGTTGCTGATCACCACGATCACCCACGACCACGCCGATCGCGTCCGCTCCTACGAACTGCTGGCGGCGGAGTGGGCGGGCGGCTGAGCCCGGCCGTAGGCGCGGGACGTGTCAGCCGAGGTCGGCGGACGCCGGGGCGGGACGGTCACCGGCCGGGCGGCTGCCCACGGCGATGGCGGTGAGCAGGCCGGGGAAGCGGGCCTCGATGTCGTCGCGGCGGAGGCTGACCAGGACGCGGTTGCCGAGGTCGTCGAGGCGGAGCAGGCCCGCCTCCCGCAGGACGCGGAAGTGGTGGGTCCGTCCGGCCTTGCTGACGGGCAGTTCGAACCACGGATAGGAGTGCCGGGCCCCCTCGGGCTCGTTCAGCAGGGCGAGGATGACCGAGCGGCGGTGCGCGTCGGTCAGTGCGCACAGTACGCGTTCGAGGTCGAGTTCCTCGCGTGTGGGATGCCACAACTGTCGGCGTTCGGATCGCTGTGGCATTCGGTCCTGCGGCATGGAAGGGCTCCCCACGTCCCGGCGGGTGCGACCGCCGGTCATCGTATCCCATGGCATGTATTTCCTACCTATTTACATAGGTATAGTGGCAGCCGTACCTTCGCCCTGTGAGATCACCTGCTGAGGAGGCGCGTGTCATGACGCTGCACCTGGTGGAACTGCAACCGGAACAGCCCGAGCGGGATGCCGCCGCCGCGCTGGTGGAGCGCGCCGAGGCGGCACTGCGGTCGGCGGGAGCGCGGTTGCTGGAGGCCCATGTTCCGCGGACCTTCGAGCGGATCTTCCTGATCGCCGAGCTGCCAGGCGAGGCCCCGTCCGCGGACGCGGTGGGCGGCGCGCTGCTGGAGGCGGGGATCGCCTTCGACGACGTGGCCCAGGTCCGGCTGGTCGGCGCCGAGATCGAGGAGGTGCGGAAGCTGGCGGGCAGCCGTCCGGTGGGCTACCTGGTGGAGTGGGACCTGCCGGAGGGCCTGTCCATGGACGCCTACCTCGCTCGCAAGAAGGAGAAGGCACCCCTTTACGCGCAGGTCCCGGAGACCACGTTCCTGCGCACCTACGTGCGCGAGGACATGGACAAGTGCCTGTGCCTGTACGACGCTCCCGACGAGGAGGCCGTCAAGCGGGCCCGGGAGGCCGTCGACACGCCCATCGATCGACTCCACGCACTCGGCGAGCTACGGTGACCGCGCCCCGCACCGTGGCCCCGGGCGACCTCGGGCTCGCGGAGCTGACCGCGTGGGTCGGCGGACGCGCCGCCGCGGTGGACCGCGACGAGGCGGACGTACGGGAGGCGCTGGCCCGGCTCGGCGAGCGCGACCTGCTGGGCATCGGCGCTCCCGCGGACGGCGACGGCCGGTTCGCCGAGTTCGCCGAACTGGTGGCGGCGCTCGCGGGCGAGTGCCTGAGCACCGCGTTCTCGCTGTGGGGCCACCACATGGTCATCGAGTACCTGGCCCGTGCGGGCACCGGCTTCGCCGCCGGACTGCTGCCCGGCCTGCGTGCCGGACGGCCGGTGGGCAGCAGCGCGATGGCGCCCGCCCTGCGCGACCTCGCCGGGCTGGAACCGCTGCCGGTGATCGCCACCCCGGCGCCTGGCGGCTTCCTGCTGGACGGCCCGATCCGATGGGCGTCCAACCTGTACGAGGACGCGGTCATCGTGCTGCCCGCCCGTACCGAGGACGGCGACCGCCTGATCGTCACCGTGCGGGCAGGGACGCCGGGGCTGACCATAGCCCCCGCCCCACGGTTGCTCGCGCTCAACGCGACCGCCTCGTCCTCCGCACGGCTGGAAGGCGTGTTCGCCCCGGACGAAGCGGTCGTCACCCGCGACTTCGCCTCGTTCGTCCACAGCGTGCGGCCGTTCTTCCTGCTGACGCAGACCGCCTTCTGCCTCGGCCTGGCGGCGGCCTCGCTGCGGTTCGCGGGCGAGGCCGAGGGCACGGCCGCGGCGGCACTGGCGCCCGGCATCGGCGAGACCGGTGACCGGTACGGCCGAGCCCGCGACCGGTTCACCGCGCTGATCCGTCCGGGCGCCGACCGCGACTCCGCGGCCGAGCTGCTGCGGCTGCGGCTGGAGGCGGCCGAGGTCGCGCAGGCCGCGACCCGGCTGGAACTGGCGGTGCGGGGCGGCGCCGGGTTCGCCATGAGCAGCCCGACCTGCCGCCGCTTCCGCGAGGCCGCCTTCCTTCCCGTTCAGGCACCGACCGAAGGGCAGTTGAGGTGGGAGATCCAGCGCTTCGCATCGTGAACGCCCACAAGTCCTACGGCCGGCGGCGCCCGGTCCTGCGGGGCGCCGAACTGGAGGTCGCGGCGGGCGAGTTCCTCGTCCTGGTCGGTCCCAGCGGCGCGGGCAAGTCCACCCTCCTGCGCGTGGCGGCCGGGCTGGAATCCCTCGACCAGGGCCGCGTCGAGTACGGCGGTGACCCGGACGGCGCGTCCGGGCGTCCCGCGATCGGCGTGGTGTTCCAGCAGCCGTCGCTGCTGCCGTGGCTGACCGTCGCCGGCAACATCCGGCTCGGCACCCGGTACCGCGCCAACGCCGGCACCGCCGACCGCCTCGACGTGGACGGGCTGCTGGACCGGCTGGGCCTGCCGGGTCTCGCGGGCGCCTGGCCGGACGCCCTCTCCGGCGGCCAGGCGCAGCGTGTCGCGTTCGCCCGCGCGGTCGCGATCCGGCCGTCGCTGCTGCTGCTCGACGAGCCGTTCAGCGCGCTCGACCCCGCCAACCGGCGGGAACTGCGCGAATGGCTGCACGCCCGGTCCGGTGACCTGGCCCCGACGATCGTGCTGGTCACCCACGACTGCGACGAGGCGCTCTACCTGGGCGACCGGATCGCGCTGCTGGACGGGTCCGGCGGTATCGCCGAGATTTGGGACAACACCCCCGGCGACCCCGCCACACCGGACGCCGGGCGGACACGGGACGGCCTGCGCGAGGAGATCCTCGGCCGCTACCGGCTACCGGCGGTGACGGCATGACGGAGATCGGGGGTTCCGGACGCCTCGACCGCAGGCGGCTGCTGGGCGCGGGCATCGGAGCGGGCGCGGCGCTGGCCCTCGGCGGCGGCGCCACCGCCCTCGCGCGGACGGCCGCCGCCCGTCCCGGCGGGCGGGCGCTGCGGATCGGCTACCTGCCCATCACCGACGCCTCCCCGCTGCTGATCGCCCACGCGCGAGGACTGTACGAACGCTTCGGCGTGCGGGTGGAACGCCCCGTGCGGTTCCGCGCCTGGGCCGAGCTCGCCCAGGCGCTGGTGGCCGACCGGGTCGACGTCGTGCACCTGCTCATGCCGTTCGCGATCCAGCTCCGGTACGGGATGATGCCGTCGCTGCGGGTCGTGGCGTGGAACCACACCGGCGGCTCCGCGCTCACCGTCCACCCGTCCGTCGGCGAGGTCGCCGACCTGGCCGGGCGGACGGTCGCGATCCCGTACTGGTGGTCGGTGCACAACGTGGTGGTGCAGCGGATCCTGCGCGGCGCCGGGCTGCGGCCCGTGACCCGCGACCGGCCGTCCCGCGCCGCCGGGACCGTGCGGCTCGTCGTGATGAGCCCCAGCGACATGCTGCCCGCCCTCGACAACGGAGTGATCGGCGGCTACATCGTCGCCGACCCGTTCTGCGCCGCCGCCGAGGCGCGCGGAGTGGGACGGATCCTGCGCTTCAGCGGGGACGTCTGGCGCGACCACGCCTGCTGTGTCGTCGCGATGAGCGAGGAACTGGCGGCGAACCGGCCGGAGACCGTACAGGGCGTACTGAACGCGGTCACACGGGCGCAGCTCGCGATCCGCGCCGACCGCGCGGCGGCGGCCGGTCGGCTGTCGGCCGGTTACCTGCCGCAACCGCTGAAGGCGATCCGCCGGGCGCTGACCTACCCGCGGGAACCGTACGCGGCGCGCGGCGCGGTCACCCGCCCGGACTGGGCGGGGGAGCGGATCGAGTTCGCCCCGTTCCCCTTCGCCTCCTACACCGAGCGCCTCGTCACCGAGATGAACCGGACGGTCGTGGACGTCGACCGCGGCTTCCTGACCGGCATCGACCCGGCGGCCGTCCACGGCGAGCTGGTCGACGACCGGTTCGTCCGCGCCGCGATCCGGCTCTCCGGTGGGCCCACCGCGTTCGGCCTGCCCGCCACCCTGACCAGGACCGAGGAGGTCGACACCGGATGACCATCGACCAGAGGACACCCGCCACCACGCACGCCGCCCTGCCGGGCGCCGCCCCGGGGACCTCCGTGGCCACGGCTCGCACCCGCGCGGCCGTGTGGCGGCTGGTCCCGATCGCCGTCGCGTTCGCCGCGTGGTGGCTGCTGACCACCGTGGCGGGCGCCGGAAGCCCGCTCCTCACCGGGTTCGCGCCGCAGCACGCGCTGCCCGCGCTCGTGCGCGGCGTCCTGGACGGACCTCTGCTCCCGGACGCCGCCGCCAGCCTGTGGCGCCTGATCGCCGGGCTCGCGCTCGCCGCCGCCGTGGGGATCCCCGTGGGCCTGTCGTGCGGGCTGCTGCCGGGCCTGGAACGCGCGACCCGCCCGCTGTTCCAGTTCACCCGGATGATCTCGCCGCTGGCCTGGGCGCCGGTCGCGGTCGCGCTGTTCGGCGTGGGACACCAGCCCGTGGTGTTCCTGGTCGCGATGGCGGCGGTCTGGCCCGTGCTGCTGAACACCACGGCCGGAGTACGCGGCATCGACCCCGCCTTCCTCCAGGTCGCCCGTTCGCTCGGCGCGACCCGGTGGGAGGTGATGGCCACGGTCGTGCTGCCCGCGATCCGCCCGCAACTGCTCACCGGCCTGCGTCTCGCGCTCGGGGTGGCCTGGGTCGTCCTGGTCCCCGCCGAGATGCTCGGGGTGAGCTCCGGCCTGGGCTACGCCGTCCTCAACGCCCGCGACCAGCTCGCCTACGACGGTCTCATGGCCGTGATCCTGATCATCGGCCTGCTCGGCTACCTGCTGGACGCACTGGCCCAGCGCGTCCTGACACCCCGCCGCGGAACCTGACCGCTCACCGCCTTCCCGCTGGCGATGCCGTACGGCGGACTGCACATACCCTCACCGCGCAGGCCCTCGGCTCGCTCGCATGGCCGGCCATCGTCAACCCGATCGGGGTGCTCCTTCTGCTGTTCGTTTTGCTAGGACGTGGCACTGGCGGAGCCGCGACCAGCCTGCTCCACCTGGTCCCGTCCGTCACGGCCGTGCTCGCCGCATGGCCATCTCGGCAATCGGCGTCCTGCTGGTCCTGGCACGCCCACGAATGCGAGATGCGGTGCGCGGATGGGTTCGCGAGTAGCTGGACACCGTCCATGGTGAGCGGCGCATCCGGCGCGCACTCGACGCGTCGTGCCGTCCCGAGAGAACGTGAACCGACTACGCGCCCAGGTCGCCGTAGCCGAAACACCGGTCGCGAATTGACCCGAGCGGGGCGGTCAGCACGCCGTGCCAATTGCGAGTATTCCCCGCTGGAAAAAGTCGAAATATGGGAGTACGGTCGTGTCATGGCGAGCCAGGCCCGTCTCACCTTCCGGGGACACGTCGACTTCTGTCGCGTCGCCAGCGCCCTGTGTCGAAGCCGACGTCTGTCACGGTCCTGAAGATCAGGCGTTCGAGGCATCGACTTCGCGCGCCGTGAACTCCTCGGAAGTGCCGATGTCCTTCTTCGACGGTCCCTCTGGCCGTATCCCCTACCATTTCTGGCCCGCCCGCCGTCCACTGGCCGGGCTGATCTTCCTGCATGGAGCCGCCGACTCCCATCGCTACCACCGGCTCGCCATGACCCTCAACGAGCGCCAGGTCAGCGTGCTGGCCACCAACGGCGTCGGGGAGATTCAACGCGACGCACCGCCGCACCTGTCGTCCCTGGACGTACCGGCACGTGCCGTTGAGATGCTCGCCGAACGCGCCGCGCGGCGGTTGTCCGGGATACCGCTCGTCCTGGGCGGGCACTCGCTGGGCGGCACCGCCGCCGCGTTGGCCGTAGCGCGTAACGCCGGTCCCTACGCGGGGTTGGTCCTGTCGGGCACCCCGTTCACCAGACCGACCCGGTTGCGGGGAGGGCCCGTCAGCATGGACCTCTCCTATCTCCCCATGGCGTTTGGCGGTGCGGCCCCCGTGCCCGTCGTGGAATCCCGGGCGCTGGAGATGGCCTGGTGCGAGTTGGCCGAACGGTTCGAGCGGGTCCGTATACCCGTCCTGTTCGTGCACGGCGGCAAGGACTCGCTCGTGCCCATCACCGACAACCGGAGCTGGGCTTACCGCCTCCCCGTGGCACAACTGGCCTGGTTCCCCCGGGCCGGACACGACGTGTTCAACACCCCGGGTCCGCCCAGAGCCGCCACCACGGTGGCCGACTTCGTCCTGTCCGTGGCGTTGAGCCAAGCCGTGGCCTGACCACGGTGCCGCCCCATCCATCGACGCAGCAGGAGGTCCCATGAGCGTCACCGACGAACTCATCGCCAACGCCGAGCGGTACGCGGCCACCTTCGACAAGGGAGACCTGCCCCTGCCACCTGCCAAGGGGGTCGCGGTGGTGGCCTGCATGGACGCGCGGCTCAACCCGTACGGGCTGCTCGGCCTGACCGAAGGGGACGCGCACGTCATCCGCAACGCCGGAGGCGTGGTCACCGCGGACGAACGGCGCAGCCTGGCCATCAGCCAGCGGCTGCTGGGCACCCGCGAGATCATCCTCATCCACCACACCGACTGCGGCATGCTGACCTTCACCGACGACGCCTTCAAGGCCGCCATCCAGGAGGAGACCGGGGTCAAACCCGACTGGTCGGCCGAGGCGTTCACCGACGTGGAGGAGGACGTGCGGCAGTCCATCGGCAGGATCAAGGCCGACCCGTTCATCCCGCACACCGACCAGGTACGCGGGTTCGTCTACGAAGTGGAGACCGGCCGCCTGCGCGAGGTCAAGGCATGACCGTCTGACGACCGACGGCCCTGGCGCCTCCGGAAGGAACGTCGCCCCCGAGGTGGAGCCGGCGCGGAAGCCCACCTCGGGGACGGCACGCCCGAAGGCGGCGTGCTTCGGATTGGGCGATACTTTGGCGTCCGACGCCGAGCCGGTCAATACACCCGCCTACCGCGGATCACATCGCTGCCAGAGCATCTCCAGCCCCAGCACGATGGCGCACAGAACCCCCACGGACCCGGGGACGGCCACGAAAGCCACATGTATAGGGCTGCTCCGATCCGGGATGAACAGGTCAGCCCATCCCAGCGCCAACGCCAGCGCGGTGGCCATCCCACCAATACGGGAGGCCCATTCAAAAAATCGCGGATGCAACGGTTTGGGCGGCGCCGAGATCCTCGAACGCACATCGATGCTGAAAAAGATCAGCAAGACGGCAAGAAAGGAGATCAGGGTGACCATGTCGGACGACGGCATCGGACGCATGCCGCCACCCTAGTCGCAGGCCGAACGCCGGAGCCGCCCACCATTTCGTCAAGAGAATCCGCACCTCAATAGGAGGCGAAGCACACGAGCACCCGGCCGTCACGTTGCCCTTGATCATCATCTCGGAGGATCTGCGCGGTGGCCTCTCACGTCCCGAAACCGTAGAGCGCCGAGCCGCTGATTCCAGGTTCGCGCCGCAGCACCAGGGCGGCGATATCGCGGCGGGGACGATGGGCCGGTGTCCACTAGGTGTATCCAGGTCAGCTCTGGAGTATCTCCGCGAGCACCGCCGCCTGGCTGATGTCGATGTTCTTGGTGGCGGTCAGCAGCGTCAGCGTCTGGTCGCGGGAGATGCTCCGCAGGTGCTCCAGCGCTTCGGCCCGCTCATCCTCCTGTAGTTCGGATCGGTACCGGCGGGTGAACTCGTCGAACCGCTCTGGATCGTGGCCGTACCACTTGCGCAGCTCCGTGGACGGCGCGACCTGCTTGCACCACTCGTCTATGTGGGCCTTCTCCTTGCTGAGCCCGCGGGGCCACGCACGATCCACCAGAACACGCACACCGTCCCCCTGCGCCGGTCCGTCGTAGACGCGGCCCACTTTGACATGAGCCTTCTTGGCGGCCATGTCGTCTCCTCCTCTTCCCCGGCTCCCGGCTGGAAAGGCTGCCCAGTGTCATGCCCTTTCGCCTAGCCGCATACCCTCGCACGCCCACGCCTGCTCCTGGTTCTGCCTCCCCACGCGACGTCGGGTGAAGCCATGGGGCTGGCCGTGTCCAGTGTTGGGATCGACAATCAGGCTATCGGGGCGGCGTGTTCGAGGATGACGAACAGCGCGTCCACGGCAGAGGTCACCGTTTCCACGGCTTCGGCGGCGTCGGTGCCCGGGTTGAGCTCGCCGTAGACGGCGCGCGGCGGCAAGGAGACGGTCGGCATCGGCGACGGTGAGATCACGTCGCAGGCGCAGCGATAAGGACATCCCGTTCGCGAGCGGCTCGTCCTCAACCATGTCGCCATCGCCGACCATGCGGACAGCCTACGGAAACAGGCACTGCCGGCGGACGTTTGTGCGCGGCGTCCCGCCGCGTTCACGCCGCGGTCTCGGCCATGCGTCGAGGCTGGTCGATGCGAGTGTGATGGACGGCCGACCTGTGGTCGGCCACGCCGGTCGGGTCGTGGGGGTGGCTCAGCTCGCCACGCGGGCCGCGCGTTCGACGACGTAGCCGACCATGTCGCGGACCACGATGAGGTCCTTGAAATTCTCTTCGGCGATCTCCACGCCGAACCGGTCCTCCAAGGCGAACCCGAGTTCGACCAGGGCCAGTGAGTCGAGGCCGCGGTCCTCGATGAGATGCGTGTCCAGGGTGATGCCGTCGGCGGGAACGCCGATGATGTCCTCCACGATTTCACCGATCGCCTGAAGAACCTGCGCCTGCGACACGTCCATCGAGCACCTCCGGGTTGATCGAGGCAAAGTCCGTCGACGCCGCCCCGAGCGGCGGCGGTGATATGTGGACAACTATGCACCGGCGGCCCTCGCCGAACAAGACCGCCGGCCACTTTGGAACGGAAATTCACAGGAAATCTATAACCATCGATAGAGCTGCTATATCGAAATGCATACCGTCGCTCATTTCGGGGCCGCATGACTCTTGTCGGCATTGTTCGGGGATGGCTACTATGCCACCGTGCCGCCATAAGCATTAGCCCGTGGAGCGGCTCGGGAGGAGTCGGTTGGTGAGCGCCATGCTGTCCAGCGCCGAGGTGCGGGAGTGCTCGATCGCCGATCCGCGCGCCTCCCTCGCAATGGCGCGGCGGTTGCGGGAGATCGGTGTTTCCGCAGGTGATCGGGTGATGCTCAAGGCCGATAACTCGGTCGCCTTCGTCGCGGCCCTGTTCGCGCTGCTCCATCTGGATGTCTCGTTGGTGCTGGTCGATCATCAGCAGGCGGTGGCGGAGAGCCGGCACATCATTGACTTGACAAGGACGTCCTGGGTGTTGCTCGGTGACGGTATTCGGGAGCCCTCGGGAGCGCGTGTCATTCGTTTCGAGCGGCTTTTGGACGGGACCGCCGGCGACGCGGGGCCGGAGCGGCTGGATCTCGATCGATGGCGGAGCAGGGGCGACGCGTTGATCGCCTGGTCCTCCGGATCGACCGGTAGGCCGAAGGCCGTCGTGCGATCCGGCGGTGCATTTCTCGGCAATATCGAACGCACCGGGAGGGCGATGGCCTATCGGCGCACCGATATGTTCCTTCCGCTGCTGCCTTTCTCCCACCAGTACGGGCTCTCCCTGCTCTTCCTGGCGTTCCTTTCGGGCGCCGGGCTCCTGGTCGCCCCGTACCGGCGGCTGGACCTCGCCCTGCGTTCAGCGCACCGCGCGACCGTCCTGGACGCCACGCCCGCGACGTACCGGAGCCTGGTGTCGCTGCTGGAACGCAAGCCCGAGCTCAGGTCGGGGCTGGAGTCGGTGCGGTTGTTCTGCACTGGGGGCGCTCCGCTGGACACGCGCTTCTCGGAACGGTTCCGTGCCGCGCTCGGACGCCCCCTCCTCGACGGGTACGGGAGCACGGAACTCGGCAACATCGCCTTGGCGACCCCTGAGAGGCCGGTGGGTTGCGGCCACCCCCTCGACGGCATCGAGGTCGAGATCCTGCGCGATGACGGAGGTGTCGCGGCGGCCGGTGAGGTCGGGGAGGTGGTCGTGTGGTCTCCCGACGCCATGGAGGGTTACCTCAGAGGGGACGACACGGTCGAGCCCGTGCAGCCTCCCCCGTACCGCACAGGGGATCTCGGCTACCTGGACGATCGGGGGCATCTCTTCGTCGTGGGCCGGAAGCGGGCGGTGCACCGGCTCGGTCACACGCTCTATCCCGAGGTGCTGGAGCGCAAGGCGGAGGCCATCGGCCGGCCGGTCGCGGTGGTCCCTCTCGAGAACGAACGCCGCGGCTGCACGCTGGTGTTCGCGGTGGAGGACCCCGACACCGGCGACGCCCGGATGTGGCGGGCGCGGATCGGCGCACACCTGGCCCCCTACGAAAGCCCGGACCATGTGGTCGTCTTCGGACGGTTTCCGGTCAACCGCACCGGCAAGACCGACCGGGCCGAGCTCCGCCGCATGTGCTGGGAGGCGGTCTTCCGGCCGTCCGAGGCCGGAGTTCCCGTGGACGCCGAGGGAGACGCCCGTGCATGACCTCGTCCGGACAGCTCAGCCGTGCCATGGCGCGGGAAGGGAGCCGAGATCGTCATGAACAGTTACAGGGACCGGCCGCGGCGCCGGGTCGCCGTGACCGGCACCGGAGTGATCTCCTCGGTGGGACTGTCGGTCGAGGAGTGGTGGGAGTCGCTGCTCGCGGGCCGCAGCGGGATCGGTCCGATCAGCGGTTTCGACGCCGGCGGCCTGCCGGTGCGGATCGCCGCCGAGGTCCGCGGGTTCACTCCGCCCGACCATTGGCCGCGCGAGGTGAGCCGCCGGCTGGACCGGTCGGCCCTGTTCGCCCTGGCCGCCGCCGAGGAGGCGATCGCCCAGGCCGGTCTGAAGATCGATCCCGAGCTGGGGGAACGTACGGCGGTGCTGGTCGGCAGCAGCGACGGCCCGGAAGCGTTCATCAACGAGTGCCAGACGCGCCTGCGTGAGCGCGGATATCGGAAGATCCCGGCCTACTACGCGGCGACCGCCGCCAGTGGCATCGCGACCAACCAGATCGCTCTGTGGTTCGGCGCGGGCGGCCCGTCCGCCTCGATCAGCACGGCCTGTGCGACGGGTGCGACCAGCATCGGCGAAGGGATGCGGCTGATCGAGCGGGGCGACGCCGATGTCGTGATCGCCGGGGGTTGTGAGGATTCCATCAGTCCGCTCAACGTCGCCGGCGCGGCCATCGCGGGCGCGCTGACCCGCCGCAACGACGAGCCCGAACGGGCCAGCCGCCCCTTCGACCGGGAACGGAGCGGGTTCGTGTACGGGGCCGGTGCCGGTGTGGTCGTGCTCGAGGAAGGCGAACTCGCGCGCAGGAGAGGGGCGACGATCCTCGCCGAGCTGGCGGGGTACGGCGCCGCCACCGACGCCTACCATCTGACGGCGCCGCATCCCGAGGGACTGGGCGCCCAGCGGGCGATGCGGCGGGCCCTTGAGGACGCGGGCGTGCGTCCCGACGAGGTGGACTACATCAACGCGCACGGCACCAGCACCGTTCTGAACGACCGGATCGAGGTCGCGGCGATCCGCGCGGTCCTCGGTGAGGCCGCCGTCCGGACCCCGGTCAGTTCCATCAAGTCCATGCTCGGTCACATGATCGGGGCGGCCGGTGCCGTGGAGTTCATCGCGGCGGTCCAGTCGCTGGTGACCGGGATGCTGCCGCCGACCGTCAACTGTGACGACCCGGAGGACCCGGAGATCGACTTCGTCCCGCACGTGCCGCGGCGGCACGATCCGGAGGTCGTGATGAGCGACTCGTTCGGCTTCGGCGGGCACAACGCCGTGCTGGTGGCCAGGCGGTGGCGGGACGAGCCCGCGCCCTCGGCCGGAACCGGGAACGACCGACACGAGGAGCGGCCATGAAGGGTGACTACGTCTCGCTGCGGCGGATGAAGGACGCCGACTTCGAGCTGCTGGCCGACTGGATCGGCGGGCGCGTGGGCAGCTACGGCGCCGGCTCGCCCTTCTTCGTCACCCCCGAGGAGCTGCGCCGGGGCGCCGACACGTACCTGATGGTCGTCCGGAACGACGGCGAGCGGATCGGCGTCGTGTCGTGGCGGCAGCTCGCCTACGTCGGAAGCTACGAGCTGGGCGTGGCGATCGGTGACGAGAGCGCCTGGACCGACGGGTACGGCGTCGAGGCCGTGCTGCTGCTCCTGCATTACGTGTTCCACGCGCGCAACGCGCACCGGGTGGAGATGAAGGCCGGGCTCTTCAACCGGCAGCCGATCAGGATGGTCACCCAGGGGATCATGGTCCTGGAGGGCGTTCTCCGCGACTACTACTTCCTCGACGGCCGGTACTACGACGCGGTGGTGTTCTCCCTGCTCCGCGAGGACTACTACAAGCTGGTCGAGGCGCTGGAGCTGTCCCCGGACACCATCCCCGAGGCCGAGAAGCGGGAAGCGTTCAAGGTCTTCCAGGAGTTCCTGGCGAACAGGCCGCAGGACTACCTCTCCCAACTGCTGAACCGGAAGATCGAGGACTGACGCTCCCGGTCACGGCGGCACGACCCCGGCACCGGCGCGGTCGCGCCGGTGCCGGTTCCATGTCCGCGCCTGGCACGGGACGGGCGGGGCGCGCACCCCGCCCGTCCACGATGGGTGTACCCGGCCGGGTCATGACGGGCTTCCGAACAGGCGGCGCACGCCCACGGGGACGTCGTCCTCCCGTGGCCGGACGGTGACGACGGCCAGCCTCCCGCCCGCGGCGGCTTGCCGCGCGTCCCGCAGGGCCGCTCGGAGTCCGGTGTCGTCGGCCGGAGCCGCGTAGGTCCCTCCGAGACCCGCGGTGATAGCGTCCCAGGGCAGTACCGCGTTGAAGCGGGTCAGCTCGTCGGGTGCGCCCTCCTGCGCGCGCAGCCATCGGGGCCAGCCGTGACCCGCGTTGTCGAAGACGACCACGACGAGCCCGAGGCGCAGCTCGGCGGCGGTCGCGAGGGCCGGCAGGCTCATGGTGACGGCGCCGTCACCGCACAGCACGACGGTCGGCCTGTCCGGTTCGGCCACGGCGGCGCCCAGGGCGGCGGCCACCCCGAACCCCATCATCGTCTGCTCACCGGGAACGACGACCGACGTGCGGGCGCCCACGCTGAGCACCGGCCAGTGATAGGACCACAGGTCGTTGAGCCCGTTCTCCTGCACCAGCACCGCGCCGTCGCCGAAGACCTCCGCGACGGCGCCCAGCGTCGCCCTGACCGGGCTCTGCTCGAACGGCGGTGGCGTCGCGTGGTCGTCCAGCGCCGCCTGCCGCAACCGCGCCACGTGGTCCAGCCACTTGGCGCGGTTCCCGGCGTTCCTGTCGGCGCGGGTCGCGAAGCGTTCGTCCAGTGCGGCCAGTGTGAGGGCGGCGTCGCCCAGCAGTGCCTGAACGGGTTCCAGCGGCACACCGAACGCCTCCGGGTCGCAGTCGACGTGCACCAGCCGTACGGCGTCCAGTTCGGGCCAGCCCATCCGGGCGGTCTCCTCCAGCCGGGTACCGACGGCGAGCAGCACGTCCACCTCACCCGTCGCCTGATGCAGCGGCGGCGTAAGGTAGAGCCCGGCCAGCCCGACCGCGAGCGGATGCCCCTCGTCGATCACGCCGCGGCCGGCCGCCGTCGTCATCACCGGTGCCCGCCACCGCTCGGCGAGCGTCAGCGCGGCCCGTCCGGCGCCCGCGGCCCTGGCGCCGCCGCCGAGCAGCACCAAGGGCCGCCGGGCACCGGCCATCAGCTCGGCCGCACGCTCCACGTCCGGTGCGTGCGGCGACGCGCGCAACCGCCGGACGGGCCCGGACGGGCCGTGCCGTGGCGCGGGCCGCCGTAGTACCTCGTCGGCGATCTCCACCACGGTCACGCCCTGCCTGCCGTTGACGGACAGATGCACCGCGCGGCGCAGCGCCCAAATCAGACGGCCGGGGTCGTCGACGAGCAGGTGGGCCTTGGCGATCGGATGTGCGAGAGCCGCCTGGTCCACCTCCTGGAAGCCGCCGCGCCCCAGCCCCGAGGCGGGGACGCGGGTGGTGACCACGACGACGGGCGCGCACAGCGACGCCCCTTCGAGCAGGCCGGTGAGCGCGTTGGGGAAGGGCGGACCCGAGGTGAGGGCCAGCACGGCGGGCCGGCCCGACACCACGGCGTGACCCACCGCCGCGCACGCGCCCGCCCGCTGGTCGCGCACGGCCACCGCCGCGGGTGCCGAACGCCGCTGCGCGGCGTCCAGCAGTCCCGGCTCGTCGGAGGGAAGGCCGACCACCACATCGCAGCCGGCCTCGTCCAGCGTGGCCGCCACCACGTCCCAGACCTCGCTCACCCTTCACCCCTCGTGGTGGTCCGCTTCATGCCTCGGCCCTGCGGCGTGCCCGCCCTGCCTCGGCCGACAACAGCAGCGGCCTGGCGACGAGCTCCCCGTCCAAGCACACGCTGGAAGCCTGCGGCCCGTAACCACCGAACGGCTGGTTGCCGTCCTCGGCGTCGAAGGTGGTCCGGTCCCGCCGGATCACCGCGGTGCCGAGCAGTTCCCCGGTGATCCCCGGCTCGCCGAAGACCGTGGCGTACATGCCGCGGTCGAGCTCGGTCGGGGTATGCGCCCACTCCTGGATCTCCGCCACATCGTCGTACGGGCACAGGCAGAAGATCGGGGAGAACAGCTCGGGCGGAACGAACCCGGCGGCGTGCGGCAGGACCACGATGCCGGGAGTGACGCGCCCCTCCTCCACGTTGACCTCGCCGCCGTACACCAGGTGCTCGCGGTGGGCGGCCAGGAACTCGGCCGCCCCCTGGACGGCGTCCTGGTAGACCAGCGGGGCGACCACCGTGCCGGGACGCCTGCGGTCGCCGACCCGCAGGCCGGCCAACTGGTCGCGGAGCAGGCCGAGCAGCGCGTCCAGCCGCGACCGGTGCACGAAGATCAGGTCGCTGCACAGGCAGTCCTGGCCGCTGTTGTAGAGACGGGAGATCAGCAGCGCCCGGCAGCTCTCGGCGGGATCGGCGGCGGGGCCCACCACCATCGGGTTGGGCCCCGAGCCCATGATCAGGAAGAGCGGGCCGCCGCCGACCCGTTCCAGCACGTTGCGGCCGTTGTCGTACCTGCCGGTGAACACGACGGCATCCGAGGCGGCGCCCACCTTCACGAAGTCGCGCTGCGACGCCTCGGCGAGCCTGACGCGTCCGCGCAGCCACGGGCGCCGGGCGAGCATCGTCTCGTGCAGGGCCAGGGCGGTGTCGCGGGTACGTGCCGAAGGCCGGATCGCGACCTCCTCCGCGTACAGGACCGGGATCAGCCCATAGAGCACGTACGAATAGAGGACGTTGTTGGACGGCAGGAAGACCGCCACCCGGTCGAGCCTCCCCGGATCGTTACGGGCGATCTCCCAGGTCGCGCCGGACAGCGTGCGCACGGCACGGTGCAGCTCGTCACGGGCGGCGTCATACGGCGTGATCGTGGTGAGCAGGTCCAGCAGCCGCTCCTGCGTTTCGAGAACGGCCGCGACCAGGTCCATGGACTGGTCGTGCACCTGCTGCAGGTCTGCGCGGGCACGGCCGGGCTCCGCCCCCGCCGGGGCGGGTCGCGCGGTCGCGAACGTGTACATCAGAACTCTTCCTCCAGGTCGAGTCCGCGCGAGCGGACCAGGACGGACGACGTCTCCAGCCGGTCAGGACGCGTCGGCACGGGAGTCGCCGCCCTCGCGGAGGATCTCCTCGATCCGTCCGCTCAGGGCGGAGACGGTCGGGTGCTCCCGCAGCGCCACCACGGGCAGCCGGTGCCCGAGCAGGGTCCGCAGCCGGCGCAGGATCAGGATGCTCATCAGCGAGTCCATCCCCAGGTCGTAGATGTTCTGGTCGGGGTCGAGCGCCTCGGCGGAAGGAAGCTTGAGGACCTCGGCGACGACGGCCCTGACCTGTTCCCGCAGCTCGATCCCGGCGTTCGCGGGCGCCCGCGTCGCCTGCCGCGTGGCATGCGGCGTGACCTGCGGTACGGGCTCGCCCGAATAGTCGGCGAGCAGGCCGGGCGGGCGGCTACCGTCCGCGAGGCCGACCTGGGACCATTCGGCGTCGGCGATGACCAGCCGGCCGGGGGCCTTCCAGCCGTCCAGCAACCCGAGCACGGCGCTGAGCTTGCGGCCCGCCATCAGCCGGAGCCCGGCCCCCTCGAACAACTGCTGCTGCGGGGCCCCGGCGAGTCCCTCACGCCAGCCGCCCCAGTTCACCGTGTGCCCGGGAAGGCCGCGGGACCGGCGGTCGAGGACGAGCGCGTCCTGGAAGCAGTTGGCGGCCGAGTAGGCGGCGTCCCAGCCGCCCAGGAGCGCGGCGAGCGCGGAGAAGCACACGAACCGCGTCACCTTGTGGGTCTCGGCGAGCCGGTGCAGCAGGTGCGTACCGGTGACCTTGGAGCCGAACATCCGGGCCAGATGGTCCTCGTCCATCTGGTCGAGCGGTGTCGTCGAGCCGGTGACGGCCGCCTGGTAGATGCCGCGCAGCGGCGGCAGGTCGGTCCCGAAGCGGGCGCTCAGGGAACGCATGGCGGCCTCGTCCCCGACGTCCGCGGCGACATCGGTCACGGTGACGCCGCGGTCGCGCAGCTCCCGGACGATGGGGGACGTGTCCGGCAACCCATGGCGCGAGAGCGTCACCAGATGCCGGGCACCGAGGTCGGCCAACTGCCGCAGGACCAGCGGGCCGACCCGCCCGGTCGCGCCCACCACCAGTTCGCAGCCGCCGGGGTCGATCGTCAGCGGCGGGCCGGGCGGCAGCGTGCCCGGTACGAGCCGCGGCACCAGCCGGGCCGTGCCCCGATGGCAGACCTCGTCCTCGGGCGACCCGGCGAGGATCTCCCGGCGGATCAGCTCGGCCGCTCGTCCCGCCGGGCCGTCGTCCAGGTCGATCAGGCCGCCGTGCAGCTCCGGACGGGCGGGCAGGAGGCTGCGCGCCGCGCCCCAGACCGCCGCCCGCGCGGCGTGCACCGGATCACCGGGGCGCGCCGACTGGGCGAACCGGGTCACCAGCCAGAGCCTCGGGGGCCGGTCGGCGCCGACGGCCACGAGGTCGTGGACGAGCCGCCACGCCTGGAGTGTCAGGCGATGCGCGGTCGCGGGATCGCCGCCGGCGTCGTCGGTGTCCAGGCCCACCGGCAGCACGATCCGGGCGACACCGGCCAGCGGCCCGAGACGGGCGATCCTGTCGGCGGCCTCCGGTGCCGTCAGCTCCCCGGCCGGGACGACGCGGTGCTCGGCCCCGGCCTCGGCGAGGTCGCGGACCAGGGCGTCGGCCACGTCGGAGCCGTCGCTCACGACGAGCCAGCCGCCGTCGCCGACGACCGCGCCGTCCTCACCGGACGGAAGCGGACGCTCCCGCCAGGCCACGGTGTGCACCCATGAGGCCGGTACCGGCGCGGGAGCGGGCTCAAGCCGGAGCCCTCGCACCGATCCGCCCTGCCCGCCGGCCGCGTCCAGCGTCGCCGACACCGCCAGCCCAGCATCGGCGGGCTCGGCCGACACCAGCCGGGCGCTCACGGCGCTGCCGTTCGGCTCCCACACGAGGTTGTCGACGCCGACGGGCACCAGCGTCCCGGGCACCCGCGCCTTCTCGATCGCCTGCGACGCCAGGCCGTCGAGGCATCGGGCGAGTGCCGCCGCGCGCCCGGCGCCGTCCGGTCCGGTGTGGGCGGCGGGCTCCCCGGCCGCGCGATGGATCCTCGCGGACGCGCGCAACCGCCAGCCGCCGGCGTCGCCGTCCGTGTCGCCGTCCGGTGTGTAGATCCGCACACCGAACAGGGCGCCGCCGCCCTGGTCCTCCGGGGTGAGCGCCGTCTGGACGTCCGCTCGCTCGCCCGGCCGCAGCGGCTCGTGCACGCACAGGTCCCTCAGCGCGGCGGGCCGTACGCCGGCGCCGCGCGCGGCGGCCAGCGCCATCTCCCCGAACAGGGCAAGGGAGATCGTCTCCTCCGGCAGGCCGCGGCCTCCGTCCGTCCACGCCGGGTCGAGCCGGCCGTGCCAGAGCTGGGTCCCGGGGCTGGTCGCCGGGCGTGTGCGCACGCCGAGCAGCGGGTGGCCCGCGTCGCCCGCCACGAGGCCCGGCGAGTCCGGATCGGCGTGCGCGACGGCGTCACCGGCCGTGGCGGCCCGTGCGCCGCCGTCAGGGGGAGACGCCCTCCAGTAGGTACGGCGATGCCAGGCGGTGGTGGGCAACGGCGCGACGCCGCCGCCGGGGAACAGCCGCTCGCGGGGGACGGGCAGGCCGTCGCAGCACAGAGCGGCGAGCTGGGCGAGCATCGTGGCCTGCGCCGGCTGGTCGCGCCGCAGGGTCGGCAGGACGAGCGGGTCGCGCACCCCGGCCGCCGCCAGCGTCGGCTCCGCCGCCCACCGCAGCAGGGGATGCGGGCTCACCTCGACGAAGACCTCGTGCCCGTCGTCGGCCGCCGCCTCGATCGCGGCCGCCAGGCGGACGGGCTTGCGGAGGTTGTCCACCCAGTACGGCGCGTCGAAGGACGGCGTCTCGCGCGGATCCTCGGTCACGGTCGAGTAGAAGAAGGGGCGGTCTCCCCGTTCCGGTCCGTCGTGCCGTGGGCCGAGACCGCCCAGAGCGTCGAGCAGCGGTTCGGAGAGCCCTTCCATCAGCGGGGTGTGCGAGGCCACCATCGTCGGCAGGGACCTGGCCGAGACGTCCCGCGCCTCGAAGTCGGCGACGACCCGCGCCACCTCCTCCGGGCGCCCGGCAATGCCCGTCATCACCGGCCCGGCCGGCACCGCCACCCACACGGCGTCGTCCACGCCCAGCTCCGTCAGCCGGGCCGCGACCTCGTCGGCCGGCGCCTCGATCGACGCCATGGCGCCCTCGCCCTCCAGGCCGGCGATCAGGTGGGCGCGCCGGCACAGGATCCTCGCGCCCTCCTCGGGGGCGAGGGCGCCGGCGACGACCGCCGCGGCGACCTCGCCCATCGAATGGCCGATCACCGCGGCCGGCTCCACCCCGTAGGAGCGCCACACGGCGGCGAGGCCCACCTGCATGGCGAAGATGAGCGACTGGGCGGCGGGGATCTCGGTGGGAATCGGGCCGCTCGTCAGGGTCTCGCCCAGGGACAGCCCCGTCTCCTTCTTGATGACCGGTTCCAGCTCGGCGATCGCGGCCGCGAACGCCGGCTCCGACTCCAGCAGCTCGCGGCCCATCTCCGGCCACTGCGATCCGTGCCCGGAGAACACCCACACCGGCCCCCGGCGGCGTTCCCTCCACTGCCGTGGCGCCACGACGCCCGGTGCGGCACGGCCCGCCGCCAAGGCGCGCAGTCCCGAGAGAAGTTCCTCGCGGTCAGCGGCGACGACCGCCCCCCGGGCCCGGACGCCCGCGCGCCGCGCCAGCGTCGTCCCGATGTCCGGCATGGGGACGTCGGCACCGGGTCCCTCCAGCCAGTCCGCGAGGAGACCGGCCGCCTCGGCGCACCGTTCCCCGTCCCATCCGGAGACCACGTACACCCCGGGACCGGTCGTGGAGCCGGAGCCCGGTTCCTCCGCGGGTCCGGCCTCCAGCACGACGTGCGCGTTGGTGCCGCCGAGCCCGAACGAGGACACCGCGGCCCGGCGCGGCTCGCCCGCCTCGGGCCATGGCACCGGCTCGGTCGGGACGAAGAAGCGGCCGCCGTCCGCGTCGATCGCCGGGTTCCACTTGGTGAAGTGCAGATTGGGAGGGATGACGCCGTGCCGGAGCGCCAGCACCGACTTGATGAGGCCCGCGATCCCCGCCGCCGCCTCGGTGTGGCCGATGTTCGTCTTGACCGCGCCGAGCGCGCACGGCACGTCGCCGGTTCCGTAGACCTGGTCGAGCGCCTCGAACTCGATCGGGTCGCCTAGCTGCGTGCCCGTGCCGTGCGCCTCGATCAGGGCCACCGAGGCCGGTGGCGTGTCCGCGTACCGGAGCGCCTCCCTGAGCACCGCCGCCTGCGCGTCGGTGTTCGGCGCCGTCACCCCCTGCGAGCGCCCGTCGGAGTTGACCGCCGAACCGCGGATGACCGCCAGGATGCGGTCCCCGTCGCGCAGCGCGTCCCCGAGGCGTTTCAGCACCACGACGCCGCATCCCTCCCCGCGCACGATGCCGTCCGCGGCGGCGTCGAAGCTCTTGCAGCGGCCATCGGAGGCGAAGACCCCCCACTGCTCGATGGCCACGTGCGTGTACGGGCTCAGGATCGTGTTGACACCGCCGGCCAAGGCCAGGTCGCTCTCCCGCATGCGCAGGCTCTGCGCCGCCAGGTGCACCGCGACCAGCGAGGAGGAACAGGCCGTGTCCAGCGCCGCACAGGGGCCGCGGAGGTCGAGGAGGTAGGCGATCCTGCCCACGGCCACGCTGTGCGCGTTGCCCGTGCTGCTGTAGGCGTCGACCTCGGTCGAAAGCCTCTGGTAGTCGGTGTGGTAGATCCCGGCGAAGACCCCGGTCCGGCTGCCCGCCAGCGACCCGGGTCCGATGCCGGACCGCTCCAGCGCCTCCCACGCGGTCTCCAGCAGCATGCGTTGCTGCGGGTCCATCGCCTCGGCCTCGCGGGGCGAGATGTTGAAGAAGGTGGCGTCGAAGCCGCCGACGTCATCCAGGAACCCGCCGCGCCCGGCGGCGTGGTCCGGGGCGTCCGGTCCGGAGACGGAGGCCGTCGCGGGGTCCCAGCGGGTGGCCGGGATGTCGGTCACGGCGTCGCGTCCTTCGACGAGCAGCCGCCAGAACGCCTCGGGGCTGTCGGCGCCGCCGGGGAAGCGGCACGCCATGCCGACGACCGCGATCGGTTCGGCGGCGATCGTGCCGGCCGCGTCCGCCAGCCGGTCCGCCAGCACGGCCATCTTGTCCTCGGACAACTCGGCGAGCCGCTTGGTGATACTGGTCATGGCTCATCTCCTATCGCCGCTCTCAATGCGGGTGAGCAGGTCGTTCCAGCCACGGGCCGCGGGGCCCGGCGAGGCTTCGCGGGACGGGCCGGGGTCCGCAGGACCGGAGGCGGGCGCCGGCGCGCCGTCCGCCTCCGCCAGGCGCGCGTCCAGGAACGCGGCCAGGTCGTCGATCGTCGGGTGGTTCCACAACGCGGTCGCCGGAACGCGCAGGCCGAACGCCCGCTCCGCGCGGTTGCGGATCATCAGGCCCATGATCGAGTCCAGGCCCAGCTCGGCGAGCGGGCGCCGGGTCTCCACGTCGTCGGGGCGCAGGCCCATGACGTCGGCCACGATGGCCATGACCGTCGCCTCGACGCGCGAGCGGCGCTCGGCGGGTTTGAGACCGGCCCACTCCGGGCCGCCCGCCGCCCGGCCGTCGGCCTGCCGCTTCCCGGCGTTCGCCAGGGCGACGATCTCGCCCAGCAGGCCGGGTGGCTCGGCCGATGGCGCGGCCCCGGTGACCGGGACCACGATCCCCTGCGCGGCGCCGGCGCGATGCAGCCGGTCCCAGCCCGCGAACGCCTCCTCGGGCCGCAGCGGCCGCAGCCCCGCCGCCCGCAGTTCGTCGATGACCAGGCCGGCCGCCCTGTGGCGGGCGAAACCGAGCCCTTCCCAAGCGCCCCAGTTGATGCTCGCCGCGGTGCATCCCTGGTTCCGCCGTAGGTGGGCGAGGGCGTCGAGGTAGGCGTTGGCCGCCGCGTACGCGCCCTGCCCGGGCACCCCGGCCAGGGCGCCGGCGGACGAGAACAGCACGAAGAAGTCCAGGGACCCGGGCGGGAAGGCACGATGCAGCACGGACGCGCCCACCGCCTTCGCCCGCAGCACCGCGTCCAGATCCTCGTCCCCGGTGTCGGCGAGCATCCGGTCGGCGAGGACCCCCGCCGCGTGCACGACCCCGCGTATCGGCGGATGGCCTTCACGGTCGAGGTCGGCCAGGAGCCGGGCGACGGCCGCGGGGTCGGCCACGTCCACCGGGGCGATCCGTACCGCGATGCCGCGCCGCTCCAGCCGGCGCAGGGCGGCGACCGGTTCCCGCCACCTCTCGTTGTCGATCTCGTCCCAGGTGCGCCGGGGCGGCGGCGCGGTCCGGCCCGCCAGCACGAGCCTGCGGGCACCGCGGTCGGCCAGCCACCGCGCCGTACGGAGCCCGAGCGCGCCCAACCCGCCGGTGATGAGGTACGCGGCATCCGGTGCGCAGGTCAGCGGCGCCGAGCCCGCGTCGGGTCCGGGCTCGGCGGGCCGTACGCAGGGGACCAGGGTCTGCTCGCCGACCACGACAAGGCCTTCGTCGGGCGGATCGAGCAGCAGCCGTGCCAGCCAGGCGGCCCGGTCGGCGGCGCTTCCCGGCGACAGGTCGGCCACGGCGCACCGTAGGTGCGGGTATTCCGCCGCCGCTACCTTGGCCAGGCCCCACAGCGTCGCGGCGGCCGGCGCGTCCTCGTCCGTGGCCTCCCGCACTCCCTCCGTGACGAGCCAGAGTGCGGCGCCATCGGAGCGGTGACGCCCGGCGAGGGTATTGATCACTCGCAGAGCGCGCCGGCAGCCGTCGAGCATGGCCTTCGCCACGTCGCCGCCGTCCGGCCGTGCCGGAGGCAGCAGCACGAACGTGCCGGTGGGCGCGTCCAGCAGCGCGGGATCGTGGACGTCCACGATGTGCCGGGCGGAGACCCCGGCCTCCCGCATACGGCTGACGAGACGGGTGGCCAGCTCCGAGGAAGGCCCGAGCAGGACGACTTCCGCGTTGGTGGTTCGCGTGGCGGAGCCTCCGTCGAGCACGCGCCATCCCACGGTGTGGACGAGCGGGACATCCGGCGCGGCGTCCGCATCGTCGTTCCGGAGCGGCGCATAGCGGACCCCGGTCAGGCTCAGGACGCGACGCCGTTCCGGTCCTTCGGCTTCGATGTCGACGACCAGCTCGCCCGGCTCCGCCTGGTCCTGACGTGGGACGACGCGGAGAACGAAGGAGGGCTCCGCCTCCGAGCACGCCGAGACCCGCTCGATATTCGCCGAGACCCGCTCGATGCTCGCCGGCACGCGGACGCCCTCATCCTGGGCCACCAGCGGTGCGACGTTCAGCGCGGCGTCGAGAACGCCCGCCAACGTCGCGTCGCCGTCCGGGAACACGACACCGGCCGTCAGGCCGGCCTTCCCCGTGGACAAGGCCGTGACCTGCCACGGATACGCGGTGCTCTCGACCCCGGCCGAGGTCAGCGCAGAGCGGACCGTCCCCGGATCGAGGGCGGTCTCGTCCTTGGGCTGCGGCAGGCGCGGCGCCTCATCACCGGCATCCGAGGGAGCGGCCTGGAGCACGTCGGCGGTCATGCTGGCCACCCAGGCGCCGTCCTGCCCGGCCGACCGTACGTGGACTTCCAGCACCTGATCCCGGACCGTCACCTGCACGTCCTGGTCCCGGTCCGGCAGAACGGGATGGATCAAGCGGATCGCCGACACGTCCGGGTGGGGTGCCGCGCGCAGCGCGGTGTGGACCAGGACGGAGGCCGGCACCAGGGACACCCCTCCGACGGAGTGCCGGCTCGGATAGGGGAGCGCGCCGGGCCGGAGACGCGCCCGCCAAAGCTTCAGCCCGTGGACGCCGGGGACGTCCACGCGTTCGCCGAGCAGCGTCCCGGTCTCCGGGGCGGCACCGGCCTCCACGCGTATCCGGTCCATGTCGAGCCAGTGCCTGCTCCGCCGCCAGGCGGTGGTGGGCAGGTCGATGACGCGGCCGCCGGGGAACAGCCGGTCGGGGACGGCCGGACGGCCACCGAGCAGCAGCGTCGCCGCCTGCGCCCGCATGGTCCCGGCCTCGTCGCGGTCACGGAGCAGCGTGGGCAGGACGACCGGGCGCCGCGTCCGGTCCTCCAAAATCTCGCTGATCGCCGGGAGCAGCAGCGGATGCGGGGACACCTCGACGAAGCAGTCGAAACCGTCGTCGGCGGCGCAGGCGACCGCCGCGCTGAACCGGACCGTACGCCTGAGGTTGGCCGCCCAGTAGGCCGCGTCGAAGCCGGGGACCTCCCGCGGGTCCGCCAGCACCGTGCCGTAGAACGGCACCGTGGGCCGGGTCCCGTGAACGTCGGCGAGCACCGTGTCCAACCGCGGCAGGATCGGATCGATATGGGACGAGTGGCTCGCGTAGTCGACCGCGACGAGCCTGGCCCGGCCGCCGTCGTCCACCACCTGCTCGACCAGCGCCCGTACCTGCCGCTCATCCCCGGCGATCACCGTCTGATGGGGCGAGGTCCGCACCGCCACCTCGACGCCCGGGACGGGGGCGATGAGCTTCAGCACCTCGTCCTCGGAGAGGTCGAGCGAGGCCATCGTGCCGCTCCCGGCCACCTCCAGCAGCAGGCGCGACCTGCGCGCTATCACCGCGAGCCCGTCCTCGCAGGACAGCCCTCCCGCCACTACGGCGGCGGCGACCTCGCCCATGGAGTGACCGATGACCGCGGCGGGCCGTAGGCCCATCGCCTCCCAGGTCCTGGCGAGGGCGACCTGCATGCCGAAGAGCACCGGCTGTATCCGGTCCACCGACGAGGGGACCTCCCCCGACTCCAGCAGTCCGCGCAGCGAGAAACCGGCCTCCGCGAGGAACAACGGGTCCAGGTAGGCCACCGCCTCCGCGAACGCACGGTCCTCCTCCAGCAGCCGCCGCCCCATGCCCGGCCATTGCGACCCGTGCCCGGAGAAGACCCAGACCGGTCCCCTCAACGGGCCGCCGTCCGGAGCGCGCACGACGGAAGGGCCATCGCCGCCCCTCACCAGGATGTCGAGCCCCTCGCGCAGTTCGCCGGGGGTACGCGCCAGGACCGCCGCCCGCGCCGTACGATCCCGCCGGGCCAGGGAGTAGCCGATGTCGGTCAGCGAGGCACGCGCGTCCTCGGCATCCAGCCGGCGCCGGAGCGCCGACGCCGTACCGGCCAGGCGTTCGGACCCGCTCCCGCCGATCAGGAAGATGCCCGGTGCGGACAGCGTGCCCGCATCCGCGTCGGCGTTCGCCGCCACGGCCCGCTCACCCGCCGCCTCCACGACGACATGGGCGTTGGTCCCGCCGAACCCGAAGGACGACACTCCCGCGACAGGGGGCTCCGAGCCCCGGTAGCGCGGCCACGAGGTCGGGGCGGTGACGACGCGCAGCCGCAGGTCGTCGAAGCGGATGTGCGGGTTGGGCGTGTGGAAGTGCAGGCTCGGGGGCAGCCGCCGGTTGCTCAGCGCGAGCACCACCTTGATCAGCCCGGCGACGCCCGCCGCCGCCTCCAGATGACCGAGGTTGGACTTGACCGACCCGATCAGCAGCGGCCGACTCGCCGGTCTGCCCTCTCCCAGGACGGCGCCGAGCGCGTTGGCCTCGATGGGGTCGCCGAGCAACGTCCCGGTGCCGTGCGCCTCCACGTAGTCGACCGAGCGCGGGTCGATGCCCGCCGCCGCGTACGCGTCCCGCAGCACGGACTCCTGCGCCGCCGGGTTGGGCGCCATCAGGCCGTTGGTGGCTCCATCGGAGTTGACCGCGCTTCCCCGGATGACCGCCAGAACGCGGTCGTTGTCGCGCACGGCCTCGCTGAGCCGCTTCAGCACGACGATCCCGCAGCCTTCCCCGCGCCCGTAGCCGTCGGCGGCGGCGTCGAAGGTCTTGCATCTGCCGTCGCGCGCCATGACACCGGCCCGGTCGAACCCCGTCGCGATGGCCGGGGAGATGATGAGGTTCACGCCGCCCGCCAGCGCGACCTCGCTCTCGCCCCGGCGCAGGCTCTGCACGGCCAGATGCACGGCGACCAGCGACGACGAGCAGGCGGTATCCACCACCAGGCTCGGCCCGCGCAGCCCGAACAGATGGGAGACCCGGTTCGCCAGGACGCTGAGGGAGGAGCCGGTCGCGGTCCAGGCGTCCACCGTCGCGTGGTCCCGCATCTGGAGCAGGCCGTAGTCGGAGGTGGAGGCGCCGATGAACACGCCCGTCCGTGACCCCGCGAGCGCGCGGGTCGCCATGCCGGCGTGCTCCAGCGCCTCCTGGGTCACCTCCAGCACGAGCCGCTGCTGCGGATCCATCGCCGCCGCCTCCCGGGGGCTGATCCCGAAGAAGTCCGCGTCGAACTCCGCGATGTCGCAGTCGAGGTAGCCGCCCCGGTCACCGGGCCGCCCGGCCGGGGCTCCGCCGGTCCGGTCTCCCCAGCGCTCGGCGGGGACGTCCCGCGTGCCGGAACGGCCGGACGACAGCAGCGCGCGGAACGCCTCCGGATCGTGCGCCCCTCCCGGAAACCGGCAGCCCAGGCCCACGACCGCGATCGCCTCGCCGGAACGCCCGATGTCCCGGGCTGCGGCCTCCGGTGCCACGGCCTCGGCGCCTCCGACCGGCTCCGCGCAGTGTCCGGCCAGCAGGGTGATGGTCGGATGACGGTAGATGACCTGCGGGTCGAGCGGCCGGTCCAGGAGCTCGCCCAGGTCGCCGGACAACTCCACCAAGTCCCGCGAGCGCAGCCCGTAGGACTCGAACGTCCGGTCGGGATCGACGGCACCCCGGGGTTCGTTCACCCGATCGGCCAGCCAGCCGATCAGCCAGTCGCGCACCTGCCCACTGCGCACCATCGCGGCATCCTCACCTCAAAAATGACAGCCCAGAACAACGGCCGGGCATTTCCATGAAATCCGAATTCAAATCTCCGGCACCGGTTGACACTGTCGCGGTCATCGACTAAATGTCTATTGTGCGTTGCAGGCGCTCCTTCCGGAGGAATCCATGGGCATTCTGGACGGCAAGAACATTCTGATTACCGGGGTAATCACCGACTCTTCGATCGCCTTTCACGTGGCCCGTCTCGCACAGGTGGAGGGAGCCCGTGTCGTGCTGACCGGGTACGGCCGGTTGAGCCTGGTGAAGCGGGTCGCGCAGCGGCTTCCCGAGCCCTGCCCGGTGATCGAGCTCGATGTCACCGACGACCGTCAGCTGGAGACGCTCGCCGCCCGCGCCGGGGCCCATCTGGACGCTTTCGACGGCGTTCTGCACGCCATCGCCTTCGCCCCGCAGACGGCCATTGGCGGCAATTTCATGAATACCCGCTGGCCCGATGTGGCGACGACGCTGCACGTTTCGACATATTCGCTCAAGGCGCTTGCCGCCGCCGTGCTGCCGATGCTGCGGAAAGGTTCCTCCATCGTCGGGCTGGACTTCGACGCGCAGGTGGCCTGGGACGGTTACGACTGGATGGGCGTGGCCAAGGCCGGGCTGGAGTCCTGCACCCGCTACCTGGCGCGCGACCTGGGACCACACGACGTGCGGGTCAACCTGGTCGCCGCCGGGCCGCTGCGCACCACCGCGGCGCGGAGCATCCCGGGCTTCGACGAGTCCGACAAGGACTGGGACCGCAGAGCGCCGCTCGGCTGGGACACCCGCGATCACACCGCGGTGGCGCGGGCGTGCGTGGCGCTGCTCTCCGGATGGTTCCCGGCGACGACCGGCGAGATCATCCATGTCGACGGGGGCGTTCATGCGATGGGCGCCTAGCGCGGCCGGCCGAGCGGCTCGCGCTCGAGCAGGCCGCGCGGGTCCTGGTTGTCGAACACCCCGACGATGCCCCCGCCCACCTGCGTGGCGTCGTGCACGGCGTACCCGAGCAGTTCCGTGAGTTCGGGAGGCAGGTCCGCGGCCACGATGGGCGGGCTGGCCAAGGTACCGTTCTCCAACTGACGCAGCCAGCCGACGCAGTAGCTCAGCACGCACCCGCGCCGGTGCCGGTCCGGAGTGCTGTTGCCCCCTCCGCCGTGAAAGACGTCGCCACGGAAGAGCAGCACGTCGCCCTGATCCATGATCGCCGACCGGAGCGTCCCCGCCCCGGGCCGCCGACCCGGTGGCCAGCGATGGCTTCCCAGCGCGACGCGCGTCGCCCCGTTCTCGGCGGTGAAGGGCGTGAGCGCCACTATGGCGAGCACGTTCACCGGATGCTCCTGGCGCAGCAGCTCCGGCCACCAGGCGTCGGAGTCGCGGTGCAGGTACTGCGGGGTCTCCCGCGGGCCGATCTGGATGATGTCGGCGCTGCTGAGCAGGATCCGCCGGCACAACGGCGCGAGCGACCGGCGCGCCCAGGCCAGGATCGGATCGTGCGTGATCAGCCCGCGGGCGATGGGGAACCTGGTGGTCACCCGCTGCAACCGGATCGTGCGGAACCCGAGGAAGGTGTCGTAGGCCGGCGTCCCGCTGTTGGGACGGCGAGGGCCGCCCTCGTGCTGCTCCAGCCACCCGTCCACCTCCTCGTTGACGCGGACGCACAGATCGCGTCCGACCAGCCGGCCGACGACGACCGCCCCCCACTCCCGCACCGCCGCGTCGATGGCCTCCCAGTCGTACGGCGGCTCGAAGCGCGGTATCGCGTCGGGGACGGACGGTTCACAATCGGCGGGGGACGGCACTGCATACTCCTCTGCTCGTCAGTGGCCCATGGACGCGCCGCCGTCCACCGGGATCACGGCTCCGGTGAGGTAGGCGGCGTCGTCGCTGGCCAGGAAGCGCACAACGGTCGCGATCTCCGCGGGCGTCGCGGCCCGTCCGAGCGGTGTCTGCTCGATGAACTCGGCGAGCACGCGGTCGGGCAGTCCCGCGGTCATGTCGGTCAGGACGTAGCCGGGAGCGACGACGTTGACGGTGACATCGCGCGCGCCGACCTCCCGCACCAGCGACCTCGCGAACCCGATCAGGCCCGCCTTGGAGGCCGCGTAGTTGGTCTGGCCGGCCGCGCCGAGCATGCCCACCGTGGAAGAGATCAGGATGACGCGCCCGCGCCGCTTGCGCAGGATCCCGCGCATGGCGCGGCGGACGACGCGGTAGACGCCGACCAGGTTGGTGTCGACGACCGAGAGGAAGTCCTCGTCGGTCATCAGCGCGAGCGGCTTGTCGCGGACGATGCCGGCGTTGGCGACGAGCACCTCCACGTTGCCGTGCCGTTCCTCCACGATCTTGAAGGCCGCGTCGACCTGCGCCCCGTCGGTCACGTCGCAGCGGACTCCCAGCAGCCCCTCCGGCGGTTCCCCGGTCCGGTAGGTCACGGCGACCGCGTCGCCCTGACGGGCCAGCTCCTCGGCGATGGCCAGCCCGATGCCGCGGTTGCCGCCGGTCACCAGGCAGGAGCGTGGGCTCGGGACCCGCTCGGGGCCGGTGGTCGCGGTCACAACCAGACCTGCTTCGGCAGCGCGCCGGACAGGAACAGCTCCCGGCAGGCGCCGCGCCGCACCTTGCCGCTGCTGGTACGCGGGATCGTCCCGGGCCGGGTGAGGACGACCGTGTCGGTCGCCAGGCCGTGGCGCGCGGCCACGCGTTCCCTGACGGCCCTTTCGGTCGACTCGGGGGTCAGCTCCTCGGCCCGCGCCCTGGCCGGATGCAGCTCCGCCACGACCACCAGGACCTCGCCGTCGCCCGCATCGACGGAGAAGGCCGCGGCCCTGCCGAGCGCGGACGCGACCGGCGACTCCATGATCGTGGCCTCGATGTCGTCCGGGTAGTGGTTCTGGCCGTCGACGATGATCAGGTCCTTGCGGCGGCCGGTGACGAACAGCTCCTCGTCGCTCCGGAAGCCGAGGTCCCCGGTGCGCAGCCAGGGCCCGGACCCGTCCGCCAGGCGCGCGCCGAAGACCTCGGCGTCGCGTTCGGGCCGGGCCCAGTAGCCGCCGGTGACGTTGGGTCCGCGCACCCAGATCTCCCCGACCCGGCCGGGGGGCAGCGCGCGGTGCCCGTCCGGATCGACGATCCGGAGATCGACCTCCGGCAGCGGCGTGCCGCAACTGGCCAGCGGCAGGGAGCCCTCGGAGTTCGGGTCGGCGGCCCGCGCGTGTCCGCGGCCGAGCTCCGCCCTGTCGAAGTGGCCGATGACCCTACCCTTGACCGGTGAGGTGGAGGTGACGCCCAGGGTGGCCTCGGCGAGGCCGTAGCCGGCGGTCGTGGAGCGCTCGGCGAGCCCGCACTCGGCGAAGGCCGCCTCGAACTCCGCGATGCTGGTGGGCCGCACCTGCTCACCGCCGCTGAGCAGGTTGTCCAGCGTGCTCAGGTCCAGCCCGTGTTTGCGGTCCCCGGCCACCCGGCGTACGCACAGCTCGAGAGCGAAGTTGGGCGCGGCCGAGTAGGTGCCCCCGTACCGGGTGATCAGTTCGAGCCAGCGGCGCGGGTCCTGGACGAACGCCCAGGCGGACAGGTGCACGGCGTGGGCGCCCACGCTGAGCGGCATCAGCAGCCCCAGGACGAGGCCCATGTCGTGGAAGAGCGGCAGCCAGGAGACCATGACGCCCTGCCTGTCGAAGCCGGCCCGGCCACGGGTCTGCCAGCAGGCCGCGGCGATGTTGCGGTGCGTGACGCGCACACCGGTCGGCCGGCTGGTGGAGCCGGAGGTGTACTGGAGGTAGGCGACCTCGTCGAGATCCACGTCGGTCGGGCGCCACTGCCCGGCGGCCTCGTCCGGGATCCCGTCCACGGGGATCACCTGCCTCACGGTGTGATCCGGGCACGCCTCCAGGAACGCGTCGACGGCCGCCCTGCCGGCGACCGTGCCGAGGACGCATCGCGCACCGCAGTCGGCGAGCACGGACCGGAGGCGTTCGCTCCCGCGTTCCTCCGGCGGGAAGAGCGGTACGGCCAGGACACCGGCATAGAGGCATCCGACGAACGCGGCGATGTAGGAGAGACCCTGTGGGAGCAGGAGGGCGACCCGGTCGCCGGGCGCGGTCTGGGATTGCAGCTCGGCGGCGATCGCCCGCGCCCGCAGATCCAGGTCCCCGAAGGTCAGTGCGGTCGGAATGCCCCGGCGGTCGGAGCTGAAGTCGACGAAGGTGAAGGCCGGTGCCGCCGGGTCCTGCCGCGCGAACTCCCGCAGCACGTCCACCATGGATTCGTCGTGGTCGACACCGGCCGCCGCCACCTTTATCGCCATTTCCGACTCCATCTCAAATCCATAGTCCGGTCAGACCATGCCGACGATCCTTCCAGCGCGATCACACATGTGCCATCTATCCTTGTTCATACATCCATTGTTATAGCGCCGGAACATGCCCCTTCAGCGCGGTCGGAAGGGGGTTGACAGGGCGGCTCCGGCTGGCGAATCTGGATATGCGAATGTGACACGAAATCGCCTTGATCCATGCTCGCCACCCATGCGGGCGTACAATAACCGGCCGCCGTGGCAGGCATATCTTCGATGGATGGATTTCCTCCGGAGGCGGCTTCTTCTTCCGCGCCACGCACGGGAGGCCGCACCGGCCGTCGTACCGCGTCTCCGGGCGGCCCTTGGGGCGTCGGCATCCCGTACAGGAGGATGACCATGATTCGCAAGGGACCGACATGGACCCCATGACCGAGGCCCTGCTGAGCGACGCCCCGGCGAGCGTGCTGGCACGGACCCCCGTGCCGGAGGAGTACCCGGCCCTGTACCTGCGCGCCGAGGACGTCGGCATGTTCGCGGGGGTCTCCGACAAGGACGTGCGCGAGTCGCTGCGCTTCGGCCCGGTGCCCATGCCCGAGCTCGCGCCGGACGAGGTCCTGGTCGCGGTGATGGCCAGCTCGATCAACTACAACACCGTGTGGTCGGCCATGTTCGAGCCGAAGCCCACCTTCGAGTTCCTCAGGCGCTTCGCGCGGACCGGCGGCCACGCGACCCGCCATGACAGGCCCTACCAGGTGGTGGGATCGGACGGTGCGGGGATCGTCGTGCGGACCGGGACGGGGGTCAGGCGCTGGCGGGTGGGCGACCGGGTGGTGATCAGCCCCGCCCAGGTCGACGACCAGGAGGCCGCCACGCACGGCGACGGCATGATGGGCGCCGAGCAGCGGATCTGGGGCTATGAGACCAACTTCGGCGGCCTGGCGCGCTACAGCGTCGTGCGCGCGAGCCAGCTCATCCCCAAGCCCGCGCACCTGACGTGGGAGGAGGCCGCGTGCGTCACGCTGTGCGCGGGAACCGCCTACCGGATGCTGGTCAGCCGGCAAGGCGCCGCCATGAAGCAGGGCGACATCGTGCTGATCTGGGGGGCCACCGGCGGGCTCGGCGCGTACGCGGTCCAGATGGTGCGCAACGGAGGGGGGATCGCCGTCGGCGTGGTCGGCTCGGCCCACAAGGCCGAACGCCTGCGGGCGCTGGGCTGCGATGTGATCCTCGACCGCACCGAGTTCGGCATCGACGACGGTGAGCAGGACCCGAAGGAGACCATCCGGCTCGGCAAACGCCTGGGCGGGGCGATCCGGGCGGAGGCCGGGGGCGATCCGGACATCGTGTTCGACTACGTTGGTCAGGCGACGTTCGGACTGTCGGTCTTCCTGGCCGCACGTGGCGGCACGGTGGTCACCTGCGGTTCCAGCACGGGGTACCTGCACGGGTTCGACAACCGCTACCTGTGGATGAACCTCAAGCGGGTCATCGGCAGCCACGCGGCGAACCTGCGGGAACAGTGGGACTGCCTCAGGCTGTTCGAGCGGGGCATGCTGGTGCCGACACTGTCGCGGCTCTACCCGCTGGACGAGGCCGCCGAGGCCGTCCGCCTCGTCCAGAAGAACGCCCATATCGGAAAGGTGGGCGTGCTGTGCATGGCCCCCGAACCCGGCCTGGGCGTCACCGACGGCGCGTTGCGCGAACGCATCGGTCCCGGCCGTCTGAACCCCCTTCTCGAAACGCCCGTACCGGTCGGCTGACGGTCTCGGCCGAGCCTGTCATCGAAGCCGCCCAAGCCCTTTTTCCGGTCGCCGCGGCGGCTCAATGAAAAGTGTCCGGACGCGCATATAGCCGGGATATAGGAGGTCGGCGAATAGTGAGCATGGAAGAGATCGGTGTCCGCGGAAGGAGCCGGTGGATGCATGCTCGCGATAAGTCACGACAGACCTTCTCGCAGGGAAGGCCCGGCCCGGCCATCAGGGTCCTCATCGCGGATGGCGAACCGGCCGGGCGGCGGGCGCTGCGGCGTTCCCTCGCGCCCGCGAACGACATCGAGGTCGTCGGGGAGGCCGCCGACGGCGGGGAGGCGGTCGAGGCGGCACGGCGGCTCCGGCCCGATGTCGTCCTGATGGATCTGAGCATGCCGCAGATGGGCGGGATGGCCGCCATCCGCCGGATCCTGGACGCTCCGGACACGCCGAGCGCGGTGATCGCGCTGAGCCCGGACAGCGGCGACGACCATCTGTTCGAGGCGCTTCAGTCGGGTGTGTCCGGTTTCCTGCTGAAGGACGGCGACCCCACGGTCCTCATCGAGGCGATCAGAAGGACCCACCGCGGGCACGGGCTGCTGGACCCGCTGGTGACGCGGCGTGTCATCGAGCGGCTCGCCGTGCTCTCGCCGCTGCCCCCCTCTCCCGAGCTCCGCAGCCTCACCGCACGGGAGGACGACGTGCTCGCGCTCCTCGCGCAGGGGCACAGCAACCGCGCGATAGCGAGCATCCTGAAGATCGGCGAGGGGACGGTCAAGATCCATGTGAATCGTGTGCTGGCCAAGCTGAATCTGCACTCACGGGTGCAGGCGGCCATCTACGCGATCGAGCACGGGGTCATCATGCCCCGGCATGGCACCGTGGCCGGCCGCGGTGGTGAGGGACGTCGCGGGCGCGGTGTCGCCGAGAGCGCGGGCCTGCCCCGGGCGGTCGCGTCATGACCGTGGCGTGCGCGGCGTGTGTCACTCAGGCTGGTTCGCCGGCATGCCCTCCGGTAGGGACTCGCCGAGCAGTGCGCTCAGCTCCGCGACCGCGCCGTCGTCGCCGAGACGGCGGAACAGTTCCAGGGCCTCACCCCATACCTTCCTCGCCGATTCCTCGTCTCCGGTCCCGGAATAGGCGCGACCAAGTGTGCGGAGTGCGTCCGCCAGGAACTCCCGCCAGCCGCGGGTGCGCCAGAGCCGTACCGACTCCTGGAGGTGCTCCGTCGCCGTCGCGTAGTCGCCGGAGGCGAGATCCAGCTCGCCGAGCACCTTCAGCGCGTCCGCCGCATGGTGGTCCATGTGATGGCGCGTGCTGATGGAGACCACCGTCTCGATGGTCGGGCGGGCTCGCTGGTCCCCGAGCGCCGTGTACAGCTTCCCGAGATACAGCAGCGAGAAGGCCGCGGCGTAGTGGTCCCTGTACGAGTGGCAGATGCGCAGGGACCGCACCAGCAGGTCATGCCCGCTCTCGATACGACCGGCCATGCAATGCGCGGCTCCGAGGAACTGCATCGCCGTCGCCTCGAACCGCGGATTGCCTTGGAGCCGGGCCAGGTGCAGGCAGCGTTCGAGGTGGTCGACGGCCGGCTCGATCTGCCGTTCGCCATGAGCGATCGCCATCACATGATGAGCGCGCGCCTCGCCCCCCAGGTGATCGTTCTCCTGGGCAAGCCGCAGCGCCTCCTCGCCTCGTTCCAGCCCCTGCGCCCTTTCGCCCATGGCGTTGAGACCCCAGCACTGCATCACCAGCGCGTCGGCCACACCCCGCCACTCCCCGATCTCGGCGAAGAGGCGTTGCAGGTGAACGGACTGCTCGTACAGCGAGATCATGGCCTCGTCGGCCCGGTCGCCGGGCATCCATGTGTTGATCTCAAGGAGCCCACGCAGCAGGACGGCCTCTCCTTTGCGGTTGCCCGCCTTCCGGCAGAGCGGGAGAGCCTTCTCGTGCATCCGGCGCCAGTCCGACGCCAGCCCCCGGACGTCGAGATACTTTTCCTGGGCCGCCGCCAGTTCCCAGGCCATCTCGTCCATGCCGAGCGCGCACGCCTGTTCCACCGCGGCGCTCAAGGCGAAACGTTCCGCGTCGAACCACGCGGTGGGTGCCGCCAGGAGTTCATCGGCGAGCGGCTGCGGCAGGGATGTGCGCGTGGCGGAGCCGTGGATGGTCGCATAGCACGGGCCGGGCACGAGGCCGGCCGCTCTTTCCGCCAGCCACAACCAGCCGCCGAGCGCCCGACGCACGGCCGCGGTTCTGTTCCCGGCGTCCTCGTCCACGTCCGCGCGCTCCCGCGCGTACAGCCGGGCCAGGTCGTGAAACCGGTACCGCAGGCGCCCGGTGTCGTCCGTCCCTGCGACGGTGATGAGCCTGGTGTCGACCAGGTCTTCGAGGTAGGCGGCGCCCGCCTCGAACGGGATGTCCAGCAGGGCGCCCGCGACCCAGTCGCCGAAGTCGGGTGCCCACAGAAGCCCGAGCAGGCGGAACAGCCGGCGCGCCTCGGCGGTGAGCCTGATGTAGCTCAGCGTGAAGCACGAACGCACGGCAAGGTCGCCGACGGCCAGTTCGTCGAGCCGGCGACGCTCGTCCTGGAGCCGTGTGGCGAGCCGGGCGAGCGTCCAGTGCCGACGGCCCGCGAGGCGGGCGGCCGCGATCCGCACGGCCAGCGGCATGTAGGCGCAGAGCCGCACGACCTCGGCCGCGGCCTCGGGCTCGGCCACGACGCGATCGCGGCCGGCGATCCTGGCGAGCAGTTCGATGGCCTGCGCCGGGTCGAACACCTCCAGGTGGGTGAGCGTGGCACCCTCCAGCCCGGTCAGCGGCACGCGGCTGGTGACCAGGGTGGCGCAGCCCGCGGCACCGGGCAGGAGCGGCCGCACGTACTGTTCGCCGGGAGCGTCGTCCAGCAGGACCAGCACGTTGCGCCTGGCCAGGATGCTCCGGTAGAGCGACACGCGGCTCTCCAAGGTCTCGGGTATCTCCCGTCCTTCGAGCCCGAGCGCCAGCAGGAAGCGGTTCAGGACCTGGGCGGTGTCCAGCGGGACGCCCTCCGGGTCGCGTAACTTCGCGTAGAGCTGACCGTCGGGGAATCGTTCCGCCAGCGCATGGCCGACATGCACGGCGAGCGTGGTCTTCCCGACGCCGCCCATGCCGGAGATGACCGCGACCCGTGCCGTGCGCCGGTCGGACAGCGTCCGCGACAGCTCCGCCACCTGCTGTTCCCTCGCGGTGAAATCGGGGATCCCGGGCGGTAGCTGGGCCGGCCTGGCGGCGATGCCCAGACCCGCGGGGACCGGCTCCTTCGGGCTGTCGCGGGCCAGCGTCGACAGATAGGCCCCGTACACCCGCTCACCCGGTTCGACTCCCAGTTCCTCCACCACGCGCTCCCGGAAGAGCCGGTAGCTCCGTAGCGCCTCGGCGACCCGGCCGTCGGCGCCCAGCGTCTCGATCAAGCTGGCCTGGAGTTCCTCGTGGAGGGGATAGGCCGCGGTGAGCGCCGTGAGCGCGTCGAGCGCGGCCGCCGGACGGCCGGCTGCGCGGCAGGCCATGGCCAGATCCAGGCCCGCGGTACGGACCTCGTCCTCGACGGCCCGTAACAGAGGGCTGGACAGGTCCACCATCGGCTGGTCCATGAGAACCGGCCCGCGCCAGAGGGTCATGGCGGCCGCCAGCGTGCTGCTCTGCCGCTCGATGTCCTTCTCCGCCCCCGCCTGTTCGACCATGTACCGGAATCGGGTGAGGTCCACCGCCTCCGCCGGCGCGGCGAGCCGGTAACCGACGCCGTCGTGCGCGAGCCGCCAGCCGCGCTCCGGGGTCGCGCCGAGCGACCTGAGCCACCGCCGCAGCCGGGAGACGCCGACCTGGACCGCGCCGGGACCGACCGTTTCGGAACGGTCCATCCAGATGAGGTCGATCAGCTGGGTCGCGGTCAGCGGCCGGTCCGCGGCGACGAGAAGGACGCCGAGCAGACCACGCAGAATGGGAGAACGCGGGGGAGTCACCGCCTTACCGTTCGCTTCGATCCGCAGCGGCCCTAATACGGCGAGATTCAGCGTTTCGGTGCGATTCTCCATGACCACCTTCGTCACGCTCTTCTTTTTTCCGGTTACGTTCCGTTATTGCGGCCCGGCGGAGCGATAAGACTTTCGTGGCAACGTGGACCATGCTGGGTGATTTTCGCGAAAAGTTGTCATATGGCGGTCATTGTCATATAACACCGGGGTGACTGACAAGACTCTCGCGATGACGGATGTGCCACCTTGGCCTGAACGGTCGTCGTCGCAGATCCGGCGGGCCAGGGCGGGCATCTACGCCATCTATGCCGCCGAAGGTCTCGCCTTCACCTCGGTGATCAGTCGCGGCCCGCAGGTGCAGCGGGCGTATCTGCTTGATGACACCACGCTCAATCTGCTGGTGGCACTGGTTCCGGTCATTGCCGTCGTCGGTGGGCTGGTGACCGCGAAGCTGACCGGAAGGGCCGGTTCCGGCACCGTCCTGCGCTGCGCCCAAGTGCTGTTCTACCTGTCCCTCCTGTCGATCGGGCTGGTGGATCGCGTGACGTTCCTGTTCATGGCGGTGGTGTTCTTCGGAATAGCGCTCGGGATGCTCGAGGCGGCGATGAACGCCCACGCCGTGGCGATCCAGCGGCACGCCGGGCGAAGCCTGATCAACGGCTTCTTCGCCACGTGGAGCGCGGCCGGTCTCCTTGGGGCGCTCTGGGCCTCGCTGTCCAACGAGCTGGACCTCTCGCTGACGGAGGGCTTCCTGGCGCCGGTGGTGCTGGGGCTGGTCACCGCCGCGATCACCGGTCCGCTGCTGCTGCCCAAGCGGCTGGAGGGCGGCGGGCATGGTGACAGGGGTGGCGGCAGGAATGGCGGCAGGGACGATGGCGCGGGGCGGCCCGCCGTGAGCGTGGCCGTCCCCTGGCGGCCGGTGCTCGTCATCGGCGGGCTGCTGGCATGCGCCTACGTCACGGAGGGCGCGGTCATGGGGTTCGGGGCCAAGTACCTGGGGGAGGAGCTGCGCGCGACGGCCACGGTCGAGCCGTTCGCGATCATCGCCTTCTCGCTGGCGACCCTCGCGGGCCGGGCCGTGGCCGATCTCGCCGTGCGCCGCCGGCGGCCGGGGCCGGTGGTCCGGGCCGGAGCCCTCACCGCCGGCGCCGGCCTGCTGTGCGTCTTCCTGGCACCGGCCCCCGCGATCGCCATCGCCGGTTTCGGGCTCACCGGGCTGGGGCTGTGCTCGGTGGCACCCGCCGCTTATGCCGCCGCCGGGCATCACGATTCCAGCGGTCTCGGAGTCGCCGTCGCGCGTGTCAGCGTATTCAGCTATGTGGGCACGATAGCGGGTACGGTACTGGTCGCCCTATTGCAACCACTGTCGAATTATCGTGTCTGCTTCGTGATTTCCGCGGTGCTTGTGCTGGTGGTCGTGCCGTTGGCGGGACGCTTCGATCCCGGCCGTGAGTCGCGCCCGCAGAGCCGCCGAGAGGCTGTAAGCGAACGGTAAGCCGAATCACCCACAATGGGTCCCGGTGGTCAAGGACGGACTCCGGAAGAGACGGAAATCCGTGTTCGGTGCGCCACGCGGAGTATGCAGGCATGCCGATCGTGGATTTCCCGGTCTTCGGCTTTTCCTGGGTAATCACCGCCTATCTGATCGATCAAGGCAGGTCAGCACGTCGATGCCTCGGTGAGGACATGGTGATGATCTCGGTTGACGAAACAGTGATGGACAGTGTCGTCGGTCATGCCGTCCGGGCGCCGGAGCGCCAGGCGGTGGTGTTCGTCTCCGGCGCGAGCGACCCTCTTCTGGCCGAGAGCCTTTCGTACGCGGAACTCGATCTGGGCGCCCGGGCGGTGGCCGCCTACCTGCAAAGCCAGATCGAACCGGGTGACCGTGTTCTGGTTATGCATCAATCGGGCATCGATTTCGCCAAGAGTTTCGTCGGCTGCCTGTACGCGGGAGCGGTGCCGATCGCCTGCCCGTTACCCGGCGGGTCCGGGCACCACCACCTGGCGCGGGCGACGGGGATCGCGCTGGACGCCGGATCTCGGGTGGCGCTCACGGACCCGGCGCACCTGCCGATCGTGCACGAGTGGGCCGACCAGGACGGGCTCGGCCGGATCGGCTGCCTGTCGACCGACGCGACGGCGGACCTGGCTCCCACACGGTGGAGGCCGCCCCTGCTCACCGCGGAGAGCGTCGCGGTGTTGCAGTACACGTCCATGGCGGGCGGCGACCACCGAGGCGTGGCGCTGTCGCACCGGAACCTGGCCGACAACGCGGCGAGGGCGGCGCGCCTGCTGGGCTGGCAGCCCGGGACGCGGTTGTGCAACTGGTTCCCGTTCCACCACGCCACCAGTCTGATCGCCTTCCTCGAGGCGCTGCTCCTCGGTGCCACCACGGTGCAGATGGAGCCCGCGGGCCTCGCCCGGCACCCGTCCACCTGGCTGGAGATCATCGATCGCTACCGCGCCGATGTCGCCATCGCGCCCGACGCCTGCTACGAGCTGTGCACCCGCCGGGTGAGCGACGAGGAGCTGGCCCGGCTCGACCTGTCCCGGTGGCGGCAGGCGGTCGACATCGGACGGCCGGCACGCGCGAAGACCATCGGCGAGTTCTCCGGACGCTTCGCGGCGGCCGGGTTCCGCCCTGAGGCGTTCGTCGCCGGGTACGGCCTGGCCGAGGCCACCATGATCGTGACCGGGGGTCCCGTCTGCGGGCCGCCGCGGGTGCTGCCCGCCTGCGTGGAGAACCTGCGGCGGGGACGGTTGGTCGCGGCCGAGGGCGAGGCGGGCGGGCTGGAGCTGGTCGCGCACGGGCCCGTGGACGGAAGCGACATCAGGATCGTCGATCCCGTCTCCAGAACGGTGCGGCCCGAGGGGGCCGTCGGAGAGGTCTGGGTTCGCGGCTCCGGTGTGGCCGGGGGCTACTGGCGTTCGGATCCTGAGCGGGACCAGGTCTTCGAGGCGACCACGGCCGAGGGCGAGCGCGGCTTCCTTCGTACGGGGGATCTCGGCGCGGTCCACGCGGGTGAGCTCTACCTCGTCGGGAAGCTGGACAAGCGCCTCGTCATCGGTGGTCGCATGATCCATCCGGAGGAGATCGAGCACCAGGTCCGCCGGCTGGGCGGCCTGCTCGGCCAGAGGATCCACCGGGTGTTCACCATCCCCCTGCGGGGCGGGGAGATCGCGGTGGCCCTGGAACTGGACACGGCCGCCGATCCGGACGTCGTGACCCGGTTGAAGAGCATCGTGCGGGCACGGCTGGCCCGGCGCTCCGGGCCGCCCGTCGCCGATGTGGTCATCGTGGAGTGCGGCACCCTCTGCGGCCTCTCCGGAGGCGGGCTGAGCCACGAACTGATGTGCCACCTGTTCGCGGCCGACGCGCTGGTGCCGCTGATCGAGGATCCGGAGCGAGCGGCGGGCCTCGGCCACCGGCGCGTTCCCACCGGCCCGCCGCTGCCCGCTCACCGTTGACGCGGGACGCGGGCCCGCCTCAGCCGGTCTCCAGCGTCAGGTCGGCGGGCTGGAAGAGCCGGTTCAGCGAGGCCCAGCGCTCCTCCGCCGTCTCGTCCCGGACCGCCAGGTCCAGCCCCACCGCGCGGACCAGATCGTGGAAGGCGTACCGGGGGTGGTCGGGCGACCGGCCTTCGCCGACGGCCTCGAGCAGCCGCGCGTCCACGAGCTCTTCCACGATCTCCCGCGCCTGTGCGATCGACGCGTCCAGCGCCAGCGCCACCGTCCAGATGCCGAAACGCGGCAGGTCCAGCAACGCCAGCAGCCGGAACGCCCGGCGGGCCGGCTCGCGGAGGAGGCGGTAGCTCTCCTCGATGCGGCCCCGGACCTCCAGGTCGGCGAGGGACAGGACGTCCAGGCGGCTCCGGCCGTCGGCCAGCGCGTCGGCGAACGAGCTCAGGGACCAGTGCGGCTTGGCCGCGAGACGGCCACCGGCGATGCGTACCGCCAGAGGCAGCCGGCCGCACAAGGCCACGATCCGTCCCGCGGCGTCGTGCTCGGCCGCCACCCGGGCCGTACCGATGATCTTCGCCAGCAGTCGCAGCGCCTCGGCATCGGTGAACATGGGCATGTCGACGAGCCTGACCCCGTCGATCGCGGTCAGTCTCGGCCGGGTGGTCACGATGGCGATGCTTCCGGGACCGGTCGGCAGCAACGGCCTGAGCTGCTGCTCGTCGGCGACGTCATCGAACAGCACGAGCAGCCTGCGGCCGTACGCCTTGCTGCGGAACAGCCGGACGCGGGCGTCGAGCCCGTCGGGTATCTCGCCGGCGCCGACCCCCAGCCACTGCAACATCGTGTCCAGCACGTCCGCGGGATCGGCCGGACGGGGTCGTGAACCGCGCAGGTTGACGAAGAACTGCCCTTCCGGATAGTCCCCCGCCGCGCGGTACGCGGCGTGCACGGCCGTCGCCGTCTTGCCCGCCCCGGCGGCGCCGGTGATGACGACGCGGTGCTTGGGGGCCGGCCCCGCTCCGGTCCCGCGGCCCAGCAACGCGCCGATCCGGGTGAGCTCCCGTTCCCGCCCGGTGAAGTCGGCGGTGTCCGGCGGCAGGTGAGTGGGCCGGACGTCGGCCCGGACCTCGGTCACGACGGGGCGGTGCTTCGCCTGACGCCCCGGCAATGCCAGGGTGCCGTCGGAGGCCAGGATCTTCTGATGCAGCGCCTCCAGCTCCGGGCCCGGGTCGACGCCCAGCTCCGCCGCGAGGAGGGCGCGGTGCTCCCTGTAGGTGGCCAGCGCCTCCGCGAGGCGGCCGCAGCGGTACAGCGCGAGCATGAGCTGGCCGCGGAACCGTTCCCTCAGCGGATGCGCCGCGACCAGGCCCATGAGTTCGGCCGTCAGCTCCTCGTGCCTGCCGAGGGCCAGGTCGGCCTCGATGCGGTCCTCCAACGTGGTGAGCTTGGTCTCCTCCAGTTGCGGGCGCCAGGCGTCGGCAAGGAACTCGGTCACCCCCGAAAGCGCGGGGCCGCGCCAGAGGACCAGGGCACGCCGGAGGTCCCCGGCGGCCTCCGCCGCCCTGCCGGCCGCCCACGCCGCCTGGGCACGGGAGGCGCGCTCTTCGAACTCGACGAGGTCCACGTGCGCGGTCCCCGTGAGCATGACGTACCCGGGCGGCTGCCTGCGGATCTCGACCGCGCAGCCCAGCTTTTGGCGCAGCCTGGAGACATAGGTCTGGATCTGCGCCTCGGAGGTGGTCGGCGGCCGGTCGCCCCACAGCATTTCCGTCAGCTTGATGTCGGAGACGACATGCCCGCGAGCCAGCACGAGCATTGCCAGTACGGTCCGTACCTTGGTGGCGCTCAACTTGATGCCCCCGTTGGGGGTCCGTACCTCCACCGGCCCGAGAAGCTGAATTCTCATAACCACCCCCTGCGCGATCGCGGTGGCGTAAGGAGGCTCTTACAGCGGGTGAACCCGATTCGCCCTCGGAATACTCCTCAGGGGCTGGACGAACTCGTCCATCACCTGTGGGCCGAGCAAGCGGGATCGCTTGTCGGGTGGCCGGGCGGTGGCGAAGGGTAATGAGAGACCGCGGTATCGATTCGGGAGCTGGATGATGTCATCGAAAGAGCCTCGACAAGCTAAGTAGTTCGGTCTTCCCTCAGCATGCTACGCCAGGCTCCACCCGTCAATATTGCACATGCACTCCTTATCCCGGGCGGTGCGGACTAAGGTGCCCTACAACCTGAAAAGGTCCCGCGTCCGGGCCATGTCCCGGCGGTCGGTATCCGGGTGATCCTCGCTGGCCACCATGGCTTCACCTGCTGTGAGTCGGGGGTTACGCGGGTTCCGGCAGTGCCGGCCCCGGCGGGCCGGACTATGACGGAGCGGGCATGAATGGCATGAGCATGGCGACCCCCGGCCGTATCTATTGTGTCGCGTCACAGGGCGGGACGCCGCCCCTATGCGGGCCGACAATCGGATTATCCGCAGCGGGCTATACTCCGCCTATACGAATTGGTTGCGCTCCGTCCGCTCCCGGTTGCGGCGAGTGCGGGTCGGTATTCTGATCTGGTGAGATGCGGCACCGGTTCCTTCGCGGCACGGGGAGGCCGGTCGGAGTCTCACTATTGATATATACGCGGTACGTGGACACTGGCGTACTCAATTGGAAGCAGAATCAATGACCCCGTAGTCTTGCCAAACCACCGGCTTTCGGCTCTTATGACTCCTATGCGAGCTGATCGGCTGTCGGGGGTGCTGATTCCCGACCGATGGCGGCATGTGACGCCCATGACCCGCGATGTGCTGGTCGCGGTCGCCGCGCTGGCATTGGGCTGCCTTCTGCTGCGGGCCGGAGTCGTTCATCGGCGTCCCGGGCCGGTCGACGCCGCATGGCTCGTCCCTCCGCTGATCCTGGCCAGCGGGTCGTTATCGCTGCGCCGGACCAGGCCACTGCTCGGCCTTGGGCTGGCGACGGCCGCGGCCGCCGCCGACATGGTGGCCGGGCCGTCGCTGCTTCCGGCGCTCATCCTGGCCAACCTGGTCTACAACGCGACCCTGTACGGAACCGCGCAGGCGGTGCCTTGGCTGACCGGCGGAGGCCATGCCGCGTCCGGGCTGGCGGCACTGCTCGTCCTGCTGTGCACGCGGTCGCCCCGAGACACCCTGCTGACCGCGGTCTGCGCCTACCTGGTGCTGGTGTGGCCGTCCACCATGGGGCTGACGGTACGCAGGCACCGCGAGCGCGCCGAGCAGGCGCGACGCAGGATCAAGGTGGCATGCCGCAGGTCGGTGATGCGCGAGAGGGCGCGGGTGACGGGCGACATCCACGACATCGTCTGCAACCACCTGAGCGCCATCGCGCTCCAGTCCACCGCCGCCATGGCCACCGCGCCACGCGACAACGAGAAGCATCTGACGGCCCTGGTCGGGATCCGGCGGAGCAGCCTGGAGGGCGTGGACGAGGTCCGCCGCATGATCGCGGCGCTGCGCACCGGCGCACGGGGACCGGAGTCCGCGCCCGCGTCGCTGGACCTGGTGCGGTCGCGCATTGAGCGCCTGGAGAGCCTGGGGTCACCGGCGCGGCTGCGGACGGTGGGCACCCCCGTCCCGCTTGAGCCGGACGTCGAGACGGCGGCCTGCCGGATTATCCAGGAATCGCTCACCAACGCGCTCAAGCACGCCCAAGGGGCCGCCGTCGAAACGACCGTCGCCTACCTGCCGGAACGGTTGGTGATCACAGTGGAGAACGGCCTGTCCGCCGCGCCCCCGGACCCGGCGCTCGGCGGCTCCGGGTTCGGCCTGGTCGGAATGGCCGAACGAGCCGCGCGGGTCGGCGGGACGTGCACCGCGCGGCGGGACGGGGACCGGTGGCGCGTGCACGCGGTGCTGCCGCTGACCCCGGCCGGCCGTGAACGTTCGGAACTCTCCTTGTCCGGGGGGTCAAGGTCATGACCATTCGTGTCCTCGTCGTGGACGACCACCTGCCCGTCAGGCTGGGGCTCACCATGATCATCAATTCGGTCGACGACCTGGAGGTGGTCGGCGAGGCCGCCAACGGCGAGCAGGCCCTGAGGCTGGCGCAGACACTCCGCCCGGACGTGGTGCTGATGGACATCCGCATGCCCGGGCTGGACGGGATCGCCACGACCCGGCGCATGTGCGTGCTGGGCGTGACCAACATCCTTCTGACCACGGCGTTCGACGCTGACGAGTACCTGTTCGGGGCGCTGCGCGCGGGAGCGGCCGGATTCATCCTGAAGGACACCGACGCCGACTCGCTGATCGCTGCGCTGCGGTCGGTGGCGAGCGGAGGCGGAGTCCTGTCTCCGAGCGTGACCCGGCGGCTGATCGCCGACTATGTCACCCGGATCTCGCCGTCGGAGGCGCGCGAGCAGCAGGCGAAGGTGCTGGAGCCGCTCACCGCGCGGGAACAGGAGGTGCTGGCCTGCGTCGGCCGCGGCCTGTCCAACCGCCAGATCGCCACCAAGCTGGGACTCGCCGAGAACACCGCCAAGACCCATGTCAGCCGCGTGCTGGCCAAGCTCAGGCTGAACAGCAGGGTCCAGGCGGCCATCCTCGCGCAGGAGCTCGACCTGGTCTGACCCGGCCCGTTCCGACTCTCAGGTGCGCTTCTTGAACGCGCGCAAGGAGAGTGGTGCGAAGACCAGGGAGATGCCCACACCCCAGGCGAGGGCGGTCAGGGCGTGGTCCATGACCGGGCCGCCCACCAGCAGGCCGCGCAGACCCTCGCCGAGGTGGCTGACCGGGTTGTGGGCCATGATCCAGGCGACCGGGCGCGGGACGCCCTGGGTCGAGGGAATGAGCGAGGTGCTGAGAAGGCTCAGCGGGAAGATCACGACAAAGCCGAAGATCTGCACCTTCTCCGGCTGGTCGACCTTCAACGCGATGTAGACCGGTGTCCACGAGAACAGCACGACGAACGCGAGCAACAGGACGAACGACATCAGCAGCGCCGGGACCGAGGTCTCGACCCGGAACCCGATGATGAACCCGACCACCAGCAGGACCAGCATCGACCACGCCTGCCTGGCGGTGTCGGCGACGATCCGCCCGGCCAGCGGGGCGCTGCGGCTGATCGGGAGGCTGCGGAACCGGTCGAAGACGCCCTTGGCGATGTCGGTGTTGAGCCCGAACCCGGTGGTGATCCCGGCGAACAGCGCGTTCTGCGCGATCATCCCCGGGATCACCACCGGCAGGTACGCCTCGACGCTGCCGGCCATCACGGGCCCGAACACGTAGGCGAACAGCAGCACGAACATGATCGGCTGGATGCTGAGATCGATCAGTTCCAGCGGGTTGTGCTTGATCTGCACCAGGTTGCGCCACGCCAGCGTCGCGGTATTGCGCACCGCCGTCCCCGGCGGCACCCGCCGCGTCAACGTCCGCGTCGAAGGCGCCGGCGGCGCCGCGATGCGCGTCGCGCTCACGCCGCCGCTCCTTGCCTGTCGGTGGTGCCGGCCAGGTCGCCGGTGTTGGTGTCGGTGTCGTGGTGGTCGGTGTGGTGGCCGGTGAGGGCGAAGAAGACCTCGTCGAGGCTGGATTTGCGCATCGACAGCTCGGTCAGCACGACACCGGCGTCGTCGAGGCGGCGGACCATGGCG
>NZ_BSTM01000014.1:73732-176850 GCF_030269515.1 Actinomadura sp. NBRC 104412 | reverse complement strand
GCATCCTGATCGACACCATCAACGCCTACATCGCCGACTGGAACCAGGACGCGAAACCCTTCATCTGGACCGCCAAACCCAAAGAGATCATCGCCAAGGTCCGCGTTCTCCAACGCGACTACAAGAAACTGCTTGCCAACAACTTCAAGTAAGCGATCTTCAGTTACAAGACACTAGGTCGGCCAGATAACGCGTGACCGTTGTGAGGCGCATCGAGGGGTCAAGTGTGAGCAGTTCGTCGAGTTGCTCGGCGGTGCCTTCTAGGTCCCCTTTGAAGAGGTGCGCCATTGCTGTGCCGACGCGGATCTGAGCCCAGATCGCTGGTGCGGTGGGTGCTCCGTTGGCCCATGCGGCATCGGCCATCTCGGCGGCTCGTAGTGCTGCGTCGGGATCGCCTGTCCGGTTGGCCACGGACAGGGCGAAGAGGGCTTGGCGTTCGTTGGGGAAGGACCAGACCGACAGGTCTGCGGTGCCGGTTCGGGCGGTCTCGGCGGACTGTTCGGCGCGGGCGACGGCTTCTCGTGCTCTGTTCTTGTCTCCGACGATGGCAGCGGCGTTCGCCTCGTACCACGCGAGTTGGGTTCTCATGGGCGTGTGCGGGCTGGCCTCGAAGCCCTGCCGGGACAGGTCCGCGGCTTCGATAAGGCGGTTTTGCCAGCGGGCCGTTTTGGCCTGGGCGTACCACGCGTACGACTCGTTGGCTCCGGCCTCCCGGGCGAGCATGAGCGCGACACTGCCGTACTGCTCGGCCTGGGCGTCCAAGTCGATGTCGCCGAAGATGACGGCTGCGTGTGCGAGTAGATCGGCGTTGATACGGAGAAGCTCGCGGGTGTGCCGGGGACGCGGGCGGCAGGTCTCCAGGAGGCCCTGTGCGCGGCGGTGAAGATGCAGCACTTGCGGGAGAAGTCGCTTCGCCGGCACCTGCGTATGCGCGGTGGCCAGGGATGAGGTCGATCGCGCAAGTCCTTCGATCGTCTCGTCCGTGGTGTCGCTGGCGGTGAGCCATCGGGTCAGGCGGGAGATGTCATTGGCGGCGTCTAGCTCTCCCTCACTGCCCGGGATGGTCTTGGTGTCCGCCGGTTGGGTCGGTGGCTCGGTGTGTGCGCGCGGCCGAGGGACGGCGACGGCTGACGCGCTCAGACGCCGTCGTGGCGCCAGTCCCAAAGTGATGCGGGCTGCTTCGGGCATGTTGAGGCCGTCGGCGATGCGCTCGAATACCTCCAAGGCGAGGACCTGGCGGCCACCCTTCTTCATGATCTCGCTGATCTTGCCTTGGGTCATGCCTACGGCGATCGCGATCTGGGTCTGGCTGGCGCCGGTGTACTGGCGCAGCAGGAGGAAGACGCTTCGGATGTCGCGTGTCCACAGGGCCTGGATCATCTGCGGTCGCTGCCAGAGGGACTCCGGGATGTCGATCGGGTCTGATGCCCGTCCCGGCATCGTTGCTCCACCTCCACGAGCGCGGCTTTCCCTGTGCCGAGCGTATATCCCACGGCGGGATACCTGCCGGTGATGGGCGGGCAGTGGCCGACACCGGGACCTTGGACGGCATGACGCAGCAGCAGACAGTGGATGAGCCTTGCCGGGCCTGTGTGTCGTGTGGTGGGCGGGGTGGCAAGTTCGTTCTTCCTCGGCGTGGGCTGGTCGCGGTCCGGTCGGAGGGTGCTCGCGAGCCGCTTGCCGTGCTGGGGCTGGAGCCGTGCCCGTTGTGTGTGGGGACGGGGGTGCAGGCGGCGTGATGGTGCAGGGGCCGGGTGTCGGGTTCGGGGTGTCGTGGGTGCGGGCGGGCCGCGTCCTGGTCGGCGCCGCAGGTGGGAAGGGCGCCGGTGTCGCCGGGCCGGGTGGGTGAGGCCGGTGCCGGCGAACGCTCGGGTGTGGGTGCCTGATCACTGGCACGTGGGCACCTCGCGTGATGGGACCTGGCGGGTCTTGCCGGAGCGGCGGGACCGTGCGGGCGCGCGGGCGATGGTGCGGGCGCTGCTGGTGCGGGACGGGGAACTGACCGGTGATCACCGGTATGAGGCCGGGGTCCGCGCCATTGATCGGGGCTATGACAGTTACCTGGTCGGCCTGGTGGCGTATGTCGCGTTCGCCTGCATGTGCCCGGAACCTTCAACACGGAAAGGTCAGGACAGTGGACATGCCGGGGTTGTCAGCCCCGTTGGAGTTCCGGAGGGCTTCGCGGTGCGAGACGCTGAATCAGACCGGGTGCGTGGAGGTGGCGAAGGGCCCGGGGTTTGTGGCCGTTCGTGATTCGACCGACCGCGGCGGTGCGGTGCTTGCGGTCTCGCCGGAGGCGTGGCGGCGGTTGGTGCGCCAGATGACGCGCCGGATGCTGGTGCACCGGTTGCCGTGTGATGCGACGGCGGCCTCGCGTGCGCGCAGGGTGCTGCGGGGCGAGCTGGCGCACTACCCGGCGGGCCTGCTTGATGACGTGGTGCTGTGTACCTGCGAGACGGTGACGAACGCGGTGCTGCATTCGGGGACGGCGCCGTGCGGGTTCCTGGTCCTGGTGGTGGAGACCTTCGACCGGCTGCGCGTTGAGGTGCTGGACGAGGGGAACGGCGCCGGTTCTGTGCTGGGTGAAGAGGCCGGGTTGTTCGCCGAGGGCGGCCGTGGCCTGTTCATCGTTGCGGAGCTGTCGGCGGCGATGGGTGTGTACGCCGATGGGGCGGGTCAGAACGTGTGGTTTGAGATGGACCTGTCCTCGCTGTCCGGGCGGCCGGGTTGTGGTCTGGGCCGGGCGGGTGACCGGTCGTGACTTTGCTGGCGAAGGTCGTGGGTGCGCATACCGATCAGGAGTGCGAGTTTTGCCCGGTGCGCGCGGTGCTGCGCGCTGAGCTGGTCCCTGCGGTGCAGGGATCGGGCCGGTTGCTGGTGTGCCGGTTGCACGGCCGCATGCTGATGATGGTCATGGAGTTCCGGAACGTGGTGATCTGGCTGGATGAGGACGCCGGGAACACGCTCAACTGGACGACGGCAGGGCCGGTGGTGAGCTGACCGGCGTGCGGTGCCTAGGGTGCGGTGCCTAGGGTGCGGGTGCCTGGCCGGGTCGTGCTCGCGCGTGGCTTGAAAGTTCCTGGTGGCGGTCTTGTGAAGGGGTGACGTGGGGTGCGGGGGCGCGTTAGGCTGCCTGGACGGTTGAGTTGTCGAGCTGATGGCAGGATGAGATGTCGGACGATATGGGGTACGCGCCGCCGAAGTACGCGCAGATCATCGCGGCGCTACGGCGCAGGATCGCCGATGGCACCTACCCGCCCGGCTCCGCCCTGCCCTCGGAATCCCAACTGATCAAAGAGTTCGGGGTAGCGCGCCCGACCGTGGTGCGGGCGTTGCAGGCGATGCAACTACGCGGGGAGATCGTCCGCGAGCACGGCCGCGGCTCGTTCGTCAAGGCGGCCCCGCTCACGCCCGAGGGTGAGCAGGCGCGTCCGGCGCGCACCGTGCTCGATGACGCAGAGGCCGGCGCCGGGGTGCGCATCCTGCACGTGGGGCAGGCCGACGCCCCGGAGCATGTGGCGCCGCTGCTGGGTGTGGTGGCCGGTGCGCCGCTGCTGCGGCGGCAACGCCTGGGCCTGCGCGGGGAACTGCCGTGTGAGCTGGTGTCGCTGTGGGCTGCGCCGCAGGTGGCGCGCTCGTCCGGGCTGGATCAGACCGAGCCGCTGACGGCCCCGGTCCGTCAGCTCGTGCAGGCGGGCACGCGGACACGGCTGGTGCACGTGGTGGAACGGCTCAGCGCGCGGCGGCCCACGGCGGCGGAGGCCAAACCGCTCCAGATCTCCAGGACGGCGCCGGTGTTCGGAGTGCTGGCCTCGGTGCTCGACGGTGACGGGCGCGCGATGCTGGTGGTGGAGCTGGTGCTGCCGGGCGAGCTGCACGACCTGGAAGAGACATACACCCTGTGACGTGACCTAAGTCACATCAGCTTGCCCGCTTACTCGACTTGTCGAGTTGCCATTCGCGACGTACCCTCATGGCAACTCGACAGTACAAGTTGTCGAGAGGTCGAACGAGTGGAGTGATGTGGCATGGCGATTCAGGGCAGGATCCCCGTCAGCTTCGCCGATGTGTTCCCGCACGGGGTGTACGCGACCGGCCCGGCTGAGGCGCTGGAGAACTTCGAGTCCAAGCGGCAGGAGATCGACAAGGACACCGGCCTTCCGGTGTGGGTGATCGATGTGTACGACGCCGACCCGGCGGCCGGTCACAAGGCGTCGGCGATCCGCGTCAAGGTGGCCGCCGAGGTGTGCCCGGTGGTGCCGGAGGCGGTGTTCGGCCCGTTCCGCCCGATCGAGTTCGAGGGGTTGACGGTGACCCCGTATGTGGAGGAGACCGGCCGCAAGCCCAACGGCGACCCCCGGGTACGGGTGGAGCGGCTGTACCGGTCCGGGCGTCGCGTCTCCTCGCCGGGCCGGTCGGGGAAGCGGGGTGCGGCGTGATGGCCGGGAAGGTCCGTGGTACGTGGGCGGCGCTGTCGGTCAATCCGGGTTCGGGTGCGTGGGTGATCTGTCACGCCTACCCCGGTAAGGCTCCGATTCTGGCGGTGCACGGCGCCCCGGTGAGCGTGAGCATCACTCCGGCCGGGCGGGAGGAGGGGCCGGTCACGGCGGCCGATGTGGACTTCGCCCGGCAGTTGGTCACGGCGGCCCAGACCTACCTGGACGAGATGCAGCGGCTGCACGCCCCAACCGACGGCGCGGGCACGGCCGGACCGGAGCGTGCTGCATGAGCGCGCCCCTCGTCGCCCTGGCGGTCCTGGTGCTGGCCGGGCTGGGCGTGGCCGGACTGCGGGCCTTCCTCGACTGGGCCGAGTCGCGCCGGGCGGCGCGCTGGTCACACACCCTGTCGCGGTTCTGCGGCGACCCCGGCTGCGGGGTGTGCCGGTCCCGCTCGCTGCCGACCGGATCCGCCCGGCCGGTCTGACACAGGTGGGGCGGCTGGAGGTCGCATCTCCGGCCGCCCCGCATCTCTCCCCTCGCAAACCCGCAAGTTGAAGAGGTGATCCATCATGGCATGGGAGTTCCGCAAGCTCGGGCCTGGTGAGAACGTCGCCGTCGAGGCCCAGCGTGATCCGTTCGCCGCGCCCAAGTGGGCGCCCCCGGTCTGGCACATGCCTGAGGGCCTGGTCCTGGTTGTGAACGCCGTCCGCGTCCTGGTGCGGGTGTTGGTGTGGCTGGTCCGCAACATCGTCCCCGTGAGCGTGGCGGCCGTCCTGTCCTGGCTGGGGTACGCCTTCGGCTGGCCGGTCCCCGTCCTGCTGGTCGTCTTGGCCGTGCTCGTCCTGGCGGCCTGGGCGGTCGCGGACCGTCCCACCTTCGTCCGCTACTTCGCGGGTCCGGTGCGGTCGCGGTGGCGGCTGGCCTGGACCTACCGGCGGCACTGGCAACCGGTTCTCGTCACCGCCGGGGTGACCAAGGTCCACCGGGGCCGTGAGTACCTGCCCTCGATCGTGCGTGTCCGCTCCGGTCCCACCTCCGATCGCGTCCTGGTCCGGATGCTCAAAGGGCAGGCGCCGGAGGCGTGGGAGCGGGTGGCGGCCAACCTGGCGCACGGCTTCGGCGCCCGCCTGGTCCGCGTGCGGGAGGGGGACCGTCCGGGCCGGATCTGGCTGGAGTTCGTCCGCCACGACGCCCTAGCCCGTCCCATCGCGGCGCTGCCCATCCCGGACGCGGACCAGGTCGACCTGTCCGGGGTGGTGATCGGACGGCAGGAGGACGGCTCACCCTGGCGGCTGCGGCTGCTGGGGACGCACGTGCTCATCGCGGGGGCGACGGGGGCCGGCAAGGGGTCGGTGATCTGGTCGGTGGTGCGTGCGGTGCTGCCGCTGATGCTGGACGGGCTGGTGCAGGTGTGGGCGATCGACCCCAAACGCATGGAACTGTCCTTTGGGCGGGCTTTGTTCGAGCGCTACGGCCGGTACTCCTCCGACCCGTCCGGCGGCATGGTCCGCCTGCTGGAGTCGGCGGCGCAGGACATGAACGCCCGCGCGGACCGGTTCGCCGGGCTCACGCGCTCGTTCACGCCCTCCCATGAGGATCCGTTCCGGCTGGTGATCGTGGATGAGCTGGCGTTCCTGACCGCCTACTGCCCCGAACGCGACCTACGCCGCCGGGCCGAGTCGGCGTTGGCGGTGCTGACCTCACAGGGCCGGTCGGTGGGGTACTGCGTGCTGGGCGCCCAGCAGGACGCCCGCAAAGAGGTCAACAACCTGCGCAACCTGTTCCCCGACCGCATCGCCCTGCGCCTGGACGAATCCGAACAGGTCGACATGGTGCTGGGCGACGGGGCGCGTGACCGTGGCGCGCTGGCCGATCAGATCTCCTCCGTCCCCGAGGTCGGCGCCGGGGTCGGTTATGTGCGGCTGGAGGCCGTCCCCGACCCGGTACGGGTCCGCGCGGCCTACGTCTCCGATGCCGACATCCGCCGCATGGTCGCCCTCGGCCTCGGCGAGACCGGCGGCGCTGACGAGGTGGGGGAGGTGGCGTGACCCAATCCACCCTCGGCACAACCGGCCCGGCTGACGAACCTCAGGCCGGGCCGGTGGCCAAGACGCTGCCGCCGCTGGCGCGGGGCGTGCTGGAACAGGTCGCCATCGACCACGGGGTGTGCATCCGCCCGGTGCCCATGCGCCGCGTGGACCTGCACACCGGCGCCTCCGACGTGGTGTACCTGCCGTGCGGTCACACCCTGGCCTCGGTCTGCCTACCCTGCGCCGAACGCAAGCGCCGGCTGCGCGCGGTGCAATGCGCCCAAGGCTGGCACCTCGACCACGAACCGGTCATACAACGGGCCGACCCGGACGCCGAACAGGCCGGGCTGATGGAGCTACGGGCGCGTGCCCAAGCCGAACGCGACCGCGCGGCGGCAACCGGGACGGCGGCCGGGGAAGGCGTGGAGTTCTGGGACCGGCTCTTGGCCGAACTCGATGGCGAGATCGAACGTTCCGGCGTCCGCGGCTCCCTCAAAACCGGCGACCGACCGGCACGGCGTACCCGCTCGACCCGGCGCCGCCAGGACGCCCCCGACCTCCCCCGCCGCCCCATCGACGCCCGCACCCTGGGCCGCACCTACCGGGGCCGGGACGGTAAGACTTTTCGCCCGTCGCTGTTCCTGACCCTGACCCTGGACTCCTATGGGCGGGTCAACTCCGATGGGACCCCGGCCGACCCCGACACCTACGACTACACGCGGGCGGCACGCGATGCGCTGCACTTCGGCAAGCTGATCGACCGGTTCGTGCAGAACCTGCGCCGGTTCGTCGGCTACGACGTGCAGTACTTCGCCACCGTCGAACCCCAACGCCGCCTCGCCACCAAGTGTGGTGGCCACCCACCGACCGCGTGCTCTACCAGGCGGACCGGCTCCCCGTTTTGGACGCTGCGCCGGGCCAAAGCGGCGGCTACATCGACCCCGACACCGGCGAGGTGCTGCCCACCTGGGATGAAGCCCTGGACGCGATCGGGCAGGACCCGGACGCTGAGCCGCTGCACGTGGTGCGGTTCGGGCGCCAGCTCGACGCACAGGGCGTCATGGCCGACACGCCCCGATCACGCAAGCTGATCGGCTACCTGACCAAGTACCTGGTCAAGGGCGTAGCCGAATGCCACGAACCCCAAACCGACGCCCAGCGCGAACACGTCGAGAAGATGGCCGAAGCGCTCCGGTACGAACCGTGCTCCCCGACGTGCGCGAACTGGCTGCGCTACGGCGTCCAGCCCAAAAACGCCCGGCGGGGCCTAACCCCGGGGTTCTGCAAGGGCAAGGCACACCGGCGCGAACACCTCGGCTATGGCGGGCGCCGCGTGCTGGTCTCCCGCAAATGGTCCGGCAAGACCCTGGCCGACCACCGCGCGGACCGCAAAGCCTGGGCCTTGGCCCGGCTCGCAGAAGCCGACATCCCCGTCCTCGATGCGGCCGACCCGGGCGCCGTCCACGTGTGGGAACGCGCCGGGCCGGGTGATCCGGACGTGCGGCCGGTCGAGCATCGCCTGTTGCTGCTGATCAACGAACGCATCCAACAACGCACCCAACTCGACCAAGCCACCCAGCACACCACCCCTGAGATTTCGGCAACTGTGGAGGCGGCGTGAGCACTATGCGCGATGAGCTCCTGACGGTTGATCAAGTGCTCGAAGAACTGGGCGGGGTCTCCCGGCGGACCTTCGACCGGTGGCGGGAGATCGGCAAGGCTCCGGAGGCGCTCCGGCTCCCGAACAACGGATTGCGCATCTGGCGTAGTGAGCTGATGCGCTGGCTCAGCACCTTGAGGGAGGCGGCGTGAACACGTCCTACAAGGTCACCTTCTGGGAACTACGGCCCAACAAGTCGGCTCCCAGGCCGGGCAAGCCGAGCAAAGTCATCTCCTACACGGCTCGGTGGCTGGTCGGCGGGCGCGAGAAGTCGCGGACGTTCAAGCGCTCCGCCCAGGCGAACAACTTCCTGTCTGATCTGCGGCAGGCTGCCAAGAAGGGGGAGGCGTTCGATGTGGACTCGGGCCTTCCGGTGTCCATGCTCGCCGAGAACAAGCGCGGTGAACGGATGGTCGCCTTCTTTGCCGTCATGTACTACGCGGCGCTGCGCCCGGAAGAGGCGGTGGATTTGCGCCGTGACCACCTCGTGAGCCTGCCGGATGATGGATGGGGCGAGATGCGGCTGACGCACGCTGAACCGCGTAGCGGCTCACTGTGGACGGACAGCGGGAAGCCGCGGGACAGGCAGCCTCTCAAGCATCGGGCGCCTGGCGAGACTCGGCCGGTGCCGATCCATCCGGAACTTGTCGCGCTGCTGCGTCGGCATATCAAGGAGTTCGACATCCCGCCCGGTGGCCGGCTGTTCGTCGGGCCGCGCGGCGGGATCATGACTGACCGGACGTACCTCGCGGCCTGGCACAAGGCACGCGAGAAGGCGCTGACAGAGCGGGAGGTGGCTTCGCCGCTGGCCCGTACGCCCTACGACCTTCGGCATGCGGCCGTGTCGACGTGGCTTGGTGCCGGTGTGCCTCCGGCTCAGGTGGCCGAGTGGGCGGGGCACAGCGTGGCCGTCCTGCTGCGCGTCTACGCGAAATGCGTCGCTGGGCAGGAGGAGGACGCCAAGCACCGGATCAGCGAAGCGACCAAGCCAAAGGATCGAGACGAAGGCCCCTAGGGCCTTAGCAAGCACCCGAGACGGCCCCTGACCTGGCTCAACTGGTCAGGGGCCGTTTATACATGTTGGGGCTCAGACGCGGGTCTTACAGCCACGAGACGCGGAGCAGGTACACCTCGCGCTGCTCTTCCAGGACGAGGTACGTGGCCAAGCCTTGCTCGCCGAAGGCATGCGTGAGCATGTTGCCTCTGGGGTTGGCGGCGTCGAAGGGCTGTCCGCTCCATGGAGCCGTCTCCAGCAGAGTGAACAGCTCGGCCAAGGGCCTCAGGGCCTCGCTGGGGAGGGCTGCTATCTGCTCTTCGGCGGTCGGGTCGGTGATGAGCTGGTACAACTACCGCTCGGCCTCTCGCTCGGCGAGGATTTCACGCCATGGCCGCCCCTGGGGTACGGCTTCCCCGGCCTGGATCTGCTCGGCCCTGGCGTGCATCTGACGGCGTCCCTCGGGGTCGTTCACCGAGTCGCACGCTGACAGCCACCAGCGGTGGACAAAGTCGTTCAGCACACCCAGATCAAGGCTGACCCGGACCTCGTCGAGCACGGCCTTGAGTCCGGAGTCGAACGCCTCGCGGTCCTGCGGCACCACCAGGGCGGCCCGGATGGCACGCAGGCTCTTGTCCGGCAACGGTGTGCCGCCTGGCCTTTCGTGTGGTTGCGCCGTCATCACAGGCCCTCCTCCGCCATACCTGACCTTGGTCAGCCATAGACGAGCCTACAGAGCCACGCGGGTAAGCGTCCTTCTGAATAACCTGGTCAAGGCTCCAAGGAAGCGTCTCGATCTTCGGCACGTATTCGGCACAGACGGCCGTAGAGGGCCGTTAACGATCAGAGACGGCCGGACAGAACGACAACAGCCCTTGACCGCGTCATGCCTGGCCAAGGGCTGTTTGCGCTGGTGTGGCGGGTCCAGGATTCGAACCTGGGTAGGCTAAGCCGACGGATTTACAGTCCGCTCCCATTGGCCACTCGGGCAACCCGCCTCGTGTCGTGTGTGCGACGGCACTGGAAAGGATAGCGGACGGTGGGAGTGGTCGTGACATCGGAGATCCGGGGCGGGGTTGGTCGCTACGCTGTGGCGGGACGCGAACGTGGGGCCGTACGGGCCTGCCCGGGGACGCGGGAGACTTCCACAGGGGACTGATCGTGGCAGATAGCTCTAGCTCTTTCGACATCGTCAGCAAGCTCGACCGGCAGGAGGTCGACAACGCGCTGAACCAGGCCGCCAAGGAGGTGGCGAACCGGTTCGACTTCCGGAACGTGGACGCCGGGATCAAGTGGTCGGGGGAGGTCATCGAGATCCAGGCCAACACCGACGAGCGGGCGCTGGCCGTGCTGGACGTGCTGAAGGACAAGCTCGTGAAGCGGGGCGTGTCGCTGAAGGCGATCGAGCCGGGGGACCCCAAGGCGTCCGGGAAGGTCCACAAGATCGTGGTGGCGCTCAAGGAGGGCATCTCCCAGGAGAACGCCAAGAAGATCGGCAAGATCATCCGGGAGGAGGGGCCGAAGGGGGTCAAGGCCCAGATCCAGGGTGATGAGCTGCGGGTGAGCTCCAAGAAGAAGGACGACCTGCAGGCGGTCATCACCTTGTTGAAGGGCAAGGACCTGGACGTGGCCCTCCAGTTCGTCAACTACCGGTGACGGCGAACGGGCCGGTTCCCGGAGCGGAGCGCCAGCGGAGCGGAGGGAGCCGGCCCGTTCGGCTTTTCCGGGGGGTGTGGGGGGTCGCCCCCCACAAGGGAACGCGCCGGCCCCCCTCCCCCGCTGAGGGAGTCCGGCGCGTTCACATGTGGTTTGACGGGGTCGCGAGCAGGGTGGTTCGCCGAGATACGGCGGGAACACGCCTGGAATATGGCGGTAACACGGCGGGCCTAGCGTCCGGGGCATGGTGAGCGATGGTGCACGGGCGTCCGAACTGCTCAGGAACGGGCTGGGACGCAGGGGTCTGTTCAGGGCCGCGGCGGCACTCGGTGTCGCGGGCGTCGTCGGAGGGGCCGGCCGGGCCGAGGCGAAGGTCCTCCAGCCGCGGCAGTGGTCCAACGCCTATCTGGGGTCGTCGCCGGAGACGGTGAGCTGGGGGTTCCTGCCGAACCGTACGGCCAAGCCGGTGCTGCGGGTCGGTTCGGGGAGCATCGTGACGGTCGACACGGTGTCGCATGAGGGGATCCTGGAGGATCAGGGGCGCGATCCCGTGGCCTTCTTCGGCGATCACGGGGTGCCCGAGGGCGCGGTGTTGCGGGACGCCCGGGCGATCGCGGCGTCCGATCTTGAGCATGACTTCGACGCGGACGGGCCGCATGTGGTGACCGGGCCGATCGCGGTACGGGGGGCGCGGCCGGGCGATGTGCTCAAGATCGATGTGCTGGACCTGAAGCCGCGGGTGCCGTACGGGGTGGTCTCGAACCGGCACGGGAAGGGCGCGCTGCCCGGCGAGTACCCGGAGAGCATCAAGGACGACCCGGAGACGCGCCCGTACCTGAACGAGTTCCAGAACATCTCGGTGTTCACGCCGGTGAAGCGGGGGCACGGGGTGATGCCCGGGGTGCGGTTCCCGCTGGATCCGTTCATGGGGATCATGGGCGTGGCGACCGACACGGCCGAGCGGGTGCATTCGGTGCCGCCGACGATCGCGGGCGGGAACCTCGACATCAACGAGCTCGGGGTCGGGTCGACGCTGTACCTGCCCGTGCAGGTTCCGGAGGCGTTGTTCTTCGTGGGCGACCCGCACTACGCGCAGGGGGACGGGGAGGTCGCGCTCACGGCGCTGGAGGGGTCGCTGCGCGGGACGTTCCGGCTGACCGTGATCAAGCCCGGTGGGAAGGCGCCCGAGGTGGCCTTCGAGTACCCGTTCGCGGAGGACGACGAGTACTGGATCCCGATCGGCCTGTCGGATCCGGACGGCGGTGTCGGCGGGCAGGTGACGTCCCTGGACGTGGCGATGAAGGTGGCCGTGCGCAACGCGATCGCGTTTCTGCACGAGGAGCTGCGGATGCCCAAGGCGGTCGCGTACGCCTACCTGTCGGCGGCGGCCGACTTCGAGGTCTCTCAGGTGGTGGACCGCACCACCGGGATCCATGCCCTGATTCGGAAGGCGGACTTCGATCGCCGGCCAGGGCGATGATCGACGTACCGAGGTTTCGGCGAGTGGGAGGTCATGCGGGAGGCGGGACGCGGCCGAGCGAGCTGGACGCCGTGGCGGCGCGGAGCATCCCGCCCCGTACCCCCCGACGGGGCTGCGGTGCGGAGTTCGCCACGGCGACGCGGCGGTGATCTTCGCTGTGGGCGGCTCATGGACGCGACCCGAACCGATCCTGTCCACGAGGGCGGGCACGATGCCGCGGTGATGCTCCACGGCGGACGGCAGCCGCCTGACGTCTAGGAGCGGCCGGCCAGGCGTTCCAGGCGGGCGATGCGCTCCTCGATGGGCGGGTGGGTGGAGAACAGCCGGCCGATGCCGAAGCCCTGGAACGGGTTGGAGATCATCAGGGAGCTGGTGGTGGCCAGCTCCGGGTCCTGGGGCAGCGGCATCGCGCGCGTCCCGGCCTCGATCTTGCGCAGGGCGGAGGCGAGGGCCAGCGGGTCGCCGGTGAGGGTGGCGCCGGACAGGTCGGCCTGGTACTCGCGGGTACGGCTGATCGCCAACTGGACGACCGTCGCCGCCACCGGGCCCAGGACCAGCATCAGCAGGGCGCCCAGCACTCCGGGGCCCTCGTCGTCCTCGCCGCGCCCCACCGGCAGGAAGATCGCCAGATAGGACAGGTAGGTGATCACCGTCGCGATCGCGGCGGCCACGGAGGAGATGAGGATGTCGCGGTTGTAGACGTGCGACAGCTCGTGGCCGAGGACGGCGCGCAGCTCGCGCTCGTCCAGGATGCGCAGGATGCCGCGGGTGCAGCAGACCGCGGCGTTGCGCGGGTTGCGGCCGGTGGCGAACGCGTTGGGCTGCATGGTCTCCGACACGTACAGCCGGGGCATCGGCTGCCTGGCCGAGGTCGCCAGTTCCCGGACGATCCGGTAGAGCATCGGCGCCTCGACCTCGCTGACCGGGTGGGCGCGCATGGAGCGCAGCGCGATCCGGTCGCTGAAGAAGTACGCGAAGCCGTTGGTGCCGAGCGCGATGATCAGGGCGATCGCCAGTCCCGCCCGGCCGCCCAGGGCCCAGCCCGCGGTGAGCATCAGTGCCGACAGGACGCCGATCAGTGCCGCCGTCTTGACGCCGTTGAGCCGCACGGTCGTTCTGCCTCCCCTTGTGCCACTATCCGGTCCAACGGGATGACCAGCCGAAACGTTCCCGCTAGGACGCCGCCGTCACGGCCTGCAGAACGAGCTGCGGCGCCACGGTGAGGACGAGCGCACCGGCCGCGGTGGCGGCGACGGCGGCCCGTACCGCCGGTCCGGGCTCGGCAAGCACGGGCGCGGAGGGACGTTCGGCGGGCGCGGCGAACAGGCGGGCGGCCCAGGCAAGGTAGTAGTAAAGCCCGATCACCGTGTTGACGGCCATGACGACGGCCAGCCAGGTGACCCCGCCGGCCACGGTCGCGCGGAACACCACGACCTTCGCGAACAGCCCCATGACGCCCGGCGGCAGCCCGGCCAGGCAGATCAGGAAGAACGCGAGCGCCGCCCCGGCCGCCGGGCGCGTACGGGCCAGGCCGCGGAAGTCGTCCAGGGCGGCGAAGCGCTTCCCGCGCGCGCCGTAGCCGATGACGACCGCGAACGCACCGAGGTTCATCACGGCGTAAAGCGCGACGTAGGCGATGGTGGCGGCGACCGCCTCGGGGAGCCGCCGTGGCCCGACCGCCAGCGGCGCGAGCATGTAGCCGGACTGCGCGATGGACGACCAGGCCAGCAGCCGGATCGCGGTGCGCTGCCGGAGCGCGAGCAGGTTGCCGAGGGTCATCGTGACCGCCGCCAGCACCGCGACCACCGGGCCCCACACGTGGCCGTACGCGGGGAAGCCCAGCGCCAGGACGATCGTCAGCCCGGCGAAACCCGCGGCCTTGGACACCACGGACAGGAACGCCGCGACGGGCAGCGGCGCGCCCTGGTACACGTCGGGCGCCCAGAAGTGGAACGGAACGGCCGCGACCTTGAACGCGAACCCGGCCAGCACCAGCACGACTCCGACGCCGGCCACCGGGGAGAGGTGGTCGGGCAGCCGTTGCAGGGCGGGCGCGATCCGGTCCAGGTGCATGGCGCCGGTGGCCCCGTACACCATGCTGATCCCGAACAGCATGATCGCGGCGGAGACCACCGAGACCAGGAAGAGCTTGACGGCCGCCTCGGACGCGACGCCGTCGTACCGGCGCAGCGCGACCAGCGCGAAGACCGGCAGCGACAGCGTCTCCAGCGCCACCACGAGCAGGATCAGGTCGCGGGCCGCCACCAGGACGAGGGCACCGGTGATCGCGGCGAGCAGCAGGAAGTGGTACTCGCCCGCGGGCATCCGCGCGTCCGCGATCTCGCGCAGCGACAGCAGCACCACGACCACGGCGGCGGCCAGCACCACGCCCTGGAACAGCAGCGTGAAGTCGTCGGCGACGTAGGAGCAGGACGCGGGGCCGTTGCCGCGCAGCCCGCCGGGCAGGCAGAAGGTGGCGCGCCGGCCGCCGGACGCGAGCGCGACCACGGCGATCAGCGCCGCCGCGAGGGCGCCGCCCGACACCGCGCCGAGGACGCGGCGTGGGACGTCGAACGCGTCGGCGAGCAGCAGCGCGATCGCGGCCAGGACCACGATCAGCGGGGGCGCGATCGCCGCGTAGTCGATGCCCTGGATCATGCCGAGCCCTTCCCGCGCACGGAACGCGCACGCATCAGCCGCCTCCCAGCAGCGCGCGCACCGGCGCCGTCGTCACGTCCAGCAGGGTCTTGGGCCACAGTCCGACCAGCAGCGTCAGCACGATCAGCGGGACCCAGGACGCGTACTCGTACGCCGAGATCGCCGCCACCGGCCCGCGCGCCGCCCCCGCGGAAGCCCCCGAAGCTCCCGAAGCCCCAGAAGCCTCCGCAGCCCCCGCCGGGCGGCCATGTGTGATCTTGGCGAGCAGGCGCAGGAAGTAGGCCGCGGTCAGCACCGCGCCGAGCCCGCCCACGACCATGAAGGTCACGAACGTCTCGCGGGGCAGCGCGGCGTGCGGACGGTACGCGCCGACGAGCGCGAGCATCTCGCCCCAGAACCCGGCGAGCCCCGGCAGCCCGAGGCTGGCCACGGACGCGAAGGTCAGGAACGAGGCGAGCCTCGGCGCGGCGCCCAGCATGCCGCCGCCGAGCGCGTCCAGGTCGCCCGTGCCGTACCGGTCCTTGATCGCACCGGCCAGGAAGAACAGCAGCCCGGTGATCAGCCCGTGCGCGATGTTGCCGAACAGCGCGGCGTTGATCCCGACCGGGGTGAGGGTGGCGATGCCCAGCAGCACGAAGCCCATGTGCCCGACCGACGAGAACGCGATCATCCGCTTGAGGTCGCGCTGGGCCAGGCAGGCCAGCGCGCCGTACACGATCCCGGCGACGGCGAGCAGTCCCAGCCAGGGCGCCCAGACCTCGGCTCCCTCGGGCGCGGCGGGCAGCGCCACGCGGACCAGGCCGTAGGTGCCCATCTTCAGCAGCACCCCGGCGAGCAGCACCGAGCCGACGGTCGGCGCCTCGGTGTGCGCGTCCGGCAGCCAGGTGTGCAGCGGCCACATCGGCGCCTTGACGCCGAACCCCACCACCATCAGCAGGAACGCGGTGATCTGGACGCCGCGGGTGACGCCTTCGCCCTGGAGCCGGGCCAGCTCGGTCATGTCGAGGGTGCCCGCGTTCACCGCGACCAGCAGCATCCCGGCGAGCAGCAGGCCGGAACCGAGCAGCGTGTAGAAGATGAACTTGTACGCGGCGGCGCGGCGCCCCGGGCCTCCCCAGCGGGCGATGACCACGTACATCGGGATCAGGACGACCTCGAAGAACACGAAGAACAGCACCAGGTCGAGCGCGACGAAGGTGCCGATCAGCCCGACCTCCAGGACCAGCAGCAGCGCCACGAGCAGCCGCGCGCCGCCGCCCGCGGGCGGGTGCTTGGTGACGTGCAGCAGGCACAGGAAGGTCAGCAGCGCGGTCAGCACCACCAGCGGCAGGGAGATCCCGTCGGCGCCGAGGTGGAAGCGGAGCCCGATGGCGGGCGCCCAGGCGTGGTCGATCTCCAACTGGACGCGGGACGTGGCGCCGTAGTCGAACGCCGCGACCGCCGACAGCGCCACCAGCAGCGTCGCGCCCGAGACGCCCAGCCCGTACCGGCGGACGGCGGTGTCCCCCGGCAGGAAGCGGGACTCGGGAAGTAGCAGGAGCAGGGCCGCCCCGGCGAGCGGGATCGCCGTCATCAGCACGAAGATCACAGGAAGATCACCACCCCGGCCGTGATCACGACGATGCCGGCGAGCAGGCCGGTGAGATAGCCCTGCGGGTTGCCGTTCTGCGGCAGGCGCAGCGGACCGGCGAGCCGCCGGGTGCCGCGGGCGATGCCGACGACGAGCGCGTCGATCCCCCGGCTGTCCAGCGTGACCACCGTGAACGCCAGCGCCCGCACGGGACGGACGATGGCGAACGCGTACGCCTCATCCACGTAGAAGGCCCGCGCGAACGTCGTACGGGCAGGCCCGAGGGCGCGCGCCGGATCGAGCGCGGGGTTCGTCCTCCAGACGAGGTACGCGACGCCGCCACCGGCCACGGCGCACAGCAAGGCCAGTAGCGCGGAGCCCAGGTGCGGCCGGAGCTCGGAGGCGCCGAGACCGAAGAACCCGAGGATCGCGGCCGGGACGGCGAGCACCACCACCGTCCAGGACATCAGCCCCGGGGCCTCCTTGACCTCGTACGAGCCGCGCGGCTCGCCGAAGAAGGTCATCAACCAGGCGCGCATCGCGTAGGCGGCGGTCAGCGCCGCGGTGAGCAGCAGTCCCAGGTAGATGAGCCAGGCGGCGACCCCGGGGATGTGCGGTGCCGGCGGGGCCTGCGCGAGCGGCGCGTACGCGGACCAGCCCTCCGGCGCCGCGCCCGCGACCGGCAGTTCACCGCCGTGCAGGGCTGAGTGCTGGGCCGCCTCGATGATGGAGTCCTTGCTGAACCAACCGCTGACCGGCGGGACGCCCACCAGCGCCGCCAGCCCGACCGTCATCGACCAGAACGTCAGCGGCATGCCCCGCCGCAGGCCGCCGTAGTCGCGCAGCAGGTTCGACCCGGCGACGACGATCACGCATCCGGCGGCGAGGAACAGCAGCGCCTTGAACGCGCCGTGGGTGAGCAGATGGAAGATCGCCCCGGTGCCCGTCCCGGCGGCGAGCCCGGCCGCCATCACGGCGAGCTGGCTGACCGTGGAGTACGCCAGCACGCGCTTGATGTCGTCCTGGGCCAGCGCCGCCAGCGCCGACCCGACCATCGAGATCACCGCGAGCAGGCCGAGGACGGTCAGCGCGGCGGGTGCGTCCAGGAACACCCCGTACAGGCGCGCCACGACGTAGATCCCGGCCGCGACCATCGTGGCCGCGTGGATCAGCGCGCTGATCGGGGTGGGGCCGGCCATCGCGTCGGGCAGCCACGTGTGCAGGGGGAACTGGGCGCTCTTGCCCGCGACCCCGGCGAGCAGCAGCAGCGCCGCGACGGTCACGGTGGTGTCCGGCAGGTCCGCGACCCGGCCGAGCACCCCGTCCACGGTGAACGTGCCCGCGCCCAGGCCGAGCACGACGATCCCGAACAGGAAGCCGACGTCGCCGAGCCGGGTCACCAGGAACGCCTTGACCGCGGCACGCGAGTTGGCCCGCTCCTCCCAGTGGTGGCCGATCAGGAAGTACGAGCAGACGCCCATGATCTCCCAGCCCACGTACAGCATGAGCAGGTCGGCCGCGTACACCACCAGCAGCATCGCGGCCGTGAACAGCGACACGAACGCCGCGTAGGACGAGTAGCGCGGGTCCTTGGCCATGTAGGCGACCGAGTACACCTGGACGGCCAGGGCCACGCAGCACACCATCAGCCCGACCACGGCGGCCAGGCCGTCCACCTGGAGCCCGACCTCGATCCGGACGGAGCCGGTCGGGATCAGCGCGAGCGTGCCGAGCCTGGCGCCCGGCTCACGCCAGACCGCGAACGCGACGACGGCGGCGAACGCGGTCGCGACGGCGATCGGCACGCAGGCCAGCAGCGCCGGGCCGTTGCGCAGCGGCGCCCGCTGGGCCGTCTCCGCCGCCTCCTGCCACTCCCCTTCCGGGACGCGCGGGCCGCCGCCCGGCACGGGTGCCGTCGAGCGTGCGTGCAGCGCCCGCGACAGGCGCGGGCCGAGCAGCATCCCGGCGAACGCGGCCGCGAACGGCAACAGGATCACCAGGGAGGCGAGTGCGATCACCGGGTCACGCCTCCCTCGGCCGACGCCGCCGCCTCGCCGCGCTCGGCCTGGCCCGGCCCCTGCTCCCGGCGCGGGTCCGGCCCGTCCGGTACGGGGGCCGGCGCGGTGCCGTCCTCGGCCAGGGAGCGCAGCCTGTCCACGTCGATCGTCCGGCGGTTGCGGAACACCAGCAGCACGATCGCCAGCCCCAGCCCGACCTCGGCCGCCGCGATCACGATGGTGAACAGCGTCAGCACCTGGCCGCCGTGCAGCCGGTCGCGCAGCCACACGTCGAACGCGACCAGGTTGAGGTTGACGGCGTTCAGCATGAGCTCGACCGACATCAGGACCAGGATCGCGTTACGCCGCGCGAGCACGCCGTACACGCCCACGGAGAACAGCAGTGCGGCGACCACCAGGGGGTAGGCCAGATGCATCAGCCCTCACCGCCGGAATCGGACCGCGCCGCCTCGTCCGGACCCGTCCCCTCCGGGCTGGGGCCGATGTCCGAACGGGAGAGGACGATCGCGCCGACGAGCGAGGCCAGCAGAAGCACCGACAACACCTCGAACGGCAGCACCCACGTACGGAACACCCCGGCTCCCAGCGCGTCCGCCGAGCCGCCGCCCGCACGCAGCGGCGTGTACGTGTCGCGAAAGCCCATCACCATCACGGTCACCAGCACCGCCGCGGTCGCCACCGCCACGGTCAGCGCCGCCCAGCGGTTGCCGGAGTCCAGCTCGCGCGACTCGCCGATCGGGGCGCGGGTCAGCATGATGCCGAACAGCAGCAGCACGACGACCGCGCCCACGTAGATCAGCACCTGCACCCAGGCGACGAACTCGGCCGTCAGCACCAGGTAGCCGCCGGCCAGCGCGCCGAACGACACCACCAGCCACAGCGCCGCGTGCACAAGCCGCCGCGTCGTCACCACCAGGACCGCCGCGCCCACGGCGACCACGCCCAGCAGCGCGAACACGACCTCCTGACCGGTCACGGGCCTCCACCGCCTCGACGCCGCGCGCGGGCGGCGGACTTCTCGGCGGCGGCGAGCTCCTTCGGCGGGTCGGCGTTGGGCTCGTGCGCCTGCGGCGGCGGCACCGTCCACATCCACTCCCGCAGCCGGTCCCGCTCGTGGGTCAGCTCGGCGATGTCATACTCGGCGTACTCGAACTCCGGCGACCAGAACAGCGCGTCGAACGGGCACACCTCGATGCAGATGCCGCAGTACATGCACAGCGCGAAGTCGATCGCGAACCGGTCGAGCACGTTGCGGGTACGGGGACGGCCGCCGCCCTCGGCGGGCAGGGTCTCCTTGTGCGAGTCGATATAGATGCACCAGTCGGGACACTCACGGGCGCACAGCATGCACACCGTGCAGTTCTCCTCGAAGAGGGCTATCACCCCCCTGCTGCGCGGAGGGAGATCCGGCTGCGCCTCCGGGTACTGTCGGGTGATGGAGCGCCGTGTCATCGTTCGCAGCGTGACAGCGAGCCCCTTGGCCAGTCCGCCTCCTGGTAGCCGTCCCACGGGTCACATGATTCCCTACGAATCGCCCGGGGGGAACGCAACGGGTGTCGCGTTCGTCGAACGGAACATGAGCTTCCGGGTCCGTTCGCTCATCCATCGGTGAGGAGGGCACGTGGACCGTGACATGGAAGGCCCGCACCGCGAAAACTTCCGTAAGGACGTCTCAGACGACGTCCACGACGACGAGGGACCGCGCCCCGGCACGGACTCCGGTCCGGGCCCGGTCCCGGGGTCGCGCCGGGCGTCCGGTCCGAGGGAGCACGCTCCGCCGGGGTTCCCGCAGTCGCACCACCGCTATGCCCCGGGGCAACCCACCGGTCCCTACCCGCGTCCGCACATGCCGCAGGGACGTCCGCCCTCGATGCCAGGGTGGCGGCCGCCGTACCCGACGCCGCCGGTCCCTCCGCCGCCGATGCATCCGCCCGTTCCGCCGCCCGGCGAGCCGCGCGGGTTCATGTGGGCGTTCGTGCCCTTCCTGACGTTCGGGATCGGCACCCCGTTCTCGTTCCTGTACGCGGCGGTGCGGCGGCATTCGCTGCACCTGGGGGCGATCGCGGGCAGCTACGGCGCGGGCACCGCCGCCTGGATGCTGATGGCGCTGTCCGACGACTCCGTTCTCAGCGCGCTGAGCATCATCATGATGATGATGCTGTGGGTCGCGGGCAGCGTGCACGCCTTCGCGGTACGGCCGTCGGTGTTCCCCCGCGAGCCACCGCAGAACGTCCGCAACGAGCACGCGATCAAGTACGCCAAGTACCGCAGGGCGCTGCGCGAGGAGGCCCGCGCGCTGGTCGCCGAGGACCCGGCGCTCGCGCACGAGCTGCGCATCGGACGTCCCGACCTGCCCCGCGGCTACGACGACGGCGGCCTGATCGACGTCAACCACGTCCCGCCCGCGACGCTCGCCATGCTGCCCGGACTGGACGAGGAGATCATCGACCGGATCGTGCGGAGGCGCACCGAGCAGGGCGGCTTCATCTCCGCCGAGGAGATGGCCGTGGACATCGACCTGCCGCCGGGGCTGCTGCCCCAGATCGCCGAGTACGCCGTCTTCCTGCCGTGATCGGGCGCCCGGCCGGGGCCGTCCGGCCGGGGTCACCCGGCGCTCCGGTCAGGCCAAAGCGACCCTGAGGACGCCGGTGAGCGCGAGCTGCGCCAGCGACAGCGGCACGAGCCATGCCCAGGCCAGCTTCTGCAACTGGTCCTCGCGCATCCTCGGGTAGCTGACCCGCAGCCAGATCACCACGAACGCCAGCACGGACGTCTTGAGCAGCGTCCACAGCCAGCCCAGCTCGGCGTCCAGGAACGGGCCCTTCCAGCCGCCCAGGAACAGCACCGTGGTCAGCGCGCACAGCACCACGATCCCCGCGTACTCGGCCAGCAGGAACAGCGCGAACCGCAGCCCGCCGTACTCCGTGTACGGGCCGAAAATGATCTCGGAGTCGGCGACCGGCATGTCGAACGGCGGGCGGCGCAGCTCGGCCAGGCCCGCCACGAAGAACACCACCGCGCCGACCGCCTGCCAGGGCAGCCACCACCAGCGCCACTCCTCGACGATCCCCGGCAGCGACAGCGTCCCGGCCGCCATCGCCACCGACGAGGCCGCGAACACCATCGGCAGCTCGTAGGACATCAACTGCGCCGCGACCCGCATCCCGCCCAGCAGCGAGTACTTGTTGGCCGACGCCCAGCCCGCCATGATCGCGCCGATCACCCCGACGCCCATCACGGCCAGCGCGAAGAACAGGCCCAGGCCGAGATCGATCGCCACCTGCCCGTCCGGCCCCACCGGAATGACGATCAGCACCAGCAGGTACGGGACCAGCGCCACCGCCGGGGCCAGCTTGAACACCCGCAGGTCGGCGTCCCTGGGGACCACGTCCTCCTTCTGGACGAACTTCACCCCGTCCGCGAGCAACTGCGCCCAGCCGTGGAAGGCGCCCGCGTACATCGGGCCGAGCCGCCCCTGCATGTGCGCCATGACCTTGTGCTCCGCCTGCCCGACCAGCAGCGGGAGCAGCGCGAACGCGGCGGCGACCAGCGCCAGCTTGACGACGATCTCAAGCATCCGGGGCCCGCCCCTCCGGTCGTCCGGCGTCCGGCGCGCGGCGCCGTGCGGGCTGCGACTGCCGGGCGCGTTCCGCCGCGGCGGCCCACGCCCCCTCCTCCGGTACGCCCGGCGGGCGGACGCGGCGGCGGCTCGGCGCGCCCCCGCCCGACTCGCCCGGCTCCTTCGCGCCCGGCCACGACTTGGCGACCCGCGCGGCCAGGACGAAGTCCTTGCGCAGCGGATGCCCCTCGAACCCGTCCGGGAGCAGCAGCGGCTTCAGATCGGGGTGGCCCTCGAAGACCACGCCGAACATCTCGAACGTCTCCCGCTCGTGCCAGGCCGCGCCCCGGTAGAGACCGGTCGCCGAGGGCAGGCGCGGCTCGTCGCGCGGCACCCGCGTACGGACGAGGAGGTGGTGGCGCCGTTCCAGCGAGTAGACGTGCACGACGATCGCGAACCCGTCCTCCAGCTCGTCCACACCGGTCAGCCAGTCGAAGAAGCCGCAGGACAGCTCGTCGCGGGCGAACGCGAGCGCGTCGAGCCACACCTCCGGCGGCACGCCCACGGCCAGCCCGCCGAAGGTCTCCTCGCTGCTGACATCGTCCCCGAACCGCTTGCGCCACGCCTCGGCGAGCGCCTCCGCGGTGGGCACCGTCGTGGGCACCGTCGTGGGTGCCTCGGCCTCGTCCGGCCCCGGAGGTTCCCGGCTCGCGTCGCTCATCGGCCGGTCCGTCCGATCTCGTCGTCGTGGCCGCCGTCGTCGTGCTCGTCGTCCGCCAGGCCCGGGATGATGGACGGGTCGTGATCGTCCGGGCGGGGCCTGCGGCGCCCGGTCCGGCCCGGCGGCTCCTCCGTGACGGGCTCGACGGAGACGGTCGCGTCCTCAGGACCCGCCTTGGGCGGCTGGTGCTCCTCCGTAGGCCCGGTGGGCTCGCTGGGCTCCGTAGGTGCGGTGGGTTGCTCGGTGGTCGCCGCGTCCTGGGGCGGCTCGGGCTCCTCGGTGGCCGGGGTCAGGCCCGGCGCCGGAACGTCGTCCGGCGCCGGCTGGAGAGGACGGCGCAGCACCGTGGCGGACATGGGACCGGGCGCCGGAGGCGGCGTCACCGAATCCCCTCCGCCGTTGTAGCGCTCCCCCAGCGACTCCCCGGCGATCTTCTCCTGGAGCCGGACGATGCCGTGCAGCAGCGCCTCCGGACGCGGCGGGCACCCCGGCACGTACACGTCCACCGGGATGATCTGGTCGACGCCCTTGGTGACGCAGTAGGAGTCCCAGTACGGGCCGCCGCAGTTGGAGCAGGCGCCGAACGAGATCACGTACTTGGGCTCGGGCATCTGCTCGTACAGCCGCCGCACGGCCGGGGCCATCTTGTCGCTGACCGTGCCGGACACCACCATCAGGTCCGCCTGCCGCGGGCCGGGCGCGAACGGGATCACGCCGAGCCGGATGAAGTCGTGCCGGCCCATCGAGGTCGCGATGAACTCGATCGCGCAGCAGGCCAGCCCGAAGTTGAAGACCCACAGCGAGTACCGGCGGCCCCAGTTGAGCACGAACTTGATCGGCTTGGGCGCCACCCGCGACAGCGCGCCCACGGTCGGCGACGGCAGATCAGTGCTCATGCGCTCGCTCCGCTCGCGTGCCCATGCGCTCGCTCCGCTCGCCGGGGTGTCCACGGAAGCATTCTTACAGCCGTACCACGGTCAGACCCAGGACAGAACGCCCTTCTTGCCCGCGTACAGCAGGCCGGTGGCGAGGAAGCCCAGGAAGATGAACATCTCCGCAAGCGTGGCCATGCCGTAACCGGGGGCGGCGAAGATGGTGGCCCACGGGAACAGGAACACCGCGTCGACGGCGAACACCACGTACAGGAAGGCGAACACGTAGTAGCGCACGTAGGACTGCGCCCAGCCCTGGCCGACCGGGTCCACACCGCACTCGTAGGTCGTCAGCTTCTCCGCGGTGGGCCGGTCCGGGCGCAGGAGGCGGTTGGCGGCCAGGCCACCGGCGACGATCCCGCCACCGATGATGATCAAAGCGACGACCACCACGTAGGTATCAAAATAATCAGTCAAACCAACCTCCCTCGCCGCGCGTCCAAGTATTCCCGAGAGGTCGGGACGATCACGACCGCGGGGCCGCCCTCATACGGCTGAGCGTAATGTCCCGCTTTTGCTGCACACTAGAGAAGCATTAGAGGGGCCAGTTGGACCTGGAAGGACGTGACCGATGAGCAACCCTCCGCCTCCACCGGGGTGGGATCCTCCAGGAGGATCCTGGCCTCCGCCTCCGCCCGCGAGTCCCGGCGGGCCGGGTGTCCCTCCGCCCCCTGGCCCGGGTGTCCCTCCACCGCCTGGTCCGGGTGGTCCAGGCTTCGGCGGCCCCAGCACGCCGCCGCCCTTCCCCCCGCCCGGCGGCATGCCGATGGGCCCCGGAATGGGTCCGGGCATGCCACCTCCCCCGCCCAAGCGCGGCAACGGAGCGGTCCTCGCCATCGTCCTGGGCGGCGCGCTGGTCGCGGTCGTCCTGGTGGCGGTCGTGGTGGTGGTCGTCCTCGCCAACAGCGGCAAGACCCCCGAGGAGCGCCTGGAAGCCGCAGCCAACTCGCTGTCCACGGCGCGCACCGTCAAGCTCAAGGGCTCCTTCAGCTACGCCTCCGACAACCTCCAGGGTGAGCTCACGGTGACCCGGGGCGGCCGTGTCAACGGCCAGGTGACCTGGAACGGCGACAACGTGACGCTGCTGGGTGCCGACAACAAGCTGTTCGTCAAGGCGTCCAAGAGCTACTGGACGTCCAAGCTGAGCTCGCTGTCGTCCAACTCCTTCCTGAAGGAGGGCGACCAGTGGGGCCTGGTCAGCAACACCGAGCTGAGCCTGGACTTCGACCGTGAGCTGACGCCGGCGGCGCTGGCCTCGGAGATGCGGCAGATCAGCCGCTACACCCTCCGGGAGCGGGAGACCACCGTCCAGGGCCGCAAGGCGTACCGCGTCGGCAGCAGCCTGACCACGTTCTACCTCTCCGAGGACGGCGAGCTGCTGCGGTACGAGAACATCAGCAGCCCGCGGGTGTCGGCCGATGTCACCGTGCAGTCCACCGCCGCCAGTTCGAGCACCATCAGCCAGATGCGCGCCCAGATGGGCGAGCTGACCGACGCGTTCGACTCCAGCAAGTCGCCGCGCAACTCGGCCAAGCCGGAGTTCGTCGACTGCGACCGCGGCGGCGAGCCGTGCACCGTGCGGGTGCGGGTCTGGAGCACCCGGGGCGGCGCGCCCAGCGTGCCCATCAAGGTCAACTTCCGGCTGACCTCGGCGCAGGGCGGCGGCACGCTGTACGGCGAGTGCAGCTCGACCGGAACCGTGACGGGCCTGGACGACGTGACGGTCCAGTGCACGATCTCCGGCGGCGAGTGGGCCAGGTCGGGCAAGAACGCCCGCCGGGTCTGGGTGTCGGCCACGCCGATGGCGATCGCCGCCACCTCCAGCGATGTCGCGGCCCTGCAGCGCGGCCTCGACTCCGAGTGAACGGCCCTGTGAACCCCCTGCCAACGTGATCATCGGGACGCCACTCGCACGGTCCGCCGCAGGCGCGTGCCGTGCGAGTGGGGAATCCCACCTGAAAGGTCATCGCCCCAGATCGAAGCGGGCGTGATCTGGCTCCGGTGCCGGACGATGCGCGGTCCTGCTGCGAGGACCCGCAACGTCCGGCACTCTATGTCTGTGATGCCCGTTGTCAGCACATTGAGCGCCGCGTGAGCGTAGAACACGAGGGGCCGCCGCAGGTGGGTCCTCGCCCAGGTTCCGGCCCGCGCCCCCCGATGAACCCGCTCCCGGGTCCCCCGCCGCATCTTCCGCCGCCCCCGCCGCAGGGGCCGCGATATCCCGCGCCCGGCTACCCGCAAGGCGCACCGCAGGGGCCGCCGCAGGGGCCGCCGCAGGGCTGGCCTCCTGGGCCGATGCCCCCGCCTCCGAAGGACGCCAAGCCGTCCCGGCGGCGGCCGGCGCTCGTCGCGGGGGCCGTGGTGGTCGTGCTGGCCGGCGTGGTCACCTTCGCGTTGCTGGCGACGGCGGACGACGAGGGACGCAGGCAGGGCGCCACCGCCAAGCCCACGCCCCCGGAGTGGTCGCAGGAGGCGGCCAGGCGGCTCACGTCCCTGCCCGGGCTCCGCTATGCCGGGACGATGACCCTGGCGGGCAGGCCCGTCCAGGTGCGGCTGACCGTGACCCGTGCCGGGCTCGGCACGGGAACGCTCACCGACGGGACGATCAGCGCGGATCTCGTCGCGATCGACGGCTCGACATACGTGAAGGGCGGCACCGCCTTCTGGCGCGCCTACAGCGGCGAGGCGGCACGAGCGGGCTCGTTCGCGGGCCGCTGGGCGAAGGTGCCCTTGGCGCTCTCCGGCCTGGCGGACGTTTCGGACGCCCTGGGGCCGAGGTCGATCGCGACCCGCCTGGGCTCGACCGGACGGTGGTCCACCGTGAAGGTCGGAACGACCCCCGCGTACAGGGTGCGCACCGCGGAGGCCGACTACTTCGTGACCGCATCCGCCCCGTACCGGCTCGTGCGGGTACGGGCGGCCGGACAGGGCAGGCCGCAGCTCGCGGTGTCTCCCCTGGTGGACGCCGCCGCCGCGGTCACCGAGCTGCGGCCGCGGGTGGCCGCGCTGGGCGGCGCCGGCGACCCCACGCTGCGCTTCCAACCGGGCAAGCCGGACTTCGTCAACTGCAACGACAACATGAGCGGCTGCACGCTGAGGGTCGACGCCACGCTGACGTCCCCGCAGGGAACGGTGCCCGTCGGCGCCCGCGCGGCGATGCGTGCCACGATCACCGCCGAGGGCAGGACGCTGGGGCGCTGCACCGGGTCGGCGCCCGTCCCGGCCGGTCGCACGGTGAAGCTGCGCTGCAAGGTCACGAGCCCCGGCTGGCGGTCATGGCTACGCGCAGTGCGGGAGACACCGGGGCCGCACCCGTACGAGGGGTACGCCCGCGTCATCGGCGAGGCGGTCGCGGCGTCCGACGTGGCCCGGCTCCTGGATCTGGTCGACCGTGAACGCGAACAGGTCATATCTCCGTCACCGTCGGCCACACCGTCCTCGACGCCCTGAGACACCGGTGCGGAACCCGTCCAGGACCCGTCGGGGAGATGGCCGGGGCGAGGGGGCGCCGCAAAGGCGCATTTCACATGCTGTCTATAGTGCGTGGCGTGAACTTCGCGCCCCCGGGAAGCCCAGGCTTCCCACACCGGCCACCGCGGCTCGTCAGGCGGCTCCATGTCGACCTGTGCCACATGGCAAGTTGCCTGTGTCCAGGTTGAACTCAGGGGCCGCCCGGGTCGTACCACCGGATAGGGACCTGCCCGAATTCCGAAGAGCCGCGTGAACCCGGGCGCGAAGTGATACGTCTTGTGTTACGGGGCCGCGACTCCCTGGAAGAGGGATGTCACATGACGGGCGGAACGCCCGCGGCCGACCAGGCCGCGGCGCCACGGGACTTCGGGAACCGGCCGGAACGCCGAGCCGCCATGGCGGCGCGCCACCGGACCGCCGACACGCCACACCCTGCCCCCCTGGCGAACCGCATCGCCCCCTTCCCGAGAAGAACATTCCATCCCGGACATACCATGAAGGTAAGCCTAAGTAGCATCGCGATTCTGGGTGCCTCCCCCAGGACGGGTGCTGCCCGTCGAGGAGGTCTTCCTCTGTGACCAAACAGGTCCAGCAACTCGACCGCGTCATCATCCGCTTCGCCGGCGACTCCGGTGACGGCATGCAGCTGACCGGCGATCGCTTCACGCAGGAGACGGCGGCGTTCGGCAACGACTTGTCGACCCTGCCGAACTTCCCGGCCGAGATCCGCGCCCCGGCGGGGACCCTGCCCGGTGTGTCCAGCTTCCAGCTGCACTTCGCCGACCACGACATCCTGACACCGGGCGACGCGCCCAACGTCCTGGTGGCCATGAACCCCGCCGCGCTCAAGGCCAACCTCGGCGACCTGCCGCGCGGCGCCGACCTGATCGTCAACACCGACGAGTTCACCAAGCGCAACCTGACCAAGGTCGGCTACGAGGCCAACCCCGTGGACGACGGCTCCCTGTCGGAGTACCGGGTGCACGCCCTGCCGCTGACCTCGATGACGGTGACCGCGCTCGCCGACTTCGACATCTCCAAGAAGGACGCCGAGCGGGCCAAGAACATGTTCGCCCTCGGCCTGCTGTCCTGGCTCTACCACCGTCCCACCGAGGGGACGATCGCCTTTCTGGAGCGCAAGTTCGGCCGCAAGCCGGAGATCATGAAGGCGAACATCGCCGCGTTCCAGGCGGGCTGGAGCTACGGCGAGACGACCGAGGCGTTCTCCGTCCAGTACGAGATCAAGCCGGCCGAGCACGAGCCGGGGCTGTACCGCAACATCACCGGCAACGTGGCGCTGTCGTACGGGCTGATCGCGGCGAGCGAGCGCAGCGGGCTGCCGATCTACCTCGGCTCGTACCCGATCACCCCGGCGTCCGACATCCTGCACGAGCTGTCCAAGCACAAGCGCTTCGGCGTGCGAACGTTCCAAGCCGAGGACGAGATCGCCGCGGTGGGCGCCGCGCTGGGCGCCTCGTTCGGCGGCTCGCTCGGGGTGACCACCACGTCCGGCCCGGGCATCGCGCTGAAGAGCGAGACGATCGGGCTCGCCGTGGCGACCGAGCTGCCACTGCTGGTCATCGACGTGCAGCGGGCGGGCCCGTCCACCGGGATGCCGACCAAGACCGAGCAGGCCGACCTGCTCCAGGCCATGCACGGCCGCAACGGCGAGGCGCCGGTCCCGGTCATCGCGCCCCGGTCCCCGTCCGACTGCTTCGACGCGGCGCTGGAGGCGGCCCGGATCGCGATCACCTACCGCACCCCGGTGATCCTGCTGTCGGACGGCTACCTGGCCAACGGCTCCGAGCCGTGGCGGCTGCCCGACGTCGACTCGCTCCCCGTCATCGAGCCGGGCTTCGCCGAGCCGGGCCAGGAGGACTTCCAGCCCTTCGGGCGCGACCCGCAGACCCTGGCGCGCCCCTGGGCGATCCCGGGCACGGCGGGGCTGGAGCACCGCATCGGCGGCCTGGAGAAGGCCGACGGGTCCGGGAACATCTCCTACGACCCGGCCAACCACGACCGGATGGTCCGGCTGCGCCAGGCCAAGGTCGACGGCATCGCGAACGACATCGCGCCGCTGGAGGTCGACGACCCGTCCGGTGACGCGAGGGTCCTGGTGCTGGGCTGGGGTGGAACGTTCGGAGCGATCTCCGCGGCCGTCCGCAGGGTGCGCCGCGCGGGGCAGGACGTCGCCCAGGCCCACCTGCGCCACCTCAACCCGTTCCCGGCCAACCTGGAACAGGTGCTCAAGTCCTACGACAAGGTCGTGGTGCCGGAGATCAACCTCGGGCAGCTCGCACTGCTGCTGCGCGGCCGGTTCCTCGTCGACGTCATCAGCTACAACCAGGTCCGCGGCCTGCCCTTCAAGGCCGAGGAGCTGGAAAGCGTGATCCGGGATGTGATCGACAGTGAGTGACAACGGGGCCACCGGAGCCAACGGGAACGGCTCCAACGGGAACGGCGCGGCCGGGGGACGCAGGGCGCTGGCCCTGGTGCCCAAGGCCGACGCGCCGCAGAAGATGAAGGACTTCAAGACCGACCAGGAGGTGCGCTGGTGCCCCGGGTGCGGTGACTACGCGATCCTGGCGGCCGTCCAGTCCTTCCTGCCCGAGCTGGGGCTGCGGCGAGAGAACATCACGTTCGTCTCCGGCATCGGCTGCTCGTCGCGGTTCCCGTACTACATGAACACCTACGGGTTCCACTCGATCCACGGCCGGGCGCCGGCGATCGCCACGGGCCTGGCCTCGTCCCGCCCCGACCTGTCGGTGTGGGTGGTGACCGGGGACGGCGACGCGCTCTCGATCGGCGGCAACCACCTGATCCACGCCCTGCGCCGCAACGTCAACCTCAAGATCCTGCTGTTCAACAACAGGATCTACGGGCTGACCAAGGGCCAGTACTCGCCGACCTCCGAGCTCGGCAAGATCACCAAGTCGACGCCGATGGGCTCGCTGGACGCCCCGTTCAACCCGATCTCGCTGGCGATCGGCGCGGAGGGCTCGTTCGTGGCACGTACCATCGACTCCGACCGCAAGCACCTGCAGTCGGTGCTGCGCGCCGCGGCCGAGCACCAGGGCACCGCGCTGGTGGAGATCTACCAGAACTGCAACATCTTCAACGACGGCGCCTTCGAGCCCTTGAAGGACGCCTCGGTGCGCGACGACATCACGGTGCGGCTGGAGCACGGCGAGCCGATCGTGTTCGGCTCGGAGCGGCAGAAGGCGCTGCGCCGCACGCCGAACGGCTCGTTCGAGGTCGTGAACGTGGCGGACGTGGACCCGTCCGAGATCGCGGTGCACGACGCGCACAACCCTGACCCGTCGCAGGCGTTCGCTCTGTCGCGGCTGGACTCCCCCGCGTTCGAGCACACCCCGATCGGCATCTTCCGCCAGGTCGAACGGCCCTCCTACGACGAGCTGATGAGCGCCCAGGTGGAGGAGGCCATCCGCACCCAGGGCAAGGGCGACCTGGCCGCCCTCCTCAGCAGCGGGGACACTTGGCGGGTTGACTGATCGACGCCTGGAGCGGAGCGGAAGGCGGCGATCAGTCGGCTCTTGTCGGGGGTGTGGGGGTCGCCCCCCACAGGGATACTGACCGACGCCTGGAGCGGAGCGGAAGGCGGCGATCAGTCCGCTCTTGTCGGGGGTGTGGGGGTCGTCCCCCACAGGGGTACTGAGCGCCGCCCGGAGCGGAGGGCGGCGGTCAGTCAGCTTGTCTCGGGGGTGACCAGCCGCTTCGACGGCCCGGATTTCTCAGGGGATCCGGGTCGTCGCATGTTGGCCGGAGAGCGTGGGCCTTGAAGGATGCGAGCGCCTCTCCGCTGCTGCCAGACTGGGGGATCATGTCGCTCCCGGGAGGTGACGATGCGGGTCATTCCGCGCCGGAGGAAGGGCCGCCGCGGTCCCCAGGACACCGCGCCCGTGCCTACTCCCGTGCCCCCCGCGTCTTCGGCGTCTCTGGCGTCTTCCGAGCCCGCGGGGGCGGTGGCCGCCGTACCGGACGCGGAGGCGGGCGGCGAGCCGGAGGCGACACGGACGCTGGATCCCGCCGACTGGTCCAGCCCGGACGCGCGGCGGCGGGCCAGGTCGGCCGAGCGGCAGCGGGCCGCGGCCGAGCTGAAGCGCAGCCGTGCCGCGCTGCGCAGGAGCACGCTGCGGCAGGACCGGGCGGTCCGCGACCACCGGTCCTCGCTGCTGATCATGGTGATCATGCTGGGGCTGCTGATCGCGACCGTGGTGGTGAGCGGCGGGCTGGTCGCGGCCTCGATGCGGAACCGGCCGATCACGCTGGCGGCGCCGCTGCACATCTACCCGGTCGTACGGACCGTTCCGGGGCAGTGCCCGGCGGGTACGGCGGGCATCAGCGGCCAGACGCCGGGCGGACCGGCCTGCTACCAGCTCACTCGTGGCATCGCCATCCGCAGGGTCGCCGATCTGGGCGTCCAGCGGGCGCAGCGGGCGGGCGCGTACGATGTCGCGGTCACGCTGCGCAGCAACGACCGGCGGGCGTTCGCGGCCCTGACCCGCGCATCCCTCCACCGGGACCTGGCCTTCGTGGTCCGTGACCGGCTGGTGACCGTGCCGCGGGTGGACGCCCCGATCCTGAACGGCAAAGTGGTCATCACCGGGCCGCGCAACCGGGCGGAGGCGGACCGGCTCGTCACCAGCCTGCGGGGCCGCTAGCCGGCCGGTCGTTCACGCCGCCGCGGCCTAGAGCCGCTCAGCGGCAGTTCCTTGAGCGCGACGACGGCGAGGAAGCCGAGCACGGCCACCGGGATGCCGAACAGGAAGACCATCTCCAGCGCCTCGGTGTAGGACTGGAGGACGATGCCGTGGAACGGTTCCGGCAGCGCGTGGATCTGGTCGGGTGAGCCGAGCCGTCCCGAGGCCCCTGTGGGCACGGGGACATGCGCGGCGGCCAGCCGTTCCTGGAGCTCGCCGGTCAGCCGGTTGGACAGGACGGCGCCGAACGCGGCCACGCCCACCGCGCCGCCGAGGTTGCGGAAGAACGACACGCCCGAGGTGGTGGCGGCGAGGTCGCCACGGTGCGCGGCGTTCTGCGCGGCGAGGATCAGGATCTGCATGGTGAGGCCCATCCCGATGCCGAGCACGGCGATGTCGATGCCGATCTGCAACCGGCCGGAGCTCACCTGGAGCCGGGACATCAGGAACATCCCGATACCGACGCACAGCAACCCGGCCACCGGGTAGATCTTCCAGCGGCCGATCCGGGTGACCAGTTGCCCGGACACGGTCGAGGCGACGAGCATGCCCGCCACCAGCGGAAGCGTCATCAGCCCCGAGGCGGTCGGGCTCATCTCCTGGACCACCTGCAAGTACTGCGGCAGGTAGATCATCACGCCGAAGATCGCCATGCCGACGCACAGCGAGGCGAACCCGCACAGCACGAACGTGCGGTTGCGGAACAGGCGGGGCGGCAGGATCGGGTCGTGCGCCGCCCGTTCCGCCACGACGCCCAGCGCCAGCAGCGCGAGCGCCCCGGCGCCGAGCCCGTAGGTCCAGGGGGAGTGCCAGGCGAACTCCTTGCCGCCCAGCGACAGGACGAGCATCACCAGGGTGGCGCAGCCGGTGATGGTGACCGCGCCGAAGACGTCCAGCCGGGTGTCGCGGCGCACGCGGGGCAGCTTGAGCACCCGCTGGAGGAGCAGGAAGGCGACCACGGCGAGCGGCACGCACACGTAGAAGCACCAGCGCCAGCCGAGGGCGTCGGCGTCCACGATGAACCCGCCGAGCAGCGGGCCCGCGACGGTGGCGACGCCGAAGGTCGCGCCGATGTATCCGGCGTACCGGCCGCGCTGGCGCGGCTCCACCACGTCCCCGATGATCACCTGGGCGAGCGCGGACAGCCCGCCCGTACCGAGTCCCTGGAGCGCGCGGGCGACGATGAGCTGCCCGATGTTCTGCGAGAGGCCCGCGCCGACCGAGGCGAGCACGAAGACCAGCAGGGCCGTCTGGAACATCAGCTTGCGGCCGAACAGGTCCGACAGCTTGCCCCACAGCGGGGTGGAGGCGGTCATGGTCAGCAGCGTGGCGCTGGCCACCCAGGACAGCTGGTCCTGCCCGCCCAGCTCGCCCACGATGGTCGGCAGCGCGGTGGAGATCACCGAGGTCGAGATCATCGAGGTCAGCAGGGCCAGCAGCAGACCGGCCAGGATCTCCAGGATCTGCCGGTGGGTGTAGGTCGGCCGCGGCCTCTCCGCCTCGCCCCCGTCGGCGGAGTCCTTCGTCCCGGACGGCACCGTGCTGGTCGTCGCCACATCGCCCCCTGTCATGCCGTGGATCACACGGTTCGGACATTTACCTGTGCTTTGCATGTATGCTAAGTAGTCACGCGTTTACCTGCAAATCGGGGCAGGTCTGGAGCAACGGAGAGACTGCGACGGTGCTGGAGCAGGCAGAGGCGCCGGTCACGGGTGAGCCCACCCCGGCCAGGCAGAAGCGCGACCGCGAGGCGACCCACCGCAGGCTGCTGGAGGCCGCCCGCACGCTGTTCGGCGAGCACGGCTACGACGGCGTGACCGTACGCATGATCGCGTCAGCGGCGGACGCCAATGTGGCGCTGGTCCACCGTTACTTCGGCTCCAAGGCGGCGTTGTTCGGGGCCGTCCTGGAGAGCGAGTACGTGATCCAGCGGGTGATCGCCGGCGAGGGCGACGACGAGCCCCTCCCCCTCCGCCTGGCCCGGCACTTCGTCCGGCAGGCGCGCCGCGGGCCGTCGTCCCCCGTCCCGCGCATGCTGGACCGCTCGGTCGGCAACCCTGAGGTCACCGGCATCCTGCGCGAGCACATCGAGCGGCTGATCGTGGAGCCACTGGTCGCGCAGTTGTCCGGCCCGGACGCCAGGACCCGCGCCATGCTCGCCGTCACGATCATCATGGGCGCCGGTCCGGTGCGGCGCGTGCTGGGCCTGGACGACCTGCTCCACACCGACCCCGAGGAGCTGACCACACGGGTCGCCGCGATGTTCGAGACGGCCCTAGCCCCATTGCGCTGACCGCGGCCCCCTCCGCCCCGCAACCGCGGGTTCAGCGGAAACACCGCCTCACTCGCCTTTTCGACGCTCCTGTCCGCCCTCACTCCCGCCGTTTCCTGGACGCGGCCTCCTGGTCATGACCTGGCCGGATCCGGCCACAATTTATCACTCTCCGCAGCGAGTCGATGACGTTCCGCCGTACGGTTCTTCCAGAAAATCGGTCGAACGCGTCGAGGGCGTCGCATATGCTCGGCAAACCTCGCTCCAGGTGCCCGCGTCCAACACTGAAACCGCGGTCGGAACGGGCGCTCAACCGGCTCGAAGGTCGGGTTAGCGCCCGGCCGCATGGGGGAGATGATCAACCATGGCACGGCAGCAGCTTGTCAAACGCCCCAAACCGCCACGTCAACCGAGCCCACTGGACCTCCGGACCCCTACCGGACGTCTTCTGCCGTACTGACGAACACGACCCCATACACCTGAGACACATAACCAACGCAGGGCCTCTCCCGTCCAAAGGAAGAGGCCCTGCGCCCGTTCAGCGCCACGCCCCGATTTCGCTTTCCGTTGGGAGGTCACTCGGCCGCAGTGATGCCTGTCGGGCAGGAGAGGCCGGTGCCGCCCAGGCCGCAGTAGCCGTTGGGGTTCTTGGTGGGGGCCAGGTACTGCTGGTGGTAGTCCTCGGCGAAGTAGAAGTCGGTGGCCTTGGTCACCTCGGTGGTGATGGTGCCGTAGCCGGCCTTGGTGAGGACCTGCTGGAAGGCGTCACGGGACGCTTCGGCCTGCTTTCGCTGGGCGTCGTCGCGGTAGAAGATGGCCGAGCGGTACTGGGTGCCGACGTCGTTGCCCTGGCGCATGCCCTGAGTCGGGTCGTGGGACTCCCAGAAGACGCGGAGGAGCTCTTCGTAGGAGACCTTGGCCGGGTCGTAGACAACGCGGACGGTCTCGGTGTGGCCCGTGCGTCCGCTACAGACCTCTTCGTAGGTGGGGTTCGGCGTGTAGCCGCCCTCGTAGCCGACGGACGTGGAGATCACGCCGGGGGTCTGCCAGAACACCCGTTCGGCGCCCCAGAAGCAGCCGAGGGCGACCTCGGCGATCTCGGCGCCGTCCGGGTAGGGCGGCGCCAGCGGCGCGTCGAGGACCTCGTGCCTGGCCGGGACGGGCATCGGCTCCGCACGTCCGGGCAGGGCCTTCTCGGGAGAGACCATCGTGGTCTTCGCGAAGAACATGCCTCCAGGCTACGCAGCCGGGTCGTCATCATCGTTAGTTAGCGTCGCTCATTACCGGTGGTACGGTGGCGCGCGTGGCGGAACGTCGTGGACTGGTGTTCGGGGTGGCGGCGTACGTCATCTGGGGGCTCTTCCCGCTGTACTGGCCGCTGCTGGAGCCGTCCGGGGCCGTCGAGATCCTGGCGCACCGGATCATGTGGTCGCTGCTGGCCGTGCTGATCATGCTCGCCTGGGGACGGCACTGGATCCGGGGGCTGACCTGGCGGAGGGCCGGGCTGCTGGCGGGGGCGGCGATCGTCATCACGGTCAACTGGGGCACCTACATCTGGTCGGTGAACAGCGGGCACACGATCGAGGCCGCCCTGGGCTACTTCATCAACCCGCTGGTCAGCGTGGTCTTCGGGGTGCTGATCTTCCGGGAGCGGCTGCGCCGGTGGCAGTGGGCCGCGGTGGGCCTGGGCGCCTGCGCGGTGGTGGTGCTGACGGCCGGGTACGGGCGCCCGCCGTGGGTCGCGCTGGTGCTGGCCATGGCGTTCGGCCTGTACGGGCTGTTCAAGAAGTTCGCGGACATGCCCTCGGTGGAGAGCCTGGCGGTGGAGACCGCGGTGATGTTCCTGCCCGCCTTAGCGTTCACGGTGGCGCTGGAGGCGCGGGGAGACGCGGCGTTCGGGCACGAGGGCGTGTGGCACATGCTGCTGATGGCGGGCGGCGGTGTCATCACGGCGGTCCCGCTGCTGCTGTTCAACGGGGCGGCGACCCGGTTACCGCTGTCCACGATCGGGATGCTCCAGTACCTGGCGCCCGTCTTGCAGTTCCTCATCGGCCTGCTCGTCCAGCGCGAGGAGATGCCGGCGGGACGCTGGGCGGGGTTCCTGCTGGTCTGGGCGGCGCTGGTGGTGCTCACCTGGGACGGCCTGCGGGCGCGCCGGCATGGTCGTCTCGGTTTCGGCGCATCGGTGGAGCCGGAGATCGCCAAGCACTAGAGTGCCGCAGGCATCACCAGCCCCGCGTTCCAAGGAGTCCGGTTGCGCCTGTTCAGCTTCACTTTGATGGGAGCGGCCCTGATAGCGGCCGGACTGGCCGCGCCCGTCTCGGTCGAGCAGGGCGAGGCGGGGGACGCGATGCGGTTCGGCCCCGCGCTTCCGGGCGGGCGGGTGCGCATCGAGGTCCCGGCCTGTGCCGCGGACCGGGTGGAGTCGGCGGCGTTCGCCGGGGAGGTCCGGCTTGGGGGACGTCCCGGCACGGCCGTGCTGAAGCCGGAGATCCGTCCGGGAAGTCACCTTGTCATCGCCCACTGCGGGTCACGCACAGTGACGGGATGGCTTCCGGTGTCCGAGGAGCGGCCCTGGCCCTCACTGCTGCCGGGCGCCCTCAATTACCAGATGGCCCGCGTATCCGGAGACCACTGACCGATATCGGCCAGCGATAATCGTCGTGGCCGACGGGCCGGACGACTCCGACGGCGAATCCACGAGGCCGTCACCTGCTCATATCGGCCTTTTCACAAAGGCCGCCGAGAGCCGGTCTTTTTTGATCGATCTCAGCCACGGGACGCAAGGTTCGCGGAGGCCGCGGGACGCCGCTCCACCTTCTTTCACCGGCCAACTAAGCGCGAATTGGCGCGGCGGCGAGAACGCCCGATATCGATCACTCAGCGTAGCGAACCATCGCCCTTAGTGAGACTCACCACTCCTGACAGGAACGGTCACCAAGCCTGACGACCCTTGGCAGGGTGATCTAGCTCACCGTAGGATCCATACATTTCCGCCATCTGGGGCCTTGATCCCGTTAATTGATCATGTGATACTTCCTGGAAAACGCCCATTCCACACAAGCATCAACATAACGGAGAACCAACCCAAGATCGCTCCAACCGTCGCCGTCGGTCACCCCCCGAGCGGCCCTCTTCCCACCGGTTCATGGCACGACGAGGGGCAGTGGAAATGTCCGTTGATGTCGGCTCCGTCCCGACCCGGAAGGCCGTCTCCTTTCCGCTCTATCGAACATTCTCTCGATTTGTTCGGGACCCTCTCAGGGAACTGGAACGCATCAGCGCGGAGGCCGGAGGCGAGCTGATCCGGCTCGATCTCGGCGCCTCGCGTCCGTACCTGGCGACCCATCCCGACCACGTCCAGCAGGTGCTCCGCCGGGAGTCGCAGAACTTCGTCCGGGACGGCATGTTCTGGCGGCCGCTGCGCGGGCTCTTCGGCGCGAGCATCATGTCCGAGTTCGACGAGTGGGAGCTCAGCAAGCGGATCCTGCAGCCGGTGTTCTCCACCAAGCACGTGCGGGCGCTGACCGAGAGCATGGCGGACGCCATCAACGCGGCCGTGGACACCCTGGAGGCGCCGGCCCACGCGGGCGAGGCGATCGAGATCCTCCCGGAGATGGGCCGCATCGTCCACGAGACCGTGATCAAGGTGCTGTTCGGCAACAAGATCCGGCAGGCCGAGGCGGACCGGCTGGTCCCCGGCATGGAGAAGCTCGCCACCTCGATCGCGTACCGCTTCCTGCTGCCGTTCGTGCCGCGCTCCATCCCGCTGCCGGGCGACCGCGCCTTCGCCGCCGCGCTGGAGATGATGGACGAGACCCTGTACGAGCTGGTGGACCGGTACCGGGACGCACCAGGCGAGGGGTTCGACATCTTCACCGCGCTGTGCCAGGCCCGGATGACCGAGGGCAGCGGGCTGGACGACCAGTGGGTCCGCGACAACCTGCTGTCGATGTGGGCGACCAGCATCGAGACCACCACGGTCGCGCTGACCTGGATCTGGCCGATCCTCGACCGGCACCCGGAGGTGGCGGGGCGGCTACGCAAGGAGATCGACGAGGTGGTCGGCGGGGAGCGCGTCCGGCCCGAGCACCTGCACCGGCTGCCGTACGTCAAGCAGGTCATCCAGGAGCTGCTCCGGCTCTACCCGGTGGGCTGGATCTTCCCCAGGATCGCGCAGAACCCGACCAGCGTCGGCGGCGTGCCGATCAAGGCCGGGGACACCGTGCTGGTCAGCCCGTACCTCACCCACCGGCTGGAGTCGGTGTGGGAGGACCCGCTGAGGTTCGACCCCGAACGGTTCAGCCCGGAACGCGCCAGGACGCACCACCGCTACGCCTACTACCCCTTCGGCGGCGGCCCCCACATGTGCATCGGGCGGCACGTGTTCAACTTCGAGGCGGAGCTGATCCTGACGAGCATCCTCAGCAGGTTCCGCCCGGAGGTGCGGCACGCGGAGGGCGCCATCCCCAAGATCGGCGCGACGATCCGGCCGAGGAACGAGCTCAAGATGACCCTCGTCCCCCTGCGGAGCGCCGCGTGAGCCGCCGAGCGGACCGGACGCCCACGGCGGCGGCCCGGCCCGGCGCCCCCGGCCGGGCGGCGTGAGCGGGGACGGGCGCGGCGCGGACAAGGACATGGCCACGGTGCCCGAGGGCGGCCCTCTGCGGGACGCCTTCGGTGCCGGCACGGTCATGGCCCAGGCGGTCCGGGCCGCGCGTGATCTGGTCGCGTGCGTCGAGGCGCATCCGGGCCTCTTCTGCTCCGACGCCCTCGACGCCACCACCTGCAACGCGCTCGCCTGCGCCAACGCGTTCGCCGCCGCCGGAGTGGACGCGCCCCGAACGCGCATCCTCAACCGCACGGCGCTCTGGCTGTTCGGCCTGGACTGGCTGGTGGACCACAAGGCGGCGGCGCGCGAGGAGATCGAGGACATCAACCGGCGGGTGCTGGCCGTCCTGGACGGCGCCGATCCCGCGCCGGGCGACGAGCTGACCCCGTTCCTGGCCGAGATCCGGGACGAGCTCGCCGCGTCCCCCGCCTTCCCGGCGCTGCGCACCGCCTGGCGCGAGGACCTTGTGCGCGTGCTCGAGGCGGGCCTGCGCGAGTGGGAGTGGAAGACGGCCGCCGCGTCCGGCGACCGCGGCCGGCTGCCGTCGCTGGACGGCTACCTCGCCAACGCCGACAACATCGGCTCCGCCTGGGTGAACCTGTCGCACTGGATCGCGCTCGCCGACCCGGCCACGATCGCGAACCTGGAACCGTTGCGCGAGGTGAACCGCGAGGTGCAGAAGGCGCTGCGGCTGCTGAACGACCTGGCCACCTACGAGCGGGATCTGGCCTGGGGCGATCTCAACGCCATCATGCTCGACACCGACCGTGCGGGGGTTTCCGCCCGGATCGACGAGATCATCCGCTACTGTCGCCGCCTACTCGGGCCCCTGCGGGATCCCTGCCCGGACGGGACGGCGTATCTCGAACGGCAGCTCGGGTTCAACATCGCCTTCTACGGCGTCAGCGACTACTGGGGTTCGCCATGACCGAGCACGGGTCGTCGCTTCCGGCGGGGTTCGTCGACACCGGCGCCGCCGCCCGGGAGCTGGTCGCCGAGCTGCACGCCCATCCCTGGGGACGTTCCTCCCCCTCGGTGTACGAGACGGGACGGCTGGTGTCCCTGGCGCCGTGGCTGGACGGGCAGGCCGAGCGGTTGCGGTTCCTGATCGGTACGCAGCGCGCGGACGGCGGCTGGGGCCTCCCGGACGACGGCTACTCGCTGGTCCCCACGTTGAGCGCCACCGAGGCCCTGCTGAGCGCGCTCGCCGCGGGCGATCCCGCCGCGAACGCGCGGCGTGCCGAGCTGGTCAAGGCCGCCGATCATGGTCTGGAACGGCTGTCCCGCCTGCTGGCCCCCGGCCGCGACCTCGACGTGCCGGACATGCCGGCGGTCGAGCACATCACCCCGTACCTGATCGCACTGATCAACGCCCGGCTGGACGGGGCGGGCGACGGTCCGCCCGCGGGCCTGGAGTCCTGGCACGACACGGGCCCGTTGCGGGCTCCCGCGGGCATGGGCGGCGAGTTACTGCCGCTCGTCCGGGACCTGCTCGACCGGGGCGAGGCCGTCCCCCCGAAGCTGCTGCACGCGCTGGAGATCGCGGGGGATGCGGCGCGTTCGGCGCGGTCGGTCCGACCGGAACGTTCTGGGACGGTCGGCGCGTCCCCCGCCGCCACCGCCGCCTGGCTCGGCCCCGCCGGCACAGCCTCTGGCGAGTCGGGGGACCCGGAGCGCGCGGCGGCGCGGCGCTACCTGGAGGCCGCGGTCGAGCAGCACGGCGGCCCCGTCCCGGTGGCCGTCCCGATCACCGAGTTCGAGCGCGGCTGGGTGCTGGGGTGGCTCGCCCGCGCGGGCGTCCCGCTCCAGTCGCCGGGACGCGCGCTGGACGACCTGCTGGACGGGCTGCGGACCTCGCTCGGCGAGTCCGGGACGGGCGGCGGCGCGGGCCTGCCGCCCGACGCCGACACCAGTTCGGGCGCGCTGTACGCGCTGTCCCTGCTCGGCCGCCCCCATCCGCCCGACCTGCTGTGGAATTACGAGACGGACACGCATTTCTGCACTTGGCAGGGCGAGAACGGGCGGTCGGTCACCACCAACGCACACGTTCTGGAGGCGTTCGGCCAGTATCTGGAATGCACGGGCGGCGGCGAGCGGGCGGCCAGGTACGCCGCGACCACCGCGAAGGTGGCATTGTGGCTATGTGAACAGCAGGATCGGGACGGCGCGTGGCGCGACCGCTGGCATGCCTCCCCGTATTACGCCACCGCCTGCGCCGTTCCGGCGCTCGCCCGTTTCGGCGGCGACCGCTGTGCCGACGCGGTGGAACGCGCGCGGCGATGGGTGCTGGAAACGCAACGGCCGGACGGTTCGTGGGGTCGCTGGGACGGGACCGCCGAGGAGACGGCGTACGCGGTGCAGATCCTGCTCCTGCGCCAGGACGGACCTCCAGGGAGGGACGCCTCGCGTGCCGCGGCCCGGGGAGCGGTCTACCTCAGGACGGCCATCCATAGATCCGGACAAAACGAACTATGGATGACAAATGCCATTTCAACGACAGAACCGTATCTTTGGCACGATAAGGATATATACCACCCTATCACCATTGTCCGGGCGGCCATCCTGGCATCGCTCCACCTCGCCCAGAGCCGGCCGCAGGTTACGGGCGCGTGAATTCACTCACACCCGCACAGGAGACCGGCGAAAATTCGTTGAAGTAAACGATTCACCTTGAGGGGTTATGGGTATGTTGGTAAGGTTCTCGATGCACGAATACGGGTGATGCCGGCGCTGATGCAGACCCCGCTGTCGCAAGCCTTGCATCCGGGACGCCGCCGAGCATTGCAAAGCAACTTGACATTTGTTGGGCGATTCCCATGCGCTTTCGCAACTCGCGGCTGCGGACCAAGATTGCGGCGATGCTGGTCTCCCTCACCGCGCTGTGGGCCTTCGCGGCGTGGGTGACCGCCCGGGAGGGCATCAACCTCCTCTGGGTGAGCACGCTGGACACCAACGTCGCCGCGACGACGGACCCCATGCTCGTCGACATGCAGGCGGAACGGCGGCTCACCGTCGTCTACCTCGCGGCCCCGACGCAGCAACGGCGTGACGCGCTCCTCGCGCAGCGCGCCCGCACCGACAAGACCGTGGCGGTGGTGCTCAAGGGCATCAGGTCCGCCTCCGTCAAGCGCGCCGCCGACGCGAACCTGGAACGCCGGCTCACCGAGTTCGACGCCCAGTTGCAGCGTCTGCCCGTCGAGCGCCGCGCCGTCGACGCCGGGCTGTCGGACCGCGACCGCGCGTTCGACGCCTACTCGGCGATCAACGAGGCCAACTTCCGGGTGTACGACGAGCTGGCCACCCTCGACGACAAGGACTTCGCCGACGCCACCCGCGACCAGGTCGCCATCAACCGCACCTGGGAGCTGCTGTCCCGCGAGGACGCGATGGTCGCGGGCGCCCTCACCATCGGCAGGCTCAGCGCCGCCGAGCTGCAGCGGATCAGCCAGACGGTCGGCGCCCGGCGGTTCGCCTACGAGAGCGCGATGGTCGGCGTCCGCGCGACCGAGCCACAGCAGTACTCGGAGCTGAGCACCAACCAGAAGCTGGCCGAGGTCCGCGCCCTTGAGGACGGCCTGCTCAAGACGCGGCCCGGCCAGCGGCCCAGGCTGACCGACCAGCAGTGGCAGGCCGCCACCGGGCCGGCGCTCGACCAGATGCGCACCAGCATCCAGGCCGGGGGCAACCGGCTGGTCGAGCGCGCCACCCCGATCGCCATCTGGGTCGTCGTCCGGCTGCTGCTGGCCGGCGGGCTCGGGCTGATCACCGTTATCGCGTCCATCACCGTGTCCATCACCACCGCGCGAGCCCTGGTGCGCCAGCTCGAACGGCTGCGCACCGCGGCGTGGGAGCTGGCCGAGCAACGGCTGCCCAGCGTGGTCGAACGGCTGGGGCACGGCGAGAAGGTGGACGTGGCCGCCGAGGCGCCGCCACTGCGGTTCGGCGACGACGAGATCGGCCAGGTGGGCAAGGCGTTCAACCACGTGCAGGAGACCGCGCTGCGCACCGCGGTCGAGCAGGCCGAGCTGCGGCGCGGCATCCGTGACGTCCTGCTCAGCCTGGCCCGCCGCACCCAGACCCTGGTGCACCGGCAGCTGAGCCTGCTCGACACCATGGAGCGCAAGCGCGACATCGACCCCAAGGACCTGGAAGAGCTGTTCCGGCTCGACCACCTGGCCACCCGGATGCGGCGCAACGCCGAGAACCTGATCGTCCTGTCCGGCGCCATCCCGGCCCGCGGCTGGCGCCGCTCGGTCCCGATGGTGGACGTCGTCCGCGCCGCGGTCGGCGAGGTCGAGGACTACACCCGGGTCCAGGTGCTGCCGTTCGGGCCGGTGGAGCTGACCGGCCGCGCGGTCGGTGACGTCACCCACCTGCTGGCCGAGCTGATCGAGAACGCGGTGTCGTTCTCCCCGCCCGACACCGTCGTGCAGATCGGCGGGCACCTGGTCGCCAACGGCTTCGCCATCGACATCGAGGACCGCGGCCTGGGCATGACCGACGAGAAGCTCGCCGAGATCAACGCCCGGATCGCCGACCCGCCCGAGTTCAACCTGCAGAGCTCCGTCCAGCTCGGCCTGTTCGTGGTCGGCAAGCTGGCCGAGCGGTACGGACTCCAGGTCATGCTCAAGCGGTCCGCGTACGGCGGCACCACCGCGGTCGTGGTGATCCCCCGCGAGCTGGTCGTGGAGGAGCGGCCCGCGCAGCCGCAGCCCGAGCCGCGTACCGAGGCCGCCGTCCCGGCCGCGCAGGAGGGGCCGAGGCCGGTCCCCGCGGGCACCACCACCGAGAACGGCCTGGCCGTCCGCCAGCCGACCATGGTGGGGGCGCAGGCCGGCCCCGCGGACGGCTCCCCGGCCCTGGTCGCGGTCCCGGACCCGGCCCGCAGGTCCCCGGGCGCCGTCGGCCACGCGATCCCCGGCGAAGGCGGCCCGGACCGTCCCGAACCGGGCGACCCGCGGACCGGCACCTCGTTGGGCTCACCCACGGCCACCGGCCCGGTCACGCCGCAGGCGCAGCAGGGGCAGGCGCCCCCGGTGCAGGGCGTCGTCTCGGCCGGTCCTGGCACGACCCTGGACGGCGGCACCGGCACCGACCGCGCCGCCGCACCGAACGACGCCGGGGGTGGAGGTAGCCCCGGGCGTTCCACGACCGCGACCCCGCCCCCGGAGGATCTACCACCCGTGCCCGACATCGACAGCACCCCCTCGGGCCTCCCCGTCCGGGTGCCGCAGGCCAACCTGGCACCTCCGCTGCGCGACGGCGAGCCGCCCACGCAGCAGGACGCGGAGGCCGAGCAGGACCAGGGCCGCTCGCCCGCGGAGATCCAGCGGATCATGGGCTCCTACCAGCGTGGCACCCGCCGCGGCCGTTCCGACGCCGCCCGCGCGGCGGGCAGGGCCGCCGACGGCCGTTCCGATGCCGCCCCCGCGGCGAGCCGTACCGAAGGCGAGGAGGATCAGTGATGCAGAAGACGGGCTCGGCCGCCGATCTCAGCTGGCTGCTGGACGACCTGGTGGGACGGCTGCCGCACACCCGGCACGCGATCGTGCTGTCCGCGGACGGCCTGCTGATGGCCTCTTCCCGGAACTTCTCCCAGGACGACGGCGAGCACCTGGCCGCGGTCGCCGCGGGCATCCAGAGCCTGGCCAAGGGCGCGGGGACCCGCTTCGGCGGCGGGCCGGTCCGGCAGACGATCGTGGAGATGCAGTCGGCGTTCCTGCTGGTCTCGGTCGCCGGCAAGGGCGCCTGCCTGGCCGTGCTCAGCGACGAGGAGGCCGATGTCGGGCTCATCGCCTACGAGATGGCCATGCTGGTCACCGCGATGGGTCACCATCTGTCCACGCCGTCGCGGAGCGAGTCCGCCGCGGCCGCCGAGAGCAGGGGCGCGCAATGATGCCGCCCGAGGATCCCGAGCGGGAGGCGCGCCCGCCCGAGGTACCGGCCGACCTGCCGCCCGAGCGGCTGCTGGACGAGCAGGCCGGGCCGATGGTGCGGCCGTACGTGATGACCAGCGGCCGGCTCGAACCCACCCGCGGCAAGTTCGACCTGATCACACTGGTGGTGGCGATCGGGGTGAACCCGGAGGGCGAGGTCGGCCTGGGCCCCGAGCATCTGGCGATCCTGCGGCTGTGCCAGTCGGTGATGTCCGTCGCCGAGCTCACCGGGCATCTCAACCTTCCCGTCGCCACCGTCCGGGTCATGCTCGGTGACCTGCTGGACAAGGGCTTCATCACCATGCAGGAGCCCGAACCGGAGGCGGACATGCACGACATCAGGCTCTACAAGGCGGTGATCGATGGTCTCCGGGCCCTCTAGTCGCGACATGAACGGCCGTAAGCTCCCCACCGCGGTCAAGATCGTGATCGCCGGCGGTTTCGGTGTGGGCAAGACCACCATGGTCGGCACGGTCTCCGAGACCCAGCCGCTGCGCACCGAGGAGATCCTCACCGACGAGAGCATCGGCGTCGACGACATCTCCGGGGTGGAGCGCAAGGACACCACCACCGTCGCGATGGACTTCGGCCGCATCACGATGCGGGACGAGTACGTCCTCTACCTGTTCGGCACCCCGGGCCAGGAACGGTTCTGGTTCATGTGGGACGAGGTGACGCTGGGCGCCCTCGGCGCCGTGGTGCTCGCCGACACCCGGCGCCTCGCGGACTGCTTCCCCTCGGTGGACTACTTCGAGCGCCGCGGCACCCCGTTCATCGTCGCGGTGAACTGCTTCGAGGGTGCCCGCCGCTACGACCTCGAAGAGATCGAGATGGCGCTCAACCTCGGACCGAAGGTGCCGGTCATGCTGTGCGACGCGCGCAGCCTCGAATCGTGCAAGAAGGTCCTCATCAAGATGGTCCTGCACGCGATGAAGAGCCGCGGCCTCAGCCCCGAGAACGCCGCGCCTCAGAGCAGCGGCGTCTAGCCCGTCCTGGACACCACGTAGTCGCACAGCCCGATGAACGCGGCACGCGCCGGGATGTCGGGCAGCGTGAGCAGTTCCGCGCGGGCGTCCTCGGCCCAGCGGCGCAGGTCGGACCGTGAACGCTCCATGGCCGGGTGTGCGCGCAGCAGCGCCAGCGCCTCGGCGTGCAGCGCGTCGTCGGTGAGGTCCTGGTCGAGCAGGGCGCGCAGCCGCGCGTCGTCCGGACCCGACCCGATGCCCGCGAGAACGTGGTGGACGGGCAGGGTGCGGATCCCTTCCCGCAGGTCGATACCGGGGGTCTTGCCGGACTGCTCGGTGTCGGAGGCGATGTCGAGCACGTCGTCCGCCAACTGGAACGCGACGCCGATCTTCTCGCAGGCCGAGGTGACGGTGTCCACCACATGGGTGGGCGCGCCCGACAGCAGCGCCCCGAACTGGCCCGACACGGCGATCAGCGAGCCGGTCTTGTCCGCCACCACCTGGAGGTAGTGCTTGAGCGGGTCGGCGTCGGGCGCGGGACCCACGGTCTCCTGGATCTGGCCGCGCACCAGCCGGGAGAACGCGCGGGCCTGGATCCGCACCGCCTCGGGGCCGAGGTCGGCGAGCAGGTCGGACGCGCGGGCGAACAGGTAGTCGCCGGTGAGGATGGCGACGGTGTTGGTCCAGCGGGAGTTGGCCGAGGGCTCGCCGCGGCGCACCGTCGCCTCGTCCATCACGTCGTCGTGGTACAGCGTGGCCAGATGGGTGAGCTCCACCACCACCGCCGCCTCCACGACGCCGCGCGCCGCGGGGTCGCCGAAGTGGGAGGCCAGCAGCACCAGCGTCGGCCTGAACCGCTTGCCGCCCGCCTCCACCAGGTGCTTGGACGCCTCCGCGAGCAGCGGATCGTCGCTGTGCACGGCGTCGAGCAGGACGGCCTCGATGGCGCCGAGCCGCTCCTGGACGGCCGCCGCGAGCGCCTCGTCGACGGAGAGGTCGAAGGGCACGCCCCCTCCCCTCAACGACCGTCCTCCGGGGCCTCCGCCGAAAGCTTCACTCACCCAAGACCCCCTACCGGACTGCCGGCGCGCTACCGGACGAACAGTTGTGACGCGGCATGCCCCGCCAGGTCCAGGACGGGCTGGGGGAGCACACCCAGTACAACAGTAGCCGTCACGCCGAGCACCACCGCTGCCGCGGTGGCCGGTCCGACGACCACCGACGGGCCGTCCGCCTCCGGCTCGCTGAAGAACATGACCACGATCACCCGGACGTAGAAGAACGCCGCGACCGCCGACGACAGCACACCGACGATCACCAGCGGGGTCGCGCCCTCCTGCACGGCCGCCGAGAACACCGCGAACTTGCCGGTGAACCCGCTGGTCAGCGGAATACCGGCGAACGCCAGGAGGAAGAAGGCGAACACCCCGGCGACCAGCGGGGCCCGCCGTCCCAGGCCCGCCCAGCGGGACAGGTGCGCGGCCTCGCCGGCGGTGTCCCGCACCATGGTGACCACGGCGAACGCACCGATCGTGGTGAAGCCGTAGGCCGCCAGGTAGAACAGCGTGCCCGACAGACCGGACTCGGAGGTGGCGACCACACCGGTGAGCAGGAAGCCCGCGTGCGCGACCGAGGAGTAGGCCAGCATCCGCTTGATGTCGGTCTGGGTGATCGCGATGACCGCCCCGGCCACCATGGTGAGAATGGCCACACCCCACAGCGCGGGCCGCCAGTCCCACCGCAGGTTCTCCAGCGCGACGTAGTACACGCGCAGCAGCGCGCCGAACGCCGACACCAGCGTGCAGGACGCCATCAGCGCCGTGATCGGGGTGGGGGCGCCCTGGTAGACGTCCGGCTTCCACATGTGGAACGGCACCGCGCCCAGCTTGAACAGCAGCCCGACCGACAGCAGCGCCACCCCGGCCAGCAGCAGCGGCTCGCTGCCCGCCTCCCGCTGGATCTGCGTGGCGATCACCGAGAGCCGCACCGAGCCGGCGTAGCCGTACAGCAGCGCCACCCCGTACAGGAAGAACGCCGAGGAGAACGCGCCGAGCAGGAAGTACTTGACCGCGGCCTCCTGCGACAGCAGCCGCCTGCGGCGGGCGAGGCCGCACAGCAGGTACAGCGGCAGCGACAGGATCTCCAGCGCCACGAACATGGTGAGCAGGTCGTTGGACGCGGGGAACATCAGCATCCCGGCGACCGCGAAGGTCATCAGCGGGAACACCTCGGTCTGCGCCAGACCGGCCGCGTGCGTCTCCTGCTCGGCCTCGCTGCCGGGCAGCGCGGACGCCTGCGCGGCGAAGTGCACCTGCCTGCGCTCGACGATCAGCAGCAGGCTGACCAGCGCCAGCACCAGGATCGTGCCCTGTAGGAACAGCGTGGGCCCGTCCACCGCCAGCGCGCCTTCGGCCGCCACGTGGTGCGGCTTGTCCCGCCAGGCCAGCGCGATCGTCCACACGAACGCGGCCGCGAGGCCGATGAAGGCCAGCCCCGCCTGCAACGGGAAGCGCAGCCCGCGGCCTGCGAACGCCTCGATCAGCACGCCGACGATGGCGATGCCGAACACCAGCAGCATCGGGCCGAGCTGCCCGTACTCGATGTGCGGTGCGGGGATGTCGGGCGCCGCCTGCGTGAGGACGAGGCTCACGGGGGTGGTGACGCTCATGGGCGTGCTCCGTTCTCAACGGCGGTACCGGCGATCTCCGGCGCCGGGTCGCGCTGGTCGACCCTGACCAGCGTCTGCTCCACCGAGGGTTTGATCACGTTCAGGACCGGCTGCGGGAAGAAGCCCATCACCACGATGATCGCGATGATCGGGCCGATCACCCACTTCTCTCGTCCGGACAGGTCCGGGAAGTCGTCCCCCGCTCCGCTCGGGATGCGGAGCGGACCGCCCATCGTCCGCTGGTACATCCACAGGATGTAGATCGCGGCCAGCACGATCCCGACCGTCGCGATGATCGCGGGCACCCGGTAGCGGGCGAAGGTGCCGGTGAAGACCAGGAACTCCGAGACGAACGGCGAGAGCCCGGGAAGGGACAGCGAGGACAGCCCGGCGACCAGGAACGTCCCGGCCAGCACCGGCGCGACCTTCTGGACGCCGCCGTAGTCGTCGATCCGCGCCGAGCCACGCCGCACGATCATGAAGCCGACCAGCAGGAACATCGCGCCGGTCGAGAAGCCGTGGTTGACCATGTACAGCGCGGCGCCGGACTGCGCCTGGCTGGTCATCGCGAACACGCCCAGCACGATGAACCCGAAGTGGGAGACCGAGGTGTAGGCGACCAGCCGCTTCAGGTCGACCTGGCCGATCGCCAGGACGGCGCCGTAGATGACGCTCAGCACGGCGAAGCCCAGCACGACCGGGGTGGCCCACTCGGCGGCGCCGGGGAACAGCTCCAGGCAGAACCGCAGCATCCCGAACGTGCCGACCTTGTCCAGCACGCCGACGATCAGGACCAGCGCGCCGGGCGGCGCCTGCTGCGCCGCGTCCGGCAGCCAGGTGTGGACGGGCACCATCGGCGCCTTGATGGCGAACGCGACGAAGAACGCCAGGAACAGCCACTTGGCCGTGGTCGGGTCGATGTCCAGCCGGGTCAGCTCGGTGAACAGGAACGTGCCGCGGCCCAGCCCGCCCTCGCTCGGCGACGCGGCCGACAGCGGGTACAGCCAGATCACCGCGACCAGCATCAGCAGCCCGCCGAGCAGCGAGTACAGCAGGAACTTGACCGCCGCGTAGGAGCGCTGGGCGCCGCCGTACGACCCGATGAGGAAGTACGCGGGGATCAGCATCGCCTCGAAGAAGACGTAGAAGAGGAAGACGTCGGTCGCCGCGAAGACGCCGATCATCATCGCTTCCATCGTCAGCAGCAGCGCGAAATAGGTGTTGACGCTGCGCTTGGCGGGGACGCCGACGCCGCCGGAGCGGTCCGCCTCGTTCCAGGACGCCAGGATCACCAGCGGGACGAGGACCACCGACAGCAGGATGAGGACGAGCGCCACGCCGTCCACCCCGACGGCCCAGTGCACCCCGAACTGCCGGATCCACCAGTACTGCTCGGCGAACTGGAACCGCGGCCCGCCGGTCTCGAAACCGGAGGCCATCGCGATCGTCCCGGCCGCGACCAGCAGCGAGACCGCCAGCGCGACCTGCTTGACCAGCGACTCGCGCGCCCGCGGCAGCAAGGCCACCAGCAGCGCTCCCACCGCGGGCACCGCGATGAGGACGCTCAGCCAGGGAAAGTCTTCCATTTAGACGTTCACCACCAGGAGCGCCGCCACGATGACCGCAGCGCCGCAGAACATGGAGAGGGCATAGGTCCGGGCGAACCCGGTCTGGATGCGGCGGACACGGCCCGACGTGCCGCCGATACCGGCGGCCAGGCCGTTGACCAGGCCGTCGACGCCGCGGCCGTCGAACCAGACCGCGAGCCGGGTCAGCCACTGGCCCGGACGCATCAGCAGCGACTCGTTGATCGCGTCGCCGTACAGGTCCTTGCGGGCCGCGACGGTGACGAACGAGCCCGCGGGGGCCTCGCGCGGCACCGGGCGGGCGCCGTACTGCCGCCACGCGATGCCGACGCCGATCAGCATCAGCACGAACGTGGCGACCCCGGGACCGGTGATCGGCTGGAAGCCGTGATGCTCGGCCACGCCCACCACCGGGGCGAGGAACTCGGAGAACCCGCCCAGCACCAGGAACCCGCCGGCGAACACCGAGCCGACCGCCAGCAGCATCAGCGGGACGGTCATCACCTTCGGCGACTCGTGCGGGTGGACGCCCTCTTCCCAGCGTTCCTTGCCGTAGAAGGTCATGAACATCACCCGCGACATGTAGTACGCGGTGATGCCCGCGCCGATCAGCGCGCACGTGCCGAGGACGGCGCCCGACGTGCCGCCCTTCTCGAAGGCCGCCTCGATGATGCCGTCCTTGGTGAACCAGCCGGACAGCCCGGGGAACCCGATGATGGCCAGGTAGCCGAGCCCGAAGGTGGCCCAGGTGACCGCCATCAGCCCGCGCAGCGCGCCGTAGTGGCGCATGTTCACGTCGTCGTTGGTGCCGTGCATGACCGACCCGGCGCCCAGGAACAGGCCCGCCTTGAAGAAGCCGTGCGCGATCAGGTGCGCGATGGCGAAGGCGTACCCGGCCTTGCCGAGCCCGGCGGCCAGGTGCATGTAGCCGATCTGCGACATGGTGGAGCCGGCCAGCGCCTTCTTGATGTCGTCCTTGCCGGTACCGATGATCGCACCGGCCAGCAGCGTGGCGGCGCCCACGATGGTCACCACCAGTTGCGCGTCCGGCGCCATCTCGAAGATCGGCGCGGAGCGGACGATCAGGTAGACGCCCGCGGTCACCATGGTCGCGGCATGGATGAGCGCCGACACCGGGGTCGGGCCCTCCATCGCGTCCAGCAGCCAGGACTGCAACGGCAGTTGCGCGGACTTGCCGCACGCGCCGAGCAGGAGCAGCAGCCCGAGCGCGGTGGCGGTGCCGGTGCTCAGCCGCGCGGCCGCCCCGGCGTGCTCGGCGCCCTCACCCAGGATCTGCTCGAAGCCGACCGTCCCGAAGGTGGCGAACATCAGCATGATCGCGATCAGGAAGCCCATGTCGCCGACGCGGTTCACGACGAACGCCTTCTTGGCCGCGGTCGCCGCGGTCGGCTTGTACTGCCAGAACCCGATCAGCAGGTACGAGGCGAGGCCGACACCCTCCCAGCCGATGAACATGGCCAGGTAGTTGTCGCCCAGCACCAGCAGCAGCATCGCCGCCACGAACAGGTTGAGGTAGGCGAAGAACCGGCGCCGGTCGGGATCGTGCTCCATGTAGCCGATGGAGTAGATGTGGATCAGCGACCCCACCCCGGTGATCAGCAGCACGAAGCTGATCGACAGCGGGTCCACCAGCAGGCCCATGTCGACCTTGAACGAGCCGACGTTCAGGAACTCCCACAGGTGCACGGTGCGGCGGCGCTCCTCGGCGCCGTACCCGAGCATCTGGGCGAACATCGCCGCGCCCAGCGCGAAGGAGGCCAGCGGCGTCAGCACGCCGAGCAGATGCCCCCACCGGTCGGTGCGGCGGCCGCCCAGCAGCAGGATCGCCGCGCTCGCCGCCGGCAACGCGATCAGAAGCCAGGCCAGCGACTGGATGCCTTCCGCTTTCATCCCGGACCTCTCTGGTCTTCCTGGGGACGGCCCCCCAGACCCCCAGGGCTACGCCCAGTCATCAGTACCTGCACTTTCTGGGGGCGGACCCCCAGACCCCCAGGGCTTCGCCCAACCATCAGTACCTGCACTTTCTGGGGGCGGACCCCCAGACCCCCAGGGCTTCGCCCGAACATCAGTACTTAAGCAGGTTCGCGTCGTCCACCGACGACGACCTGCGTGTTCGGAAGATGGTCATGATGATCGCCAGACCCACCACGACCTCGGCCGCCGCCACCACCATCACGAAGAAGGCGATGATCTGCCCGTCCAGGTTGCCGTGCATCCGGGCGAACGAGACGAACGCCAGGTTGGTCGCGTTCAGCATCAGCTCGACGCACATGAACACGACGATCGCGTTGCGCCGCACCAGCACGCCGACGGCGCCGATGGTGAACAGGATCGCCGAGAGCGCCAGGTAGTGCCCCGGACTCATTGACCAGCCTCGCCTTCTGAGCCGCCGGCACCGCCGGAGGCGCCGGCGCCGCCGCGGTCGCCCGCCACCGGCGTCCCGGCCTTCACGACCCGGCCTTCGGCGTCGGCCTGCTTGGACTTCTCGGTCACCGCGCGCACCGCGGCGACGTCCTCCTCCACCGCGCGCTCCTCGGTCTCGCCGTACAGGTCGGCGTGCCGCTCGATGGTGTCGGTACGGGCCGCGATGACGGGGTTGACGGACAGTTCCGACACCGAGCCGTCCGGCAGCAGCGCGGGCATGTCGACCGCGTTGTGCCGGGCGTAGGTGCCGGGGCCGGGCAGCGGGCCCGGGTGGGCGCCGGACGCGAACCGGCGCCGCGCCAGGTCCTTCTGCGTCGGCTTGGGCTTGAGCCGTTCGCGGTGCGCCAGCACCATCGCGCCGAGCGCCGCGGTGATCAGCAGGGCGCTGGTGGCCTCGAACGCGAACACGTACTTGCCGAACAGCAGCCGGGCCAGCGCGACCACGTTGCCGTCGGCGTTGGCCTCGCGCAGCCCGGCCGAGTCGCCCAGCGCCGCGTCGCCGAAGCCGACGCCCAGCAGGACCAGGAAGCCCAGCGCCGCGATCCCGGCCCACAGCCGCTGCCCGCGGATCGTCTCCACCAGCGAGTCGGTGGAGCTCACCCCGACGAGCATCAGCACGAACAGGAAGAGCATCAGCACCGCGCCGGTGTAGACGATCACCTGGACGAACGCCAGGAACGGCGCGTCCTGGATCGCGTACAGCGCGGCCAGCGACAGCATCACCGTCGCCAGCAGCAGCGCGGAGTGCACCGCCCGCCGCATGAAGATCATGCCGAGCGCGGCGGCGACCGACGCGACCGCCAGCACCCAGAAGAAGAACGGCTCTCCCGGCTGGGCGTCGGCGACCTGCGCCACGACGGTCTGGCCCGGGCTCACTTGCCCTCACCGCCTTCGGACGGTGCGGTCTCCGGCTGAAGGCCGAGGCGGTAGTAGTCCTCCTCGGTCTCGCCGAGGCGCATCGCGTGCGGCGGCGCCTCCATGCCCTCGCGCAGCGGCGCCAGCAGCATGTCCTTGGTGTAGATCAGGCTCTCGCGGCTGTCGTCGGCCAGCTCGTACTCGTTGGTCATCGTCAACGCCCGGGTGGGGCACGCCTCGATGCACAGCCCGCACAGGATGCAGCGCAGGTAGTTGATCTGGTAGACGCGGCCGTACCGCTCGCCCGGGGAGTAGCGCTCCTCCTCGGAGTTGTCCGCGCCCTCCACGTAGATGGCGTCGGCCGGGCACGCCCAGGCGCACAGCTCGCAGCCGACGCACTTCTCCAGCCCGTCCGGCCACCGGTTGAGCTGGTGGCGTCCGTGGAAGCGCGGCGCGGTCGGCTTCTTCACCTCGGGATACTGGACGGTCTCGCTCTTCATGAACATCTGGTGGAACGAGACCCCGAACCCCTTGACCGGGTTCAGGAAGTCAGTGACTCCCACTTCCGACCTCCTCACGCGTGGTCGTGCTCGTGGTGGCCGCCGGGGCCTGCCGGGACGTGCCGGCGCTGCGGCCGTGGTAGTGCGGGGCGTCCATCGGCGGCACCGGGAACCCGCCCGCCGCGGCCGCGCCGGTCTCCCCGGGGCCGCCCGCCGCGCCCTGGACGGCGGTCTCGCGCTCCTCGCCGCCACGGCCGCGCAGCGTCTCCCACAGGAGGGTGGCGACCAGCACCACGCCCACCGCGATGGCCGAGTACAGCACGATCTCCTGCATGTCGTGGCCCTCGTTGCGCAGCGCGCGGATGGTGGCGACCAGCAGGATCCAGCCGAGCGAGACCGGCATCAGCACCTTCCAGCCGAGCCGCATGAGCTGGTCGTAGCGCACCCGCGGCAGCGAGCCGCGCAGCCAGATGAAGAAGAAGACGAACAGCCCCGTCTTGATCAGGAACCACAGCACCGGCCACCAGCCGGCGTTGGCGCCCTCCCAGACCGTGGAGATCGGCGCCGGGGCCCGCCAGCCGCCCAGGAACAGCGTGGTGGCCAAGGCCGACAGCGTGGTCAGGTTGATGTACTCGGCCAGGAAGAACATCGCGAACTTCAGCGACGAGTACTCGGTGTGGAACCCGCCCACCAGCTCGCCCTCGCCCTCGGGCAGGTCGAAGGGGATCCGGTTGGACTCGCCCATCATCGTGACCACGTACACCAGGAACGAGGGCAGCAGCAGGAGCACGAACCAGCGGTCGGACTGCGCGTTGACGATCCCCGAGGTGGACATCGTCCCGGCGAACAGGAACACCGCGACGAACGACAGGCCCATCGCGATCTCGTACGAGATCACCTGCGCGGACGAGCGCAGCCCGCCCAGCAGCGAGTACGGCGACATCGACGACCAGCCGGCCAGCACGATCCCGTACACGCCCATCGACGACATCGCCAGCACCAGCAGCACCGCGACGGGCAGGTCGGTGCCCTGCAACGCGGTGTGGTGGCCGAACACCGACACCGTCGGGCCGAACGGGATGATGACGAAGGAGATGAACGCCGGGACCGCCGACATGATCGGGGCCAGCACGAACACGACCTTGTCGACCTGGCGCGGGACGATGTCCTCCTTCAGCGCCAGCTTGATCCCGTCCGCCAGTCCCTGGAGCAGGCCGAACGGACCGGCCCTGTTGGGGCCGACGCGCAGTTGCATGCGGCCGATGACCCGGCGCTCGATCCACATCGTCATCAGCACGGTGACGACGAGGAAGGCGAAGATCGCCACCACCTTGCCGCCGATCAGCCACCACGGGTCGCGCCCGAAGTCCTCCAGGGTGGGCGGCGGCGGGGCCGCGAGTGCGGACGACACCGATGTGCTCATGACGCGCCTCCGGCAGAGATCGTGACCAGGCTTCCCGCGTCCACGCCGAGGTCGCGGTAGAGGGCGCAGCCGGCGGAGTTGACCGGCACCCAGACCACCCTGGCGGGCAGGTCGGGCGTGATCTCCAGCGGGAGCGTGACCTCGCCGCGCCCGGCCGCGACGGTGACCGTGCCGCCCTCGGCGACGCCGATCTCGGCGGCGGTGGCGGGCGCCAGCCGGGCGACCGCGGCCTTGGCGGTGCCCGCCAGGTACGGCTCGCCGTCCTGCATCCGGCCCTTGTCCAGCAACAGCCGCCAGGTGGCCAGCAGCGCCTCGCCTCTCTCCGGCTGCGGCTGCGTGCCCGGCGTGACGCTCGGCGCGGCGGGCCGCTCGCCCTTGTACACGCCCAGCGCGGCCATCTCGCGCTTGGCGGCCTGCGGGTCCGGCAGCGCCAGGTGGACGTCCATCTCCGCCGCCAGGGCGTCCAGCACCCGCAGGTCGGACAGCCTGCCGGTGGACTTCAGGACGGTGTCGAAGGGGCGGCCGCGGCCCTCCCAGTCGACGAACGTCCCGGACTTCTCCGCGACGGCCGCGACCGGCAGCACCACGTCGGCCCGGTCGGTGACCGCGCTGACCCGCTGCTCCAGGCTCACCACGAACGGGGTGGCCTCCAGCGCGGCCAGGACGGCGGCGGGGTCGGGCATGTCGTAGGGGTCGACGCCGCCGACCAGCAGCGCGCCCAGCTCACCGGCCGCCCCGGCGGCGATGATGCCCGCGCCGTCCCGTCCGGGGGACGCGGGCAGGTCGGCGACGTTCCAGACGCGGGCGACCTCGGCGCGAGCCTGCGGGTCGGTGACCGGGCGCCCGATCGGCAGCAGGCCGGGCAGCGCCCCCGCCTCGATCGCGCCGCGCTCGCCGGCCCTGCGCGGCACCCACGCCACCCGGGCACCGGTGACCTGCGCCAGCCGGTGCACGCTCGACAGCGCGCCGGGGCTGGTCGCCAGCCGCTCGCCGACCAGGATCACCGCGCCGTCCGCCTCCAGCGCGCCGCGCGCGTCGGCGTTCCGGCCGCCGGCCTCATCCTGGGGAAACGATCCCCCAGACCCCTCGGCGACCAGCGAGCCGAGCACGTCGGCCTCGGCGCCCGGCAGGGAGCGCAGCAGCGTGCCGCCCATCTTCCGCAGCCCGCGGGACGCGAACGGCGCGACCGAGAAGACCTTGAGCCCGGCCTTCCGGTACGCCTTGCGCAGCCGCAGGAAGACGATCGGCGACTCCTCCTCGGGCTCGAACCCGGCCAGCAGCACCGCCGGGGCCTTCTCCAGGTCGGAGTAGGTCACCTCGATCGGGTGCCCGGCGACGGCGCTGGCCAGGAACTCGGCCTCCTCGCGCGAGTGCGCGCGGGCCCGGTGGTCGATGTCGTTGGTGCCGAGCGCGACCCGGGCGAACTTGGCGTACGCGTAGGCGTCCTCAAGGGTGAGCCGCCCGCCGGGCAGCACGCCCGCGCGGCCCCGGGCGCGCGCCAGGCCCTCGGCGGCGACGGTGAGCGCCTCCGGCCAGGACGCGGGCTCCAGCACCCCGTCCTCGTTCCGGACGAGCGGGTGGGTGAGGCGGTCGGGCTGGGTGGCGTAGGTGAACGCCCACCGGCCCTTGTCGCAGTTCCACTCCTCGTTCACCTGCGGGTCGTCACCGGCGAGCCGCCGGGTGATCCTGCCGCGCCGGTGGTCGGTGCGCATCGAGCAGCCGGACGCGCAGTGCTCGCACACGCTCGGCGCCGACACCAGGTCGAACGGCCGGGACCTGAACCGGTACGCGGCGCCGGTCAGCGCGCCCACCGGGCAGATCTGGACGGTGTTGCCGGAGAAGTAGGACTGGAACGGCCTGTCGGAGGCCGCCCCGACCTGCTCCTTGGCGCCCCGCTCGAACAGGTCGATGAACGCGTCCCCGGCGATCTGGTCGGAGAACCGGGTGCAGCGGGCGCACTGGATGCAGCGTTCCCGGTCCAGCAGCACCTGGCTGGACAGCGCGAGCGGCTTGGGGAAGGTCCGCTTGGTCTCGGTGAACCGCGTCTCGCCGCGCCCGTTGGACATCGCCTGGTTCTGTAGCGGGCACTCGCCGCCCTTGTCGCAGACCGGGCAGTCCAATGGGTGGTTGATGAGCAGCAGCTCCATCACGCCGTGCTGCGCCTTGTCGGCCACCGGCGAGGTGAGCTGGGTCTTGACGACCATCCCCGGCATCACCGCGGTGGTGCAGGACGCCTGCGGCTTGGGCATGCCCCGCCCGTTGCCCGCGTCCGGGATCTCCACCAGGCACTGCCGGCAGGCGCCCACCGGGTCCAGCAGCGGGTGGTCGCAGAACCGCGGGATCTGGATGCCCAGCAGCTCGGCCGCCCGGATGATCAGCGTGCCCTTGGGCACCTCGATCTCGAAGCCGTCGATGGTGACCGAGACCATGTCCTCGCGCGGACCACCCCCGCCTTCGCGGGGAGCACCGGAAGCCGCCGAGCCACTACCAACAGTCACAGTCATCAGGCTTCACTTCCCGCCCACAGCGTGGAGGCGGCCGGGTCGAACGGACAGCCGCCCTGCTCGAAGTGCTGGAGGTACTCGTCGCGGAACAGCTTGATGGACGAGACCACCGGGCTGGTCGCGCCGTCCCCCAGCGCGCAGAACGACCGGCCCAGGATGTTGTCCGACAGGTCCAGCAGGGTCTCCAGGTCCTTCTCCTCGCCCTGCCCGGCCTCCAGCCGCTTGAGCATCTGCTTGTACCAGTACGTCCCCTCGCGGCACGGCGTGCACTTGCCGCACGACTCGTGCGCGTAGAACTCCGACCAGCGCAGCACCGCCCGCACCACGCAGGTCGTCTCGTCGAAGATCTGCAGCGCCCTGGTGCCCAGCATGGACCCGGCGGCGCCCACCGACTCGAAGTCCAGCGGCACGTCCAGATGCTGGTCTGTGAAGATCGGGGTGGACGAGCCGCCCGGCGTCCAGAACTTCAGCCGGTGGCCCTCGCGCACGCCGCCCGCCATGTCCAGCAGCTCGCGCAGCGTGATCCCCAGCGGCGCCTCGTACTGGCCCGGCCTGGTCACGTGCCCGGACAGCGAGAAGATCCCGAAGCCCTTGGACTTCTCGGTGCCCATCGAGGCGAACCACTCGGGGCCGTTGGCCACGATCGAGGGAACCGAGGCGATCGACTCGACGTTGTTGATGACGGTGGGACCGCCGTACAGGCCCGCGACCGCGGGGAAGGGGGGCTTGAGCCTGGGTTGGCCGCGGAAGCCCTCCAGGGAGTCCAGCAGCGCCGTCTCCTCGCCGCAGATGTAGGCGCCGGCGCCGGTGTGCACGACCAGATCGAGGTCGTAGCCGGAGCCGAGGATGTCCTTGCCGAGGTAACCCGCCTCGTACGCCTCCGCGACCGCCTGCTGCAACCGGCGGATCACGTGCAGCACCTCGCCGCGCACGTAGATGAACGCGTGGTTGGACCGGATGGCGTACGAGCTGATGATCACACCCTCGACCAGCACGTGCGGGTTGGCCATCAGCAGCGGGATGTCCTTGCAGGTGCCCGGCTCGGACTCGTCCGCGTTCACCACCAGGTACCGCGGGTTCGGGCTGCTGGGCGGCAGGAACCCCCACTTCATCCCGGTCGGGAAGCCCGCGCCGCCGCGGCCGCGCAGCCCGGAGTCCTTGACCGCCTGCACGATCGCGTCCGGGTCCATCCCGAACGCGGTGCGCAACGCCCGGTACCCGCCCTCCCGCTCGTACGCCTCGCGCGTGAACGAGTCGGGCTGGTCCCAGTTCTTGGTGAGGATCGGGGTGAGGGTGGTCATTGGTTGCGGTCCTCCTGCGAGCCGGGCTTGACCGGTCCGCCGATCGGCTTGCCGGGCTCGTTCGGCGGCGGGTCGGTGATCTCGCTCGGCCGGACGGGCTCGTGCGGGCGCTCGCGCTCGACGTCGGCGGGAGGCGCCGCCCAGCCGCGCCGCCGCGCCACCTCCAGGCCGCTCAGCGACCGCGGCCCGGCCTGGACGCCCTCGTGCGCCCGCCCGTCCGGGAACCCGGCCAGGACGCGGGACGCCTCCTTCCACGAGCACAGCCCGCCGGGTCCGCGGGTGGGGGCCACCTGCCTGCCCTGGCGCAGGTCGTCCACCAGCGCCTTGGCCTTCTCGGGAGTCATGTTGTCGAAGAACTCCCAGTTCACCGTCATCACCGGCGCGAAGTCGCAGGCCGCGTTGCACTCGATGCGCTCAAGGCTGACCCGGCCGTCGGGGGTGGCCTCGTCATGGCCGATGCCCAGATGCTCCGACAGCTCCTCCCAGATCTGGTCGCCGCCCATGACCGCGCACAGCGTGTTGATGCAGACGCCCACGTGGTACTCGCCGACCGGCGCCCGCTTGAACATCGTGTAGAAGGTGGCGACCCCGGTCACCTGCGCGGCCGTGATGCCGAGCTGCTCGGCGCAGAACTCGATGCCGCGCTGCGTCACGTACCCGTCCTCGGACTGGACGAGGTGCAGCAGCGGCAGCAGCGCCGAGCGCGGCCGGGGATAGCGGGCGATGATCTCCTTGGCATCCCGTTCGAGCCGCTCCCGCACCTCCGGGTCGTAGGACTCCGTCGCGGCCTCCGTCATCGGTCCACACCCCCCATCACGGGATCGATGCTGGCCACCGCCGCGATCACGTCGGCCACCATGCCGCCCTCGCACATCGCCGGGACGGCCTGCAGGTTGGTGAACGACGGGTCGCGGAAGTGCACCCGGTACGGCCGTGTGCCGCCCTCGCTGACCACGTGCGCGCCCAGCTCGCCGCGGGGCGACTCGATCGGCACGTACGCCTGCCCGGCCGGCACCCGGAAGCCCTCGGTCACCAGCTTGAAGTGGTGGATCAGGGCCTCCATCGAGGTGCCCATGATGTGCGCGATGTGCTTGGGCGAGTTGCCCATGCCGTCCGCGCCGATCGCGAGCTGCGCCGGCCAGCCGATCTTCTTGTCCTCGATCATCACCGGGCCCCTGACCGACTGCAGCCGCTCCACGCACTGCTCGACGATCTTCAGGGACTCCTCCATCTCCTTCATCCGGACCAGGTAGCGCCCGTAGACGTCGCAGGTCTTCTCGGTGGCGATCTCGAAGTCGTAGGTCTCGTAGCCGCAGTACGGCTGGGACTTGCGCAGGTCCCACGGCAGCCCGGTCGCGCGCAGCACCGGGCCGGTGACGCCCAGCGACATGCAGCCGGTCAGGTCGAGGTAGGCGATGTCCTTCGTCCGCGCCAGGTAGACGTGGTTCTCGTCCATCAGCTTGCGCAGCGCCTGGAGGCGCTTGGGCATCCGGCCCAGATAGTCGCGGATCTTGCTGAGCGCCCCGCTCGGCAGGTCCTGCGCCACCCCGCCGGGACGGACGTAGGCCATGTTCATCCGCAGCCCGGTGATCTCCTCGAACAGGTCGAGGGTGTACTCGCGCTCGATGAACCCGTTGAGCATGACCGTGGTCGCGCCGAGCTCGAGACCGAACGTGGCGATCGCGACCAGGTGCGAGGAGATCCGGTTGAGCTCCATCATCATCACCCGGATGATCTGGGCCCGTTCCGGCACCCGGTCCTCGATGCCCAGCAGCCGCTCCACGCCCAGGCAGTACGCCGTCTCATTGAAGATCGGCGCCAGGTAGTCCATCCGGGTACAGAACGTGGTGCCCTGGGTCCAGGTCCGGTACTCCATGTTCTTCTCGATGCCGGTGTGCAGGTAGCCGATGCCGACCCGCGCCTCGGTCACCGTCTCGCCGTCCAAGGTCAGGATGAGGCGCAGCACGCCGTGCGTGGACGGGTGCTGCGGCCCCATGTTGACGACCAGCCGCTCGTCGCCGAGGTCCCCGGCGCCGGCCACGACCTGGTCCCAGTCCTGCCCGGAGACGTCGAAGACCTTGCCCTCGGCCGCCTCGTCGGCGGCGTAGGCGTCATATTCGGTGTACTTCGTCGAGGGACTCATGCCGCGTACCCCCCTCGCCTCCGAGGCGCACCGGGGCGCCGCATTCCCACGTCCCTCTGGTCCAGCTCGCTCATACGTACGACCGCCGTTCGTCCGGTGGCGGGATCTCCGCTCCTCGGTACTCGACGGGGATACCGCCGAGGGGGTAGTCCTTGCGCTGCGGGTGGCCGACCCAGTCGTCGGGCATCTCGATGCGGGTCAGCGCCGGATGCCCGTCGAACACGATCCCGAAGAAGTCGTAGGTCTCGCGCTCGTGCCAGTCGCCGGTCGGGTACACGTCCACGATCGACGGGATGTGCGGGTCGGCGTCGGGGCAGGTGACCTCCAGCCGCACGCGCCGGTTATGGGTGATCGACAGCAGGTGGTAGACCGCGTGCAGCTCGGCGCCCGCGTCCGAGGGGAAGTGGACGCCCGACACGCCGCTGCACAGCTCGAACCGCAGCTCGGGGTCGTCCCGCATCGTCCGCGCGACCGCCTTCAGGTGCTCGCGCCGCACGTAGAAGGTCATCTCGCCGCGGTCGACCACGACCCGCTCGATCGCGTCCCCGAAGTCGGGCAGCGCCCGCTCCAGCCGGTCGGCGACCTCGTCGAACTCGCCCGGCTCCGCGCCGCCCTTGGGCCCGCCGTACGGGCGCGGCGTGGACACCTTCGGGCTCTGCCGGACGACCAGGCGCCCGTACCCGGAGGTGTCGCCGGTCGTCCTCGCGCCGAACATGCCCATGCGGGCGATCGGCTGCTCCTGGCGCTCCTCCTGGGTGTGCGCGGGGAGCTGGTCCGCCGCCTGCTCCGCCCGCTGCTCGGGATGTTGCGAAGTCATGACATGCCTCCCTTGTGGGGGGACGACCCCCCACACCCCCCGGCAAAAGCTGCGCTCATGCCCTCGCTCCGCTCGGTCATGACGCAGTGGGGGGACGACCCCCCACACCCCCCGGCAAAAGCCGCGCTCATGCCCTCGCTCCGCTCGGTCATGACGCGCCCCCGATCGGCTGGCCCAGCAGCGGGAGCCTGCGGCGCTTGGCCTCTTCCAGCTCCTCGATCTGCCGCTTGCGCTGCGCGCCGAGCTTGGTGTTCTGGATCTTGTCGTGCAGCTTCAGGATCGCGTCCAGCAGCATCTCGGGACGCGGCGGGCAGCCCGGCAGGTAGATGTCCACCGGGACGATGTGGTCCACGCCCTGCACGATCGCGTAGTTGTTGAACATACCGCCCGACGACGCGCACACGCCCATCGCGATGACCCACTTGGGCTCGGTCATCTGGTCGTAGATCTGCCGCAGCACCGGCGCCATCTTCTGGCTCACCCGGCCCGCGACGATCATCAGGTCGGCCTGCCGGGGCGTGGCCGAGGCGCGTTCCATCCCCCATCGGGAGAAGTCGTGCCGCGGGTCGCCGGTCGCCATCATCTCGATCGCGCAGCAGGCCAGCCCGAAGGTGGCGGGCCAGACCGAGCTCTTGCGCGCCCAGCCCGCGACCTGCTCGACCGTCGTCAGCAGGAATCCGCTCGGGAGCTTCTCCTCAAGGCCCATCGCTCTACCCCCGTTCCGCTCCGGCGCGCCGTCCGGCGCGCGCTCGCCTCGTCGCGGGCTTGTCGGCCGGGCGCGCGCCGCGCGTCTGCACCTCGCTCATCAATCCCACTCCAGACCGCCGCGCCGCCAGATGTAGGCGTACGCCACCAGCACGGCGAGGATGAACAAGATCATCTCCACCAGGGCGAAGATCCCCATCCGGTCGAACGCGACCGCCCAGGGGTACAGGAAGATGATCTCGATGTCGAAGACGATGAACAGCATCGCCGTCAGGTAGTACTTGACCGGGAAGCGCCCGCCGCCCACCGGCTGCGGGGTCGGCTCGATGCCGCACTCGTAGGCGTCGAGCCGCGCCCTGTTCCACCGCTTGGGCCCGGTGAGCGCGGCCATCGCCACGGAGAAGGCCGCGAAGGCGAAGGCCAGCGCCCCCAGCACAATGATCGGTACGTAGAGATCCACGCTCTACCGCCCCTCCTCGCAAACCACCGTCATGCCGCCGGCGCCACCTTCTGCATCGCGTTGATGACACGGTCCATCGCGTCCCCGCCGCGCCGGTCGGTGAGGTTGGCCAGCAGCTTGAGCGTGAAGCGCATCAGCGTGGGATGCGGCAGGCCGTGCGCGGTCAGGAACTTCATCACCCGCGGGTCGCCGATGGCCTGCACGAACAGCCGGGCGAGCGTGAAGTAGCCGCCGTGCTCCTCCTTGAGGATGCGCGGGTACTCGTACAGCGTCCGCTCCCGCTGCGCGGGGGTGCTGCGGGCCAGCGCCTGCACCATGATCTCGGCGGCCAGCCGCCCGGACTCCAGCGCGTAGTCGATGCCCTCGCCGTTGAACGGGTTGATCATGCCGCCGGCGTCACCGGCCAGGAGCATGCCTCGGGTGTAGTGCGGCTGGCGGTTGAAGCCCATGGGCAGCCCCGCGCCGCGGATCGGCCCGGTGGCGTGGTCCTCGTCCATCTGCCACTCCTCGGGCATCTGGGCGGTCCAGTCCCTGAGCATGTTCCGGTAGTTGATGTTCTGGAACGCCTTGCTGGTGTTCAGCAGGCCGACCCCGACGTTGGACGTGCCGTCGCCGACCGGGAAGATCCAGCCGTACCCGGGGAGCAGGCGCTGCCCGTCCCACAGTTCGAGCCACGCCTCCATGTACTCGTCGTCGTGGCGCGGGGTGCGGTAGTAGCGGCGGACGGCCACGCCCATGGGGCGGTCCTCGCGCCGTTGCAGGCCCATGGCCAGGGACAGGCGGCTGGAGTTGCCGTCGGCGGCCACCACGAGCGGCGCGCGGAACTCCACCTCCTCGCCCTCGTGGACGGCCTTGACGCCGATGATGCGGTCGGTGCGCTCGTCCAGGATCGGGCCGGTGACGTTGCACCCCTGGATCAGCCGGGCGCCCGCCTTCGCCGCGTGCTCGGCGAGCAACTGATCGAGGCTGGTCCTGGTGCGGACCAGGCCGAAGTCGGGGAAGCTCGCCAGCTCGGGCCAGGGCAGCTCGATCCTGACACCGGCGCCGTAGATGCGCAGGCCCTTGTTACGGGTCCAGCCGGGGGCGTCGAGATCGACGCCCATGCCGATCAGCGCGCGGACGGCGCGGGGGGTCAGCCCGTCACCGCAGATCTTGTCGCGCGGGAAGGTGGCCTTCTCCAGCAGCGCGACATCCAGCCCTGACTGGGCCAGCCAGTAGGCGGTGGACGCCCCGGCGGGTCCGGCCCCCACGACGATCGCGTCTGCCTGCCGGGTGGAGTCGGTCACAACGGTCCTTCTTCGCTCGTTCGCTTGTGAAGCACTTCACAAGGATCCGGGGGGAGTCTATTCCTTTAGGGCGGTTCCTGGATACCTCTGGACCACCTCGATTTTGGACCGGTCCGAAAAGGGCTCTGGCTACGGACCGGTGGTGCTGGGGCCCGGATTGGTGGCGTGGTGCAGGGCGGCGACCCCGAAGGTGAGATCGCGCCACCGCACAGCGTCCCAGCCCGCGGCCTGGATGAGCCGGGACAACGCGGCCTGGTCGGGCCAGGCCAGCGTCGACTCGGCAAGATAGCGGTACGAATCGGGATTCGAGCTGATCCGGGCCAGTGCGGGCAGACCGAATCTCAGATGCAGACGGTGACCGAAACGCAGCACCGCGTTGGACGGGTGACTCACCTCACACACCAGCAGCCGCCCGCCGGGACGGGTGACCCGCCGCAGCTCCCGCAGCGCCGCCTCGGTGTCGGCCACGTTCCGGAGCCCGAAGGAGATCGTCACCGCGTCGAACGCGCCGTCCGCGAACGGCAGGCGCAGCGCGTCCCCGGCCACGAAGCCGAGCCCCTCGAGGCCCTTGTTCCGCTTCACACCGACGTGCAGCATGCCGAGCGAGAAGTCACAGGCCACGGTGAGCGCGCCCGCCCTGGCGAAGGGCACCGAGGAGGTCCCCGTACCGGCGGCCAGGTCCAGGATCCGCTCGCCCGGACGCGCGTCCACGGCGCGCACGACGGCCCGCCGCCAGCTCCGGTCCCTCCCACCCGTCATCAGGGTGTTGAGCAGGTCGTAGCGCTCGGCCGTGCGGTCGAACATCGCCGCCACATCGGCCGGTCGCTTGTCGAGAGAGGCCCGGGTCATGACGTCAGCCTAGGGCGTCCCGCCGTCCTCTTTGGTGCGCGCCCTCTCCAGTCTGCGACGCTGCTCCTTCACTCCGCGCACCAGCGCGGAGGACATCGCGTCGCGCTGCCCCGACAGCAGGACGTAGCTCACGATCCCGCTGACCAACACCGCCAGCGCCAGCAGCAGGAGACCGCGGGCCCCCAGCAACGCCAGAACGGCCGCCGTAGCCAGGAAGATCGCGAAGCGGGCGGCAGTGTAGAGGAGTACCGAACGCATGACACCTCCAGGCTATCCCGCGATGTGCGGAGCCCGGACCCGGGTGCGGCCCTACGCGATGGCCTCGGCAAGGTAGGCGGGATCGACGTTGCCACCGGACAGAACGGAGACATAGGTGCGAGCCGAGGGCAGCTCGTCCCTGCGGTAGAGATAGGCGGCCGTGGCGACCGCGCCTCCCGGCTCGGCGACCAGGCGTGCCTCGCGGGCCAGCCTCCTCACCGTCAGCCGGATCTCCTCCTCGCTCACCGTGACGATGTCGTCCACGAAGGCCCGGATGTGCGCGAACGGGATGTCGCCCACCCGCTGGGCGCGCAGCGCGTCCGCGCTGGTACGGGACGTCTGCGCGGCCGTCCAGGACACCGGGCGCCCGGCCAGCAGCGACGCCCGCGCGTCGGCCGCCAACTGGGGCTCCACCCCGATGACCTTGGCCTCGGGCCGCAGCCGCTTCACCGCCGCCGCGACACCGGAGATCAGCCCGCCCCCGCCGATCGGCACGAGCACCACGTCCACGTCCGGGCGGTCCCGCACGATCTCCAGGCCGGCCGTTCCCTGGCCCGCGACGATCCGCCGGTCGTCGTACGGCGGGACGAGCGTGAGCCCGTGCGCCTCGGCCAGCCGCGCGGCCGTGGTCTCCCGCGCCTCCATCGTCGGCTCGACGTACAGGACCTCGGCGCCCAGCGCGACGCACGCGTCGACCTTCACCTGCGGAGCGGTGTTCGGGACGACCAGGACCGCCCGGATGCCGAGAGCCCGCGCCGTGAACGCCACCGCCTGCGCGTGGTTGCCGCTGGAATGCGTCACCACGCCGCGCTTTCGCACGTCCTCCGGCAACCCGGCGATCGTCGCGTAGGCGCCGCGCACCTTGAACGCGCCGATCGGCTGCAGCGACTCCGCCTTGACCAGCAGCGGCGGATCCGACAACGGGAACGGCACGAGCGGGGTGCGGACCGCCGCTCCCGGCAGCCGCCCGGCCGCCTCTTCGATCTCCGCCAGGGAGACAAGATCGGACATGACGGGGAGCCTATGCCGAGGGTGACCGCACTGGTCAACGGGTGCCGCGAAGGCCCCTGCCGGGAGGGACGGCACGGGCCTGCTGCGCTCCACGGGACGGTTGTGAGCGATGAAGCATGTACTTCCCGTGATCTCGCCTGCTCAGCGAATTACTCAGCGTGATGTTTTCCGAAAACAAGGGAGAAATCGGTCTAGAGCCGCCACACTATGAAACAGTCCACCCGCACCGAGAGCGGGACAAAGGGGGAGAGAAAACGTGGAGAGCACCAGCGAGCGCCTGCTGACCCCCGGAGAGGTCGCCGCCCTCTTCCGGGTCGATCCGAAAACGGTCACGCGCTGGGCAGCGGCGGGCCGGATCAGCAGCATCCGCACGCCCGGAGGCCACCGCCGCTTCCGCGAGTCCGAGGTGCACGCGCTCCTGCGCGGCGACGAGCCCGTCGAGGTTCGCTGAGGCGACCGGACGGCGGGCCGTCCCCGGGCGCGCGACGGGAGTACCCCCGAACCCTCGCGCCGCCGACGACCGCAACCGCCTCCAGGTACCGGCCTCAGGTCGCCGCCCTCAGCCGCCGCCCTCGATGTCGGCCTTGTACTCCTCGAACGCTCGGAGCAGGTCGGCGTCGCCGTCCCGCCAGGCGCGGCGCCTGTCCTCCATCTCCTGCTCGGTGATGGACTCGGGCAGCAGCCGGTCGTAGTCCGGGTCGCCGGGGCCGATCTCGACGTAGCCCTGCGCGATGACCCCGGGCCCCTCGCCCGGCTCCCGCGTCCCCTTCGCGGAGCCGGTGAGGACGCTGTGGGGCACCCGGAGCGTTCCGTCGGGTAGCCGGATCACATACATCGTCGATCACCTTCGGTGCTGGTCGTCGCCGGACGGCGCGGCGGTGCGGGGGACGCGCATCAGATTCCGTACCTGCGGTTGAAGAACAGCATGACATCCAGGGCCATCCGGATGTTGCCCGCGAGCATATCGACCAGGGCGGGCCGCTGCCGGGCGGAGATCGCGGCGAACGCGTCGGCGAAGAACTCGCGGCGGCCCAGCGCGTCGGGCTGCCGGTGGAACTCGGCCGCCAGATGGGGCAGGCACCGCTCGTACAGCCGTCGGAACTCCTCGCTATCGGACCGCCAGCCGTCCCCGCCGTCGATGTCGTCGAGCGCGTGCCCGACCTCGTGCATCATGACGTCCGGCGTGGGCGACGGCCGGTCCCCCACGATGATCTTCCCGTCGCCGTAGGCGCCGGCGCAGATGTCCCAGGTCCCCCGTCCCGAGGGCAGCGGCCGGTCGCGCAGGTGCGCCATGTCGTCGAGCTGCGGGACGCCGCCCGGCCCGACATAGATGCCCTCCAGCCCGCCGGCGAGCTTCACCTTCAGCGTGTCGGGCAGCGCGGCGAGGCTGTCGACAGCCCGCACCACCTCGGGCGGCGGCGGGCCCAGCCGGGCGTCCCACTGCCGGTACAGAATGCTCTCCAGGACGCCACAGTGCCGGCGGCCGTCCGCCACGTACGGAGAGCCCGGCGGGCGCGGCTCGGCGCGCGGCGGCGGTGCGTCGTCGAGCTCGAAGTCCTTCCAGGAGTAACGCGGCGGGCCGTCCGGACCCGCGCCTCCCGTCCAGTGCCCGGGACGGTCGCGTGCCACGTCCGGGACGACGTCCGCCACCCCGTACGGCACCGCGTCGGGGCCGGGATCGCGTGCCTCGTCGCGCCGCACCCGGCGGAAACGCCCCAGCCGGTCGCGTGGATGGTCGCCGCGGGGCCGCAGCCGGAACCGTTCGGGGCGCCACCGCACGCGCTGCCGTGAGTCGGAGGACGAGGGGGCGTACGACACGTCCCTCGTCTCCCGGTGCCTACGGTGGATGCCTTTGAAGCGCATCGGGCTCCTCTGCAAGCGGGCCCCCGGACTCAACAACAGCGTCAGGGCCCCCGAGGCAGGGTAAGGGCAGACCCGACTCGGCGTCATCCCCCTCAGTCACGGTCTACGCTCATTGCATGGTGTATGTGCTGCTCTCGCTGATCCTGATCGGAGTGTGGCTCTTCGGACTCTTCGACGTGCTCACCACGGACGAGTCCGAGGTACTGCACCTGCCCAAGTTCGGCTGGCTGCTCATCGTGCTGCTTGGGCTGCTCCCGGGCGCGGTGCTGTGGCTGGCCGTCGGCCGGGCGAAGGTGCGGGTGCCGCCCGGGCGACCGAGCGGATCGGCGAGCCTGCCCGCGGGGGTGCCGGAAAGCGCCGCCGAACCGCCCAGGGGCCCGGAGGACGATCCGGCGTTCCTGCGCGACCTCGAACGGAGGCTGCGCGGCGAAGAGTGACCCGACGCGGGTGCCGGGCGTCCCGAGCTACGCGTAGGAGTGCAGCCCGGAGAACATGTAGTTCACGCCGAAGAAGTTGAACAGCAGCGCGGCGAAGGCGATCAGCGACAGGACCGCGGCCCGGCGTCCCTTCCACCCGGCCGTGGCGCGGGCGTGCAGGTACGCCGCGTACGCCACCCAGGTGACGAACGACCAGATCTCCTTGGGATCCCAGCCCCAGTACCGGCCCCACGCGTCGTCCGCCCAGACGGCGCCCATGATGATGGCGGCCGTCCAGATCGGGAAGGCGAACATCGTGACCCGCAGGGACAGCCGGTCCAGCGCGTCGGCGCCCGGCAGCCGGTCCAGGAACGTCCCGCCGCCCGCCGTGGCCCGCACTTCCTGGCGCACCTTGAGCAGGTAGAGGATCGTCGTCGCGCCGCCGACCGTGAACGCCCCGGTCGCGATGATGGCCGCCGTCACGTGGATCGCGATCCAGTACGAGTTGAGCGCCGGGACGAGCGGGCCGACCGAGTTGTAGAGCCAGATGTTGGCGATCCCGAGCGCGACGACCGCGGCCAGGGTGACGAACGCGCCGAGGAACCGGGCCTGGAAGCGCCACAGAACGACGAGGAACGCCGTCACCGCCGCGAACGCGATGGCGGTGAGGAACTCGTACATGTTGCCCCACGGCCAGCGCTCGGCGGCCAGCCCGCGGCTCACGATCGCGCCGAGGTGCGCCGCCCACCCGAGCACGTTCAGGACGACCGCCAGCCGCGCCCAGTCGACCTGGGCGCGCTCAAGCCCGCCCGAGCCGGAATCCGAGCCGGCGGCCTCGTCGTCCGCCTTCACGGCCGCGGCCGGGGCGTCCGTACCGGACGTGCCCGCGCCGACGAGGACCTTGGCCTTCTCTTCCGCGACCTGCGAGACCGCGTCCGCCTCCGCCTTCGTACGGCGGCGGCCGAAGCCCAGATCGGCGGCGTAGGACGCCATGGCGACGATGTACAGCACCACGGTCGTCAGCATGAGCTTGTCGCTCAGGTTCGCGAGGTCGGCAGTCCCCACCCTCGTCACTCCTTCGTCTCGGTCGCCGGGTCCCGCTCGGGACGCTCGTCCCGGACCACGGTGCCGCGCAGCGCGGCCACGATCTCGTCGAACTCCGGGGTCGGGTTCCCGAGCGTGAGCCCCCCGGCCTCGACCACGGTACGCCCGCCCTCACCGGCCCGCGCCCGGACCCACACCCGGCGGCGCCGCACCATGAACGACGCCACGATCGCCACGATCGCCAGCACGGCCGCGACCAGCGCGGGCATCCGCCCGGGGTCGTGGTTGACCGACAGGCTCGCCCACTCGCGCATCCCGTCGAAGGTGATCGATCCGGCGCCGCCGGGGAGCGTGAAGGTCTCCCCGGGTTCCAGCAGCTTCTGCCCGCCCTTCACCGGGTGCAGCGTCCTGCCGATGCCCTCCAGCTTGTAGACCGACTGGGGGTTCCCCGTGTCCAGCCCGATGTCGCCCTTGAACGAGGAGATCGTCACCACGGGGCGCAGCGGCGCGGGGAAGCCCGAGACGATCTGCTTGCCGTCCTGGTCGGCCACGGCGGTCGGCCACAGGATGGCGTAGAAGGCCAGTTGCTCGGGTTCGGCGTCGGGGACCTTCACGACGCCTTCGGAGGTGTAGTTGCGCTGTTCCATCGGCAGGAACGGCACCGAGTCCTGGAAGGCGATGTTCCCCTTGGCGTCCCGCACGGTGAAGACGGGCGCGTACCCGTGGTTGAGCAGGTAGACCTTCGCGCCGCCCACCGAGAGCGGATGGTTGACGCGCAGGTTGTACGGCTTCTCCGGGGACGAGGGCGTCTCCCGGAACCGCAGCCTCGCCTGGTAGTCGGTCGCCTGCCCGCGCTGCACGCCCTGGGTCTGGTACGTGGCCTTGAAGTCGTCCAGTGTCAGGGAGAACGGCGGCAGCCTGTCGGTGTCGAACCGCCGTCCGGGCGTGAACTGGTCGTAGTACGACAGGGCGTTGGCGAACGACTTTCCCTCGCTGACCACCACGTTGCCGCGGTAGCCGAACACGTTGCCCATTCCCAGCGCGAACAGCAGCGCGAGCAGGGCCAGGTGGAAGACCAGGTTGCCGGTCTCACCCAAGTACCCCTTCTCCGCGGACACCGCGCCGCTGTCAACCTGGGAAGACAACTGCTCTCGAGCGGCCGCATCATCCTGGGGGGACGACCCCCCAGACCTCCCGGAAAAGCCGCGTGACCGCCCTCCGGGCGCTCGGGCGGCCGCATCATCCTGGGGGGGCGACCCCCCAGACCCCCCGGAAAAGCCGCGTGACCGCCCTCCGGGCGCTCGGGCGGCCGCATCATCCTGGGGGGGCGACCCCCCAGACCCCCCGGAAAAGCCGCGTGACCGCCCTCCGGGCGCTCGGGCGGTCACGCCCCCGTCCACCCGGAACCGGCGCTTGCGCAGTATCTTGCGCGCCTCGGCCAGCACCGCCTCCGGTTCGGCGTCGGTCTCGAACGACGCGGACTGCGGCAGCCGCAGCAGGTTGCGCGGCGCCGCGGGCGGACGGGCACGCATCGCCTTGTAGTGCTGGAACGCCCGCGGGATCACGCAGCCGGCCAGCGACACGAACAGCAGGATGTAGATCGCCGCGAACCAGGGCGCGGCGAACACGTCGAACAGCGACAGCCGGTCGAACCAGGGCGCCAGCGTGGCGTGCTTCTCGAAGTACTCGGCGACCCTCTCCGGCGCCTGCCCGCGCTGCGGCAGCACCGAACCGGGGACGGCGCCCAGCGCCACCAGGAACAGCAGGATCAGCGCCGTCCGCATCGTGGTGAGCTGGCGCCAGCCCCAGCGCAGCCACCCGATGGGGCCGAACCCACGCGGCCTGGGTGCCTCGGGGGCCTCACCGGGCGCGCGCCGTTCGGCGGGAGCGCCCGTCGCCGCGGCCTCGGTACCGGCTTCGGTATCGGCCTTGATGTCGGCCCTGGTGTCGGGCGTGGTCGTCTTCGCCACTCACATCACCGTCTCGAAGCCGCCGATCCACGACTTCAGCTCGATGGTCAGATCGCCCCACAGCCCGGTCACCAGCAGCACGCCGAGGGCGACGAGCATGCCCCCGCCGACCCGCATCACCACCGCGTAACGCCGCTTCACCGCGCCGAACGCGCCGAGCGCCCGCCGGTACGCCAGCGCCGTCAGCACGAACGGCAGGCCCAGGCCCGCGCAGTACGCCAGCGACAATAGCGCCCCGCGGCCCGCGCTCGCCTCGCTGAACGCCAGGGCCTGCACCGCGGCCAGCGTGGGCCCGATGCAGGGCGTCCAGCCGAGCCCGAACAGCACGCCCAGCAGCGGCGCGCCCGCCATCCCGGCCGCCGGCAGCCGTCCCGGCTTGAGCGTCCGTTGCAGGCCCGGGACCAGTCCCATGAACGCCAGCCCGAACACGATGGTGGCCGCGCCGAGCACCCGGGTGATGGGGTCCTGGTACTCCAGCAGCCACCGTCCCAGCCCGCCGAACGCCACCCCGGCCGTCACGAACACCACGGTGAACCCGGCGATGAACAGCGCCGCCCCCGCCAGCAGCCGCCCCCGCCGCTGCTCGGCCAGGTCGGCGCCGGTCATCCCGGTCACGTACGACAGGTAGCCGGGCACCAGCGGCAGCACGCACGGCGACACGAACGACACCACGCCCGCCAGCGCCGCCAGCGGCCCCGCCACCAGCAGCGACCCGCCCGCCACCAGCTCGGTGGTGTCCAGGGCGGTCATCGTTCTTCGAGGATCTGGGTGACGAGGGGACGCAGCTTGGAGTAGGTGGTGGCGCCGATGACGCGGGCCGCGACCCGGCCCTGGCGGTCGAGGACGAGGGTGGTGGGGATCGCGTTCGGCGGGACCTCGCGGAAGGCGAGGGTCACGGCGCCGTCGGCGTCGAACAGGCTCGGATAAGTGATCTTGAAGGTGCGCTCGAAGGCCAGCGCGTTGGCCTTGGCGTCCTTGAACGCCACCCCGACGAACCGGACGTCCTCGCCCTTGCTCACCGTCTCGTCGTGGACCTGCTTCAGCGAGGGCGCCTCGCCGCGGCACGGCGCGCACCACGACGCCCAGAAGTTCACGACGGTGACCTTGTCATCGCCGTCGGGCAGCGCGAAGCGCTCGCCCTCCAGGGTTGTGCCCGAGGCCCGCACCGGGGCCTTGCGGTCGGCCGCCTTGATCACCTGGACGGAGCCGTCGCCCGCGACGAACCGGTTGCCGCCGCCCGTGCCGTCCCCGGACGCGCCGGTGCCCGCGCAGCCGGCGAGCAGAGCGCAGGCCGCGAGGCCGGCCGGCAGGGCGGACGCGGCGCGCACGGTGATCGCTCGGGGGCTCAACACGACCCTCCTACTACAAGACGTAGTACACAATCTAACGGGCGTCTCAGGCGCCCGCGACACTGGGTCCCTTCGCGATGCCGGCGGCGGGCTCCCGGTAGGTCACCTCCACCAGCCGCGTCCCCTCGAACGACAGGCTGGTCACGCTGGCCAGGCCGCATTCGCGCTTGACCGGATGGTGCCAGAGCCTGCGATGCTCGGCGTGCAGGCGCAGGATCCAGATCGGCAACTGGTGACTGACGCAGACCGCCTCGTGGCCGCGCGCCGCCTCGCGTGCCCTGATCACCGCCGCCCGCATCCGCGCGGCGATCTGCTTGTACGGCTCGCCCCATGACGGCCGGAACGGGTTGATCAGGTACCGCCAGTGCTCTGGGCGGCGCAGCGAGCCCTTGCCCACCCCGAAGGTCATGCCCTCGAAGTGGTTGTCGGCCTCCAGCAGGCCGTCGTCCACCGTCACCGTCAGGCCGAACGCCTCGGCGATGGGCGCGGCCGTCTCCACGGCGCGCTGCATCGGTGAGGAGAAGATCGCGGCGACGTCCCGCTCCGCGAACCACCGCGCGGCCGCCTTCGCCATGAGGACCCCGTCCTCGCTCAGGCGGTAACCGGGCAGCCGCCCGTACAGGACGCCGTCGGGATTATGCACCTCACCGTGCCGCAGCAGGTGAACGATCGTCTTGTCAGTCATGGCGTGGCCAGATTACCCGCGCTCCGCCCGCCTCCCGACCGGCGGCCTCCGCCCGGCGGGTCAGCGTGCGGCGGCGGCCCCCAAGGGGGTGAGCCCGGCCGGGACGGAGGCGCGGAGGGCGTCCAGGGCGGCGCGGATGGCGGGACGGCGGGCGGCCTCCTCCCGCCACACCGCGTACACCCGGCGGATCAGCGGGGAGGACAGCGGGACGACCACCACGCCGTCCGGGACGTCGCAGCGGCCCATCCGCGGCAGGACGGCGTTGCCGAGCCCGCCGGCGACCAGGGAGAGCTGGGTGGCGAACTCGTAGGCCATGTGGTCGATGCGGGGTTCGGAGTCGATCGCGCGCAGGGTGCGCATCAGCCAGTCGCAGCAGATGCTGTCCGGGGACGAGCTGATCCACGGGTCGCCGGCCAGTTCCTTGAGCTCGATCTCGTCCCGCCCGGCCAGGGGGTGGTCGGCGGGCAGCGCGACATCGACGACGTCGTCGCAGATCGCGCCCTTCTGCAGGCCCTCCTGTATCGCCATCGGCTTGTTGTTCCAGTCCTGGGTGATGGCCATGTCGAGGTCGCCGCGCGCCACCAGCGGCATGCTCCGCAGCGGGTCGTCCTCGCGGAGCAGCACCGAGAGCCCGGGGTGGTCGGCGCGCAGGCGTCCCAGCGCGGCCGGCATCAGCCCGCGGATGGCGGTGGGGAACGCTGCCACCGTGAGCCGGCCCACCACGGCGCCGCGCTGGGCCTCCAGATCGGCCTGGGCCTGCTCGACCAGCGACAGGATGCGGTCGGCGTGCTCGACGAGCAGCAGCGCCGCGTCGGTGAGGCGAACGCCGCGCCCGTTGCGCTCCAGCAGCTTCTGCCCGGTCTCCCGTTCCAGCTTGGCCAGTTGCTGCGATACCGCCGAAGTGGTGACGTGGAGGACGTCGGCGGCGGCGCTGACCGAGCCGTAGGTCGCCACGGCGTGCAGGGCCCGCAGCCGTTCCAGATCCAGCATGTAAGCGATACTAAAAGGAGATCGGCAGCAATACTAGATCGTCCTAAATGATCGCCGGGCGTGCCTCAGCCGGACTGGGCCGCCGCGGCGGCGCGAGCGGCGTGCGGGAGCGCGTCGACGACCCGTTCCAAGGCCGTCTCGTCGTGCGCCGCCGACAGGAACCACACCTCGTACGCCGAAGGCGGCAGGTACACGCCGCGTTCGAGGGCGGCGTGGAAGAAGGCGGCGTAGGCCGCGCCGTCCTGGCGCTGCGCGGCGGCGAAGTCCCCGACCGCCTCCCCCGTGAAGAACACCGAGAACAGGTTGCCCGCCGCCTGCACCCGGTGCGGGACGCCCTCCTTCTCCAGGGCCTCCGACGCGGCGCTCGCCACGAGCGCGGCCGAACGGTCGATCGCCTCGTACACCTCGGGCGTGGCGTTGCGCAGCGTCGCCAGCCCGGCGGCGGTGGCCAGCGGGTTCCCCGACAGCGTGCCCGCCTGGTAGACGGGACCGGCCGGCGCGAGCCGCTCCATGATCTCCGCACGGCCGCCGAAGGCCGCCGCGGGCAGCCCGCCGCCCATCACCTTGCCGAAGGTCATCAGGTCACCGGCCACGCCCTCGATCCCGTACCAGCCGGACGGCGACGCGCGGAACCCGGTGAGCACCTCGTCCACCACCAGCAGCGCGCCGTACCGCTCGCACAGCGCCTTCAGCAGCCGGTTGAAGTCGGGCAGCGGCGGCACCACGCCCATGTTGCACGGCACCGCCTCGGTGATCACGCAGGCGATGTCGGTGCCGTGCTCGTCGAAGGCCGTCTCGATCGCGGCCACGTCGTTGTACGGCAGGACGAGGGTGTCGGCGGTGGTGGCGCCGGTGACGCCGGGGGTGTCCGGGAGCGCCAGCGTGGCCACGCCCGACCCGGCGGCGGCGAGCAGCGCGTCCACATGGCCGTGGTAGCACCCCGCGAACTTCACGACCTTCGTCCGGCCGGTGAAGCCGCGCGCCAGCCGGATCGCCGACATGGTCGCCTCGGTGCCGGAGTTGACCAGCCGCACCATGTCCACCGGCGCGCGGGAGGTGATCTCCTCGGCCAGCTCCACCTCGCCCGGCGTGGGCGCCCCGTAGGACGTGCCGCGCCCGGCCGCCGCCCGCACCGCCTCGACCACCGCCGGGTGGGCGTGCCCGAGGATCAGCGGCCCCCACGAGCAGACGAGGTCGACGTACTCGTTGCCGTCGGCGTCGGTGAGGTAGGGCCCGCGCCCGCCCGTCATGAACGGCGGCGTGCCGCCCACCGCGCGGAAGGCCCGCACCGGCGAGTTGACCCCGCCGGGCACCACCCGGGTCGCTCTGTCGAACAGCCGCTGGGAGACTTGCTGGGAGACATGCTGGGAGACATGGAATTCGGTCACCGGCCCAGTCTCTCAGTTGCAGTTCGGCATCTGCTCGTGACCTGTGCGCTAAGCGGCCGATATTCCACCGGATACACAGATACCATTGCGCCCACAGCTCAGTCTCAAGGCAACCGGTCACAAGGCATTACGGGAGCCTCACGCGCACCCGGAACCGGCCGTATTCGAAAGGGATGGCTCGCACGTGGCTGACGGCTGGATGGTCCCTGGCTTCTCCCACGTCCAGGAGCTGGGCGCGGGTGTCACCGGCCGGGTCATGCTCGCCCTCGACGAGGTCACCCAGACCAAGGTCGTGATCAAGTATCTCGACCGGCGGCTGGACGGTGACGAGGCGTTCCTCTCGCGCTTTCGCGCGGTGGCGCGCCGCCTGTCGCAGCTTGAGGACCCGAACGTCGTGGACTTCTACGAATTCGTGGAATCCCCCGAGGGAACCGCGATCGTGATGGAACGGGTGGAGGGCCTGGGGCTGCGCCGGCTGCTGGCCGCCCAGGGCCCGACCGGGCCGCTGGCGGCGCTGGCCATGGTCAGCGGCTCGCTGCTCGGGCTGGCCGCCGCGCACGCCAAGGCGATCGCGCACGGCACGCTGCGCCCGGCGGAGATCCTGATCGACGGCGAGGGCAACTGCCGGCTGACCGACTTCGCCCTGGCCCGCTCCGGCACCGAGGCGCAGACCATCCCCTCGTACGCCGCGCCCGAGCTGTGGGACGGCGCGCCCGCCTCGGTCGCCTCCGACCTGTACGCGGTCAGCGCCGTCTTCTTCGAGTGCCTGACCGGGCATCCGCCCTACGGCGGGCGCACCCAGGCGGCGATCGCCAAGCAGCACCGCGAGGCCGCGATCCCGGTGGAGATGGTCCCCGGGCCGCTGCGCGAGCTGATCGCCCTGGGCCTGGCCAAGGACCCGGGCTCGCGTCCCGAGTCGGCCGCCGACTTCCTGGGCGCGGTGGAGGACGCGGCGGTCGAGGCGTACGGGCCCGCGTGGCTCGCCCAGGGACGCAGCCGCCTCACCGAGCTGGCCGAGCAGGCCGCCAGGCAGCCCGAGCCCGCGCCGGGGAAGACACCGAAGGTGCCCAAGCCGAAGCCCGCGAAGGCGTCCAAGGCGCCCGCCGCCCGCATGGCACAGCCCGCGGCCGTCCCGTCGGCATGGCCCGACCCGCCGGGGACGACCGCCACCGCCCCGACGGCGACATCGGCGCACCCGGACCTCTCCACGTTCCCGCCTCCCAGCGCGCCCGAGGGCGGGGGACAGCGCGGCCGTTCCTGGGTCGTCGCCGCCGCGCTCGCGGTCGTGGTGATCGCCGGCAGCACGGTCGGCGCGGCGCTGTTCCTGGGCGGCGACGACAACGACTCCGTCGGCCCCACCGGCCCGGCGACCAGCGGAAGCCCGCGGCCCGCGGCGCCGCCCGGCCCCGCCGACCCGGCCGCGGCGGCGCTGGCGACCCGTGTCCAGCAGGCGACCTCGCAGGCGTCCGGCGCCTCGTTCACCTACAAGCGGGCCGGCTGCTGCGGCGGCAAGTCCGTGGCCAAGGGGACGTTCAACCTGGTGAACGGTTCGTCCCCGTCCTACAGCATGAACGTCGCGGGAACGGGTGAGACACGGCGCGCCACCCGCGCCGTCCTGGTGGGCGACGTCTCGTACATCATGGTCGGCAGGACCTGGCGCACGATCCCGGCCGGCGGCCAGTCCTCGGGTTACCCGGCCCTGGCCGCGCAGGCCCGGTCGGCCAGCGCGGTGAGCAACGTCGTCGCCCTGCTGAACTCCAGCACGACGTTCAAGCGGGAAGGGCAGATCTACCGGGGCACGGCCCCGATGGACCGGCTCACCCGGCTCCCCGAGATCGGCGCGCTCTACACGCAACTGGTCAGGATCTCGGGGGCGCAGCAGGTCTCGTTCGCCCTCAGGCTGGACCGCGCCGGACGCCCGGCGCAGCTGTGGTTCAGGGCCGCCGGCACGGAGAAGACCCGGACGCAGACGATCTCGGCCACCTACGCGAAGTGGGGCCGCGCGAAGGCCATCGCCGCTCCCCGTATCGCCGGTCAGTGAGGGGAGGACGTCAGCAGGCGGTGTGCTCGGCGGCCTCGCAGCTGTCGGACAGCACTTCGAGAAGCCGCAGCGGGTCGGGCAGCGGCCCGTCCCCGGGCTCGCGCAGCCAGGTGACCTGGCGGCCATAGGGAAGGGCGGACGGCGGGGCGAGCACGTAGCTGTCGCGGCAGTGCCACCGCATGCCCGGGGTGTCGGCGATCGTCTCCGGCGAGCAGTCCAGATGGCACGACCACCATTCGTCCTCGTCCACGGGAGCGCCCCTGGTCGCGACGAAGAACAGGGAGCGCTCGCCCGCCACGGACGCGACCGGCCCGACCGGCAGGCCCGCACGGTCGATCCGTTCCAGCGCGAGCTCCCCGGCCCGTGCGGGGACGTCGAACACGTCGAAGACCCGGCCGGTCGGCAGGACGATGTTGGCGTCGGGACGTTTGCTCCACCACCGGTCCAGCGTGGCCGTGTCGACGGTGGCCTCCAGCGCCCACGCGCCCGACAGCGGGTGCGCGGCCGGGTCGGGACAGCCGAGCCGGTCACAGGAACACGCGCGGTCGCCCGCCGCCGGGGGGTGCGCTCCGGGGATCACGGGCCAGCCCAGCTCGGCGTACGCGCGCGCGGCCGCCGCCGTCCGGCCGCGTCCGGTCCGCTGCCGTCTTCCCCCCGAGACCACCAGCATCGCGCCCCCCTCAGCCAGGTTCCTTGGTACCGATGATGCCGCTGGGCCGTGAGGTGGGACACGGCGACCCCGAGGAAACGGTCCTAAGTGACTAGACCGGGGTGATCATCGGCAAGCGATCACCGGAACGCGGGCGTCCGGGCCTCAGCCCCGCAGGACGCGCGCCACCTCGGCCGCGTAGTACGTCAGGATGATGTCGGCGCCCGCCCGCCGGATCGCGGTCAGCGACTCCATGACCGTCCGCTCCCGGTCCAGCCAGCCGTTGGCCGCCGCCGCCTCGATCATCGAGTACTCGCCGCTGACCTGGTACGCCGCCACCGGCACCTGGACGGTGTCGCGGACCCTCCGCACGATGTCCAGGTAGGGCCCCGCGGGCTTGACCATGACCACGTCCGCGCCCTCGTCGAGGTCAAGCAGCACTTCGCGCAGCGCCTCGTCCGCGTTGGCCGGGTCCTGCTGGTGGGACGAACGGTCGCCGAACCGTGGCGCGCACTCGGCCGCGTCCCGGAACGGGCCGTAGTAGGCGGAGGCGTACTTGGCGGAGTACGCCATGATCGCCACGTCCGGGTGGCCGGCCTCGTCCAGCGCGGTGCGGATCGCGCCGACCTGGCCGTCCATCATCCCGCTCGGCGCGACCACGGCCACGCCCGCCTCGGCCTGCGCGACCGCGATCGAGGCATACCGCTCCAGCGTCGCGTCGTTGTCGATCTCGCCGGACGGGGTGAGGATGCCGCAGTGCCCGTGGTCGGTGAACTCGTCCAGGCACAGATCCGTGATGATCACGGTGCTGTCGCCCAGGTCGGACACCAGGTCGCGGACCGCGGCCTGGACGATCCCGGCCGGGTCGTCGGCGGCCGAGCCGGTGCCGTCCTTGGCCGCGGGTATGCCGAACAGGATGATCCCGCCGACGCCCGCCTCGACCGCGTCGTGCGCCGCCTTGCGCAGGCTCTCCCGGGTGTGCTGGTACACGCCGGGCATGGACGGGATCGGCTGGGGCTCGGCGATGCCCTCCTTGACGAACATCGGAAGGATCAGGTCGGCGGAAGCGAGCCGGGTCTCGGCGACCAGGCGCCGCAGCGCGGGTGTGCGGCGCAGCCGGCGGGGCCGCGCCACGGGAAAGCGGGCAGTCATGCGTCCTCTCTCGTTGCTGGGCCGCCGTGGCTCACCCGCCACGGCGGGTCACCTGCGGCGGCGGGCGCCCCGGCGCATCTGGCTCGGCTTGCGCAGCGGGTCGCCGTTCTCGATCTGCGTGGCCCTCCGCCTGGCACCGTACTCCGCCAGCGCCTCGGCGAGCGCCGACACCGACGGTTTCTCTGACAGCACATCGACCCGCAGCCCGTATTCCTCGGCCGTCTTGGCGGTCTGCGGGCCGATGCAGGCGATCACCGTGACGTTGTGCGGCTTGCCGGCGATCCCGATCAGGTTCTTGACCGTGGAGGACGAGGTGAACAGCACCGCGTCGAACCCGCCGCCCTTGATCGCCTCGCGGATCGGCGCGGGCGGCGGCGCGGCCCGCACCGTCCGGTACGCGGTCACGTCCTCGCACTCCCAGCCGAGGTCGGTCAGCCCGGCGATGAGGGTGTCGGTGGCGATGTCGGCGCGCGGCAGCAGGATCCGGTTGATCGGGTCCAGGTCCTCGTCGTAGGGCGGCCAGACCTCCAGCAGGCCCTCGCTGGACTGCTGCCCGGTCGGCACCAGGTCGGGCTGCACGCCGAACTCCACCAGCGCCCGGGACGTCTGTTCGCCCACGGCCGCGACCTTGAGCCCGGCGAACGCGCGGGCGTCCAGGCCGTAGTCGGAGAACTTCTCGCGGACGGCCCGCACGGCGTTGGTGGAGGTGAAGACCACCCACTCGTACCGTCCGGTGACCAGGCCCTTCACGGCACGTTCCATCTGCTGCGGGGTGCGCGGCGGCTCCACCGAGATGGTGGGGACCTCCTCGGGCACGGCGCCGTACTCGCGGAGCTGCTCCGACAGCGACGCGGCCTGCTCCTTGGTGCGCGGCACCAGCACCCGCCAGCCGAACAGCGGCTTGGTCTCGAACCAGGCCAGCCGGTCCCGCCAGGTCACCACGTCCCCGACGATGATCATCGCCGGGGCCTCCATGCCCTTGGTGTCGGCGGCGAGCCGCTGCAGCGTGGAGACCACCGTCTCCTGCTCGGTGGTGGTGCCCAGGGTGGTCATCGCGGCGGGCGTGGTGTCGGGACGGCCCGCCGCGATCAGCCCCTTGGCGACCTCGGCGACGGTGTTCTCCGCGCCCAGGACGACCAGGGTGGCGTCCGGCGAGGAGAACCGGTCCCAGTCGACGCCGCCCTCGCCGATGTCGACGATCCGGACCTCGCGGTGGTCGGCGTCGGTCAGCGGGATGCCCGCGTACCCGGGCACCCCGGTCACCGCGGACACGCCCGGGATCACCTGGAACGGGACGCCGGCCTTCTCCAGCCCACCGCCCTCGCCCGCGAGGTCGCAGGCCAGGCCGGGGTCGCCGCGGAACAGCCGGACGACGTACCGGCCGGCCTTCGCGGCCCGCACGGCGAGTTCGAGGTGCCCGCCCTCGGCGGTGTCGACGATCTCGGCGTCCTCGCGGCAGTGCGCCAGGATCTCCGGCGGGCACCCGGCCCGGTCGGCGATGACCAGGTCGGCCTTCCGCAGCGCCTCGGCGGCGCGCAACGTCAGCAGCCCGGGATCCCCCGGGCCCATGCCGACCAGCGCGACGCCCGGGAACTCCCGTGACACCGGCTTGGCCGGCAGCGGCTTGGCCGTGCCGTACTTCGCGGAGGTCTGCTTAGCGGGGCTCACTCTCGCTCCCCCATCAACTGATCGGCGCCCAGGGCGAGCAGGTCGGCGGCGAGCCCCCGCCCGATCCGCTCCGCGTCGCCGGGATGGCCGCTTGCGGACAGCCTGATCTGCCGGGCGCCGTCGTGAGCGACGACGGCGGCCGTCAGGTGCAGCTCCTGTTCTTCCCGGCCGTGGTCCTGGACGGCGGCGTAGGCGCCCACGGGCGCCGAGCAGCCCGCCTCCAGCACGGCGAGTACGGTGCGTTCCGCGGTGACGGCCGCCCTGGTGGCGGGGTCGTCCACCGTGGCCAGCAGCTCGCGGAGGTCGGCCCGGTCGCTGCGGCACTCCACGGCCAGCGAGCCCTGGCCGGGCGCGGGCAGCATCTGGTCGGGCTCGAAGATCTCGGCGACGTCGTCCATCCGGCCGATCCGGCGCAGGCCCGCGTACGCGAGCACCACCGCGTCGAGCTCACCGCCGGTGACCTTGCGCAGCCGGGTGTCGGCGTTGCCGCGGATCGGCACCACCTCCAGGTCGGAACGCAACGCCTTCAGTTGCGCCACGCGGCGCGGCGAGCCGGTGCCGACGCGGGCGGCGCGCGGCAGGTCGGCCAGCTTCGGAAGACCGCCCGGGGGGTGGGGCGAAGGCAGGGGCGCGGAGCATAGCGCGTCGCGCGGGTCGTCGCGGCGGGGCGTCGCGGCCAGCGTGATGCCCTCGGCCGGACCGGTGGGGAGGTCCTTGAGCGAGTGGACCGCGAAGTCGATGTCGCCGGAGAGCAGATGGTCGCGCAGCGCGCTGACGAACACGCCGGTGCCGCCCATCTGGGCGAGCTGCGCCTTGGAGACATCGCCCTCGGTCGTGATCCCGACCAGCTCGACGGCCCGGCCGGTGAGGCGGGTCAGGGCGTCGGCGACGCCCTGCGACTGCGTGGTCGCCATCAGGCTCTTGCGCGTCCCCAGCTTGAGCGCGGTCACCGCGCCTCCCTGTTCATGTCGGCCGTCCCCTTCCGGGACGACGACCCGGCGGCATCGCCGTGGATGTCGGCGCGCTGGACGGCCTCGGGGGCCTTCGGGTCGAGATCGAAGAGCTCGCGGAGGGCCTCGGCGTAGGTGTCGCCGCCCGGGGCGGAGGCCAGCTCCTTGACCCGTACGGTCGGCGCGTGCAGCAGCTTGTCGACGACGCGCCGCACGGTCTGGGCGATCTCCTTGCGCGCCCGCTCGTCCAGCTCGGGCAGCCGCCCGGACAGCCGGGCCAGCTCGGCGTCCACGACCTCGGCGGCCTTGCTGCGCAGCGCCACCACGGTCGGGGCGACCGACGCGGCGCGGGCCGCGTCCAGGAACGCCGCCACCTCGTCCATGACGATCCGGCGGACGGCCTCCACCGCCTCCGGCCCGATCGCGTCCGCCGCCTCCTGCGCGGTGCGCAGATCGTCCAGGCCCGCCAGCTCCACGCCGGGAAGGTCGCGGACGGACCGGTCGATGTCGTGCGGCAGCGCGAGGTCGAGGAAGAAGCGGCGCCGCCCGTCCCCGCCCACGCCCCGGGCCGCGAGCTGCTCGGCGGTCAGCACGAGCCCGCCCGCCCCGGTGCAGGAGACGATCAGGTCGGCGTCGGCCAGCTCGGCGTCCACCGTCCACAGCTCCACGGCGCGGGCGGGCACGGACGCCGACTCCGCCAGCCGGACGGCGCGGTCATAGGTGCGGTTGGCCACGACGATCTCGCGGGCACCGGCCCGGGACAGCGTCGCCACGGCCAGTCCGCTCATCGACCCGGCCCCGACGACCAGCGCGCGGACCCGGTCGAGCGGCCCCAGATGCGCGGCGGCCACGTCCAGGCCGACGGAGACCAGCGAGGCCCCCGCCTTGTCGATGCCGGTCTCGTGGTGCGCGCGCTTGCCGACCCGCAGGGCGTGTTGCAGGACGTCGTGCAGCACGCGGCCGAGCGTGCCGCGCTCCTGCGCCAGCCGGAACGCCTGCCGGAGCTGCCCGAGGATCTGCCCCTCCCCGACGACCATCGACTCCAGCCCGCACGCCACCGAGAACGCGTGCTGGACGGCGCGGTCCTCGTAGTGGACGTAGAGATGGCGGGCGAGGTCGTCGAGCGGGATGCCCGAATGCCGCGACAGCAGATCGGAGATGGCCGACACGCCGCCGTGGAACTTGTCGACGACCGCGTACACCTCGACCCGGTTGCAGGTCGAGACGATCGCGGCCTCGCCCACGTGGACGCCGTCATGCACCTCGTGCAGCAGCTTGACCAGGTCGTCCCCGGTGACCGCCGCGCGCTCCAGCATCGCCACCGGGGCGCTGCGATGGCTCAGCCCCACGACCAACACGCTCATGATGATCCGCTCCCGCCGCCGCCACTCACCTCTGCACAGCCTCCACGTACTGCGTCGTCCCCGGCGGGCCCTCCCCGGCCCGCGGGTCGTGGTCGCCGGGTCCACCGGCCTTGCGCTGCTCGTGGAACGCCAGGATCTGCAGCTCGATGGACAGATCGACCTTGCGCACGTCCACGCCGTCGGGCACCGACAGGACCACCGGCGCGAAGTTGAGCACGCTGGTGACCCCCGCCGCGACCACCCGGTCACAGACCCCCTGCGCCGCCGCGGCGGGCGTGGCGATCACGGCGATCGACACGCCCCGCTCGGCGATCAGGTCCTCCAGCCGGTCGATGTGCTCCACCGTCATCCCGGAGATCTCCTGCCCGACGATCGCGTCGTCGGCGTCCAGCAGGCCCGCCACGCGGAAGCCACGGGAGGCGAACCCCCCATAGCCTGCCAGTGCCCGGCCCAGGTTACCTACCCCGATGATGGCGACTACCCAATCTTGGGTGAGTCCCAGCTCACGGGATATCTGGTACACGAGGTACTCGACCTCGTAGCCGACCCCGCGGGTGCCGTACGACCCGAGATGGGACAGGTCCTTGCGGAGCTTGGCGGAGTTGACCCCGGCGGCCGACGCCAGCTCCTCGGAGGAGACGGTGGCCACCCCACGTTCCTGCAGGCTGTGCAGGGCGCGCAGGTAGACCGGCAGCCGCGCGACGGTGGCCTCGGGGATGCCACGGTCGGCGCGATCGCGGTTGCGGTTCTGTCGAGGTGTCACGGCCTGCTCTTCGGGGGCTCGACGCTGGGCACTTCGGGGCGGGGCCCGGGAACCCCTCGCCCCGGTCGCGCGCGATCGGGGTCGTCCGGCCTCGGTCGTGGCCTCCAGGGCTGCCTCTCAGATTAGCCTTTGTGAATAGACGCACAAAGTCGGCCCCCCGCGAACGGATTGGGCGCCGCCCGGACCCGATCCGACGAAACCCCGCCTCACCTGGGGCTTCGCGGCGTTCGACGGGGCATGGAAGGGCGGCTCGGCGGCCCGCCGATGTGACGGACAAGACATGGCAAATAGTCGCGGAATTACCGGGCGCGGCCGAGCAATTCCCCGATCGCCGCCCTCAGCCTGGACTCGTCCACCCGCCAGAAGTCGTGCTGCACCCCGTTGATCAGCGTGACGGGGATCTGCTCCCAGTAGCGCCGGGTGTCCTCCTCCGACCGGGTGATGTCCCGCTCCTCCCAGCGCACGCCCAGGTCCGCCGCGACCCGCTCGATCACCGCGCGGGCGTCCTCGCACAGGTGGCAGCCCGGCTTGCCGTACAGGGTGATCAGCACCTCGTCCGGGCTCGGCATCCGGCTCGGTGTCCGGCTCATCGTCCCGGGCTCACGGGGTTGACCGCCGGGGGCAGCTTGGCCGATCCCAACTTGAGCTCGATGACGTTGGTGGCCAGTACGTGCGTCCGCGACTCGGCCAGGAACCGGCGCAGGTACGGCTGGCGCTGGTGCGCGGCGAACGCGGCCTGGTCGCGGAACAGCTGGTAGAAGATCCGCTGCGTGGGCGCGTTCACCACCTCGTGGCAGGTGAAGATCAGCGTGTCCGGCTCGCTGGTGCGGGCGGCCTGCACCAGCTCCTCGGCCTGCCGGTCGAACGCCTCCTCGCGCCCGTCCAGCAGGGTGTAGACGGTGATCTGCCCGCACGCGGCGGACAGGTCGACCCCTCCCGGCATGCCCGGCATGCCGGGCGCGGCGCCCGGCGGCGAAGGCTCGGGGATCATGGCCCTGAGGTCGTCGTTGACGGTCGCCGCCGCGGGCTCGGCCAGGGGCGGCAGCGGCTCCTCGGCCGGTTCGGGGAAACGCAGCTCCCCTCGCCTGCTCCTTCTCCTCCCCTGGGACGGTGGTGGCGCCGCGTAGGACTGCTGGCCCTGGTCGGCGTAGGGCTGCTCCTCGTACCCCGTTGCGGGCGCGTCGCCATAACGGTCGTCGCCATAGCGATCGTCGCCATAACGATCCTCGTCGTACCCCGCGTCCTCGTCGTACACCGGGATCGTGCGCATCGCCCCGTACCAGACAAGCCCGGCGGCGCCGCCCAGCGCGATCACCGCGAGCGGGCCCGGCAGGAACCCGCGGGTGCCGCTCACCACCAGCACCCCGGCCAGCGCCACCAGCGCGATCGGGATCAGCAGCTCGCCGGCCTCCCGGTCGCGCCGGCCCGCCAGCAGCGCGGTCACCGCCAGGCAGGCCACCAGCGCGATCACGGCGACCACATGGGCGCCGTCGATCAGCAGCAGCGGCAGCGCGTCATAGGTCTTGCCCGGCTTGGGCAGCGACGTGGTGAACGTGCCCCTGGTCGGGTCCACCAGGAGGATCACCACCGCCACCACGCTGTAGGAGACGGCGTAGAGCCAGGCGCCGAACCGCACCTGGACGGGACGGGCGATCAGCTCGATCATGCCGAGCGCCAGCCACATCGGCCCGAGCAGCGCCGCGCCCATCTCCATGACCCGGAAGAACAGGCCGTTGAAGCCGAGGAGGAAGCCCAGCGCCATCGAGATCAGCGCCAGCGACAGGCCCACCTGGGTCACCGACCAGGCGATCAGGTAGAGCAGCCGCTCCTTGGAGGCGCGCTTCACCAGCAACCCGGTGGCCGCCACGCAGCCGAGGGTCGCGATCAGCGCGAGAAGAGCTGAGACCATGGCGCCCCCCATGGTGCCCGATCCACCGCCCATCCCGGTAACCGTGCTCACGCATGCGCGAGCCGCGTTCACCGGAGGCATCCCGATCGCCCGCGGCCCCGCGCTGTGAAAGCGACCATTGCCCGGCGTACCCGCGAGTATTTACAGTGGCAACGCACGCCGGAGGTCGCGCCGTTCCGAGGAGGACTGCATGAGCAGCCTGGCTCTCGACGCACACGTGGCGGTGCCCTCTCCGGCGCTCCCGCTGCCCTTGCAGCGCGCTCTCCCCCGCAACCTGGGCCTGGGCCTTGGGCGCCGCCGCGCCGACGCGCACGAGGACGCGCTGAGGGAACTGGTCCTGCGCGCCCGTGACGGCGACGCCGAGGCGTTCGGCGGCCTCTACGACCACTACGTGGACCTCGTCTACCGGTACGTCTACTACCGCGTCGGCTCCCATCCGCTCACCGAGGACCTGACCAGTGAGACGTTCCTGCGCGCGCTGCGCCGCATGCCCTCGTTCAGCTGGCAGGGCAGGGACTTCGGCGCGTGGCTGGTGACGATCGCCCGCAACCTGGTCGCCGACCACTTCAAGTCCGGCCGGTACCGGCTGGAGATCTGCACGGACGAGCTGCTGGAGGGCGGCCGGGCCGAGGAGGGGCCCGAGCGGGTGGTGCTGGACGCGATGACCCACCGCGCCCTGCTGGAGGCCGTCCGGCGCCTGGGATCCGAGCAGCAGGAGTGCGTGGTGCTGCGGTTCCTGCACGGCCTGTCGGTCGCCGAGACGGCGCTGATCATGGGCAAGAAGACGGGTGCCATCAAGGCGTTGCAGTACCGGGCGGTGCGCTCGCTTGGCCGGATGCTGCCACCCGACCTGATGAGCGTGTGAGATTCTCAAGTAATCCGACACGGCTTCGGCCGTAACCCCGCGTGCCCACCGTCGTTTTGGGGGGCAACCGCATTCCTAGTGGGGGGCTGCCATGAGGATGAGGCGGAGCAAGGTCGCCGGGGGCGTGAGCACGCTGGAGCGCCTCCAGGTGCGCGGCGCCGGGCCCGATCCCGGCTTCCGCGCCGATCTGCGCGAACGGCTGCTGGCGGCGGCCGTGGCGAACCGGGCGGGAGCGCACGAGCCGGGACGGGCGCGCGGAACCGCCGATCCGGTCGACTGGTCACCCGCCGACTAGGCTGCGGGGCATGCGGCGATTCTGGCAACGGGCCAAGGACGAGGATCACAAGAGCGCGGGTGAGGCCGCCGCCGCGGCGGCGGCGGAGCCCGTCCCGATGCCGGAGCCCGACCCCACGGCGGCGGCGTTCTTCGACGTGGACAACACGATGATGCGCGGCGCCTCGATCTACTACTTCGCCCGCGGCCTGGCCGCCCGCAAGCTGTTCACGATGCGCGATCTGGCCATGTTCGCCTGGGGCCAGGCCGCGTTCCGGGTGCGCGGCGCGGAGAACGCCGAGCACATCCACAGCGCCCGCGAGGCCGCGCTCGCGTTCGTCGCCGGGCAGCGGGTGGACGACCTCGTCCGGCTGAGCGAGGAGATCTACGACGACGTGATGGCCGACCGGATCTGGCACGGCACCCGGTCGCTCGCGCTCCAGCACCTGGAGGCGGGCCAGCAGGTGTGGCTGGTCACCGCCACCCCGGTGGAGGTCGCCCGCACCATCGCCCGCCGTCTCGGCCTCACCGGCGCCCTCGGCACGGTCGCCGAGGCCAGCGACGGCGTCTACACCGGACGCCTGGTCGGCAACCTGCTGCACGGCCCCGCCAAGGCCGAGGCGGTACGGGCGCTGGCACAGCGCGAGGGCCTGGATCTGAGCCGCTGCTCCGCGTACAGCGACTCGGTCAACGACCTGCCCATGCTGACCGCCGTCGGCCACCCCCACGCCGTCAATCCGGACTCGGCCCTGCGCGACCACGCCAAGGAGCACGGCTGGCCCATCCACGACTTCCGTACAGGGCGCAAGGTCACCATGGTCGCGCTTCCCGTCGCCGCCGGCGCCGGCGCCCTCGCGGGCGGCGTCGCCGCGGGCGTGGCCCTCCGCAAGCACTACCGCACCTAGAACGACGACAGTGGCGCACCCCCTGGCGGGAGGTGCGCCACGCGTTCCCCCTCACTCGGAGAAGTACTCACTCACCGCCTTCCCCATGGAGGCCGGGTCGACCTGGCCGTGCGCCTGGCCTTCCAACCATTGGAGGCGGGCGTCGGGAAGCCGGTCGGTGACCGCCTGGGCGGCCGTGCGCATCCGCTCGGTGCTGGCCGAGCCCGCCAGCACCAGCGTCGGGACGGCCACCTTGGACAGCCGTTCCGGAACCGGGCCGCCGCCTACGACGGCGGCCTCGTAGGCGAGGGTGTGCGCGACGGCCTCCATCTGCGGCCAGAAAGGCTGGCCCTTCATGCCCGCCACCGCCTCCGGCGGCATCTCGGCGCCCTTGGTGAGGAACAGCTCCACCGCGTCGCCGCGCCGCCCCTCCTCGACCAGCGCGCCGAGTTCCTCGGCGGAAGGGAGCGAGCGGCCGGGGTCGGTGACGTACGGGGGCTCGAACACGGCCAGCTTGGTGATCGGGACGCCCGCGGCCGCCGCCTCCAGCGCCAGCGCGCCGCCGGAGGAGCCACCGAACACCATCGCCTCGCCACCGGCCGCCTCCACCAGGGCCGCCAGATCCTCGATCTCCCGCTGGACGGCGTAGGGCGCGGTGTCGCCGCTGTCGCCACGGCCGCGCCGGTCGTAGTTGACGACGGTGTGGCCGGTGGCCAGCGCTTCGACGATGCCGGTCATGAGGGGGTCCTGGCGGGTGGAGAACGCGCCCTGGACGACGATGACCACGGGTCCTGCACCGATGCGCTCGTAGGCGATGGACGTGCCGTCCGCCGAGGTCACCGTGTGGTAGCGGGGGCGGTAGGTGAGCACCACGACCCCGTCGTCACCGACCGGCCGGGCCTCCACCAGCCGCAGCGCCGTCTCCGGGTCGCCCTCCTCGAACAGCCGCTGCCCCTTCCCGAGCAGGATCGGGTAGACCATCAGGCGGTACTCGTCCACCAGGCCGCGCCGGGCCAGCGCCCGCACCAGCATGGCACTGCCGTTGACCAGGATGTCCCCGCCGGGCCGCCGCTTCAGCTCGGCCACGTCGTCCAGCGAGATCACGGTCGTGTTGTTCCACGTCGGGTCCTTCAGCGTGCCGGACACCACGTACTTCGGCATCGAGTTCATCGCGTCGGCGAACTCCCCGGTCCGCGACGGCCAGGCGTCGGCGAAGCCCTCGTAGGTCGTGCGGCCCAGCAGCAGCGCGCCCGCCGAGGTGACCTCCTCGGACTTGAACGTGTGGCCCTCGTCGCCGCGGTCGAACCGGAACGCCCAGCCCAGCTCGCCGGGCCTCTCCATGACGCCGTCCAGGGTCATGAACTCCGAAACGATGATCTTCCTCATATGTCCTTCCTTTCCTGCGTGTCCCGCCGGAGGCCGAAGGGGAGCGAGGGGGCCGGGACGCGCGGGACCGAGGCCGCGATGGGGGCGTGGGCCAGGTTCCATGGCGCGCCGACGGTCCCGGGCTCCGCCGGTGGGACACGGTCTAGATCAGGACCATGCCGGTGTTCACGGTGAGGCCGGTCCGATGCCGGGCACGACCATCCCGGCCATGGCGGCGGGGGGCGGGCACCATCACCAGCAGGGCTGTCCGGCCATGGAGGTTAGCAGCCCCGGGACCAGCCGCTTCGCGGCGATGTCATGGTCGCCGTGGTCAGGGCGTGCCCTCCACGGAGCCTCGGCGGACTGGCATGATCGGCGTACCGAGGACGGAGGTGCGCAGATGAACGATGCGATGTGGGCCGGGACGGTCGGCATCACCGGGGGCGGCGGCGCCGAGCTGGAGGCGTACCTGGCGCGGCCCCTCGGCGACGCTCCGCGCGGCGGGGTCGTGGTGATCCACCATCTGCCCGGGTACGACGCCGCGACCAAGGAGATCACCCGCAGGTTCGCCGCGCACGGGTACGCGGCGGTCTGCCCGAACCTGTACTCGCGCGAGGGCGCCGGCGTGAGCCCGGACGACCAGGCCGCCGCCGTCCGCGCGCGGGGCGGGGTCCCGGACGAGCAGGTGGTCGCGGACGTCGCCGGCGCCGCCGAGTACCTCAACTCGCTCGACCACGCCAACGGCAGGATCGGCACGATCGGGTACTGCTCGGGCGGGCGGCAGAGCTTCCTGGTCGCGTGCTCGCTGCGGATCGACGCCGCCGTGGACTGCTACGGCGCCTTCGTCTACAACGAGTCACCGCCGGACGCGCCGTTCAAGGGGCTCTCGCTGGTGCCGAAGATGCCGGACCTGTCGTGCCCGGTGCTCGGCCTGTTCGGAGACGAGGACCGGTTTCCGTCGCCGGACGAGGTCGCGGCGCTGGACGCCGAGCTGAACCGGCTGGGCAAGGAGCACGAGTTCCACAGCTACCCGGACGCCGGGCACGCGTTCTTCGCCACCGACCGGCCGTCTTACCGGCCCAAGGCCGCCGTGGACGGCTGGAAGAAGATCTTCGACTTCTTCGGCCGTCATCTGACCGCCGCCTGAGGAGGGCGACATGTGCACCTACCAGACCCAGCGAGTGGAGCTCGACGGCGCCGCCAAGGGGGCCGCCGGCTGGTTCACGGTGACGGCCGGGACCGTCTATGTCGACCATCCCTTCCACGCCTGCCACGAGCACACGGTGAACATCGACTTCACCAACCCGTCCGAAGGCCCGTCGGCGCGCGCCGCGGTCGAACTCACCGAGGAATCCGCGCTGGCCCTGATAGAGGCGATCCGGCAGGCCCTCGCGGCGGCGCCCCCCGGCCTGGCCTCCGCCACCGGGACGTCCGCCTAAGCGGTGCGCCGCATCCGCGCGGCCGGCTCATAGGTGGTACGGTCCCCGCAGCGGGAGGGGGCCGCATCATGACCGAGGGCGTCGCCGGTCGCGCGGGCGACCGGATCTGGATGATCAACAGCTGGATGCGGTTCGTCACCACGGCCGAGGACACCGGGGGTCGGCTCGCGGTCCTGGAGCAGCGCATCACCCCCGCCGGTGAACCGCCCCGGCACGTGCACGCCAACGAGGACGAGGCGTTCTACGTCCTGGAGGGGCGGCTCGCGGCCACCCTCGGCGACGACACCACGCTCAGCGCCGGGCCGGGAGAGCTGATGTTCCTGCCCCGGGGCATCCCGCACAGCCTGCACGTCCGGACCGACGAGGCCCGCCTTCTGGTGATGCTCAACCCCGCGGGGTTCGAGAAGTTCTTCGCCGCCGTGGGCGAGCCCGCCCGCGGCGACGGGCCGCCCGAGCCCACCACTCCCGACGTGGAGGCGATCGCGGCCGAGGCCGCCCGCTACGGCGTCACGCTTCTGCCCCCTGGCTGAGGCGCCGGAAACGCCCCTGTCAACCCGTCCGATGGACCGCGCCCGGCGAGTGGCCCGAGCCGTACCGAAGGCCGTACCGGAGGTCAGAGGAAGGCGGGGCCCCGGCGCAGCAGCGTGTCGTAGAGCATCTGCTGGACGACCTCGCGCACATGGTCGGTGATCTCGAAGACCGTCATCGGGTCGTCGGCGGTGCTCGCGTCGTGGTCGTCCAGCGGCATCGGCTCACCGAACCGGATCATCCACTTCGACGGCAGCGGGATCAGCCCGGCCGGGCCGAGCAGCGGGAACGTCGGCGTGATCGGGAAGTAGGGCAGGCCGAGCAACCGGGCCAGCGGGCGCAGATCGGCGATCTTGGGATAGATCTCCTCGGCTCCGACGATCGCGCACGGGATGATGGGGACGTCCGCGCGCAGCGCCGTCCCGACGAAGCCGCCACGGCCGAAGCGCTGAAGGCGGTAGCGCTCGTTGAACGGCTTCCCCACGCCCTTGAAGCCTTCCGGGAAGACCCCCACCAGCTCGCCCTTGCCCAGCAGGCGCCTCGCGTCCGCCCGGCAGGCCAGGGTGTGCCCGGCCTTGCGGGACAGGTGGCCGAGCAGCGGCACCTGGTAGATCAGGTCGGCTCCGAGCAGCCGCAGGTCGCGGTGCAGATGGTCGTGGACGGCGACCGACAGCATGATCCCGTCCATGGGGACCGTCCCGGAGTGGTTGGCGACGATCAGCGCCCCGCCCTCCGCGGGCAGGTTCTCCAGGCCGGACAGCTCCACGCGGAACCAGCGCTCGTACAGCGCGCGGGCCGCCGGGAGCAGGAACGTGCTGTTGAACTCGGGGTCGAAGCCGAACTCGTCCACCTCGTACTCGCCCGCCAGCCGGCGGCGCAGGAAGGCCAGGCCCGAGGTGAGCCTGCGTTCCAGGGGTCCCAGCGGCGAGCGCCCCGGCTCCCGTTCGCCGCGCTCCCGCTCGTCGCGCGCCTTGTCCTCGCGCGCCTTGTCCTCGCGCGCCTTGTCCTCGCGCTCTCGCTTGAGCGGGATCACCTTGGCGCCCGCGTCGAAGCGATCTTCGTTGTGGGCGTTCATCGGGTGCCTCCGTCAGCCGCGGTGCAGTGCGTCGGTGAGCCGGTCGATGAGCTGGAGCGGCATCCCGGGGCCGAGTCCCTGGGACGAGACGAAGTCGGCCAGGGCCGCCTCGGTTCCGTACTTGGGACGCCAGGACAGCTCCGACACCAGCCGCCCGGTGTCCACCACCCGGCCGTAGGTCAGCCAGCGCAGCAGCTCGGGGGAGAAGCCCGACATCCCGGCGAACCGGCGCCCCAGGTCCCCGACCACCGACATGGACCGGGACGGCAGCGGCAGTTGCGACCGCCCGGCCCGCCGCAGCACCTGCGACAGCAGCATCACGCCGTCGCCGGCGACGTTGTAGCAGCCGGGGTGGTCCTCAACCGTCATCCGGCGCAGCACCTCGGTCCCGTCGTCCTCGTGCAGGAACTGTAGCCGGGGATCGAAGCCCAGCACGGTCGGGACGACGGGCATGCGCAGGTAGCGCGTCAGCGGCGAGTCCACGCCGGGGCCGAGCAGGTTCGCGAAGCGCAGCACCGAGACCACCAGGTCGGAACGGCGCCGTTGCAGCCCGCGCACGTACCCCTCGACCTCGACCGCGTCCTTGGCGTACCCGGACGTGGGCGGCTCCACCGGCTCGTCCTCCTCCGTGAACACCGCCGGGTCCATGGGGGACGACCCGTACACGGCGGCCGAGGACCGCACGACGAGCTTGCGCACGTCCGGGGAGCGCTGGCAGGCCGCCAGCAGCTGCATGGTCCCGATGACGTTGACCTCCTTCACCTTGGACCGCGGTGCGGAGGGCGAGGTCACCAGGTTCAGGTGGATCACGGTGTCCACCCGTGCCGAGGCGATCACCTTGGCGATGCTCGGCCTGCGGACGTCCACGCGCACGAACTCGGTGCGTCCGAGCGGCGCCGTGGGCGGGACGGTGTCCACGCCGATGACGCGCTCGATGCCCGGGTCCGCCTGGAGGGCGGTCGCGACCCGGGCCCCGATGAGCCGGGACACGCCCGTGACGAGCACGACACGGGCCGCGGTCGAGGGCATGGACGACACTGTGCGCTCCACCCCTTACGGGTGAGTGGCCAGGACGTTTACTTCTTGTTGCGGCGCTGGATGCGCGTCTTCTTCAGAAGCTTGCGGTGCTTCTTCTTGGCCATCCGCTTGCGGCGCTTCTTGATGACAGAGCCCACTAGACCTCGCTAGGTGAATCGGGTGACGACGGGATTCGCCCGGCGAGGGATCACGCACCACTACGCACGGGCCGAGGCCCAAGCGTACCGCCCAAGTTTGCAGGCGCGAGCAGCGCTCCTCACCTATGGGGGAGCGCGTTCGCGACGACGCCCGAGGTCCGCTCAGGCTGAAGCACCGGCACAGGTCCGTCCGCACCTGGACCGTCCGGTTCCGGCCTGCCGCGCGCAGGCCCCCTTTCCGGTGCCCAGGTCGCCTACGGCATCGGCGATGCCCCGGCTCCCCGGACACCGGACCCGGCTGCCTGATGGCCGCCGACCGGTCGTCGTCCCTCGGTTCCCGGCTGCCGGCGAGGTCATGGGTCATGGCCTCGCCTTACCCCGCTATCCGGCTTCGATGAAGGCTTCGCGCAGATAGTCGTGGACGGCCTGCTCGGGGACCCGGAACGAGCGCCCCACGCGGATGGCGGGAAGCTCGCCCGAGTGGACGAGACGGTAGACGGTCATCTTGGACACCCGCATCACCGAGGCCACTTCGGCCACGGTCAGGAACCTGACCTCACTCAGAGGTCGCTCGCCTGAGCTCATCGGACGCCCTCTTCCACACGTGCCGCGCACCGGCCCTTTGGGTGACTTTGATCACGCACGTGTTCTTCCCCCAGCGTAAATCGTGTATCGGTAGTCGCAAGAGGGGGGTTCCACCCATTTACGTACCCTCACCCTTTCCCTGCCGCCACAGTGTTATTGCGAACGCAACGTGGGCGTGGCGGCACGCAGCGTGGCCCGGCGCGTGACCATCGCCCAAAACCACCCGATGACCTGCGACTCAAGCGTTGATGGGCGTTCCGGCGCACCCTGCGGTCCCGCGATGACTCCTGCGTCACATTGAGTGACCGGACGGCGCTGGGTCAGGGGTGGCGGAACGCCACGGCAGGGTCGTGGGCGGCGGGCGGCGCGGCCCGGGACGGTCAGGCCAGACCGGCGCGGTCCAGGATGTAGGCGGTCAGAGGCGCGTAGTGGGGCGGCGACACGCCGTCGTCCAGCGGGACCACCACATCGATCTTGCCTTCGGCGGCGCCGACGAACAGCGCGGGATCGTTACAGTCAGCGAACCCCACGGTGTCGATGCCCGCCTCCCCGGCGGCGCCGGCCCAGCCATGGTCGGCAATGGCCAGATCCGGCCAATCGCCTGATTCGGCTGCGAGCTCGGCCAGCATCGCCTCCATCGGAAACGGGTCGTGGGTGTGGTGGGTGCGCCCCGACCGTCCCTCCAGCATCGCCACGCCGCCGGGCGAGTAGACGATCCGCCGCATCTTGGCGACCCCGTAGACGGTCTCGGCCTCGTACGACCAGCCGGCGGCGGGGGTGGGGATGCGGCAGCCCGCCTCCCGCAGGGCATGGGCGACCGCCTCGTAGACCGGGCTCAGGGTGGCCGGGTGCCCCGTCGCCAGGACCACGGTCTCGCGCCTCCGCGCGGCCTCCCCGATCCGCTCGCCCATGGCCTCCAGGGCGTCGATGGTCAGGTCGGGGTCGATGGTGTCGTCGCCGTAGACGTGCCTGGGGTCGGGGTTGACGCCGCAGCGCTCCACCATGACCTCCAGGACGTCCCGTTCCGTCCAGGTGGGCTTGAGGTCGAGCCCGAACATGTAGTAAGGGTTGCGCGCCGCCATCCGCCGGTAGTGCAGCAGGTTGTTCTGGCGCGGCGTCGCCACATCGCCGGCGATCATCGTGCGGACCAGGTGCCGGCGCAGCTCGGCCCGGCTCGGTCCGCTGGACGGTGCGCTGGACGCCATCAGCTGTCCGTCATGGGGTCGAGGCCGTGCTCGGGGAACACCGCGCGCCGGGTCGCCAGCACCGCCTGGTCGAGCGGGCTCGCGGGGTCGATGCCGTCCGCCCAGGACGCCACCGGCACCTCGGCCGTGCCGTCGGTCATCCGGCGCGGCGCGACCTCCTCGGTGCGCTCGCGTACGAACGCGCGCCACGGATCGGGCGTGGCGGTCTCCGGGTCGATGGGACCGCCCGCGGCCTCGGCGAGCAGGTGCGTCCAGGCCCTCGGCACCACCTGGACCAGTTCGTATCCGCCGCCGCCCGTCACCAGCCACCGCCCGCCGGCCAGCCGGTGCGCCAGCCGGTGCAGTTTCGCGTACGCCGTGCGCTGGCCGTCCACGCTGAGGGTCAGGTGGGCGAGCGGGTCCAGGGAGTGGCTGTCGCACCCGTGCTGGGTGACCAGGATCTCCGGCCGGAACGCCTCCAGCAGCGGCGGCACGATCGCGTCGAACGCGCGCAGCCATTGGCCGTCGCCGGTGCCGGGCGGGAGCGCGACGTTCACCGCGGTGCCCTCGGCTCCCGTCCCACCGGTCTCGCCGGGGAACCCCGTGCCGGGGAACAGCGTCCGCGGCGACTCGTGCAGGCTGATCGTCAGCACCCGCGGGTCGTCGTAGAACGCCGCCTGGACGCCGTCGCCGTGGTGGACGTCGACGTCCACGTACGCGACCCGCTCGGCCCCGTTGTCCAGCAGCCAGGCGATCGCGATCGCCGGGTCGTTGTAGACGCAGAACCCGCTGGCCGCGTCGGCGAGGGCGTGGTGCAGGCCGCCGGCGATGTTGGCGGCATGCTCGGACCCGCCGGTCCAGACGGCGCGGGCGGCGGCGACCGATGCCCCTGCGACCAGCGCGGACGCGTCGTGCATGCCCAGGAACACCGGGTTGTCGGTGCTGCCGATGCCGTGCCGCGGATCGGGCAGTCCGGTCTCGCCGCAGCGTTTGACGGCCGCGATGTAGCCCTCGTCGTGGACGAGCCCGAGCAGCTTGTCGTCGGCCGTCTCGAACGGGACGACCCGGACGTTCGGCCGGTCGAGCAGGCCGAACTCGCGGGCCAGCGCCATGGTCAGCTCGACCCGGACCGGGTTGAGGGGGTGGCCGGACCCGAAGTCGTAGGTGATGAGCCGGTCGTCCCACAGGACCTCCAGCCCGCAGCCGGCCGGGGTTTCCTGGGACGGGGTGCCGCTCATGGGCACACGCTACCGTCACCTGCCCGAAACCTGCCGCGTGGCCTGGGTCACAGTGGCGAAACCCCACAGACGCATAGTTGTCCCCCAAAGCCGTTGCCGAGTGAACTATCAGCGAAAAACGGGCATAGAGGTAACACACCGGAAACGGGGGATGGGGGCGCTATGGAACCGGAGAACGCCTGCGAACGCGCCCCCAGCCTCCGCAGCCTGGCGGTGACGGGGGCGATCCGGTTCGGCGTGCGGCCCTTCGTCCACTACGTGCCCGGATACACGATCGGCATCCGCACCGCCCGTTCCACCATGGACCTGGCGGCCCGGCTGATGCCGCCGACCCTGGGGGTCAGGGTCCGCTCGGTGGACGAGCCGGAGGCCGGCGGACGGCCCGCGACCCACGGCGAATGGATCATCGCCCGGGACGCCGAGAAGAGCGGGAAGCCGCCCGCCGGTGCCGTCCTCTACCTGCACGGCGGCGGCTACGTGGTCTGCTCGCCCCGCACGCACCGGCCGATCACGTGCAGGCTGGCGCAGGGCACCGGCCTCCCCGTCTACGCGCCGCGCTACCGGCTGGCGCCCGAGCACCCCTTCCCGGCCGCGCTGGAGGACGCCCTGGCCGCGTACCACTGGCTGATGGACCAGGGCATCCCCGCGGACGGCATCGTCATCGCGGGCGACTCCGCGGGCGGGCACCTGGCCGCGTCCCTGACCGGCGAGATCTGCCGGACGGGCCTGCCGCGCCCCGCCGGGACGGTCCTGTACTCCCCCTGGGTCGATCTGACCTGCGAACTGGCCAGCCAAGCGCAGCGGGCCGCGCGGGACCCGTACATCAGCCCCCACTCGGCGCGGCGCGTGGCCCGGCTCGTCGTCGGCCAGGCGGACGCGGACGACCCCCGCCTGGCGCTGCTGAACTGCTCCTGGACGGACACGCCCCCGTTCCTGATCCAGGTGGGCGGGGCGGAGGTGCTCAAGTCCGAGGCGGAGGCCCTCGCCGAGGCGCTGGACGCGGCGGGCTGCGACTGCCGGCTCCAGGTGTGGAAGGGCCAGATGCACGTCTTCCAGATGTTCCACCGCGTCCTGCCCGAGGCGAGCGCGGCGATGGACGAGACGTCCCGCTTCGTCCGCTCCCTCGTCCGGGGCGCACAGGACGCGGAGAGCGAGGCGGCCTGAGCCTGAGGCGCTTCCGCGGGGTCGCCGGGCGGACGGCCGCGGCCCCGCGGAAGCCCCTCGCCAGGCACGGTCCGGACGGTCACTCGGTACGGAGCGCGACCACCGGGTCCAGGCGTCCCGCCCGGCGGGCCGGCATGACGCCGAAGAACACCCCGACCGCCGCGGAGACCACGAACGCCAGCACCGGAGACCACCAGGTGATCGTGGCCGGCACCGGCGACAGCGCCGAGATCAGCACCGACGCGCCCGCGCCGAGCGCGATCCCGGCCAGACCGCCCAGCGTCGTCAGCATCACCGCCTCCGCCAGGAACTGGGCGAGGATGTCCCGCTGGCGGGCGCCCAGGGCCTTGCGCAGGCCGATCTCGCGGGTCCGCTCGCGCACCCCCACCAGCATGATGTTGGAGACCCCGACACCGCCCACCAGCAGCGAGATCGCGGCGATGGCGGCCAGCACCCCGGTGAGCGCGCTCAGCACGGTGCCGATGGTGCCGAGCAACTGGGTCTGGGTGATCGCCGTGAAGCGCTCGCCCTGGTAGCGGGTCTGAAGCGCGTCCACGATGTCGCGCTGCAACCGCGGGATCGCCTCGCTGGAGGGGGCGCGGACGGCCAGCACGTCGATCCTGGTGACGCCGAACAGCCGCTGGGCCGTGGTCACCGGGATGTGCACCTCCGCGTCCCTGGCCTGCCCGAAGGTCTGCCCGACCTCCTCCAGCACCCCGACCACCCGGAACCGGGCGCCGCCCGCGATGGTGACCTGCCGCCCGATCGGGTCGACATCCCCGAACAGCCGCCGCGCGACCGTGGCTCCGAGCACCACCACCCGGCGCCGCGTGTCGACATCGGTCTCGCTGAGGTACCGTCCGCGGCGCAGCGGCCGGTCGAACACGTTCCGCAGGTTCTGGTTGGCCCCCATGATGCTGGCGTAGGTCTCCGCCCGCCCCGCCCGCACCGTCTCGCCGGAGCTGAGGGCCGCGGCCACGCGGCTCTCGTCCCCCACGACCCGGCCGAGGTAGGCGACGTCGTCCAGCCGCATCCGGCTGATGGACGGCGGCGAGCCGACGCCGATCTGCCCCGGCGCCACAAAGATGATGTTGGAGCCGAGCCCCTCGATCTCGCTCTCGACCAGGTCGCGCGCCCCGGACCCGATCGCGACCAGCACCACCACGGCCGCGACCCCGATCACCACGCCGAACATGGTCAGCGCGCTGCGCAGCCGGTTGACCCGCAGCGCCTCCAGCGCCACCCGCAGCGACTCGCCGATCCTCATGCGGACTCGTCCCGTTCGATGAGGCCGTCGCGGATGTGGACGCGGCGGCGGGCCCGCTCCGCCACGTCCGGCTCGTGCGTGACCAGGACGACGGCCACGCCCCGCTCCCGGTTGAGCCGTTCGAGCAGGTCCATGACCTCGTGCCCGGTACGGGTGTCGAGGTTGCCCGTGGGCTCGTCCGCCAGCACCACCCGCGGGGCGCCGACCAGCGCCCGCGCGATCGCCACCCGCTGCTGCTCGCCGCCCGACATCTGGCCGGGACGGTGTCCGACGCGATGCTCCAGCCCGACCGAGGTGAGGGCGTCGACGGCCCGGCGCCTGCGTTCCGCTCGGGGCACGCCCCGGTAGACCAGGGGAAGCGCCACGTTCTCCCGCGCGGTCGTCCTGGGCAGCAGGTGGAACGACTGGAACACGAACCCGATCAGGGAGTTGCGCAGCTCCGCCAGCTCGTTGCCCGACAGCCGCGCCACGTCCCGGCCGCCGATCCGCAGCGTGCCGGAGGTGGGCCGGTCCAGGCAGCCCAGCAGATGCATGAGCGTGGACTTGCCCGACCCGGACGGCCCCACGATCGCCACGAACTCGCCCTCGTCGATCCGCAGGCTCACGCCGCGCAGCGCCTGCACCTCGACACCCTCCATGGTGTACGCGCGGGTAACGTCCACCGCCTCCAGCGCCGGTCCGGTCACGACGCCGCCTTGTCTGGACTGAGGAGCGAGGGACGAGCGACGAGGGAAGACAAGGCGTCAAAGCGCCATGACCCGGAGCGGCGAAGCCGCGACCATGAACACGTCACGACGCCGCCTTACCTGGACTCAGGAACGGGGAACGAGCAACGAGGGAGAACAAAGCGCCACACCACCACAACCCGAAGCGGCGAAACCGCAACCACAAGCACGTCACGACACCGCCCTGCCTGCACTGAAAAACCAGGGACAAGCGACGAGGGAAAACAAAGCGTTAACGCGCCACAACCCGAGGCGGCGAGACCGCGACCACGAGCACGTCACGACGCCTCCTTGCCTGGACCGCGAAGCGAGGGACGAGCAACGAGGGAAGACACGGCGCCAACGCGCCACGGCTCGGAGCAGCGAAACCGCGACCATGAGCACGTCATGGCGCCAGTTCCTGGCCCTGCCGGACGGAGTCCGCGCCGCGCACGACGATCCGCTCCCCCTCGCGCAGGCCCCGGACGACCTCGACCGTGGTGTCCCCCTGCGCGCCCAGGCCGACCACGCGGCGCTGTGCCCGTCCCCCGGCGACGACCCACACGATCGACTCCCGGCCGCTGCTGACAATCGCAGACGACGGCACGGACAGCACGCCGCGCCGCTCGTGGACGCGCAGATTGACCACCGCGCTCATGCCGGGTTTGGGACGCGGCGCGACCCCTCCGCCGGACAAGGTCCCGTTGCCGAGAGACAGTGTGACCTTGTAGCTGACGCCGCCGCCCGTGGCCTCCGAGGGCGTGGCCCCTACCCCGGTCACCTCGGCCGTGTACGTGCCGCCCTGGACCGCGTCGAACTCCACGTCCGCGCGCACGCCCTCGGTGACCCGCAGCACGTCGGTCTCGTCCACGTCGGCCGTGAGAGACAGCCGCGACACGTCGGTGACCGTGACCACCGCGTCCCCTGCCGAGATGGGTGCGCCTGTTGCGATCGAGGCGGCGTCCTTGGCCGCCCCGCCGCCGAGCGCCGCGCCTCCAGGGAGGGATGTGGCACCGCCGGGAAGGCCCTGCGGAAGCTGCTCCAGCATGCCGCCGAGCCCGCCCGCCCCCGACGCGGGCCCGCCCAGGCCCACCACGCCGTCGAACGGGGCCTTGATCGTCAGCGCCCGCACGGTCTGCTCGGCGGACCGCACCGCCGCGCGGGTCTGCACCCGCTGCGCCGCCGTGATGGACGAGACCGCCTGCCCCACACTGCCGAGCCCGGCGTTAAGCCGCGCCACCGCCTCACGGGCCGCCCGCGACGCCGCTCGGTACTCGCCCTCCGCCTTGGTGATCCCGGCGAGGACGCTCGCCCGCCGCCCCGGGTCGGGGATCTGCGCGGCCACCTTCCTGGCCTCCGCGAACCCGTCCCTCGCCGTACGGTCGGTCCCGCGCTGGAACGCGGTCAGGTCGAGGCCCGCCGGGACGGCCGCACCGCTCCCGGCGACCGAGCCGTCCGCCTCGCGGGCCCGCGCGAGCTGCTCCCGCGCGGACGGCGAGTCGATCGTCGCGAGGACCTCGCCCTTCTCGACCTCGTCGCCGTCCGCCACGTACAGCCGTTCGATCGTGCCCTCGGCCGGTGCCCGCAGCGTCGCGGTCGCACGGGCGGTCACCTTCGCGGGCGCTTCGACCAGCTCGGTCACGTCGGCGCGCGACGCCCGCCCTATCTGGACGCGGTCCTCGCCGGAGTCCCCGCCCGAGCAGGCGCTGAGCTGCCCGGCCAGCAGGAGGGCGAGGACGAGGAGAGACGCGGGAGGAAGGGACCGCCGGGAAGCCACGAGGGCATCGTAAGAGCGACCTTACCGTCGCGTCAGTATTTATCCGGCATCTACTGCCCGTCCCGGGGGTCGCTCAGACGGTCGCGGTCTCGCTCGGCTCGCCCGGTGCACGGCCGGACCAGCGCCGGCCCCCGGTCAGGAAGCCGATCAGCGCGGCGACTGCCGCCACGCCCTCCCCGATCAGCGCGATCGTCTTCTCCCGGTACCAGGACGGGTCGTACATGTCCGGGAACGGGCCGATCGAACCCACGTCCAGGAAGTAGTAAAGGAACATCGCGCCGAGCACGCTCACCGCGACCAGGAACGCCACCGCGTAGGTCCACCGCCGGGCCAGTGCCAGGATCAGCAGCGCCGCCAGCGCCGCCACCACCGCCTGTACGCGGAAGAGAGTGTCGCCGCCGATGCTCCCGCCCTCGACGAAGCCCATGTCCGGGGCAAAAGCCCAATGAACATAGGCATCAACGGCCAGACCGGCAGCCACCAGCAGTCGCAGCAGTATCCCCATGCCTCTTACACGTACAGCACTTTCGTAGTGGATCAAACAACAATGTGTGACATATCCCGCGAAAAGGACCAGCGGCCAACCGTAACCGGCGCCCTGGCCGACCGTGACCGGTCCCGTGGCCAGCCGTGACCAGCGCCGTGGCCGACCGTGAACGGCGCCGTAGCCAGCCGTGGACCGGTGCCCTGGCCGACCGTGAACGGCGCCGTAGCCGACCGTGAACGGCGCCCTGGCCGACCGTGACCGGTCCCGTAGCCAGCCGTGACCAGCGCCGTGGCCGACCGTGAACGGCGCCGTAGCCAGCCGTGGACCGGTGCCCTGGCCGACCGTGAACGGCGCCGTAGCCGACCGTGAACGGCGCCCTGGCCGACCGTGACCGGTCCCGTA
>NZ_BSTM01000014.1:31006-73639 GCF_030269515.1 Actinomadura sp. NBRC 104412 | reverse complement strand
GCCCGTAGCCAGCCGTGGACCGGTGCCCTGGCCGGCCGTGGACCGGTGCCGTGGCCGGCCGTGACCGGTGCCGTGGCGGGGCGTGAGGGCGTGATCAGACGCGATCAGCCGCCGGCCAGTTCTCGGCCGCGGTTGCGGGCGGCCTCGATCGCCTCCAGGACGGCCGCGCGGACGCCGTGCCGCTCCAGCTCGCGGATCGCCGCGATCGTCGTGCCGCCCGGCGAGGTCACCGCCTCCCGCAGCATCACCGGGTGCTCACCGGAGTCGCGCAGCATCACCGCCGCGCCCACCGCCGACTGGATCACCATCTCCAGCGCCGCCGCCCGCGGCATCCCCAGCAGGATGCCCGCGTCCACCATCGCCTCGACCAGGTAGTAGAAGTACGCGGGTCCGCTGCCCGACAGGGCGGTCGCGCCGTCCTGAAGGCTTTCCGGCAGCCGCATCACCTTGCCGACCGGCGACAGCAGCTCCTCGGCCAGCTTGAGGTGCTCCTCGCCCGCGTGCGAACCGGCCGAGATCACGCTCATCGCCTCGTCCACGTGCACCGGCGTGTTGGACATCACCCGCACCACCGGCACGCCCTCCGGCAGCCGCTCCTCGATGAACCCGGTCGTGATGCCCGCCGCCATCGAGATCACCAGCCGGCCCGGCCGCACGATGGGGCCGACCTCGTCCAGGAGCACCCCCATGTCCTGCGGCTTGACCGCCAGCACCAGCACGTCGGCGGCGGACGCGGCCTCCACGTTACGGACGATCTCGATGCCGTACCGCTCGCGCAGCAGCGCGCCGCGCTCCTCCCTGCGGACCGTGGCCATCAGCTCCGACGGCCGGCGGCCCGCCCGGAGCACCCCGGACAGCAGCGCCTCGCCCATCTTGCCGGCACCCAGAATCGCGATCATCGACGCACCTTGACACGGGAATTCCATTGACCGTTCCCAGCCTAGCGACCCTACGGAGCGCCACCGGCCCGCAGCGTCCGGACCGCCCGGTCAGGACCGCGACATCAGGGAGCGGAGGAAGAAGCGCAGGTTCGCCGGGCGCTCGGCCAGGCGGCGCATGAAGTAGCCGTACCACTGGTCCCCGTACGCGACGTACACCCGCACCCGCGCGCCCTGGGACGCCAGCCGCCGCTGCTCCTGCGGGCGGATCCCGTAGAGCATCTGGTACTCGAAGGAGCTGGGGTCACGATCGAACAGGACGGCCAGCGCCCCCGCGATGTCCACCAGCCTCGGGTCGTGCGTGGCCAGCATCGGGTAGCCCTTGCCGCCCATCAGCACTTTCATGCACCGCACGTACGACTTGTCGACCTCGGCCCTGTCGGTGAACGCGACATCGTCAGGCGCCCCGTAGGCCCCCTTGCACAGCCGCACCCGCGAGCCCTCGTAGGCCAGCTCGGCGCAGTGCTCCTCCGCGCGCCGCAGGTACGCCTGGACGACCCCGCCCGTGTCCGGGAAGTCGCGCCGCAGCTCCATCAGGATCCGCAGGGTCGAGTCGACGTGCTCGTGGTCCTCCATGTCGAGCGTGACCGTGGTCCCCGCGGACCGGGCGGCGGTGCAGACGCGGCGGGCGTTCTCCAGCGTGAAGTCCTCGTCGAACGCCTGCCCGATCGCGGTCAGCTTGAGCGACACCTCGGCCTGCTGTGCCAGGCCCGTCGAGGCCAGCCGTTCCAGCAGCTCCACGTAGTGCTCGACCATCGCCTGGGCCTGCCCGGCGTCGGGGGTCAGCTCGCCCAGCACGTCCAGCGTGACCAGCAGGCCCTCGCGGGTCAGGTCTCCGGTGACGTCCAGGGCCTGGTCCATGGTCTCGCCCGGGATGAAACGGCGCACCGCGTCACGGGTCACCGGCGAGGTCTCCACGAGCTTGCGCACGCGGTCGCTGTGCGACGCGGCCAGCAGGACCTGACGAAGCACTGTCCATCCCTTCTCCGGACGGAACGGCGGCCGTCCCGCCATCTTCAGGTTAATAGCCCGGAGAAGGGGCCCGAATCGCGGAGAACCTCACGAGACGGTGCCGACGCGGTTCGCGCCGCCGTACCGCTGGACGTACTTGTCGACCTCCGCTTGGCGCACCGCCTGGAACAGTAGCTGCGACTTGGCCTTGTCCAGCAGCACCACGCTCTGGCTGCCGCGCCGGCCGGTGCCGGTGTAGGGCGCGGTGAGGAACGTGACATCGCCGGGACCCACGCCGCGCAGGCTGAGCGCCAGGGAGCGCAGCTTGCCCGCCGACACCGAGTCGTCCACGCTGATCGACTTGGTCATCGCGGACAGGAACCGGTCCAGCTTCAGCGGGTTGGTGATCGTGCCGCCCTCCGCGGCCTTGGACGCCAGCGCCCGCAGGAACGCCTGTTGCCGCTTGATCCGGTCGAAGTCGCCGTTGGGCAGGCCGTACCGCTGCCGGACGAACAGCAGCGCCTGCTCCCCGTCCAGCCGCTGCCTGCCCGCCTCCCAGCGCACCTTGTTGGCCGAGTCGTAGCTGCCGCGGTCGATGGTCACCTCGACGCCGCCGAGCGCGTCGGTCATCGCCTTGAACCCGCTGAAGTCGATCGCGCCGAAGTGGTCGATGCGGACCCCGGTCAGGTTCTCCACCGTCTCGATCAGCAGCGGCGGGCCGCCGAACGAGAACGCCGCGTTGATCTTCTGCGGGCCGTACCCGGGGATCTGCACCCAGGAGTCGCGCGGGAACGAGATCACGTACGCCTTTTTGCGGTCGGCCGGCAGGTGCAGCAGCATCAGCGTGTCCGACCGCTGGGCGCCCGGCCTCCAGAGCCGGCCGCCCTCGCCGGTGGTGCCCACCTCGGCGCGGGTGTCGGAGCCGACCAGCAGCCAGTTCTCGGTGCCGGTGACGTTCGGGCCCGGACGCTTCTTCCCGGTCGGCATCACGCCGGGGAGCCGGTCGATGTTGCCGTTGTAGGACGACTGGCGCTGCCAGATGAGGCCGCCGGTGCCAAGGGCGATCAGCAGGATGAACACCCCGACCGCGGCCAGCACCCGCGGCCAGCGGCGCTTGCGTGGCGTCCCTGGTAGACCGCCCTGCCCGGGACCACCTGGCCCGCCCGGCCCGCCCGGCCCGCCGGGGCGGTCGGGGCCGTCGGGCAGGATGGCACCGAGCCCCGACGGGGCCGGGCCACCGGGGCCGGGAACGGCGGGGCCCCCGGACGAACGCGGCCGGGAACCCGGGTGCTCAACGGGATTCATGAAGCGCGAGATTAGCAGCAGTTCCCAGGGTCATTTAGATCGTGAGGCGGCTGTGGAAAACTCCGCTCCGCTTCGGGGAAACTCCAGTCAATCCGTCCTTCTTCGCAGCGTCGCCGCACCCAAAAGCAGGGCCAGGAGCATGCAGGCGGTGATGATCAGCACGTCGCGGGTCAGTTCGGGCGAGATGTCGGGCTCCCGCGTCACCCGCTGCATCGCGTCCACCGCGTACGACAGGGGCAGCACGTTCGAGATCGCCTCAAGCCAGCCCGCCATCCGTTCGCGCGGGACGAGCAACCCGCACAGCAGCGCCTGTGGCAGCACGAACGCGGGCATGAACTGCACCGCCTGGAACTCGGTACGGGCGAACGCGCTGGCGAACAGGCCCAGCGCCATCCCCAGCAGGGCGCTCAGCACCGCCACCAGCACCAGCGACCACACCGCGCCGACCAGGTCGAGGCCCAGCCAGGTCAGCGAGATGCCCAGCACCACCCCGACCTGCACGAGCGTGATCAGGCCGAACGCCAGGGCGTAGCCGAGCAGCAGGTCGAGCTTGCCGGTCGGCATCGTCATCAGCCGTTCCAGCGTGCCGCCGGTGCGTTCGCGCAGCGTTCCCACGCTGGTCACGATGAACATGACCACGAACGGGAACAGCCCCAGCAGCATTGGCCCGATCCGGTCAAAGGCTCCGGGAGTGTCGAAGACATAGCGCAGCAGGATCATCAGCAGCGACGGGACGCCGATCATGAGGCCGATCGTCCGGTGGTCGTGGCGGAGCTGGCCCAGGATCCGGCGCATCGTGGCCAGGGTGATCGTGATGCTCATCGGTGGCTCCCCGCGTGCTCGGCGATCAGTTGCAGGAACGCGGCCTCCAGGTCGGCGGTGGAGGTGCGGGTGCGCAGCCCGTCGGGGGTGCCGTCGGCGAGGATGTGCCCCTCGCGCATGAGCAGCAGCCGGTCGGTGCGTCCCGCCTCGTCCATGACGTGGCTGGAGACGACCAGGGTCACGCCGCGGTCGGCCAGGCCGCGGAACAGCGTCCACAGCTCCTGGCGCAGCACCGGGTCGAGGCCCACGGTCGGCTCGTCGAGGACGAGCAGCTCGGGGCTGCCGAGCAGGGCGACCGCCAGGTTGGCGCGGCTGAGCTGGCCGCCCGACAGCGTCCCCGCGACCTGGTCGCGCTGGCCGCCGAGCCCGACCTCGTCGATGACGCGGTCGACGTCGGAGCGGGGGGCGCCCAGGACGGCGGCGAAGTAGCGCAGGTTCTCGCGTACGGACAGGTCCAGGTAGACGGCGGGGGTCTGGGTCGAGTACCCGACGCGGCGGCGCAGGCCCTTGGACCCGGCGGGCTCGCCGAGCACGGTCACCTCGCCGCCCTTGACGATCTGCACGCCCACGAGCGCCCGCATCAGCGTGGTCTTGCCGCAGCCGCTCGGGCCGAGCAGCCCCACGACCGAGCCGCGCGGCACGTCGAACGTGAGCCCGTGCAGGACTTCCTTGCCGCCCCGTGTCACCCGCAGATCGCGCACGATCACCGCGGGCCCGGCGGCGGCCTTCGGACTAAAACTCATCATGTGTTGAATTTATGCCCGCACCAAGGCCCGGTCAAGGGGCCACAGAACGCGAAAAGGCAGGCGACCGGCGGCAGGCCCGCGACCTGCCGCTCAAGGGGAAAGACGTCAGGGAGCCAGGTGGAGCTGGACCGCCGGGGCCAGCAGCTCGACCAGTTCGTCCTCGGTGGCCGAGGCGATCGGCTCCACCTTGATCACGTACCGCAGCAGCGCCACGCCGATCATCTGGCCCACCGCCGCGTTGATCCGCAGCAGCGGGATGCCGTGGATCTCGGCCGCCTTGGCGAACAGCGCCGAGCTGATGAACTGGCGCATCATCACCGCGATCTGATCGTTGGTCATCGCCGAACGCAGCATCGCGACGAGCGAGGCGCGCTTCTCCTCATCGCGCCACACCTCCAGGAACACCCTGACCATGGTCTCGCCAAGCCTGTCCCTGGTCGTCCCCAGAATCCTCGGCACAAGTCGGGACGGGTCGATCGGGAACCGCATGGCCGCCACGAACACGCCCTCCTTGTTGCCGTAGAAGTGGTGCACCAGCGCCGGATCCACACCGGCGGCACGGGCGATGGCGCGCAGCGACGCGCCGTCGTACCCCTTCTCGGCGAACAGGTCGCGGGCGGCCGCGATGATCGCATCGCGGGTCTCGGTCGGCCCCGGGCGGCGTCCCGGGCCGCGTCCTGAGCGGCGCCCCGCTTCAGGCCCCTGCCGTTCGGGTGCCCGCCGTTCGGGTGCCTGCCGTTCGGGCCCCTGCGGTCGCTCGCGCCGCCGCGGCGGCCGTGCCGGCTCAGGCACCGTGGCTGCCCCCGGTGGTCACCGCAGGCTCCGCTGGGTGATCTCACCGGCGGGCGTGACCTCCCAGGTGCGGTGGGCGGCGGCCAGGTGGAGCCGGGCGAACGCCAGCGCCTCGGCCAGGTCCTCCATACGCTGGGCGCGGCTTGCGGCGCGGCGCGTGTTGACCTCCAGGCAGATGTGGCCCCGGTAGCCGTCCTCGGCCAGCCGCTCCAGCATCGGGCCGCACGGCTGGTTGCCCCGTCCCGGCACCAGGTGCTCGTCCTTGTTGGTGATACCGACGCCGTCGGCGAGGTGGACGTGACGCAGGCGCCGCCCCAGCCCGTCCGCCATGGCGAGCGCGTCGGACCCCGACACCGCGGTGTGCGACAGGTCCAGCGTGACGTAGGGGTAGTCCTGGTCGACCGGGTTCCAGTCGGGCAGGTACATGCCGGCCTCGGCGCCGCGCGCCTTCAGCGGGAACATGTTCTCCACGGCGAACAGGACGTCGGTCTCCTCCTGCATGCGGGCGAGCCCGTCGACGAACTCGCGGGCGTACTCGCGCTGCCAGCGGAACGGCGGATGCACCACGACGACCTCGGCCCCCAGCGCCTCCGCGACCTCCTTGGAGCGCACTAACTTCCCCCAGGGCTCCCGTCCCCACACCCGCTGGGTCAGCAGCAGGCAGGGCGAGTGGATCGACTTGATCGGCACCTGGTGGTAGTCCGACAGCCGGCGCAGCACGTTGAGGTCCTGCGAGGAGGCGTCCGTCGAGACCATGACCTCGACGCCGTCGTAGCCCAGCAGCGCGGCGATCTCGAAGGCGCTCGGCACCTTCTCCGGATAGACCGACGCGGTCGAGAGCGTGATCGGCGCGTCCGGTACCCGGATCGCCGGCGTGGCGGCTCCATTGTGCTGCGGGGTCAAGGCTCCCTCGCCTGGCTGGTCGCTGAGCAGTTCCCTGATGCTGTGCCCGCCGGGCCCGTCGGCCCCCTGCCTCCCGGCGGTGCGCACGCACCGAAAGCCTATGCGCCCGCGTGGCCCTTCGGGCACCCGGCGGGCGGTGATCCTGATTTCTTAACGTCCGGAGTGACTACGGTGGTTTCCATGGCCGAGATCGCGCCGGGGGCCGTGCCGAGCCCGAACATCTGGAACTCGCCCCGAGTGTACGAAATCGGGAACCGCGCCGTGGACCCCGACGGGACGCTCGACTCGGCGATGCGCGCGATCCGCCCCTGGACCGGCGCCACGGTGCTGGACGTCGGCTGCGGAACCGGCTTCCACCTGCCCGTCTTCGCCCGCGAGGCGGCCAAGGTGATCGGGGTGGAGCCGCACGGCGGGCTTGCGGCGGCGGCCCGCCGCCGGGTGCGCGATGTGCCGAACGTCACCGTCCGGGTGGGGGCCGCGCAGGCGCTGCCGCTCCCGGACGCCTCCGTGGACGTCGTCCACGCCCGCTGGGCGTACTTCTTCGGTCCCGGCTGCGAGCCCGGCCTGGCCGAGCTCGACCGGGTGACACGGCGCGGCGGCGCGATCTTCATCATCGACACCGACGCCACCCGCTCGACCTACGGCCGCTGGTTCCTGCGCTGGCTGCCGTCCTACGACCCCCGCGCCGTCGAGCGCTTCTGGACGCGGCGCGGCTACCAGCGCTCGCCCCTGACCTTCCGCTGGGCCTTCGAGAGCCGTGCCGACCTTGAGGCCGTCCTGCGCATCGACTTCCCGCCGGAGGTCGCCGAGGCCGCCCTGCGCGAGCACGACGGCCACGAGGTGGACTACGCGGTCAACCTGTGGTGGCGCTACACCTGACCCCGACACGACGACCCCGACATGACGGCCCCGAAATGACGGAGCCGCGCTCTACGCTTCCGCGCATGGGGACGGAGCGAGCCGAATGAGCCGGGCGAAGACCGCGAAGGCGTCCTACCGCTGTACGGAGTGCGGATGGCAGACGTCCAAGTGGGTCGGGCGTTGCGGGGAGTGCCAGACGTGGGGGACGGTCGCCGAGGCCGGGACGGCGACGCCCGCGCGGGTCGTCACGGCGGGGCCGGTCAGCGCTCCGGCGCGGCCGATCGGCCAGGTGGACGTGCGGTCGGCGACCATGCGGGCCACCGGCCTGGACGAGCTGGACCGGGTCCTCGGCGGCGGCATGGTGCCCGGTGCCGTGCTGCTGCTGGCCGGGGAGCCGGGCATCGGGAAGTCCACCCTGCTCCTTGAGGTCGCGGCGCTGGCGTCCACCCCCGACGGGCGGGACGCCGCCGAGCGTTCACCCGTCCTGTACGTGACGGGCGAGGAGTCGGCGGAACAGGTCCGCCTGCGGGCCGACCGGGTAGGGGCGATCACCGACGACCTGTACCTGGCCGCGGAGACCGAGCTGTCGGCGGTCCTGGGGCACATCGACGCGGTGGAGCCCTCGCTGGTGGTCGTGGACTCGATCCAGACGATCGGCACGTCCGAGGTGGACGGCGCGCCGGGCGGGGTGACGCAGATCCGCGAGGTCGCCGCCAACCTCATCCGGGTGGCCAAGGAGCGCTGCGTCACGGTGGTGCTGGTCGGCCATGTGACCAAGGAGGGCGCGATCGCCGGGCCGCGCCTGCTGGAGCATCTGGTGGACGTCGTCCTGTACTTCGAGGGCGACCGGCACAGCAGGCTGCGGATGATCCGCGCGGTGAAGAACCGGTACGGCCCCACCGACGAGCTGGGCTGCTTCGACCTGTCGGAGGTGGGCATCGTCGGCCTGCCCGACCCCAGCGGGCTGTTCCTGACCCGTCGTGAGGAGCCCGTGCCGGGGACGTGCGTGACCGTGACCCTGGAGGGGCGGCGGCCGCTGGTCGCCGAGGTGCAGGCCCTCGTCGCCAAGTCGCACCTGCCCGCGCCGCGCCGCGCCTCGTCCGGCCTCGACACCTCGCGCGTGGCGATGGTGCTGGCCGTGCTGGCGCAGCGATGCAAGATCTCCATGCACGAGAAGGACGTGTACGTCTCGACGGTCGGCGGCGTGCGGCTCTCGGAGACCTCCGTCGACCTGGCGCTGGCGCTGGCGGTCGCCGGGTCGACGGTGGAGCAGTCGCTGTCGGGCAGCCTGATCGCGGTGGGCGAGGTCGGCCTGGCCGGGGAGGTCCGGGTCGTCCCCGGCGTGCAGCGGCGGCTGGGCGAGGCGGCACGGCTGGGGTTCAAGCACGCGGTCGTCCCGCGCGGATCGCTCGAACTGGGGGACGGGTCCCCCCTCAAGCGCGCGGACCCGCAACTGATGAGCTATGAAGGGATGAAAGTGATGGAAGTGGACAGCCTCACGCAGGCACTACAGGTCGCCTTTACAGCGCCCTAACAGGCGTCACGGCAGGCTACAGGCGCCACACCCTTCACGCTTAGGGCCAGGTGAGGACTCCCTGACGAGGTGTCCTCGATAAACTGACGCCGTCCAGCGACCTCCCGGGGGCCAGGTGCCAGTACCAGACAAGGGTCATGACGAACGACGCCGCGCCACACTCGCCGCGGTGGCGCCGGGCACGCCCATCCGCGACGGGCTGGAACGAATCCTGCGGGGCCACACCGGCGGGCTGATCGTGCTGGGGTACGACAAGCTCGTCGAGGATCTGTGCACCGGCGGCTTCGAGCTCGACGTGGAGTTCTCCGCGACACGGCTGCGCGAGCTGGCCAAGATGGACGGCGCGATCGTGCTCGACGACTCGCACTCGCGGATCGTGCGGGCCGCGGTGCACCTGGTGCCCGACTCGACGATTCCCACCGAGGAGTCCGGCACCCGGCACCGCACCGCCGAGCGGGTGGCCAGGCAGACCGGCTACCCGGTCATCTCGGTCAGCCAGTCGATGCACATCATCGCGCTCTACCTGGACGGCATCCGCTACGTCCTGGAGGACTCGGCGGCGATCCTGTCCAAGGCCAACCAGGCCCTGGCCACCCTCGAACGCTACAAGCTGCGGCTCGACGAGGTGTCCGGGACGCTCTCCGCCCTGGAGATCGAGGACCTGGTCACCGTGCGGGACGTCAGCGCCGTCGTGCAGCGCCTGGAGATGGTGCGCCGGATCGCCGACGAGATCGAGGGCTATGTGGTCGAGCTGGGCACCGACGGCCGGCTGCTGTCCCTGCAACTGGACGAGCTGGTGTCGGGCGTGGACGTGGACCGCGAGCTGATCGTCCGCGACTACCCGTCCCGGGAGGCCCGTGACCGCGGCTTCGACGCCATCCTGGACGACCTGGACGGGCTGTCGGCCAACGAGCTGCTGGACCTGTCCACGGTCGCCGAGGTGATGGGCTTCACCGGCCCGGACGCGCTCGACCTGCCGGTCAGCCCCAAGGGCTACCGGCTGCTGGCCAAGGTCCCGCGGCTGCCGGGCCTGGTGGTGGAACGGCTGGTGGAGCACTTCGGCGGGCTGCAGAAGCTGCTGGCCGCCAGCATCGACGACCTCCAGGCCGTCGGCGGGGTCGGCGAGGCGCGGGCCCGCAGCGTCCGCGAGGGACTGTCCCGGCTCGCGGAATCCTCCATCCTGGAGCGTTACGTCTAGGCGGTTCCCGCGCGATCGCCCGACGGGCGGGCCTTTAGTCGCGCGCCCAAATCACCGGTCCGGTACGGACCACCGCACCCCTCCGTCCCGCATCTCTCACGGTCAGGTCGTGACCTGTGTCACCTGACACAACTCCTTCGACGGGTGTGAACGGTGTGGCGCGGCTTCCCTCCGGGCCGTGCCAGAATGGCCGCGGATCATGAGCACTTCGTACACCGAGCCGGTCATCGAGCCGATCATCGACTGGTACGAGACGCACGCCCGGGACCTTCCCTGGCGGGCGGCGTCGGCCACCCCGTGGGGCGTCCTGGTCAGCGAGATCATGCTCCAGCAGACCCCCGTCGCCCGCGTACTGCCGGTCTGGGGCGAGTGGATGCGACGCTGGCCCACGCCCGCGGCGCTCGCCGCCGAGCCGTCCGGTGAGGCGGTACGGGCGTGGGGGCGGCTCGGCTACCCGCGCCGCGCGCTGCGCCTCCACGCCACCGCCACGGCGATCGTCGAACGGCACGGGGGCGAGGTCCCGTCCTCCCACGACGAGCTGCTGGCCCTGCCGGGCATCGGGGCGTACACCGCCGCCGCCGTCGCCAGCTTCGCCTACCGGCAGCGGCACGCCGTCCTGGACACCAACGTCCGGCGCGTCCTGGCCCGCCTGTGCTCGGGGACGGAGCACCCGCCCAAGACCCAGAGCAGGGACGAGGTCCGCCTTGCCGAGTCGCTGCTGCCCCTGGATCCGCCCACCGCCGCCCGATGGTCGGTCGCCGTCATGGAGCTGGGTGCCCTGGTCTGCACGGCCCGTTCCCCGCGCTGCGTCGACTGCCCGGTGATCGCCCGGTGCGCCTGGCAGGCGGCGGGACGTCCCGCGTACGACGGCCCGCCCCGCCGCGGCCAGACCTACGCGGGCACGGACCGCCAGTGCCGGGGCCGCCTCCTCGCCGTCCTCCGGGACGCGGAGGGCCCGGTCGAGAAGGCCGCGCTCGATGTCGTCTGGTCGGAGGCGGTCCAGCGGGAACGCGCCCTCGACGCCCTGATCGCCGACGGCCTGGTCGATCCCCTGGACGACGGCCGGTACGCCCTCCCGGGGCACACCGCCTAGAGCTCCGGCGTCGTAGGTGCGGCGCATCCACACCACGATCTGCTCGCCGGTGGGTCGGGGCCGGACGCGAAAGGGCCCGCCCCCGGGAGGGGACGGGCCCTGTTCAGCCGGTCAGTCCTTGTTGAAGTTGACCGCGCCCTCGATCGGGGGCGGGCTGTCGGGGACCGTGGACGGCTTCGGCACACCCTTGAAGGTGAACTTGGCGTCCTCGCCGGTGCCCTCGGTGCCGACGATCACGATCTGGCCGGACTTCACCTCGTTGTACAGGATCCGCTCCGACAACTGATCCTCGATCTCCCGCTGGATCGTACGGCGCAGCGGACGGGCGCCCAGCACCGGGTCATACCCCCGCTCGGCCAGCAGGTCCTTGGCCTCCTGACGCAGCTCGATACCCATGTCCCGGTCCTTGAGCCGCTCGTCCACCTTGGCGATCATCAGATCCACGATCTGGATGATCTCCTTCGGCGTCAGCTGGTGGAACACCACCGTGTCGTCGACGCGGTTCAGGAACTCCGGCCGGAAGTGCTGCTTGAGCTCCTCGCCGACCTTGGCCTTCATCCGCTCGTAGGACCCCTGCTCGTCGTTGGCACGGGAGAAGCCCAGCGACTGGCCCTTGGAGATGTCCCGGGTCCCCAGGTTGGTGGTCATGATGATCACGGTGTTCTTGAAGTCGACCACCCGGCCCTGGGCGTCGGTCAGCCGGCCGTCCTCCAGGATCTGCAGCAGGCTGTTGAAGATGTCCTGGTGGGCCTTCTCGATCTCGTCGAACAGCACCACCGAGAACGGCTTGCGCCGCACCTTCTCGGTGAGCTGGCCGCCCTCCTCGTACCCGACATAACCGGGCGGGGAACCGAACAGCCGCGAGACGGTGTGCTTCTCCATGAACTCCGACATGTCGAGCTGGATCAGCGCGTCCTCGTCCCCGAACAGGAACTCCGCCAGCGTCTTGGACAGCTCGGTCTTCCCCACACCCGACGGCCCGGCGAAGATGAACGAACCACCCGGACGCTTCGGGTCCTTCAGGCCCGCGCGGGTACGCCGGATCGACTGGGAGAGGGCCTTGATGGCGTCCTCCTGGCCGATCACGCGCTTGTGCAGCTCGTCCTCCATGCGCAGGAGGCGCGCGCTCTCCTCCTCGGTCAGCTTGAAGACCGGGATGCCGGTGGCGGTGGCCAGGACCTCGGCGATCAGCTCCTCGGTCACCTCAGCCACGACGTCCATGTCGCCGGCCTTCCACTCCTTCTCCCGCTGCGCCTTCTGGCCCAGTAGCTGCTTCTCCGAGTCGCGCAGCGCGGCGGCCTTCTCGAAGTCCTGCGCGTCGATCGCGGACTCCTTCTCGCGGCGCACGTCGGCGATCTTTTCGTCGTACTCGCGCAGGTCCGGCGGCGCGGTCATGCGGCGGATCCGCATCCGCGAACCGGCCTCGTCGATCAGGTCGATCGCCTTGTCCGGCAGGAACCGGTCGCTGATGTAACGGTCCGCCAGTTGGGCGGCCGCCACCAGGGCGCTGTCGGTGATGGACACGCGGTGGTGCGCCTCGTACCGGTCGCGCAGCCCCTTGAGGATCTCGATGGTGTGCGACAGCGACGGCTCGGCCACCTGGATCGGCTGGAACCGCCGCTCCAGTGCCGCGTCCTTCTCCAGGTGCTTGCGGTACTCGTCCAGGGTCGTCGCACCGATCGTCTGCAGCTCGCCACGTGCCAGCATCGGCTTGAGGATGGACGCGGCGTCGATGGCGCCCTCGGCCGCGCCCGCGCCGACCAGGGTGTGCAGCTCGTCGATGAACAGGATGATGTCCCCGCGGGTGCGGATCTCCTTGAGCACCTTCTTCAGGCGCTCCTCGAAGTCACCCCGGTACCGCGACCCGGCCACCAGCGCGCCCAGGTCGAGCGTGTAGAGCTGCTTGTCCTTGAGCGTCTCGGGCACCTCGCCCTTGACGATCTTCTGCGCCAGGCCCTCGACCACGGCGGTCTTGCCGACGCCGGGCTCGCCGACCAGCACCGGGTTGTTCTTGGTACGGCGGGACAGCACCTGCATGACCCGCTCGATCTCCTTGTCCCGGCCGATCACCGGGTCGAGCTTGCCCTCCCGGGCCGCCTGGGTGAGGTTCCGGCCGAACTGGTCGAGCACAAGGGACGTGGACGGCGTGGACTCCGCCGGGCCGCCGGACGCGGCCGGCTCCTTGCCGCCCTGGTAGCCGTGCAGGAGCTGGATCACCTGCTGGCGCACCCGGTTCAGGTCCGCCCCCAGCTTCACCAGGACCTGGGCCGCGACGCCCTCGCCCTCACGGATCAAGCCAAGGAGAATGTGCTCGGTACCGATGTAGTTGTGACCGAGCTGCAAGGCCTCCCGCAGCGACAGCTCCAGCACCTTCTTGGCACGCGGAGTGAACGGGATGTGCCCCGACGGGGCCTGCTGCCCCTGGCCGATGATCTCCTCGACCTGCTGGCGCACCGCCTCCAGGCTGATCCCAAGACTCTCCAGCGCCTTCGCGGCCACACCCTCGCCCTCGTGGATCAGGCCAAGGAGGATGTGCTCGGTGCCGATGTAGTTGTGGTTGAGCATCCTGGCCTCTTCCTGAGCCAGGACGACCACCCGCCGCGCGCGGTCGGTGAACCTCTCGAACATCTCGTCGCTCCTCATAGAGCGGTTGGGCAAAGTCCGGGATGTCCGAACCTGTCCTTCCGCAGGTGCTGGCACTTAACAAACTAGCCCGCCCCCGAGGAGGCCACCCGGTGCACTCCCACCAGGAGACGTTCCCCAGCAAAGCGCTGTTCAGTCTCATCCAACTACCGCACGGGTGCGCTATGTTCCCGCTACGCCCCAAGCGAACGGGAGCCCTTTCCGCAGGTCATGAGCAACACCGAGCCGAGTACCGAGGGGACGCCCCGAAGGGCGGCGGGCGCTTCCGGCGGGCGCCGACCGCAAGTGGATACCGCGCGCGGAGCGGCATCAACCCACCGATCTCTACGCCACAAGCGAACGGCCCGCCCCTCATGCGCGAGGAGGCGGGCCGCCCATAGGCGAGGCGTCGAGGCGTCTCAGTGCGCGGCCTCGTACTTCTCGATCACATTGGCCGGGATGCGGCCGCGCTCATTGACCTTGATGCCGTTTTCCTTGGCCCAGGCTCGGATCTCGGCGCTGCGCTCGCGGCTGGAGGCGCCGCGCTGACGCCTGCGGCGGCTCGTGGTCCCGGCCTTACGCGACTTCTCAACGAACGGCTGCAGGCAATCCCGCAGCTTCTTTGCGTTGGCGCTACTCAGGTCGATCTCGTACGAGGCGCCGTCGACCGAGAACGATACGGTCTCGTCCGCCTCGCCACCGTCGAGGTCGTCGACGAGAAGCACCTGAACCTTCTGTGCCATGGGGACAGACCTTTCAGCTGGAGCAAACTGCATTCGGTTGACAAAGATATACCGTGAAGCTCGCGGATGACAATTCAAGACGCGCGGGAACTCCCCGGAACTCTCCGGAAGTCGCCTTCCCGACCGGCAACACCGCGCAATCACCCGTCCGGCGAATCGATCCGGTGGGGTATACCTGGTGATACGCCACCGCCGGCGACCGGCGATCGACCCGGCGTGGCGGGCGAGGAATTGAGCCGGGCCCCCGCTGCCGGGCTTGGGGATCAAGTGATGTTGCTCACGAGGCGGCCCGCTGACCAGGGCCGCACATGGTGCATTGGATTGGTTTCCGGGGGTCTCCGGGCTTTCCCGGACGGTCCGCCCACCCGGAATAACCGGCCGCCACCGGATTGCCCGGTAGGGCATCACCCATCCCCCGAGCCTTCGATTAGCCCTGACGTAACGGGATCAACCGCCCGCGGTACGGCGAATGAGGGGCATGCCGAGGGCCCGCTCGGCAACCTGATCAGCGCGCCCGCCGTAGACGTACATCGATACCGGCGGGCGCGGTGTCGGCGAAATCCGTTGCCGTCGCGGGGTTGACGGGCCCGGGAAGTGCTCTCCGATGACCGGTACGGCGCGGGCAACTCTACTGCATACCGGATAACGGCGGATAAGCACCGGTCTGGCTCCGATCCGGTCGGGCTTGTTCCGGATTGTTCCGCTTGTCGTGAGCCGTTCCCGCCGTGCGGTCAGGCCGCTCCGCGCCTCACCACGACCGTGCCGCTAAGCCGGTCGTGCAACGCCTGACGCCATGTGCCCTCATACATCAGGGCCGCGTTCCCCACCCACAAGAGACCGGCGATCAGACCGAACACGGGAACCGGCCGGGCGGCAATAGGAAGCGCGTAGACGGCCGAGCGCAGCAGCGATCGCCCCACCCCCAGAGGGGCCGACGCGATGGCTTCTCCATCGCTCTCAGGGCCCTGCGATACGGCGTGCGGCGGCGACGGGACGACGTGTATGCCCGCGACGCGCTTGCCCAGCGTCCGTCCCCACAAGACCAACTGGACCCACTCGTAGAGCAGCAGGAGCCCCGCGACGGCCGGAGGAGCGGCGATCTCCACGTCCCCGGCGGGCACGACCTCACGGAGCACCATGATCACTGGCAGCCCCACTACCAGGGTGTCGACGATCCGGGCCAGCAATCGCTGCCCGGGCTCGGCCAGCCGTAGGCCCACCGGGTCTTCGCCGGGGATTTCCGGGAGCGGGTCGGCCTTGGGCGCCTGATCCGCTGCTGCCATCGCCCTGCCTTACTCCCCGTACCGGTACTCGGTGGTCTCGCCGTAGGCGCCCTGCCCGTACCCGCCCTCGTCGTAGCCCTCGCGCTCGTCGATGACCAGCGTTCCGGAGAAACGGTCGTGAAGGGACTGGCGCAGTGGCTGATCCCAGATCGCCCAGAGGTAGGCCATCAGGGTCCCGATCCAGACGAGCATCATTCCGTAGGCGAGGTAATCCCACACCATCACGGCGAGCGCCAGGAAGAAGAACACGCCGATCTGGTAGCCCACATGCACGATGCCGGCGCGCCAAACCGCCTGGGTCGTCGTAATGGCGTCGCCCGCGGGCCGTACCTGGACGACGCCCAGATGCATGACGCGCTTGCCGAGCGTCCGGCCCCAGAGGGAGAGCTGCACGGCCTCATAGATGAACGGCAGCACCGACAGGACGGCGAAGAGCGTGAACAGGATCGGCCAGTTCCAGATACCGCCCTCGGTCTCGGTCTTGCTTCCGGCCGAACCCAGGCCGATCGTCCCGATCACGACGGGCACGACGAGCGCGAATCCGAACGCCGACACAAGCCCGTTGTCGAGAACCCGCGCGGCGGCGCGCCGATGGATGGGCGCGAGGGGAAGGCTCGCCGCCTCGGAAACGTCGGGGGCGCCGTGGTAACCGTAGTCCTGCTGCCAGTTCTGCTGGGGAGGCGATTGCCATTGGCCTCCCGCCGGCCCCTGCTGCCACTGCGACCCCTGATAGGACGGCGGAGGGCCGTACCGGCCCTGAGGTGGCGGGCCCGGCTGAGGATAGTGCCTGCCGCGGCGGGGGGATCTACTCATCGGTCAGTCCTCCAGGCGAAGCAACATCCGGGTATTGCCCAACGTATTCGGCTTGACCCGGTCGAGGTCCAGGAACTCTGCCACGCCTTCGTCGTAGGAACGGAGGAGTTCTTCGTACACCTCGGGCGAAACCGGGGTGCCCAGGATCGGGCGGAACCCGTGACGCGCGAAGAAGTCCACTTCGAAGGTAAGACAGAACACGCGCCGCACGCCGAGTTCCCGGGCGACTTCCAGCAGCCGCGTCACGATCCGGTGACCGATGCCGCGCCCTCCGTACCCCCGGTCGACCGCCACCGAGCGGACCTCGGCCAGGTCCTCCCACATGACGTGGAGCGCGCCGCACCCGACCACCCGTCCGGGACGCCCCCCGGCGGCCTCCGCGGACTCGCCGCCCTCGGCGGGCTCCGCGATCTCGGCGACCCAGAACTCCTGGACGTCCTCGTACAGCTCCACCGTGTTCTTGCGCAGCATCCGGCGGCCCGGACCCGCGTACTGGCCGATGAGCCGGCTGATCTCCTGGACGTCCGCAGTACGGGCACGCCTGATCACCACATCCACAACCAGCCGACGCTATCGGACCAGGTGGCGCGGCTTCGCCCCGGCGCGGCCGGCCACCCGGTCAGGCGGTGCGAAGTGGCCCATAACACATCACTGCTCCCCCAACAGCCCCAACTGCATCTGAATCGCCCGGTTTCACCGGGGATTTCCGGTGTTCCGGTTGGCAGCACCCGCCCGCTCCGTTAGTCTCCTGCGCTGACATCCGGCCGCCGTCGCATGCGGCCGTACCGCCGAATCCGCGGGGCGCCGCCAGCGTTCCGGGAACCGGGGACCCACCACTCCGGCCGCTCCGGGAGGACACCGGGCCGGAGCCGGGGGGTTAATCCGCGCGACCCGCGGACGGGCCGCTCCTTGCCCGAACCCGTCAGCTAACCCGGTAGGCGGTGGAAGGAGAGGAGATTTGGTGGAGTCGTCGCGCTCTGGTCGCTTTTCGCGCGGTTCTGGATCCCTTCCCCGCCCGGAATCCGTTTCCCGCCGGAAGGCCGCGGCCGGGCTCCGGATCACCGTCGCGGGCGCCCTGATCGCCACCACGGCGGTGTTCCAGCCGGTCGCCGCGCACGCCGACCCGGAGCCGTCCACCAAGGACCTCAGGGCCCAGGCGTACAAGCTCGCCGACCAGCTCGAACAGCTCACCGAGCAGTACAACGGGCTGCGCGTCAAGCTCCAGCAGTCGCAGCGGGCCGCCAAGGTCGCCGCCGACAACGCCCGCCGCCAGGAGGAGGCGCTCACCGGGCTCCGCGAGAAGGTCGGGACCCTGGCCGCCACCAGCTACATGAAGGGCGGCGCCGACCCCACCGCCCAGTTCCTCTCCGCGCGGGACCCGCAGGCCGTCCTCGACCAGGCCGCCACGCTGCACTTCTTCGCCGCCCAGGACGGCACCCGGGTCGCGGGCATGCTGCAGGCGATGCAGGCCGCCCAGCGCGCCCGCAAGGCCGCCGAGAACCGCGCCGACCAGGTCGAGAAGCTGCGCGCCGACCTCGACGCGCAGCGCAAGAAGGTCACCGCCCTGTACGAGAAGGTCCGCGGGACGCTCGTCAAGCGCGACCCCACGGAACTGGCCCGGCTCCCCGTCCTGGGCAACGGCAAGGCCGCGCAGGCGCTCAGGCTGGCCATGGGCAAGATCGGGCGCCCGTACGTCTGGGGCGCCTCGGGCCCGAACGCCTTCGACTGCTCCGGCCTGATCATGTGGGCGTACCGGCAGGTCGGCATCAGCCTCCCGCACTACACCGGCAGCCAGTGGAACGCGGGCACGCACATCTCCCGCAGCCAGCTCCAGCCGGGCGACCTGGTGTTCTTCTACTCCGACCTGCACCACGTGGGCATGTACGTGGGCGGCGGGAAGATGCTGCACGCCCCGCAGACCGGGGACGTCGTCAAGATCTCCCCGATGGCCGGCAGGCCGTTCGCGGGCGCCGTCCGTGTCGCCTGAGGTCGCTTTGGACGCGACCTGATACAGCGTGAACGCAGCCTGACACCGGTTGGACGGCCGCCTGGGATCGGGAGCGGTGGAACGGTCTTCGCCGACGGCCCCGGAGGGGCTGGAGGAATGCGGCGGGGGGCCTTAGCCAGAATGATCGCGGAACCACGTCCGCGGCGACGCATCGGCAGGGACCTACCTGCGAGGGGGCGGCGTCGCCGCAACGGGGGGGACGGAGTTCGCCTACTTGTGTTGCCGGTCGTTCTGTCTTGCCGTGTTCGCTCTTCCTGCGCCCGTATCCTCCCGGCGGGCGGGGCGTGAACCCTGGCTGGGTTCGTGCCCTAGATGAGCTGCCTGCGGGCCGCCCACACAACGGCCTCGATCGGCGTGTTCACTTCGAGCCGGTCGCAGATGGTCCGCAGCCTCCGCCGCAGGGTCCGTGCGCTCAGCTCGAGCTTGCGTGCCGCCACATCGGCTGTGACACCGCTGGCGATCTGCGCGAGCAGTCGGATCTCCTCCTCGTTCAGTCGCAGATCGTCGGTGCGACGTGCGAGTGTGGCCTGTTCCACTCCGTCCTCCCTCGTCCGTGGTGATGACCGCGGGGATGCAGCCGTCCGCTACACAGGCACGGGTAGGCCTCGATTTGGTCGCGTTGGTTGCCGGGTCCGGCTCTCCGGACTGAGATCATCGATTCCCTTTGCCGAAGCGCACGCTTGGCCGGAGGTGGCCGATGGCCCGATTGGGGGGCGCATGGGGGAACTCCGGGTGACGATGCAGACGTTGCCCAACCGAACGCGAACGCGCCCGCGGGTGCGAAGGACGCGCCCACGGCGGAGTGGGCGGCGCCCCCGCTGGGGAGGAGAGCGCCTTGCCGGGACGGGTCTTGACCGCCAGCCATCTCCACCCGCCCCTCCGTCAGATCGTCCGATTCTCTTCGTTCCGGCCGCGAACGAAGATCGTGAATCGTTTCAAGCTACGCTTCGGCTCGGAACGCTAGGCGGCCGAATCCGGCCCGTCAAGCGGCCGTTGGAGACCATGTGCACACGTATAATCACCCATCGTGACGTCTCGCTCGGGGGCCAGTGGCGGGAAGCTCGATAACCTGCGGAAACAGACCCCGGGTCGGCGAGGAGAGAGTTGGCGCAGAGCAGCATCCGTGAAGTCGCGAGGCGCGCCGGAGTTTCAGTTGGGACGGTTTCGAATGTCCTAAACCGGCCAGACCTCGTGGCCGAAGCTACCCGTGACCGTGTTCGCGCGGCGATCCAGGAGCTCGGTTTCGTCCGGAACGAGTCGGCCCGCAGGCTCCGTCAGGGCCGCAGACGCTCCTCCGACCGGCGCGCGGCACCGCGCCCGCGCGCGTTCGGCATCGTGGTCGGGGACCTCACCAACCCATACGCGACGGACGTGGCGCGCGGCGCCGAGCTGGCGCTGTACGACGCCGGCCATGACGCGCTGTGGCTCAGCAGCGACCATTCGCCCGAGAAGGAGCGGCGCAGCCTCGACATGCTGGCCGAGCACGACGCGGCCGGGGTGCTGATCACCCCGGTGGCGCTGGGCGCGGCGGGCATCGAACGGCTGCGCGCCTCGTCCGGCATGGTGGTGGTGCTGATCGACCAGTCCTCGCCGGACGTGTGCTCGGTCCAGGTCGACCATGTCGCGGGCGGCGACATCGCGGCGGCGCACCTGATGGCGCTCGGCCATGAGCGCATCGCGTTCGTCACCGGCGCTCCCGCGCCCGCGGCGTGCGTCGAGCGCGGCGAGGGCGCCGCGCGCACCCTCGCCAAGGCGGGGATCGGCGAGCTGATGACGCTGATGCAGGACGGGCTGTCGCCCACCGCGGGCCAGGCCGCCGCGCAGCGCCTGCTGGAGATGAGGCCGCGGCCGACCGGCGCGTTCTGCGCCAACGACCTGCTGGCCATCGGGCTGGTCAACGAGCTGGTCCGGCTCGGCGTGCGGGTTCCCGACGACCTGGCGGTGGTCGGCTATGACGACATCGAGCTGGCCTCCAGTTCGGCGGTGCCGCTGACCACCGTCCGGCAGCCCCGGCTCGCGGTCGGCGAGGAGGCCGCCGAGCTGGCGCTGGCCGAGTTCGCCGAGGGCGAGTCGCACCTGCACCGGCAGGTGATCCTCACGCCCGAGCTGATCGTCCGGGAGTCCGCCTAGCGCGGGCCCGCCTGGCGGCGGCCGGGGGCGGCGCGGCTGTTGACAGACCGTTCAATACCGGGATGCTTGGGGCATGACTGAGGTCATCGGGCCGGCGGAGATCCTCGGCTTCGACCCGTTCGCCCCGTCCTTCCGCGCCGACCCGTACCCCCGCTACCGCGAGCTGGACGCCGCCCGCTCGCTCGCCCGCACTCCCGCGGGGCTCTGGGTGACCACCGGGCACGAGCTGTGCGAGCGGGTCCTGCGCGATCCCGGTTTCGGCCATCGCCCCGCCGAGGGCGTCGTCTGGCGGGACGCCCCCGCGCGCCGGCGCTCGTTCCTGACCATGGACCCGCCCGACCACACGCGGCTGCGCCGCCTGGTCGGCAAGGCGTTCACCGCCCGGCTGGTCGAACGGCTGCGCCCGCGCGTCGAGGAACTGGTCGCCGACCTGCTGGACGCCCTGCCGGAGGGCGAGCCCGTCGACCTGCTCGCCGCGCTGGCCTACCCGCTGCCCGTAATCATGATCAGCGAGCTGCTGGGCGTGCCGCCCGAGGACCGCGACCTGTTCAAGGGCTGGTCGGACGCCCTCGCCCGCGGCCTGGACCCCGACTTCCTGCTGCCGGCCGGCGACCTGGCGAAGCGGGAGGAGGCACGCACCGAGTTCGCCGGCTACTTCGCCGAGCTGGCCGCGCGGCGCCGTGCCGAGCCGCGGGACGACCTGCTCAGCGCGCTGGTGGCGGTGTCGGACGGCGGCGAGGTGCTCTCCGAGGCCGATCTGCTCGCCACCTGCGTCCTGCTGCTGGTCGCGGGGCACGAGACCACCGTCAACCTGATCGGGAACGGGGCGCTGGCCCTGCTGCGGCACCCGGACCAGCTCGCCTGGTTCCGCGCGCATCCGGACGAGTCGGCCGCCGCCGTCGAGGAGCTGCTGCGGTACGACCCGCCGGTGCAGCTCACGCTGCGCTCCGCGCTGGAGGACCGGGTCGTCGGCGGCACCCCCGTCCCGAAGGGCGGGATGGTGCTGCTGATCCTCGGGGCCGCCAACCGCGACCCCGCCGTGTTCCGTGACCCCGACCGGCTGGACCTCACCCGGTACGCCGGTGCCGGCACGGGACGCGCGGAGGCTCCCCGGCATCTGGCGTTCGGGCACGGGATCCACTTCTGCCTCGGCGCCCCGCTGGCCCGCCTGGAGGGGCGGATCGCGCTGAGACGCCTTTTCGAGCGCGAAGTGGCCCTGGCCGACGTTCCTCTCACCTACCGCGACAATCTCGTCCTACGGGGACTCTCCGCCCTTCCCGCGACCATCGGGAGCGGCCGCCCGGCCCTCGGGTGAGGAGGCCGGTGCGAAGGGCAGGGGCGCCCGCTACTCCGCGCGGTCCGGCCTGACGAGCGGGAACAGGATCGTCTCGCGGATGTTCTTGCCGGTGAACGCCATGATCATCCGGTCGATCCCGGCGCCCATCCCACCGGTCGGCGGCATCGCGTACTCCAAAGCCCGCAGGAAGTCCTCGTCGAGCTGCATCGCCTCGGGATCGCCCCCGGCGGCCAGCAGCGACTGCTCGGTCAGCCTCCGGCGCTGCTCGACCGGGTCGACCAGCTCCGAGTACGCGGTGCCCAGCTCGGTGCCGAACCCGATCAGGTCCCACTTCTCGGTCAGCAGCGGCTCCTCCCGGTGCTGCCGGGTCAGCGGCGAGGTCTCCAGCGGGTAGTCCATGACGAACGTGGGCTGCACCAGCGTGTGCTCGACCAGCTCCTCGAACAGCTCCTGGACGAGCTTGCCCTGCCCCCACTTGGGGTCCCACTGGATCTCCCTGGAGTCGGCGAGCTTGCGCACGTCCTCCAGCGGGGTGTGCGGGGTGACCTCCTCGCCGAGCGCGTCCGACACGGCGCCGTACAGCGTGATCCGCGGCCACCGCGCGAGCCCGAGATCGTACTCCTCGCCGTCGTGGACGACGACCGTGGTGCCCAGCGCGGCGACCACCGCGCGCTGATACATCCGCTGGGTCAGGTCGGCCATGTCATTGTAGTCGAGGTAGGTGCCGTACGCCTCGACCATCGTGAACTCCGGGTTGTGCGTGGAGTCCGCGCCCTCGTTCCGGAAGTTCCGGTTGATCTCGAAGACCTTGTCGATGCCGCCCACCACCAGCCGCTTGAGGTACAGCTCGATGGCGATCCGCAGGTACAGGTCCATGTCGTAGGCGTTGATGTGCGTCACGAAGGGACGCGCCGCCGCCCCGCCGTGGATCGGCTGCAGCATCGGGGTCTCGACCTCGAGGTACCCCTCCTCGTGCCAGAAGTCGCGGACCGCCCGCACGGTGGCGCTGCGGAGCCGGGCCATCTCGCGGGCCTCGTCGTTGACGATCAGGTCCACGTACCGCTGCCGGACCCGCGCCTCCGGGTCGGTCAGCCCCGCGTGCTTCTCCGGCAGCGGGCGCAGGCACTTGGACGTGATCGCGAACCGGTCGGCCAGCACCGACAGCTCGCCCCGCCGGGAGGTGATGACCTCGCCCTCGACGCCGACGTGGTCGCCGAGGTCGACCTCGCGCTTCCACAGGTCGAGCTGGTCCTGCCCGACGTTGGCCAGCGACAGCATCACCTGCAGCTCGCCCGTGCCGTCGCGGAGGGTGGCGAAGCACAGCTTGCCGGTGTTGCGGATGAGCATGACGCGACCGGCCACACCCACCTTGTCGCCCGTCTCGGTGCCCGGCTCAAGGTCGGGATATTTCTCCCGCACCTCGGCGAGGGTCGCCGTGCGGGGAAAGTTCACCGGGTACGGGTCGATGCCGCTCTCGCGGAGACGGTCGAGCTTCTCCCGGCGCACGCGCATCTGCTCCGGCAGGTTCTCGTAGGCGGGATCGGCGGTGGAATCGGTCTCGTCACTCACGGCTCAAGGCTATCGACGTGCCGGGACGCCCCGCGAACGACTTCCCGAGGGCGCCCCGCGGGGCCGGCTCAGGGCGTGTTGCGCTGGTAGATCAGGCGCAGCCCGACCAGCGTCAGCCACGGCTCGAAGGCGTCGATGCGGCGCGACTCCTCCAGCACCAGCGACGCCAGCCCACCCGTCGCGATCACGGTGACCTCGTCGGGATCGGCGGACAGCTCCAGCGACATCCGCTCCACGATCCCGTCCACCTGGCCGGCGAAGCCGAAGATGATCCCCGACTGGAGCGCCTCCACCGTGTTCTTGGCGATCACGTTCCGCGGCCTGACCAGCTCGATCTTGTGCAACTGGGCGCCGCGCCTCGACAGCGCGTCGATGGAGATCTCGATGCCGGGCGCGATCGCGCCGCCCACGTACTCGCCCTTGGCCGACACCGCGTCGAAGGTGGTGGCGGTGCCGAAGTCCACCACGATCGCCGGGCCGCCGTGCAGGTGGACGGCGGCCAGCGCGTTCACGATCCGGTCCGCGCCGACCTCCTTGGGATTGTCCATCCGGACCGGGACGCCGGTCTTCACCCCCGGCTCCACGATCACCGCGGTCACGTCGCCGTAGTAGCGACGGCACATCTCCCGCATCTCGTGCAGGACGGACGGGACGGTGGAGCACAGCGCGATGCCGCTGATGTCGGTGTCGGCCAGCAGCGGGCTCTGCTGGACCAGGCCCTGGAGGACCACCGCGATCTCGTCGGCGGTGCGCCGCGGATCGGTGTTGATCCTCCAGTGCTCGATCACCTCCTCGCCCTCGAACAGGCCGAGGACGGTGTGGGTGTTACCGACGTCGATGGTGAGCAGCATCAGGTCCCCGCTGGTCAGCTGAAGTCAAGGCCGATGTCGAACGCGCGCGCCGAGTGCGTGAGCGCACCCACCGCAAGGTAGTCGACACCGGTCACGGCCGCGTCTCGAGCGCGGTCGAGCGTCAGCCCGCCGCTCGCCTCCAGCTCGGCGCGGCCATCGACGCGCCGCACCGCCTCGGCCATCTCCTCGTCGCTCATGTTGTCCAGCAGCAGGGACGTGGCACCCGCCGCGATCGCCTCGTCCACCTGGTCCAGCGTGTCGCACTCGACCTGGACGTGCAGCGCCGGATAGATCGCGCGGATCGCATCGTACGCGCGGGTGACCGAGCCGGCCGCGGCCACGTGGTTGTCCTTGACAAGCGCCGCGTCGTGCAGGCCCATCCGGTGGTTGACGCCGCCGCCGCAGCGCACCGCGTACTTCTGCAAGGCGCGCAGGCCGGGCAGCGTCTTGCGGGTGTCGCGGATTTTGGCCTTGGTGCCCGCGACGGCGTCCACCCAGAGGCGAGTCTCGGTCGCGATCCCGGACAGGTGGGTGAGCAGGTTGAGGGCCGTCCGCTCGGCGCGCAGCACGGACCGGGTGGGCCCGTCCACCGACAGCAGCACCTGGCCCGCCGTCACCCGGTCGCCGTCGGCCGCCTTGGCGGCGTACCCGACGCCCAGCAGGTCGAACACCACCGCGGCCACCGGGATCCCGGCGACCACGCCGTCCTGGCGCGCGGTGAGGTCGCCGCTCGCGGTGTCGTCCGGAGCGACGATCGGCTCGCTGGTCACATCGGCCTCGCCGTCCTCCGCCAGCGCCTCGCGGACCAGGTTCTCCACAGCCTGTGGATCGAGTCCCGCCGCCCGCAGCCCGGTCTTCAGTTCGTCCCTCATGAGCCTTCCTTCGTGGTGGTCAGTTCCCCCTCCGGCGTCACCGTGGTGATCAGGTGGGTCGACCAGGTGGTGTCATCCCGGTCGGGATGATCTTCGCGCCAATGGCTTCCCCGTGTCTCCTCGCGGCGGCGCGCGGCGGTCACGATCGCGGTGGCGACCGCGTGCAGGTTGGTGGCCTCCCACGACTCGACGCCCGGTGCGCCCTCGCGGGCGGTCAGGGCGTGCAGCTCCCGTTCGGCGGCGGCGAGCCCCTCGGCGTCGCGCAGGACGCCCGCGTGCGCGGTCATGATCCGCTGGATCTCGGGACGGGTGTCCGGGGCGAGCAGTCCCCGGCCCGGGACGGGCTCCGCGGGCTCGCCCGGCGTGGCCAGGTCACCGGGCAGGGCCTTGGCGATGCGTTCGGCGAAGACCAGGCCCTCCAGCAGCGAGTTGGACGCGAGCCGGTTGGCCCCGTGGACGCCGGTGCAGGCGACCTCGCCGCACGCGTACAGGCCGGGGACGGACGTGCGCCCGTACAGGTCGGTCCGGACGCCTCCGCTCGCGTAGTGAGCGGCCGGAACCACCGGGATCGGCTCGCGCACGGGATCGATCCCGTGATGGCGGCACGCGGCCAGGATGGTCGGGAAGCGCCGCTCCCAGGTGAACGCGCCGAGGTGCCGCCCGTCCAGGAACATGTGCGAGGCCCCCGTCTCCCGCATCCTGTTCATGATCCCCTTGGTGACCACGTCGCGCGGCGCCAGCTCGGCCAGCTCGTGCCCGCCCAGCATGAACCGTTCCCCGGCGTGATCGACGAGATGGGCGCCCTCGCCCCGTACCGCCTCGGAGATCAGCGGCTGCCGTCCCCGCGCCCCCTCGCCGAGCCACAGCACGGTCGGGTGGAACTGGACGAACTCCAGGTCGGTCACCGCGGCACCGGCGCGCAGCGCCAGCGCCACGCCGTCACCGGTCGACACCTCGGGATTGGTCGTGGCCGAGAACACCTGCCCGAGGCCGCCCGTGGCCAGCACCACGGCTCGCGCGCGCACCGCGCCGACGCCGTGCGGCTGGCCCTCGCCCATCACGTGCAGGGTGACGCCGGCGGCGCGGCCGTCCCCGTCCTTGAGCAGGTCGAGGACGACCGCGTGCTCGATCACCTCGACGCGCGCCTCCTTGAGCGCGGCCAGCAGGGCGCGGCTGATCTCGGCGCCGGTGGCGTCACCGCCCGCGTGCGCGATCCGCCTCCGGTGATGGCCGCCCTCACGGGCCAGCGCGATGCCGCCGTCGTGCTCCCGGTCGAACTCGGTTCCCAGCTCGATCAGCCGCCGCACCGCGTCCGGGCCCTCGGTGACCAGGACGCGGACGGCGGCCTCGTCGCACAGCCCGACCCCGGCCGTCAAGGTGTCGGCCAGATGCTCGTCCGGGCTGTCGTCCGGGGCGAGGGCGGCGGCGATCCCGCCCTGCGCCCAGCGTGTGGACCCCTCGTCCAGCAGCGCCTTGGTGACCAGGAGCACCCGCCCGTGCTGGCGGCACCGCAGCGCCGCCACCAGACCGGCGATGCCGGAACCGATCACGACGATGTCGGCGGGCCGCGTCCAGCCGGGCTCGGGGGCGGTCAAACGACGAGGGATCATGACGCACCGTCCAGGGCTCGATTTTCGTCATTGTGACATTAACCCCTGGAGCGGCTCGTCACCGGGGTGCCGGTCAGGTGACCGCCCGATCGCCGCGCACCTGGCCGGAGCCCGGGACCGGCTCGGCGGGGTCGTCGCCGAGCGCGATGATCGAGTTCGTCCGGTCGACATGGACGACCTTCGGCACGAACGCGCGGGCCTCCGCGTCGCTCATCACCGCGTAGCTGATGATGATCACCAGGTCGCCCGGCTGGACGAGCCGGGCCGCGGCGCCGTTGACGCCGATCACGCCGGAGCCGCGCTCCCCCTCGATCAGGTACGTCTCCAGCCGGGCGCCGTTGTCGATGTCGACCACCTGCACCTGCTCGCCGGGCAGCAGGTCCGCGGCGTCCAGCAGATCCCGGTCGACCGTCAGCGACCCCACGTAGTGCAGGTCGGCCTGGGTGACGGTGGCACGGTGGATCTTCGACTTGAACATCGTCCGGAACATCGGACCCTCCTCAGGCGGCCGAAGGGCCGAATCGCAGCGGCACGTTGTCGATCAGATGGGTGGTGCCGACCCGTCCCGCGACGGCGAGCACCGCCGGCCCCGAGTAGGAGCCGCCGACCTCGGTGAACGTGGCGGGATCCACCAGCACCAGATAGTCCAGGCGCAGCGGCGGATCGGCGGCCGCCGCCTCGTCCAGGACGGCCCTGGCGGCGCGTACCACCGCGTCCGGCCCGGCCCCGGCGGCCTCCTCGCCCACCCGCAGCGCCCGCGACAGCGCCAGCGCCGTCGTCCGCTCCTCGGGCGACAGGTAGCGGTTGCGGCTGGAGAGCGCCAGGCCGTCCGGCTCCCGTACCGTCGGGACGCCCTCCACCCGCACCGGCACGTCCAGATCCGCGACCATCCGGCGGATCATGGCGAGCTGCTGGGCGTCCTTCTGCCCGAAGAACGCCACGTCGGGGCGCACGAGCTGGAACAGCTTCATCACCACGGTCAGCATCCCGTCGAAGTGCCCCGGCCGCGCCGCGCCCTCGACCACCTCGCCCATCGGCCCCGACCTGATCGTCACCTGCGGCTCCTGCGGGTACATCACCTCGCGGGACGGCGCGAACACCAGATCCACGCCCTCCGCCGTGCACACCGCCAGGTCGTCGTCGAACGTGCGCGGGTAGCGGTCGAAGTCCTCGTCCGGGCCGAACTGCAACGGATTCACGAAGATGCTCACCACCACCGTGTCGCCGTTCTCCCGCGCGTGCCGCATCAACGACCGGTGGCCCTCGTGCAAGGCGCCCATGGTCGGCACCAGCGCCAGAGTGCCCTTGACCTCCGAACGCGCGGCGGCCAGCTCCGCCCGCGTCCGCACGACGACCGGCGCCTCGCCGGTCCCCCTGGACGACACCGTGTCCACTGAACCTCCTCGATCGATCCGGCCTCTCCACGAGTGCCGGTCACACTTCGGGTCCCCGGATCAGTCCGCCAGGGCCTCCAGCAGCCGCTCGGCGTCCTCGGGCTTGAGCACGCCGGCCGCCAGGGCCCGGTCCGCGGTGAGCCGGGCCAGGGCGACGTACGCGGCCCGGCTCTCCGGCGACACCTGCGCCAGCTCGGCGACATGATCCGCGACGGTGCCCGCGTCGCCGCGCGCGACAGGGCCGGTGAGCCCGTCGATGCCGAGCCGCAGCGCGTTGTCCAGCGCCGCGCCCAGCAGCGGGCCGAGCATCCGGCCGGGCTCGGCGACACCCGCCCTGGTCAGCAGGTCCATCGCCGCCACCACCAGCGTGACCAGGTGGTTGGAGCCGGTGGCGAGCGCCGCGTGGTAGAGCGGCCGGCGGTCCTCCGCGATCCAGGCCGGCTCTCCGCCCATCTCCAGCACCAGCGCCTCGGCGACCGGCCGCAGCGGATCGGGCGCGGTCACACCGAACGCGATGCCGGTCAGCCGGTTCACGTCATCGGGACGGCCGGTGAACGTCATCACCGGATGCAGGGCCAGCGGCAACCCGCCCGCCCTCGTGATCGGCTCCAGGACCCCGACGCCGTACCGGCCGCTGGTGTGCGCGACGAGCTTCCCCTCCACCGGCACCCCGGTGGCCACCAGACCCGCGGCCAGATCCGCCAGCGCGTCATCGGGCACCGTGAGCAACACCAGGTCGGCGGCCCGGACGACCTCCTGCGGCGTGCCCAGCGCCGCGCCCGGCAGCCGCGCCTCGGCCTGCCGCAGCGACCGGTCGGAGACCGCGGCGGCGGCCACCACCCGATGACCCGCGCGATTGAGCGCGACCCCCAGCGCCGTGCCGACACGTCCCGCGCCGACGATCCCGACCGCCAGCCGCGCGGGACGATCCTCGGGACGGCCCCCGTTCCCAGGCGTGCCGGAGGGCGGCGTGGGCTCTCGATCCATGACCTCGTAGCTTATGCAAGCGCGAGCTGCGCTCCTCGCCTGGGGCTCGTCGCTTGTCGCGCTTGCGTGCGATCGCTGCATCGCTTCGACTCGCCTTGGCGGCTCGCTTCGCGATCAGGATCTCGCTTCGCTCGCCCCTGCCTTCGGTCGCGATCGCGACGCTTGGGCGACCGTTCGGGGTTGGGGTTCGCAGCTGGGGTTGTTGCTGACCATTCGGCAAGGGTCCAGCTACCGGACGTTACAGAACCCTTGGCGGCGACGCCATATTTCTCGGTGGCTTGCCACGAAGTCTTGCCCTTTCCTACCTGCGAAAGATAACTCTGAGTAGCGTCGGTCACGCGGAGTGAGGACCCCCTCGCTCCGCCAACGGCTCAGCCCCACCGCCCACCCGTACGGGCGGTGGGGCTGAGTTCGTCCCGCCTAGCCGTAGGTAGTCCCGCCTACAGTAGCCGTAGGTAGTCCCGCCTAGTCGTAGGAAAGGGACTGCACGATCGAGGCCCGGGCGGCCCGGCGGGCCGGGAGGACGGCGGCCAGGACGCCCGCCACTCCCGCCAGCGCCGTGAAGCCGGCGATCTGCGAAAAGGGGAGGGCGAAGACCGCGGACTCGGCCATGGCCCGGGTCGCGGCCCAGCCGAACGCCACGCCCAGCACCACCCCGGTCAGCGCTCCGATCACGGCCATGACCACCGCCTCCACGGACAGCATCCGGCGCAGTTGGCGGCGGGTCAGGCCCAGTGCCCTCAGAAGCGCCGACTCGCGGGTGCGCTCCACGACCGACAGCGTCAGCGTGTTGGCGATGCCGAACAGCGCGATCACGATCGCCAGCCCCAGCAGGCCACCGAAGATCATCAGGATGTTGTCGACGGCGCCGATGAACTCCTCCCTGAGCTCCGCCTGCGAGATGACCCTGGCGGTCGGGTACGGGCGGGCCGCGTCGTCCACGGCGATCCGGGCGCGGTCGGCGGGTATGGACGGATCCGCCTTGACGAAGATCCGGGACGGGTCTGCGACCTCGAAGGTCCGGTCGAAGTCGGCGCCGGTCAGGACCAGGCCGCCGAACGGCGTGCCGGATTCGTAGATCCCGGCCACCGTGAACCGGGCGCCCGGCCCCCTCCTCGGAGTGATCGTCACGGTGCCGCCGGTGCGCAGCCCGCGCGCCTTGGCGGTGCCGGCGTCCACCAGGGCGGTACCGGAACGCAGGGCGCGCACCGAGCCGCTCTCGAACACCGGCTTGATCACTCCGCCGAGCGCCCCCTCGGTGAACGTGATGACGCGCGCTTCCCTGTCGCCGACGCGGGCGTTGATCCCCCGCTGCTCGATCACCGCCGAGAGCTCGGGACGGGTGCGGAGCGCCTCGGCCAGGGCGTGCGGCATCCGGCTCCCGGTGGAGAGCTGGGGCTGGATCTGGAAGTCCACCGGGAACTGCTCGGCCAGTTGCTGGTCGGCCTGCGCCTTGCCGCTGGCCGCGATCACCGCGAACAGGGATATCAGCCCGACGCCGATGGTGAGGGCGATGGTGGTGGTCGCGGTCCGCTTCGGTGAGCGGCGGGCGTTCTCCACGGCCAGCCGGCCCGGCACGCCGGTCGCCCACGCGGGCGGCGCGCCGACCAGCCGGCCCAGGGGACGGATCAGTGCCGGCATCAGCGCGACCACGGCGATGAAGACCAGGCCGCCGGAGAGGGCGACCAGGTACATCGCGGAGGCGCCCTTGTCCATGCTCAGCGCGCCGTACAGGGCTCCCGCCGCGCCGATCCCGCCCGGCGGCAGGGCCACGACCAGCCGCGGCCACCCGAGCCGGAACCTGGCGCTGCCCGGTTCCGGCTCGGAGCGCAGCGCCGCGACCGGCGCGACCCGTGTGGCGGCGCGGGCCGGGAGAAGCGCCGACAGGACGGTGACGATCACGCCCACCGCCAGCCCCACCACCACGGCGAGCGGCGTCAGCGTGACGTCGCCCACGGGGATGCCGGGGCCGATCGACTCGAAGGAGTTCAGCAGGAGCAGCGTTCCCGCGCCCAGGCCGAGGCCCGCCGCCAGGCCGAGCAGGGAGCCGACCAGGCCCACGACGAACGCTTCGAGGACCACGCCGCCGAAGATCTGGCGTCGGGTGGCGCCGACACAGCGCAGCAGCGTCATCTCCCGCGTCCGCTGCGCGACGAGGATGGCGAAGGTGTTGTAGATCACCACGGCCGACACCAGCATCGCGACCAGCGCGAACAGCAGCAGGCCCGCGCGGATGACCGTGGTGTCGGCGCCTGCGGTCTTCGCCAGCCGGTCCGCCAGCGCCGAGCCGGAGAGGACCTCGCCCGCCGGTCCCACGGCCCGCTTGACCGCGGCCGGGGTCGCGCCCACCACGTCGATCTCCCGGTACGTGGTCTCACCCGTCATCCGGGCGGCCGTCGCGGGATCGAAGCCGACCACGCCGCGGTTGCTCGCGTCGGCGTCCAACCCAAGGTCGATGAGGCCGACAAGGGCGAACCGGCGCGGTCGCTCCCCGGGGTCCAGCACGGTGATCGTGTCGCCGACGGCGAACCCCTCGCGCTTGGCGAGGCGGGCGTCGATGACGGCCTCGCCCGGCCCCGACGGTACGCGGCCCCGGTCCAGCTCGTGGCGTTGCAGCCGGCCGCCCGTGACCGACTCCCCGAGGGTCGGGACGTCGCCCACGACCTTGCCGTCCCGGCCGACCAGCGGGGCGTTCCCGCGCAGGATGCCCTGGGCGTCGGTCACGCTCGGCACGGCGCGGACGCTCGCGAGCAGGCTCGCGGGCAGGCCCTCTTCGGAGTTCTCGTCGGGGGGGAGCACCGCGGCGTCCACCTTGCCCGCCGACTGGGCGAAGTCCCGCTGGATGCCCCGGTCGAGCGTGTCGGTCAGGACGAAGGTGCCCGCGATGAACCCCACGCCGAGGGTGATGGCCACCGCCGTCAGCAGCAGCCGCAGTTTGTGGGCCCGCAGGCCCGCCAGCGTGGTGCGCAGCATCGCTCAGCCGCCCAGGTGCTTGAGGCGGTCGAGGACGGTCGCCGCGGTGGGCTCGGTCAGCTCGCCGACGACCAGGCCGTCCCGCAGGAACACCACCCGGTCCGCGTAGGAGGCGGCGACCGGGTCGTGCGTCACCATCACGATGGTCTGCCCCATCTCCCGGACGGACGTGCGCAGGAAGCCCAGCACCTCGGCGCCGGAGGAGGAGTCCAGATTGCCGGTCGGCTCGTCCGCGAAGATCACGTCGGGGCGGGAGACCAGCGCCCGCGCGCACGCGACCCGCTGCTGCTGGCCGCCCGACAGCTCGCTGGGCCTGTGGTGCAGCCGGTCGCGCAACCCGACCACGTCCACGACCTGGTCGAACCACGCACGCTCCGGCTTGCGCCCGGCCATCCTCAGCGGCAGCAGGATGTTCTCCTCGGCGGTCAGCGTGGGCAGCAGGTTGAACGCCTGGAACACGAATCCGACGCGCTCGCGGCGCAACAGGGTGAGCCGCCGGTCGCCCAGCCGGGTGAGGTCGGCGTCGCCCAGCAGCACCCGGCCGCCGCTGACGGTGTCGAGCCCGGCCAGGCAGTGCATCAGCGTGGACTTCCCGGACCCGGACGGTCCCATGATCGCGGTGAAGGCGCCGCCGGCGAAGCCGACGGTCACCCCGCGCAGGGCGTGGACGGCCGCGTCGCCCGTCCCGTACACCTTGGCGACGTCGATGGCCGACACCGCCGCGGGGGCCGCCCCGGCGCTCGGCGCCTCCCCGGGCGGGCCGGTGAACGTACTGGTCATGGTGGTTGGCTCCTCGTTGCGAGCCCCCGCCGCGCGGGGGCCTGACGACCGCTCCCACGCTAGGAACCGCGGCCCGCCGTGCCATCGCCCCCGCGGCTGCGATCGGCGTCGCCGCCAAGACGGACGACGGCCCCCGTGTACGACTTGAGTCGTACGACGCCGTCCGCAGGCAGGATGATCAAGCGAGGTCGGCCGGGAAAGGCGAGGGCGCCGGAGACCCCCCGTGCGAGTCTCCGGCGCCCCGGTCAGGGCCGAGGGGCCGACCGATCAGTGGTGGTAGTGCCCCTTGACCTCGTCGCCGCAGGTGCCCACCGCGCCGGAGAGCAGCGCGACGGCGTTGACCGCGTTACCGCAGACGGTGGTCACCACCGTGACCGGCGCGATCACCTGGTTGCCCGACAGGACGTTGACGCCGTTGTCGGTGGTCTCGGCGCCGGCGGGCGCCGCGGCGGCCATGGCCGCGCCGGTGACGGCGAAGGCGAGAACGCCTGTGGCAGTGAGCTTCTTGAGCACGTGCAACCCTCCCGTACGTGCGGAGCCCCGGCTGGGTTCCGCGGAATTGACATCGTGCGCGCCCCCGTGCGGGTGGCGCTACGTACGGTAGTTATCCAACTACTGATTGGTAACGCCAAGCCCTTCTCATGACCGAAGGCGAATGGTCATCGGAAAGTAATTCGCACGTTACCCAACGTCACCGGTTTGCCCGCTCTTGACCAGACCCGTCTCATACGCGAAGACCACCGCCTGGACCCGGTCGCGCAGGCCCAGCTTCATCAGGATCCGTCCCATATGCGTCTTGACCGTGGCCTCGGAGACGTACAGCCGTTCGGCGATCTCCGCGTTGGACAGCCCGCGGGCCACCAGCCGCAGCACCTCGCCCTCGCGGGCGGTCAGCGACTCCAGGGCGCCGCTCGCGCGGGCCTCGGTGTCCGGCAGGTGGACGGCGAACCGGTCGAGCAGCCGCCGGGTGGTGCTGGGCGCGACCACCGCGTCCCCCGAGTGCACCGACCTGATCGCCTCCACCAGTTGCCTCGGCCCCGCGTCCTTGAGCAGGAAACCGGCCGCGCCCGCCTTGATCGCGGCGAACGCGTACTCGTCCAGGTCGAAGGTGGTCAAAATGATCACCTTCGGTCCGTCGCCGGCGGTGATGCGGCGGGTGGCCTCGATGCCGTCCATCCGCGGCATCCGCACGTCCATCAGCACCACGTCGGCGGGGACGGTGCGCAGCCTGTCCAGCGCCTGCGCGCCGTCCGACGCCTCGCCCACCACCTCGATGTCGGGCTGGGCGTCCAGGACCATCGAGAAGCCCGTCCTGACCAGCTCCTGGTCGTCCACCAGCAGCACCCGGACCGGGCCCGGCTCGTCCGGGTCGCTCACCGCCGTACCTCCTCGCGCCGTGCGCGCTCGCGCGCCGCCTCCTCCTGGACGGGGATCCGCGCGATCACCTCGAAGCCCCCGCCGACGCGCGGCCTGGCCCGGACCTCGCCGCCGTAGACCGCCGCGCGCTCCCGCATCCCCAGCAGCCCGTGGCCGCTGCCGTCGTCCGGCGCCGCCGCTCCCCGGCCGTCGTCGGTGACACGGACCTCGATCGCGTCGTCACCGTAGTGCAGCAGCACCCGCGCCGTCGCGCGGGGACCGGCGTGCTTGAGCGTGTTGGTCAGCGCCTCCTGCACGATCCGGAAGATCGTCAACTGCCGGCCCTGGGACATCTCCAGCGGCACGCCCTCCACCGCGAACTCCAGCGGCAGCCCCGAGGCGCGGATCTGCTCCACCAGGTCGGTGAGCTGCGCCACTCCGGGCTGCGGCGTGTACGAGCCCGCGTCGTCGCTCTCCCGCAGGACGCCCAGCATCCGGCGCATCTCGGCCAACGCCTGCCGCCCGGTCGCCGAGATCGCCTCCAGCGCCGCCCTGGCCCGCGCGGTGTCGGTGTCGATGGCGTACGAGGCGCCGTCCGCCTGCACCACGATCACGCTGACGTTGTGCGCCACGACGTCGTGCAGCTCGCGGGCGATCCGCGCGCGCTCGGCGGCCATCGCGATCTGCACCTCGGTGTCGCGCTCACGTTCCAGCCGCGCCGCCCGTTCCTCCACCGAACGCAGGTACGCCCGCCGCGTCCGCATGTGCAGCCCGAGCAGCCAGACCCCGGCCACGATCGCCGAGATGGCGATGAGGTTGCTGAGCCGATCCCGTTCGCCGCTGACGAAGCGGAAGGTGGCCAGGACGGCGCCGAGCTGGCCCACCGTCAGGGCGGCCAGCCCCCAGCGGAACGACGGGCCCGCGGCGACCGTGTAGAGGCCCATGAGTACGGCCACGTTCGCCACCACCGGCACGGACACCAGCAGGACCTGGACGAACGACACCAGGCTGACCACCGCGAACACCGTCCGGGGATAGGTGCGGCGGAACACCAGCGGCAGCAGCAGGGCGGCGGTGATGAGCACGAAGGCGCTCATCCTGAGGCCGAAGGCGGGCCCGGTGAAGTAGCCCAGTGACAGCAGGAACAGCGGGGAGGCCAGGAACAGGTCGACCAGCGGCGTGATCCCGCGGCACCAGTTCCAGATCCTCCCAGCCATGGATGGAAGGGTACGTTCGCGTGGCTCGTCCCGGATCAGTCTCAGGGCTGACCCATGTGCGACCTGGAGACGGCCTAGGGACGGCCTGGGGACGGCCTGGGGCGCGGCCCCGCCGTGCACGACCGGCGCGCCCAGAGCGGTACCGTCGCAGTTGTGGCGGCGTGGGTGACGTGGCGAACCGCGATGGAGCGGGCACTGTACGGGCCGGGCGGCTTCTACCGGCGCGGGGAATCCCCCGCCGAGCACTTCCGCACCTCCGTCCACGCCTCCGGCCGGTTCGCCGGGGCGCTCGCGCGGCTGCTGACCGAGGTGGACGAGGCGCTGGGCCGTCCCGCGCGGGTCGACCTGGTGGACGTCGGCGCGGGCAGCGGCCGGCTCCTGGCGGGCATCGCCGGATGCGTCCCGGCCGACCTTGACCGGCGGCTCGTCCTCACCGCGGTCGAGCTCGCGCCGCGCCCGCCGGGGATCCCCGCACGGATCCGGTGGCGGGACGACCTGCCCGCCGAGATCACCGGCATGGTCATCGCCAACGAGTGGCTGGACAACGTGCCGCTCGACGTGGTCGAACGGACCCCCGACGGGCCGCGGACCGTGCTGGTCGACCCGGCGACCGGCGCGGAACGTCCAGGCCCCCTTCCCGGCCCCGACGACGCCGACTGGCTGGACCGCTGGTGGCCCCTGCGGGAGCCGGGGGACCGCGCCGAGATCGGCAGGACCCGCTGCGCCGCGTGGGCGGCCGTCGTGGAGCGCCTGCGCCGCGGTCTCGCGGTGGCGATGGACTACTTCCACACCCGCGCCGCCCGTCCCCCGTACGGAACGCTGACCGGCTACCGCGACGGAGCCACCGTCCCCGCGGTCCCCGACGGGTCCTGCGACGTGACCGCGCACGTCGCCCTGGACGCCTGCGTGGTGGCGGGCGAGGGCGCGGGGGCGACCGAGACCGTGCTCACCACCCAGCGGGAGGCGCTGCGCGCGCTCGGCATCACCGGCGGGCGGCCCCCGCTCGACCTGGCCCGGACCGACCCGCCCGCCTACCTCGCCGCCCTGACCCACGCGGGCGAGGAGGCCGAGCTGATCGACCCCGGCGGGCTCGGCGGCTTCGGCTGGCTCGTGCAGAGCACGGGAATCCCCGTCCCGGACGTCCTGTCGCGCCTGTCCGAACCGTCGGGCACCGGCACGCGGACCGCCCGCTGATCAGATCTCGACCTGGAGCTCCCGCAGACCGCGCAGGACGAAGCCGGGCTTCCAGCGCGGCTCGGCGACCAGGCGCATCCCGGGCGCCAGCCGCAGCAGCGCCCGGTACGACTCGGCCAGCTCGATCCGGGCCAGCGGCGCGCCCAGGCAGTAGTGGACGCCCAGCCCGAACGTGATGTGCGGGTTCGGGTCGCGGGCGAGGTCCAGCCGGTCCGGGTCGGCGAAGACCTCCGGATCCCGGTTGGCGGACGCGAACTGCAACGCCACCTCCTGGCCGCGCGGAATCGTCACCCCGCCGACCTCGATGTCCTCCAGCACCCACCGCTCGAACATCGGCGCCGGGGTGTCGAACCGCATCAGCTCCTCCACCGCCGACGGGACGAGCGCCGGGTCGTCCCGCAGGCGCGCCAGCGCGCCGGGCTCGCGGAACAGCGCCCACCAGCCGTTGCCGGTGGCGTTCACGGTCGCCTCGTGCCCGGCGTTCAGCAGCAGGACGCACGTGCCGATCAGCTCGTCCTCGGTCAGCCGGTCGCCCTCCTCGTCCACCACCTGGGCCAGCGCGCTGATCAGGTCGTCGCGGGGCGCCGCGCGCCGCTCCCCGGCCAGGCCGCGCAGGTAGCCGGAGAACTCGACCGCCGCGCGCACCGCGGCCCGCTGCGCCTCCGGCGACGGGTTCAGCTCGTACATCCCGCAGATAGCGGCCGACCAGGGACGCAGCAGCGGCCGGTCCTCCTCGGGGACGCCCAGCATCTCGGCGATCACGTTCACCGGGAGCGGCTCGGCCACCTCCGCCAGCAGATCGCCGCCGCCCTTGGCCGCCAGCGCCCCGGCCAGCTCCTCCGCCAGCCCGCGGATCATCGGCCGCAGCCCCTCCACCATCCGCGCGGTGAACGCCTTGGACACCAGCCGCCGCAACCGGGTGTGGACAGGCGGCTCCACGTCCAGCATCCCCGCCCGGATCAGATCCCAGAAAGGCTTGAGGAACTCCGGCTCGGGCTCCCTGCCGAACTCCTCGTGGCCCGCCACATGCAGGTACGAGCGGCCCAGCCGGCGGTCGCGCAGCAGGGCGTCCACATCCGCGTACCGGGAGATCACCCACTGGCCGGTGGGCTCGTGGAAGAACACCGGCCGCTCGGCGCGCAGCGCCGCGAACACCGGGTACGGGTTCGCCACGAAATCCGGTGACCAGGGGTCATAGGCCGCTTCACTCATAACGGGCACGATAGCCGCGCCCCCCGACCCCGTCGGCACCGCGTGGCGGGTGGCCCGGTCCTAGCGGGCGGCCCAGCGGCCGGGGTCGCCCGACGTACGGCGCGCCGCCAGCGCACGACCTGCGGTGGACTCCACGATCGCACGCGCCTCGCCCAGGTCACGGCCCGCCGCGGACACCTGGACGGGGCCGGGCGGCGCGTCCACATGGACGGTGGCCCGCCTGAGAAGCCGCTGCAACGGGTTCATCGTGAGCCGCACGCTCTGCGCCCTGGCATGCGCGATCACGTCCGTGCGGCGGCAGAACAGGCCCCGCCGCACCACGAAGATCACGTCATCGGTGCCGGCGCCGTCCCCCCTCGCCGCCGACGCGGCACGGGACGAGGCCGGCAGCAGCGGCACCGCGTCCACATTGGCACCCGGGAAGATCTGCGAGGTCAGGTACACGGCCACATGGCGGGGCGCCAACGGCAGCAGCACCGACGACAACGCCTGCCGCTCCCCCGCGTACCCGGCCACGGTCACGTCCATCCTCACCCAGCCGAACGCCCGCCACAACATCGGCTGCACCAGACCGACCGCCTGCACCCGTCCAGGCGGCAGCGTCTGCATCCGCGTCTCCAGCAGCCCGTACCGCAGCCGGACGCCGTCGGGCGACATCGCCACCGTGAAGTTGGCGTACATCACCAGCGGAGCGATCACGCCCCTGATCAGCCCCAGCAGCGTCAGGACCAGCACCACCAGCATCCCGCCCTCCAGGAAGGAGAACAGGAAGATCAGCGAGAACACGAACAGCAACCCGGTGCCCAGCACGGGCAGCTTGAGGATCAGCGAACCCAGCAGCGCCCCGAACGGCACCCGCCAGATCGGCCGCTCCGGGGCCTCGGGAGTGTGCCCCGGCAGCCCGGCGGCACGGGCCAGCAGCTCGGCCCGCAACTGCTGGGCCGCGTGCCGCCCCAGGTAGCGCAGCGAGATCTCGCTCTGCGCGCCGCCCGCCAGCTCCACCCGCACCTCGGCCAGCGCGAACATCCGCGTCATCAGCGGACGGACCACGTCGATCGCCTGCACCCGGGACAGCGGAATCCGCCGCTTGCGCTTGCGCAACAGGCCGGTCTCCACCACCAGGTCGTCCTCGTCCCCGTCCACGTGGAACCGCAGCGCCAGCCATCCCCACAGGCCCGCCACCACCGCCAGGACGAAGAACGGCACCGACACGATCAGGAACCGCGCGACCACCTCAGGGGAGAGGATCAGCGCGATGCCTTCCTCGGTCTGCGTCAGGAGCAGCGGAAAGCCCAGCAGGACGAAGTAGACGACCAGGATGGTGAACGCCCGGAGGATCGCGGTCACCGGGTGCAGCCGGTGCGTCCCCTCCGAGAAACGCACCGGGGGCGGTGCGGGACGGTAACCGTAAGGCGGCCCACCGTACGGCGGCCGGCCATAAGGCGGACCCGGCGGGCCATACGGACCCGGACCATAGGGCGGCCTCCCCGGATAGGGCGGTCCGGGCGGACGCGGCCCGTAGGGACCGTACGGCGGACGCGGCCCATAAGGCCCGTAGGGCCCATAAGGCGGCTGCCCACCAGACGACCCGTAGTAAGGCCCCGTCATGTGTTCCCCCTGGGGGAGATCCCCCAGACCCCCCGAACGGCTCCGCCGCCCTTCTGGCCCCTCCTGGGGGCGGTCCCCCAGACCCCCCGAACGGCTCCGCCGCCTTTCATAGGCCCATGCTCCGCTCTTCCCCCTTCTGCGCCAGCCGGTCGCGTAGCTGGGCGGCCTCGGCCGCGGGCAGTCCGGGGATCTCGGCGTCGGTCGCCGCCGCCGCGGTGTGCATGCGGACGGTCGCGATGCCCATCCAGCGCTCCAGCAGCCCCGCGGTCACGTCCACGAACTGCATGCGCCCGTACGGGACGACGATCAGCCGCTTGACGAACACGCCCTGCGTCACGATCAGGTCGTCGGTGCGCTCGGCGTACCCGTACGAGCGGTACGCCAGCTCGGCCACGATCCAGGCGACGACGACCCCCAGCAGCACCGTCGCCCCCCAGAGGACCATCCCGATCGTCCCGCCGCCGCGGAACACCACGAACGCCCCGATCAGCCCCACCGGAACGGCGGTCAGCGTCGCCACCAGGCCACGGTGCCAGGTGAAACGCTTGGAGATATGCGACCAGGGCAACCCCCCGCCGGGCGCGAACGCCTGGTCGGCCGGGTAGGGGGACGCCTGCATGGGGGCGGCGTGGGCGCCGGGGACCGGATCGGCCGGTGGCGCCAGATGCGGCTGCATGCCCGGCTGCGGGGGCCGCGCGCCATGGTGCGGCCCCGGGTACGGTCCGGGCTGGGGTGGCTGCTGCTCGTGGCCCGCGTTCATGACGCTCCGGCGACGGGCACTCGTCTTGGGTTCATGGATGCTCTGTCGCTTACGGATGGCTGCTCGTACAAGGGTGGTGAGACAAGGCTGGTCGGGATGAGCCCGGGTGCTACAGGGACCAGTCAACAGGAAACGCCCGGACTACCGCGAGCCTCCGAGCATGGCACGATGTGAGGCGTGACAGGGACGGCAGCGACCAATCCGGTTGGGAGCCCGCCATGACCACCGAGCGGATCGTCGGCGTGGGCGCCGGAGCGAGCGAGCTTGCCACCGAGGACATGGTCCTCAACATCGGCCCGCAGCACCCGTCCACGCACGGCGTCCTGCGGCTGCGCCTGAAGCTGGACGGCGAGCGCATCACCGAGGCCGAGCCGATCGTCGGCTACATGCATCGCGGCGCGGAAAAGCTGTTCGAGGTCCGCGACTTCCGCCAGATCACCGTGCTGGCCAACAGGCACGACTGGCTGTCGGCGTTCTCCAGCGAACTCGGCGTGGTCATGGCCGCGGAACGGATGCTGGGCATGGAGGTCCCTTCCCGCGCCGTGTGGGCGCGGACGCTGCTGGCCGAGCTCAACAGGGTGCTCAACCATCTGATGTTCCTGGGCTCCTACCCATTGGAAATGGGCGCGATCACGCCGGTCTTCTACGCCTTCCGCGAGCGGGAGGCGCTGCAGCGGGTGATGGAGGAGGTCTCCGGCGGCCGCATGCACTACATGTTCAACCGGGTGGGCGGGCTGAAGGAGGAGCTGCCCGCCGGCTGGACGGGACGCGCCCGCGGCGTCGTCGCCTCGGTCCGCGCGGGCATGGACGACATCGCGAACATCATCATGGGGAACGAGATCTTCCGCGCCCGCACCCGGGGCGTGGGCGTCCTGACCCGCGAGCAGATCCTTCAGTACGGGGTGTCCGGGCCGATCGCGCGGGCGTCCGGCGTCGACTTCGACCTGCGGCGGGACGAGCCGTACCTGGCGTACGGCGAGCTGCCCGTCAAGGTCGTCACACGCACGGAGGGCGACTGCCTGGCCAGGTTCGAGTGCCTGCTCGACCAGGTGCACGTCTCGCTCGACCTGGCCGACGCCTGCCTCGACCGCCTCGCCGACCTGCCGCCCGGCCCCATCAACCAGCGGCTGCCCAAGGTCCTGAAGGTCCCCGAGGGGCACACCTACGCCTGGACCGAGAACCCGCTCGGCATCAACGGCTACTACCTGGTCTCGCGCGGCGAGAAGACCCCGTGGCGGCTGAAGCTGCGCTCCGCCTCGTACAACAACGTCCAGGCGCTGACGGAGCTGCTGCCCGGCAACCTGGTCGCCGACATGATCGCCATCCTGGGCTCGATGTTCTTCGTGGTCGGCGACATCGACAAGTAGGCGGGCGGGGACCTCAGGCCCGGGACGCGCCTCGGCCCTGGTGCTCGTCCTCAGGCCCCTTGGGGACGCGGCACGCGTACTCCAGAAAGAACGCCGCGCCCACCAGCACCAGCGCGGACAGCGCCGTACCCCCGCTGACGAAGAAGTCGTGGCGGGGCGTCGTCTTGTCCAGCAGATCCGACACTCCCAACGCGAACCCGCCGAACACCCCGGCCAGCACCGCCGCCGCATGAGCGCTCGCCTTGGCCAACGCCGCCAGCCGCGCCACCACCATCGGCTCCATCGGCTGCGTGCCCGGCTTGCGCCGAATCCGACGCAGCACATGCCACCCGGTGAACGCCTCCCCGAGCGCGAGCAGCAACAACGTCGGCACCGCCGTCCACGGCAAGGGCGGCAACGAGACATAAGCCGCCTCCAGCACCGCCCACGTAATCACAGCGGCCAAAACCACCAAAGCCGCAAGAAACGCCGGACGACTAGGTCTCATGCAGTGTCTCCCGCTCACACAGCAGCCCCCGCGAACCCGCAGGACGTCGCCAGACGACACCACACCCCTTCGGCTCGCTCATACTGTGTTGGCCCGCGAGCCTACGGGGCGCTCTCTGGCACCGCCTTCCCTCGTCGCTCCGGTCGCTCGTCCCTCGCTCCCTACACTCCTCAGTCCAGACGGCGCCGCGCCCCTCCGGCCCGCTCATACTCTGCTCACCCGCGAACCTACGGGGCGCTCTCTGGCACCGCCTTCCCTCGTCGCTCCGGTCGCTCGTCCCTCGCTCCCTACACTCCTCAGTCCAGACGGCGCCGCGCCCCTCCGGCCCGCTCATACTCTGCTCACCCGCGAACCTAC
>NZ_BSTM01000014.1:0-30910 GCF_030269515.1 Actinomadura sp. NBRC 104412 | reverse complement strand
CCTACGGGGCGCTCTCTGGCACCGCCTTCCCTCGTCGCTCCGGTCGCTCGTCCCTCGCTCCCTACACTCCTCAGTCCAGGCGGCGCCGCGCCCCTTCGGCTCGCTCATGCAGGGGGTTGGAGGACGAGGTCGTCGCGGCGGCGTATGGCGGCGCCTTCGGCGGTCCTGGCGGCGGCCAGGTCACCGACCCTGCCGTGACCGGCCAGCAGCACGTCCGGCTCGATGTCGGCCCACGGGACCAGGACGAACGCGCGTTCGTGCGCGCGGGGGTGCGGAAGCGTCAGGTCGGGGTCGTCCATGCTCACGTTGCCGAACACCACGATGTCGATGTCGAGGGTGCGCGGGCCCCAGCGGACCTCGCGGACCCGCTGCATCGAGTTCTCGATGTTGAGCACGCGTTCCAGCAGGTTCTCCGGTGGCAGCCGGGTGTCGGCCACCAGCACCACGTTCAGGTAGTCGCCCTGCTCGGGGATCGACTCGCCCGGCGGGGCGTACGGCGCGGTCTCGTACACCGGCGACAGCGCCACGAACGAGAGCCCGGGCGCGTCGAACAGCGCGTCCACGGCCTCCTGGATGTTGTCCAAGCGGTCGCCGAGATTGCTGCCGAGCGAGAAGACCACCCGATGGGCGACCAGCATGTGGCCACCGGTGGCGGTGCGGTCGGGCATGCGATCGGACGCTGTCATGGGCGACTCCTCCTGATCCTCACGGCCACGTCCGCGAAGGGATGCGGCACCGGGGCGCTGGGCTTGTGCACGGTGACCTCGGCCTCGGCGACCACCGCGTCCTGCAAGCAGACTGCCGCGAGCCGTTCCGCCAGCGTCTCGATGAGGTTGACGGGGTCCCCTTCGACGACGGCCACCAGCCGGTCGGCCAGCGAACCGTAGTCGACCGTACGCGACAGATCATCATCCGCCGCGGCGGGGGCGGTGTCGAGCCCGAGCGAGACGTCCACCACGAACTCCTGGCCCAGTTCGCGCTCGGCGGGGAGCACGCCGTGCCGGCCACGGGCGCGCAACCCGCGCAGCTCGATGCGGTCCAGGCCGCCGCGTGGCGCGGCGGACCCGGTGTCCGAGCCGGTCGAAGCGGGGTTCATCAGGTCGGGCTCACTCTTCCTCTGCGCCGTTCAGGATGGGAGAGCCGTGGTGCAGCAACAGCCGCCACTCCCCTCCGGAACGGACGAACACGTTCGTCGAGACGACGCTTCCCCCGGCGAGGAAGCCGGTCTCGCTGTCATCACCCGCGGTGAGGATGTTCTCGTTACAGGTGACCACGGCCTGGTCACCGTACACGTCGGTGCGCACGTCGGTGAGCACGAACTGGATGTAGCTGGTGTTGGCCATGATCAGTGCCCATGAGCGCAGCACCTCCTCCCGTCCGCGCAGCATCGACCAGCCGGGATGCACGCAGCTCACGCCCGGCGCGTACGGGCCGTCCGCCCACAGCGCCGCCATCCGGTCCAGGTCGCCCTCCTCGAAGGCGGCGTAGAACTCGGCGTTGGCCTCCTCGAGCTGGGCCCGGTCGAGCGCGTTGCTCATCGGGCGTCGCTCCCCGCGTGGGCCAGGTAGGCCGCCGCCACCCGTACCGCGTCGGCGTTGGGACGCACCCGGTGCACGCGCACGCACCACGCGCCGTTCGCCGCCGCCAGCGCCGTGATCGCGACCGTGGCGTCGTCGGAGTCGGTGAACGCCCGCGGCGTCCCGTCCGGCGCGGCCAGCAGCCGCCCCAGAAAGCCCTTCCGCGACGCCCCGATCAGCACCGGATACCCCATGGCGCGCAGGACGCCCATATGGGCCAGCAGCGCCCAGTTGTGCCCCGAGTCGGGCCGTTTCGCAAAGCCCAGCCCCGGATCCAGGATGATCATGGACTGGTCGACGCCTTCGCGCAGCACCGCGTCCACCCGCCGCGCCAGCTCGTCCCGCACCTCGGTCACGACGTTCTCGTACACCGCGCGGGTCTGCATGTCGTGACTGTGCCCGCGCCAGTGCATCACCACGTAGGGAACGCCCGCAGCGGCCACCACCCTGGGCATCGCGGGATCGGCCAGACCACCGCTGACATCGTTCACCAGCCGCGCCCCGGCCTGCACGGCGGCCTCGGCCACCTCCGCGCGCATCGTGTCGACGCTCACCGGAACGCCCTGCTGGGACAGCGCCTCGATCACCGGGATCACCCGGCGCAGTTCCTCCTGCAACGACACCCGCTGCGCGCCGGGACGCGTCGACTCGCCCCCCACGTCGATCAGATCGGCGCCCTCGGCCATCAGGTCGAGGCCGTGCTTGATCGCCTTGTCGGCGTCGAACCACGCCCCGCCGTCGGAGAACGAGTCCGGGGTCACGTTGACCACGCCCATGACGAGGCACCGCCCGGGTGCCGGAAGCCCCGGTACGGCCATGCCCTCGTTCATCGCGGTCATGGACACAGCCTATGCCCGCTCGCAACCCCCGGGCGCCGCCACCCGGCCCCGGGATCGGGAACGGAAACACGCCTCCCGGCGGCCTCCGGGAGGACGTTCCGGCGGGCGCTCAGTGGCGTCCCAGGATCAGCGACATGGCCTCGGCGCGGGTCTCGGCATGGTCCCGGAAGTCACCCCGCACCGCCGAGGTAACGGTCTTGGCCCCCGGTTTGCGCACCCCGCGCATCGTCATGCACAGATGCTCGGCCTCCACCACCACGATCACACCGCGCGGCTCCAGGATCTCCATCACCGCGTCCGCCACCTGGCTGGTCAGCCGCTCCTGCACCTGCGGCCGCCGCGCGTAGACGTCCACCAGCCGCGCCAACTTGGACAGCCCGGTGATCTGACCCTTCTCGTTCGGCGTGTATCCCACGTGCGCCAGTCCGTGAAAGGGCACCAGATGATGCTCGCAGTTATGCGTCAGATGGCCGTCGATGAGGAAGGTCGGGTAAGGCTCGCATTTGTAGCTGTGAACCGTGTACGGCTTCGCGTCCCCGGCCGAGATCGTCCGTACCGCCAGCACCCTGGCCCATTCGGACTCCAGCAGCGTCGACGGCGCGTCGTACTCGGCCTTGAAGCCATGACGCCGATACCAGCCGTCCGCCATCGACGATGGCGAGGCGGCCGTAGCGGGTGCGTCCAGAACGGCGGCGGCAAGCGCCAATTCCTTCGCCCGGCGGCCGACGATCAGACGGGTGCCTTCGCGGCCAAGGCTTCGCGCACCGGTCCATTCGATGAACCGGCCGCTGACGTCCTTGGCCTCCATCCAGCCCGACGGAGTGGCCAGCGGATGGTCCGGGGTGACCCTGAAGGAGCCCTTCTCGGTCACCACCTCCACCAGCTCCCCGACCTCGCGGGACGTGACCCGGGTGACGGTCGTGCTCGCGACCTCGCCCTGGACGAGCGTGTACAGCTCGTCGCCGACCTCGACGGCGGACGCCCGCTTCCGGCCGCCCACGGCATCGACGTGCTGGTCGCTGGGCACGCAGGTGGAGTAGACCTCGATGTCCTTGACCAGGACCATCTCGTCGTGGTCGGCCTCGAAGACCCTGTTGAGGGCGTCCTCGGGGACCTGGCGGAGGCCGGCGAACTGCTCGGCGTAGGCCCTGGCCACCCGGGCGGGGGTGTCGCGGAGCCCGTCGCGGTCGGGGTCCTCCCCGATCGCGAACAGGATCTCGCGCACCGCCCGCTCGATCCGCTCGTGGTCGAACTGCCCGCCGTGGAGGGAACTGCCCGGCGGGTCGTGCCTGAGCGGCTCGTCGTCGTACTGGATCGCCAAAGCGGTCAGCTTTCGCCGTGCGTGGGGTCCGCGGGCTGGTGGTCGCCGGAGGACGAGCCCTGGCCGTTGTTCTTGGTCAGGTCGGCCACGTCCTGCGGGCCCATCAGCGCCAGCTCCTTCGGCGTCAGCACCGGCGGCCGGTCGGACGGCAGCCGCTTGCCGTAGCCGGTGTAGGAGTTCTGGTGCGGGCGCTTCTGGATCGGCGCGAAGATCTCCAGCACCTGGTCCTTGGAGAGGGTCTCCTTCTCCATGAGCTGGAGCACCAGCTCGTCCAGGACCTCGCGGTACTCGACCAGGATCTCCCACGCGGTGTCGTGCGCGCTCTCGATGTAGCGGCGGACCTCGTCGTCGATCGCGGAGGCGATGTCCTCGGAGTAGTCCCGCTCGTGGCCCACGTCACGGCCCAGGAACACCTCGCCCTGGCCGGTGCCGAACTTGCGCGCGCCCAGGCGCTCGCTCATCCCGTACTCGGTGACCATGTTGCGGGCGATGGACGTGGCCTTCTCGATGTCGTTGGCCGCGCCGGTGGTCGGCTCGTGGAACACCAGCTCCTCGGCGGTACGGCCGCCCAGCAGCATGGCGAGCTGGTCGGTCATCTCCGACCTGGTGGTCAGGAACTTGTCCTCCATCGGGAGGGTCATGGTGTATCCGAGGGCGCGCCCGCGCGGCAGGATCGTCACCTTGTGCACGGGGTCGGCGTTCGGCAGCGCGTGCGCCACCAGGGCGTGCCCGCCCTCGTGGTAGGCGATGATCTTCTTTTCCTTCTCCGACATCACCCGGGTCTTGCGCTCGGGGCCCGCCATCACCCGGTCGATGGACTCCTCAAGGGTGTCCATGTCGATCAGCTTGCGGTCGAAGCGGGCGGTGAGCAGCGCGGCCTCGTTGATCACGTTGGCCAGGTCGGCTCCGGTGAAGCCCGGGGTGCGGCGCGCGATCACGTCCAGGTCGACGTCCGGCGCGAACGGCTTGCCGCGGCCGTGCACCCGCAGGATGCCCTTGCGGCCCTCCAGGTCGGGACGGTCCACGGTGACCTGGCGGTCGAACCGGCCGGGACGCAGCAGCGCCGGGTCGAGGATGTCGGGACGGTTGGTGGCCGCGATGAGGATCACGCCGCCCTTGACGTCGAACCCGTCCATCTCGACCAGGAGCTGGTTCAGGGTCTGCTCGCGCTCGTCGTGGCCGCCGCCGAGCCCGGCGCCGCGGTGCCGGCCGACCGCGTCGATCTCGTCGATGAAGATGATCGACGGGGCGTTGGCCTTGGCCTGCTCGAACAGGTCGCGGACGCGGGACGCGCCGACGCCGACGAACATCTCGACGAAGTCCGAGCCGGAGATCGAGTAGAACGGGACGCCGGCCTCGCCGGCCACGGCGCGGGCCAGCAGCGTCTTGCCGGTGCCGGGCGGGCCGTACAGCAGCACGCCCTTGGGGATCTTGGCACCGATGGACTGGAACTTGGCCGGGTTCTGCAGGAAGTCCTTGATCTCCTCCAGCTCTTCGAGGGCCTCGTCGGCCCCGGCCACGTCGGCGAAGGTGGTCTTGGGCGTGTCCTTGGTGATGAGCTTGGCCTTGGACTTGCCGAAGTTCATCACCCGGGAGCCGCCGCCCTGCATCTGGTTCATCACGAACAGGAAGATCAGAACGATGATGATGATGGGCAGCAGGCTGAACAGGAGGCTCAGCAGGGGGCTCTGCTTGGGCACCTCGACGGTGTACTTGCCGGGGAGCTGGTTGGCGTCGGCCTGGCGCTGGAGCGCCTCCTGGAGGCGCAGCCCCTGGCCGTCCACCCAGGACGCCTGGAGGTTGGAGCCGTCCTTGAGGGTGACCTCGATCCGCTGATCCTTGTCAATGATCTTCGCGGACTGCACGCGACCCTGTTCGATCGCGGTGACCACCTCGGAGGTGTCGGTCTTTTCGTAGGAGCGACCGGGGTTGACGGTCCACATGACCAAGACAGCCCCGAGGCACAGCAGCAGGATCCACAGCAGCGGCCCGCGGAAATAGCGCTTCACGTCCATTATCGGTTACCCCTTCGGGGTGCCGTCCCTCCTGACCTAGCGATCTCGCCCGTCATGGTCACCCGTCACCAAGCCCGGGATATCGACGGTACACCGCGGCGCGACTGAGCCGCCGACGCCCCTTGCAACGATCCGGTACGTTCCCTTTGTTCCCCGCCGGTCACTCCGTGCCGCCCTGGTTCGCGCCGGGCGGACGCCGGGCGGGCATTGAGCGGACACCGGGCGGGACACCGTGCGGAACGCTTGTGCGGCACGCCCGGATCGCGTCGAGGCGTTCGTTCCACGCTAGGTGATCGCGGCCGGGATGTCAGGTCCGGGCCGCGGCGGGCCGGACGCGGCGTCAGGCTCCCTCGCCGCCGTACACGTGCGGGGCCAGGGTGCCCACGAACGGCAGGTTCCGGTACTTCTCGGCGTAGTCCAGCCCGTAGCCGACGACGAACTCGTTGGGGATGTCGAACCCCAGGTACCGGCAGTCGATCTCGGTTCTGACCGCCTCCGGCTTGCGCAGCAGCGCGCAGATCTCCAGCGAGGCGGGATTGCGCGAGCGCAGATTGCTGACCAGCCAGGACAGTGTGAGCCCCGAGTCGATGATGTCCTCGACGATCAGGACGTGCCGGTCCAGGATGTCGGTGTCCAGGTCCTTCAGGATCCGCACCACGCCCGAGGACTTGGTGCCCGAGCCGTAGGACGACACCGCCATCCAGTCCATCGACGCCGCGGTGTGCAGTTCCCGCGCCAGGTCCGCCATGATCATGACGGCGCCCTTGAGCACGCCGACCAGCAGCAGGTCGCGGCCCGCGTAGTCGGCGTCGATCTGCGCGGCAAGCTCGCGCACCTTGGCGCGCAGCTGGTCCTGCGGGATCAGTACTTTGGCCAGGTCGGCGCCCAGGTCCTTCTCGTCCACAAACCCACCCTCTTGCCCTGCCGTCACCGATCTGAGGCGTCGCGCGGCCGTGCCCGGCCGGGGCCGAGAAGCAGCCTCCCATACCGCCGGATCGCTTGCAGCCCTCCGGGGAGGTCCACGTGCCGCTGCCCGCGCCACGCCGTGATCAGCCGATCCACTTCCTCGACATGGACCGCCGCGAGGGTACCCGGTGGGCTTCCGGCGCGGATCGCCGCCATGCGCAGTACGCGGGTGCGGACGGCGCGCGGCAGCGCCACGAGCCTTTCCACATCGAGTTCCACGTCATGTCCCGCGCCGGGTTCCGCGTGGGGTTCCGGGTCTTCGTCCGGTACGAGTGCTTCGGCGTAGGCGCGGGCGGCGATGTCGTCGAGCGCGTCGGCGTCGTCGCGCAGCAGCCGGGCCGTCCGGGCCAGTGCCTCCGCCACTCCAGGCCCCAGCGCCTTCTCAAGGGCCGGCAGGGCCTCGTGGCGTACGCGGACGCGCGTGAACGCCGGATCGTCGTTGTGCGGATCGTCCCAGGGGTCGAGGCCCATCGCCTCGCATGCGCGCCTGGTCGTGGCCCTGTCCAGGTCCAGCAGGGGACGGAGGTAGCGCACCTTCGCCCCGTCCTTCTCAGCCCCGTCCTTCTCATAGGTCCGGACGAACGAAGGCGGCATCCCCGCCAGGGAACGTGCCCCCGACCCCCTGGCGAGCCCGTTCTCAGCCCCGTCCTTCTCATAGGTCCGGACGAACGAAGGCGGCATCCCCGCCAGGGAACGTGCCCCCGACCCCCTGGCGAGCCCGAGCAGCACCGTTTCGGCCTGGTCATCGCGGGTGTGTCCCAGAAGGACGGCGGCCGCTCGCAAGCGCACCGCCGCCTCGTCCAAGGCCGCGTAGCGCGCTTCACGGGCGGCGTTCTCGATGCCGCCGCGATCCCCTACGACGACCGCCACCGACCCGGCCGGATCCAGGCCAAGGTCGGCGAGCACCCGTACCACCTTGGCGGCGCGGGCGGCAGAGCCCTCCTGGAGGCCGTGGTCGATGGTCACGCCCCCGGCCGGGCGTCCTCCGGGCTGCGAACGCGGGGCCTCGAACGCCAGCGCGGCGGCCAGCGCCAGCGAGTCGGCGCCGCCGCTACAAGCGGCCAGGACCATCGCACTGGGCGGCAGGCCGGCGAGCGACCGCCGTACCGCCAGCCGTACGGCGGCGACGGCCGGATCAGGCCCCATGCCCGACCAGGGCTCGGGTCACTCGGTCTCCGCCCCGGCGGCCTTGGGAGGCGCGGCGTCCAGGGCGCGCGGGCCGATGACACGGTCCATCCACAGGGACGGCTCCTTGATCTCCGCGTGGGTGGGCAGCGTCTCCGGAGAATCCCAGATCTTGTTGAAGCCGTCCATGCCCGCCTCGCCGACCACGTGCCGGACGAACACCGAGCCCTCGGCGTACTGCTTCATCTTCAGTTCGAGGCCCAGCAGCCGCCGGATCGTCTTGTCGAGCCGGTTGCCGCCCTCGCGGCGTCCCTGGAAGCGCGACCTGATCTCCTCGACGGACGGGACGACCTCCGGGCCGACCGCGTCCATCACGTAGTCGCCGTGCCCCTCCACCAGCGTCATCACGGCGGTGAGACGGTCGAGGATCTCGCGCTGCTCGGGCGACTGGATCGCGTCGATCAGGTTGCCCTCGCCGCCCCTGATGGCGTCGGTGACGGCGTCGGTCACGTCCCGCAGCCGGTCCAGCATCGCGCCCGGGTCGATGTCGGAGGCCAGCAGGAACCGGGTCATCTGGTCCTGCACGTACTCGCGCAGCCACGGCACGCCCGTGAACTGGGCGCGGTGCGTCTCCTCGTGCAGGCACACCCAGAGCCGGAAGTCGCGGGTGTCGACGCCCAGCTCCTGCTCCACGTGGACGATGTTGGGCGCGACGAGGGTGAGCCGCCCGGTGGGCGCGCGGCCGTCCGGGTCCGGCGGCAGGAACAGCTCGTACTGGCCGAGCACGCGCCCGGCCATGTACGCCAGGATCGCGCCGACCTGCATCCCGGTCACGCGGGACCCGACGGCCTGGACGACCACGCCGCCCGCGCCGCCGCCCAGCAGCCCGGGGCCGCGGCGCTCGGCCATCTGCTCCATGAGCGGCTCCAGCACCACGCGGAAGCCGTCCACGTTCGCGCGGATCCAGCCGGGACGGTCGACGATCGTCGCGGGCGCCGGATCCTCCTCGGCCCGCATCCCGGTGAAATCGCGGACGTACCCCTGCGCGTCCCGGGACAGCTCGCGTAGCTGTTCCACGACCGCGCGGGCCTCTTCATGGCCGACCTGCGGACCGGGCCGCAGGAGCCGGGTGCCGGTCTGAACGGCCAGGTTCCAGTCGATCATTGAGGCGCTCATGTACTCCACCGTACGTTCCGGGTAGCGGCGCCGGAGCGCCCTGCTCGTTCGTTCAACGAACGACCCCCCTGGTTATCTCCCGTCCAGCCTCCGCCACACGTCCGGGAACGGCATGGCAAACCCGTGGCCATGCCGCGGCGCCCCGCGGGTCCCGGACGCGCTCACCGGCAGCCGCAGGAGGCCACGGCGGCGGCCAGCCGGTCGAGCCTGCCGGGATCGACCGGTCCCTTGCCGTCGCCCATCATGAACGCGAACGCCAGGACCCGGCCGTCGGCGTCGTGAACGATCCCGGCGAGGGTGCTGACACCGTTGAGCGTGCCCGTCTTGGCGCGCACCACACCGGCCCCGCCACGGGTGGACGGCGCCGTGTAGCGGGGGGCGTCCAAGGTGCCGGAGAACCCCGCCACGGGCATCCCTGTGATCGCGGCGCGCAGGCGTGGGTGGTCCGGGGACGCGGCCAGGGCGATGACGGACGCGAGCGCGGCGGGGGTGATCCGGTTGGCGGTGGACAGCCCGCTGCCGTCGTTCACCCGGATCCCGCCGCGCACGCCCAGGCCCGCCAGCGCCCGCATCACCGCCTGGGAGGCGTCGGCGAACGTTCCTGGGCGCCCGGTCTTGAGGGCGACCTGGCGGGCCATGGCCTCGGCCACGTCGTTGTCGCTCTCGGTCATGAGGTGCTCGACCAGTTCGGCGGCCGTCGGCGACCGCACGGCCCCCAACTGGACGGCCTGCGCGGGCGCCGTCGTCGAGCGGCCTGCGCGGGCCGTCACGCCGTATCGGGTGAGCAGCTTGGCGAAGGCCGCTGTCGCGGACGCGGCGGGGTTGGAGACGCGGCCGTTCCCCTTGGAATCGCCCGGGGCTCTTCGTCCCCGGTCGACGGTCAGCGCGGAGAGCGGGGCCAGCTCGCCGTCCGGCAGGTAGTTGGGCTTCCATCCGTAGGCGGCACGCGGGCCTCGGTAGGCGGACACGTCGTAGTCCACGCGCCGCACACCGGACGCCTTCAACGCGGTGGCGGTCTGGCGCGCAAGCTCGGGCAGCGACGCGTACTCAAGGCCCTGCTTGCGTGAGGGGCGCGCCGTCAGGGTGGGATCCCCGCCGCCTACCAGCACGACGCCGCCGTCAGAACCCCGTACGGTCCGGGTGGTGATGCGGTGCGCGGGGCCGAGGGTGGCCAGCGCCGCCACCGAGGTGACGAGCTTTGTGGTGGACGCGGGTGTCGCGGGCTCGTCGGCGCGCGAGGCGAACAGCACCCGTCCGGTCGCCACGTCGGTCACGACCGCGCCGATCCGGGTGTCCGCGCCCGCGAGCAGCGGGACGAGCCGCCTGCTCAGCGCGGCCGGATCCGGTACGGGGGCGGTGGTGCCCGCGGCCGGGCGAACGGCCGAGGTGAGCACCGGCGCACGCCCCGCCACCGCCGCGGGCCGCGACTCCGGTGCCCGCTCGGGTGTGAATTTCACCACTGCCGCACCGGCGGAGAGGGCGAAGACGTGGAGGGATGCCAGCGTGCTCAAGGCCATGATCCTGGCGTGTCTGGGCACGTGGCCGTACCTCTCCTGCTCGGCACTCACGGACGTGCGACATCCTGGTATAGGAGAACATTCTCTGCGCGGGCCTGGTGAGACCGGCCGCGCGCACGGGGACCCCGGTGAACGGCGACCCGGGAAGACTGAATCACTGCGACCGCGCAGGGGAGCGGAGGACATCTTGGATTTCGACGTCACGATTGAAATCCCGAAGGGCCAGCGGAACAAGTACGAGGTGGACCACGAGACCGGCCGCATCCGGCTGGACCGGATGCTGTTCACCTCGACCCAGTACCCCGCCGACTACGGCTTCATCGAGCACACCCTCGGTGAGGACGGGGACCCCCTCGACGCCCTCGTGCTGCTCCAGGAGCCCACGTTCCCCGGCTGCCTGATCCGCTGCAGGGCGGTGGGGATGTTCCGGATGACCGACGAGGCCGGCGGCGATGACAAGGTGCTGTGCGTCCCCGCCACCGACCCCCGGCAGGAGCACCTGCGGGACATCCACCACGTGCCCGAGTTCGACCGGTTGGAGATCCAGCACTTCTTCGAGGTGTACAAGGACCTGGAGCCCGGCAAGTCCGTCGAGGGCGCAAGCTGGGTGGGCCGGGTCGAGGCCGAGCTGGAGATCGAGCGCTCGCTCAAGCGCGCCGCCGAGCAGGGCGACCACCACTAGGCGCACCCGCGGATGACGCGACCTGTACGGCGTTGTCCCGCTCCCGACGCCGTACGGTCCCGGTCACGCCGCACCGGGGCGGGCTCAGCCCGCCGGGCGGACGGCGCCGATGAGGCCGTTACGCCAGATGCTGGAGATGCGAACCCGTCCCCCTGTGTACGGGGCCTCCACCATCCGCCCGCGGCCGATGTAGATGCCGACATGGTGGATCGTGCTGGGGTTCGAGGTGTTGTGGGCGAAGAACACCAGGTCCCCCTGGATCATCCGCCGCAACGGGACGCGCGGCCCCGACGTCCATTGCGTGCCCGTCCAGTGGTCGAGCCGCACCCCGGCCTTGTCCCACGCGTACAGCGCCAGCCCCGAGCAGTCGAACCCATGGATGCGGGACCCGTGCGCTATGCCGTACGTGGGGCCGTTCGCGTTGCCGCCACCCCATGAGTAGGGCGTTCCCAGCCACCTGAGCGCGGCCCGCGCCACGATAGCGCCACGCCGCGAGGCGGACAGCGTGCGCCCGGGTGCCGTCCCTTTGGTGACCGGTCCTTTGCTGGACGGGCTGTTGGTGACCGGTCCTTTGCTGACCGGAATGCTGACCGGGACCTGCTTCAGGGCGTTCTCGCGTGCGCGTTCCAGCTCGGCGGCCTTGGCGCGGGCGATGCCGAGCCGCTTCTCGAGCACGCCCTTCCTGGACTTGAGCCGCCGCACGGCCTCGTTCTGCCGGGCGACGGCGGCTTCGGCGGAACGCTTGGCGGCCTCCGCGCGTTGCGTGGCGGTGCGCTGCTCGTCGTACGCCGCCCGCGCCTGCCGGTGGAACACCTCCGCGACGTACACGGCGGCCTGGACCTTCTGAAGGGCGCCCGCGCGTTGCCGTGCCAGCATCTCCGCCATCGCGGCCCTGTCCATGAAGCCCTGAGGGCCGCCGTGCCCCGCCACGACCGCAGGCCAGGCGTTGCCGCCGCCGGTCCGGTACGCGGCGGCGGCGAACACGGCGAGTTCCGCCTTGGCCGCCTCCACCCTGCGTCCCGCTTCGGCCAGCCGCGCCTGGACGGCCTGGTACGCGGCGCGGGCACGCACGAGCCGGACGACCTCGCCGTGGTAGCGCTCCACGGCCAGTGCCGAGCCGGCGGAGAGCCGCTCCAACTCGCCGCGTGCCTGAGCCAGCCTGGCCTTGGTGCGCCCGACCTCGGCGGCCTGCCTGCGCACCCGCTCCTTGCCGCGTTCGACGTCCCGTGCGCTAGGGGCTGGGTCGGCACGCACGTCCCCCGGCGCGGCAAGGGCGGCCAGCGCCCCGCCCAGCATGAGGACTGCGGCCGCGCGCACGCCCCTTGACCCCGCGTTCAGAAACACGGTTCCCCCTACCGTGCTGCATCCCCCCGTGGATGATCAAGACCAGAAGGTAGGGCACGCGGGCGGCCGAGGCCACGACCGACACAAACTGCTTGTGAACTGGGCTTATGAGCCCGGCTTCGGCCCGCTCGCGCCGTTCGACGAGGGCGTCGCGGGGCTCCGGGACGGATCCGGAGGCGGATCGGACGGCGCGGGCGGCCGGGATGCGGGCGGTTCCGTGGGCGAGGTCGGCGGCGGGCTGGACGGCTCCGTGGGCGACACCGGCGCGCGTGAGGGGGTGGGACTGCCCGGCTCGGGTTGCGGCGCGGTGCCGGGACGCCAGGTGACGCGCACCTCGATGCGCCCGGGGTTGAGGATCAGGCCCCCTTCGCCCTGCGACCGGGACGTGCGGGAGACCTGCACCGTGAGCCTGACCGCCCGTCCCGCCGCCAGCCGGCCGGACGTGGCGCTGGGCCGTACCGCGCCCCACGGCCGGGCGGACCAGGCGACCGGCCCGCCCGAGGCCCGCAGCTCGATCGTGCCGTGCGAGCGGTCGGCCAGGTCGAGGAAGAGGGGGGCGGCCGAGAGGGTGCCGCCGCGCGGGCCTGGACCGCCCGCCCCGGCGCCGCCGGACGGTCCGAGATCACCGGGGGCCGGCGGCCAGGGGAGCGCGAACGGCGGGGCGGACGAGGCGAGCGCGCCGAGCGGGAAGGTCGCCGACACGGGCATGCGGGCGCCGTCGTCGTCGGATGCCTCGGGGTCGCGCGGGGGCGGCTGGGAGATCGCGGTCGGCACGGCCTCGTCCGGGCTCGTTTCCCCCATGGACGTGCCAGCGTGGTGCTGCGGGGGCAGCAGCGCCCGCGCCACGGCCGTACCTCCGCTGATGAGCAGGGCGGCCGAGACGCACCCGACCGCGAGCCTGCGGGCGGCGGCGTGCTGCACGTCCCGCGCTCCGGACCCGCCACGCGCGCTCGATGCCTCACACGAAGCGGGCTGCCACGGCACGGCGAGCCTGTGCAGGAAACGCAGGGCCGGGTTGTGGGTCCCGCGCTCGGCGGCGCCGGCGGCCCGCGACGGCTCCCGCGGGCGTGCCTGGACGGGAAAGCCGCTGGGCGCGAAGTCCGACACCCGGGTGGCCACGAAGAGGCGGTAGTCGGCCAGCTCGGGGCCGAGGAACCCGCTCATCACGCGGACGCGCAACTCCTCGGGAGGTTCGGCCTGCGGCAGGAGGCCGAAGACCTTGGCGGCCGAGATGGCGCGGGGGCGGAAGGCCCCGCAGACAGGGCACTCCTCGGTGTGCCGCAGCAGCGCGCGGCGCAGACCTGCGTCGATCTGGCCGTGCCGGTGGTGCCGTTCGCGCAGCAGACGGCCGCGCGCCTCGCAGCCGTACGGCCCCTGGTGGGCCAGGATCTCGGCGGTCAGGGCGGCGCCCAGCTCGGTGTGGGCCCGGTCGAGCGCGAGCTGGGCGGCCCGTACCGGCAGGTCGAGGATCGCGGCCAGATCGGTCACCGGGAGCCGGTGCCGCACCCGCAGCTCCAGCGCCTCCCGGCTGAGGACGTCCAGGGCCAGCACCGCCTGCCAGGCCATCACGCGCTGGTCGACGTCGTCCTGGTCGTGGGTGGCGACGGGCAGGTCGGGGGCGAGCGCGCGACCGGGGAGCCGCCGGTGGCACTCCAGCCGCGCCACCGCGTACAGCCAGGGGGCCAGCCGGTCGGGATCGCGGAGCCTGTCCACATGGGCGTCGGCCACGATGAGGGCCTCGCGCAGCGCCACCTGGGCCGCGTCCCGCTCGCGCAGCAGGAACCAGCAGTAGGCGTAGAGCCGGTTCGCATAGGCGTCGTAGAGGGCGGCCGGGGCACCGGGCTCCCGCGCGCGCAGGGCCCTGACCAGTCGGCGGTCGTCCATGCGCAGCAAAGTAGAGGGTTCCGGGTCTTCTGACATGCGCTTTCAAAAACTCGAACGGCGCAGTCCACAAATGGCCGTAACCCTTTACTGACATTTGGCGGGCGACGCCTCGGCTCAATGCATCGTTGCGCGGAATATTGGGAGTTGTCGCACTTAGAGCCCTATGTCGGGGTTACCTGGCGCGTTCCACAGCCCTCGACAAGCGAGGTTGCTCCGACATGCCGCCACTGCAACTGATGGTCGCACAGCGCGTCACTGGTTCGCCATGGACAGCGGAATTGTGATCCTTTTCTGGACCAGCGTCCACGCCATTTCGCGATCATCTATTCGATCATCGGTGGCAGCGCGCGTTCCGCCGCCGCGGCGATCGTCGCGACCTGGGCGCTGGTGAAGACGACCGGGCGTCCGGAGATGACACGCGGGAGGGCGCGGGCGCGCTGGAACTCCACTGCCTCGTCCCCGATCCCGGACCGGAGCCCGCCCCGTGACGGGCGCGCCCCGTGCACGGACACCATGGCCTCGACCCCGATCTTGTAGTCGAGCTCGCCGCCCAGCAGCTCGGCGACGATGGCCGCGGCGCGGACGGCCGATGCCCGCACGTTCCCCGCGGGCCTGCGTCCGGCCCACACCTGGTCGCCCTCCGTCCACAGCCGAACGCCGCGACGCCAGCGGCGGCTCGCGATGGCGTACACCCCGGTCAGGCCGACCACCAGGTGGTCGAGATTGGTGACGGGCGTGCCCGGCAGCGCCCTGTCGTGGAGAACGTGGAAGCCCGCCGGGTCGAGCGCGGCCAGCCGCCGTCCGGTGCGCCGCTCGGCCACGGCCCCGCGCCGCCAGTTGGTCACAGGACTGGGACGGACGCGCTCGTACACCGTGTGCCCTGCGAACGCGCCGACCGCCACGGCGATCCCCGCCCACCACATGCTCAGCCCGGCCGCCACCACCCCGGCGCCGAGCGAGAGCAATGCGCGGACCACCACGCGTTCCCTGCGGTTCTCGGCGGCGAGCGCGCGGTACCGCGACCAGGCGGAGGCGCCGGCGCCGGACGCGCCGGGACCACCGCCGCTGCGCAACACGGGCCTCTCCCCTCCCGGCGGCCCCACCCGGCCTCCGCTTGCCGCTGGACGCAAGCGTGCGCCAGCGCCCCGCGCCGTTCAAGGACTTTGACGTCTTCGTGGTGACCGGCGGCCATGCCCGGACATTGACACTGTCATCATTACAGTGTCACTATCGGTCCATGGACGCACCCTGGACGATCGCCGAGCTGGCCGAGCGGGCCGCCGCCGCGCTCAGCGCCGACGGCGCCGAGGCGTCCGGACGGCGGGCCAACGGCCGGGTCCGCGACCTGCCCAACGAGCGCCTGATCCGCTGGTACACCACGATCGGCCTGATCGACCCGCCGCTGGGGCGGCGTGGCCGCACCGCGCTCTACGGGCCGCGCCACCTGCTGCAACTCGTCGCCGTGAAGCGCCGCCAGGCCACGGGCCGCAGCATCGCCGAGATCCAGGTCGAGCTCGCCGGGGCCACCGACGCGACGCTGAGCGAGATCGCCGGACTCCGGGACCTCCCTGCTCCGGCACGTCTGGAACCGGAACCGGGGCGCGAACGCGGACGCGCCCGTTTCTGGGCGGCCCAGCCCTCCGCGCCGCCCCCCAACGAGGCGAACGGCGTCCGGCACACCCCGGAGCCTGTGCAGGGCGTGCGGCTGGCCCCCGGCGTCACCGTGCTCCTCGACGACCTCGCAACAACCGGCCATCTCTCCGCAGAAGACCTCGCCGCGATCGGCCGTGCCGCCCGTCCGTTCTTGGACGAGCTGAGGCGGCGCGGCCTGCTCCGCGACACCGCATCACCCGACGCCCATGACCGAACCGCCGAACCGCCTGGGAGGTCCAAGTGACCCTGCACATCGCTCCGCTGCCCGAGCCCGAGGCGCCACCGGCCCCCGACGGCGGGCTCGGCGCGCTGACCACCGACCGGGGCAACCTGCCGCTCGACACCGTCGACGTGCGCGCGTCCATCACCGGCCTGGCCGCCTCCATCGAGGTCGTGCAAGGTTTCCGCAACCCGTTCGACGTGCCGCTCGAGGCCACCTACATCTTCCCGCTGCCCGACCGCGCCGCCGTGACCGCGCTGCGCATGGAGGCCGCCGACCGGGTCATCGACGGAGTGCTCAAGGAACGCGCGCAGGCCCGGCAGGACTACGACGCCGCCATCGCCGCCGGCAAGCGCGCCGCGATCGCCGAAGAGGACCGTCCCGACGTCTTCACCATGCGGGTCGGCAACATCCTGCCCGGCGAGCGGGTGACGGTGCGGCTGACGCTCAACCAGCCCCTCCCCTACGAGCAGCGGCCCTTCGGAGGCCCGGCCGCCGCCACGTTCCGCTTCCCCCTGGTCGTCGCGCCCCGCTACATCCCGGGCACGCCCCTGGACGACGAACAGGCCGGGTCGGGCGTCGCCGCCGACACCGACGCGGTGCCGGACGCGTCCCGCATCAGCCCGCCGGTGCTGCTGCCCGGCTTCCCCAACCCGGTCCGGCTGTCGATCACGGCCGACATCGACCCGGCGGGGCTGGAGCTCACGGGCGTCCGCTCGTCCCTGCACGCCGTCGCCGAGGACTCCGTGGACGGGCGGACGACCGTGCGCCTGTACCCCGGCGAACGGCTGAACCGCGACTTCATCCTCCTCCTCGACTACGCCGCCGCGTCCGGCGGCGCCGGGACGTCGCTCACCCTCACACCGGACGAGGACGGGGCCGAGGGGACGTTCGCGCTGACGGTCCTCCCGTCCGGCGAGGGCACCCCGCGCCCGCGCGACATCGTGCTGGTCCTGGACCGTTCGGGCAGCATGAGCGGCTGGAAGATGGTCGCGGCCCGGCGCGCGGCCGCCCGGATCGTCGACACCTTCACCGACGCCGACCGGTTCGCCGTGCTGTCGTTCGACAACGTCGTCGAGCGTCCGCGCGACCTCGGCCTCGGCCTGGTGGCGGGCACCGACCGCAACCGGTTCCGCGCCGTCGAGCACCTGGCCTCGCTGGACGCTCGCGGCGGCACGGAGATGCTGTCGCCGCTGGAGGAGGCGTGCGGGCTGCTCGCCGACGCGGGCGGACGCGACCGCGTCCTGGTGCTGATCACGGACGGCCAGGTCGGGAACGAGGATCAGATCCTGGCCCGGCTGGTCCCGCGGCTGCGCGGTGCCCGCGTCCACACCGTCGGCATCGACCGCGCCGTGAACGCCGGCTTCCTGGGACGGCTGGCCGACGCGGGCCAGGGCCGGTTCGAGCTGGTCGAATCGGAGGACCGGCTGGACGAGGCGATGGAGCACATCCACCACCGCATCGGCGCCCCGCTCGTCACGGACCTGGACGTGCGTCCCGTGGACGGGCTGGAGTTCGTCCAGGACACCGTGGCGCCGCGGCGGATCGGCGCCCTGTACCCGGGCGTGCCGCTGGTCGTGTCGGGCCGCTTCCGCGGGTCCCCCTCCGGAGGCGTGGTCGTGCGGGGCACGGCTTCAGACGGCTCTTCCTGGGAACGGCGCGTCACGGGCACCGAGACCAAGGCACCGGCGGCCGGAGCGATCTGGGCCCGCGCCCACCTCCGCGACCTGGAGGACCGTTACGCCGTCTCCGGATCGTTCGACCTTGAGAAGCGCATCGTCGCCACATCCCTGCGCTTCAACGTGCTGTGCCGCTTCACCGCGTTCGTGGCCGTGGACAGCCGGGTCGTGGCCGAGGGCGGCGACCCGCACCACGTCGTCCAGCCGGTCGAGCCACCGGACGGCTGGGCCGTTCCACCGGGGGGCCTTCCTCTCACGCCGTCAGGGGCTGTTCCCCCCCGTGTGGCAGGGGCCGTTCCGCCCGCTCCGATGATGGCGGGAGGTTACGGCGCCGCCCCACAGGGCGCACCCGGTGGGCCTCCTCCGCCGTCCGCCTACGACGCGAGCTTCAGCACCGACGGCTTCATCGAAGCCGAGAGGGAACTGTTCCCGCCGTCACGGCGTAGCGCGCGTGCGCGTACCGGCAAGCGCGGCCTCACGCCCGAGACGGCGGCCGAGTTCGCCAAGCTCCTTGAAGAACTCCAGGCGGTGGCCTCGGCCGACCGGGATGGACGCAGGGCGTACCTGCTCTACACCGCGCTGCCGACGCTCGAAAGGCTCGCCCGGCCTCTGCAGGACGAGACCCTGTCGTGGCTGGTGAGGGCACTCACGTCCCTGAAGGACGCCGCTTGGGGCGGCATGTCCGACGCCCGCTTCGACGAACTGTGGGACGAGACGCTTCGAGTGCTCGGCGACATCGTCCAGCAGAAGCCGGAATTCGAGCGGGGCCAGCGCCGTTCATTCTGGAAGCGGCCCCGATAAGTACGGGGACCTCAAGCAGTGTGGGCGCCCTGCCTCGGGGGGAGGGCGCCCACACTTGTGTTCTCTGGTTCTCGCTTGGGCTTAGTCGGACTGGACGTGCTCGGGCCGGTACCGCCTCGCCAGCGGGACCACGTTGAACGCGAGCCCTGCCAGCGCGACGCCGGTGACGAGGTTCACACCCGGGTGGTACGGGCTGAAGTCGGCCGCGGCGGCGCCGGCATGCGAGCCGCCCGCGACCAGGGCCGTGACCACGGCCAGCACCAGCGCGGCGCCCACCTGGCCGGAGGTCTGCACCAGCCCGGAGGCCAGGCCCTGCTCGTCGTCGTGGATGCCCTCGGTGGCCTGGGCCATGATCGAGCTGAACCCGAACGCGAACCCGCCGCCGAGCAGCAGCATGGACGGCAGGATCGTGGCCAGGTAGTGCGGTGAGTTCCCCGCGGTGGCCAGGAACCAGGCGTAGCCCAGGCTCAGCGAGGTCATCGAGGTGACGATCAGCCGGGGCGTGCCGTACCGGTCGATGAGCCGTCCCATGAACGGCGAGCTGAACGCGACCAGCAGCCCGCCGGGCAGCAGCGCGAGCGCCATCCGCAGCGGCGACCAGCGCAGGACGTCCTGAAGGTAGAGGGTCATCATGAACTGGAAGCTGAGGTAGGAGCCGAACAGCGCCACGATGCTGAGGTTGGCCCGCACGATCGAGGCGATCCGTAGGATGCCCAGCCGGATCAGGGGATGCGCGACCCGGTTCTCGGTGGCCACGAACCCGGCGAGCAGCGACACGGCCAGAGCGAACGAGCCGACGGTCAACGGGTCGAGCCAGCCGCGTTCAGGCGCGGACACCACGGTGTAGACGGCCAGCAGCATCCCCGAGGTCAGCGTCACGGCGCCCACCAGGTCATGGCCCCCCTGGGCGGCGGGACGGTCCCGCGGGATCAGCGCGAAGCCGGCGACCAGGGCGAGCACAGCCAGCGGCACCGGGGTCAGGAACGTCCAGCGCCAGCCGAACCCGGTGAGCATCCCGCCCAGGATCAGCCCGGACGAGTACCCGCTGGCGCCGAACACCGTGAAGATCGACAGGGCCCGGTTGCGCGCCGGTCCTTCATGGAACGTCGTGGTCAGGATGGACATGGCGGTGGGGGCCGTGAACGCCGCCGCGAGGCCCTTGACGAACCGGGTGACGATGAGCAGGGTGCCGTCGTTCACCAGGCCGCCGACCAGCGAGGCCACCGCGAACACCGCCAGAGCGGTCAGGAACACGCGGCGCCGTCCGAGGAGGTCGGCGGTGCGGCCGCCCAGGAGCAGCAACCCCCCGTACCCCAGCACGTAGCCGTTCACGATCCACTGCAAGGCGGTGGTGGACAGGCCCAACTCGGAACCGATCGAGGGCAGAGCCACGCCCACCATGGACACGTCCAGGCCGTCCAGGAACAACACGCCGCACAGCACGGCGAGGAGACCCCACAGGCGAGGCGTCCACCTCTGCTCGTAGGCCGGCGCGGGAGCCGCGATCGCGGGCGATGTGGATGTGTCGGTGATAGTCACGAGGGGGAAGATTACATGCACATGCATCTGATGTCCAAGCATTAAATTCAGATGCATCTAATGTGCCCGCATGGTAGAATCCGCGCCATGGACTCCGAGAACGCCCTGGTGGGACGGTGGCGCGGCCTTCTGACGTCCTACAACCGGATCGCCTGCCACCTTGATCGTGAGCTGCAGGAGTCCCACGGGCTCACGATGAGCGAGTTCGAGACCCTCGACCGTCTCGTCGAGGTCGGCTGCGACGACTGCCGCATGCAGGACCTGCTGTCCCACATGTACCTGAGCCAGAGCGCCCTCTCCCGCACGGTCGCGCGCCTGGAGAAGCACGGGCTCGTCGAACGCGCCCTCTGCCAGAACGACCGTCGCGGCGTCTTCGTCCGGATCACCGAGGCCGGCCGCCGCCGCCACGCCGAAGCCCACCGGACCCACCTGGACGTCCTCTCCCAGCACCTGGACGCCCCGGTACCCGCCTGACAACCGCCGTCGCGGCTAGCGAAGCGGCCGGAGCCCGGCCCGGACCTCCTCGGAGAACAGCCGCGGCTGCTCCCAGGCCGCGAAATGCCCGCCCTTGTCGACCTCGTTGAAGTAGACCAGCTCGTCATACGCCTGCTCCGCCCAGCTACGCGGGGCCTGGTACAGCTCGTGCGGGAAGACGCTCAGCGCGGCCGGGATGGAGACGTCCTTGGCCGCGAAGAAGTCGAAGGGGTTCTCCCAGTAGAGACGGGCCGATGAGATCGCGGTGTTCGTCAGCCAGTAGAGCGTGATGTTGTCGAGGATCGCGTCCCGTGTCAGCTCGCCCGCCGGGCGTCCCTCGACGAACGCGTCCGCGATCTGGCCGTAGCTGTACGCGTCGTGGTTGAGGATCCAGGCCGCCAGGCCGACGGGTGAGTCCGCCAGCCCGTACAACGTCTGCGGCTGCGTCCCCATCTCGACCGCGTAGCCAGCGCCCTTGGTGAAGAACTCGTGCAGCTCGTCGATTCGGACATATCTCCGGCAAAGTTCCGGTCACCCCAACGGAGACGTCGTCCCGTACTACCGTTTCCGCGATGGATCTCTTCTCGCGTTCTTGACGGCCTTGCGCGCGGCGGTCGGCGAGCTCTCCGGCCAGGACTGGGAACGGCCGTCCGGCTGCACCGGCTGGCTGGTGCGGGATCTGGTCTGCCACCTGGTCATCGACGCCCAGGACGTCCTGATCACGCTGGTCACACCCGCCGACACCGAACCGACCGTGGACTCGCTCACGTACTGGAACCTCGTCGACCCCCCGACCGGCGAGGACCCCCTGGACGCGCTGATCCCCCGGCTGGCCGCGGCCTACGGCGACCCGAGCCTGCTCAAGTTCCATTTCGACGACGTCGGCTCCGCCGCGGGACGCGCCGCCGAACTCGCCGACCCCACCGTCCGCGTCAGCACCCGCGACGAGGTGCTGACCGTAGGCGACTACCTGTCCGCCTACGTCATGGAATGGACCCTGCACCACCTGGACCTCATGGCCCACCTGCCGTCGATCACCCCACCACCCGCCGACACCCTGGCGGCCTGCCGCGCCTCCCTGGAAAAGCTGGCCGGAGCACCGTTCCCGACCTCCTTCTCGGACACGGACGCCCTCCTCATCGGAACCGGACGACGCCCCGCCACCGACACCTCGGCCCTGGGCGAACTGGCCGCCAAACTCCCACTGATCCTCGGCTGACACAGGATCCACCCGCGTTAGGATCAAGCTTCGAGCCCTACCAGCAGCCGCGCCACATGCAAACCGGTGTTCAGGTAGTCGACGAAGAGCGGGTTGTTCAGCGCCCATTTCGACCGGCGGTACCGGATCAAAAAGATCGCGTCGTCCGTGCCGTATCCCAAGTTGATGAGGGCCTGGGCTGCGACAAGTCCCGATCTGTTGTAGCCGGAGTGGCAACGGACGAGAACCCGCCGACCGGCGCCGACCGCCGTTGCGGCGGACTCGGCCAGTGCGCAGATCGACTCGATCTGGTCGGCGGTCAACGGGCCATCCGGCACCTCCACGCAACGATGCTCCACTCCACCGTCGGGACCATGCCCCTCCCGCGTGTAGAGGCTGATCACCAAGTCGAACTCCGACCCAACGACGACCGGCGCTCTCAGACCCGCTGCATCGCGGTAGTAGTGACCGCCCATCCAGAGTGAGGGGACGATCTCATCCCAGGGGGAACGCGCCTCAGGCGCTCCCCCACCCTTGGTCCGCATGGTGCCGCTCCCGGCGGTGCCGCCCGACCACACCACGGGCCGGGAGAGATCAAACAACCACAATCCCCACCGTACGCGCCAAGCCGCCGCTTGAGGCCATTCCTGATGATCGCAGTCCTCAGCAAGAAGCCCCTTCCGTGAGCGGAAGGGGCCTTGGGGTGGAGCCGCCTGTCGGAATCGAACCGACGACCTATTCATTACGAGCGAAGATCGACATCCGAAGACCTGTGCATCTGACGTGCTCAGAGGTCCTTCCGGGTGGCTCGACGTCCGCCAATGTCCAGGGGCGTAGTCAGGCAAGTAGTCAGGCTTCCCGCACACCGCCAACGACCCGGCTTCTCGCCCCGATCGACCTGCAGACCGGCCGCCTGCACGCGAACCGTCATCCAATCGTGCCCGTCTCGCAGGGCATGTCTCCTTTGGAAAGTCCGACCTGAACTGTATGACCAGATGAGCAGGTGCCTACCTACCGCACCGTGTGCTCTCCACTCCGGAAGGAGCTTTTCGGCCATGGCTGATCGCAGCGCCATCGAGTGGACTGAGGCCACTTGGAATCCCACCACCGGATGTGACCGGATCTCCGCCGGGTGTGATCACTGCTACGCCCTGACCTTGGCCAAACGGCTCAAGGCCATGGGCCACGCCAAGTACCAGGCCGACGGCGACCCCCGCACCTCCGGGCCGGGGTTCGCGCTGACGACCCATCCCGACGCGCTGCGCCTGCCCTACCGCTGGCGTGCTCCCCGAACGGTGTTCGTGAACTCCATGTCCGACCTCTTCCACGCGCGGGTTCCCACGACGTTCGTCCGCGAGGTATTCGAGGTGATGGCCGACACCCCCCGGCACACCTACCAGGTGCTCACCAAGCGGGCCCGGCGGCTCAGGCTCATCGCCGACCAGCTCCCCTGGCCCGGCAACGTGTGGATGGGCGTATCGGTGGAGGACGCCTCACAGACGCACCGCATCGACGACCTCCGCGCCGTGCCTGCGGCAGTTCGGTTCCTGTCGATCGAGCCGCTCCTGGGGCCGCTACCCGCGCTCGACCTGAGGGGTATCGGCTGGGTCATCGTCGGCGGCGAAAGCGGCCCCGGGCACCGCCCCCTGGATCCTGCATGGGTCCGTGACGTGCGGGACCAATGCATCAGCTCCAAGGTGCCCTTCTTCTTCAAACAGTGGGGTGGTCGCACTCCCAAGGCCGGCGGCCGGTCCCTCGACGGACGGACCTGGGACCAGTCGCCGCGCCGAATGGGGATCAACGTGGCATGACCCGCGTGCGGGCTGTCAGCCTCCCGGTCGGCTCAATGGTCACCACACCGCTGTCGACGAGTTCGCGCACCGCCCTCTTGGCGTCCTGCTTCCGCCAGCGAGCCGTTTCCAGCAATAGCCAGATGCCCAAGTCCCCTAGCGTGACCGGGGCCTGCTGGACGCGCTGGTTTACCAGTTCCAGCAGTTCGTCTTGGACCGGCCCAACTCCGAGGGCCATCTGACCGATCATCGGTGCGCCACGCGTCCTCGGGTCCTTGAAGCTCATTCCATCGTTGCCGTCCACCTCCCACATGGCGTCCTTCATCGCCTCGACGCCCGCCTGGTGGTTTGTGCCGTACACCAGGTACAGCGGCTGGCCGGTCCTGGGGACGACTTGAAACTGCAGCCGATGCGCGAATCCCGCGCGGCCCAGCGCATCACGATAGGTAGAAAGCCAGGCTCGCCATCGCTCGTCGGGGCGGCCTTCCCGCTCGGCCGCCTGCCAGTACTCGCGCCCTCCGAAGACCATGTCCAAAGCTTCGGGGTTCTCCTCCGCACGCCGGCTGAACCAGTTGGGGCCGAACGTGGTGATGACCTCGCTGGAGCGATTCCTGGCGATCTGTGCCATCACGGTCAGCGGAACGTTCACGTTCCCCCAGCTATCGAAGATGGCCAGTACCGGGTGACCCCATGCACGGACCTCCGTCAGCACCGCAGCAGCGTCTTTCGCCTCTCCCCTACGAAGGTCGACATGGACGGGGAGATCTTCCAGGGGACCGAACCGGCGCGTCAGTACCCGACGGAGATGATCGAAGCGCGCCGCGTCCTTCTCAATGAAGATCAGGCGTACTCGCCGCCGGCTCAGCATCATGCGCTCGACGAACGTGTGTGTCAGCAGCCGGTTCAACACCAACACTGGTGACCCCTCCTCACCCCCTTCGTATTCCCCAGGCCCTGCGAAGGCGTCCATAAACGTCACCTGAGGACGCACAAAACCCGTCCGTGATGGCTGAAGCAAGATCGGCCACCACGCATCCAGGTAACGCCGGTACAGACGGTGCTTCGCCGCGGTCGCAGGCTCCAGCTTCCACAACACTGCCATCGCGACCCTCCCACGGAACATCACGTGCTTGCCGCCAAAAAGTGACAAACCGCACTGACCGGTCAGTCAAGCATTCACGCTCAGGGCCACAATCGGAAGGGCCTCCTGATGGCCGAAACCGCCCCGACCTCAGTTGTACGTGCGCTACGGCGGCGTACTGGCGCTGGAACAGATCATCCAGGACGCCCCTGACCAGGCCACCCACGCCACCCAGGTGCTGGTGGCTTTCGTGCGGCAACGAGCCCCCGTCCGCCGCCGGGACGAGGGCCCTCGCTGGCACCTCGCCCACCGCTGCCGAACGAGCCCGCCGCCGATGTCCAGGCCGCGCTGACCGCACTGACCCGGGCCGCCTCCCGCCGCCAGGTCGATCACTTGGCCGCTCCCCTTCTCCTGGACCGCCTGCATCTCGCTGGCGCAAGGTTCGCCGAGGCGAACCTTGCCGCTGCCCAGCTCGACGGGACGGATCTCACCGGAGCCTGGCTCTTTGGGACCATCCTTGTCGGCACCCAGCTCAACGGGGCAGACCTCACCGGAGCCAATCTGAGACTCGCCCAACTCCACAAGGCGCGTCTTAACATTGCCCACCTCGACGGCGCGGACCTCACTCACGCCTGGCTTGAAGAGGCGGATCTCACCGACGCCGACCTCGAGGGCGCGGACATGTCCACGGCCTTCAAATTGACGGCGGACCAGGTAGTGGCAGCGCGGCCGGACTCCACAACCCGGCTGCCGGACGCCCTTGCGGCCGACCCCGCAGTGACCGCGCGGATCACCCAAGTCCAGGCCCATAACCAGGCCTCCCGGCGCCGGAGCTGAGGCCGATATGCAGCGCCGCTGGGCCCAGATCGCCGAAAAAACGTCTCGATCAACTCGGCCCCCTGACCGGAACGGAAAGCGCGACGTGCAAAAGCACGAGACCCGAGCGGGGCTGATCAGCCAAGCCACATGACGCCGTGCACAGTCACGGTACGGGCTTGGTCGTCAATCCAGACGTGCACGATCCCGTCCCCGAGATCGAACAGCGCGAACCGGAAGGCTTCCTCATCCTCCAGCGGGTCTGGGAGGGTCTGGCCCCACGGGTCGCGGAGAATGCCGACGAGGGTGTCCCACAGCGCCTTCCCGGGGCGTTCGGGGAGGCCACGCACTTCAGTTGAGGCCTTGGCATGCCAAACGGCCCGGTAGGCGCTCACGCCATCAGATGGGAGAAAATCTCATCCATGGGGACATCCTGCCCGGCGCCAGCGCGCACGTCCTGGTAACGCTGCTGAAAGTCTGGTTTGGCGTAGGCGGTGGCCAGCAGCCGCCACGTCTGCAAGAGGCTCTGCAGGGCGCGGTAGCCGACGAAGTCGTGCGCGGCGTCCACGGCCTGGTGGTACTCGGCCAGGAACTTGGGCCGGACTTCCTCGGGCAGCGCACTCAAGATCGCCTCAGGGTCCCGGGGATCGGGTCCCTGGTGGACGGGCTGGGCGCTCATAGCCGTCACTGTAGTTGTTCGCAATTCTTCGCGCGAGGGATGGCGGAGTTCGTCGAGCCGTCGGCGTAGTACAAGTCACGGTGAAGCCCTGCCGTTGGTCTAGCACCTGCGTTTCGCATGTCTGTAGTCAACGAGGCGTGTCACCTCGCGTGGCCTTGCGGAGCCCGTGGTAGCTGGCGGCGAAGGGAGACCACCAGCTGTTGGGGTCGCCGGCGAGGATGGCCTGGGCGAGTCTCTTGGCCGAGTCGGTGCGAAGCGCAGCGATCGAGGTTTCTTCCCATGGCTCGGCTGGATGCCCTTGGGCCTTGTACTCGGCGGCCTGGAGCAGGGTTTCGATCTTGTCTGCGTCTTTGGCGACGCGCGCCTCGATGGTCTCGGCGGCCTCGAACTCGGCGATGAGGTCCTGAATGAGCTTGGCGACGTCATCGGGCATGCCGGCGGTCTGGTGAGCGGTCACGGCGTGCGGAGTGGCGGCGCGGACGTAGGCACGGCCGACGCTGGGGACGTCGCCGATGCGCGTCTCGTGGGCGTCGTGGAGCAGGCACATCGCCGCAGTGCGGCCGACGTCGGCGCCTTCGAGGGCGGCGAGAACGATGCCCACCATGCCGACGCGGGCCGAGTGCTCGGCCACGCTCTCGGGGTTGGCGATGCGCAGCAACAGCCAGCCGGATCGCGGGATCTGCTTCAGATGCCCCATCTCGTGCAGGAACGTGGCCGCACCGGCCAGGGGGTGCTCGGTGTCGTCCGGGGTAGGAAGTTTTGCCTGTTCCTTGACGTACACCCCGGAGCCGACTCGGCTGTCCACCCAGCCCTCTTCCTTGAGGCTCCGGACGGCGTTCTGGACGGTCATCCGCGCGACCCCGAAGTAGTCGGCCAGTTCGTGGGTGCTCGGCAGTTGCTCCCCGGGCTCAATCTCGCCGGTCAGGATCGCGGCACGGATGCTGGCGGCGATCTGGACGTTCGCTGGCCGCTTGTCGGCTGGGTCGATCCGCTGCATAGACAACAGCCTACCCATCTGCCTAGGCAGATCGCTTGAGCGACCTATCTAGGCGGGACTGCTCCCTGCGAGGGACCCGGCCCGCGACATCGCTGAGTTCATCAGGCGCGTAGGGACGCTGGAGAAGCCTCAGGTGCGCACCCTCGGATAGGGCGACGCCCCGTCCCGGTCCGTTCTCGTACCGACCCGGGACAAGACGCCAGACCTCGCCGACTACTTCGCCCCCTGGATCGAGCTGCCGATCCCCGGCGATGCATCAGATCACGACCCGCCGTTCGCTGAAGAGACGCCGTGACGGCGGCCCGCTGCATGCGCTGTAATTCCGCCCTGACCTTGCCTGATCGCGTTCCCCCCTGTCGGAGCCCCGGCCGAATATCTGGCCGGGAGTTCCGGCGCTGCGCAGGCCCTCGTCAGTTCACGGAAGGCCCGTTCACCCGTCCCCTGAGTGGTTCCGGCAGTCGGCGACGATCACCGTGACGTTGTCCGGGCCGCTATGGTCGATCGCTTGCTGAACGAGGTGCTCGGCCGTTTCGTCTGGGGCGCCGGGGGTGCTCAGCGTGGCCTGGATAAGGTCGTCCGGCACGACTGGGCTCAGTCCATCCGAGCACAGGAGGAACCGGTCGTCGGCGCGCAGGTTTCTCACGGTGAGGTCTGGTGATCGGCCATCTGCGCGGCCGTCAAGGAAGCGCGCCAGGCGCGGGGGAAGGTTCGGCACGTCGGCGGCATCGGACATGAGGTTGCCGTAGATGTGATCCTCTGTGAGCGGAGTCAGGCAACGGGGTGCGCCGTCGTGAATGACGTAGGCGCGGGAGTCGCCCACGTTCGCTAGGACGTACTTGGACCCGGACCACAGCATCGCCACGAGGGTCGTGCCCATCCCGGTCACTCCTGGCTCGGCCCTGATCCGTTCGCCGAGGGCGGTGTTCGCGTCGCGGACGGCCTGGCCCAACGCGTTCGAAAGATCCGATTCGGCAAAGGGGCGGTCATAGGGCTTTAGGGCCTCGATCACGGTCGAGCTGGCGATGTCGCCGGCCACGTGGCCGCCGAGGCCGTCCGCGACCGCGAACAGGTAGCGGCCTGTATAGAGGGAGTCTTCGTTGCGGCGGCGGACTAGCCCAACGTCGGTGCGGCCCGCGGCTTCAACGGTGAGGGCCATGCCGCTCACCTGCCCGTTCCAGGTGCGTCTTCATCGGGCCATGGGTCTTGCGCGGACTCATCGCGATGCAGGACGTGCACGGTTTCCACACGGTCGCTGGCCACGATGTACTCGGTGACCTCGATGGGCTTGTTGTCCCCTCCCGACGTACCGACCCGCACGATCTCCAGCACGGGCAAGCTGAGGGGGATCTCCAACAGCTTGGCCTCATCCTTGGTCGGCATGCGGGCCCGGTGGATCTCCATCCAGCTGATAGGCCAGTGGCCGGCCTTCTCCAGCCGGTAGAGCCAGTCACCGGGGCCAGGTGCTTGCGATGCAACCTCGGGGGCCGCCTCGGCCCCGCGGGGGTGGATCCACGAAATGTTGATCTGGAACGGGGGCTCGTTCTCCGGACCGGTCACCCGGAAGCGACGCATCACCGAGCTGCCCACCGGGACGCCCAACAGACCCGCGATGCGCGGATCTGTCAGCGGCTCGTGCGAGGCGCTCGGGGGGATGTGGTGCTTCCAAATCTCTTGCCCGGACGCGGACGGGAAGGAGTAGCCGGGATTGTCGGTGGCGACGTTCCGCTTCACCAGGTTTCCGCGTGGCCGACGAAGCCGCATCATGCCGTGGCGGACGATGCTCCCTCGGCCCTGGACGGCCCAGACGTACCCCTCCGTCTCCAGAGCCCCGATCGCCCGGGCGATCGTGTCCCGATTCGCGCCGTATTCGGCGGCGAAGTCGTCCAGTCGCGGGAGCCTTGCTCCAGGCTCCCACTCACCAGCCTCGATCCGGGCCCTGATCTGGGCGGCAATGTCCAGGTAACGCGAGTGCACGGCCACTCAGCCCCCCTCCATTGCCTTGACAAGCGACGGTCGCCTGCCAACTTATTGGCCCAAGACTATCGGCGGGCAGTCGGCTTCACCGATCGGTACGGCGCGAACCAGGGCCACCAGTGCATCGGGTCACGTGCCGTGTCGGGCCCGTGTGACGGATGATCTCTTGGCGTTGCTCGTAACGCTCGAGGCGTGCCTCAATGGCGGTCAATCGCTCGGTGATGGCTTGGAGTTGCGCGGCGAACTCCCTGCGTGCCTTAGGGCTCATGCGTATCAGCGTGCTCGGAGGGAGTGCTAGAAGCCATCCAGCACTCCCCGGATTTTTAGGGACAATATCTCCCTGTCTGGCAGGGAGATATTGCAAGAGGCAGACGCACGGTTAGGTTGGCGGGATGCAGACCAAGGTTCGGAGTATCCGGCAAGAACAGGCGCGTCGTGCGGCTTCCCTCCGTGACGAGGGGAAGACGTGGAGGGAGGTCGCCGACGACTTCGCTGCCCGGTACGCAGTCAACATGCGTGTCGCGTTCCGCCTGGCTCATGGATGGAGCCAGACCCAGGCCGCTAACGAATGGTGCAAGCGCTGGCCGGCCGAGCCCAAGACTGCCAAGAGCATCTCCCAATGGGAGATCTGGCCTTCGCAGACCGGCTATCAGCCATCGCTCACGGTGCTGTCCCACCTTGCCGAGATGTATGAGTGCGCCGTGGCCGATCTGCTGTCCGATTGCGGCGACTTTCGCCACCTGGACGCTGCCCGAGCATCCGACGAGTTCGCCCGAGTCGTCCAAGGGCTGGCAAGCGGTGACGGTCACGCAGACGGCCAGGCGCTTCAACTCCTTGAGCAGGCACAGGTGGAGGAACTTGCGCAGGCCGCCGCAGCGTGGATGAACAGAACGGATCCGCAAACACGACGCTCCGTGCTGATGAAACTTAGCGCGGGCCTGTCCCTTGCTGCCGCCACTCCCGCCATCGCCACACTGCTGCCCGCCGAGGATGCGTGGGCAACCGCGCCAGCCCCTGACCTCAGCGGAATCTGGCTCAGCAGGTACGTCTACCGTTCGGACAGCCGTGACGAGGAGTTCGTCGGCGAGCACTACGTGGTCCTCCGCCAGGACGGCAAGGAGTTGCGTGGCGAGAGTCTGCCGAACAACGAGGGTTCCCGGCTCAGGCTCGTCCTGTCCACGGACAGGTCAGTTGTCACGGGGACGTGGACAGAGCGAACGTCCCTCACAGGTCACTACAGGGGCGCGTCCTACCACGGCACTCTGCAAATGCTGCTGGACCCGATGGGCCGAACCATGACCGGCAAGTGGCTGGGGTTCAGCAAGGATTTCAAGGTCAACGTGGGTGACTGGTCACTCACGTTGGTGGACGAGTCCACTTCGCGCCGCGCGCAGCAGGCCTACCACTTCATGGTGTGATCGCTGCCAACACTAGCCTGAGCTTCCCCCCGTTCACCGGACACCTGTCCTGAGGTCACCGGCGATCATCAGGAAGGATGTTCGTCATGCCGTCACCACACCCGCCCGAGTTCCGGCGCCGCGCGGTCGAGCTGGCCCGCCAAGG
>NZ_BSTM01000013.1 GCF_030269515.1 Actinomadura sp. NBRC 104412 | reverse complement strand
GGACGAGTGTGCCGGGGGTGTTCGCGTGTGGTGATGTGGTGGATCACCTCTATCGGCAGGCGGTCACGGCGGCGGGGACCGGTTGTGCGGCGGCGATCGACGCCGAACGCTGGCTCCAGGACCAGGAGGACCAGAGCGCCCTGAACTAAGCGCGCCCCGAACCAAGCGCCCTGAACGAGACGAGCGGATCAGGCCGTTCAGGGTTTGCGGCCGACCCCCGCCAGCAGCCACCCGGTGGGAGGGTGGGACGGGACGCCGGAAGGGCGCCAGTCCGGCGGCGGCACCAGGCCCGGTTCGAGCAGGTCGAGCCCGGTGAGGAAGCGCGACACCCGCTCCCGGCCCCGCATCGAGACGGGAATCCCGATCTCGTCGGCGGTGCGCCGGTAGCGCGCCGCGCGGTCGGCGGGCTGCTCGTCGCCGCTCAGGTCGCAGTACACCAGATGGCTGCCGGGGGCCATGGCCTCGCGGTAGCCCGCGACGATCCGGTCCGGGTCGTCCTCGTCGTGCACGAGGTGCAGCACCGCGACCATCAGCACGCCGACCGGGCGGTCCAGGTCGAGCCGCGCGGCGACGTCGGGATGGCCGAGGACGGCCGCGGGGTCGCGGACGTCCACCTGCACCGCGGTCGCCATGGTCGGCCGCAGGGCCAGGAAGTGGGTGACCGCGACCGCGTCGATGTCGGTGTAGACGACCTGGGCCCGCGGATCCCGCGCGTGGACGATGTCGTGCACGTTGTGCCTGCCGGGCATCCCGCAGCCGAGCTCGAGGAACTGCCGGATGCCCGCGTCCAGCAGCGCCTCCAGCGCGCGGGTGCGGAAGCGGTGCACCTCGGGCAGCAGGTAGCGCGTCTCGTCGAACGCCTCCACCAGCTTCTTCGCGGCGGCGCGGTCGGCGGCGTAGTTGTCCTTGCCGCCGAGGGCGTAGTCGCACAGGCGTGCGTCGTTGGCCCTGCTGGCGTCGACATCGCGCGGCAGCCGGGAGGACGTCTCCATCGCACTCTCCGATCCTGGGCGGACAGCACAATCGCGCGGCTTCCGGAACCCCGACCGTAGCACCACGAGGCGCGCGGCACGGCCCGGTCACAGGATCGGCCGGCCGCCGGGATCGCCCGGCGGCCGGCCCGCCGTCCGGACGGTCAGGGGACGAGGACGGCGCGGCCCCGGACGCGGCCGGCGTCCAGGTCGTCGAGGGCGGTCTGGAAGTCGTCCAGGGCGTACTTCGCGGTGTGCAGGGTGACCGCGCCGCGCGCCGCCAGGGCCATCAGGTCGCTCAGGTCGGAGTACGAGCCGACCAGGTTCCCCACGAAGCTGATCTCGGTGGAGATGATGTCGATCGTCGGGACGTCGATGTTCTCCCCGTACCCGACCACGTGGTAGTCGCCCGCGCGGCGCAGCATCCGCACGCCGTCCGCGGTGGCGCCGCCCTCGCCGACGAAGTCGACGACGACCTCGGCGCCGTGCCCGCCGGTGCGGTCGAGGACCTGCTCGACCTGGGTCCCGTCGGCGAGCACGCCGTGGTCGGCGCCGATGGAGACGGCCAGTTTCAGCGCGTCGGGGTTGCGGTCCACCACGATCAGCTCGGCGGGGCTGATCGCCTTGAGCACCTGGATGCCGATGTGCCCGAGGCCCCCGGCCCCGATGACCACGCACCGGTCGCGCGGGGTCAGCCGCCGCGCGGCCTTCGCCGCGACGTGGTAGGCGGTGAGGCCGGCGTCCGCGAGCGCCGCCACGTCGGCGGGTTCGAGCGAGTCGTCGATCCGCACCAGGCTGCGCGCGGACGTCCTGAGGTAGTCGGCGTACCCGCCGTCGGTGTCGATCCCGGGGAACCTGCCGTTCTCGCAGTGCATGTCGTCCCCGGCCCGGCAGGCCCGGCACAGCCCGCAGGTGATCAGCGGGTGCACGATCACCTTGTCCCCCTCGGCGACGTTGGTGACCGCGGAGCCCACGGCGTGCACCCATCCGGCGTTCTCGTGCCCGATCGTGTACGGCAGCGGCACCCCGGTCTTCTCGGCCCACTGGCCCTCCAGGATGTGCAGGTCGGTGCGGCACACCCCGGCGCCGCCGATCCGTACGACGACGTCCAGGGGTCCCTCGGGCACGGGGATGGGGACCTCGGCGGCCCGCAGGTTGTCGTGGTAACCGGTGACCTGGACGGCTCGCATCGTGCTCATCGGCTGTGCTCCTTCACTGGGTCGTCGTCGTAGCGGGTGCGCAGCAGGCCGCGGCAGAAGTGCGCGTTGCCCTCGATCGAGATCCGGGTCGCGCGCGCCAGCCGCAGCCTGGGCGGGACGTCCGCGGGCGCGATGCCGCGTCCGTCGTGGCCGACCATGACGAGCGCGGAGGGGACGTCCGGCAGGCCGATCGCCGTCCGGCGCCGCCGCAGCGCCTCGGTGTGCCGGTCGTCGGGGAGGTCGGCCAGCGTCACGGTGGCCAGGGATTCGACCGTGCGGTGCGGCTCGGCCCGCAGCAGCCGGGTCAGGCACCGTTCCATGGCGGCGGTGTGCGCCTTCCGGCGGAACGTCGCGCGCAGCTCTTCGAGGTCGCGCTCGGCCTCGTGCGGGAACGTGCCGCGGTACCCGGCGTCGGCGGCCAGGCCACGGTTGATGAGGTCGGAGTCGTGGTGGTCGTCGAGCCGCACGACGACGCGGCGCGTCCAGGGCAGGGCCGTCAGCGCGTCCTTGGCGTCGGAGGCCATGAGGTACGCGAAGTTCGGCGCGCAGAACGCCGTGGGCAGCCGCAGCCGCACCTCGACGTCGCCGCCGGTCACCTCCAGCGACCGGACGAAGCCGAGCTCGGTGATCGGCTCGTCCAGCTCGGGATCGACGACCCCGCCGAGCGCGGCGTACGCCGCGTCCACGGGCGAGGCGGCCATGTCAGACCCCCGTCAGCTCGTCGGCCCCGCGCGGGCCGGTCTCGGGCTCGTCCGCGTCGGGCAGCCGGAGCGCGGCGGGGACCTCGATGCCGTACATCTTCGCCGCGTTGAGGCCGAGGATCTTCTTCTTCTGCGCGGTGGTGATGGGGGCGTACTCGGTCATGTCCGCGGGGATCTGGAAGTCCACGAACCGCTCGACCAGCCAGCGCGGCGTCCAGATCGCGTAGTCGGAGGCGAACTGGAGGCGGTCCTCGCCGATCCAGTACAGCAGCTCGCCGAGGATCTGCGCGAAGTAGCGGGGCCTGGTGTGGATGAACGGCATGGCGACGGCGAGGCCGCCGTGCACGTTCGGCTCCTGCGTGGCGATCCAGCAGAAGTCCTCCAGGCGGGGCAGGCCGCAGTGCTCGACGATGAAGTTCAGGTCGGGGAAGTCGGTGGCGACGTGGTCGATGTCGGCGACGTCGAAGGCGTCCCGGTCCAGCGGCCTGATGGTCGGGCCCTTGTGCACGTGGATGTTGGTGATGCCCAGTTCCTGGCATGCCTGGAAGTAGCGGTAGGCCCACGGGTCGTCCAGCCGCCAGCCGCGGGACTGGCCGTGCCATTCGGCGGTGTAGAGCTTCACGCCCTTGAGGCCGAACCGCTCGGCGTCCGCGCGCAGCCGGTCGAGCCCGGCCTCGCCGTTGCGCGGGTCGAAGGTGTGGTTGTAGGTGAGCTTCCCGGGGTGCCGCCGGGAGAGCGCGAACGCCTCCTCGGTCTGCCCGAAGCCATTGTGGTAGAACTCGCCGAGGAGGGCGGGCTGGAAGATCGCGTGGTCGACGTAGCCGTCCTCGAAGACGTCCTTCATGAGCCGCTCGCCGCCCTGGTAGAGGTAGTCCTCGTAGGGCCACACCTCCGTGTCGGGGGACAGGTTGCGGTGGTAGTCGTAGAAGCAGTCGATGAACTGCCTGCCGTGGACGTTCCGCTGGTTCTCGGGGCGGGCGTCCCACAGGGCGATGTGCGCATCGACGATGAAGTAGCTCTCGCCGTCCTTGGTGTACATGCACGCCTCCGTTCCACGTGACGCGAGTCACAGTCACGGCGACCGTACGTCCGCCCGGCGCGCGGCGGGACCTGCCCGGTGTCTCAATCTGAGACACCGGGCCGTTCTCCCCCTCGGCCGGAGAATGTAACGTACGTCACATGGGCGACGAGAATCTGCCCGAACGCGCCCGCCTGCACCGCGAGCTGCGTCATGAGCTGCGTCATGAGCTGCACGGCGCCGACCGTGCCGCCCGGCGGGTCTCGGCGCGGCTGCTGGCCTCCTGGCAGCGCAGCCAGGAGTACGGGGTCCCCGTCGAGTCGATCGAACCGGTCTTCTCCGGTGTCGAGGGCAGGGACTCCCTGTTCTTCGAGTGCGGCCGGGAGGTCCTCACCGACCTGCATCGCACGCTCGCCGACGAGCCGGTCTCACTCATGCTGACCGACGCCGACGGCCTGGTGCTCAACCGGCTCAGCGGGGACACCTCCCTCCTGCGCTCGCTGGACGCCGTCCACCTGGCGCCCGGGTTCGCCTACGCCGAGCGCACGGTCGGGACCAACGGGCTGGGGCTGGCCCTCGCGGATCGGGCACCGACCCTCGTCCGCGCCGAGGAGCACTACGCGCTGAGCCTGTGCACCTTCACCTGCGCCGCCGTGCCGGTGCTGCACCCGGTGACGGGACGGCTTGAGGGCTGCGTGAACCTGACCACCTGGTCGGAGTCGTCCAGCGGGCTGCTGCTGGCGCTGGCCGAGTCCGCCGCGGGCAACACCGCCGCGCTCATGCTCGCGCGCTCTCGCGGGCGCGAGCCCCGTCCGGCTCCGCGCGGCCAGGTGTTCCGCGTGGAGGTGCCCCGCCTGGAGCCCGGCTCGGGCACGCTGTACCCCCTGTCCCCGGCCTGGACCGACGCCGTCGCCCAGGCCGAGGCCGCCGTGGCGTCCGGCCGGATCGTGGCCGCCGTCGGCGAGCCCGGTTCCGGCCGCACCACCCTGCTCGCCCAGGCCACCCGGCGCCGCCACCCCCGCGCCCGCATCCTGGCCGCCGCCGCCCCGGCGCCGCAGGACGTCGAGTCGTGGCTCGCCCTGTGGACGCCCGAGCTGGCGAAACCGGACACCGCCGTGCTGGTGAGCGAGGTGGACCTGCTCCCGCTGTGGGCCGCCGAGCACCTGCGCGACCTGATGACGGCGTCCCGTCCCGGGCCGGTCGCGATGACGGCCCTGGAGTACGACGCGATCCCCGAGCCGCTGGCCCCGCTGGTCGACGCCGTGGTCACCGTGCCGCCGCTGCGCGAGCGCCCCGACGACATCCTCCCCCTCGCCCGGCACGCCGCCCTGCGGGCCAGGGGCCGCGAGATCGCGTTCACCGCGGCCGCCGCGAACGCGCTCCGCGCCTGCGGCTGGCCCGGCAACGTCGAGCAGCTCCAGCGCGTCGTCCACCGGGCCGCGACCCGCGCCGACATGATCGACCTGCGCCATCTGCCGCCCGACGTGCTGTCCGGCTCCTCGCACCGGCTCACCAGGATCCAGTCCTTCGAACGCGACGAGATCATCCGGGTGCTCGGCCGTCCCGGCGTCTCCATGCGCCGCGCCGCCGAGGAGCTGGGGATGAGCCGCGCCACCCTCTACCGCAAGATCGCCGCCTATGGGATCCGTGTCCCGCGCGGGCGCTGACGCGTCGAGGGAACTGGTCTACTCTGCGGGCATGTCAGCTCAGGGGAGCGTTGTCCTGCGCCCGGCGACGGCGGTGGACGCGGAGGCCGTCGCCGGCATCTGGCGGCAGGGATGGCGCGACGCCCACCTGGGGAACGTGCCAGACGCGCTGGTCGAGGCGCGCACGCCCGAGTCGTTCTCCACGCGGGCGGCCGAGCGTGTCGGCGACACCGTGGTCGCGGTCGTCGGCGACGAGGTCGCCGGGTTCGTGATGGTGTCCGGCGACGAGGTCGAGCAGGTCTTCGTCGCGGCGCACCACCGTGGCACGGCGGTGGCGACCGTGCTCCTGGCGGAGGCCGAGCGGCTGGTCCGCGAGAACGGTCACCGGGAGGCATGGCTCGCCGTCGTGGCCGGCAACGGGCGGGCGCGGCGCTTCTACGAACGGCAGGGCTGGACGGACTCCGGCCCGTTCGACTACCAGGCGCCGGGGCCGTCCGGGCCGATCGCCGTCCCGTCCCACCGCTATGTCAAGCGTGTCTGAACGGGTCGCCTGGTGGGCGGCGCCGGGCGAGGTACGGCGGGACGTGGAGGCGCTGCTGGGCGGCCGTGTCGTGGAGGCGGTCACCCAGCCCGGCGGGTACTCGCCGGGCGTCGCGGCACGGCTGCGCCTCGCCGACGGCCGCCGGGCCTTCGTGAAGTCGGCCGGGCCGCTGCCCAATCCGGACACGCCTGGGCTGCACCGCGCCGAGGCCAGGGTCGCGGCCGTGCTGCCGGAGGCGGCGCCCGTTCCGCGGCTGCTGGGCTCCTTCGACCGGGACGGCTGGGTCACCCTCGTCTTCGAGGACGTGGACGGCCGTCAGCCGCGGCTCCCCTGGGACACCGGTGAGCTCCGACGCGTCCTGGACGCCCTGACCGCTCTCGCCGAGGCCATGACCCCCAGCCCGATCGAGGTCCCGTCCGTCGCCGAACGGTTCGGCGGAGCCTTCCGCGGCTGGACCGAGCCGGCCACGCGGGACGACGACCTCACCGGCCTCGACGACTGGGCGCGCCGCCACCTCGGCCGCCTGGCCGCGCTGGAGAGCGCGTGGGGTGAGGCGGCGGCCGGCCGGACGCTCGTCCACGCCGACGTCCGCGCCGACAACCTCCTGCTCACCCCCGACCGCGTCGTGGTGGTGGACTGGCCGTGGGCGTGCCTGGCCGCGCCCTGGTTCGACCTGCTGGCGATGCTGCCCAGCATCCGGCTGGACGGCGGCCCGCCGCCGGAGGAGCTGTTCGCCTCACACCCGTTCGCGCGCGGCGCGGACGCCGATGCGGTGACCGCCGTCGTCGCCGCCGTGGCGGGCTACCTGGTGCGGCAGGGCCGCCTGCCGTCGCCTCCCGGGCTGCCGACGCTGCGCGCCTTCCAGAGGGCGCAGGGCGAGATCGCGCTGGACTGGCTGCGCGCCCGCACCGGCTGGCGCTGACACCCGGCAGGACCGTTTTGCCGTTCCGTGGCGTAAGGGCGCTGTCCGTGCGCGAAACACCTCCACCGCGCGCCTGCGGTTTTCCCGAATAGGGAGATCCGGTTGAAAGGCGAACGGACATGAATCATGCGGAGAGTGACCGGCCCGTCAGCCGCCCGTTCGTCGGTGCCGGCCTCTTCGCGCCGACGGCTCCGCGACCCGAAGGGAAGACATGTCCGCCGATGTGCGGTCGTGGGATCCGGCAGCGGGACCACGGTCACTGGACGCGTTCGTGCGCCGGGAGAACTTCCCGGTCGCCTCGCGCCTGCTACCGGTCCGCCGCCGCGGTCATCTGCTCGCCGTGTACCGGTTCGCCCGGTTCGTGGACGACATCGGGGACCGCGCGCCGCCGCACGAGCGCCTCGCGTACCTCGACGCGGTGGAGGAGGACCTGCGCCGCCTCTACTCCGGCGGCATGCCCAAGCTCCCGCCGGTCCTCTCGCTCGCCGACGCGGTCCACGTGCACGGGATACCGTCCCGGCCGTTCGAGCGGCTGATCCAGGCCAACCGCCAGGACCAGGTCGTCTCCCGCTACGAGACCTTCGACGAGCTGCAGGAGTACTGCGTCCTGTCCGCCGAGCCGGTCGGGCACATCGTGCTGTACCTGTTCGGCGCGGCCACACCCGACAGGTTCGTCCTCTCCGACCGGATCTGCACCGCGTTGCAGATCATCGAGCACTGCCAGGACGTCGGCGAGGACCACCGGCGCGGGCGGGTCTACCTGCCGCAGGAGGACCTGCGGCGGTTCGGCTGCACCGACCGGGACCTGTCCTGCCGGGTCACGCCCACGCGGCTGCGCGGCGTCCTCGCCTTGCAGGCGCGGCGGGCCCGGCGGCTGCTGGACGAGGGGGCGCCGCTGGTCGGGCTGCTCCCGGGGCTCGCGCGGCCCGCCGTCGCCGGGTACGTCGCCGGTGGCCGCGCCGCCCTGGCGTCCCTGGAGAGGCGGCGTTACGACGTCCTGTGCGACACACCGCGTCCCGCCCGCGTTCGGCTCGCGGCCGAGTGGGCACGGGCGCTCAAGGGGAGTTGATCAGTGGAACCGTCCGCCGCGTACCGACACTGCGAGCAGGTGGTCCGTTCACGGGCCCGCAACTTCTCCTACGGGATCAGGCTGCTGCCTTCGCCGAAGCGGCGGGCGCTGAGCGCGGTGTACGCGCTGGCGCGGCGCATCGACGACTACGGCGACGACGAGTACTCGCCCGCCGAGGAGCGCCTGGCCGCGCTGACGTCCCTGCGCAAGGACATCAGCGACCTGGACGACCGGCCGGACGACCCGGTCCTGGTCGCGATGGCCGACGCGGCACGGCGCTTCCCGATCCCCATCGAGGCGTTCGGCGAGCTCATCGACGGCTGCGAGGCCGACGTGCGCGGCACCGCGTACGAGACCTTCGACGACCTGCTGTCCTACTGCCGCTGCGTCGCCGGGACGATCGGGCGGCTGTCCCTCGGCGTCTTCGGCACCGGCGACCCGCGCGCCGCCGTGCCCCTCGCCGACGCGCTCGGCGTCGCGCTGCAGCTCACCAACGTCCTGCGGGACGTGCGGGAGGACGCGGGCAACGGCCGCGTCTACCTGCCCGCCGAGGACCTGGCCCGCTTCGGGTGCTCGCTCACCCTGGACGCGACCGGCCGGTTCACCGACCCGCCCGACCGGCTCGGCGAGCTGATGCGGTTCCAGGTGGAGCGGGCGCGGCGGTGGTACGACACCGGGTCGCGGCTGCTGCCGCTGCTCGACCGGCGCAGCGCCGCGTGCGCCGCCGCGATGTCGGGCATCTACCGGCGGCTGCTGGACCGGATCGCCGCCGACCCCGTCGCGTCGCTGGCCACGCGCACGTCGCTGCCGTCGTGGGAGAAGGCGTCCGTGGCCGTCCGGTCGCTGGGGAGGGCGCGGTGAGCTCCGACACCACTGTGGCGATCATCGGCGGCGGGCTGGCCGGGATCAGCGCCGCGCTGGCCCTCCAGGAGGCCGGGCTGCGCACGACCGTCTACGAGGCGCGCCCCCGGCTGGGCGGCGCGACCTGCTCGTTCCGCCGCGGGGACCTGACCGTCGACAACGGCCAGCACGTGTTCCTGCGCTGCTGCTCGGCGTACCAGGGGCTGCTCCACCAGCTGAGGGCGGCCGACCGCGTCGCCATCCAGCCCCGCTTCGACGTGACGGTCCTCTCCCCGCAGTCGGGGGGAGGACGCGGTACGGGCCGGCTGCGCCGCGCACGGCTCCCCGGCCCCTTCCATCTGCTGCCTGCGCTCGCCGGGTACGCGCTGCTGTCCCCGATGGAACGGATGCGCGCGGTCCGCGCCTCACTCGCCCTCGACCGGCTGGACCTGGACGATCCCGCGCTGGACGGTGTCGCCATGGGCCGGTGGCTGGCGGCCCACGGCCAGCGCCGCTGGCCCCGCCAGGCGCTCTGGGACCTGTTCATCACCTCGGCGCTCAACATCGGGGTGGAGGAGGCCGCGCTCGGGTCCGCCGCCATGGTGTGCCGCACCGCGCTGCTCGGCCGGGCCGACGCCGCCGACATCGGGATCGCGTCCGTGCCGCTGGGCGAGCTGCACGGCACGCTCGCGGCCGACCGCGTCCGGCGGAGCGGCGGCGAGGTACGGCTGCGCGCCAAGGTGGAGGCGATCGAGCCCGGCCCCAAGATCGTCGTGGACGGGGAACGGGCCGCGGCGGACGCCGTCGTGGTCGCGGTGCCGCACCGGGTGGCGGCGTCGCTGGTTCCCGCCGAGGCGTGCCCCGACCGCGCGCACTGGGCCGGCCTGGGCTCCAGCCCCATCGTCAACGTGCACGTCGTCTACGACCGGCCGGTGACCCGCCTGCCGTTCGCCGCGGCCGTGGGCTCGCCGGTCCAATGGGTGTTCGACCGCACCGCGGTGAGCGGCCTGGCGTCCGGGCAGCACCTGGCGGTGTCGGTGTCGGCGGCCGACCGGTGGATCGGCATGCCCACCGCGGGGATCCGGGACGTGTTCACCGCCGCGCTGGAGCGGCTGTTCCCCGCCGCCGGGCAGGCCGGGATCGCCGACTTCTTCGTCACCAGGGAACGCCATGCGACGTTCCGCCAGAGCCCGGGGAGCGGCGCGCTGCGCCCCGCCGCCGCCACCCGGCTGCCAGGGATCTTTCTCGCCGGCGCGTGGACCGACACGGGCTGGCCCGACACGATGGAGGGTGCCGTGCGCAGCGGTCTGACCGCCGCCCGCCTCGTCCGGCGCCACCTGGAAGGGGTGAGCCGCCGATGACCAGCGTTCCCGTCGCGATCTCCGAGGGCCGCGCGCTCGTCGACGAGGCCATGCGCGCCGCCGTCGACCGGCTGGACCCGCTGACCCGGCGGGTCGGCGCCTACCATCTGGGCTGGATCGACACCGACGGACGTCCCGCCGAGGGCGGCGGCAAGGCGCTGCGGCCCGCGCTGGCGCTGCTGTCGGCCCGCGCCGCGGGCGCGGCGCCCGAGGCGGCGCTGCCCGGCGCGGTCGCCGTCGAGCTGGTGCACGCCTTCTCCCTGCTGCACGACGACATCATGGACGGCGACCGCACGCGGCGGCACCGGCCCGCCGCGTGGACCGTCTTCGGCTCCTCGGCCGCCATCCTCGGCGGCGACGCGCTGCTGTCGCTGGCCGCCGAGCTGCTGCTGGACGAGCAGACCCGCGGGGCGCACTGGGCGGCCCGCTGCCTGACCGCCGCCACCCGCAGGCTCATCGCGGGCCAGGCGCTCGACCTGGACTTCGAGGACCGCGCCGACGTCTCGCTCGACGAGGTCCTGACGATGTCGTCCGACAAGACCGCGGCGCTGCTGGCGTGCTCCTGCGCGGTCGGCGCGATGCTCGGCGAGGGCCCGCCCGCGCTGATCAGCGAGCTGACCGCGTTCGGGTCCGAGCTGGGCGTGGCCTTCCAGCTCATGGACGACATCCTCGGCATCTGGGGAAGCCCGCGGGTCACCGGCAAGCCCGTTCTCTCGGACCTGCGGGCGCGCAAGAAGTCCCTGCCCGTGGTCTCCGCGCTCACCGCCGGCACCGCCGCGTCCGCCCGCCTGGCCGACCTGTATGCGCGGCCGGAACAGCACAGCGAGGCCGAGTTGCGCGAGATGGCCCGGCTCATCGAGGAGGCGGGCGGGCGCGCCTGGGCGGAGGCCGAGGCCGCGCAACGCCTGGCGCAGGCGGAACGGCACCTCAAGGACGCGGAGATGAAGGACGAGGTCCGCGCCGAGTTCCTGGACATCGCCCGCTTCGTCCTCGCCCGCGACCACTGACCCGTCCTCGCGACCCTCACCACCGCAGGCCACGACCGGAACGGATGACCGGATGACGACGATCGACGCTCCCTCGCTCACCGCCGAGGCGGAGGCCGCCCTGCGGGGCGCCCGCGAGCACCTGCTCGGCCTCCAGTCCGAGCAGGGCTGGTGGAAGGCCGAGCTGGAGACCAACGTGACCATGGATGCCGAGGACCTGCTGCTGCGCGAGTTCCTCGGCATCCGCACCCCCGAGGACACCGCGGAGACCGCCCGCTGGATCCGCTCCCGGCAGCGCGCCGACGGCACCTGGGCCACCTTCCACGACGGCCCGCCCGACCTGTCCACGACGGTCGAGGCGTACGTCGCGCTGCGGCTGGCCGGGGACGCCGCGGACGCGCCGCACATGCGCCTGGCCGCCGAGTACGTCAGGGGCGCGGGCGGCGTCGAGGGCACCCGGGTGTTCACACGGATCTGGCTGGCGATGTTCGGGCTGTGGTCGTGGGACGAGCTGCCGGTCATGCCGCCCGAGATGATGTACCTGCCGCGCTGGTTCCCGCTGAACGTCTACGACTGGGCGTGCTGGGCCCGGCAGACGATCGTCCCGCTGACCGTCGTGGGGTCGCTGCGTCCCGTCCGGGCCCTGCCGTTCGGCCTTCCGGAGCTGCGCACCGGGCGGCGCCCGCGGCCCGCGCGGGACGCCTGGGGGCGGGCGTTCAACGGCCTCGACCGCCTGCTGCACGTGTACCAGCGGCGGCCGGTGCGCCCGCTGCGGACCGCCGCGCTGCGCCGCGCCGCCGAGTGGATCGTCGCGCGGCAGGAGGCCGACGGGTGCTGGGGCGGGATCCAGCCGCCCTGGGTCTACTCGCTGATCGCCCTCAACCTGCTCGGCTACGACCTCGGCCACCCGGTGATGAGACGCGGCATCGAGGGCCTGGAAAGGTTCACGCTCCGCGACGAGCGGGGCCGCAGGCTGGAGGCGTGCCAGTCACCCGTCTGGGACACGGTGCTGGCCGTCAACGCCCTCGCCGACGCGGGACTGCCCGCCGGCCATCCCGCGCTGACGCGCGCCGCCGGATGGCTCCTGGACGAGGAGGTCCGGGGGCCGGGGGACTGGTCGGTGCGCCGCCCCGGCCTTCCGCCCGGCGGCTGGGCGTTCGAGTTCGACAACGACCTCTACCCCGACACCGACGACACCGCCGAGGCGATCCTGGCGTTGCGGCGCGTCGACCGTCCCGATGCCCGCCCGGCCATCGACCGCGCCGTGCGCTGGCTGACCGGCATGGCCTCGCGCGACGGAGGCTTCGGCGCCTTCGACGCCGACAACACCAGGACGCTGTGCGCCAAGCTGCCGTTCTGCGACTTCGGCGCGGTGATCGACCCGCCCTCCGCCGACGTGACCGCGCACGTCGCCGAGGCGCTGGCCGCCGAGGGGATGGCGAACACGGACGTGGTCAGGCGCGCCGTGGTGTGGCTGCTGAAGGCCCAGGAGGAGGACGGCTCGTGGTTCGGCCGGTGGGGCGCCAACCACGTCTACGGGACCGGTGCCGTGGTGCCGGGGCTGGTCGCCGCCGGGGTGCGCCCGGACGGCCCGCCGATCCGCCGGGCCGTCGCCTGGCTGGAGGCCCACCAGAACCTGGACGGCGGCTGGGGCGAGGATCTGCGCTCCTACGACGACCCCGCGTGGGTCGGGCGGGGCGTGTCCACCGCGTCCCAGACGGCCTGGGCGCTGCTGGCCCTGCTCGCCGCCGGTGAACGGTCGTCCCCGGCGGTGGAGAAGGGCGTCCGGTGGCTCATCGAGACGCAGCGTCCCGACGGTACCTGGGACGAGGACCACTTCACCGGCACCGGCTTCCCCGGCGACTTCTACATCAACTACCACCTCTACCGGCTCGTCTTCCCGGTGAGCGCGCTAGGACGCTACCTCCGGGAGGCGCGGAGGTGACGCGGCTGGTGGTGTGCGCGGCCCGGTTCGCCGAGGCGCGGGACGTCGCACATCCCGGGCTGCGGGTGCTGAGGACCGGCGCCGGGCTCGCCCGGGCACGGGCGGTCGCCGGGTGCCTTCCCGACTTCGACGCGCTGGCGGTGGCGGGCTTCGCCGAGGCGCTGGACCCGCGCCTCGAACCGGGGAGCGTGCTGGTCGCGACCGAGGTCCGCGGCGCGCACGAGACCGTCTCCTGCCCCTCGGCCGAACTGCTCGCGGGGCTGCTGAGGCGCACCGGCGTCCCCGTACACCGCGGCCCGCTGCTCACCGTGGACCGCCGGGTGTCCCCGGCGGCGCGCGAGGCGCTGGCCCGCACGGGGGCTCTGGCCTTCGACACCGAGTCGGCCCCGCTCGCCGCCGCCGCGGCGGGCCGTCCCAGCGCGGTGGTACGCGTGATCGCCGGCCCCGAGGGGGAGTCCCCGCGCACGCTCCGCGCGCTGGGTCCCGTCCTGGCCAAGTGGGGCGCCGCCGTGGGGCCGCGGCGCGTGCTGCTCGCCGGTCCGCGCTCGTTCTGCGCGGGCGTGGAACGCGCCATCGAGATCGTGGAACGCGCGCTGGACCTGCACGGCCCGCCCGTGTACGTGCGCAAGCAGATCGTCCACAACGTCCACGTCGTCGACGACCTGCGCCGGCGCGGCGCGGTCTTCGTCGACGAGCTGGACGAGGTGCCCGCCGGGTCCGTCGTCATCTTCTCCGCGCACGGCGTCGCGCCCGCCGTCCGCGCCGAGGCCGACCGCGCCGGGCACCGGGTCGTCGACGCCACCTGCCCGCTGGTCGCCAAGGTGCACGCGGAGACCCGGCGGTTCGCGGCGCGCGGCGACCTGGTCGCGCTCATCGGCCACGCCGGGCACGAGGAGACCGAGGGCACGCTCGGCGAGGCGCCCGGCTCCACCGTGCTCGTCGAGACGCCCGAGGACGTGGCCGCGCTGCCGGCCGGCCGCCCGGTGGCCTACCTGATGCAGACCACCCTCGCCGCCGACGAGGCCGGTGAGATCGCCACGGCCATCACCCGCCGCTTCCCCGACGCCCAGGGCCCGGCCACCGACGACATCTGCTACGCCACCACCAACCGGCAGCGCGCCGTCACCGCGGTCGCCGGGGACGCCGACCTGGTCGTGGTGGTCGGCTCCGCCAACTCCTCCAACTCCCGCCGCCTGGTCGAGGTCGCCGAGCGCGGCGGCACACCGGCCGTCCTCGTCGACGGCCCCGCCGACCTTCCCCTGGAACGGCTCGACGGCACCCGCGTCATCGGCCTCACCGCCGGCGCCTCCGCGCCCCACGACATGATCGACGGCGTCGTGGACTGCCTGCGCGGCCTGGGGCCCGTCCAGGTCGAGGAACGCACCGTCGCCGTGGAGACCACCGAGTTCACCCTTCCCAAGGAGATACGTCCCTGATGGCCATGCCACTGCGCCAGAGCCTGCGCATCGGAAGCCACATCCTGCGCAACAAGCTGCGGGGACGGGACAAGTTCCCGCTCCTGCTCGAACTGGAGCCGCTGTTCGCCTGCAACCTCAAGTGCGCCGGCTGCGGGAAGATCGAGCACCCCGCCGACGTCCTCAAGCGCCGCATGCCGGTCGAGCAGGCGGTCGCCGCCATCAAGGAGTGCGGCGCGCCGATGGTCTCCATCGCCGGCGGCGAACCGCTCATGCACCCGCAGATCGGGGAGATGGTCGCCGAGCTGGTCAAGATGCGCGTGTACGTGTTCCTGTGCACCAACGCGGTGCTGATCCCCAGGAAGCTCGACCAGTTCACGCCGTCGCCGTACTTCGCCTGGACCGTCCACATCGACGGCCTGCGCGAGCGCCACGACGCGTCGGTCTGCAAGGACGGCGTGTTCGACCAGGCGGTCGCCGCCGTCCGTGAATGCCGCCGCCGCGGCTTCCGCGTCACCACCAACACCACGTTCTTCAACACCGACACCCCGCAGACCGTCATCGAGGTGCTCGACTACCTCAACGACGACCTGGAGGTCGACGAGATGATGGTCTCGCCGGGCTACGCCTACGAGAAGGCGCCCGACCAGGAGCACTTCCTCGGCGTCCAGGAGACCCGCGAGCTGTTCCGCAAAGCCTTCTCCGGCGGCAACCGCAAACGCTGGCGCCTCAACCACTCGCCCCTCTTCCTCGACTTCCTGGAAGGCAAGGTCGACTTTCCCTGCACCGCCTGGGCGATCCCGTCCTATTCACTCTTCGGCTGGCAACGCCCCTGCTACCTCATGAACGACGGCTACGCCCAGACCTACCGCGAACTCCTCGAAGAAACCGACTGGGACTCCTACGGCCGGGGCCGAGACCCCCGCTGCGCCAATTGCATGGCCCACTGCGGCTACGAACCCACCGCCGTCTTCAGCACCCTGGGCTCCCTGAAACAGTCTTTGCGCGCCCTCCGCGCTTGATCAGACCGCGAATGCACCTTTTGCGCGAGACCGGCAATCGGCCGGGGAGCAGGTCGCGGTCAGGGTGATACGGGACGGCCACGACACCGTCCGCGAACGGTTCGATCGCGAGCTCAAGGCGATGGACATGGTCCGCAGGCCGCGGGCATGGCGGAGTGGTGGCCGCCGCCGCTGAGGACGAGGAGCGGCCCTGGCTCGCCATGGATGACGTGCACGGGCTCACGCTGCGGCAGCACGCCGAAGACCGCGGCACGCTGGCCGCGGCCATGGGCGCCGCGCTGGGGACCTCCCCATTACCGGTCAACACCCCCGCTCGCGACCCTTACCGCAATTCAGGATTGATGCACGCGTGCCGGACGCATGTCACACCTGGCCTGGGCTGTTACGCTATCGTGGCCCTGTGTTGAACGACCTTGTTGCCCAGGCGGAGCAGAACAGGACTGCCGCCCTAGCCGGCTTGGCTCCAAAGACGCAGGACTCCTTGGGGCAGTTCTTCACGCCCGCCCGCGCAGCAGCATTAATCGCCGGAATGCCGCGCCTTCCACAGGAAGGCCGCCTCCGAGTGCTAGACCCTGGAGCAGGTTCCGGTATGCTATCAGCGGCCCTCGTAGCGCGTGCGCTGGGCGAGTGCCCGGATCTTATTATTCATGTGGTTGCGGTCGAATGCGACACTACCATCCTGCCACATCTGAAGGCCACGCTGGATGCCTGCCTTGCCGCAGGCCAGGGGCGGGTTACCTTTGATCTGATCGAAGCGGACTTTATATCGGCGTCCACTGGCATAACGAGAGACGATCGACTCTCGAATTTCGATCTTGTCATTCAGAACCCGCCATATGCCAAGCTTGGGAAATTTTCGGCTCCGCGTATTGCCGTCCGTGAGGTAGGAGCGGATGCGCCGAACGTGTACGCTGCGTTCCTGGCTCTCGCCACAGCCGCACTAAAGCCACATGGCCAGTTGGTGGCCATCACTCCACGATCATTCTGCAACGGACCTTATTTTGGCGCCTTTCGGTCCTACCTGCTCGACCAAATCGCACTGGACCGTATTCATATCTTTGAATCCCGCTCCATCGTCTTCGCTGACACCGGTGTCCTACAAGAGAATGTCGTCTTCTCTGGCACCAAGGGCGGATCACGCGACCAAGTGCTGTTGTCCACAAGCAACGGGCATGAAGACAAAGAGTCCCGACGCAATGTGGCATACACCGATGTCGTGCACCCAGGCGATCCGCACCAGTTCGTCCGGATTACTGCTAACGATGAGGACATTGAGATCGCCGAGCGTATGCTTTCATTGCCGGCCACGCTCGAGTCACTCGGCATCAAGGTCTCGACCGGACGGGTGGTTGACTTCCGGTCACGGGAATGCCTCCTCAACGCAGCTGAAGACGACGCCGTTCCTCTGATCTATCCTGGCAATCTACGTGATGGTGTGGTGGTCTGGCCCCGGGATATTCGCAAGCCGCAATGGTTTCGACCCTTGACTCAGAAGGACGCGAATATGCTCTTCCCTGAGGGCTGGTATTGCATCGTTAAGCGCTTCTCCTCCAAAGAGGAACGCCGCCGGATCGTAGCCGCCGTCTGGTCACCGGAAAGGATCTGCAGTCCTGTGGCCTTTGAGAATCATGTGAACGTTTTCCACCTTGACGGCGCCGGGCTGGACCGAAACATCGCTTTCGGTCTGTCCATGTGGCTCAACTCGTCGCTGGTGGACAGGTTCTTCCGCACCTTCTCCGGACATACACAGGTCAACGCAACCGATCTTCGTAGCATGCGCTTCCCCGGCCGGGAGATGTTGCGCCACCTGGGCGAACTAGCTCCTGAAACCATGCCGGCTCAGAGCGAGATCGATTCTTTGGTCGACAAGGCTGCTGGCATGGTAGACACACTCGTATGACCAACAAGATTCAGGAAGCCAAACGCATACTGGTCGCCTTCGGTATGGACTCAGAGCGTTCTAACGAGCGCTCTGCGCTCATCCTCTTGGCCTTGCTTCATCTGCGGCGTGATGACGCCTGGCGGGACGCGTCCAACCCTATGCTGCGTACCAGGGCCATCATGGACTGGATACGAGACCAATACGAGCGGGAGTATCGTCCCAATACTCGGGAGACAATCCGTAGGTTCACACTCCACCAGTTCGCTGAAGCTCTGCTCATTCAACAGAACCCAGACCAGCCAGACCGTCCAATCAACTCGCCTTACTGGAACTACCAGATCACTCCTAGAGCGTTGACGGTCATCCAGCAATATGGAACCCCTGGGTTCGAATCTGCATTGTCTGAGTACCTGGCCGAAGTGCCGGGGCTGAGGGAACAATATGCGGCTGCTAGGAAGATGAATCGGATACCGGTCAATCTTCCCGGTGGAAAGCCATTCACGCTATCGCCTGGTGGGCAGAACCTGCTCCTCAAACAGATGGTTGAGGAGTTCTGTTCGCGCTTCACTCCAGGCGCCGAGGTGCTCTATGTCGGCGATGCAGATTCGAAATGGGCTCTGTTCGAAGCCGAGCGACTTGCTGAACTCGGCGTGACCGTCGACCAGCACGGGAAAATGCCCGACCTCGTCGTGTACATGGCCGACAAAGACTGGCTTGTGCTCCTTGAAGCAGCCAACTCGCACGGACCGGTAGACGCTAAGCGCCATGGCGAACTTGCGAAGCTATTCGAGAGTGCGAGCCCTGGCCTTGTGTACGTGTCCTGCTTTTCCGACCGCAAGGAGATGCGAAAGTACCTTCATCAGATCGCCTGGGCAACCGAAGTGTGGTGTGCCGGAGACCCAACCCATCTGATTCACTTCAATGGCGAGCGTTTCCTTGGACCTTACGATTAACCTGGTGCCGGTCAGCCCTCGACGTCGTCCTGGTGCGCGGCAGCTAAGCCGCAGCCCTCAGGGAGCGGGATACCGCGGTTAGTCGTGCCCATCGTCCGGAGATGGTCTATGGTGGTCATCGTCACGCTGGGCCCGCGATCCGTGGGCGGTGTGCATCACTGTTGGGCCCCCGGGGCCGACAATCCTCGGGGGCCTCGGAAGCAACTGGTGCCAGGGATGCGGTTTTGCAACTCCAGCAAGGTGGTTGGTCCCCGATATGCTCGGCGTGCCGCCAACCGGGGTCGCGGGAGGCTCGCCAACTGGCCTGGCCTGCAACTCGGCCACGATCTCTTCTCTCGTCCATTGGTGTCGTTCGATCCAAAACGCCTCGTCCTTGCTGGTGAAGTAGTTGAAGAACGTCCGTGGCGAGATGTCAGCTGCCTTGCTCCGTCTCGGAATGAATGCTTCATGACCTTGGGTTTCCGTACCGGCTGACGGTCTTCCAAGATAACTTGCAGCGAGCTTGTCAGGAGACTTAGTGCCCGTTCCCGATCCGGTGATCTCGTTGGCGGTACGGGGATCGCTCCCGCAGGAACGTTGCCGACCTCGTTCACTTGTTTTGGCTGGCTGTGGAGATGCGCCCGACGGAGACCAGCCGGGACCGGCTGGCCGAGGCGGTCCCGCAACGGTGCCGCAGCGAGGCGGGGGCGACAGCTCGTCAGACTTGCCGTTCAGAAAGGGCGGTGGGCCAGGAGGAACACGAACGAATCATTGAACTTCAGCACCGGCCCGGGGTGACGGCGGTCGATCTCGGTGATCCCGGCTGCCAGTTCGGCGTCGGTGAACTTGGTCAGCACGGACATCCACCGGTCGGCGACCATGGTCAGCCATCTTTCCTTGGCGATGGCCAGCTGGAAGGACGCGGTGCTCACCTCAGCGCGGAGGCCGTGACGCGCGAGTTGCCGGGCGATGCCGTCATGGTCGGCCGGAGACCGCTGGTACCGCTCCAGCGCGGCCTCGAACAGCGGATACTCCAGGACCGGTGCCAGCATGACCAGCAGCAGCCGACCGCCCGGCGCCACCAAACCGGCGAGCGTCCGCAATGCGGCATGCTCGTCGGCGGCGTGATGCAGCACTTCCTTGGCCAGAACGACGTCGAACCGTTCATGCGGCAAGGACACTGCGCCGGTGGCCAGGTCCTCCAGTGAAGCACGCACCGGCAGCAGGCCGTGCCCGTCCGGGACCTGGGCGAGCATCGCAGCCGAGGGATCAACGCACACCACGCTTCCCGCATGTTCGGCGAGCACCCGCGAGTAAAGACCGGTTCCACAACCGACGTCGATCCCGCGGTCACCGGTGCGCGGGCGAAGCCGACCGGTGATGCAGCCGCTCATCCACGCGACGAACGCGGGGCTGTAGGCCCAGTTCTCCTCGAACCGGGCCGCCAGCCGCTCGTAGTGGCCCGCCGCGTCACCGGTCACCTCCGTGGCGTGTTTCGCGGCTTGACCGGGGTTCCGATGCCGCTGGCCAGGTCGGCGCGGAAGGCGTCCATCACCTCGTCGGGGTCGGCGGCCGGGTCGGCTGACGGCACCTGGGCCTGGACGGCGGGGATCTTCGCGGCCTCGGCGGCGAGCCAGTCTCCGGCGGCGCTCACCCGCTCGTCCATGGTGAAGATGCCCTCTGCGGCGCGGACGTGGTAAGGCAACCAGTCGATGGCCAGGCGGCGGGCGACCCAGTCCACCACTGAGCGCACACGCGGAAGGTCGGGATCGTCGGTATGGCCGTTGGGCACGAAATACAGATCCAATCCCTGATGGACCAGGTTCAACAGCGGGACACCGTGCTGCAGGCCGACCGAGAGGGCGACGGCGTAAATGTCCATCAGCCCGGCAGAGGTCTGGCCCTGCTTGCCCCAGGAGATGAACACCTCACCCAGGCTGCCGTCCGCGCGGGCGTTGGCAGTCAGGTAGAACCGTTCTCCGCCGATCGTCACCGAGGTGGTCACGCCGGCCCGCCGCCGCGGCATATGCCGTTGCGCCCTCGCATGGGGTATCGGGCTGGGCGTGTGAGTCATATCCGCCTCCGTATTAGGTCATCCGCGCGGGCCGTTCACAACATGTGGGATGTGCAGCAAGGTTGTCCCACCACATGTGCTGCTTGCCGGAGCCTACTAAGACGTGGGGACAGTCTTGCGGTGGCTCACCGATGCGTCTGTTTTCAGTACCGGGAGTTGGTCAGGATCGTGTCGAGATCCGCGACGCTCCGAGCCCGTCTCAGCGCCCTGGCGATCACTCCGGGGCCGTCCGGCCCTGACCACGCGGTGGCGGCGTGATCGAGCCGGGAGACGAAACGGCGGAGTTCCCGGTCACCTGCGGCGAGGGTGCCGCGCAGCAGGAAGGGGCCGGACGCGTCGTCGGGGCTGGTGTGGTGGCCGAACAGTTCACCGGGCAGCAACGCTATTCCACTGTCGGGCCGGTCGCTGTAGTGCAGCAGGGCGGCGAAGGCGTCGACGCTGCTGGCCGCGCCGGGCAGGAGCCGCCGGGAGATGCGGAGCGGCAGGTACCAGCCGCCGCCGATCGGGTCGGCGTGGACCGCCTGGTACCCGAGCCGGTGGTTGATCTTCTGCAGCCGGTGGGTGAGATCGGTCAGCGCAGTACGGTAGGCCGTGTTCCACCCCTCGATCCATTCCTGGGGGGTCAGGCAAATCGCGGCGGCCGCGGTCAGCTCGCTGGCCTGCGGCACGCGTCCTTGGGACAGCACCGTGCGGTAGTGCCCGACCGCGGCGCGCAGCATAGGGTTGGTGGTGGTCGCGAAGGCGACCCTGGCGGTCGGCAACGCGAAGGTCTTGGACGGCGTGATCACCGACAACGCCATGTCGTTCATCGTGCCGAGTTCGGGGGAGCCGAGGTCGGCCCCGGTCACCGCCGCGATCGGGACACCGGGGCGTGCCGGGTCCAGATACGACCCGGCGTAGACGTCGTCGGCCAGGACATGGACCGGCCGTCTGGGGTGGGTGGCGTTGTGCGTCAGGATCGCGTGGGCAATCGCGTAGGCCCGGTCGCGGGTGAGGACGGCGCCGTCGGCGTTGTTGACCAGCGGCACGTACACACACCGGCGTGGACGATCGGCGGTCGCCGCCAGCCAGTCGGCCACCGTCGCGCCCGTCAGGTACGGGACGACGTGGATGGTGCCACCGAACAGCGGCGGAATCAACCGCAGGCTTTGGTAGTAGCCGGCCGGAGTGAGCAGCAGCCCGCCCAGATGGTGCACCTCGTCATGATGGCGACGGCACATGATCGCCGCGCAGAACGCCATGAACGCGCCCTTGGCGCCACCGCAGAACACCGTCACCTCCTCCGGCTGCGCCGTGACGCCGACGCTGGCGAAGTGGGCGGCGGCGAACGCGCGGGCCTCCTCGTCCAGCCCCGAGGACCCGCCTCGGTAGGCGCCCAGGTGGTGGACGCGGGAGGCCAGGTAGCGCAGCGTGTTCACGGCCGACTCGCCAGGCCGGGCCAGCGCCGGGTACAGCTGCTCGAACACTGTGCGCGTTGCGACGCGAGGAGAATACTCAGCGTCGAAGACGTCCAGGTCCGCCAGCATCGGGGGACGGTGCGGGTTGGCCATCTGACACGCGTAGCCGAACAGGCCGCGCCGCTGCCGGTAGAAGAAGGCGCCGAAGTTGGTGACCACCGGGTGCGGGTTGGGTGAAAGGTGGCTGCCCTTGTAGAGCTTGACCAGGTCGTGGTCGGTCTTGGCGTCGTCCAGGACCGCGTACACCGAGGTGTAGAGATCATCGAACCTGCTCTGCAGCACTTGCCCGGATGCTGTCTGCCCTCGCCCGGCCCAGTGCGTACCCTGTGTGGCTGGGTGGGCGGTACTGCCGCTCATGGCGCTGCCCCCTGGCCTCGCATGCGGCTTGCAAGTGGGTCGTCTGTGAGGTCGGCGACCGTCGTCCGGATCAGCTCGGCGCAACGCTGGTCGGCCCAGTCCCAGGCGTCGTCCTCGACTCGGGGATCCAGGGCCGCCACGGTACGGCGCAATCGGATTCGCCGGTGTGCGCCAGCGGCGTCGCCGACTTGGAAACAGCGCAGTACCGCGTCCTGGCCGCGGACGGCGATGTAGGAACGGTCACCCGGCAGGTCGGCCAGCGAGCCGATCACGCGGCCGGGCAGCCGTTCCTCCAGCCAACCGGTCAGATCCGCCGTAGAGGGCAGCAGGTGCCAATGCGCGTGCTCGACCCTGCGTACCCCGGCGGCGGCCAAGCCGTATTCGAACCCGAGCACCGGCAGGCCGTACACCTCGCCGAGCCGGACGGCCAGCTCCGCGATCAAGGCATGGGCTTCGGCGAGCGTGGCCGCGGTGAGCTCGCCGAACGACAGCACGTGCGCGCGGGGCACCACCAGCAGGTACCCGGGGACGAAGCAGCCGAAGGTCGGCACCGCGGCGAACCCCGCCGTGGAGGCGACGAACCGCGACCGCCCCGGCGGCAGCAACCCGGCCAGCGGCGTCATTCTTGCCGGGTCGGCCCCCGCACACAGCGCACACGGGCCCGCACGACCATTCCGGTCGGCGGCTTCAGGTTGCACGTTCATCGGCTGCACCGTGCCCTTCCGCTTCGTGTGGGCGCCCGGTCACCGGGCGCATTACCTTCTCAGTAGGCGTCGTGGCAACGGATGAGTGGACCGGTGCCTCCAGTGCGGTTGGGTGCCTACGGAGTCTTCGGGTGCGAGGCCGTAGCCGAATCGGCCGCAGCGGGTTACCGTGCGGCCACGGGGACGCACGCCGATTGGTGCGGGGAGGTCCTGATGACCAACTCCACAAGCAGCCCGCCGAGCTCGTCGAGGGGCACTCCGCTCGCCGGATTGCTGGGCGTGCTGGGCTGGGGTCCCGAACGGCTGGCCCGGCGGCTCAACGCCTTCGCCGAGCGGCAGGGGCTGCCCGACCGGATTCATCCCAAGACGCCCTACAAGTGGGTGGCAGGAGACATCCCGCGGCCGCCGTGGCGCGTTCTGACCTCGGCACTGCTCACCGAGGCCACTGGCCGCGAAGTCGCCGTGGCCGAGTTGGGGTGGCCCGCCGATGACCGCGTGCTCGCGGCGGCCGACGCGGGCATGGTGGTGCCGTGGGACACCGGCGGGACCTTGCGGGCGTTGCGGACGGTCACACAAGCTGGGGCCATGGATCGACGCCTGTTCCTGATGCTGCTGGGAAGCGCCGCCACCTCCCCGGCCCACGAATGGCTGATCGCCCACCAGAGCACCAGCCCCGCCCACGGGTCAGGAGCACCGGTCCCGATGCCGGTCGTCGACCACCTCGACCACATCACCGCCCGGCTACGCCGGATGGACGACCAGCTCGGCGGCGGCCGGCTACTGGATCTAGTGCACCAGCACCTGCGGTTCGTCACCGGTCTGCTGGACGAACGCCGCTACAGCGACGCCGTGGGCCGCCGCCTGCACGGCGCCGCCGGAGAACTGCTCCGTCTGGCCGGGTTCGTCTGCTTTGACTCCGGTCAGCACGCCCGCGCCCAGCGATACTGGATCGCCGCTCTGCACGCCGCCCACACCAGCGGCGACCGAGCATTGGGCGCCAACGTGCTCGGGTTCTGGTCCTGTCAGGCCAAGGACATCGGCCAGATCCGCGAAGCGGTCACCCTCGCCGAGACCGCCCGCGCCGGATACCGCGGCGCCACCCCCGCCATCACCGCGATCCTGGAACTACGGGCGGCGGAAGCCCACGCCGGAGACCACGCGACCACGCAGACCCGGCGAGCCATCGATGCCGCGTTCGACGCCCTGGACCGTCCGGCATCCTCGTCCGGGTCACCGGACTGGTGCTACTGGATGGACCATGCCCAAGCCCACGCGCAAGCCGGATACTGCTACCTCAAACTCGGCGACCACGCCCGCGCCCGCTTCCATCTCCGCCACGGACTGGCCTTGCAGGACTCCTCCTACTCCCGCGAAGGGGCCCTGCGTCACGCGCTGCTCGCCACCACCTACCTGCAGCAGGACAGGCCCGAACCGGACCAGGCACTCGCCCATGGCGACCGCGCCCTGGACGCGCTGGCGGGTGAGGTCGACTCGGCACGCTGCATCGGTCACCTCTCCCGCCTCACCGACGCGTTCCGCCCCTACCGACGCTCACCCGGCGTCGCGGCTTTTCTTGACAGAGTCCGGCCCGTCCTAGTCGGAACCTCCCCAAGCCAGGCCCGGGTCCGTTGACTTGCGGCATGTCGTCGCTATTCGGGTGCTAATAAGGGCGACACGCCGTAAGTCAACGAGTTATCGATCCGGTCATGACCGACTTCCGCCCGACCCGAATTATGCGACCCGCATGATCAAGCATTTGGCTTAAGGTGACCCAGTACCACCCCCGGCGTCATCGACGGCTACCGGGCCATCACCGGCCTCACCATGACAACCACACCCGCCATCAGGGCTTGAGGCAAGCCCAGACCCATTTGCCTCCGCTGGGATCGGTGGTGTAGCCGCAACTGCTGGCGAGCATCTCGATGATCCCGAGCCCCCAGCCGCCGTTGTCGTCCCAGCGTTCGGGGGCGAGGTCAAGATCGTCGAGCGTGTACGCGGTCGGCGCTCTGGGGGTAGGGACGCGGTGGGACGAGTCCCAGACGGCGAGGAGGACCTCTCCACCTTCCCGGCTCAGCCGGTACTTGATCTCTTTTCCCGGGGTCTCGTTGATCGCGTTGTTGATCATTTCGGATGCCACGAGGAACGCTTCGTCCGAGATGTGAGTATCGCCCCATTTGTGAAGTCGGGCATTTGTAAGTGTTCGGGCGAGACCGGCGGCTGCCGTCGACGCCAACATGGTGATAATTAGACAATCCCGACTAATCACTATCGCACCTTCCTCCTCCGCTACTTCTTTGTTTTCCTCTCCTAACTGTGAGTGATCGGACCTACACTCGCCTGTACAAGAGAAAATTCAAAACACGGGAGCTTCAATGCCGAAGGTCCGCCCCCCGGTCGACCCGACACTCTCGCTCTGGCACTTCCTGGCCTACTACCTGCGCTTCTTTCGCGAGAAAGAAGGTCTTTCACTCGCCCAGTGGGGCAACATCATCGGGCTTACGCGCGCCAGCGTTTGCAACCAGGAAGCGATGCGTCAGCGACTCCACCTCAGTCACGCCAAGGTCCTCGACCACCACTTCGAGACGGGACGGCTCTTCGAACTGCTCCTATGGTTCGCCCGGATGGCGCACAACCCGAACTGGTTCCGCCAGTTCACCCAGTACGAGCAGAAGGCCGCCTCCCTCAAGGTCCATCACATCGGGGTGATCCCGTTGGCGCTCCAGACGGACGACTACACCCGGGCCTGCGTCCGAGAAAGCAACATCAAGGATCTCGACGTCGAGCAGGAGTCCCGCCTCCAGCGTAAGCGTGGCATCGTAGACCGCGAGGACCCGCCATACCTTTGGGTGGTGATCGGGGAAGGTGCGCTGGCCCAAGCGGTCGGTGGCCCCGAGGTCATGCGAGCCCAGCTACAGCACCTCTACGAGATGTCCGAGCGACCGAACATCAGCCTCCGCGTCCTGCCCTTCAAAGCTGGCGCCAACCCTGGCGTTGACGGATACTTCCAGGTGATCAGCCTGGACAAGCGTGACATCGCCTTCGCGGGCGCACAGAAGGGCGGTCGTCTGATCGAAGACCCGAACGAAGTCAGCGAACTTGCGTTTATGTTCGATCGCATAGGCGCGAAGGCGGCCTCTGAGGCCGACTCTCGGGCTCTGATCGAGCGGTGGTTGGAGGAGTACTCACATGAAGGTGCAGTGGCGTAAAAGCTCCCACAGTGGTGGGGTCAACGACTCGACGTGCGTTGAGGTTGCCGGTCTGGCGGGCGCTGTGGGGATCAGGGACTCCAAGGACCCTGACGGCGGTCGGCTGGCGGTGAGCGGAGCCGCGTTCGGGCTGCTGGTTGAGAAGATCAAGACGGGTAGCCTCGACCAGCCGTAACAGGACGCCATTGGAGGCGCGGCGGACGGAAGGACTGCGCGTCGCGCCTCGGTGTTGATGGAAGAGGCCGGTACGACCTGCCGCGTCCCCAACCAGGCGCGTGACTCGCGTCATCGCCAGGTTGGCCTAAGTTGACCTAAGTTGGCGGTGTGGGTGCGGACGACCCTGATGACTACGCGCTGGTCGCCTACGGCGGGAACGCCGAGGACGTTGTGCTGATGCGGGCGTTCGCGGGACGACACGGTGGGTTCTTCGTGGACGTCGGCGCCGGGAATCCGGTGCGCGGGTCGTTGACCAAGAACCTCGTCGAGCGGCTCGGCTGGCGCGGAATCAACATCGAGCCGCTGCCGGAGCGCTACGAACTGCTGCGCGACGCCCGTCCCGGCGATGTCACACTGCGGCTGGCGATCAGTGACCGTTCCGGCACGGCGTCCTTCTTCCGGATCGTCCCCGGGCCGGGCAAGACCGGCGGTGGTGGGCTCAGCACCCTGGACCGCGATGTACTCGCCGTCCACGTGGCGGACGGCTGGAGGTACGAGGAGATCCAGGTCCAGACCGTTCCGCTGGAAACCGTCCTGAGCGAGCACGCCGAGCCGGGCTTCGACCTGCTGAAGGTGGACGTCGAAGGTGCCGAGGCGGCCGTGCTCGCCTCGGCGGACCTGGCGAGGTGGCGTCCACGGGCGATCGTGGTGGAGGCGACGTTCCCGCTGACCTCCCTAGCAAGCCACCAGGGTTGGGAGCCGGGCGTCCTGGCGGCCGGCTACGAACTGGCTCTGTTCGACGGGCTCAACCGCTTCTACGCGCGCACCAACGAGCCCGAACTTCGCGAGCGGCTGTCGGTTCCGGCGAACGTGCTCGACCGCTTCATCCCCTACCGCTGGGCGGTCCGGCTGGGCCTGCCGGTCTAAAGCTCCAACTCGTCCTCCACGAGAGCCAGTAGATCGGGGCGTTCGTTCCGGAGGTGGCGCGCGATCCAGCGGCCGTCGGTCGCGGCGATGCCCAGGACGGGCGTGTCGACGAGCCTGCGGAGCAGCATGAGCGGAAGTAGTGCGTCCAGCCCCTCGCGATCGGCCGTGTCCCCGTAGCCCTCGATCAGCGGCTCGATCGATCCACCATGGGGAAGATCGACGGCCAGCGCCCAGGCCAGGTCCAGCATCGGCGGTCCCTGCCCGATAGCGCCCGGGTCGAGCACCGCGGTGAGGGTGTCGCCGTCGAACAGCGCGTTGTGGCCCACGGCCACGTCCCCATGGATCGCCACCATGGGCATCCCGGCACAGGCGTCCGAGAGGAGACCGGCGATGACCGGATACGCGTCCGGCACCGCCGTGCGGGTCCAGCCCAGAAAGACGCCGAGGGCTCCAGGCTCGTCCAGCCGCATCCCCTCGGCGGGGCTGTGCGCATGCCAGGCGCGCAGCATGCGTCCCAGTTCCCGCTGCTGCGCAGGGGTGGGCCGGTCTCCCTCCGTCCCCGGGAGGCGTTGAAGGACGGCCCACCACCTAGGGTCCGATCCCGTATCGATCGTGCCGTGGTCGAGCAGGCGGGGAGCGGGCAGGCCGGTCGCCGCGCGGAGGCGTTCGAAACGGAGCACGGTCTCCAGGCGCTCATGCCTCCGGCGCTGCGGCTTGAGGATCGTCCGGCGTCCGACGACGACCCCGCCGGTCCCGTCGTCCGCGACCGGAGGCCCGTCGTAGGAAGGACTTGTCGACGCGGCCCGCACGATCCGCGCTATGTCGGCGGTGTCGAACCGGTCGGTCGGGATCGGTGCGTCGCGGTCGGCCACGTCCAGGCGCCCGCAGGGGACGAGCGGCAGGCCGGTGTGGCGCGTCCTGAGCCGTTCGAGAGGACGTCGCCAGCGGCGCATCGTGGCGTCGAGATCGCCGAGCCAGCGGACCGGCGCGGACGTCTCCGGGTGACGCAATCCTGCCCACAGGCCCGTGACGACGACCCAGACGGGCAGGCACTCCGGTTCGCCGTGGCGGGTGGCCTCCGCCAGCCGTTGCGCGATCGCGCTGGCCTCCTCACCGCGTCCGGCGGCGGCGTACTGAAGGACTCGAATGGCCTCGGCCGGGGTGAGTTCGGCCGTGGCTCCCAGCTCCTCATAACGGCGGGCGGCCTCTTCCAACAGCTCCGCCGCTCTGTCGTGCTCGCCTTGCAGAGCGTGCGCCATCGAGGCGGCCAGATCGCACTGCGCGACCCCGATCAGCTCGCCGACGGCGTCGTTAAGCTCGCGGGCGGCCGGGGTCAGGTCCAGCGTGCGCTCCGGGGCGTACCACATCAGCGCGAGGGCGAGATGCCGCATGGCGCGGGCCTCCCATAGGGGTGCGCTCGCCGCCCTGGCCTCGTCCAGCGTCCGCCGGAACAGGGCCGCCGCGTCCTCGAACCTGGCGTTGTGAATGTAGGTGTGGCCGAGCATGTCGGCTACGCGGATCTTGTCCAGCCCCGCGCCGGACGCCCGCTCCATCAGCTCCTCGACGGCGACGTACTCCCCGCGGCGCAAGGCATTGTCGGCTTGGCCGAATAGGGCGCTGGCCCCAATGTGGGAGTTCTCCAAGCCGATCGCCGACAGATGCCGGCCCGCCTCCATCACCCGTCCGGTGACGTGCGCACGGCTGGCCAGCTCGTACCGGTAGTAGTCCGCGAAAGGGCCGGACGCATCCTCCCCGCCCTCGCCGATGACCAGTTCGCGCATCCGCTGGTAGCGGTCCTCCGCATTCAGGTCGCCTCGCGTGGTCAGCCTGGCGACGGTGGCGAGCTTAGCCAGCTCGGGGGAGTCGGCCGGTTCGGGAAGGGACGCCAGCACCTGCCAGTGCCCCAGCACGCTGAGGCTGTAGGTCAGCTCGGCCAGCACTGGCGGTAGCACGCCATGCTCATGCGCTCCCCGGAACACGAGCTGGAACGCGGCCACGGCCCGGCGGCTGCGGACCGAGAGGGGGACGGGATGGTCGGGACGCTCGTCCCAGACCGACAGCGCCACGCCCGCCATGTGATCGATCGCCCGCCGCAAATGCTCATGCCGCTCGCCGCCCGTCCACCCGTCGGCGGTGTAAGCATCGCAGTCGAGCACGCTGCGGCGCAGATTGTCGTGCAGGTGGCAGGCCGGCCACACCGAGTCGTCCCGGTGGACGAACGGCCGCGCCAAGAAGTCCTCGATCCTGCGGCGCCGCACCTGCGGAAGGGTCGCGTGCAAGGACTCCGCGTCGAACGCCTCCAGCAGCGCGGCGGCCCGGAGCAGGTCGCGATCCTGCTCGGAGAGGTCCCGCATCGTGCGCAATACCAACTCGGGGAAGCCCAGCCCGAACGCCTCGGCCGGGGGCGTCTCCCTCTGAGCCAGGTACTGCCCGTACAGTGCCGCCGACAGGTCCAGGTACAGCGGCGAGCCGCCCGAACCCTCGATCATCCGCTCCCTGATCGGTACCTCGATCGCGGGCCGGTCGTCGATGGTCAGCCGGGTCGTGAGGTACTCCAGGGCGGACGCGCGCTCGAACCCGTCTAGGACGAGCCGGTCGCGTCCGGCCAGACCGGGCCAGCGATGCTCGCCTCCGTAGGTCAGCCCGACCGCCCGGACCGGATCGTCCCAGCGCGGCGGCCGTCGTCCCGCCGCGACGAACGCCACGTTGGGCATCAGGTACACCAGCCGCGAAACCAGGTCCTCCAGCCCGTCGCGCTCGGGTGGTAGATCCTGGAGGTTCTCCACGGTGTCCAGTACGCAGAGGGCCAGGGTGTCCTTCTGGGCCCTGACCCGCTCCAGATCGGCCGCCAGCAGCACCGGCATGTAACCGAGCATCCGGTCGGGATCCCGCTCCTCCAGGATCGGGTCCAGTGCAGGCAATTCCGCGCGCAGCCGCCGCAACCTGGCCTTCTGCGCCACTGTCGTGCCGAGCCTGCTGATCACCTGGTAAGCGGCGGTGACGGCCCCGAAACCGCCCAGCACCTGATCGACCGTCCCGCCGACCTGCTCGGCCACCCGCCGCGACTCCGACGTTCCCCGATTCAGGTACGCCGTCAGTGACTCGCCCGGGTGCTTCCGCTCCCAGTAGACCGCCAGCGCCACATCGAACGCGGGCCACGACTTCGCCAGCCCGCCGAGCCCTGCCCGCACGCGCAGCAGGATCGTCTCGAAACTGGCGCTGGCCGGATCGCTGAAATCCACGACCACGGCCGCCCTGTTCTCCGGTATCCCGTCCAGTTCACCGGCCATGGCCAGCGAGGCGACATGCCTGACCAGCGTCGACTTTCCGATACCGCCTTCACCGGTCACCGTGTGAAGGTTGTCGGCGGCCCGCTGGAAGTCCATCAGTTCGGAAACCGGCCATGGGCGTCCGACAGCCCTCAGTATCCCCTGATGAAGGCGCCCGATCTGCTCCTCCCGATCCGTGAAGACCTCATGTGCGACGAACGGAACCCCGGGGCCGAATCCGAAGAACTGATCGATGCTCACGGCCACAGCCGACCACAACGCCCCGCCCGCTGGCAACGCAGGTCTCGCCCACGCCCCCGGACGGCGAGACGGAAGATCGAGGCGGGTGCCCTGATCGCGTTGGTCCTCTTCTCCGATCGCCCGAGCGGACGTCCGTGGGCTTGAACCGAGCCGGTAGGCGGCCGTCCGCGTCAGCCCTTCGTGAGAACTTCACCATGGTCCTCGAAGGCACGCTGCGCGAACTGCATGGCGCACTGCGGCTACGAGCCCACGGCCGTCTTCAGCACACTGGGCTCCCTGAAGCAATCACTCCGCGCCCTCCGCGCCTCCTGAGCCGGGCGACGGGGAGCGGGCAGGCCACAATGGCAACCGTTGCCCGTCGATGCGTGACCCCCGGAGGCAGGAGTTGGACCCCAGCGACCCTTACGTGAGCACGCCGCGGCTTGTGCTGCGCCCGTTGACGGGGGACGACTTCGACGATTACGCGGCGATGATGGCCGACCCGGAGGTGGGTCACTTCCTGGGCGCCGAGGGCGGCATGTCGCGTGCGGACGCGTGGCGTAACCTCGCCATGATCATCGGCCATCGTGAGGTACGCGGCTACTCCATGTGGGCCGTCCTGGAGAAGGGCACCGGGCGTTTCGTCGGCCGTGCGGGCCCGTGGCGGCCGGAGGGCTGGCCCGGCCTGGAGGTCGGGTGGTGCCTGGCCAGGAAGGCGTGGGGGAAGGGCTACGCGACCGAGGCCGCGCGCGCGGCCGTGGCCTACTGCTTCGACGAGCTCGGCGCGGACGAGGTGCTCTCGCTGATCGCCCCGGAGAACGCCCGGTCGGTGCGGGTCGCGGAGCGCATCGGGCATGAGTTCCTTCGGGACGCCGAGGTGATGGGCCGTCCGTGCCGGATCTACGGCCAATCCCGTCAGGCGTAGACGGCCGCGGTCCTCGGCCTTCCGGTCCAGCGGCGCGCCCGGCGCCGTCATCGCGGCGGGCCCTTCAGCCGTTCGACCACCTCCGCCTCGTCGCGGACCTCCGCGTACTTCGCCTGGAGGTCGAAGAGGTTCGCCTCGTGCGGCCGGGGGTCGCGGTCGCCGACGGCCTGCCGCACGACGATGGGGACGTAGCCGTGCGAGATGGCGTCGACCGCGGTGGCGCGCACACAGCCGCTGGTGCTCACCCCGCAGATCACCAGCGTGTCGATGCGCGCCGCCGCGAGCGTGGACGACAGCGAGGTGCCGAAGAACGCGCTCGCGTACTGCTTGACCAGCACCAGCTCGTCCGGGCGCGGCGCGACCTCCGGCATGATCTCCCCGAGGGCGGCGTCCGGGGCGCCGGCGGCGAAGTGCCGCAGCGCCCCGACCTTGCGGTAGAACAGCCCGCCGTCCACGCCGTCCGGGCCGTACGCGACCCGGGTGAACAGCACCGGGACGCCGCCGGTGCGGGCCGCGTCGATCACCCGCGCGGCCGAGTCCAGGCAGTCGCGGGTGCCCATGTACAGCTCGGCGCCCGGCTGGAAGTACGCCCGCACCATGTCGATGACGATCACCGCGGGCGAGGCGCCCCAGTCGAGGGAGCGGCCGAACCCGGCCGAGGCGTAGTCACGCGACAGGCCGTCGTCCCCGGTCATGCCGGGACCGGGGGCTTGGGCGCGGGCAGTCCGGTCTCCGCCTCGCAGTTGGCGATGATCTCCTCCAGCGGCGGGCCCATGTTGAACACCGGCAGCTCGGCGGGACGCTCCCCGCGCAGCCGCTCCCGCAGCGCAGCGGTGGCGTCCAGGTCCAGCTCCCCGTCGGGCGACACGACCACGCCGTAGCGCTTGGCGCCCTCCGAGGACACCAGCCCGCGCCGCACCTCCAGCGCGACCAGCTCCGGGTCGCGGGCCAGCGGATCCCCCCAGCCACCGCCGCCCCAGGTGACGAAGTGCAGGACGTCGCCCCTGGCCACGGCCACGTCATGGACCTTGCTCGGCAGCACCTCGACGGTCCCGTCGGCCCGCTCGATCCACTTGCGCCCGCGGGCGCCCGGGTCGCCGCCGTTGACGCCCCACGGGTAGGTGAGCCACCGGTCGTCGTGGATCGCGATCGTCCCCGGCTCCAGGAACCGGTACGCCACGTCCACGCCGTTGCCGCCCCGGTGCAGACCGGCGCCGCCGGTGTCCGGGACCGTCTCCCAGCGCTCGATGCGCAACGGGTAGTACGACTCCAGGTACTCGCAGGGGATGTTCACGAACGAGGGCCACAGCGAATGGCCGTCGGGCCCGTCCCCGATGGGCCGCCCCGGGATGCCGCCGAAGCCGATCGAGTAGAGCTGGAACCACTCGCCCTTACGGTCGCCGTCGGAGTAGTGGCCCGAGTACATGAAGTGCGGCGAGGACGAGAACCCGGCCGCGTTCAGCAGGTCGGGGGTCTTCTGGCCGAGCAGCCCGCCGAACAGGTCGAAGATCCGCCCGACCCCGTGGTTGCGGGCGTTGAGCGCCGCGGGGAACTCCGGCTTCCAGAACGACCTGTCCGGGATCTTCACGTCCACCAGCGGGTAGAACCCGTCGTTCCACAGGATCTGCGGGTCCGCCACCGTGATCATGTAGATGCCGAAGAACATCCGGGCCAGATTGGGGTTGATGTAGTAGTTGATCGGCCCGGGGGACTGCGGGTCGCTGCCGGTGAAGTCCAGCAGGACCTTGTCCCCGGTGCGGGTGAGCGACAGCGTGAGCTTGTACGGGCCGTGCCCCACGCCGTCGTCGCAGATGTAGTCGGAGAAGGACAGGGTCTCCCCGTCCTCGAACAGCGTGGTCAGCAGCGTCTTCATCGCCTGGTAGTTGCGGTCGAGCAGGGCCTCCAGCGTCGACACGTAGGTGTCGGCGCCGAACCGCGCGCACAGCTCCTGGATCCGGCGGGACGCGGTGCGGCAGGCCGCCACGATCCCGTTGAGGTCGGCCCGGTTCCAGTCCGGCTGCCGCACCTGGTTGAGGATGATCCGTAGCGCGTCCTCGTTCAGCACGCCCTTGCTGTAGAGCTTGAAGGGCGGGATGACCACGCCCTCCTCGTAGATGGTGTGGGCGTCGGTCGGCATCGAGCAGACCGTCTTGCCGCCGACGTCGGACATGTGCCCGAACATCGACGCCCAGCCGACCACCCGGCCGTCCACGTAGACCGGCATCACCACCAGCCAGTCGTTGGCGTGGCTGATCGCGCCGTCGCAGGAGTACGGGTCGGAGGTGAGCAGGACGTCGCCCTCCTCGATGGTGCCGTCGAACCGGTCCAGCAGCGCCGGGATCGACAGCCCGAACTGGCCGACCACCATCCTGCCCTCGGGGTCGCCGATCAGCGGGAACTCGTCGTGCTGCTCGCGGATGCCGGGGGACAGGGCGGTGCGGAACAGCACCTCGTCCATCTCGTACCGGGCGTTGCGCAGCGCGTTCTCGATGATGTCGACGGTGACGGGGTCCACCTCGACCCGGGGCAGGGGCTCGGTGGTGCTCTGAATGATCTGTGCCATGTCATGCCTCCGGGCGGATCAGCAGGCTGCCGCCGACGTGCACGGTCGCGGCATGGCCGGGCAGGACGAGGGTGGTGGAGTCCATCTCGGTGACGATCGCGGGACCGGGGATCACGTCGCCGGCGCGCAGCAGCGTGCGGTCGTAGACCTTCGCCTCGGCCTCGGCGCCCTCCACGTACAGCCGGGTCGTGCCGGTCACCGCGGCCGACGGGTCGCCGTCCCCCTCGGGCAGCCGCGCGGCCAGCACGTTCGGGCGCGGGCCGCTGACGGCGGCGCGCGCGCTGACCAGCTCGTGCTCGTTGCTCAGCAGAAAGGAGAACAGCTGCTCGTGCGCGGCGTCGAACGCCTTGCCGAGCGCGGCCAGCCCCGCGCCGTCGTCGGACTTGCCGTCGAAGACGCCGATGTCGACCGGCACCGGGATCTCGAACCCCTGCCCGTGGTAGCGCAGGTCCACCTGGTAGGTGACGGTGTGGTCGGTGCGCGGAACGCCCTCGGCCTCCAGCGTCGCCGCGGCCGACTCGGCCAGCTCGGTGAGGATGCCGTGCAGCTCGGCGTCGGTCAGCTCGGAGAAGCGCCGGATGTAGGTCCGCGCGGCCTCGTCCCGCAGGCTGGTGGTGGCGTCGCCGTACGCGCACAGCACGCCGGGGGACGGCGGGATGATGACCGGCCACGCGCCGGTGAGCCGGCCCAGCGCGTTGGCGTGCAGCGGCCCGGCGCCGCCGAAGGCGACCAGCGCGAAGTCCCGCGGGTCGAAGCCCTGCTGCACCGAGACCAGCCGGATCGCGCCGAACATGTTCTCGTTGACGATGTCGATGATGCCCTGCGCCGCGGCCTCGACGCTGGGCAGGCCCATCGCCTCGGCCACGGTGGCGACCGCCTGCCGCGCCGCCTCCCGGTCCAGGGTGATCTCACCGCCGGCCAGCTCGGCCGGCAGGTAGCCGAGCACCACGTTGGCGTCGGTCACGGTCGGGTCGGTGCCGCCCGCCCCGTACGCCGCCGGGCCCGGCTCGGCGCCCGCCGACTGCGGCCCGACCCGCAGGGCCCTGGTGAGCTCGGGGACGTGGGCGATGGAGCCGCCGCCCGCGCCGACCGTCCGCACATCCACCGACGCGGCCCGCACGGTGAGGTCGCCGACCTTGGTCTCGCGGCCGATCCTGGCCGTGCCGTCCTGGACGAGCGCCACGTCGGTCGAGGTGCCGCCCATGTCGAAGGTGAGCAGGTCGCGGAACCCGGCCTGGTTCGCGGCCCAGATCGCCCCGCTGACGCCGCCGGCCGGGCCGGACAGCAGCATCGACACCGGGTTCCGCGCGGCGACCGTGGCGGAGGCCAGGCCGCCGTCGCTGCGCAGGATGTAGAGGCCGCCGTCCACGCCGCCGTCGGCGAACTTGGCGGTCAGGCCCTCCATGTAGCGCGCGACCTGCGGCTGGACATAGCCGTTGGCCACCGTGGTGATCGTCCGCTCGTACTCGCGCAGCTCCGGCAGGACGCTGGAGGACACCGACACCGGCACCCCGGGCAGCTCCTCCGCGGCGATCTCCGCGATCCGGCGCTCGTGCGCGCCGTTGACATAGGAGTTGATCAGCGAGACGGCCAGCGCCTCCACCCCGCGTGAGCGCAGCCGGCGCAGCCCCTCGCGGATGTCGTCCTCGTCCAGCGGGGTGACGACCGAGCCGTCGGCGCCGATCCGCTCGATCGCCTCGATGGTGTTCTCCAGCGCGGCCAGCGGCTCGGGCTTGGGCCAGATGATCCAGCCCGCCAGCCCGCCGGGGACGAAGGACCGGGCGATCTGGAGCACCTGCCGGAACCCGCGGGTGGTCACCAGGCCGACCCTGGCGCCCTTGCCCTCGAGGATCGCGTTGGTCGCGACGGTCGTGCCGTGCAGCACCTGCCCGATCTGGGACGGGTCGATGCCGGCCTCCGCGGCGGCCTTGCGCATCCCCGCGACGACGCCGATCGACTGGTCGTGCGGCGTCGAGGGGGTCTTCGCCCGGAAGGTCTGCCCGGTCTCCTCGTCGATGAGAAGGATGTCGGTGAACGTCCCGCCGACGTCCACGCCAAGTCTGTAGCGCACACGGCCTCCCTCTACCACGGCGTCGGGGCGGGTTGTATACATCTATTCCATGACGGACGGCATACACAAGGGAACACCCGAATATTTCCACGAGATTGCATACACGTTGTGGTCGGGTGCCGGGTGGAGGCCGGGCTCTAGGAGGCCGCCGGCCGGTCGATCCGGTACACGTAGTGGGATCGGTCGTCGATGGGGTTGTCCGGCTCCAGCTCGCCCTCCGCGACCCTCCGCAGGCCGGCCTTCTCCAGCGCGCGCCAGGAGGCCCGGTTGGCCGCCGGCACCGGGACGATGACCGCCGTGGCCTCGGGATACCGTTCCCAGGTCTCCGCGACGACCGCGCGGATCAGCGCGGGTCCGAGGCCACGGCCGGTCAGCCCGCGATCACCGATCAGGTAGTCGATCGTCATCCCCCCGTCGGGGACGTCCACGACGGCCGCCAGCTCGGTCACGTACTCGGGGAAGTCGTGCAGCCGGCAGCGCTGCACGAAGGCGAACGGGCTGCCGTCCAGGAAGGCGAGCAGGTCTTCGGACGGGTCCTCGCCCCTGGTCGCCGGCAGGAAGTCGCGCGTCACCGCCTCGATCGAGGTCTCGTGGTTCCACCACCTGGCCACATGTGGCTCGGCCAGCCACCGGCTCAGCAAGGGGAAGTCCGGCTCGGCCAGCCGGCGCCAGGTGATCGTCATCGCGTTGTCCACAGGGCTTTCCACATGCCGACGCTAACCCGCCGTCGCCGCCGCCACCTTCCCTTTTTCCGGTGGTCCGGGCCGGTGCGCCGGCATGTCGGTGGGCGCCCCTAGGGTCGGCGTATGTCGCGGCGCCGTTTCGATCAGGCCATGCACCGCATGCGGGAGAACGACCTGCGGGTACGGGAGGACGCGTTCGACTTCCTGCGCGAGCACGCCGATGCCTACGTCGACGAGCTGATCGCGGAGTTCGAGGCCGAACGCGACGATCACGACCTGCGCTGCTGGCTGCTGGAGCTCATCGCCGAGGCCCGCTCGCCGAAGGCGCTGGACGTGTTCCGCGGCCAGTTGCGGAGCGTGGACGACTCGTTGCGGTTCTGGGCGGTGCGCGGACTGGAGATGCTCGGCGACAGGAACGCCGATCAGGCACTGGACGAGGCGCGCGCCGACGGCTGGATCGCCTGACCCGGCCCTCCGTCCCCGGCCTTGAAGCCCCGCTCGACGGAGATCGCCTTTTGGCGCCGGTTTGGGCCGTGTTCGTGGTCCGCGAATCGGTGCGCCTGCAATCATGGGGGCGTTACGATTCCGCCGGGACGTCGCAACCGCGCAATGCGCCGTGCCCCCCGAAGTTGTGGTGCGCTACCGCTGGCGAGCCGCCGGCTGGAGGTCAGGTCATGCAGGAGGATGCAGCTCCCCTCGAGCTGAACGTCGACGTAGCGCATCCCGCCCGGATGTATGACTACTACTTGGGCGGCAAGGACAACTTCACCGCCGACCGCGAGGCCGCCGAGGCGGCGTTGCAGTCGGCACCGGAGATCCGGTCCATCGCCAGGCAGAACCGCGCGTTCCTGCGGCGCGCCGTACGGCACGTGGTGGGCCAGGGCATCCGGCAGATCCTCGACCTGGGCGCGGGCCTGCCGACCCAGCACAACGTGCACCAGATCGCGCAGGAGATCGCGCCGGACACCCGCGTGGTGTACGTCGACAACGACCCGATCGTGCTCGTTCACGCGCGGGCCCTGCTCACCGGCAGCGCCGACGGCGACACCCGGGTGCTCCAGGCCGACGTCCGCGACTCCGCCGAACTGGTGCACCGCGAGGACGTGCGCGAGCTCATCGACTTCAGCAAGCCGATGGCGACGATGCTGGTGTCGGTGCTGCAGTTCGTCCCCGACAAGGACCCCGAAGAGATCGTGGCGCCGATCCGCGAGGTCATGGCGCCCGGCAGCTACCTGGTCCTGGCGCACCCCACCCACGACTTCCGCACCGACGAGGTGCTCAAGGTCGCCAGCACCTACGGTCAGGCGAAGGCGCCCGCGGTGCCGCGGGGCAAGGCCGAGATCGAGGCGCTCTTCGGAGACTTCGAGCTGCTCGAACCCGGCCTCGTCCAGTCCCCGCTCTGGCGCCCGGACGGGCCGCTGCCGGAGGACCTCGACCGGATCTGGATGTACGCAGGCGTAGGCCGCAAGCGCTGAGTCCCCTCGGCGGCCGGGCCTCAGGCCCACTCCGGGCCCACTCCGTTTCCCCCCACATGGAGGTTTCATGGACGTCATCCAGGCCCTGAAGACCACGGGGACCTGCCGCTACTTCGACACCGCCCCGGTGCCGGACGAGATCCTGCTGGACGCCTTCGACGCGGCCCGGTTCTCCCCGCAGGGCGGCAACCGCCAGCCCGTGCGCTGGGTGGTGGTGCGCGACCCGGAGAAGAAGCGGCGGTTGCGCGACTGGTACCTGGAGCCCTGGAAGGCGTACCTGGCGGGCATCGAGTCCGGTGACGTCGCGGTCGGCGCGCTGCCGAAGGCGGTCGTCGACGCCGACCACTTCGCCGAGCACCTGCACGAGGTCCCGGCCATCGCCGTCCTCTGCGCCGAGCTGGACGGGCTGCACCCCACCGACCTGGAGCTGGACCGGCTCAGCGTGGTCGGCGGCGGCTCGATCTACCCGACCGCGCAGAGCTTCTGCCTGGCGCTGCGCTCGCACGGCGTCGCCACCGCCGTCACCACGCTGCTCTGCCACTACGAGCCGCAGGTGAAGGAGCTGCTGGGCATCCCCGACGGGGTGATCACCGCGGCGCACATCGCGGTCGGCTACCCGGCGCGCGGCTTCCCGGCGAAGCTGTCGCGGCTGCCGGTCGAGCAGATCGCGTTCGGCGAGACCTACGGCACGCCGCTCAAGCAGTCCTGACCGGCGGCCGCCGCGGCGCGGTACCCTCTCCGCCTCCTCCGACTCAGATGGCGTAGTTCCTGAGGACGGCAAGCGCCTGAGGTCCGTGCGGCCCTGTCGCCTTCAGCGCCGACTCGGCCGCCGGAAGGCGGCGGGCCCCGACGCGGCAGAACTCGGCGGCGGTGCCGGTGATGGTGGAGGGCGAGTCAGGGTCACCGAACGTCCAGGTTCCGCCATCGGGGGCGGTGAGCTCGCAGTACACCGGGCCGCCGTCGATGCCTTCCGCCGCGAACGCGTAGGGCAGCGTGCGGTGGCCCAGCCAGGCGATGTGACGCAGCCGGGCGGTGTCGGGGTAGGCGATGCCGAGCGCGTCGGTGATGTCGTGCGCGTGGGTCCAGTGCTCGGCCAGGCGCGTGGTGGCCAGGGCCGCGGGGGAGATGTTGTTGGTGACCCACCGCAGGCGCGTGCCCTTGGGCTGGGCGCGCAACGCCTGCGGGAGCGGGAAGGCGACCGCGCGCCAGCGTGCCAGCAGGTCGGCGGGGGAGATGCCGCGTTGCGCCACGACCAGGCTGGCGGCCGAGTCGTCGACCTCGCCCGGACGTGCCGCCGCGAACGCCTCCTCGTCCCCGGCGATCGAGGCCGCGGCCAGCTCCTCCGACTGCGCCAGGTGCAGGACCACGTCGGCGACGCTCCATCCTTCGGCGGCCGACGGGTCGTCCCACTGGGCGGGGGTGAGCACGCCGAGAACGCGGTCGAGCTGCTCGTATTCGGCGGCGAGGTCATCGAAGATGTCCGTCATTCGGCAACGTTAACAAACGAACCGGACGCACCTTGACGGAAAGGGCGCCGAGGGTGCGGGTCATGAGTCGTCCACGGGCGGGTCCACCCAGAGCACGGCCTGCGCGGGGGCGCGGATCGCGATCCTCTCGCCGGTGTTCAGCGCGAGGGTGAACTGGGCGAGCGTCTCGCCGCGGGCGTTGCGGTACCCCTCGGCTTCGACCTGGAGGCCGCCCGCGACGCCGTCGATGAGGATCTCCACGTCCGTGCCGAGGAGGGGCGTCCAGGTGTTCGGCCGGATGGCCTGCGCGTCGGCGGTCATGCGGTGATCGTCCCACGGTCCGCGGCGGCGCGGTCATCGGGCCTCGCCGCGGCGGGCGGCGGCCTCACCGGGCGCCGGGACCGCCGCTTGTCGGCGTCCGGGGGCTGGGTTACGTTGCGGCCGTAGTCCCCGTAGTCCGTACCTTCCTCACAGATGGGCCTCACCGATGGGCTCGGAGCTCCCCGTGCGTCAGAGTCCCCGCATTCCCGTCCTCGCCGTCCTGTCCGCCCTCGCCGCCCTGATCGCCGTCGTTCCCCTCGCCGGGACGTCCCCCGCCCACGCGGGCGCCCTCGCCTCCGGAACCTTCAGGGTGCTCACCTACAACATCGCCGGTCTCCCCGACTTCCTGTCGAGCGCGCCGAAGCCGCGGGCGCCCGCGACCACCGCCATCGGGCAGCGGATCGGCCCATTCGACATCGTCAACGTCCAGGAGGACTTCAACTACCACGCGTACCTGTACGCGGCCGACGACCACGCGTACCGGACGCCGACCACGGGTGGCGCGGGCTTCGGCAGCGGGCTCAACAGCCTGTCCCACCAGCCCTACAGCGACCTCGACCGGATCACCTGGGACCACTGCTTCATCAACCAGGCCGACTGCCTGACACCCAAGGGCTTCACCTTCCTCCGCGTACGGCTCGCCGAGGGCGTTCACCTGGACGTCTACAACCTGCACGCCGACGCGGGGGACACGGCGGGCGACGAGTGGGCGCGCCGTGGCAACCTCGCCCAGCTGACCTCCTACATCCGCGCCCATTCGGCGGGGAACGCCGTGCTGGTCATGGGCGACACCAACACCCGGTACACCCGGACGGGCGACAGGATCGCCCAGTTCGCCGCCGACAACGGCCTGACCGACGTGTGGGTACGGCTCGTCCGCGGCGGCGTCGCGCCCGCACCGGGCACGCCCGACCTCGGCTGCCCGGCAACGGACCCGGGCGTCGAGTGCGAGGTGGTCGACAAGATCCTCTACAGGAGCGGCACGGGGGTGACGCTCGACGCCACCCGCTACGCCAACCTCGACGCCGGGTTCCGGGACGACCGTGGCCGCATGCTGTCCGACCACTTCCCGATCGCGGCGGACTTCACCTGGACGGGCACCCTTCCGGCGGGGTGACCGGTCCCCCGGCGGGGGACGGGAGGCTCCTGACGCGAGTCGCCGCGAAAATGGGGACAACACGCACAGTAGGCGAGTAAGGTCGTCCCGTGATCGTCACCTCCAAGGGCCTCTACGCCACCGCCCTGCTCCCCGTCCTCCTGCTCACCGCCTGTGGAGACGACGAGTCGCCGGCGCCCCCGCCCGCACCGGCCACTCCCAAGGCCGCCCCGGCGACCAGCACCGCTCCCCAGCCGTCACCGACACCCACCCCGGCGTCCCTCGACGACGCCGCGGACGGCCGGAACCTGGACGCCTGCCGCGACGGCACCTGCGAGGTCGTCGTCAAGCGGGGCGACGAGCTGCGCTTCGACAAGAAGTTCGACACCGGCCCGCTGCTCGTCCTCAGCGCGGGCGAGCGCTTCTCGATCACCAACACGACCACGGGCTTCACCTCGTCCATCAGCGGCGGCGGCAACATCCAGACCGGCGGGATCCGCATCGACCTCGGCGAGTCCAAGGGAGACCGCACGGCCCTCACGATCAGCCCCCGTTCCTGAAGACCGGTGCCGGACGCGGTGCCACGCGCACCGGACGGCTAGGGGAGCGGGGCGCAGAGGCGGAGCAGGAGCGCGAGCACGGCCACGGCGATCGTCAGGCTCAGCATCAGGACGAGCAGCCGGGCAGAGGCGTAGGGCTTGTCACGCATGGGATTCCCGGGTGTAGAGGATGCCCTGGCGCTCCAGCATCCAGTGGGTCAGGCGCAGGACGCTCGGGTCCGTCCCGGCCTCGCCGTCCACGGCGGCGGTGCTGAAGTAGGCGACCTCGCCGAAGTACTGCTCCGCGAGCCTGGCCGTGTTCCCGAGCCCCAGGCCGTCGGGGTCGCAGAGCCAGTCGCGCACATGTTCCCCGTCCGGCATCCGGTCGGCGACGCCGGTGCTCGCCAGCAGGTCCGCCTTGGTCACCACCACGGCGAGAAGATGCTTCTGAGGCGGGCGCCCATCTGGCGGAGGCAGGTGAAGGTGGTCTCGAAGGCCAGCCCCTCGGCGCGCGGGTCGGAGCGTTGCCGGTCGAGGCGCTGCCGGTCCCGGGGCGGCAGCCCGGCCCAGGCCCGAACTGCGCGCCGGAGCCGGCGGCTCGCTCGTCCAGTGGTTCCCCGTGCTCCTGCGTCCTTCGCTGCTGGACAGTTCCTCGATTTCCAGAAGGACGTCGAGAAGCCGCCGTTGTTCCCCGACGCCCAGCTTCACCATGGGACCCCCGTTTGTCCTGGCAGGAGATTACGCCCGGAGGCCATCGGAGCAAGACCACGCCGGAGAAAAGGCATCAACCGGCCATCCCACGTCATTTGATGATCGACATCGTGGTGCGCGTCGCGGGTATTCGTGAACCGGCCGATCGCGCCTAAACGCGAACGGAACGGCCGGACACGCGGTCGCGCTTTACCGCGCCGCCGGGCCGGACCTGTTGCGCCGCCTGTACTCGGTGGGGGTCAGCCCGACCAGGCTCCGGAAACGCCGGGCGAAGTACGTCGGGTCGTCCCAGCCGACGCTCGCCCCGATCCGCGCCACCGGCAGCGCCGAGTTCACCAGCAGCGACGCCGCCCGCTCGGCTCGTACCCGGGCCAGGAAGCCGAGCGGCGAGAGGCCGAGGTACTGCCGGAACAGCCGTCCCAGATAGGCGGGGTCCAGGTTGACGGCGTCCGCCAGCTCGTCCAGCCGCCACGGGGCCGAGGGCGCCGCTTCGAGACGGGCGATGGTCGCGGCCACGGCGGGATGGACCGCCGCCTCCAGACCGGCGTCCTCGGGGCCGTCGCGGTCGGTGCCGTCGGTCAGGATGCCCAGCACGGTGATCAGGCGGCCGAGCGTCCTGCCGGGGCGGCGGCCGGATTCCAGGTCGCGTTCGAGCAGTTCGATCTGCGCGATCGCCTCGTCCGCGTCCGCAGGGTCGATCGACCGGACCGCCACGCCCCGGGCCCCCGACGCCACCGGGTCCGTCCACAGCAGCCTCCGCAGCGCCGGCAACTGGTAGAGCTCGGCGCGCAGGGCGCGCTCCGACAGGCAGCAGTTCGCGACGGTGAGGTCGGCGCAGTCCCGGAACGCGTGCCATGCCCCGGGACGCACCACGATCGCGTCCCCGTGCCGCAGCGGGCGCTCGCCCCCGCTGGTGACGTGGCGCCCGCCGCCCGGCCCGACGATCGCGATCTCCAGGAAGTCGTGGGTGTGCGGCTCGACGCCGGCGGTCAGGCGGTGCCGTCCGCCCCAGATGGGTCCGCCGGCGAACAGCGCCTGCTCGTGCAGGGTGGTCACCATGTCGGGATCGTACGATTGTTCGCCGGAATCGGCCTAGCCCGTGGCGGTGCCTCCCGGTGAGGCTGGACGCACACCGATCGAGGAGGTTTCCCATGATGAGCGACACGACGATCACCGATGTGGACGCCGAAGGCCGGGTCTCGCAGGAGCTGGTGGCGGCCTACCGCGAGAACGGCTTCGTCCGAATCCGCGGGGTCCTGGACGAGGCCGGGGTCGAGCGGTTCAGGACGGCCGCCGAGGGCTACCTGGAGGCCCATCGTTCCGAGAGCCTGGAGACCGGCGCCGTGTTCAGCCAGCTCGTCAACGTCTGGCGGCGCGACCCGGTGCTGCGCGAGCTCACGCTGAGCCCGCGGCTCGGCCGGATCGCGGAGCAGCTCGCCGGGTACCCGCTGCGGCTGTGGCACGACCAGATGCTGGTCAAGGAGCCGCACAGCAACGCGGCCACGGAGTTCCACCAGGACCGCCCGTACTGGCCGCACGCCGGCGACCGCCTGGCCCTGTCGGCCTGGATCGCCCTGGTCGACGTCCCGCCGGAACGGGGATGCATGACCTTCCTGCCCGGCACCCAGAACCGGACCGACCTGCGCCCGCAGGACCTGCACGACTCGGAGGACCTGTTCGAGGCCGACCCGTCCCTGCGTTGGGTGCCCCGCGTCACCCTCCCGCTCCGAGCCGGGGACTGCACCTTCCACAGCGGCTACACCGGGCACATGGCGCTGCCCAACCAGACCGGGACGGCCCGGCTCGCGCACGTCACCATCTACATCGACGCCGAGACCACCTACTCGGGCGCCGCCCACCCGGTGACCGACGACCTCGGCCTCGCACCCGGGGACCGCCTGGACGGCGACACCTTCCCGCGCCCCTGGGCCTGAACGCGGCGTGGTCGCCGACAGCGGGGGCGTGCGGCCGATCAACCGACGGGGATGAGGCGATACCGGTGAAGCCTCATCCCCGCCGCCGCAGTGCGGTTTCCGGTGTGCGGCGTTCGCTAAGGGGCGTCTGGTATGCGGTGTCCGGTGTGCAGGTAAAGATTGGGCGACCCCGGCTTGTCTATCTTGTGTGGTTGGTCCGGGTATAGCGGTGCGGTACGACGACCACGAAGGCACATCGGGGGAATCGATGCCGTTCATCACCACGCGCGATAATCAGGAGATCTACTACAAGGACTGGGGTCAGGGGGACCCCGTCCTGTTCATACACGGGTGGCCCCTGAACGCCGACGCGTGGGACGACCAGATGAAGTGCGTCGCCGACGCGGGGTTCCGGGGCATCGCCCACGACCGGCGCGGCCACGGCCGCTCAAGCCAGCCCTGGGACGGCTACGACTTCGACACCTTCGCCGACGACCTCAACGACCTGATCAACACGCTGGACCTGCGGAATCTCACGCTGGTCGCGCACTCGATGGGCGGGGGCGAGCTGGCCCGCTACATCGGCAGGCACGGCTCGTCCCGGGTGCGCAAGGCGGTCATGGTCGGCGCCATCCCGCCGCTCATGATCAAGACCCCGGACAACCCGGAGGGCGTACCGGAGAAGGTCTTCGAGGACATCAAGCGGGGCATCCTCGGGGAACGCTCCCAGTACTGGATGGACGCCTCCGAGCCGTTCTTCAGCGCCAACCGCCCCGACAACCGCGTCACCCAGGGGAACCGCTACGCGTTCTGGCACATGGGGATGCAGGAGAGCATCCAGGCGGGCGTGAAGTGCGTGGACGCCTTCGCCCGGACGGCCTTCCACGACGACCTGCGCGCGTTCGACATCCCGACGCTGCTGGTGCACGGCGATGACGACCAGATCGTCCCGATCGACGCCACCTCCCGCAAGGCCGTGCAGATCATTCCCGGCGCGACCCTGAAGGTGTTCGAGGACGGCCCGCACGGCCTGACCCTGGTCCCGGGTTACAAGGAGATGTTCAACAAGGACCTGCTGGCGTTCCTGAGGAGCTGACCGGCGGGTCCGCCGCGAACGCGGTCAGAGCAGGTACCCGTAGACGATGACGTTCTCGGTGTAGTGGCCGCGGTCGCCGTCGAACCGTCCGCCGCACGTGATCAGGCGGATCTCCGGCCGCGCCGTGTCGCCGTACACCCGGTCGGTGGGGAAGTCGTCCTTCGGCCGGCTCTCGATCCGGTAGACCTTGAACCGCGGGCCGGTGCCGTCCTCGCGGTGCACCCGGACGAGCGCCCCCGGCCGCAGGGCGCCGAGCTTGTAGAACACCCCGGCCTCGGTGCGCGAGTCGACATGGCCGACGATCACGGCCGGGCCGGGCTCGCCGGGTGAGGGCCCCTCCTCGTACCAGCCCGCCTCGTCGACCCGGCTCAGCGGGGGGACGGCCAGCGTCCCGTCGCGGTCGAGGCCGAGCCCGGTCACGCGGGCGCGCACCTTGATACGGGGGATCTCGATCCGTTTCGGAGCCGATCGCGGCAGCGCGCGGGTCGGGGCCGGCCCCGGCGCGGGGGCGGTGGCCACCGCCACCGCCGCCGGCGGCCGTGGCGGCGCGCTGGTACGCAGCCCTTCGACGAACAGACAGCCGCCGCCGAGGATGAGGGCGGCGGCCACTCCCCATTGCAGGTAACGGAGGTGGCCGCCGCGCCTGTACCGGACCATGCGCTCAGCTGTCCACCGAGACCCGGCGACGCCGCGTGAGCACCAGCCCGCCGCCGAGGGCGATCGCGCCGAGCCCGGCGCCGGCCATCAGGTAGTCCGGCGACACGGAGGCGCCACCGGCACCGGCCGGGATGCCGCCGTGCGGGATCCTCTTGACGTAGCGCCCGTACACCCACTTGTGGTTGAACTTGCTGGGCACGACGCTGAAGATCTGGACGTAGCCCCTGGTGGTCTTGCAGCTACCGGTGAACTTCCTGCCACGGGGCAGACTGCCGACGATCTTGCCCTGCGGCTTCTCGCGCACGTGCAACGCGCTGGCCGTGACCTCGTAGCGGCAGCCCGTCGGCTTGCTCATCCCGTCCATGGGCTGCTGCTGAGCCGCCGAGGCGGGGCCGGCCACGCCAAGGGCGGCAAGGCCCATTCCGGCCGTGATCATCGCCGTTCCGATGAATCGCACTTCTGGGTTCCTCCTGTCGGGTCGTGGGTCTTCCACGAACAAAAGGGGGCGTGCCCGAGCGAACGATTCACATAGTCAGGCCATGATCAACATCGCGTCAAGAACTTGACTCACGAAAAGATCGGACATGTCCCTTAAAGGGGCGCGGTTCACGCCTTTATTCGATACTCTCACCGGTGCTTTTCGGCGATCCGATGGGTGCCGCCGTCCATCTCACCTGTGGGAGGAATCTCTCGAATAGGCGATTGACTCGAATTCGCGGTGTCCCTTTTCCGGGCGGGCCGCCGGTGGCCTCACGAGGTACGGCGCAGAGCCGCGTACTGGAGCGCGGCGAAGCCCGCGACGACCACCGCCTGGAGCACCGCCCACACGGATCCCGCCGTGGTGAGCGAGAACCAGCCCGCGACCACGGTGACGACGCTCAGCACCGTCCACAGAAGGTTCGCCTCCACCACGGCGGTCACCGCGAGGCGCGCGGGACGGGCCGGCATCGCGACGGCCCACACGGCGACCGCGTACGCCAGCAGGAACGCGCCGATCGCGCGGCCGGTCCCGGCGTCCAGCCCGAGCAGGTCTTCGAGCGGACCGGCCAGGGCCCGGTACAGCAGGCCGTTGACGCCGGTCACGGCGGCGTCCAGCCACAGCACCGGGCGCGGCGAGAGCCGGGCGCCGGCGAACGTCCCGGCGGCGCGCCGGTCCGAGGTCGTGGTCATCGCAGTCCCCTTTCCAGAAGATCTGTGTCCCGATGTCCACGACGCTAGGAGCGTCCCGTAACCAGGGCGATTACCTGGGACGTAGCCGCCCGCGACGTGGGACGCGTCAGGGCTTCCTGCCGACGGCGCAGAACTGGTACACCTCCGGCGGCAGCCCGCCGCCGGCCTCGGTGACCGCGGGACGCCAGCGCGAGCACGACACCACGCCGGGTTCCAGCAGTTCCAGCCCCTCGAAGAAGCCGGCGAGCTGCTCCCGGCTGCGCAGGCACATGGGGGCGACCCCGGCCTCGTTGCTCATGTCCACGGCACGCTGGGCGGCCTCCCCGTTGACCTCCCCGGTCGGGTGGGCGATCGCCAGATGGCTGCCCGGCGGGACGGCGTCGAGGAACCGCCGGACGACGTCGTGCGCCTGGTCGTCGTCGACGATGAAGTTCAGGATCCCCAGCATCATGATCGCGACCGGCCGGGTGAAGTCCAGCGTTCCGGCCGCGCCCGCCAGCACCGTGTCCGGGTCGCGGACGTCGGCCTCGATGTAGTCGGTGGCGCCTTCGGGGCTGCTGGTCAGCAGGGCCTTCGCATGCACCAGCACGAGCGGGTCGTTGTCGACGTAGACGATGCGGCAGTCCGGGGCGATCCCCTGGGCGACCTGATGGGTGTTGGCGGCGGTGGGGAGGCCCGTTCCCAGGTCCAGGAGCTGCCGGATGCCGGCCTCGCCGACCAGATGGGTCACCGCGCGCCAGAGGAACTCGCGGTCGGCGCGTGCCGAGGCGACGATGTCGGGGATGAGGGCCTGGATCTGGTCGCCCAGCCTCCGGTCGGCGTCGTAGTTGTCCTTGCCGCCCAGCCAGTAGTTCCACACGCGGGCCGTGTGCGGCACGGTGATGTCGAGCTTCGGTTGCTGGCTTGCCTGCTCGGGGGAGGGGGAGTCGCCGGTCACGACGGGCCTTTCGTCCGGGGTGTCCGCGGGTGCTGGGGGGATAGGGCGAGGCTACCCACCGGCGGCCGGCAAAGCCCCGCAAAATCGGCAAAATACGATCTTTTGCCGGGTGGCTCGCGACCACGCGCGTGGCGAGACCCCCGGAGGATCGATGCGGCCTAGGAGCGCCGCAGCACTCCGTTGGCCGTGTAGCTGCCGGTGCCGACGTCGCGTACGGCGGAGTAGGCGAAGGCGATGGCATCGTTCGGCCGCAGCCGGAGGGTCACCGCGCCGTGGTCGGTACAGGCGTTCCGGCCCTGGAGGATGTCCTCGCGCAGGGAGAGCGTGTCGCCGGATCGGCCGAGCAGGGTGAGGGTGCCCGAGCAGCCGGGGCTGGGGTAGTGCACCCGGCCGACGGTCTCGCCCGCCCGGAGGGTGAGCCGGATCGACCAGGTGCGTCCGTCGCTCTGGGTGATGACGCCGACCCAGGTTCCGGCGTACCCGGCCGGGAAACCTTCGTCCGGCGGGGAGGTCCGGGGCTGCCGGGACGATGACGGGGAAGGCGAGGGCGAAGCGGTTTCGGAAGGCGATGGGGGAGAGGTCGTACGGTCCCCGGCCAGGGGGCGGCCGGTCGTCGTGCCCGCGTGGCCGTTGTCGTCGCCGTCGAGGACGCTCATGGCCAGGGCGCCGCCGAGAGCCGCGATCACCACGAGAAGGATCACCGGCACCGCCCAGACCATGGCCCCGGCCGGACGCCGCGGCTCGCCGGGTGCGGATGGCGCGGAGAAGACAGGTGGCGCGGAGGGGACGGGCGGTGCGGCGGGGACGGGGCCGGTCTCCTGGGTGAGCAGGTCGCCGGTGCCCTCGTCATCGTCCTCGCCGAGCAGAGCCGCCAGTAATCGCCGGGCGGTGGGCCGCCCCGCAGGGTCCTTGTCAAGACAGGCGCGCAGCAGCGATTCCAGCCGCGGTGGCAGGCCGGTGAGGCGCGGTTCCTCGTGCAGGATGCGGTTGATGACGGCGGGCATGGCGTCGTGGCCGAAGGGGGCCTTGCCCGTGCCCGCGAACGCCATCGTGCAGGCCCACGCGAACACGTCGGCCGCCGGGGTGAGCGTCTCGCCCCTGATCTGCTCGGGCGCCATGTACGCCGGGGTGCCGATGACCTGGCTGGTCTGCGAGCCCACCGAGTCCAGCGCCTTGGCGATCCCGAAGTCGATCACCCGCGGGCCGTCCGGTCCCAGCAGCACGTTCTGCGGCTTGAGATCGCGATGGATCAGTCCGGCCTGGTGGATCGCCACCAGGGCGGTCGCGGTGCCGATCGCCAGCCGTTCCAGCGCCCCCTCGGTGCGCGGCCCCTGCCGGGTGACCAGCTCGTACAGCGAGACGCCCGCCACGAACTCGCTCACGATGTACGGCCGGTCGCCGGCCACGTCGGCGTGCAGCACCTTGGCCGTGCAGAAGCTCGCCACCCGCTCGGCGGCCTCCACCTCCCGCACGAACCGGCTCCTGGCCCTGGAGTCGGCGGCCAGCCGGGCGTGCAGCAGCTTGATCGCCACCTGCTCCCCGGACGGGCCCTCGCCGCGGAACACCACTCCCTGGCCGCCCTCGCCGAGGCGCCCCGTCACCCGGTACGGCCCTAGGGCGGCCGGATCGCCGGGCTCGGCCGAATCCGTCGGTGGCATCGCCGCCCTCCCCAGCCCCGTCCCTGCAACGGAAAAGAATGCCGCGACCGCGAGCCGGCGCGATCGGCACGGGGTCGATTATCCCGCCGGAAAGCCGCCGAGTGCGTCGGACAAGCGCGAGAACGCCTTTTTCGTGGCGGCGAAGTCCAGATGCGACCCGTCTCGCAGGTGAATGCTGAAACGCACCCCGAGGCCCCGGCGCCCGAGCCGCTCCAGGCCGAGCACGTCGTCCAGGGGCACCGTCCGGTCGATCGGCCGTGCCGTGATCCAGGTGAACAGGAGCCGGCGGTCGGTGACGCACAGCAGCCAGGGCTGCTCCCTCTGGACCTCGTTCCGGAACCGCTTGGCGATGGTGTCCGCGGCCCCGACGACCGGACCGTCCGGCACGGCGCCATCCTTGAGCGGGCCGGTCACCGACTCGACCTTGGTTAGATGTTCGCCGGGTTCCAGCCGGTCCGCCATCCGCGCGGCATGCCGCCGCACGTTCCTGTCGGTCATAGCGCGCAATGCTAACGAGGAGCGGGAGAACGGGTGGTGTCCTTCGTCGGCCATGCGGTCGGCCATCCGGCGCGTCTAGATTCTCAGGTAGCCGTCCGCTCGGCCCGGGAGGTGGCATGGGGCTGCGGGATCCGGAGAGATGGAGAACGGAGCTGGGCGAGGAGGTGACCCGGCACCTGGCGGAATGGGCGGACGGGCAACGGATCCTCCTCGGTCACCGGGGATGGTTCACCGACGGCCGCAGCGGTTCCCCCGTCGCCCGCGCCGTGCGCGTGCGCGAGAACGGCGACACCGACCAGGTGGTCCTGAAGTTCTTCTCGCGCGACGGGCGCACGAAGGCCGACGCCATCCGCCGAGGGTGGGAGGACGCGGGGGACTTCCAGAAGCGGCTGGCCGCCGCGGAGGAGCAGATCGTCCGCCTCGGCACCTGGTCCATGGTCTTCCTGCACATCGCCGGCGGCGACCTCGGTGACATCCGCCCGCTGGGGGACGACTTCGACCATGTCAAGTTCCCCAAGCGATGCGCGGCCATCGTCTGCTCGATCATCTCGCGGTGGAACGAAGGCAGGCTCCGCACCGATCAGCAGGCCCTGGTGATGGTCGGCGAACTGCTGAACGGCATCATGCGGCATCGCAAAGAGGCCGCCGAGCGATGGGCCCGCGATCACATCGACTCCCGCATCCCGCTCGACGGCGCCCTGCCCAGCGTGCGGCGAGCCGGCTGGCCGGCGCCGCTGGCCAATCCCTTCCGGCTCGTCCATGGCGCGGAGGGCGGCCGGGAGGTCGAGGACCTCATCATCGGCAAGGCGCACGGAGACCTCAGCGGGCGCAACATCCTCGTCGTCAACGGGTCGAAGAGGCCGGCCGACGAGTATTTTCTCATCGACTACGACCGCTACTCCGACAAGGCGCCCTTGGCGCGCGACCCGATGCACCTGCTGGTCGCGCTCACCCTGGACAGGTTCCACCAGTTCCATCCGGATTTCCGCCGGGCGCTCGCCGAGGTCGTCGTGGCGCCGGACACGAGGGACACCCCGCAGGCCGTCCGCCACATCAAGAAGCTAAGCGAGGCCCTCCGTACGGAGACCAGAGGACTGGCCCGTGCGAAGGGAATGGGTTCGCAGTGGGAGGAGCAGCGCCTGCTGTCGCTGGTGGGCGCGGGCCTCGTACACCTGGGCCGGGATCTGCGCACCGAGGATGAGGACGCGGCGAAGGAATGGTGCTTCCACGTGGCGGCGCTCGCCGCCACGCACTATCTCGGGGAACGCCCGGAGTCGGACCTCGGTGAGCCTGTCGGGGCACGGCCGCGTGTCGCCGTCCAGGAGATACCGGGGCTGGTGGATCGCCACGGTGATGTACGGAACCTGGTCGCCAGGCTGACCAGAGGCCCTTGGGGCGTCGTCGTGGTCCGCGGGACCCGCGGCATCGGCAAGACGAGGCTGGTCGACGCCGCCCTGGGCGCGCTGCCGGCCGACGCGTCCGGCGGTGCCGCCCCGCGTGTCCACCGGCACGACGTGCGCACGGCCGATCGGCTGGACGTGAGCACGTTGATCCGCTACGTCCGCGACGACGATGCCTCCAGGACCGCTCGGCGGCCACGGCCGGTCGCCGGCGGGCCGCGGGGTTCCTCGCTCGTCCGGTTGGAGCTCGCGCTGCGCGAGAACGGCGGAACGCCTGTGGTCGTCGCCGTGGACTCCGCCGAGAAACTGCTGGACCCGGCCACCGGCACGCTGGCGGACCCGGATCTGGACGACGCGCTGGAACTGATCGCCGGCGAGCGGGGACACCGCGTCGCGGTGCTCCTAGTGAGCCGTCACGAGCCGGCCTCCCCCGCCAACGCGACATGGCCCACCGCCGCGGACCCCATTCACGTCGGCGAACTGCCCGGACGCGAGTTCTTCCGCTACCTCGCGAGCCTGGACCGCGCCCGCCGGACGGATCCGGAGATGCTGTCCGAGAGCGGCCGCGCGGTGCTGTACGGCCGACTGCGGGGCAATCCCCGGCTCGCCGAACTCGTGCACGCGGTGGTCGTGGTCGTGGAAAGCGGTCTCGACCTCCCCGCCCTCACCGAGCGGCTGCGCGGCCGGGACGCCGACGACGTGCCCGCGTTCCTGACCGGGCTCATCGTCGAGCATGCCACCGAACTGCAACGGAGCGTGCTGGAGGCCCTCGCCGCGTTCGACACGCCCGTACCCGAGGAGGCGGTCGTCGGGCTGCTCGAGGAGATCTCACCGGGTCGCCACCGCCCGGGGAAGGTGCGGCAGGCGTTGTCGACCCTCGCGGCCGACCAGGTCGTCCACCGCCTGGAAGGCGACCAGTACGCCATCCCGTCCGAGGACGGCCGGCTGATCCTCGGCCGGATGGCGAGCGAGGAGACGCGGGCCGACCGCTACCTCTTCGCGGCCCACGTCCTGCGGCGGTTCCGGAACGACGACCCGCGAGGTGTCGCGGACCTTCGCGTCCACTTCGCCGAACTCCGGGCGCTGCTGTGCGCCGGTGAGCCGGGCGCGGCCCACAACCAGATCGAACTCCTGCACGAGCTGCTGGCCAGGTGGAACAGTCGGCAGTTGCTCCTCCCGCAACGCGAAGAGATCAGAGGGCGGCTCGCGCACGAACATCAGGAGATGGCCAACGAGAGCGCCCTCGGCTGGATCTACGCGTCACTCGGCGCATTCGGGAAGGCGAACGCGGCCTACGGCAGGGCCATGAAGCTCGCCGACGATCTGAAGGACCCCGGCAGCAAGCTGAAACTCCACGGGAACCTGGCGGGGATGTGCTGGGAGCGCGACGACGTCCTCGGCGCGCTGAGCCACTACGAGTTCGCGCGGGACGAGGCCACGCGGCTGAACCTGATGGACGACAGGATGACCGCGCTGGAGGGCATCGCCGACTGCCACCGGCGTAACGGCGACTACGACGAGGCGGTCCGCTGCGCCGAGGAGGCCCGGTACCTCGCCGGAACTCCCGGCGTCAGGATCGCGCTCAAACTCGCGCGCTGGTCCGCCGAGCGTGGACGGGCGCACCAAGCCGAGACGCTGCTGGAGAGCGCGCGGAGAGGACTCGAATCCGACGACCGGCTGCGCGCCTCCTACCTGGACGTGCGCGCGGACCTGCTCTTCGACCGGGACGACCTCGAAGCGGCCGAGCGGGCGGCGCTGGAGGCCGAGAGCGAGGCGCTCCGGGCGCAGGACCCGGTCACCCTGATGCAGGCGCGGACCACGCTGGCCTTCATCTACCTGAAGTGGGGCGAGCGCAGGGGGGTCCATCAGGCGATCAATGGCGCATGGCGCTACCGGCGCAACCGCCGCTCGCTCGTCGTGCTGGCGTTGCGCGCTCTTGTCGCGCGGCAGAGGCGCGACCCGGAGGCGGAGCGGCTCTTCCAGCGGCTCGGCGACGAGGCGTCCGCTCGCATCGACCACAACGAACGGGACTTCACCGCGTGGCATTACAGGAGCTTCGCCGTTTGCGGGCGGCACCTGCACAGCGAGTACGCCCTGGACGAGGCGGTCGATGAGGCGCTCACGGCGCTGGGCAAGGCGCGCGAGATCGCCCCGCCCGTCCCGGCGCTGGAGAAGCGGCTGAAGGTCCTCTTCACACGGCTCGACCAGTGCGGCAGCCGCCCGGGCGGGCTGAGCGGGGTCATCGACGATCTCCCCGGCTGAGGACGCTCAGAACCAGCCCGCCTCCTTCGCGCGCATGATCGCCTGAAGCCGGGTCTCCACGCCAATCTGCCGGTACGGCGACTGCAACAACCGGAACATCGCGCGCTCGGAGTACCCGGCCTCGTCCGCGAGCTGGGCGACCGTCGAGCCCGCCGCCAGCCGCCGGAGCCAGGACACCTGGTCCGCGGACGGGATCCGCTCCGCCGAGCGCGGATCCGCGGCGAGGGCCACCGGGACGGCCGCGGGCAGCACCGCCTGACCGTCGATCGTCGCGGCCACCGCGCGACGCAGCGTCGCGTCCGGGACGTCCCGGGGCAGCACGGAGCGCGCACCGGCCCGGACCGCACGGGCACCGGCCACCGCGGACGCGTCGTCCATCAGCGTGATGACGGATCCCCCGCCTTCGACGGCGCCGAGCCGCCCCAGCATCTCCCAGTCGCGTTCCGACACCACCGTGAGCAGGACGAGCGCGCCCTCCCAACGGCGGGACCACGCCACCACGTCCGCGGGGGTCTCCACGGTGTGCCCGTCCGCCGCCAGGACGGCGGCGACCCCGCGCCGGAACATCGGCAGGGGGTCGACAACCGCGATGCGTACGGCCACCGGTCCGGCGAGTCCTTCCCTCTCGGCAGTCCTCTCGGCAGCCGAGTCCCGCCGGCGGCCGGTGCTGCGCCCGGTCCCGGCTCCTCAGCGTGCGCCGTGGATCCTGCCATCCCGGGTGGCACGCCGATGGCTTAACGGGCGGTGACACGCCAAGGGTCGGCACGGTCATGCCGTCCATCCGTCGTGGACCCGCGGCGTCCGCCGTTCCTAGCGTCGTGAACGGGAGGCGATGGTCATGGTCCACGACGACGACACCGGCGAGCGCCCCGAGTTCGTCGTGCGGGCGCAGCGGCCGGCGCCTCCGGTGCCGCCGGAACTGCTTCCGCCGCAGTGGATCCAGGAGGAGATCGTCCGGCTGGCGCACGATCCGGGCTACGGTGTGGAGCGCATCCACGCCTATTGCCGTCGCAAGTACAAGGGCTTCGACATAAGCGAGGACGCGATCACGTACATCCTGGCCCAGGCCGGTGTCGGGCGGCAACGCTGACGGCACCCGCCCGCCCCGCCGAGGGCGGGCACCGCCCAGACCGCCTTCCGGGCCGGCTCAGTTCCCCACGCCGAGGCCCGACATGAACGCGGACGGGTACCGGTCGCCGCGCGCCGAGCCCGGCGGCACCGCCTTCTCGATCTCGGCGAGGTCGTCGGCGGTGAGCTCCAGGTCGAGCGCGGGCAGCGCCTCGTCGAGCCGCCGGCGGGTACGGGCGCCGACCAGCGGCACCACGTCCTCGCCCTGCGCGGCCACCCAGGCGATGACGAGCTGGGCGACGGAGCACCCCCTGGCCTCGGCGACCGGGCGCAGCGCGTCCGCGAGGGCGAGGTTGTGCTCCACGTTCCCGCTGGAGAACCGCGGGCTGGAGGCGCGGGCGTCGCCGGGGGCGGCGGCGCGGCCGGGGGTCCAGTGCCCGGAGATCAGGCCGCGGCCCAGGACGCCGTAGGCGGTCAGCCCGATGCCGAGATCCCGGAGCGTCGGCAGCACCTCCGCCTCCATCGCCCGGGAGATCAGCGAGTACTCGATCTGGAGGTCGGCGATCGGGTGCACGGCGTGCGCGCGGCGGATCGTGGCCGCGTCCACCTCCGAGAGGCCGATGTGCCGCACGTATCCGGCCTCCACCATCTCCTTGATCGCGCCCACCGTCTCCTCGATCGGCACCGCCGGGTCCAGCCGGGCGGGACGGTAGATGTCGATGTGATCGACGCCCAGCCGGGTCAGCGAGTAGCCCAGGAAGTTGCGCACCGCCTCGGGACGGCCGTCGTGCCCGCCGAAGTGCGGACCTGGACCGCGCAGCATGCCGAACTTGACGCTCAGCACGTAGTCGTCGCGATTCCGGCCGCGCAGCGCCTCGGCGAGCAGCAGTTCGTTGTGGCCCATGCCGTAGAAGTCGCCGGTGTCGATCAAGGTGACGCCCGCGTCCAGCGCGGCGTGCACGGTGGCGATGCTCTCCGCGCGGTCGGCCGCGCCATAGGCCCCCGACATGCCCATCGCGCCCAGGCCCAGCGCGGAGACGGCCGGCCCGATCCGGCCCAGGTTCCGTATCTGCATCATGCTCTCCTCGTTCACGCTGTCGTCCGTTCTGCTGCCGTTCCACCCTGTGCCCTTGGTGGGGACGCGTGAAAGCGGAGCGTTCATCATGGGAGAGCCGCTCCCTGCCTGGACCGTCAGCCGCGAGGCAGGATGGAGGCATGCAGCGTGACCTGCTCGCCGACTTCCTGCGCCGCCGCCGCGAGGCGATCCGTCCGGCCGAGGTGGGCCTGCCCGACGGCCCGCGGCGCCGGACCGCCGGCCTGCGCCGGGAAGAGGTGGCGATGCTCGCCGGCATGTCGGTGGACTATGTCGTGCGCCTGGAGCAGGGCCGCAGCAGCCAGCCGTCCCCCCACCTGCTGGGCGCGCTGGCCAGGGCGTTGCGCCTGTCCGGCGACCAGCGCGATCACCTGTTCCACCTGGCCGGTCACCGGCCGCCGCCCAGCGACGCGGTGGCCCGCCTGGCCAGGGCCGGGCTGATGCGCATGCTCGACCTGCTCGGCGACACCCCTGCCCTGGTGCTGTCCGACCTGGGGGAGGTCCTCGCCCAGAACCGGGCGTCCGTCCTGCTGATGGGCGACCACACCGGCTTCTCCGGAGACCGGCGGTACGTCGTGTACCGCTGGTTCACCGACCCCGCCGCCCGCGCCGTCTCCCCGCGCGAGGATCATGATCATCACTCCCGTGAGCTCGTGGCCGGCCTGCGCGCGGTCGCCGGCCGGCGGGCCGGCGACCGCACGGTCGCGGGGCTCGTCGACCGCCTGCGGGCCGCGAGCGCGGAGTTCCGCGGGCTGTGGGCCGAGCACGAGGTCGCGATCCGGCGCGCGGACCGCAAGACCCTGCTGCACCCGCGAGTGGGCACCCTGGTGCTGGACTGCGAGACCCTGGTCACTCCCGACCAGGCCCAGCAACTTCTGGTGCTGACCCCGGCCGACGCCGAGACCCGCGAACGGCTGGAACTGCTGCGGGTCCTCGGCATCGAGGAGTTCCCCGCAGGGAGCGCGGACACGCCCGTACGGTGAGGCGGGCGCCGCTCATGCCCGGGGCCGGTTCTCGGGGACGTACAGGCGGATGTCGTCGACGTACGCCGAGCCCTCGTAGTAGTTCAGGTGCGGGTCGCCGATGATGAACGAGTCCGGGTAGGCCGAGCCCTTGGGCCAGGTGTGCTCGGTCGTGTAGGTCCCTGCCGGGCCGGTGTGGGTGAGCCTGCGGTCGAAGCGGCCGTCGTACTCGCCGGGGGTCTGGTTGTAGTGCCAGATCGGACGGCCGTCCTCCACGAAGTCGTGGTGGACGCGCAGTGTGGCCTGCCCGATGTGCAGGAACGGCCCGCTCATCTCGAGCGTGTAGCCGGTGCGGTCGCGTTCGACGGCGAAGCGGTAGGCGGCCTTCGGCAGGAGTTCCGGGCGCAGTTCGGCGCTGGTGAGGTGCCCTCGGAAACGCCCGCCCGGTCCGTACGGCCCGTCCATGGAGACGTTCCCGCAGCGGGTCTTGATGTAGTACTCGTTGCTGACGTTGTTGTTGGCGGTCTCGCGGAACCTGTCGCCGCGTGCGAACAGCGCGTTGACGCCGTTGAAGGTGCCCTCGAAGGTCCGGTAGATCCGCCCGGTCCTCGGGTCGCAGGTCCCGGCGTTCTTCCAGCGGTCGTCGTCGCTGTAGTAGCCGTCCATGATGACCTTGCGCCGGTAGTGGATCCCGGGGTTGCCGTGCGGTGCGGGGGTCGCGTAGTCGAGGATCGTCAGGTAGTAGAACCCGTTCTCCCGTGTCACGTCGGGGTACTCGCAGCGCGTCTTGCCGGGAAGCGCGCCTTGGAACGTCCACGGGTACCGGGTCTTGCACGGCTCCCTCGTGTAGCCGTTGTGCTTGCCGTCGTAGTCGAAGGTGCCGCCCCGCTTGCCGCCGAAGTCGATGCCGCGCAGCGTCATCTCCACGCGGTAGCGGGGAGGCAGCGGGCGGGTGGGCCGGATCAGCACCCCGGCGTCCCAGCTCGGCTCGTGGATCCTCGCGACCCGCTGCCCGTCCGGCAGGGTCGCGGCCGACAGGCCGGGCCGCGAGTCGGGACGGCCGTCGCGGTCCTTGTCCACGGCGGCGACCTCGGCGGTCAGCCACCCGTCGCGGCCGAACGCGACCCGCTTGCGGAACACCCCGAACCGGCCGAGCTGCCGTGCGAACAGCGGCCCGCTGATCGCCTTCCACGCCTCACCGTCGTCGTCGAACGCGTCGACGTGCCACGGGCTGCGAGGTCCGTGAGGGTCCCGCCGCCACGGGGCGCGGTCCACCCCCGGCGACCGGTCGAAGCCCTCGTGCCGGACGAGGACCCAGCGCTCGCCACCGTCCGCCCGCCCGCTGGTGCCGGACGCGGCGGTTCCGGCGGCGACAGGCCAGGCCGTCACGGCGGCGATCGATCCGGCCGCCGCGAGGGCGGCCTTCCAGCGTCGGCTCAAGACGTCCCCCCACCTCGTCGTCGCGCCCGCATGGGCCACGCCAGCGGACCCTACGGACGACGGGTCGCAGGGTGGAGGGACTTGCCCATTCCTTGGGCGGCTCTAAGACGACGCCTTCCTGACAGCGCACGGCGGATGCTCGCCGCTCAGTGGGGAGACGCGTCGATCCGTACGCGGTCGCTCTCCCCGTTGGAGAGGAACGACGCGAGCGCCCGTCCCTCCTCCTCCACGGCGGCGCAGTCGGCCAGGGAGAAGCGCCGCAGCGGGGCGACCACGACGGTACCGGCCTCGACGCTCCAGGTCGCGGCGACCCGGCCGTCGACCAGGACGACGCGGGCCCCGGCGACCGACAGGCCGCGATGGGCGTCGTCGATGATCCGGCCGCGGTCGTGATAGCCGAGGATCGCGTTGTCGAACGCCGGCAGGAACCGCACGGGGGCGGGTGTGTCGGGGTCGGGGCGGGGCGCGTCCGGAAGGTCCAGCAGCTCCCTGCCGCGCTCGTCCTTGAAGGTGACGAGCTCCCCTCGTACGGCGGCGACCGCGGCCGGCAGCCCCGCGAGCCCGCACCAGGCGCGCAGGTCGGCCGACGCGGCGGGGCCGTACGCCGCCAGATAGCGCCGTACCAGCGCCTGGCCGACCGGGTCGGAGCCGTCCGGCGCCGGCGGGTCGGCCTCGCGCCCCAGCCAGCGGGAGATCGCGACGTTGCGCACGCCCGCGCTCGTGCGCCACAGCCCGCGCGGCGGCGCCTGCGCCATCGGGACGAGGGCGAGCAGCATCTCCCCGAGGGCGCGCGGCCCCGGCTCCGGCCAGCGGTCGGCGAGCTCCCGCGCGAGCTCGCTCACGGAGCGTGGCTCGCCGTCGGCCACGACCGCGCGTCCGGCCGCCGCGAGCTCGTCGAGGTCCACTCCGGCGAGTTCGCGTCGGTAGACCCCGAGCACGCGCTGCCGCAGCATGGCGTCGTGCCGCGACCGCCAGGCCAGGACGTCCTCGGCGGTGACCAGGTGGACGGTGCGCCGCATGAGGTGGGTCCGTACCACGCGCCGCTCGACCAGCAGGTCGGACAGCGCCGACGGGTCGAAGGCGCGCAGCCGTGACCAGAGCCCCACGAACGGTTCCTGCGGCTCCTGCGCCTGGAGCCCGCCGAGGTGCGCGACGGTGTCGAGGACCGGCAGGGCGGCGCGGTCGAGGAGCAACTGACGGGCGAGCGTCGCGCGGTTGAGCGCCCGTGAGTCCAGAACGGTCACCGCGCCTCGCCCATCGGCCGATCATCGGGCATCGTGACCCCTTTCTCCCGATCGTCTCGGTCACGACCAGGGTCGCAGGAGAAGCGGTCAGAATTTGACCGCTTCAGCCCGGGATACGGCGATGCCTCAACGGGACGTGACCCGGAAGGAGCCGCCCAGGCCCGCCGTGGAGCTGTCGCCGACGTAGACGTTGAACGTCCCCGGCTCCACCAGGAAGCGGCCCCGGCTGGTGCGCAGCGGCTACGGCGCGGGCGCCGACAAGCTGCACGGGCTCGCCGACGTCGTCTCCTTCGACGTCGGCGAGGGCGGCGTCGTGATCGCCGGGACGCAGGTCACGTATCGCACCTGGTCGCGTGGCACCATCACCATGCTGTTCAACGCCATGTACCACGGGCCGTCAGAGGAGGTGGACGCCCCGAAGTTCGGCTGACGGCCTTGGGAGGGACGCACCACTGACGGCGGCGTGCCCGGCGACCATCACCTGGCGCCGGGTACGCCGCCGTTGTCGTCGTACCGGTCGGGTCAGCCCAGGGAGCAGCTGTTCACCACGTCGCCCGAGGTCTGGCGCGGGATGGTGGCGCTGCGCGGCGGCGCCTGGCCGCCGCCCGGTGCCGTCCAGCGTTCGAGGGCCTCGAAGGCGGTCCGCATGCAGGGCAGCAACGGCCGCATCCTGTCGGGGAACATGTCGTACTCCAGGTCCAGGTGCGACGCCCCTTCGATGCGGTAGTAGCGATGCCGCGCCCCCGCCCCCCGTGAACGGATCAACGCGGCGTACGCGTCCCCATGGACCTTGATCGGCAGCAGGGCGTCCAGCGTCCCCTGCACCGTGATCAGCGGCTTGCCGATGCGGCCCGACATGGACGCGCGCTTCACGGCCTGATGCACGCTCCTGGGACGCGAGTGGTAGTCGTAGTCGGCGTCGCAGTTCGGCGTGCCGCTCTGGCAGAACGGGATGCCCGCCTCCAGGTCGCCGTCGTAGGCCGGGTCGACCTCCTCGCGGTAGATGCGCTGCGTGCCGTCCCAGAGGAGCTGGTAGTTGAAGTCCCACAGGAACTCCGACCCCGGCGCGAAGCCCGCCCTGATCATCGCCGCGTGCGCCGCCGGATCGCCGGTCGCCTTGTACTTGGGGTAGTTGCGCAGCGCCACCGGCAGGTAGACCAGCGCGTTCGACACGCCGTGGCGCGGCCAGAACGTGCCTTCGGAGTCGACGCCGCCGTCGTACAGCTCGGGATGGTTCTCCAGGGCCCAGCGCACCAACTGGCCGCCGTTGGAGATGCCCGCCGCGTACGTCCTGCGCGGGGACCTGCCGTAGTGGCGGGCGACGGTCGCCTTGGCGGCGACGGTGAGCTGGGTCATCCGGTGGTACCACTCCAGGACGGCGTCACCGGGGCGCCTGCCGTCCTTGAAGAACTCGGCGCCGTTGTTGCCCTTGTCGGTGGACGCGAACGCGTACCCCTTGGCCAGGACCCAGTCGGAGATGGTCGCGTCGTTGGCGTACTGGCGTCGCGTCCCCGGCGCGCCCGAGACCACCAGCCCGCCGTTCCAGCGCTTCGGCAGCCGGATCACGAACTGGGAGTCGTGGTTCCAGCCGTGGGTGGTGTTGAACGTGGAGGTGTCGGGGAAGTAGCCGTCGATCTGGACACCCGGGACGCCGCTGGGGTTCCGGGTGCCGGCGGCGTGCAGCCCGTCCCATTGGGTGCGATCGGTGTGCCCGGAGGCGACCGTGCCGGCGGTGGTGAGGTCGTCCAGGCAGGCGGCGACCTGCCGCTCGGCGCCTGGGACGCGGACCTTGTGCGGGTTGGCGCAACGGGAGTCGGCGTGCGCGGGCGGGACCGCCGTGACCAGAGGGACCGCGAGGAGCGACCCGAGCAAGGCCGAGACGACGGATGATCTGCGAAGCGTCGGCATGTGCAGCTCCCAGGGGGGTGGGACACCGGACTGGTGGATCAAGCCCGTGTTGGACGCCACGCTGCTCGACCGGGACGGGCGCGGCTACGTGGTGGGGGCCACTCTTCGCCGTCGTCCTGTGGTTCCGTTCGGCGCCCGGGCCTGGGCGCGAGGCTGCACGGTATCGAGCTTCTCCCTCCACAGCTCGCGGGAGTGGTCCCGAAGCCGGGGGTCCACCGCCAGCTCCTGCGGGGTGAACCGGGCCTTCCGTCTGGCCATCCGCGACCCTCGCCTCCCTTGAGCCCGATGCGCCTCCCAAGAAATGGAGGCATGGTGGGGATGCCGCCGCTCGCGATGAGCCTTGACAAAAGCATCCTCACCAGTGACTATGCGCTCAGTCATTGCTGGCGGGGGGCGACGAGCCCGCGTTGGCAGGAGCGAGGGGTTGTGAACGGGCGCAGTTTTCTCCGGCTTCTCGTTGAGGGGGCGCCGCTTCCCCTCTATGACGAGGTCCTCCGCGACGCGGTGGCGGAAGCCGCCTCACCCGAGGAGGCGGAGGAGCTGCAGGCCGAGCACACGCTCGCGCTCCAGCTCCACGACACGCTGGAGAAGCAGCGTGCCCGCCATGAGCAGCAGCGCGCGCTGGTCGAGTGCGCGAAGGAGCTCGCGGAGGACCGCGATGACCCCGACGCCGTCCTGACCCTGATCGTCGGGCAGGCGCAGCGGCTGCTCGGCTGCGACATGGCCTATCTCAGCCTGAACGACGACGAGGACCGGGCGACCCGCATGCGGGTGATGGTCGGCGCGACGTCCTCGGCGTGGAAGGACGTCCGGATCCCGTTCGGGGTCGGCATCGGGGGCAGGGTCGCCGCGACGGGAACGCCGTTCTGGACGCCCGACTACTTCAAGGACGAGCGGCTGACGCACGATCCGGTGGTCGACGCGTCGGTCAGGGCGGAGCGGCAGGTGTCGATCGTCGGCGTGCCGCTGCGCAACGGCAAGGTCATCGGGGTGCTCTTCGCCTCGAACCGCACACCGGGCCGGTTCTCCCACGACGCCATCGCGCTCCTGGGGTCGTTCGCCGAGCTCGCGGCGGCGGCCATCGAGCGGGCGCGGTCGAGGCAGGAGCAGAACCGGGCGCTGGCGGCGCTGCGGCAGGAGAACGAGGACCTCCTCCGGCGCACGGCCGACCAGGACCGGGCGGTCGCGGCGCACGACCAGAGCATGGACATCGTGCTGCGCGGCGGCGGCCTCCAGGAGGTCGTGACCGCCGTGAGCGACCGGCTCGGCGGCGCCCTCGCCGTCTTCGACGAGTTCGAGACGCCCGTCGCCTGGACGCCCGGGGCGTCCGAGGAGGCCCTGAAGGAGATGTCCGTCGCGGCGGTGGACTCCGGCGGAACGGTCGGCGGCGTCCACGACGGGACGCACTGGGTCACCGGCCTCGCGGCCGGCACCGAGACACTGGGCACCCTGGTCTGGGCGCCGCCCGCCACGTCCAGCGAGGTCGGCGACCTGGACAGGCGGCTGCTGGAACGGGCGGCCGTCGTCGCGTCCCTCCTCCAGCTGTTCCGCCGCAACCTCGCCGCCGCGGAGGCCAGGGTGCGCGGCGAGCTGCTCGACGACCTCCTCATGCCCAACCCCGGCACGTACTCCTCGCTCGCCGAGCGGGCCCTGCGGATCGGTTACCGGCCGCGGCGGCGGCACGCCGTCGTCGTCGCGCACGTCCGGGTGGAGAACCGGCGGAGCCTCGCCTCGGCCGCCGCCGACCTGGCGGCCGCCAGCGACGGTCTCAGCACGGTACGGGACGGCCGGGCGGTGCTGGTCGTCCCCTCGGACGACCCGTCCATGACGGGCCGCCGGATCGCGCGCTCGATGACCACGCGCCTGGGGGCGCCGGTCACCGTCGGCGCCGCGGGACCCGTCGACGACCCCGCCGACCTGCCCGCCGCCTACGAGGAGGCGCTGGCCTGCGCGCACGCCCTCCTCAGGCTGGAACGGGTGGGCACCGCCGCCACCGCCGCCGACCTCGGGTACGCGGGGCTGCTCCTGAGCGGCGGCGCGTCCGCCTCCGAGTTCGTCACCCGGACGCTGGGCCCGGTCATCCAGCACGATCGGCAGCGCTCGACCATGCTGGTGGAGACCCTCGAAACGTACTTCGCGACCGGGCAGAGCCTCGCCGCCAGCGCCAAGAGGCTGCACATCCACCCCAACACCGTCACCCAGCGCCTCGACCGCGTGAAACGCCTCCTGGGCGTGGACTGGAACAGCCCGGACCGCACCCTGGAAGTGCAACTGGCCCTGCGCCTGCACCGCCTCAGCCGCGAACTCGAAACCAGCACCGCCGCCCGCCCGTAGGTTTACGCTGTTGGCTCCGGCGACGGATGGGAGGCTGAGATGGCCGAGACGACGTTGACCGAGACGACGGTCGCCGAGGTGATGGCCGAGCTGGCCGCGCTGGAGGACCCGAAGGTCCGCGCGGTGAACGAGAGGCACGGCGACGATCACGGTGTGAACCTCGGCAAGCTGCGGGCGCTCGCGAAGCGGCTGAAGACGCGGCCGGACCTGGCGCGCGGGCTCTGGGAGACCGAGGACACCGCCGCGCGGCTGCTCGCGATCCTGATCTGCCGCCCGAAGGCGTTCGAGCGCGACGAGCTGGACGCCATGCTGCGCCAGGCGCACGCGCCCAAGGTGCACGACTGGCTCGTGAACTACGTGGTGAAGAAGAACCGGCACGCCGAAGAGCTGCGCGTGGCGTGGCTCGCCGATCCGGATCCGGCGGTCGCGAGCGCCGGCTGGGCGCTGACCACCGAACGCGTGGCGAAGAAACCCGAGGGCCTCGACCTGGCGGGACTGCTCGACGTCATCGAGGCGGAGATGAAGGACGCCCCGGAGCGCCTGCAATGGGCGATGAACCACTGCCTGGCGCAGATCGGGATCGAGCATGCCGAGCACCGCGCCCGCGCGATGGACATCGGCGAGCGCCTGGAAGTGCTCAAGGACTACCCGACGCCCCCGGGCTGCACGTCCCCGTACGCACCCATCTGGATCACCGAGATGGTCCGCCGGCAAGGCGGGTAGAGGCCCGCGGGGCGGGCTCCGGGACGTCCCCTCCCGGCCCTGGCCGATGGCGTGAGGCCCGGTTCTGGAGGACGACTGCCAGCGGGGTCGCGGTGAAGACGCTGGAATACGTGCCGACGACGATGCCGATCAGCAGGGCCACGGCGAAGTCGGTGAGCGAGTCGCCGCCCAGCACGGCCAGCGCCGTCAGGATGAAGAGCGCGCCCATGCCGGTGTTGACGGTGCGCGGAGCGGTCTGGAGCGCGCCGCGCCCGGCGATCCGGGCGAACGGCGCCGCGGGATCGGCCCGTCGCAGCTCCCGGACGCGGTCGAACACGACGACCGAGTCGTTCACCGAGTACCCGATGATCGTCAGCAGCGCGGCCAGGATGATCCCGTCGATCGGCTTGCCGAGCCAGGCGAACACGCCGGTGACGATGGCGATGTCGTGCAGCATCGCCAGCACCGCGCCCGCCGCGTACGTCCAGCGGAACCGGATCGCCAGGTAGGCGAGCTGCGCCGCGAGCGCCACGGCCAGGGCGATCACCGCCTGGCGGCGCAGGTCGGCGCCGAGGGTGGGGCCGATCAGCTCATCGCGCTGCTTGGTGACCGTGCCGCCCGGTCCGGACAGCGCGTCGTGGATGCGTCTCTCCTCGGCGTTGGTGAGCTCCTGGGTGCGCACCGTGATCTCGGCGGTGCCGGAGGTCTGCACCACCGCCCGCGGGAACCCGGCCGAGGACACCGCGGCGCGGGCGTCGTCGATGTCGACCGGACGGCTGGTCGAGTACTCCACCAGCCGCCCGCCGGTGAACTCCACGCCGAGGTCCAGGCCGCGCACGGCGATCCCGGAGACCGCCGTCACCGCGACCAGCGCGGAGATCGCCAGCCAGAGCCGCCGGTGGCGCATCAGGTCGGGGTCGCGGCGGTCCAGCCAGGCGCGCAGCCGTCCGGGCCCGCCCAGTCCGGTCGCCGCGAGACGGCGCGCCACGGCACGGCGGCCGATGACGGTCTCGGTGAGGGCGCGGCCGAGCACCATGGCCGAGATCATCGAGGCGATGACGCCGATGGTCAGCGTGACGCCGAAGCCGCGCACCGGCCCGGAGGCCAGGAAGAACAGCAGCGCGGCGGCCAGCAGGGTCGTGACGTTGGAGTCGGCGATCGCCGACCATGCCCTGTCGAACCCGGTGACCAGGGCCGCGCGCACGCCGCGGCGTGGCCGCGCCCGGTACTCCTCCCGTGCCCGCTCGAACGCCAGCACGTTGGCGTCGATCGCCATGCCGACGGCCAGGACGAACCCGGCCAGCCCCGGAAGCGTCAGCGTGGCGCCCAGCATGACCAGCGCCGCGTACGAGATCAGCGCGTAGCAGGCCAGGGCGACGGTGGCGAGCAGTCCCGCCAGCCGGTACACGGCGACGATGAACAGGCCGGTCAGCGCGACGCCGATGACCGCTGCCCGCCAGCTCGCCTCGATCGCCTCCGCGCCGAGCGTGGGGCCCACCACCCGCTGCTCGATGATCTTCACCGGGACGGGCAGCGAGCCGCCCTGGATGAGCGCGGCCAGATCGCGCGCCCGCGCGGCGGTGAAGTCCCCGGTGATCCGGGTGCTGCCGCCCGTGATCCCGACCCGGCACGGCACGTCCTCCGCGACCTGCGGGGACGAGATGACCTGGTCGTCGAGGACGAAGGCGATGCGCCGTTCGTCCCCCGAGGCGCAGGCGGCGCGTGCGGTGAGCCGCTCCCAGGCGCGGCCGCCGTCGCCGCGGAACTTCACGGTGACGTACCAGCCCGCCAGGTCCTGCGGGTCCGATCCGGCGTCGGCCGAACCGATGCCGTCGCCGGTGAGGGCGGCCGGGCCGAGCAGCACCGGCCGCCCCTGCTCGTCCGGCAGGACCCGTTCCCCCGCGCGGGGCGCGCCGCCGTCGTGGGCGCGAAGGGGGTGGGCGGTGAGCTGGGCGGTCCGGCCGAGCGTCTCGGCGGCGCGGGCGGGATCCTGGACGTCGGGCAGTTCCACGATGATGCGCCGCTCACCGGAACGGGTGAGCGACGACTCCGCCACGCCCAGGGCGTTGACCCGGCGCTCCAGCACCTCGCGGGCGCGATCGGTGGACGCCGCGTCCGCCTTGGCGCGTGGCGTGTCCTGCGTCTCCAGCACGATCTGCGTGCCGCCGCGCAGGTCGAGGCCCAGCTTGGCGGGCTCGGTCAGCGCGAAGAGCACCGACAGGGCGAGCACCGCCACCGCCAGCAGGCCGCGCACGATGTTGGCGCGGGTCAACGAGCCGGCCTCGGAGCTTCCCCGGACCGGTGCCGCCCGTAGGGCACGGCCCTGAGCAGGGTGACCGACAGGACCGCGCCGCTGGGGACGTGGAAGGTGCGCCGATCGCCCTGGCGCGCCCCGGTCAGCGCGGCGCCCAGCGGCGAGTCGGGGGAGTAGACCTCCAGGTCGCCGTTCTCGGCCCCGCGGATGCCGAGCAGGAACGTCTCGGTGTCACCGGTGTCGTCGTATCGGACCGTGAGCACCATCCCGGGCTTGGCCACCCCGTCGTCCGGCGGCTCCTGGCCGATCACCGCGTCGTCCAGCAGATCGCGGATCTGCTGGATGCGGGTTTCGCGTTCGTGCCGCCAGGTGAGGTCCTCCTCAGCGGAGTCCGGCGTCCGGCCGGGGGTGGTCAGCGCCGCCAGCTCGTTCCGCAGCCGGTCGGCGGCCTCCGGTGTCAACCATGCGGGCATGAGCCCTCCTCTTCGGATCAAAGACGTACGGGAACGCTCCCGGAACCGGATGGACCGGGGGTGTGCGGGTGTTGGGTGCGGCTTACCGCTCGCTCAGCGGAGGCGCTCCAGCAGGTGCAGGGCCGGTGGGCGCTCACCGGTGACGATCTGTTCGGCGAGCAGGCGTCCCGTGGCGGGGCCCTGCGTGACGCCCCACATGCCGTGGCCGCCCGCGACGTAGACGCCCGGCCGGGGCAGCGCCCCGATCAGGGGACGGCCGTCCGGGGTGACCGGACGCGGCCCCACCCACAGATCGTGCCGTTCGTCCCAGCGCACGCCGTCCAGCAGCGGGCGGGCCGACGCGACGATCGCGTCCACCCGCGCCCGGTCCAGCGGCGCGTCCGGGCCGCGGAACTCCATCGTGCCCGCGACGCGCAGCGCTCCCCGGTACGGCGTGCAGGCCACCCGTTCGGCCGGCAGGTACACCGGCGCGGGGACGGGACGGTCGACCGGCACGGTGAAGGAGTAGCCGCGTCCCGCCCGTACCGGCACGCGCATGCCCAGCGGCGCCAGCAGCCGGGAGATCCACGCCCCCGTCGCGATCACCACGGCGTCGGCGCTCAGCACCGTGTCCTCGCGCGAGCGCACCCGCGCCCGGCCCTGGCCGTCGTGACCGCGGACGTCCACGACGTCCATCCGGTCGATGCGCCCGCCCCGGGCGGCGACCGAGTCGGCGAGGGCGTTGACGAAGGCCCCGGGGTCGAGGCGGCGCTGCCCGTCGATGCGTACGCCCGCGGTCACCTCCCGGGAGGCGAGCGGCGCGAGCTCGCGCAGGTCCCGCTCCGGCACCGCGTCGTACTCGACCGGCTGCCCGGCCTCCCGCATCCGGGACAGCTCCGCCAGCAGCTCCCCGGCCTGCTCGGACGTGCGGAACGCCGCGATGATCGGTTCCTGGACGGTCGTGGCGCGCACGCCGCCGGCCGTCATCGTGTCGTAGGCGGCCAGCGCGTCCGCGTTGAGCTGGAGGCCGGCCTGGACGGCCCGCGTCCAGGCCGACTTGCGGCAGTGCGCCGCGAACCGGGCCAGGAACCTCCACAGCCCGGGGTCCGCGGTCAAGGGGATGTGCAGGGGAGCGGCGGGGCGCAGCATCGAGCGCAGCCCGTACCGCAGGGTCGCGGGCTCGTTCAGCGGGATGGTCAGGCCAGGCGCGAGCCAGCCCGCGTTGCCCCAGGACGCGCCCGCGGCCACGCCGGTGCGGTCGACGACGGTCACCTCGACCCCGTGCTCCTGGAGGAACCACGCGGTCGACAGGCCCACGACGCCCGCGCCGACCACGATGGCCGAACGGGGCGCCCCGCCGGTACGTCCGCCGGCCTGTCCGTCGCCGACCATTCCGAGACCTCCACGACCTTCACCGCGAGCGATGCCCTACTCAACGAGTGTCGTCCAGACACGGCCCAACGTGGCTGTGGAAGTCCCACAATCGAGGACCCTGCCGGTGTGGGATCTCTACTCCTCCGGCGGCCCGCCCTCGTCCGCGATGGCGAGCTCGACCATCATGGCCAGGCGCTTGCGGGCGTCCCGCAGATCGAGGGAGGTCACCGCCTCCATCTTGCGGAGCCGGTTGCGCACCGTGTTCTCGTGCACGCCGAGCCGCGCCGCCGCCTGCGCATGGTCGCCCTGGGCCTCCAGCCACGCCCGCAGCGTCGGCAGGTATCGCGTCGCGTGCTCCTCGTCGTACCGCCGCAGCTCGGCCACCGGTCCCCGGGCCGGGACGCGGCCGGTACGCGCGGCGGTGCGGAGCCGTTGCAGCAGGATGTCGTTCCACGCCTCGTCATAGGCGGGGGGCGCCGCGTCCGGCGAGCGGCGCTCGTGCAGGGCGAGGCACTCGTCGGCCTCCTGCCGGGCCGCGGGCAGGTCGGGGGTCGCCGCCGTGGCGCTGATCCCGGCCGACACCGTCACCTGCGCCGGCAGCGTGGCGCGCAACTGGGCCACCCAGCGCCGTCCGGCGGCGGCGTCCTCCCCGGGCAGCAGCGTGTACAGGGTGTTCCCCGCCAGGGCGCTCCGCCCCGGCCGCGACCAGCCGAAGCCCGTCGTCGCCCGCTCGAACGCCAGCAGCAGCGCCGCGTGGTCGTCATCCGGGCGCGTGGCGTGCCGCTCGGCCGCCATCCGCGGGCGGACGGCGATCGCGCGCACCGGTCCCGGTGGCAGCCCGAGCCTGCTGACCACGGTCGCCGCGTCGGCCGTCCCCTCCAGCAGGCGGATCACCAGGTCGGATTCGACCTGCCGCTCCAGGTCCGCGCTGGCCCGCGACCGCAGCAGATGCAGCGCCACCGTCCGCGCCCCCTCGACCAGCGCCCGGCGCCGCGGGCCGTCCAGTGGCTCGTCGCACGCCACCCACACCGATCCCAGCAGTTCCCGCCCGGCCCGCGCCGCGACCGCCATCCGGCCCGTCAGCCCGTACTTCGCGTCCGCGGCCACGAACAACGGCTCGTCCGACACCTCCAGGTGCGCGAACACGCCACGTGCCTCGAACTCCGCGCGCAACCGCTCCGGGACCTGCCGTCCCAGGATCGTCTCCACGCGCGCGGGGTCCGCGTGCTGCTGGAGGCTCGAATAGGCCAGGACGCGCGACAGCCGGTCCTCGATGGTCACCGCGCCGTCGACCGCGTCCGCCAGGCTGTCGGCCAGCGCGAACAGGTCGGTCGGCCCACGCCCGGACTCGGTCTCGCGTCCCTCCAGCACCAGCCCGTACACGACCCCGGCGAGCTCGCTCCAGGAGACCTCCGAGTCGACCACCATCACCGCGACGCCTTCCGCCTCCCCGGCGGACGCGTCGCCCTCCCCGGCCCGTACCAGCACCACGACGGCCTTCGCCGCGACCCCCCAGCGCACCGCCTCCTCCACGGACCCGGCGCCCACGGCCAGCAGGACGTCGCCGACGACGACCCGGCCGGCCGGTCCTTCGGGGATCACCACCCCGCGCAGCTCGGTGGCTCGGGGGACCGGGCAGCAGACCAGCCGGACCCCGTAACCGCCCAGCACGTTCACCAGGCGATCCAACCTGACCACGCACGCACCCCCCGTTCCGGCCTCATCCCATCCTGGCACCCGCCGGGCGGGCGGAGGTCACGCGCGGGAGATGGCCCGGGAGATCGCGCGGGCGCTGGTGCGCAGCAGAGGGGCCAGGGTGCGGGGCTGGGCGGTGCCGTGGCGGACGACCAGGGACAGCGCCGCGATGACCTCGCCTTGAGTGTCATGGATGGGGACGGCGACGGAGAGGGCGTCCATGGTGACCTGGCGGTCGCTGACGGCGTACCCGCGGGCGCGGGCCTCGGCGAGCGCCGCGCGGATCCGGTGCGGATCGGTCATCGTCAGGGCGGTGTACCGCGTGATCGGCCGGGCCAGGACCTCCTCCTGCACGTCCGCGGGCGCGTGCGCCAGCAGGACGAGCCCGACCCCGGTCGCGGTCAGCGCGAAACGGCCGCCGACGCGGGTCAGCACCGGCACCGCCCGGCTGCCGGCGATCCGCTCGACGAACACCAGCTCGATGCCCTCGCGCACGGCGAGCTGCACGTTCTCGCGGGTGACCTGGGACAGGTCCTCCAGGTAGGGGAGGGCGCGCTCGCGCAGGCCCAGGCCGCGCGGAGCGAGTGAGCCGATCTCCCACAGGCGCAGCCCGATGGTGTACCGGCCGGCCTGGTCGCGTTCCAGGGCGCCCCAGGCCACCAGCTTCGTGGCCATGCGGTGGACGGTGGAGACCGGCAGCCCGGTATGCCGGGCCAGGTCGCTGAGCGTCAGCGCGCGCCGGTCCGTGGTGAACGCGCCGATGATCTGCAGCGCGCGGTCCAGGACGGGCCCGGGCCGTTCGGCGCGTACGGCCGCGCCCTGCGGAGCGGATACCGGCATGGGGGCTCCCGGAGGGTCACAGCTCCAGCAGGAGCTTCGGGCAGGTGGCGCGGGAGACGCAGATGAACATGGTGTCGTTGGCGTCCCGTTCCTGCGGGGTGAGGAGGGAGTCGCGGTGGTCCACCGTCCCGCCGAGGACGGTGGTCTCGCAGGTGCCGCAGGTGCCCTCCCGGCAGGACGACAGGACCTGGACGCCCGCCTCCTCCACGACCTCCAGGATCGATCTTCCCGGCGGCACGGTCAGCGTACGCCCGGTGAGGGTGAGCTCGACCTCGAAGGACTCGGCCCGCACCGGATCGCCCGCGTCCTTGGGGACGAAGCGCTCCATGTGCACGGTGCCGGACGGCCTTCGGGCGCACCGCTGCTCGACGGCCTGCAACAGGGGTTCGGGTCCGCAGCAGTAAATGAGCGTGTCCTCCGCGGCGTCGGCCAAAAGGGCGTCCAGGTCGAGCAGCCCGTATCTGTCTTGGGGACGCAGCTCGACCCGATCGCCGTAAGCGGTCGCGAGTTCTCCGGCGAACGCCATGGACGCGGCCGTACGCCCCCCGTAGACCAGCCGCCACTCCGCGCCCGCCGCGTCCGCGGCGCGCAGCATCGGCAGGAGCGGGGTGATGCCGATGCCCCCGGCGATGAACAGGTAGCCGGACGCCGGGTGAAGCGGGAAATGGTTGCGGGGGCCGCGGCCGATGGCCGCCGTCCCGGGATGGAGCTCGTCGTGAACGGCCGCCGAGCCGCCCCGGCCGTCCGGTTCGCGCAGGACGGCGATACGCCACGCCGTGCGGTCGGCGGGGTCCCCGCACAGCGAGTACTGGCGCACCAGGCCGTCACCGAGGACCAGGTCGATGTGCGCGCCCGGTGTCCAGGCGGGCAGCTCGGCGCCGTCCGGATCGGCCAGGTCGAGCGCCACGACCCCGTCGGCGACCCGCTCCCGGCCGAGGACCACGAGCTTGCGATCGGGAGCCTCCAGGCTCATCGGACGGCTCCAGCGCCCACGGGTTCCGGCAGGCCGGAGTCCCGCGCGTGATGTCCGTCCGGGTGGCCCAACAGCCACGCCCACACGTCGAGGGGACCTTCCGCGACGTACGAGGCCCCGCAATGACAGGTGCCCTCCAGGAGGTCGCTGCCGGGCAGCCACACCACGCGCATCACGGCGCGTCCGGACAGCATGCGGACCGGGTCCATCGCCGTCACGTCGGCCGCGCGGCGGGTGCCGCGTCCCGCCCGGCCATCCTGGCCAGCATCCTGCGGGCGGCCAGGCCGCCGGTGTCGATGTTGATCGACAGCTCCTGGTACCCCTCCGGCTCGTTCGCGATCACCTGTTCCAGGACGTCGAGCGCCTCCACGTCCTGGAGGACGACCGTCCGGTTGCTGTCCTCGAGGAAGTCGGACACGGCCTGGTCGTCGAGGGCGAAGTCGCGGGCGACGGCCCAGAAGTCGTGGGTGGAGTGCTCGGTCTCGGGGGTGATCGCGTACACGACCTCGACGTGGAAGGCGTCGGGGTCGCCGTCGGGGCCGGGCAGCACCCCGAGAGGCGCGATGCGCGAGTGCAGCTTGTACAGGCAGGGCGGGGTGTACTCGATGTCCTGCCAGCGCATGATGCGCCCGGTCAGGCCGGTGGACTTGGCGTAGAAGGGCGGGCACTCCGCGTCGTCCATGTGCCGGGAGACGTGGACGATGCCGGCCTCCTCGTCCACCTCCGTGGTGATCGGGGTGGCGGCGACCTCCGGGGTGCCGATGTAGCCCCCGTGCAGGTACGTTTCGTGCGAGAGGTCGAGCAGGTTGTCCACCAGAAGCCCGAACCGCGCCTTGAGCGGCTCCATGCCGGACACCGTGGTGTAGTCGGGCGAGTCCAGCCAGGGCGCCCGCGGGATGCGCGCCGGGTCCGCCTTGGCCGGGTCGCCGATCCAGACCCACACGAAGCCGTCCTGCTCCACGATGGGATACGTCTTCAGCCGGGCCGTCCGGGGCACCCGCGTCTGGCCGGGAACGGCGACGCAGACGCCATCGGCCCCGTAGGTGAAGCCGTGGTAGCCGCACACCACCTGGTCGTCCACCAAGCGGCTGGGCGCCTGCGACAGCGGGAAGCGGCGATGCACGCATCGGTCGGACACGGCGGTGACCGTCCCGGCCCGGGTACGCCAGAACAGCAGCGACTCGCCACAGATCGTCCGGCTGAACAGCTCGTTCCCGATCTCGTACCCGAACGCGGCCACGTACCACTGGTCCCGCGGAATACTCGACACAAGCGCTCCTTCCGATTCGGCAGGAACGATCGTGACCCCGCGCACCGACCAGGCGGAACACCCCTTCCCACATGCTGGAAAACCGGAGCGCGCACCCCACCGCCGGCGTCCACCGCCGCGTGGGCCGCCGGACGGGTCCGGCCTACTTGATGGGCTGGACGATGTCGGTGCGCCAGTCGTCCGGCGCGGGCCAGGAGGGGATGTCCGGCTCCCGCGTCAGGTCGATCCAGTGGTAGACCTCCCAGGCCGGCCCGCCGGCCTCGCCGTTGGCGGCCAGCCACTCCTCGATGCGCTGGTACGCCTCGCCGAGGCGGTCGTGACCGCCCAGATGCTCGGTCACCACGGCACGTCCGCCGGGCAGCTCGCCCGCGGTGACCGGCCCCTCCCCGGTGATCTCCGCGTCCACCGGCACGCCGGTCTCGACGTCGGTGTGCGTGTCGCCGAAGGTGTGGTAGCGGACGAAGGGCGGACCGGCGGGCGTCACCCCACGGTCGCGCAGCAGGCGCCACAGCCGATGCAGGCTGTCGCCCTGCTCCTTGGTCAGGTCGGCGATCGGTATCGTCTTCCGGACGCTGATCACCCGTTGCGGTCTGCGCTCCTCGACCTGGACGTCCGTCATCATCCGGCCCCTTCTCCTCGGTTCGACGGCCGTGACCATCCTCCGGCCACGCGGCCTCGCGCGGGTACGGAATGATGAGAAACGACCAGGGGCGCCGGAGAAAAGCGTTCAGGCGAAGGTCGCCGCTATTCCGAAGTGGTCGGACAGGTACATGGACCGGCCGTCGGGAAGCGGAACCTCGTCTTGGAAGACCAGGCGTGTGGTCGCCGCCATGGCGGGCCGGGTGAAGATCTGGTCCAGGGGCTTGGTGTCGGGGTATTCGGGGGTCGGGCGGAAGGTGGGCTCGGTGTCGCCCATCAGAACGTCATGGAGCCCGGCGGAGCGGGCGAAATCCCGGAGGAGACCGGATCCGCGGGGGACGTTGAAGTCGCCCAGGACGACCAGAGGGTCGGCGGGGCCGAGCCGGGCGATGAGGGCCGCCAGCTCGTCCAGTTCGGAGCGCTGCGCCTTGGCGTAGGAGTTGGACGGGGACCAATCGTCGTTCATGTTCGCCGACAGATGCGTATTGAGGATCGTGACGGTCCGGTCCGCGAATTGGACGCGGGCCACGAGCATCCCCTTGCGCATGACCCACTCCTTGCGGGCCGGACCGGCGAAGGTGAAGGCCCGGAACCGATGTTGGACGACCGGCAGCCGGGACAGGATCACCAGACCTCCCCTGACCAGCGGAAACGATGTGCCGTGAGCGACATGCGTGAAGGACCTCGCCGTGCGGCGCAGCAAGGCGAGGTTGGCGGGCGACATCACCTCCTGCAGGCAGACGACATCGTAAGAGGAGTCCTCAAGAAGGCGCCCCAGAGCGCCGATGCGGGCTCGGGAATGGCCACGGAAAAGCGTGTTGAACGTCAGGATCCGGGCTTTCATGGCCGCTCTTTCGTGGGGAGGAAACGGCCGTACCTGCCCCGATGGTAGAGGAGGGGAAGGTCGTTTTCGTGGGCCTCGACCGCGGTGACCAGGCCGACGACCAGAATGTGGTCGCCCACGTCCAGGGTGGTGTGCAGGCGGCACACGATCTGGGCGCAGGTGCCGTCCAGGAACGGGAGGCCGTGCGCCTCGTCCAGGTGCCAGGCGGTCGGCGCCGCGAAACGGTCGATGCCCCGGCGCGCGAAGCGGTCGGCCAGCACGGACTGGTCGCCCGCCAGGATGTTGACGGCGAAACGGTCCGCGGTGCGCAGGGACGGCCAGGTCGTGGACGAGCGGTCCACGTAGAACGACACCAGGGGCGGGTCCAGGCTGGCGGAGGAGAACGACGTCGCGGTCAGCCCGACCGGCGCGCCGTCGCCGGAACGGGACGCGGTGATGACGACGACGCCCGCCGCGTGCCGGGCCAGCGCCCCGCGGAAGCTGTCCGCGTCCACGGCCTGGCCGGGCAGGATCCGCGAGTTCACGGTCTCCGATGTCATGCGGCGGCTCAGGAGGCTGCGAAGGGGACGGCGGCGGGGGCGGTGTCCTCCGTGTTCCGGGCGGGGTGCTTCCACAGGCCGCGGCGGCGCAGGATGGGCAGGACGCCCTCACCGAACCAGTACGCCTCCTCCAGGTGCGGATGGCCGGACAGGATGAACTCCTCCAGCCCGAGTTCGGCGTACTCGGCGATCCGGTCGGCGACCTCCTCGTGGCTGCCCACCAGCGCGGTCCCGGCGCCGCCGCGGACCAGGCCGACGCCCGCCCACAGGTTCGGCGCGACCTCCAGCTCGCGCAGGCCCTTGGCGGTGCCGCCGTGCAGTTCGAGCATCCGGCGCTGACCCTCGGACTCGCTGCGGCGCAGGTTCGCCTGCACCTGCTCGATGGCCTCGTCCGAGATGCCCGACAGCAGGCGCCCGGCCTGCGCCCACGCCTCCTCGGCGGTGTCGCGGGAGATGACGTGCAGCCGGATGCCGAACCGCGGCTCGCGTCCGTGCTCGGCGGCGAGGCGGCGGATCCAGGCGATCTTCTCGGCGACGGCGGCGGGCGGCTCGCCCCAGGTCAGGTAGACCTCGGCGTGCCGGGCCGCGACCTGACCGGCCTCCGGGGACGAGCCGCCGAAGTAGATCGGCGGGACCGGGTCGGGGACCCGGACGAGCCGGGCGTTCTCGACCCGCAGGTGGGCGCCCTCGAAGTCGACCTGCTCGCCCCGCCACAGCGACCGGACGATGTGCAGGAACTCGTCCGTGCGCGCGTAACGTTCCGCCTTGTTCAGGAAGTCGCCGTAGGCGCGCTGCTCGTGCCCTTCGCCGCCGGTGACCACGTTCAGCAGCAGCCGCCCGCCCGAATGCCACTGGTAGGTGGCGGCCATCTGCGCGGCCAGCGTCGGGCTGAGCAGCCCGGGACGGAACGCGACCAGGAACTTCAGCCGTTCCGACGCCTCCACCAGCAGCGCGGTGGTCAGCCAGGCGTCCTCGCACCACGCCCCGGTCGGGGTCAGCGCCCCCTCGAATCCGACCTCCTCGGCCGCGCGCACCAGTTGCGTGAGATAGCCCAGCGACGCCGGGCGGTCGCCGCCGGCCGTGCCCGCCGGCAGGCCGTGCCCGCCGCCGACGATGTAACGGCTGTCGCCGTAGGTGGGCAGGAACCAGTGGAAGGTCAGGGTCACGGGGGTCTCCCTCTCGGCGAACGGTCAATCCCTATCAAATCAGTAGATTATAGGGAAAATCGGCAGGCAGGGAGCGCCCGGGTCGTGGGAGCGGCGAAGATCACTCCGGTGCGCCCGCGTGCCGACCTCGGACGACCCCGGCGGACCGGGCTCAGCCGAGGGCGAGCACGTTCATGACCAGCCGGGCCGTGCGGCCCCCTTCCTCCTCGGCGATCGCGAGGCCGGTGGCGACGTCCAGGTCGTCCAGGAGCGCGCGGGTCACGGCCGCCTCCGCGGCCGTCGAGGATCCGGGACGCCCCGCGGCGCGGTGCAGCCGGTCCAGCCGTGCCGCGGCCGAGACGAGCAGGCCCGGCGAGTAGTCCCAGTCCTCCGACCAGGCGGCGCCCGTGAGGAGCATGAGCCGCACGGCCGTGGCCGGATGGTCCTGGATCAGATCGCCGACCAGGATCAGGTTGCCGTCGGACTTGGCCATCTTGGCGCCGTCCCTGCGGACGACGCCCACGTGGAACCAGGTGCGGGCGAACGGCCGCACGCCCGTGAGCGCCTCCGCCATCGCGGCCTCGTACGCGTGGTGGGGGAACCGCAGGTCGGCTCCTCCGGCGTGCAGGTCGAGGGCGGGACCGAAGGTCGTCATGGCCATCGCGGCGCACTCGGCGTGCCAGCCCGGACGTCCCGAGCTCCAGGGACTGGGCCAGGCGGGCTCCCCCGAGGTGGAGGGACGCCACAGGGCGACGTCCAGCGGGTCGTCCTTGCCGGGGTCCTCCGGGGCGTCGTCGAATTCGGCCAGGAGGCGAAGCGCGCCCTCGGTGTCGATGCCCGCGCGTGACGGCACGTCGGCGCCGCGGAAGTACACCGTCCCGTCGCGGACGTAGGCGCGGTCCAGGGCCAGCAGCCCTTGCGTGAGCGCGATGACCTCGCGGATGTGGTTGTGCGCGCGTGGCTGGTGATCGACGGCGTGGACGCCCAGGGCGGCCAGGTCGCGTTCGAAGTAGAACTGCTGGACGGCGGCGAAGCTGTCGTACGGGCTGCCGGAGCGGTGCGCGGCGCGGTTGAGCACGTCGTCGACGTCGGTCACGTTCCGGCACACCCGCACCTTGCCGCCCACGTGCCGCAGCACCCGGGCCACGACGTCGGCCCACACGAAGGTGCGCGCGTGCCCGAGGTGGGTGGCGTCGTACGGGGTGATCCCGCAGACGTACATGCGGGCCGGGCCGACGACCGGGATCGGGCGCCCGGCGATGCCGAGAGTGACGGCGCCGGTCGCGAAGGCGCCGTCCGCGTTGGTGTCAGGGAATCCGGACATCGCCGTGGCGGGCCTTCCTGAGCTGGTCTTTCGCAATAGCGATCATGACTTTCCGCTTGTGTTCGTCGGGTCGCGCACGGTCACGCGAACGAAAAAATCCATGGGGCGGCGGAGCCATCGTATGCACGCCGGCGGGCCCGGCACGCCGGCGCTTCCCGCCTCCGGGGGCGCGGTGGTTGTCTTCCGCCTCCCGGGAAGCGGGGTAGGAGATGTCCGATTTTCGTGGTGCTCTCCGACAGACAGCTCAGCGTGATCCGGAGGGAGCCGCTCGTGACCACTGGTGTGTGGAGGCCCGATCTCAGCCGGCGTGAGGCCCTGCTCTTGGGCGGCGGTCTCGTGTCCACCTCGTTGCTGAGCGCATGCGGGGGCGGTTCCGGTGACAGGACGGACGGCGGCGGCGCTCCCCAGAGAGGTGGCACGCTCACGTTCGCGTGGAACACGCCGGTGTACGAGAGCCTCGACCCCCACAAGACCCAGGACCCGGCGACGTACCGATATATCACCCCGCTCTACAGCAAGCTGCTGGAGATCAAGACCGGGCCGAACGTGACCGGCTACCAGCTCACGCCGGACCTGGCGCGCGAGTGGACGGTCTCCAAGGACGGGCTCACCTACACCTTCCACCTGCGCGACGACGTGGTGTGGCACGACCTTCCGCCGGTGAACGGGCGCGGCTTCACCTCCGACGACGTCGTGGCCACGTTCCAGCGGATCATGAGGCTCCCCGGCGACAACGCGTGGATGTTCGAGCGGGTCGCGTCGGTGGAGGCGCCGGACAAGTACACGGTCGTCGTCAAGCTGAAGAAGCGGTACGGGCCGTTCCTGGAGTACATGGCCCACCCGTGGAACGTCATCATCCCGCGTGAGGGCGCCGAGGGACGCTATGACCTGGGCAAACAGGTCATCGGGACCGGGCCGTTCGTGCTGAAGTCCTGGTCGCGCGAAGAGGAGATGACCCGGGTCCGCAACCCGCGCTACTTCATCAAGGGCCGCCCCTACCTGGACGAGCTCAACCACGTCGTCCTGGCCGAGCCCGCCGCGGTCGCCGCCGCCCTGCGCAGCGGGCGCGTCGACATGGGCGTCCTCGACCACCGCCTCGCCGCCGAGCTGACCCGCGGTGGACGGCACCGGACCTACAGCGTCCTGAATTATCCGCAGCAGCTCAACCTCAACACGCAGCGTCCCCCCTTCGACGACCTGCGGGTGCGCCGTGCCGTCGCGCTGGCGGTCGACTGGGACGGCGTGGGCAAGACGATCTTCGGCAAGTACCAGCTGTCGTCGATCGTGACCCCCGCCTCCGGGCCGTACGCGCTGCCGCCCGACCAGATCAGGAAGGTCAGGCCGTACGACCCGGCGCAGGCCAGGCGGCTGCTCGCGGAGGCCGGCCTCGGCTCGGGATTCGGCACCGAGATGATCGTGCAGAAGCTCTCCCCGTCCGACGTGCAGGTCGCCGAGTACATGGCGCAGGACCTGAAGAAGGTCGGCATCAACGTCACGCTCCGCATCCTGGACACCGCGACCGCCGTGCAGCGCCGCCTGAACGGGCAGTTCACGATGGCCAAGTCCATGCGCGGGCTCATCCACTACGACATCTTCCTCAGCGACCTGGAGCCGGACGCCCGGCTGAACGTCTCCAGGATCAAGGACCCGAGGCTGGGGGAGATGATCGAGGCGTCCCGGGACATCGTGGACGACGCCAAGCGCGCGAAGGCCGTCCAGGACATCGCCCGCTACGCGGAGCAGAACAACTCCGCGGCCATCTATCCGCTCTGCACCTACCAGCACTACGTCCACGGGGCGCATGTGCACGACCTGTATCCCAGCCCCGAGATCACCGGGCGGTACTGGGCCGACGTCTGGGTCTCCAAGTGATGGACCGCCACGCGGATCTTCTCGAGGTGAAGGATCTCCGGGTCCGGTTCGGCACGCCGCAGGGCCGGGTCGAGGCGGTCCGGGACGTCTCGTTCAGCGTCGGGGAGGGCGAGACGGTCGCGCTGGTGGGCGAGTCCGGGTGCGGGAAGTCGGTGACGGCGCTGTCGGTCATGCGGCTGCTGGACACGGCCGCCGAACCGGACGGCGCCGTGCTGTTCCGCGGCCGCGACCTGCTGAAGTGCTCCGCCGCGGAGATGCGCGCCGTCCGCGGCAGGGACATCGCGATGGTCTTCCAGGACCCGATGACCTCGCTGGACCCGCTGTACACGGTGGGGGAACAGATCGGGGAGGCGCTGCGCGCGCACGAGCCCGTGTCCCGCCGCCAGGCGCGGAGCCGGGCGATCGACCTGCTGCGGGAGGTCCGGCTGCCGGACGCCGAACGCCTCGTCCGCGCCTACCCGCACGAGCTGTCGGGGGGCCAGCGGCAACGCGTCATGATCGCGATCGCCCTGGCCTGCGAGCCGGCACTGCTGGTCGCGGACGAGCCGACCACCGCCCTGGACGTGACCGTCGAGGCGGAGATCCTCCAGTTGCTGCGCCGGCTCCAGGAGAAGTACCGGATGGCGCTGCTCCTGATCACCCACGACATGGGCGTGGTCGCGGAGATGGCCGACCGGCTGGTGGTCATGTACGCGGGCCGGATCGTCGAGCAGGGGCGGCCCGGCCAGGCGTTCGCCGACGCCCGGCACCCGTACACGCAGGCCCTGTTCCGGTCCATCCCCCAGCCCGGCACCGACCGTGACCGGCCGTTGCCGGCGATCCCCGGCGCGGTGCCGCGCCTTCAGGAGATGCCGGACGGATGCCGCTTCCACCCCCGATGCCCGCACGCCGAGGACCGCTGCCGCACCGCCGAGCCGCCCCTGCTGGACCTCGGCGGCGGGCGGCGGAGCCGGTGCTGGCTGCGCGAACCCGTCCTGGTCGAGACCGGAGGAGAGAACGCATGACGCTCCTGGAGGTGCGCGACCTGACCAAGCACTTCCCGATCACCAAGTGGGGACGGAACGTGGGGGCCGTCCGCGCGGTCGACGGCGTGTCGTTCACGGTGCCCCGCGGCCGGACCGTCGGCCTGGTCGGGGAGTCCGGGTCGGGGAAGTCGACGACGGCCCGGCTGGTGCTGCGGCTGCTGCGGCCGACGTCCGGCGGGCTCCGCTTCGACGGCACCGACCTGATCGCGAAGGGGCCAAGAGAGCTCAAGCCGCTGCGGCGCCGCATGCAGATCGTCTTCCAGGACCCGTTCGCGGCGCTGAACCCGAGGATGCGCATCGTGGACGCGGTCGGCGAACCGCTGGAGGTGCACGGCCTCGCCACCGGCAGGCGGAAGAGGAACAGGGTCGGGGAACTCCTGGAACACGTCGGTCTTCCGCCCGGCGATATGGACAAGTACCCGCACCAGTTCTCCGGTGGCCAGGCGCAGCGCATCGGGATCGCCAGGGCCCTCGCCACCGGCCCGGATCTCATCGTCTGCGATGAGGCGGTGTCGGCCGTGGACGTGTCCGTCCAGGCGCAGGTGCTGAACCTGCTGAAACGGCTGCAACGCGAGCTCGGCCTGGCGTACCTGTTCATCGCGCACGACCTCAACGTGGTCCGCTACGTGTCGGACGAGATCTGCGTGATGTACCTCGGGGAGATCGTGGAGCGGGGCGAGGCCGAGACGGTCTTCTCCGCCCCGGCCCACCCGTACACCGAGGCGCTGCTGGCCGCCGTCCCCTCGCCCGACCCGGCGAAGGCGCGGAGCCATGCCAGGGTCATCGCGCCCGGTGACCCGCCCAGCCCGCGCCGCCCGCCTCCAGGGTGCCGCTTCCACACCCGCTGCCCGCACGCCTTCGACCGCTGCCGTACGGAACGGCCCGTGCTCCAAGAGGTGTCGCCGGGCCACCACGCGGCCTGCCATCTGCGCGACCCCCTGGGCGGGTCACCGCGCGGACGGGAGGAGGCGTCATGATCGAGTACGCCCTCCGCAGGCTCGGGTACGGCGTCATGGTCATCCTGCTGGTCACCGTGCTGGTGTTCCTGCTGATGCGGCTGCTCCCCGGGGACGTCGTCGCGATCCTCATGCAGAACGGCGCCAACGTCACCGCCGAGCAGGCCAGGCGGATGGAGGCCGAGTTCGGGCTGGACGACCCCGTGTGGGTGCAGTTCACCGACTGGCTCGCGCACGCCGTCCGGGGCGATCTGGGCCGGTCGTTCTACACCGACGAGCCGGTCACGGGCATGTTCGCCGAACGGGTGCCGGTGACCCTGGAGCTGACCCTGCTCAGCTTCGCGGTCGCCACCGTCGTCGGCATCGCGTTCGGCGTCGTCTCGGCGGTCAAGCGGGGGAGGTCCGTGGACGCGGCCGTCCGGATCACCGCGGTCGCCGGCCTGTCGGTGCCGAACTTCGTGGTGGCGACGCTGTTCCTCACCTTCTTCGCCCTCTGGTTCTCGTGGTCCCCACCCCTGGTCTACAAGGGCCCGACCGAGGATCTGCGCAGCCACCTGGAGCAGATGGCCATGCCCGCGATCGCCCTCGGCATCGCGTCCCTGGCGGGCCTGACCCGGCTCACCCGCTCGGCGATGCTGGAGGCGCTGGGCTCGAACTTCATCCGCGCGGTGCGGGCACGCGGGGTGCGCGAGAGCGTCGTCCACGTCAAGCACGCGCTGCGCAACGCGAGCATCCCCGTGCTGACCCTCGTGGGCGGCTACCTGGCCACCATCCTGGGCGGGACGGTGATCCTGGAGTCGATGTTCTCCATCGACGGGACCGGCCAACTGCTCTACAAGGCCGTCCAGCAGCGCGACTACCCGGTCGTCGTCTCGTGCACGATCTTCTACGCCGCCGTCTACGTCTTCGTGATCGTCCTTGTGGATTTGATGTACGCGGTGCTCGACCCGCGGATCCGCTACGGGAGGAGCAAGGCATGAGCCGGGAAGCCGTCGCCGACCCCCGTCCCGTCCCCAAGACAGGTGAGGCGGCGCACGCCGCCACCCGGCGCCGCTCGGTCGCCGCGATCGTCGCGTTCGCCCGCGCGCAGCCGACCGGCGCGGTCTGCCTCGTCCTCATCCTGCTGTTCGTCCTCGCCGCGATCGCCGCCCCGCTCGCCGCGCCGTACGACCCGCTGCAACAGCATCGCGCCGACCTGCTCGCCTCGCCGGGAGCCCGCTACCCGCTGGGCACCGACGCCCTGGGGCGGGACGTGCTCAGCCGGATCCTGTACGGCGCCCGCACGTCCCTGCTCATCGGCGTCGCCACGATCCTGCTCAGCGTGGTGATCGGCACGTTCTTCGGCATCCTGTCCGGCCTGCTCGGCCGCGGGGTGGACATCGTCGTCCAGCGCGTCATGGACGCGGTGCACGCGATCCCGCCGATCGTGCTCCTGCTGTTCATCTCGGCGACCCTTGGCCCGAGCCTGCCCAACGTCATCATCGCCCTGGTCGTGGTCATCACGCCGGGCTTCAACCGGCTGGCGCGCGGTGAGACCCTCCGCATCCGCGAGGAGACCTATGTCGAGGCGGCCCGCGCGACCGGTGCCGGGCTGCTGCGGATCATGGGGAGGCATGTGCTCCCGAACCTGCTCGCGTCCATGTTCACCCTCGCCACCGTCTCCTTCGCCGGCGTGATCATCGCCGAGTCGGCGCTGAGCTTCCTCGGCCTGGGCGCCCCGCCGCCCACCCCGTCCTGGGGCGGCATGCTCTCCGACGGCCTTCAGTACGTGACGGAGGCACCGTGGCTCGTCCTGGTCCCCGCCATCGTCCTGTCCCTGGCCGTCTTCGCCTTCAACCTGGTGGGCGACGCCCTGCGCGACCACCTCGACCCCCGGATGAAACGCTGAACAGGAGGACATGCACACGAGGCGAATATCGGCATTACCCATGGGCGGCCACCCATGGTAAAAGAAAGGAAATCCCAGGCCGTGGAAATCGCATTCCATGGTGGCCGCCCGCATATGATCTCCGCTCATGGGCCGCACGAGCGGGGACGGGCGCGCCGACGCCGGGGCCCTGCGAACGGCGTGCATGCTCGCACTGACCTTCTCGGCGGGCGTCGCCGACGCCGCCGGGTTCCTCGCCCTCGACCGGGTGTTCGTCGGCAACATGACCGGCAACCTCCTCATCCTGGGCATGGCGGTCGGCCGCCCGGACGGCCTGCCCGTCGCCGGGCCGCTCGCCGCGCTCGCCGCCTTCATGGCGGGCGTCGCGATCGGCGGGCGCGTGCTGCGGACGGCCGCGGGCGGATGGACGAGCCGGGTGACCGCCCTCCTGGGCGTGGTCGCGGGCATCATGGCGGCCTGCGCGACCGTGGACCTGGTGCGGCCCGTCGCCGGCGGCTCGCCCGAGGGCGTCCTGCTCGCGGCGATGCTGGCGTGCGCGCTGGGCATCCAGGCCGCGACCGCCCACCGGGTGGCGGTCCCCGACGTCACCACCGTGGTCATCACGTCCACCATCACCGTCCTGGCCTCCGCGTCGCGCTCGGCCGCCGGGAGCGGTCAGGCGTGGGTCCGGCGGTCATCGGCCATCGCCGCGCTCGCCCTCGGCGCCGTGGCAGGCGCTCTCCTCCTGCGCGTCGGCCTCGCGGCGTGCGTCGGGCTCGCGGTGCTGGTCACCGTGCTCAGCACGGCCGCCGGCCACGCCACGCGCGCGCGTCGGGCGATGCCGCCCCCGGCCGGATGACCGGCCGGGGCACGACCCGGGCGCGGCCCACCGCGACGTCCAGCGGAACGCCCGCCGGAACCCGGGCATGGCCCGGCCCCTCGAAGCCAGCTCATGAGGATGAGATCGATCGCCGGGCCGCGGAGGCGCAGTGGTCATCCTGGGGGTGACCGGTCTGGTGTGGAGTCGTGCGCCGCGCGGGCCTGAAGGAGAGCTGGGAGATGCTCCCTGCTCCATGCGCGGGTGGCCTCGATGAGGGTCAGCAGGCTTCGCCCGAGCGGGGTCAATTCGTATTCGACCCGCGGTGGATTCTCGTCGTGGGCGGTACGCGTCACCAGTCCGTCGCGTTCCATGGCTCGCAGGGTCTGCGTGAGAACCTTCGGCGTGATACCGCGGAGCGGGCCTTTGATCTCGTTGAATCGCCGGCGGCCTCCTTCGAGGCAGAGCACGACCATCGCCGTCCACTTGTCGCCGATCTGGATGGGCATGGCGCTGGACGGGCACACCGGATCGAACATCTCCGGGTCCAAGGGCTCGGCCATGGGGGGAGGCTATCCCAGTATCGTTGAAGTAACCAGTATCCGCTGGATACCGTCCTGGTCGGGCGGCGAGATACGCGGCCGGGCGGGAGCGGGATGAGCGGCATCGTCATCTTCGGGGCGGGCGGTCGGGCCGGGCGGGCCATCACGGGCGAGGCTCGTGAACGCGGGCATCTCGTCACGGCGGTCGTCCGTGACCCGGCTCAATACGGTGATATCGAGGCGGAAGGCGTCACGCTGATCCGGGGCGATATCACCGCGGCGGAAGGCATTTCCTCGATCGTGCGCGGTCATGACGCGGTGGTCCATGCGGTGACTCCTTTCAAAGGCCCGGAACAGGGTTTCGCCGACCTCGATCCCGATTTCTTCGTCCGTGCCGCCGAAGGTCTGCTCCATGGCCTGGCGGAAACGGGCGTCCCCAGGCTCGTGGTGGTGGGGCTCTTCGCGAACCTGATAGGCGCCGACGGGCGCCCGGTGATGGACGATCCCTCGGCCTTCCCAGCGGAGATCCGGCCGTTCGCGGCCGCGCACATGGCCGGCTTGGACACGCTCAGGACGCGGGGCGCGGCGATCGACTGGCTCATGCTCAGCCCGCCCGCGCGACTGGAGGTGGACGGCCCGAGAACGGGCCGCTATCGGATAGGGGGCGACACCGCCCCGGCCGAGTCGGCTCGGTTGTCGTACGCGGACCTCGCGGTGGCGGTGATCGACGAGATCGAAGCACCACGGCACCACCGCACCCGGGTGTCCGTCTTCAACGACTCCCCCTGACGAAGGCGCCGGCCGCGAAAGTCGAGCTGCCGCGGCGGCGCTCCGCCGTCCTCCATGGCCGCCGGAACCGGGGCGTGGCCCGGCCCGTCGAAGCAAGGTCATGACGAGATCGATCACCGCGGGCGCGACGGTGGGAACCACCGTCACGATCACCCTGGCCGCGTGCGCGCACGACGCGGGCCTTCCGCTCGGCTCCGCTCTCGGCCATGGCCGCGGGTGACGGAGTGCTCGTCGTCCAGATCGCCAACCTTCTCATGGCCTTCGACCTGCCGCGGATAGGGTAATTCGGGTGCAGCACAACTTCAGCGTCGATCTGCGGGGGATCGTCGATCTGCTCGGCCGCCACCTGTACAGCAGTCCCCGCGTTTACGTACGGGAACTGCTGCAGAACTCGGTCGACGCGATCACCGCCCGGCGCGCGTCCGGCGACGAGGCCGAGGCCCTCATCCGGATCGAGCCGATCGAGGCGACCGGGGACGGGACGCTGCGGATCCACGACACCGGCATCGGGCTGACCGGGCCGCAGGTGCACGAGCTGCTCGCGACGATCGGCAACTCGTCCAAGAGGGACGAGCTCGGGCTGGCGCGGCACGACTTCCTCGGGCAGTTCGGCATCGGGCTGCTGTCGTGCTTCCTGGTCGCCGACGAGATCGAGGTGATCACCCGCAGCGGGGACGCGCCGACGGTGAGGTGGCGCGGGCACGCCGACGGCCACTACACGCTGGAGGAGACGGCGCCCCGGGACGGGCCGGGCACCACCGTCGTCCTGCGGGCGCGCAGGGACTTCGAGCACTGGCTCGCCACGTCCACCGTCACGGAACTGGCGCGGCACTACGGGTCGCTGCTGCCCTACGAGGTGCGGGTCGGCGACGAGCGGATCACCGAGGGCACGCCGCCGTGGCGGGCGGCGCATCCGAGCCCGGGGGCACGCCGGGACGCCCTGCTGCGCTACGGCCGGCGCCTCATCGGCGCCGAGCCGTTCGACGTGATCGACCTCGCGGTGCCCGAGGCGGGGCTGAGCGGGGTCGCGTTCGTCCTGCCGCACGAGACCGGACCCGGCGAGCGGGCGGCGCACCGCGTCTACCTGAAGCGGATGCTGCTGGGCGAACGGGTCGAGAAGATCATGCCGGACTGGGCGTTCTTCGTCCGCTGTGTGATCGACACCGATGAGCTGCGTCCCACCGCGAGCCGTGAGCAGCTGCACGAGGACGACCTGCTGACCAGCACGAGGGAGGCGCTGGGCGAGTCGCTGCGCGCGTGGCTGGTCCGCCTCGCGTCGACCTCCCCGGAACGGCTGGCGGCGTTCCTGCGCGTCCACAGGCTCGGGGTGCTGGCGCTGGCCCGGCACGACACCGAGATGCTGCGGATCGTGGACGAGTGGCTCCCGTTCGAGACCAGCGAGGGCAGGGTCACGCTCCGCGAGTTCCGGCGGCGCCACCGCACCCTCCACTACACGCCGAGCGTCGAGGAGTTCCGGCAGCTCGCGGGCATCGCCGTCGCCCAGGGCATGGGGCTGGTCAACGTCGGCTACACCCATCACCTGGAGGTCCTGCGGCGGCTGCCCCGGCTCGATCCCGGCCTGCTCGTGCGGCGGCTCGACCCGGGTGAGCTCGCCACCCGGTTCGAGTCCCTCGACCCCGTCCGCGAGCCGGCCATCCGCGACTTCCTCGCGACCGCCGCCGCCGTCCTGGAGCCCAAGGGGTGCGAGCCGATCGTGCGTTCCTTCGAGCCGGTGTCGGTGCCGGTGCTGCTTCTGGAAGGCGCCGGCGCCCGGTCCGCGGTCCGCGGCTCCGCCGGCCTCCAGGGGGCGGACGGGATCTGGGGCGAGCTGGTCTCGGGCGGGGCGGAGCCGGGCGAGCCGCCCCGGCCGCAGCTCGTGTTCAACCACCGCAACCCGCTCATCGCGCGCCTGACCTCCACCGTGGACGCCCGCATCGTGGAGTTGTCGGTCGAGGCCCTCTACGGCTACGCGATGCTGGCGGGCAACCGTCCGCTGCGTCCCGAGGACATGGCGGGCGTGAACCGGGCGTTCCTCGGCCTGGTGGAGCAGGCCGTCCACCCAGGCGGCCAGGGGTAGCCGATGCTGCTCGGCCGCGACGAGGTCCTCGCCAGGCTCGCCGCCGCGGACCGCCTGGACGACGCCGACGGCGGGCCCGGAGGGGAGGTCTACCTGGAGGCGGTGCGGGAGGTCGTCCCGCACGCCGAGGCCCTCGGCGACCCGGAGGTCCTCTTCAGGACCAAGGTGACGTTCGCCTGGGCGCTGCGGGGCAAGCCGCTGAACGGCGAGCCGCTGGCCTTCTTCTCCGAGGCCCTTCCCGTCCTGCACGAGTGCCTGCGGATGTGGCATGCCGAACCGCACCTGTATCCCGAGGACCTCGTCCACTGGATGTGGTGCCAGCTCTTCCTCGTCGTCGACGCCTACGTCTGGCTCTATCCCGAGCCCGCTCAGCGGATCCACCGGCTGCTGGACGATCTGGAACGCCACTGCCCGCCCACCCGGACCGGAACCCGTTACGCCATCGACCACTACCGGATGACGGTCGAGGCCCGCAGGGGTGACCTTGAGGCCGTCGAGCGGATCTGGCGGGGCCTGCGCTGGCGCGCCGGGGCGGAGACGCACTTCGTGATGCCCGGCGTGGTCTGCCACGAGGCGCTCATGTGGCGGCGGCTGGGCCGGGCCGACCGTGCCGTCGAGGTGCTCGCGCCCCTGATGGCCGGGCACGTCGGTGCGTCCGAGGACAGCGAGGTCGGCGATGACCTGATCATGTCGTACCTGTGCACGGGGCGCCTTGAGGAGGCCGTGGCGGCGCATCAGCGCACCTACACGCGGCCGGGCAAGAAGCTGGAGGACATCGCGGCCCACCTGGAGTTCTGCGCGCGCACCGGGAACGAGGAGCGCGGACTGGACGTCCTGCACCGCCACCTCTTCAAGGCCGCGGGGGAGGTCACCTCGGTCGAGGGCATGTGGACGGCGGCCGCTGCGGCCCTGCTGTGCCGCCGCGTCCTGGAGAAGGACATGGACCGGGAGTGGTTCTGGCCCTGTGACTGCGACGATCCCGGCTGCGACGCCTTCACGGTGTGGTCCTACTCCGCCCTGTTCTCCGACCTGCGCTGGCAGGTGGTGAACTTCGCGCTCAAGCTGGACGAGCTGAACGGCACGACCTTCCAGAGCGAGAAGGTCACCGAGTTCCTGCACGCCGGGCCGATCGCCGAGCACCTGCCCCTTCCGCCCGGCACCGCCGAGCCGCGTCACCGCGCGGCGCCCGGTCCGGCGCCGCATCTCTCCACCGCGACCCGCGACGATCTGCGGGCCGGCCTCCGGGACGCCCTGGCCCTGGAGCGGGAGCGGGACATCAGCGTCCGCCTGCAACGGCTCCTCCAGAACGCGGTCGCGATGGACGAGCCTGAAGCGGCCCTGGAGATCCGCCTCGCCTTCCTCAGCGCGCTGGCGTCCTGGAAGAGCGGTCGCGTGCGCCTGTTCACAATGCTCGCCGAACTGGCCCGCCTCCACTCCGCCCACCCGTCCCTCATGACGACCGACCAGCTCGACCGCATGTGGGACGCTGTGCCCATCGCACTGGACCGCGTCCTGACCTACCCCACCGTTCACGCCGCCCAGATCCAGGGCCTTCTCCGCATGCTGGAGCCGCACTGCCGTCCCGGCACGGAGGACCTTCATCACCTGCGCTGGTTCCGCGTGGAGCTGGAGTCGTGCCGCGGGGACGTGGACGCGGCCAAGGCCGCATGGGCGGCGTTCAGCGAACTGCCTTCCATCCCCATCTACGAGACCCGTTCCAACATCCTCCGCCGCACGCGGTGGTGGCTGCGTCTCGGCCTCGACGAGCAGGCCATGGAATCGATGGCCCCGCTCCTGGACGAGTCACGTCCGGGCGTCGAGGAGAGAGAGGACTACCTTCTCCTGCCCTACCTGCGTACCGGACGCCTCGACCGGGCACACGCCGTCCACGAGCGCACCTACCGCACCGCCCAGGACCCACCCGAGGTGGCGGCGCACCTGGAGTTCTGCACGAGGACGGGCCTGCTGGAGCACGGCCGCGAGATCATCCAGCGCAACCTGGACCTCTACCACATGTACTACGACGACACCGAGTGCTCCTTCGACCGGGTACGGGCCTACGGCCCTCTGGTACGGCTGAGCGAAAGCATCGTGGCCGACGGCCTTGACCACCCGTGGACCTGGCCCGCCCACGAATGCTGCCCCGCCTCCGAAGGTTGGAGCTACGCCAGGCTCGCCAAGGAGTGCCGCCCCGAAGGCGCCCTCTTCGCCGCCCGCTGGGCCGAGCTGATGGGCACCATCGGGCGGCCGATGCCGGGCTAGGGCAGGAGGCGCCGAAGCTGGGCTTCAGCAGATCACGCACCTGGGTGCTCCTCCATGCCCGGTAGCCGCACGACCGCGACGGCGGTGGCGCGGCGCCCTAGTGGTCCGGGTTCTCGCCGCTGACGAGCTTGTATCGGCCGACGGCCATGTGCAGGAGCTCGTCGGCGATCTCGTCCAGGGAGGCGTCGACCCAGCCGACGACCCAGTCGTGCATGAGGCCGTTGACGGCGCCGATGAAGGCGGCGGCGGCGATCCGGTAGTTCCCGGGCGGGACCTCGCCGCGCCGGATGGCCTCGTCGACGGTCTGGGCGATGAAGTCGATCCAGACGGCGCGGCGTTCCAGGCGCTGACGGTCCATGCGGCGGCTGACGCCGATGATCTCGACGTAGGCGATGCGGGCGTGGCGCGGGTCGGACGCGGCGCCTTCGACGTAGGCGCGCAGGAGGCGCGTGAAGCGTTCGGTCACGGGCTTGTCCTGGACGTGGGGCAGCGCGTCGAGGACGGCCTGCTGGGCGACGTCGTTCACGTACAGATGCAGTTCGGCCAGGACGTCTTCGAGGGTGTCGAACTCCTCGTAGAACTGGCGGGTGGACAGCCCGGCGGCCTTGCAGATGTCGACGACCCTGGTGTCGCGGTAGCCGGGGCCGGCGCCGAACAGGTCCAGGGCCGCGGTCAGGAAGCGCCGCCGGCGTTCGGCCCGGCGCTCGCCGACCGGCCTGCCCTTGTACCGGCCGGCCGGGTTCCGGTTGGCCACCGTGCCCCCTTCGCCTGGTCCGCCGATCGTTCCGCATCGGGTCTTGTCGCGGCTCTCACCCAAGCTTACTATCCAGTAACCAAGAGTTGAAAACGGCCGTTTCCACTCTATGGGCATGTGCGTTCATCACGTGTCCCGCCCCTCACCCCCCAGGAGGACGACCATGCGAGCTCCGACCGCCGCGCGCCTGCGCAGATCCCTGCTCGGCGGCGCCCTGGCGATCGTGACGGCCGCCGCGACCGTCACGGCCGGAACCGTCCCCGCGAACGCCGTGCCGCTGCAGGAGGTGATGCTGGTCGGCAACAACTGGGAAGGCACCGCCGACGTCATCAGGTCCAGCGGCGACTTCGCCAAGATCGGCCGGATCAACCTCATCCCCGACAAGGACGAGCGGCTCCTCGAGATCTATCTCAATCCCATCCGGCTGGCCTTCTTCCTCGGCATCCGCGAGACCGTCGGCGAGGGCCACGACCAGTTCACCGACGACCTGTACAGCACGCCCGACGGCTCGGCCATCGTCGTCTCGCGTCCCAGCTTCGCCGACGTGGTCTCCATCGACACCGCCACCGGCAGGGTGCGGTGGCGCTTCCCGGTCTCCGGTTTCCGCTCCGACCACATGGCCGTCTCGCCCGACGGCTCCCGGGTGGCGGTGTCGGCGTCCACCGGCAACACCGTGCACGTGCTGGACATCAACACCGGCCGGGAGCTCGGGTCGTTCCGCACCGGCGACAAGCCCCACGAGAACGTCTTCACCCGCGACGGCAAGATCTGGAACATGTCGATCGGCGAGGTGAACAACGACTTCGACGCGCCCTGGCAGGACTTCCTCAAGGGCGACCGCAAGATCACCATCGCCGACGCCACCACCTACGACGTCGTCAGGACCGTCGACATGCGGCAGCGGCTCGACGCCTTCGGCCGCCGCGACATGTCCGACGCCGTGCGCCCGGTGGCCTTCACCCCCGACGAGTCCAAGCTGTACTTCCAGGTCTCGTTCTTCAACGGCTTCTTCGAGTACGACGTGGCCACCGACGCCATCACCCGGATGAAGACCCTCCCGGAGAACCCCGACACCTCCGATGACCGCACCACCTTCGTCAACGACTCCCGCCACCACGGCATGTCCATGAACCCCGCCGGGACCAAGCTGTGCATCGCCGGGACCATGGACGACTACGCCACCATCGTCGACCGCTCCACCCTCCAGGAAGGCCCCCTGGTCCCGGCCGCCAAGCCGTACTGGGCCACCGTCAGCGGCGACGGCCGCGCCTGCGTGATCTCCGAGAGCGACGCCGACCAGGTCACGGCCATCGACTTCGCCACCGGACGCAAGATCACGTCCGTTCCCGTCGGCGACCATCCGCAGCGGGTCCGGGTCGCTCGCCTGCCCGTCGGCTGGACCGGCCCGTCCACCGGCTGACGCCGCCCTGACAGGGTCGCCGGCAGGCCCGCGGCCGTTGCCCGCATCGGGCCTGCCGGCTACCCACCCTCGCCCCCCGACGGCATCATGAACGCGGCGCCGCCTGTGCGTCCCCACGGTGCGGTTGGGCGGGAGGAGTGCATGCTGGACGTCGGCTTCTCATTGCTGGGCCCGGTGGAGGTGCGGAGGGACGGCCGTCCGGTGCCGCTCGGCGGTGGCAGGCAGCGTGCGCTGCTGGCCGCGCTGCTGCTGAACGCGGATCTCGTGGTCTCCGTCGACCGGCTGGTGGACGAGCTGTGGGGGGACCGGCCGCCCGCTTCCGCCCGCGCCCAGGTCCACACGCTCGTGCACCGGGTACGGCGGTCGCTGGGCGCCGCCGGTGCGGTGATCGAGACCAGGCCGCCCGGCTATGTCCTCCGTACGGGCTGGGCGGGGATCTTCGTGGCGCTGGACGTCTCGGAGTTCACGGGTCGGATCGAGCGTGCTCGCGACCACGCCGCCCAGGGGAGGCCGGACGAAGCCGTCGCGGAGTTCCGCGCGGCGCTCGCGCTCTGGCGCGGGCAGCCCTTGGAAGGCGCCAGCGCGGTGTTCGTCCCACGCGAGGCGGCACGGCTGGACGAGCTGCGCCTGACGGCGATCGAGGAGTGCCTCGGCCTTGAGCTGGCTCTGGGGCGGCATGCGGCCGTGGTGGCGGAACTGGCGGCGCTGGTCGACGAGCATCCACTCCGGGAGGAACTCCGCGCCCGGCTGATGCTGGCCCTCTACCGTTGCGGACGGCGTACGGAGGCGCTGGAGGTCTACCGCAGCGGGCGCGCACTGCTCGTGGAGGAGACGGGCCTGGAGCCGACGGCCCGGTTGCGCGAGTTGCACGAGGTGATCCTGAGGGGCGATCGCGACCCCGAACCGCTCATCCCCGTCCCGGAACGCCCGCGCGCATCGCCTCCCACCGGCACCTCGGTACCCGCCGCCTCCGCCGCCAAGCCGGCCGGGCCCGCCGCGACCGGTAGCGGGCGGGTCAGGGCCATCGGCGTGGCCGTGGTGATGGCCTTGATGGTCTGTGCCGGCGGATCGGCTGCGGCGGGCGGGTTCACCACAGGGGTGTCCGCGCAAGCGCCGCCGGTGCAGTTCGTCCCCGGGCCCGCATGGAGGGAGTCGCCGCCGAAGCCGGTGCCGGCGGCCTTCTTCGGTACGACCATCGGAACCAAGAGCGGCGCCATGCCGGGGTTCCGCATCGGGGCGGCCCGGTTCTGGGACAGCCGTACGCGCTGGGCGAACGTCCAACCCGAGCCCGGCAGGTTCGACTGGAGCAACCTCGACCGGATGGTGGCGGGAGCGGAACGCGAGCACCTTCCGATGCTCTACACCATGGGCATCACCCCATCCTGGGCGGCGGCACCGGACGCTCCCCGCAGTGCGTACGACGACGGCTCTAGGACGGCGCCGCCCCGCGACCTGTCCGACTGGGACAAGTACGTACACGCGGTGGTGTCCCGTTACAAGGGACGTATCGGCGCTTACGAGATCTGGGATTTCGCCAACACCCCCGAGCATTACACGGGTGACTTGGCGACTCTGGTGGAGATGACGCACCGGGCCGCCGCCATCATCAAGGAGGAGGACCCACGTGCCACGGTGGTGTGCCCTTCCTTCGGGAAACTGTGGACGTCCCAGGGACGCCGGTCCCTCGCGACCTTCGCGACCCTGGGCGGCTACCGCTCCTGTGACGCCGCCGCGGTCAAGCTGCATCCGCGCAGGAACATCGGCCGTCCCGAGGAAATGACGGAACTGGCCGTCCTCATCTACAACACGCTGCACAACGCCGGAGTGCACCTGCCCATGTACGCCACAGGGCCGGGTCATTCCGTTCCCACGGACAAGCCACTGCGCGAGCGCGACGCCAACAACTACGCGGTGCGCTTCTACCTGGCGGGCCTCTACGCCCGTTACACCCGCATGTACTTCTACAGCTGGGGCGTCCAGGGCCTGCCTCTCGTGCTCCAGGTGGAGGGCAGCGCGCCGACCCGGGCGGCGCTGTTCATCGACAGGCTCCAGGACTGGCTGGACGGCGCGTCGGTCCGGTCGTGCGGGCAGGGGCGGGCCAACGGCCTGCCGGACGGGGTGTGGCAGTGCCGGTTCACGTTGCCCCGTGTGCGGGGCGGCGGGGAGGTGGCCGTGCGCTGGACGGCCGAGGGCGCTGCCGCCATGAGCCTCGAACGCGGCGCGCGGCGCGTCGACCATCTCGACGGGCGGTCCGTGCCCGTCCGCGCCGGGCGGCCCGTGGTGATCGGCGAGCGTCCCGTCCTGATCCGTTTCGGCTGACCGCCCGGAGCGTCCTGAACAGCGGGGACAGGCGCCTGATAGCGATCGGATAGGCGCGGCGCGCTACCCATTGGTGCGGATCCGTGAACGGGTGGCATGGATCCCGTGCTCGGCGCACGAGTCACCAGCGGCATCACGAAGGAACGAACGGGGGACGTCGCCATGCTCCGGAACGTCATCGGCGTCATCGCAACGGTCGCGGCTCTGGCCGCGTTCACCGCGATCGCCGCGCCGGATCCGGGCGGCGGCGCGTCGGCCGGTGCCGCTCATACGGCTCGCGCGGCGGGCGCGGCATCGCGGTCGTCGGGCGGCTGGTCGGCGGATCCGCCGGTTCCCGTCGGCAAGGTCGGCTTCGGCGTCGACATCGTGGGGGTCGGCGACGGGAGCATGCCGACCATCGATGTCGGCGCGGTCCGGCTCTGGGACGACGCGACGCGCTGGTCGACCATCGAACCGCAGCAGGACGTGTACAACTGGTCGACACTCGACGCCCTGGTGGACGGGGCGCGGTCCAAGGGGCTGCCGGTCCTCTACACGATGGGTCAGACCCCGCTGTGGGCCAACCCGCAGGGCGACCCCTGCAAGTACAGCGAGCCCTGCACCATCGAACCGCCTGAAGATTTGAGCGATTGGGACGACTACGTCCACCGCGTCGTGACCCGTTACAAGGGCCGCATCGAGGCGTACGAACTGTGGAACGAGGCCACGCACCCCGGCTACTACGGCGGCACCGTGGAGCAGATGCGGGACATGGCGCGCCGGGCCTACCAGATCATCAAGTCGGTGGACCCGTCCGCACTGGTCGTCAGCCCGAGCGCGACCATGCTGCACCGGACGGAGGTGCGGGATTGGATGCGCCGGTTCGCCGAACTCGGCGGTTACACCTACGCCGACCGGGTCGCCGTCCACCTCTACACGGACGGCACCGATCACGCGATCGTCTGGCCGGAGCGCGCCGAGGACATGGTCGCCACGGCACGTTCGGTGCTGGCCGGCCGGGGCGTCACCAAGCCGATCTGGGACACCGAGACCACCGAGGAGCCCGAGGCCGATCCGTTCCCCGGCACCGACCGCCAGGCCGCGGACTGGGTGACCCGCTATTTCCTCATGGGCCTCTACAACCGGCTCGGCAGGTCCTACTACTACGGCTGGGGCGAGGACGGCCTCGGACTCAAGCTCCAGGACGCGGGACGGGAACCGACGATCGCCGGGCACGCGGTGACGCAGCTCGTCGGCTGGATGAAGGGCGCGTCCATCCGGTATTGCGGCCACGGCACCGCCTACGGGCTGCCTCCCGACATGTGGCAGTGCGGTTTCGCCTATCAGACCGGTGAGTACGCCGTCATCCGCTGGACCGGGCAAGGGTCGGTCAGCTATCCCACCGGACCGACCACCTACGAGGCCGAGCGCATCGGCGCATCGCCGCAGCCCGTACAGCCGGGCCAGTCCGTGCAGGTCACCGGCACCCCGGTCATCATCCGCTACCGGTGAGCGGCGCGCTCAAAAGCAACCATGAGGGAGAACGCGATGAATTGGCGTGCCGCGTGCGCCGTAGCGGGAGTCGTGGCGCTGGTCCTGACCGGCTGCGGGCAGAACGCGAAGGATCCTCGGCAGGATGACTACCAGCACCTGAAAAGGGCCATCAGCGGTTTGGAACAGCCGCACCGGGCCGATGTCGAGGTCAAGGTGTTCGTCAACGGCATGGGTTTCCCGCCGATCAAGATGAACGCGGAGATGCGGGGCGTCCAGCGCTCCGATCCGGGTCACCCCGCCACCGACCTGGACCTGCGGTCGGTCACCACCACGATCGAACGGGAGTACAACGAGGACCTCGTCCGCAACGGGGCCGTCCGCGTGATCGTCGTGGGAGACCGCACGTACGTCCGTAACACTCTGCAATCGTCCAAATGGCGAACCCTCCCCGCGCCGGCGGCGGTGGTGGGGGATCGCGGGCTCGACCCTGCCGCCACCGGGGCGATGCTGCGAACGACCATGGTCGCGGCGATGTTCCGGAGCAAGGGCACCCTGGCCGGACCGCCGTCCCCGACCACAACGGCGGGTATGAAGACGCGCAGATACTGGATCTCCTGCACGGTGGACGATTGCCTCGAAGACGTCCCGGATCTCCGCGACATCGCACGCAAGGTCTACCCGCGCGATGCGGTGATCCAGCTCAGGCTCTTCGTGGACGATCAGGACCGCCCCCGGCTCCTGGAGGTCGAGAGCGAATTCCCTGTGGGAAACAAGGACATGACCCGGGGGGTGCTCGTGACCTTCAAGGCGAAGCTCACGCTGCATGAGCACGGCAAGCCGCAGCAGATCAGCGTCCCGGCGCATTGACCCGTGACTACGCAGCCTCTGTCACAGACCTAGGGGGTGCGTTCCCAGCCGCGGACGGGTGCGCGTGCCCCCAGCCGTGCGTCCCGGCTCCGGTAGACGATGTAGGGGCGGGTCAGATAGCCGACCGGCGCGGTGAGCATGTGCACCAGCCGGGTGAACGGCCAGATGCAGAACAGCAGCAGCGCGCTGAGCGCGTGCAGCCGGAACAGGATCGGGACGCCCGTCATGAGGTCCGGGTCGGGACGCAGGTAGAAGATCGACCTGAACCAGGGGGAGACGGTGTGGCGGTAGTCGTAGCCGCCGCCGGCGAGGTTGGCCGCGACCGTGGCGGCCAGGCCCAGCACGATCACCAGCGTGAGGACGGCGTACATCAGCTTGTCGTTGCGGGTGGTGGCGGAGAAGACCGGCCCCACGGTGCGGCGGCGGTAGATCAGGATGCCCAGTCCCGCGAGGGTGCAGAAGCCGGCGATGGTGCCGAGCGTCACGGCGGTCACGTGGTAGGCGTGCTCGCCGATGCCGGCGGCCTCCGTCCAGGTGTCGGGGATGACCAGCCCGCCGACGTGGCCGAGCAGGACGACCAGGATGCCGAAGTGGAACAGCGGGCTGCCGGCGCGCAGCAGCCGGTTCTCGTAGAGCTGGGACGAGCGGGTCGTCCAGCCGAACTTGTCGTAGCGGTAACGCCACACATGCCCGAGGACGAAGATCGCAAGAGTGACGTAGGGCAGCGCGACCCACAGCAGGACGTCCGCGGGGCCCGCCTGGCCGCCCTCCGCCGGCGCGCTGCCGATCACGGGAAGCCTCCGAGGTGTGGCGTGGGAAGGAAGACCCTGCCCTCGTCCGGATCGCCTTCCGGATCGCCGTAGGGGGCGAGACCGACCTCCTCCTCGGGCGGGCCTTCGGCGATCAGACGGGTGAGAGCGTCGCGGTCGCGCCCGCTCAGCGGCGGCAGGGTCGCCGACACCGCGTCCAGGACGTGGGCCCATGGGGACCCCGTGTCGTTCAGATCCAGGCGCAGCAGCTCCAGCCCGGCGCGGTGTTCGAGCAGGAGCCGCCGCCCCTCGCGGAGGTCGCCGGTGGCGGCGAACTCCAGGACGACGGCCAGGTGGTCGGGCAGTTCGCCGTCGTTTAGGACGAGGCCGGACGAGCGGTAGGCATGCTTGAACCGCAGCAGCGCCATGCCTCGCTTGCGGGTGTCGCCGTAGGCGTAATAGGTGAGGTAGAGGCAGCCGCGTTTGCGGTGGTCGAAGGTGGCGACGTAGTCGGCGGCCAGTTCCTGGGGCGGCGTGCCGTCCAGATGGTCGAGGAAACGGCTGAGCGGCACACCGGCCGCGGGCGGCAGCGTGGCGACGGCCCGGCGCAGCAGAGGTCTGCGGGCCAGCAGTTCCGTGTCGGGGTAGCCGAGCATGAGGGACGCCGCCTGCCACGCGGTGGTGAGAGCGGTGTCGTCGAAGGCGGCGCGATTCATGGCTCGGGCTCCGTCTCGTCATGACGCGGTGGGAACAGGCCCGCGGGGTGACCCCTGCCGTCCCAGTTCAGGAGGTTGACCCGGGTACGCCCGCCTGTGGGTGAGGCGGGATGGCCGGCGGTCTGGCGCTGCCGAAGCATGTGGAAGTTCTCCATCGCGATCGGCGGGGCGCCGCCGGACGCCTCGCCGAACGGCCCGGACCCGCCCATGCCGGGGCCGCCCTCGTAGTCCAGGGCGCACTCGGTGGCAAGTTCTTCCAGGCCGTGGGCCTGCTCGGCGTGCGCGGGCGGGATGACGTAGCGCTCGTCGTACTTGGCCAGCGCCAGCAGCCGGTACATGTCGTACATCCGCTCCCCGCTCATGCCGACGCGCTCAGGGATGGTCTCGTCGGGCTCGCGGCCGAGGTTGATGTCGCGCATGTACGAGCGCATCGCGGCCAGCCGCCGCAGCACCGCGTCCACGGGCGCCGGATCGCCCGCCGTGAACAACTGGGCGAGGTAGTCCACGGGGATGCGCAGCGCCTCGATCGCGGCGAACAGGTTGCCGGGGTCCTCGGCGTCGTGACCGGTGTCGCGCACCACGTCCACGACCGGCGACAGCGGCGGGATGTACCAGACCATCGGCATCGTCCGGTACTCCGGGTGCAGCGGCAGCGCGACCTCATAGGTGTTGATCAGCGCGTGGACGGGGGACCGCTGGGCGGCCTCGATCCAGTCCCCGGGGATCCCGGCGCGCCGCGCCTCGGCGATGACCTCCGGGTCGTGGGGGTCGAGGAACACCCGCCGCTGCGCCTCGTACAGGCCCGTGTCGTCGGGGGTGGACGCGGCCTCCAGCACCTTGTCCGCGTCGTAGAGCATCAGGCCGATGTAGCGCAGGCGGCCCACGCAGGTCTCCGAGCAGACGGTCGGGATGCCGACCTCGACACGCGGGAAGCAGAAGGTGCACTTCTCGGCCTTGCCGGTGCGGTGGTTGAAGTACACCTTCTTGTACGGGCAGCCGGACACGCACATCCGCCAGCCGCGGCAGCGGTCCTGGTCGACCAGCACGATGCCGTCCTCGGTGCGCTTGTAGATCGCGCCGGACGGGCAGGACGCCGCGCACGAGGGGTTCAGGCAGTGCTCGCAGATCCGCGGCAGGTAGAACATGAAGGTGTTCTCGAAGTCCAGCCTGACCTTCTCGGAGACCCGCCCGAGCAGGACGTCGCGGTCGCCCAGGCCGGGCGAGCCGCCCAGGTCGTCGTCCCAGTTGGCCGACCAGGTGATCTTCATGTTCCGGCCGGAGACCAGCGAGCGGGGCCGGGCGACGGGGGTGTGCTCCTGCAACGGCGCGCTGGTCAGCGTCTCGTAGTCGTACGTCCAGGGCTCGTAGTAGTCGTCCAGGGCGGGGAGCTTGGGGTTGGCGAAGATGGTCAGCAGCTTGCGGAGCCGCCCGCCGCCCTTGAGCGCCAGACGTCCGCGCCGGTTGAGCGTCCAGCCGCCGCGCCACCGCTCCTGGTCCTCGTACCGGCGCGGGTAGCCCTCGCCCGGACGGGTCTCGACGTTGTTGAACCACACGTACTCGACACCGGAGCGGTTGGTCCACGCCTGCTTGCAGGTGACCGAGCAGGTGTGGCAGCCGATGCACTTGTCGAGGTTCATCACCATCGCCATCTGGCCCATGACGCGCATCGCTAGTACGTCACCTCCTGGGAGCGGCGGCGGATGACGGTGACCTCGTCGCGCTGGTTGCCGGTCGGCCCGAGGTAGTTGAACGCGAACGACAGTTGCGCGTACCCGCCGATCAGGTGACTCGGCTTGATCAGCAGCCGGGTCAGCGAGTTGTGGATCCCGCCGCGGCGGCCGCCGGTCTCGGTACGGGGCACGTCGATGAGCCGGTCCTGCGCGTGGTGCATGTAGACGGTGCCCTCGGGCATGCGGTGCGAGACGATCGCGCGGGCCACCACCACGCCGTTGCGGTTGACCGCCTCGATCCAGTCGTTGTCGGCCACGCCGATCCTGGCGGCGTCCTTGTCGCTGATCCAGACGGTGGGGCCGCCGCGCGACAGCGACAGCATGAACAGGTTGTCCTGGTACTCGGAGTGGATGGACCACTTGTTGTGCGGCGTCAGGTACCGCACCGTCACGCCCAGCTCGCCCCGCTCGCCGATCTCCGGCTCGCCGAACAGCCCGTGCATGTCCAGCGGTGGACGGTAGACCGGCAGCCGCTCGCCCAGCTCGGCGATCCAGTCGTGGTCGAGGTAGAAGTGCTGGCGGCCGGTGAGGGTGTGCCAGGGCTTGAGCCGTTCGACGTTGATGGTGAACGGGGAGTAGCGGCGGCCGCCGGTCTCCGAGCCCGACCACTCCGGTGAGGTGATGACGGGGGTGGGCCGCGCCTGGGTGTCGGCGAAGGTGATCCGCTCGCCCTCGTGCTCCGCCGCCAGATCGGCCAGCCGGGTGCCGGTGCGCCGCTCCAGGGCGCGGAACCCCTGGACGGCCAGGTGCCCGTTGGTGGTGCCCGACAGCGCCAGGATCGCCTCGCAGGCGTGCACGTCCCGCAGCAGCGACGGGCGCCCGTCGGCCGGGCCGCCCCGGATCACCCCGTTCTTGCGCCGCAGGTAGTCCACCTCGCGGTCCAGCTCGAAGGTCACCGCCTTGGTGGTGGCGCCGAGGGTGTCGGCCAGCGGGCCGAGCGCGCCCATCTTCGCCGCCAGCGCGGGGTAGTCGCGTTCCACCACGACCAGCTTCGGCATGGTGCGGCCCGGCACCGGCTCGCACTCACCGGCCGCCCAGTCGGTCACGCGGCCGTGCGGGGTGGCCAGTTCGTCCGGGGTGTCGTGCGTCAGCGGGGCGGCCACGAGGTCCTTGCGCACGCCCAGGTGCTCGCGGGCCAGGCGGCTGAACGCGGCGGCGATGGCCTGGAAGGCGTCCCAGTCCGTGCGCGTCTGCCACGGCGGGGGGATCGCCGGGTTGAACGAGTGGACGAACGGGTGCATGTCCGTGGTGTTCAGGTCGTGCTTCTCGTACCAGGTCGCCGCGGGCAGCACGATGTCGGAGTAGAGCGTCGTGCTGGTCATCCGGAAGTCGAGGGAGAGCAGCAGATCGAGCTTCCCCGTTGGGGCGTCCTCGCGCCAGACGACGTCCTTGGGCCGCTTGCCGGGGGGCGCCTCGGCGGCGCGCGATTGCGAGTCGGCGCCGAGCAGGTGCTTGAGGAAGTACTCGTTGCCCTTGGCGGACGAGCCGAGCAGGTTGGCCCGCCACACGGTCAGGATCCTGGGGACGTTCTCCGGGGCGTCCGGGTCCTGGCAGGCGAATCGCAGCCGTCCCGCCTTCAGCTCCTCCACCACGTACTCTCCGGGCGCCTTCCCGGCGGCGTCGGCCTCGTCGGCCAGGTCGAGCGGGTTGCGGTCGAAGGTCGGGTACGAGGGCATCCAGCCCAGCCGGGCGGCCTGCGCGATGAGGTCGGCGGTGGTCCTGCCGGAGAGCCGGCCGCCCGGCACCGCCGAGAACGTGTCGGCGCCGAACGGGTCGTAGCGGAACTGGTCGGTGTGCAGGTACCAGTACGCGGTCTGGATCATCTGCCGGGGCGGCCGGGACCAGTCCAGCCCGAACGCGAGCTGCGCCCATCCGGTGAACGGGCGGCATTTCTCCTGGCCCACGTAGTGCGCCCAGCCGCCGCCGTTCACGCCCTGGCAGCCGGTCAGCGTCGTCAGCGCCAGGAACGCCCGGTAGATGGTGTCGGAATGGAACCAGTGGTTGGTGCCCGCGCCCATGACGATCATCGAGCGGCCGCGGGTCTGCTCGGCGTTGGCGGCGAACTCCCGTCCGATCCGGACCGCGGCCTGCGCCGCCACCCCGGTGATCGGCTCCTGCCAGGCCGGGGTGCACGGCTCGGCGGCGTCGTCGTACCCCGACGGCCAGGTGCCGGGCAGGCCCTCGCGCCGCACCCCGTACTGGGCGAGCAGCAGGTCGTACACGGTCGTGACCAGATGCCCGGCGACCCGCCGCACCGGCACGCCGCGGCGCATGACCCCGGCCGATCCGCCCGGCGCGTCGAAGCGCGGCAGCTCCACCGTGACCGCGGGCTCGTCCCCGCCCTCCGCCGACAGCAGCGGATCGGCGCCGCCGAGATCGAGGTTCCAGCGGCCGGCGCCCTGCTCCCCGTACCGGAACCCCAGCGACCCGTTCGGCACCAGCGGGCGGCCGGTGGCCGCGTCCAGCAGCACGGTCTTGAACGCGGCGTGCTCCGACCGCGCCTCGGCGCCGGGCAGGTCGGCGGCGGTCAGGAACTTGCCCGGTACCCACGCGCCGTCATCCGCCGGCTCCAGCCTGACCAGGAACGGCAGGTCGGTGTAGCGCTTGACGTAGTCGGTGAAGTAGGGCACCCGCCGGTCGACGAAGAACTCCTTCAGCACCACATGGCCCATCGCCATCGCCAGCGCCCCGTCGGTGCCCGGCCGCGCGGGCAGCCACTCGTCGGCGAACTTGACGTTGTCGGCGTAGTCGGGGGAGACCGCCACCACCTTCTGGCCGCGGTAGCGCGCCTCGGCCATCCAGTGCGCGTCCGGGGTACGGGTCACCGGCAGGTTCGACCCCCACATGATCAGGTAGCCGGCGTCCCACCAGTCCCCGGACTCGGGCACGTCGGTCTGGTCGCCGAACACCTGCGGGGACGCCACCGGCAGGTCGGCGTACCAGTCGTAGAACGACAGCATCGTCCCGCCCAGCAGCGACACGAACCGGGCGCCCGAGGCGTGCGACACCATCGACATCGCCGGGATCGGGGAGAACCCCGCCACCCGGTCGGGCCCGAACTCCTTCACCGTGTGGACGTGCGCGGCGGCGATCATCTCGGTGGCCTCGTCCCACGACGCCCGCACCAGCCCGCCGCGTCCCCTGGCCGACTTGTACCGGCGCGACCGCTCCGGATCGGACACGATCTCCGCCCAGGCCGCCACCGGGTCGCCCGTCCGCGCCCGCGCCTCCCGGTACAGCTCCAGCAGGACGCCGCGCACGTACGGGTACCGGACGCGGGTGGGCGAGTAGGTGTACCAGGAGAACGCCGCCCCGCGAGGGCACCCGCGCGGCTCGTACTCCGGGCGGTCCGGGCCGACCGAGGGATAGTCGGTCTGCTGCGCCTCCCAGGTGATGATCCCGTCCTTGACGTACACCTTCCACGAGCACGAGCCGGTGCAGTTCACCCCGTGCGTGGACCGCACCACCTTGTCGTGCGACCACCGGTCCCGGTAGAACGCGTCCGCCTGCCGGCCGCCGTTCCTGTGCAGCGTCCGCCGGTCGGCCGACACCTCCGCGCGCGTGAAGAACCGGCGCGTCCCCACCAGCGCCTCGGTCACCGGGCCGTCCATGCCCACGCGGCCCGCCCGCTCACGTCCCCGGCCGTCACCCGCCATACCCTCTGATTCCTCCCGTGCCTTCGCGGCCTGCCGTACCACCGAGACGGTGAACACCGCGGTGGCCGCCGCCACCACGGCGAGCAGGACCAACCCGATCGCGTACGAGCCGTAGGCGCCGTAGATGGAGCCCATCACCAGCGGCGGCACGAAGCCGCCCAGACCACCGGCGGCGCCCACCACACCGGTCACCCCGCCGACCTTGGACGCCGGGACCAGCCGTGCCACCAGCGCGAACGTCGCGCCGCTGCCCGCGCCCAGGGCCGCCGCCATCGCCAGGAACGCGACCGTCCCCAGCGGCATCAGGCCGGGGGTGAAGGACTGCGCCGCGGCCCCCACGGTGACCACGCCCAGCGTGGCGGCCAGCACCCGCACCGGCCCGAGCCGGTCCGACAACCAGCCGCCGGCCGGGCGCGCCAGCACCGCCAGGACCACGAACCCGGCCATCCGGTTGGCGGCGTCCGCCTGCGTCAGCCCGTAAGCGGTCTTGAGATAGGTCGGCAGGTACACCGAGAACGCCACATAACCGCCGAAGGTCACCGCGTACAGCGCCGACGCGTGCCAGGTGACCGCCATCCGCGCCGGCGCGGCCGGCCTCCGTCCCAGCGGCTCGGGCGGGACCGTGCGGCCGGGCGCCTCCCGCAGCACCACCAGCGCCGCCACCGCGTACACCGCCAGCAGCGCCGCGGTCACCAGGAACGGCGTGCCCATCCCCGCGGCGTCCACCAGCCGCACCGTGGTCAGGGCGCTGATGGCGGTGCCGCCCATGCCTGCGCCGAACACCCCGATCGCCAGGCCGCGCCGCTCGGGCGGGAACCACCCGTTGACGAACGGCACCCCGACGGCGAAGGCCGTGCCGCCGATCCCCAGAAAGAACCCGCCCACCAGCAGCGCCGCCAGCGACGAGTGCCCGGCCCACCCCAGGTACAGCACGGGGACGATCGTCGCGGCCGAGACCAGCGGGAACATCACCCGGCCGCCGAACCGGTCGGTCAGCGCCCCCGCCGGGATCCGGCCCAGCGACCCGACCAGCACCGGAACGGCCACCAGCAGCGCCTGCTGGAACGCCGACAACCCCAGCGACTCCTTCAGCCGGGGCGCCAGCGGGCTCAGCAGGGCCCACGCCCAGAAGTTCAACGCGAACCCCAGCGTGGCCATGGCGAGCATCACCGCAGGGCGTCCGCCGGGCGCTCGCCGCGTCCCGCCCAACTCACCCGCCATCGCGCCGCGCCCCTCACCGGGTCGTCTCTCCGTTCTTCCCGACCTCGAAGCGGCGAACCGCGCCGAGCGATCCCAGCATGGCCGCCCACGGCACCCGGCGTCGGCGGCCATCCGGCCCTCGTTGAGGGGAGATCGGCCCGAAGAACCCGGGACCAAAGTCCCTTGCGGCCCCGGGCGGTGAGGGCGATTACCCCGCGTGATGCCGGGTAGCGCCCCATGCACATGCGCCCGGAGAGGAGGGTCCATGGCCGTCGCCACCGACCGGGCCGGCGCACGGGCCAGGCCGGTGAGCCTGCGGCTGCCGGGGATCGTGCTGGGGGTCGGAGTCGGCGGTTTCGTCGACGGGATCCTGCTGCATCAGCTCCTGCAGTGGCATCACCTGCTCACCAGCACCGACACCGACAACATCGGCGTGAAGTACTACAACCCCCGCACCGTCTCCGGGCTGGAGATGAACACGGTGTGGGACGGGGCGTTCCACGTGGTGTGCTGGCTTGCGGTGCTGACCGGGCTGGCGGTCCTGTACTCGCGGATCACCCGCCGCCGGGGCCGGGTGTGGACCTCCCCGGTGCTGTGGGGGTGGATGCTGACCGGCTGGGGACTGTTCAACCTTGTCGAAGGTCTCCTCGACCACCAGATCCTGGGCATCCACCACGTGCACGGCGGCCCGCATCAGATCTGGTGGGACACCGGTTTCCTGGTGCTGGGCGCGGTGCTGGTGGCCGCCGGATGGCTGCTGCGGCGCACCGGTACCCCGTTCGACCCCGAGGGCGATGACGCCGCCACCCGGCCACGATCCGCATGATGCACGATCACCCGATGCCCGCCCACAGCGACGTCGGATGGGACACCGTACTGGCCGTGGCCGGTGTGGCTGGTCTTGCGCTCGCCTACCTGCTGATGGCGCACCGCGGGACCGGCCGGGCCCACCGGCCGACCCGGGACCGGTGGCGCACGGCGTTCTTCCTGACGGGATGCGCTCTGGTGGCGGTGGCGTTGCTGCCGCCGATCGCGCCGTTCGCGCACGAGGACTTCCGTGGCCACATGCTCCAGCACCTGCTGCTGGGGATGTACGCGCCACTGGCCCTGGTACTGGGCGCCCCGATCACCGTGCTGCTGCGCGCACAGCCGGCGCAGCGGGCGCGGGACCTGACCGGTGTGCTGCGCAGCAAGCCGATGGGCGTGCTGGCCCACCCGCTCACCGCGCTGACGCTCGGCACCGGCAGCCTGGTCGTGCTGTACTGCACCCCGCTGTACAACGCCACGGCCACCCGGCCCGCCCTGCACTGGCTGCTGCACGCGCACTTCGTGCTGTCGGGATGCCTGTTCGCATGGGTCATCGCCGGACCCGATCCCGCGCCATCGCGACCCGGCGTCAAGGCGCGGCTGTTCGTCCTCGGCGCGGCCATCGCCGTGCACGCCGCCGTCGCGCAGCTCATGTACGGCGGGTTTCTCATCGACGTGCACGCGCCCATCGCCCAGGTCCGCGGCGGCGCCGAGATCATGTACTACGGCGGCGACATCGCCGAACTCCTGCTCGCCGCCGCCCTCGTCGCCACCTGGCGTCCCGCCCGGCGCGGCCCTTCTCGCCGGCCCGGCCTGGAGCGCGTCGCCTCTGCCCGATGAGCCGAGGAACGCGATCACCGGCGCCGGCCGCGGGCCGTCGGGGACGTGTGTCAGCCGTTTCGCCGCCCTTCGTCCGGCCCGGACGCCACGGGCACCTTCCGGACCTCCTGGACGAGGGCCGTCGCCGCCTTGGCCAGGAGGGTGGTGTCGTTGCCGGCCACCACGAAGCCGAAACCCTGCGCGATCGCCTCGGCGGCGGCGGTCGCGCCTCCTACCGCGGTACCGCACGGCCGCCCCGCGGCCCGTGCGGCGCTCAGCCCCGCCATCACCAGGTCGGCGTGCCGGGGGTCACCGGCCGGGTCCGGCATCTCCCTCGGCCACCCCGTCGGCGCGACCGGCGCGCGGATTCTGGCGACGCTGCTGCGCGAGATGGACCGCAGGGAGGCGCGCTACGGGCTGGAGACCATGTGCATCGGCGGAGGCCAGGGCCTCGCCGCCGTCTTCGAGCGGATCGGCTGAGCCGCCCGCTCAGCCCGGCCGGTCCGCGGGCTCGAACAGTTCGACGAGGTTGCCGGCGGGGTCGGTGAGCAGGATCTGGCGGCCGCCGGGCCCGGATACCAGGTCGCCGTGGAAGGTCAACCCGGCGCGGCGGAGCCGGTCGATCTCGGTGTCGAGGTCGTCGCAGACGAGGTGGATGCGGTTGCGGCCCGGGACGGCCGGTTCGGGCGTGGCGCGGGCGCCGGAACTGGCCGGGCCCGACAGCAGCAGCCGCAGCGGACCGCGGAGCACCTCGGCGAACGCCGGCGCGGCGCTGAAACCGAGGGTGAAGCCCAGGTGGGCGGTGTAGAAGTCGACGGCGGCCTGCACGTCGTCGACGAGGTAGCGGACGCTGGCGAACCGGTCGGTCGCGGTCATGGCCGGGCCTTTCATGCCGGAAGGGCGAGTTGGGGCAGCAGATGGCGGACGCGGAGGTCGATCTCGGCGGCCGTCCGGGCGAAGACCGAGGGGTCGGCGCCTTCGGCCGCGGCCGGGTCGGGAAGGCTCCAGTGCACCTTCCGGGAGTGGTCGCCGAAGTCGGGGCACACTTCGCGGACCTTGTCGCACAGGCTGATCACGTAGTCGAAGCGGCGGCCGGTGAGGGTGTCCAGGTGGCGTGGCCGCCGGTCGGCGATGTCGATGCCGTACCGCTCGCGCAGCACCGTCACCGCGCCGGGGTGCAGCCGCGGCCGGGGATGGCTGCCGGCGCTGGTGACGGCGACGCGCCCGCCGGTGTGGTGACGCAGCAGGGACTCGGCGATCGGTGAGCGGGCGCTGTTGCCGGTGCAGGTGAACAGCACCGTGGGCAGCACCGTGGGCACGGTGTCCGTCGCGGTGCCGGTGGACGCGGTCAGCGGTGGGGCGGGCGGCGAGGAGAGCGCGGGGTGCAGGGCGGCACCGACCGCGGCCAGCCCTTGCCCGAGGCGCTCCAGGTCCAGGTGGTAGTAGCTGTCGCGGCCGTCGAAGCTGCTGCGCCGCGCGGTGACCAGCCCGCCCGAGCGCAGCAGCCGCAGGTGGTAGGAGACCAGGTTCTGCGGCTGGCCGACCAGGGCGACCAGTTCCCGTACGCGCAGATCGCTGCGCGCCAGCTCGCTCAGCAGCCGCCATCGCAGCGTGTGGGCGACCAGGCCGAGCAGCGGTGGTTGGGCGGCTTGACCGGGGAGCGACATGCCCCGCACGATACATCAAGCCCGATTGATGCATCAAATCTGGTTGATTTATGAGAACTGGTTGATGTAGTCCAGCGGCCGGAGAGGTGATGCCGGTCTACCTGCTGCCGCCGGCCGATCTCGCGCTGCCGAGCGGGCGTTGGCTGGACGGTCCCGGGCGGCGTCCGCCGCCGCCGTTCTGTAGCGCGCGGACGACCAAGGAGGGGCTGGGGCGGCCCAGCCGTTCGGCGAGCCAGGCGCTGGTGTCGACCATCTTCGCGAGGTCGATGCCGGTGCGGATACCGAGACCTTCGAGCTGCCAGAGGAGGTCTTCGGTGGCGAGGTTGCCGGTGGCGCTTTCGGCGTAGGGGCAGCCGCCGAGGCCGCCTGCCGAGGTGTCCACGGTGGTCACCCCGTGCTGGAGCGCGACGAGCGTGTTGGCGAGTCCCTGACCATAGGTGTCGTGGAAGTGCACGGCGATCCGGTCGACCGGGATCCCGGAGGCGGCGAGTGCTTTGAGCAGGGCGCTGACCCGTCCCGGGGTGGCCACGCCGATGGTGTCGCCGAGGCTGAGTTCGGTGCAGCCAAGGGAGGTCAGTGCCGTCGCGACGGTGACGACCTGGTCCGCGGAGACCGGCCCTTCCCATGGGTCGCCCCAGCACATGGAAAGGTAGCCGCGTACCCGCATCCCGGCTTCGCGGGCCTTGGCGATGACGGGAGCGAACATTTCGAGTGATTCGGCCACTGTGCGGTTGAGGTTGGCTTTCGCGAAGCTCTCGGTGGCCGACGCGAACACGGCTATGTCGGTGACGCCCAGGTCGAGGGCTCGTCGAAGACCTCGCAGGTTGGGCACGAGAACGGGGTACCGGACACCCGGGCGGCGGTCGAGGCGGCGGAGCACCTCCTCGGCGTCGGCGAGCTGGGGCACCCACGCGGGGTGGACCATGCTCGTCGCCTCGACGAGGGTGTGGCCGGCGTCCGCGAGGCGCTCGATGAACTCGACCTTCACGCCGGTGTCCACCGGCGCGGGCTCGTTCTGGAGGCCGTCACGGGGACCCACTTCGCAGATCGTGACGGATCCGGGGAGGCCCGGCAGCCGCTGGGTCCCGTACCCGTTCATCGTCCGGCCCGTAGTTCGGCCAGGACCTTCTCGGCGTGGTCGGCGCGGACCTTCCTGTCCGCGACGAGCCGGGCGACGAGGGCCGGCACCTCCTCCGGTGTCGCCCCGACCGTCGAGGCGATGTTGCGGGCGTGCAGGGACATGTGGCCGCGCTGGATCCCCTCGGTGGCCAGGGCCCGGACGGCGGCGAAGTTCTGCGCGAGGCCGACGGCGGTGATGATCTCCGCGAGCTCGGTGGCGGTGCGGACGCCGAGCAGGGCGATCGACGCCTGGGCGGCGGGATGGATCTTGGTGGCGCCGCCGACGAGACCGACGGGCATGGGCAGTTCCAGGACCGCGGCGATGTTGCCGTCGGCGTCCTTCTCGAACCGGGACAACGAGGTGTAGCGCCCGGCGGGGGAGACGGCGTGGGAGTGGGCGCCGGCCTCGACGGCGCGGGTGTCGTTGCCGGTGGCGAGCACGACCGCGGTGATGCCGTTCATGATGCCCTTGTTGTGCGTCGCGGCGCGGTAGGGGTCGGCCTCGGCGAGCGCGGCGGCGTGGATGATGTCGTCGACCACGTCGGGGCCGCCGAGCGTGGCGGCGTCGAACACCGCGCGTGCCCGGGAGAGCCGCAGGTCCGCCTTGTTGGTGAGGATCCGCAGCAGGCTTCTCCCGCCCGCGATCTCGGCCGCCCGGGCGGCGACGGCCTCGGCCATCGTGTTGACCGCGTTCGCGCCCATCGCGTCGCGGACGTCGACCCGCAGGTGCGCGACGACATAGGTGCCGGCACGCGAAGGGACCAGGCGCACCGCGATGTCGCGGACGCCGCCGCCGAACTCGACGAGCTTCGGGTCCTGGGCGTTGGCGAGCGCGATCAGCTCCTCGCGGGCCTCCAGGAGCCGTACCCGTCCCGCTTCGGGATCGGCGACACCCACGATCTGGATCTGTGCCTGCATGATGGGCGCGGTCGAGGACGTGGTGAACCCGCCATGGACGCGCGCGACCTTGGCGGCGTTGCTCGCCGCGGCCACGACCGACGCCTCTTCGGTCGCCATCGGCACGAGCACGTCCGAGCCGTTGACGACGAAGTTCGTCGCGACCCCGATCGGGACTCCGAGGATCCCGGTCACATTCTCGATCATGTGGTCGGCCAGCGCGGTGGTGAGGCCGTGCGCGGGGTCGAAGGCGGCGATCGCCGCGAGGTCGAGGCCGGCGGCGTCGGCGACGGACTTGCGCCGGTCCTCGATGGAGAGGTCCCGGAGACGTTGGATACGGCTGGTGCGCGGCATGTCGGTATTCCCGCCTACGTGTGGTTGCAGTACGGGAAGGACGTTAGTTCGCGCAAGATCGACCGGGAACGGACCGAACGTCCATGCTTGCCGGGTTTTCTATGGGCGATCGGTCAGGGAGGCGAGGCGGACCGCGACGGTGATCCGGAAGAGAGGGTCCGGTTCCTGCCAATCCTCGCCAAGGAGCTGGGTCACTCGTTCCATGCGTTGCAGCACCGTGTTCTTGTGCAGGTGGAGAGCACGCGCGGTGCTGACCGTGCTCATCCGGTTGCCGAGGTAGGCGGCCAGCGTGGGCAGCAGCTTGGCCGAGTGCTCGGCGTCCCAGTCCAGAACGGGCCCGATGACGCGCCGCACGTAGGCGTCCACCCGCGCTTCCCCGGGGCCGAACAGGGCCGTGTAGGGAAGGTATTCGTCGGTGGTGACGGCGGCGTCGTCCAGTCCGAGCGACGGCAGGATCCGGAGACACGCCGCGGCCGCGTCCACCTGCGCACGCAGATCCCCGGCGGCGTCGGTGACGCCGGCGCCGACCGCCAGGACCGGCACCTGGACCCTGCGGCTCACCGCTTGGTGGACGTGCGTGCTCGCGGTGCGCGGATCGGGATCGGGCGTGAGGGCCACGACATGCTCGGCGTGCCCGCCGGCCAGGCCGCCGATCTGACGCAGGGCAAGGAGGGCGTCACGGCGGAGTTCGGACGGCACGCAGACCACGACGACGGATCGCAGTTCACCGAGCCGGATGCCCTGTGCGCGGGCCCGGGCGGCGATGTCGGCCCGGCGTCCGGGGGAGTCGGACAGCAGGTCGGCGAGCAGGTCGCCGCGGACGCGCTTCTCTGCCTCGATCATGGCCTCTTGCTTGAGGTTGAGCAGCGCGGTGATCTGTGCGGCGCGTTCGGCGGTCCGCAGCTCGACGGGGCCGAACGCGACCTCGCCCTGCTCCAGCAGCAGGGCTCCGAGAGGGGTCGACCCGGCGACGACCGCCACCACGAAGGACCCGCCGCCAACGGGGACGCAACGTCCGCTCCGGCGGCTTCGCTCCACGGCCTCACGGAAGGGTTCGTCGGGATTGTCGGTGTCGAGCAGCCTGACGTGACATCGCAACGCCCGTCCGAGCGCCGTCGCCACATCGGGTGCGTCGCCGCCCTGGAGGATCAGGTTCGTGAGGTCGTTGTGGACCTCACTGGCACGTTCGACGGCCTCGACATGGCGGGTGAGCTCTCCGTAGGCGCGGCGTGCCTCATCGGCCGAGTCCCGTGCCCGGGCGAGCAGGCGGGCGGTCTGGAGCACGACCGCGGCGTGGTCGGCGAAGGCCGACAGCAGGGAGATCTCCTCAGGGGAGAAGGCGTGCTCGAAGCGGTTGGCGGCGAACAGCACGCCGAGCACTTCATCGTCGGCCAGCAGCGGGACGCCGAGCAGCGACACCAGACCCTCCGCCCGGACGGCGGCGTCGATGCCGGAGTCATGTGGCACCTGCGTCATCGTGGCGTACCTGGACGTCCAGCACGGCCGGCGGCCCTCGACCACCTGGCTGGCCAGACCGATGCCGGGAGGCACCCGCAGCCCCAGGAGGGACGGGGAGATCGAGCCGAGGGTGGTCCGCACCCGGAGCTCCTTGCTGTCCGCGTCGAACTCGGAGAGGTAGGTGACGTCGGTGCCCACCAGGTCGTGTGCCCGTTCGACGAGTCGGCCCAGTAGTTCGTCCACGTCACGGAGTTGTGCGAGCTCGCGTGCCGAGGAGAAGAGGGCCGACAGCTCCCGCCCGCGGCGGCGCCAGCGGTCCGAGGTCGCGCGCAGGCGCCGAAGCTCGTAGGCGATCTTGGCGGCGTCCTGCTCGGGCAGGGCCACCGTCGACAGGAGGCCGTCCACGTCGATCTCCTGGTCGGTCGACGCGGCTTGGAGCAGGTCGATGACGGTCTCGACCGGGATGGTGCTCGCCATGCCGCCCCTGCCTTGCTGTACCGATCGAACAGGAACTTTTCCGAGATAGTAGACGAATGATACATAGTCTGAATCGGTTGGCGGCCGTAGCGTCCACGGCGGGGATGGCGGAATCTCCGACGAATCGAAACCGACCGTTGGTGCGGACCTACCACCCGTCAGCCCGGCACGATCAGTACCAACCCATCCGAGGGGACGGCGAGCATGGCGCTTCATGTTGGCATCGACGTCGGTGGCACCTTCACCGACGCCGTGGCGATCATCGACGGGCGCATGATCCGAGGCAAGGCGTTCTCGACCAAGGACGTGACCACCGGGATCCTCGGCGCCCTGGACGTCCTGCGGGAGCGTGTGGGCATGGCCGAGGAGGAGTTCTTCGCCGCGGTCGACCGCTTCGTGCTGGGCAACACCATCGTCACCAACGCGGTGGACGAGCAGAAGTACGCCGCGGTGGGGCTGCTGACCACGCAGGGGTTCCGCGACACCTTGCGCATCGCCCGCTCGGCCCGCACGGACGAACGCGACCCGCACAGGATGTCGGCGCCGCCGGACATCGTGGAGCGCCGCCGCATCGTCGAGGTCGCCGAGCGGGTCGATGCCCACGGCACGGTCCTGGTCCCGCTCACCGAGGACGCGATCGCCACCGCGGTGGACGCGGTGCTGGCCGCCGGCGCGGAAGCGATCGCGGTCTGCCTGCTGTGGTCGTTCCGCAACGCCGCGCATGAACAGGCGATCGGCGATTACCTGGACACTCACCACCCCGACATCCCGTACACGCTGTCCAGCCGCCTCACACCGGTCTACCGCGAGTACGAGCGCATGGTCACCACCGCGCTGGACGCCGCCGTGAAGCCGATCGTGGCCAAGCACTTCGAGCACCTGGCCGAGGACCTCCGGAGCAGGGGGCTCCGCGCCCGGGTACAGATCATGCAGGTGCACGGCGGATTCCTGTCGGTGGAGGAGACCGGCAAGGCCCCGATCTCGATGTTCAACTCCGGCCCGGTCGGCGGCGTCACCGGCGCGCGGCTGCTGGGCAAGCGCCTGGGGCGCCGCCGGGTGCTCACCGCGGACATGGGAGGCACGAGCCTCGATGCCGCGGCGATCCTGGACGAGGAGTTCCGGTTGCTGCCCCGGGCCGAAATAGGCGGCCTGCCCACGAGCCTCACCGCCGTGGACATCGAGACCATCGGAGCGGGAGGCGGCAGCCTGGCCTGGGTGGACGGGCGGAACCTGCTGCGCGTCGGCCCGCAGAGCGCGGGCTCGACACCCGGCCCCGCCTGCTACGGCAAGGGCGGCACCCGGCCGGCGGTCACCGATGCCGCGCTCGTCCTCGGCTTGATCAACCCGGACTACTACCTCGGCGGCACCGTCCCTCTGTACGAGGAGAAGGCGCGGGCGGCGCTGCGCAAGCACGTGGCCGAGCCCCTGGGGATCTCCGAGGACGCCGCCGCCGAAGGCGTGTACCGGCTGGCGACGTCACAGATGTCCAACGCGCTGCGCAAGATCACCGTGAACCGCGGGCACGATCCGCGCGAGTTCACCCTCGTCGGCTTCGGTGGCGCGTGCGGCCTGTTCGCGGCGGCCATCGCCGCCGAGGCCGGGGTCCGGGAGGTCGTGATCCCGCGCAATGCCGCGGTCTTCTCCGCCTATGGCCTGATGCACGCCGACTCGGTCTTCTCCGCCGTCCAGACGAGCCCGTGGACGATGGACCAGCCGGCCGCGGCGCTGGAGAAGGAGTTCGCGGCCCTCGAGGAACGCGCGCGGGCATGGTTCGAGACCGAGGGGATCCCGGAGGACCGCCGGGAGCTCCAGCGCGAGGCGGACATGAAGTTCGTCGGCCAGATCTTCGAGGTCACCACCCGCCTTCCCGTGGGCACCTTCGGCGAGGCGGACAAGGAGGCGCTGCGCGACCGGTTCGTCGCCGACTACGAGGAGGAGTTCGGTACCGGCACCGCGTGGACGGAGGCCGACATCCTGCTCGTCAACACGCGGGTCCGGGCCATCGGCCGCAGCGACGTGCAGGCGGTGAAGCAGGTCGTGGGCGACGACGAGGAGCGGCACGAGCTCACCCGCCGCGCCGTGCTCGAGCCGCTCACCGGGGAGCACGCCGAGATCGACGTGCACCGGGGGTTCGGCGCGCTCGGCCGCGCCGACGGTCCCTGCCTGCTGGAGGAGCCCGACACCACGGTCTACGTGCCCAGCGGCGCCACCGTCGAGCTCACCGAGGGCGGCGACTTCCTGCTGAGCCTCGCCGACCGCTGACCCGTCCGCCGAAGGAGACGACCACAATGACCAGCACCCAGCCCAAGCTGCCCGAGGGATTCGACCCGGTCACCCTGGAGGTGATCCGGATGCGCCTGGACTCCATCGTGGAGGAGATGGGCATCGCGATGATCCGCTCGTCGGGGTCCCCGGTCATCACCGAGGCGGGCGACTTCAACACCGCCCTGTTCGACCCCACCGGCCATATCTACGCCTACTCCGACTACGTCCAGTTCCACATCGGATCCGGCAGCGTCGCCGTGCGGAACCTGGTGGAGGCCATCGAGGGCGAGCCGCTCGCGCCAGGTGACGCGTTCATCTGCAACGACCCGCACACGGCCGGCGCGAGCCACCCGCCGGACACCAACGTGATCTCCCCGATCTTCCACGGTGACGAGCTGATCGGCTGGGCGCAGTCGCAGGCGCATCTGGTCGACGTCGGCGGGATGACCCCCGGCGGCTTCGCGCCCGGCGCCCATGACTGCTACGCCGAGGCGCTGCGGCTGCCGCCCGGTGTGAAGGTCTTCGAGCGGGGCGAACCCGTCGAGTGGGTGCGCCGGATCCTGCTCAACAACGTCCGTGTGCCCACGCTGTACTGGAACGACGTGCGCAGCCTGGTCGCGAGCAACAACACCGGCATCCGGCGGCTGCTCGGCACCATCGAGGAGTTCGGGCTCGAACGGTTCCGCGACTACACCCGGCTCTCCTTCGAGCTGGCCGAGCAGGTCGTGCGCGAACGGATCCGCGCGATCCCCGACGGCACCTACAGCGCCGAGGAGTGGACCGAACACAACGGACACGTCGACGAGCTGTACCGCATCGCCTGCACCATGACCAAGAGCGGCGACCAGATCACCTTCGACTTCACCGGCTCCAGCGAGCAGACCGGCGGCTTCGTCAACTGTAGCTACGGAGCCCTGGTCGGCAGCGTCGCCACGGCCATCGTGCCGATCCTCGCCTGGGACGTCCCGTTCAACGAGGGTGTCATGACCGCGTTCGACATCATCGCCGAACCCGGCTCGATCGTGAACCCCCGGCCCCCGGCGCCGATCAGCAACGGGCACCTCACCACCGGTGCCCGTGTGAGCCGGCTGGTCACCAAGCTCATGAACGACGCGTGCCACCGGAGCGACGACGACACCGTCCGCAACCGCACGCAAGGGGTCTGGGGCGACTCGTGGACCGGTGGGATCTCCGCGGGCACCACCGACGGCGGCGAGTACTTCGTGCTGTTCAACATGGACGGCGGAGGGATAGGCGCCGGTGCCCAGCCCGATGGCGACGGGCTCGACTGCGCGGGGATGATGACGCAGGTCAACAACATGCTGCCCGACGTCGAGATGAACGAGATGCTCTACCCGGTGCTCTACCTGTGGAAGCAGCTCAACATCGACAGCGCGGGCCACGGCGCCCACCGCGGTGGCCTCGGCCTGCGTTTCGCCTGGACCCTGCACGGGGCGCGGGAGGTCACGCAGACGGTGTTCGCCCCGAGCGCCCAGGTGGTCGCCGACGGCTTCGGCGGAGGTCTCCCCGGTGGCGGCAGCGGGCACGAGATCTGGCGCCGGACCGATGTCGCGCGGCTCCTCGGTGACGGCCGGGTCCCCTCCCAGGACACGTTGAGCGCCGAGGAGAAGGAACTGCTGGCGATCAACCAGCAGTCCGTCACGGTCCGCGCCGGGGACGTGTTCGTGCAGTGGATCGCGGGCGGAGGCGGCTACGGCGACCCGCTGCTGCGCGACCCGCAGCTCGTCGCGGCCGACGTTCGCGACGGCTACGTGACCGCCGAGGCCGCGCGGAGGATCTACGGTGTGATCCTCGCCGATGGCGTCGTCGACGAGACCGCCACGGAGCGGGCCCGCGCCGGGCTCCGCCGGGAGCGGCTCGGCGAGAGCCCCGCTCGGCGGGTCCTGCCGGCCTCGCCGGCCGGGGCCTCCGCGCCGCGCCGTGACGCGGAGGGCTGGTTCGTCCCCGCCAGCGGTGCCCGCCTGGGCACAGGCGAGGATTGGCACCAGGCCGCGCGGAAGGTCACCAACGTGGCGGCCGACAGGCTGGCCGCGTACGGAGTCCGCATCCGTCCGCGCGCCAACGGGCAGCGCGTTCTGATCGACGAGTACTACAGCCCCGAGTGCGGCACCCTGTTGGAGGCCCGCGTCAGGGTCGACGCGGCGGCGGGCTGACCGGCCGATCTGGAGATCAGAGGCGAACATGACCATCAACGACTACGGCGCGATCGCGGACATGCTTCCCGGCGGGCCGTCCCGGGGCGCGCTGCGCGGCATCGTGGTCCTGGACATCACCCGGGTCGTCGCCGGCCCCTTCTGCTCGATGCTGCTGGCCGACCTCGGCGCGACCGTGATCAAGATCGAGAATCCCAGGGACCCGGACTACGCCCGGGACTTCCCGCCGAAGCTCAAGGCCGCTTCCGGCGAGGAGTTCAGCGGGTTCTTCGCCCAGTTCAACCGCAACAAGTTCGGTCTGACCCTCGACCTGTCCCAGCCGGACGGCAAGGAGCTGCTGAAGAAACTGGTACGGCGCGCGGATGTCGTGGTCGAGAACTTCCGGCCCGGCACGATGGACAAGCTGGGCGTCGGCTATGAGACGCTGCGCGCGCAGAACCCGCGGCTGGTGTACACGGCGATCTCCGGCTACGGGCAGTTCGGCCCCTACAGCCGCCGGCCCGCGTACGACAACAGCGCGCAGGCCGCGGGAGGGCTGTGGTCGATCAACGGGTTCCCCGACCGGCCTCCCGTGCGCGTCGGCACCATCATCGGTGATCTGTCGGCCACGCTGTACGCGGTCATCGGTACCCTGGCCGCGCTTCGGCACGCGGAGAAGACCGGGGAGGGGCAGATGGTCGACGTGTCCCAGCAGGACTCGGTGCTCAGCCTCACCGAGAACGCCGTGGTGTCCCACGCCGTCGAGGGCAAGGTCCCCGGTCCGCTGGGCAACGAGCACCCTTTCGTCAAGCCCTACGAGCTCTATCCGTGCCGGGACGGGTTCGTGTTCTTCGGCGGTTACACCGACAAGTTCTGGCGTCTGTCCTGCCACCTGTTCGGACAGCCCGAGCTCGCCGACGATCCCGAGATCGACACCATGGCCAAGCGGTTCGATCCCGAGGTCTACGAGCGGCGGATCCGGCCGCTGCTGCACAAGTGGTTCGAGGACAAGACGAAGGCCGAGCTGGAGGAGATCGTCGGCGACGCCGTACCGCTGAGCGCGATCAAGGACATCGGCGAGGTCGTCGAGGACCCGCAGATCGCCGCGCGTGACATGGTCGTCGATGTCGACTATCCCGACTTCGGCCGACTGCGCATGTTCGGCTCGCCCATCAAGCTCGACGGCACGCCCACTGAGCCACGCGGCCTGGCACCGAAGGTCGGCGAGCATTCCGACACCGTTCTGCGGGCTCTGGCCGATCTCGACGAGCACCGCATCGCCGAGTTGCGCGAGAAGAAGGTCATCTGATGGGCGGCATCACCCTCGACCGCGACGGGCCGGTCGGCATCATCCGTTTCGACCGGCCCGACAAGCTCAACGCGCTGACGCTCGCGATGTACGAGGAACTGGGAGCGGCCTTCGCCGAGGTCCGCGACGACGACTCGCTCGCCGTCGCGATCCTCACCGGCAGCGGCGACCGCGCCTTCTGCGTGGGGGCCGACCTCACCGAGTCGATCCCCGCCCTGGCACAAGGGCGGTTCGACATCTCCGAATGGGATGCCGCGCACCAGAAGCACACCACGCTGTTCAAACCCGTGATCGCCGCGATCAACGGTCTCTGCCTCGGCGGCGGCTTCGAGATCATGCTGTCCACGGACATCCGGATCGCGGCCGACACCGCCGAGTTCGGCCTTCCCGAGAGCGGCGTCGGCGTCGTGCCCGCAGGGGGTACCCTCACCAGGCTGACACGGCAGATCCCCTACGTGTGGGCGATGGAGCTGATGCTCCAGGGGGATCGGATCTCCGCGGCGCAGGCACTCCGATACGGACTGCTCAACGAGGTGGTGCCCGCTCCGGCCTTGCTGGAGTCCGCGCTCGGCCGCGCCCATCGGCTCGTGGCTCGCAGCGGCACCGCCTTGGGGATCATCAAGGAGGCCGTGCTCAGGCTCGGTGACCTCCCGCAGGATCAGGCGTTTCACAGCGAGGCCCTCTACGGCCAGAAGGCGTTCACCTCACCGGACGCCCGCGAAGGCATCGCCGCCTTCACCCAACGCCGCGCGCCGAACTTCCCATCTCGTGACGGCACGGTGAAGCCGACCCGGTGATCGGGCAGAGAACGCGGATTCCGCCCGATCAGGCATGCCGGCCTGCTCGCCGTCCACTCGAGACCAAGTTGACCGGCGGCCTGATCCATGCTTCTCATTGGCCATGCTCGGTAAAGCGCCAGGATGGGTGTTCATCGGTTCGGTGGGGTTGGCCTGTGTCTATTTGCTCTGGTCGGAGTGGACGGTCGGACTCGGCTTCAACTACGAGTTCGCAGCCTTCCTCGTCCTGGTGGTCGCTGTGCCCGCCATCATCGTGCGGCTGGTCCTGGCGTGCCTGCGGTCGCCGCTTGACGACACTGCTTTCCTGGTGAGGGTCTCTGCGGCTCCGGTACTGCTGGTGGGCACAATCGCTCTTCTGATGGGAGGGGTGCCGCACAAGGTCAGGTTCGGGCTCTCGGAGGACGCGCTCAACGAATACGCGAGGACCGTGACCGCCACGCAATGCGACCGCACCTCCTTCGAGAAGCGACGTGTGGGCCTCTACACCGTCGTCTGCGCGTCACGCTATGGCGACAGGAACGAGATGGTGGATCTGGAGATCCGGGATCGCCTGACGTCCGAGGACTGGCATATCGGCGGAATCCCCGGAGACTGGGTGTTCGAACTCCGCGACTAGAAGCGTGACGGTCCGCTCGATCCTTCACCGTGCCCCGGCCCGCAGCTCGGCAAGCTGCGGGCCGGTGGTGTTTCTGGGGCCGATCCACTGATGCCTGCCGCGGCGGCCGCCGGCCCGCACTCGGCGCGCGGGGGGCTGTGAGGACTGGTTTACCTGGCCGTTGCATGGGGCCGCCTTCGGCGTAACAGCAGGCGGGCTAACTGGACGCGACTATCGGTCGCTTGACAGAAATTCGAGCGTCCAGGAGGACGAATGATCATCGCCGGGGTGGGCCTGACGGTTCTGCTCGTGCTCGTGGTCGGCATCGCGGTGGCCCGCTTCGTCGACGGCGATTCCACCAACTATCTCGTCGCCGGGCGGCAACTGGGGGTGCCGCTGGTGTCGGTCGCGCTGGCCACCGCCGCCGTCGACTCCAACGCCACCATCGGGAACACCGACCTGTCGGCCGACCTGGGGTTCTGGGCGGGCGCCTCGCTGGCGCTGGGGCTGGCCATCTGCCTGCTGCTGGCCGGGCTCTTCCTGGCCAAGCCGATGAACCGGATGGGGCTGATGACCCTCGCGGACTTCTTCGCGCGCCGCTACACGCGCCGCGTCGAGGTCGGCGCGAGCGTGCTCATGGTCGTGGCGTTCACCGTGCTGCTGGCCGGGAACCTGGTCGCCCTCGGGTTCCTGATGGAGAGGTTCGCCGGGGTCCCGTACGAGCTGGGCGTCGTCGTCGCCGTCGCGCTCATCCTGGCCTACACCGTCGGCGGCGGGCTGTTCTCGGACGTCTACACCGCCGTCATCCAGGCCGCCATCACCATCGGCGCCACCCTCGCGCTGTTCGGCTGGGTGGTCGCCGACCACGGGATCAGCGTCCCGGACGGGGCCGGGCCCTTCGACCTTGGGCAGCTCACCGATCCGGCGCAGGGCGCCGCCATCAACTGGGCGACGCTGGTCTCGCTCGGCATCGGGGACCTGGTCGCCATCGATTTCATGCAGCGCATCTTCGGAGCCCGCAGTCCCGAGGCGGCGCGCCGCGCCTGTTTCGTCGGCGCCGGTTTCACCGCGCTCATCGGCGTGGTGTGGTCGCTGATCGCGCTGACCGGCGCCGCCGAGCTCGGGCTGAAGCCCGCCGACGGGCCCGTCGTCTACCAGTTGCTCGACGGCGGGGCGCCGATGCTGCTCGCCGTGCTCGTGCTGTCCGGGGTCGTGGCCGCGTCCTTCTCCACCGGGTCGGGTGCCGTGCTGGCCACCTCGGCGGTGACGGTCCGCAACATCGCCGGTCTCAAGCGCGGCGTCGAGCCGGGCCGCAAGGACCCGCTGCTGCGGTGGGTGCGCATCGCGATGCTGCCCGTCGCGGTGTGCGCCACGCTCCTGGCCGTACGGGTCTCGCAGACCGGCATCCTGCTGACGCTCGCGTTCGACCTCATGCTGGCCTGCCTGATCGGCCCGTTCCTGCTCGGGCTGTTCTGGCGGCGGTCGACGACGACGGGCGCGCTGGTGGGCATGGGCGTGGGGCTGGTCGTCCGGCTGGTGTTCCTCGCGCTGACCCCGACCCTCTACGGCGTGCCGAACGACCTCTTCCACATCGAGAACGGCCTGGTGGGGGAGGGGTTCGACGGATGGGCCACGCTGCTCGCCGGGGTGGTCGGCGTCGGCGCGTTCGTCCTGGCCTCGCTGGCCGGCCGCCCGCGCGACGAGGAGGAGCGCGACCTGCGGTCCTTCGACCACCGGGTGGTGGACGTGCCCGAGCCGGAGGCTCCGGGCGGCGTGCCCGTCGCCGGGGTGTGACCGGCCGCTCAGCGGCCGACGATCCGCAGCGCGGCCTCGGCGATGCGGTCCCCGGTGCCGGCGGGCATCGGGGCGCCGCCCGCGCGCTGGCGGCACAGGATCACGCTCTCGACGAGCCCGAACACGAGGTCGGCGACGGCCTCGTGCTCGGGCTCCGGGGCGTCCGGCAGGCACTGCCCGACCAGGGCGCGGTAGGCGCCGACCAGGCGGTCGCGCTCGGCGCGGAAGGGGGACAGGGCCTCGTCGGCGACCTCGGGCAGCAGGTAGAGCGCGCCGAGGTTGCGGGGGCTGGTCGCCAGGAGGTCGGCGTCGTAGGCGCACAGCCGGCGCAGCCGCTCGCGGGCCGGCAGGCCGTTCTCGCCGGCGATCCGCTCCGCCATGACGATCGACGGCCGGACCGTCTGCAGGAGCAGGGCGAGCAGCACCTCGTGCTTGTTGGCGAAGTAGTGGTACAGCGTCGCCTGGGAGATGCCCGCCGCCTTGGCCAGCCGGTAGGTGCTCACCGAGCCGAACCCCGCCGTGCAGAAGAGGTCGGCCCCCGCGTCCAGGATGTCCTGCTCCGTGCTGCCCGAGAGAGAGGGGCCCTTGGTCCGGGGTCGTCCGCGTCCTGCCATGTACGGAACGTAGCAGGACCACCGATTTACATGCCGTTCACACGTCTGAGATCTGGCGCGTCACCGCGCCCGTTTCACTTTCTGTTGATCGACAGAAATTCGGAGGAGGTAAGCCGTGCCCGCAGCGACCGCCACGACGGCAGGGGCCAGGGAACACGCCCGTGCCCAGGAGGGGACCGTCGTCTACACTGCGCCGACCGTCCCGGCCTCGGCGCAGACCGACGTCCCGGACGGTGTCGCACCGGAGGACGTCGTCTGGAGCGACCGCCTGCCCGGCGGCGGCTACGCCCATCGCGTGCTGGCTCCCGGCATGCGGGTGCGCCTGACCGACGTCACCGGTGACGCCTGCGCGCAGGTCGTGCTGTACCACGCGGACATGCCGTGGGAGCGGCTGAACATCGCCGACACCGCCAAGATCCAGTGGCAGGTGTACCCGCACGCGGGCTACCTGCTGCTCAGCGACCAGGCACGGGTGCTCGCGACGATCGTCGAGGACACCTCCGGTCACCACGACACGATCTACGGCGCGTCCACCAAGGCCCGCAACGAGCGGCGCTACGGGGACGGCTCCGTGCACGGCCCCAGCCCCGCCGGACGCGAGCTCCTGGTCAACGGGGCCCTCAAGAACGGCCTGGAGCGGCGCGACGTGCCCCCGGCGATCTCGTTCTTCCAGGGCGTGCGCATCGACGACGGGCGTCCCGTCTGGCAGGGGTCGGCGGGCGCGGGCGCGCGGGTCACGCTGCGCACCGAGCTGCCCGTCGTCGTGCTCGTCGCCAACGCCGCCCACCCTCTCGACCCGCGCGAGCGGTACACCTGCGGCGCGCTGGAGGTGCTGGCCTGGCGCGACCGCGTCACCACCCCCGAGGACCCGGAGTGGACGGCCACCCCCGAGGGCCGCCGCGCCTTCGAGAACACCGCCGACCACCGCGCAGGACGGAGCACCCGATGAGCGTCACCCATCTCGGCACGAAGACCCCGGGCGACCCGGCCGCCGCCGAGGCGTCCATCACCGCGGCCGTGGAGCGGTTCGGCGAGATCGTGCACCGCGAGACCGTGGCCCCCCGCGCCCCCTGGTCCCGCGTCCTGACGGCGGGGGAGGTCCTGACCATCGTGGACCTGGACGGCAACCAGGCCGTCGACTTCCTCGCCTACGACGCCCACGACCACTCGCGCGCGTACAGCGCCCAGGTCACGCTTCAGGAGCAGGACTCGGTGTTCCTGACCACCGGCTCGGTCCTGCGCGACAACGAGGGCGAGGCCCTGCTGGTCATCGCCGCCGACGGCGTGGGCCGCCACGACACCCTCGGGGGCGCCTGCTCCCGGGAGTCCAACACGCTGCGCTACGGCCACCACACCTACGCCCAGCACGCCTGCGCCGACAACTTCATCAACGAGCTGTCCAAGTACGGGATGGGCAAGCGCGACCAGGTCTCCAACATCAACTGGTTCATGAACGTCCCGGTCGACCCGGACGGCGCGCTCGGCATCGTCGACGGCATCTCCGCGCCCGGCCTGGCCCTGTCGCTGCGCGCGGAGAAGGACACGCTGGCGGTGGTGTCGAACTGCCCGCAGATCAACAACCCGTGCAACGGCTTCGACCCGTCCCGCGTGGAGATGGTGGTGCACCGTGGCTGACCGGCCACACGGGGGGCTCGGCGTCTCCACGGTCCTGGTCGCCAACCGGGGCGAGATCGCCTGCCGCGTGATCCGGTCCGCCAGATCTCTCGGCCTGCGCACCGTCGCCGTGTTCTCCGAGGCCGACCGGGGCGCCGCGCACGTCCTGGCCGCGGACGAGGCCGTCCTGCTCGGCCCCACCGCGCCCGCGCGGTCGTACCTGAACGCCGAGGCCGTGCTGCGCGCCGCCAAGGAGACCGGCGCCGACGCCGTCCACCCCGGATGCGGCTTCCTGTCCGAGGACGCCGACTTCGCCGAGGCGGTCGAAGGCGCCGGAATGGTGTTCGTCGGCCCGACCCCCGCGCAGTTGCGTACCTTCGGCGACAAGCACACGGCGCGGGCGGCGGCGGTGGCCGCGGGCGTGCCGGTCTTTTCCGGCACCGGCCTGCTCCGGGACGCCGAGCACGCGGTGGCCGAGGTCGAGCGCATCGGGTACCCGGTGATGGTCAAGGCCACGGGCGGGGGCGGCGGCATCGGCATGAGCGTGTGCCGGGACGCCGCCGAGCTGCGCGCGGCCTACGCCCGCGTCACGTCCCTGGCCGAGCGCTCCTTCGGGTCCGGCGGGGTGTTCGCCGAGCGGTACGTCGCCGACGCCCGCCACGTCGAGGTCCAGATCTTCGGGGACGGGGCGGGCGGCGTCGTGACCCTCGGCGACCGCGACTGCTCCCTTCAGCGCCGCAACCAGAAGGTCGTCGAGGAGGCGCCGGCCCCGGCGCTGCCCGCCGAGGTGAGGCGGCGGCTGCACGACTCGTCCCGGGCCCTGGCCGCCGGGATCGGCTACCGGTCGGCGGGGACCGTCGAGTTCGTCTACGACCCCGTGCGGCGGGAGGCGTCCTTCCTGGAGGTCAACGCCCGCCTCCAGGTCGAGCACCCCGCGACCGAACAGGTCACCGGTGTCGACCTCGTCGAGTGGATGCTGCGCCTGGCCGGTGGCGACGCCGCCTTCCTCGCCCCGTACGAGCGGACGGGCGCCGTGCCCGTGCGCGGCCACGCCGTCGAGGCGCGCGTCTACGCCGAGGACCCGGCCAACGGCTTCCGCCCGTCCGCGGGCCCGCTCACCCGCGTGGACCTGCCCGAGGGGGACGGTGTCCGCGTCGACGCGTGGGTCACGACGGGCACCGACGTCACCACCGCCTACGACCCCCTGCTCGCCAAGGTCATCGCCACGGGCGCCGACCGCGCCGACGCGCTGGACCGCCTCGGCGGCGCGCTCGCCGCGACCCGCCTGGACGGCATCGAGGTCAACCTCGGGATGCTGCGCGCCGCCGTGCGCCTGCCGGAGTTCCGGGCCGCCGAGCACACCACGTCCACCCTGACCGGCCTGGGAGACCCCGAGCCCCGCATCACCGTGGGGCGCGCGGGCCTCATGACCACCGTGCAGGACGCCGACGGCCGTTTGGGCCACTGGCAGGTCGGCGTGCCGCCGTCGGGCGCCATGGACGACCGCTCGCTGCGCCTGGCCAACCTCGCGCTCGGCAACGACGAGAACGCCGCCGGCCTGGAGTGCACCGCGGGCGGCCCCGAACTCATCTTCACCCACGACACCACCGTGTGCGTGGCCGGTGCCCCGTCCCGGGTCACCGTCGACGGGGCTCCGGTGCCGATGTGGGAGCCGGTGCGCGTCCCCGCAGGCGCCACGCTGGACGTGGGCGCGCCCGAGGCCGGGCTGCGCAGCTACATCGCGTTCGCGGGCGGCGGCCTGGACGTCCCCGCCTATCTGGGGTCGGCGGCGACGTTCACCCTGGGCGGGTTCGGCGGTCACGGCGGTCGCGCCCTGCGTCCCGGGGACGTCCTCCGGACATGCGGGGACGCCGAAGGCGCGGAGGCCGCGCCCGTCCCGGCGTCCCGCCGTCCCCGGTTCGGCACGCACTGGCAACTGATCGTCACCGAGGGCCCGCACGCGGCCCCCGAGTTCTTCACCCGCGCGGACATCGACCGGCTCTACGCCACCGACTACGAGGTCCACTTCAACTCCGCGCGCACGGGCGTGCGCCTGATGGGGCCCAAGCCGGCCTGGGCCCGCCCGGACGGCGGAGAGGCCGGCCTGCACCCCTCCAACATCCACGACACCCCCTACTCAGTGGGCGCCCTGGACTTCACCGGCGACACCCCCATCCTGCTCGGCCCGGACGGGCCCAGCCTCGGCGGGTTCGTGTGCCCGCTCACCGTCGTCTCCGCCGACCGCTGGAAGCTGGGGCAACTGCGTCCCGGCGACACCGTGCGGTTCGTGCCCGTCCGGCTGGCGGACGCGCCCGCGCCCCGCGGCCTCGATCTGCCCTCGCCGCCCTCGTTCGTCCCGGGCGGCGACGGCGACGACGGCGTGCTGCGCCGCCTCGGCGACGGCGAGACGCCGGTGACCTACCGGCGCCAGGGCGACGACTCGGTCCTGGTGGAGTACGGCGAGATGGTCCTCGACCTGCGCCTGCGCGCCCGCGTGCACGCCCTCCACACCGCGCTGGAGGAACGCGCCGAACGCGGCGTCCTGGACATCACGCCGGGCATCCGCTCCCTCCAGGTGCACGTGGACCCGTCCGTGCTGCCCGTGCCCGCGCTGCTCGGGCTGCTGGAGGAGATCGAGCGGTCCCTGCCGCCGGTCTCCGAGCTCACCGTGCCCTCGCGCACCGTCCGCATGCCGCTGAGCTGGGACGACCCCGCCACCCGCGAGGCCATCGAACGGTACATGGCCGGCGTGCGCGACGACGCGCCCTGGTGCCCCTGGAACATCGAGTTCATCCGCCGGATCAACGGCCTGGACTCCGTCGACGACGTCTACGCGACCGTCTTCGAGGCCACCTACCTCGTGCTCGGCCTCGGCGACGTCTACCTGGGCGCGCCCGTCGCGACCCCGCTGGACCCCCGCCACCGCCTCGTGACGACCAAGTACAACCCGGCCCGCACCTGGACGGCGGAGAACTCCGTCGGCATCGGCGGCGCCTACCTGTGCGTCTACGGCATGGAGGGCCCCGGCGGCTACCAGTTCGTCGGGCGCACCCACCAGGTCTGGCGCAGGCACCCCGACGACGACCGGGACCCGTGGCTGCTCAGGTTCTTCGACCGGATCTCCTGGTATCCCGTCTCCGCCGAGGAACTCCTCGACATCCGCGCCGACGTGGCCGCCGGGCGCCGCGGGCTGGAGGCCGCCGAGGGGACTTTCTCCCTTGCCGAGCACGAGCGGTTCCTGGAGGAGAACGCCGAGTCCATCGCCGCGTTCCGCGCCGCCCAGGCCGCCGCGTTCGGCGCCGAACGCGACGCGTGGGAGGCGGCGGGCGAGTTCGAGCGCGCGGCGGCCGCGGAGGCGGCCACCGTGCCCGCGCCGGCGACCGTCCACGTCCCCGAGGGCGGCACCCGCGTGGACGCGCCGTTCGTCGCCAACGTGTGGAAGGTCGACGTCGCGCCCGGCGACATCGTCGAGGCCGGGCAGACCCTGGTCACCCTGGAGGCCATGAAGATGGAGGCACCCATCACCGCTCCCCGCGCGGGCGTCGTCGACGCGATCCTCGCGGGCACGGGCGACCAGGTCGCCCCCGGCGAGGCGCTCGTGGTGCTGGCGCCGCACGCGGAAGGGGCGGAATGACCATCGAGACCACGACCGGCGCGCGGCGGCTCGCCGAGGACGCGGCGTCACCGCGTCCCGAGGCGTGGATCTGGCGCCTGCCGGAAGCGGAGATCACGGCCGGCGCGGCCGCCGGTCCGCTGGCCGGGCTGCGGCTGGCCGTCAAGAACAACGTGGACGTCCGAGGCGTCCTGACGACCGCAGCCTGCCCCGGGTTCGCCCGGGGACCGGCCGCGGAGGACGCGCCCGCCGTGGCGCGGCTGCGCGCCGCCGGTGCCGCACTGGTCGGCGCCACCAACCTCGACCAGTTCGCCACCGGCCTCGTCGGGCAGCGCAGCCCCTACGGACGCGTGCGTTCCGCCCACCGCGCCACGCATGTGTCCGGCGGGTCGTCGTCCGGGTCCGCCGTGGCCGTCGCCACGGGCGAGGCCGACATCGCGATCGGCACCGACACCGCCGGCTCCGGGCGCGTCCCGGCCGCGTTCAACGGCATCGTGGGGATCAAGCCCACCCTCGGCATCGTCTCCACGGACGGGGTCGTCCCGGCGTGCCGCTCCTACGACACGCTGACGATCTTCGCCCGCGATCTGGGCACCGCCTCCCTGGCCATGTCGGTGATGGCGGGCGGGCCCGGGACACGGGCCTGGCCCGCCGACGCCCCGCTCGCCGCCCCGTACGCGGCCCGCGTCGCCATCCCGGATGAACTGCCCGCCATGGCCCCGGGCTGGGCCGAGGCGTTCACCGCGGCGGCCGACCGGCTCCGGGCCGATGGCTGCACGGTCGAACCGATCCCCTTCGCCCGCTTCCTGGAGACCGCGCGCCTGCTGTACGACGGCGCCCTCGTCGCAGAACGGCACGCCGCCGTCGGCGACTTCGTCGACGCCCGCCTCGACGACGCCGACGCCGGCCTCGACCCGACGGTCGCGGGGATCATCCACAGGGCGGGCCTGGTCACGGGCTCGGCGCTCTCCCGCGACCAGGCCCGCCTGAAGGACCTGCACCGGGAGTGCATGGCGCTGCTGGAGGGCTTCGACGCCCTCCTCGTGCCGACCGCGCCCTTCCACCCGTCTGTGGCCGAGGTCGCCGCCGACCCGCTCGGCACGAACGCCCGCGTCGGCACCTACACCAACTTCTGCAACCTGCTCGACCTGTGCGCCGTCGCCGTCCCGTCCGGGACGGTCGACGAGGGAGAGGCCGGTGCCGCCCAGTTCGGCGTCACCGTCGTCGCCCGCACGTTCCACGACGCCGTCGCCCTCGACCTCGCCTCGCGCGTCATGGTCCCGGCGGACCCTCCCGCGGAGACGTTCCCGGGCGCCGACCTCACCCCGTCCATGGACGCCCCGTCGCTGCCGTGGCCCGCCGCGATCACCGGGGCCGTGGACCTGTTCGTCGTCGGCGCGCATCTGCGCGGCCAGCCCCTGGAAGGGGAACTACGGGCCCTGGGCGCCCGCTGGGCGGGGGAGGCCACGACCGCCCCGGCGTACCGCCTCGCTGCGCTGGACACGACACCCCCCAAACCCGGGATGAGCCGCGTCCCCACGGGCGGAAGGTCCATCGCGGGGGAGGTCTGGCAGCTCACCCCGGGCGCGCTGGGCCGCTTCCTGGCCGCCCTCCCCGCACCCATGACGCTGGGCCAGGTCGAACTCTCGGACGGCCGCCGCGTGGTCGGCTTCGGCGCCACCGCCGACGCGATCGCCTCAGGCCGGGACATCACCGTCCACGGGTCGTGGAAAGCCTGGCTCGCCACCCGCGCCTAGGCCGTGCTCCGGCCGCTCAGAGGGTCGTGCGCAGGGTCACGGACACTCGCCGGCCGCGGGGCACCCGTCCGTTCGGTCCAGGGTCGGTCTTGCGCGCCGGGATGGAGTGCCGCCAGGTGAAGCGCGCCGGGCCGGTCATCACGCACAGGCTGCCGACGTCGAGACTCACCGGCACGCGCGTGCCGTCCTCCGGGTGGGTGAACTCCATGACGCAGGCCGACAGCAGGCTGACCGAGGCGACGACCGGTCCGAAGCTGGGGACGCGGTCGACGTGCGCGCTGATCCCTTGACCGGGAAGGTACTCGTTCACGATCACCTGATCGGGTGGCCGGTCGAAGTGGCCGTCCTCGTGCAACCGCCGGGCCAGCGCCACCGCCCACGCGGGCAGCGGCGGGGCCGGAGCGCCGCCCACGCTGCGATTGCCGTAGTCGTAGCGGTGGCCGTAGTGCTGGACACGCCGCTTCAGTTGCGATGACCAGGGCGCGGCGTCGATCTCCGCCACGAGCCGCCGCTGCTCGTCCTCGTCCAGCCAGCGGTCGAGACACACGAGACCCGGAACCATGATCGAGAATCTAGCCGACAACGGCCGATCCCGGTGCGGAGTCGGCTCGCATCTCGATCACCTCGCGGACGAGAGCGATCGTGCTGGCAGGATTCCGGGCATGGACGATGCCGACGCCCGCGTCACGCTGGGGTTGCTGGGCGCGTGGGCACTGCATGACGCCGAGGAGGTGGTCATGGTGCCGCGCTGGCTCCGTGCCCACGTTCCCAAACTGCGCGAACGCTTCCCGGGCGTCCCCGACCGGGTGTGGCGGCGCCTGGAATCCATCGACGAGCACGAGTTCCGCGTCGCCGTCACCGGGATGGGTGTGCTGATCGCGGCGTCGGCGGCCCACGGGCATCGCACCGGCGGACGCTCGGCCGCCTACCAGACGGCGCTTCTCGCGTTCGGGCTGCACGGCGCGGGCCACCTGGCGTTGTCCGGTGCTGTCCGCGGCTACACCCCCGGTGCGGCGACCTCCGCGATGGTGGTCGTCCCCTTCACCCTGTGGGCGCGGAACGAGCTGCGGCGGGCCGGAGTCCTGCGTTCGACGCGGACGCGCGACATCGTGTGGGGCGTGGCCCTGACCGCCGCTGCCCTGACCGCGACGCACACCCTGGCCCAACGGCTCACGCACGGCCGTCAACGAAACAGGTGAACGCCTAGTTTTGGTGGCGGAGCCGCGAGGTATGGGAGGACGGCGCACGTTCATCGCACGTCCCTCCGTGAGGTCGTTCCGCGCTTGGTTGTGCGGGCCTTCTTGCGCTGCGCCTCCCAGTACGTGGCCATGTGCTCGACCCGGGCGCGCAGGCGCCTGCCGGACTGGGCGATGGCCTGGGGCATCGAGGCCGCGGCGGCATGGGCGTTGATCGGCACGCCGTTGAGGTCGACCCGCAGCGAGACCAGGTTGGGGTACGGCACGGCGGGGTCCTTGAGGACGCTGAGCGTGGCCTTGGCGTACAGGACGGGACGCGCGACATGGGCCAGCGCCCAGGCGACGGCCTCACGAGCCAGGCGCACGTCCTCCTCGCCCACATCCTTGGTCGTGGTGAAGTGGATGTCGAGCTCATCCGGAGCGATGCCGGGCAATTCGAGCCTCCTGATCAAAAGGGCCGTAGGGCGCGGGGCGCGTGTCGTCGAAGTCGTAGGACAGGTCGTTCACGACGTCGACCACCCCTTCGACCGATGCGGTGAGGCGCACGCAGATGGGGATGAGGCTTCTGGTCTCCACGTTCCCGGACAGGTGCACGACGCCGTCCCGCACCTGGACATGGACGCGGGAGGGGTCCTGCCACATGGCGTGGACGAGCACCTCGCGGACGATCTCGTCCCGGATGTCGTCGTCGGAGCGCAGGAACAGGTGGAGCAGGTCGGTCCGGGTGACGATCCCGGCCAGGTGCCCGTCCTCGTCGATGACGGGGGCCTGCTTGACACCGTACCGGGCCAGGGTCCTCGCGGCCTTCGCCACGGGCGTGCCGGCGGTCACCGTGACCACCGGTGTGGTCATGAGGCCGGCGGCGTGGGTGGCGGACGCCTTCGTACGGGCCTTGCGGCGGCGCCGGCTTTCCAGCAGCGGGTGCTCGTTGGCGGCAGGGTCCTTGTACTCCTCCTTACGGAGCAGATCGGCGTCGCTGACGATGCCGATGACGCGGCGGTCTGGGTCGATGACCGGTACGGCCTTGATGGAGTGCTCGGCGAGGAGTTCGACGATCTCCATGAACGGGGTGTCCTCGGCGACGGTGACGACGTCCTTGGTCATCACGTCCGCGACTGTTCGGCGTTGCATGGTGTCCTCCGGTTGTCCGACCCCGACGTTAGGAAGCGGGACGAGTGGCGCAGAGGGCCGAAGGTCCCCTGGCCACCAGGCCAAGGTCAGTCGTCCCCTTCGTCCGGCGTCCAGAGCATCCCGGCTGAAACGGTCCTAAGGGACGACTTCCGGGACCTTCGCCCCTGACCACGACCCTGCTGGCCTGGTGATGCTCTGGCCGAGGACCACCCACCGAGCCCCACCCACCGAGCTGGGGGCTGGGCGGGTTCGCCGGCCTGACTCGCACACGGGAGCCCCCGGGACGAAGGTCCCTGGTCGGAGGGGCTTTGGGACGGTGCCGCCGGACACTCCGACCGGCACGCTGGGCGCATCGGACAGCTCACGGTTGGAGGTCATCCCCATGGTCAGCGCCATACATCCCGCGGCCGGGCGTGGAGATGCGGTTTCCAGACGCGTACGGCCCGGCCAGGCGGCCTGCTTCGTCGTCCGCGCGGCGATCCTGGCGCCGTCCGTGCACAACACGCAACCGTGGCGGTTCGTCGACCGACCCCGCGGCCTGGAGTTGTGGGCCGATCCGTCGCGAAGGCTGCCGGTCGCCGATGCGGCGGGTCGCGAAATGGTGATCAGCTGTGGCGCGGCGCTGTTCAACGCGAGGCTGGCCGTCCGGCACCTGGGCTTCACTCCGCGTGTACGGCTCCTCCCCGATCCGGCCCGCCCGGATCTGCTCGCCAGAATCACCTGGGGGACGAGAACGGCACCGCGGCCCTACGAGGAACTGCTGTATCGGGCGATGCGGCACCGCCACACCCACCGCGGGCCCTTCTCGACGACCGCGCTCCCGCCTACGCTGCCGACCGTGCTGGCGGGCATCGCCCGGCATGAAGGCGCCGGACTGCGCATCGTCCACGATGACCGGCAGCGGGCGTTGCTGGAGGTGCACGTCCACGTGGCGCAGGCGATCCAGCGCCTTGATGCGCGTTTCTCCGGTGAACTGGATGCGTGGGCGGCTCCGGGCCGCGACCATGCCGCCGGGTCGCCGTGGGGATTCCAACTCCCCGCCGGTCACCGGGACGCTGATCGACCGGTCGATCCGCGCGCCGTGGGAACGGTGGCGGTGCTCACCACCCGAGAAGACAGAAGGACGGACTGGCTGCTGGCCGGACAGGCCCTCCAGCATGTGCTGCTGCACGCGGCAACGGTCCAGGTCAGCGCGGCCTTCCACACCCAGCCCTTGGAATTGCCCTACCTACGGACGGCGGTGCGGCGGGACCTGGGGTGCGGGCATCCGCAGATGGTGTTGCGACTAGGCCACACGGAGCACAGCCCGCCTAGCTCGCGGCGACCCGTCACCGACGTCCTCAGCGCCGAAGGCTAGGCGCCTTCGCGCCGCGCCATCGGGGACAAGCCCCGATGAGGCGGCGGTGCTGTCCAGTCCCGGGCGATGGACTGATTCCGCTGATAGGACGGTTGTCGTCAAACTTGTAATCCTTTATAACCTTGTGGGTGAGCAGCGACATACTGGTGAACCTGGATGTCATGGTCCCGATGCGGGACGGTGTCCGGCTCGCCACCGATGTGTACCGACTTCGCGGGAGCCGTCCGGTCCCGGTGATCGTTCAGCGGAACCCGTACGGGAAGTCCTCGACGGGAATCGTGAACAACTGGCTGGACGTGCGCCGCGCCGTCGAGGCGGGCTTCGCCGTCGCCGTGCAGGACACCCGCGGCCGATTCGCCAGCGAGGGCGACTTCGAGCCGTTCGTCGCCGAGCGGGCCGACGGCGCGGACACGATCGACTGGCTTGCGCGGCAACCCTGGTGCGACGGGCGTGTGGTGATGGTCGGCGGCTCGTATACGGGCACGACGCAGTGGTACGCGGCCGCGTCGCGGCCTGCGGGGCTCAAGGCGATCGCACCCGCCACCACCTCGGCGGACGTACGCGACGGCTGGGCGAGAGCGGGTGGGGCTTTGCAGCTAGGGTTCGTCGCGCTGTGGATCGCCGAGTCGCTGATCCCCTCCGAGCTGGCCCGCCGGGCCGCGCGTGGCGAGGACGTGGCGGCGGCGCGCGCCCTGCTCGCGGAGCTGACGGCGAGCGCGGGCGGGCCGTATGCAAGCGGGCCGGCCGATCTCGCGGAGCGGTTGCGCGACGTGGCGCCGTACGCCGGTGACTGGCTGGGCGGCGAGCTGCCGGCCGGGGTGCTCGGACCGGAAGAGGTCTATACGGGCGAGGTCCCGGTGCTGAGCATCGGGGGCTGGCACGACATCTTCCTCGACGGGACGCTCGAAGGGCATGCGGTCGCGAGCCGTTCGCCGTCCTCGCGGCTGGTGGTCGGCCCGTGGGCGCACGGCGCGCACTCCGGCTGGTTCCCCGAACGGTGGTTCGGGCCCCGGTCGAGCGCGGCGGCGATCGACCTCGGCGGCCTCCAGTTGCGGTGGTTCAAGGAGGTGCTGGACGGCGGGGAGGTCACGGGCCCGCCGGTGCGGATCTTCGTCATGGGCGCCGACGAATGGCGCGACGAGCAGGAGTGGCCGCCCGCCCGCGCGGTGTACACGCCGTTCCGGCTCGGCGCGGGCCCGGAGGGCGGACGGCTCACCGCGGACCGGGAGGCGGGCCGGGAGGCGGGCCGGGACGGGGTCACGACGATCCGGCACGACCCGGCGGATCCCGTGCCGGCCACCGGTGGCGCCACCTACCTGCCGGGCCTGTTCATCTCCGCCAACTCGGGCCCGCGTGACCAGCGGAAGGTCGAGGCGAGGCCGGATGTCCTGTCCTTCACGTCCGGGCCCCTGGAGGAGCCGCTGGAGGCGATCGGGCCGGTGTCGGCGCGGCTGTTCGTCTCGGGAGACGCCGGTCCGGCGGACTTCGTGGCACGGCTGGTCGACGTCGAGCCCGGCGGGCGGGCCATGTCGGTGTGCGACGGCATCCTCCGGGTCGACCTGACGGAGGAGGTCCGTGAGATCGAGGTGCGGATGTCGTCCACCGCCTACGCCTTCGGGCCGGGCCACCGGATCAGGCTGGACGTGGCGGCGAGCTGCTTCCCGCGCTTCGATCTGGCCAGGCCACCAGGCACGCCGGTCGCCGAGCAGCGCCTGCATCACGGACCGTCCCACCCCTCGTGCCTCATCCTGCCGGTCATTCCTCTCCATACCCGTTGACATCGGAGAACGCCGAGAGTTCAATCCTTGTAATATTAATAAGCCTGGGGAGGATTCATGTGGCGTTCCATGGGCGTGCTCGCGGCCTGTGCCGCCCTGCTCGTGCCGGCCGTCTCGGCGTGCGGTGGCGGCGGGTCCGGCAGCGGTGAAGACAAGATCGTTTTCGGCTTCGTCGGGGCCCTCACCGGACCGCTCTCGTCCAGCGGCATCGCCGCCCGCGCCGGGGCGGAGGTGGCCGTCGACAAGGCGAACCAGGCGGGCGGCCAGGGCGGCCCCAAGGTGGAGCTCATCGTCCGCGACACCGGCGGCGACGCGACCAAGGCGGTCGCGGCCACCCGCGAACTCGCGCAGAAGGGCGTGCAAGCCATCTACTTCACGACCGAATCGATGCCCGCCGTCCAGGACGTCCTGAACCAGTCGAAGATCCTCGGCCTTGGCCCCGGCACCGGGCCGATCCTCGCGAAGCTCGGTGAGAGCAAGACCTACAAGTGGGGCTTCAGCGTCGGCGACAACGACGGCGACCCGGCGGTCCAGCCGCTGGTCGACTACGCGTCCAAGCACGCGACCGGTGGGATCGTGGGGCAGCTCAACGAGGCGTCCGCCTACGGGAAGGCGCAGGTCGAGATCACCAAGTCGCTGGTGTCGCGCAGCTACCCGAACATCCGCCTCGTCAACTCCGACTTCCCGACGGGCGCCACCTCCGTCACCCGCCAGCTGAACGGCCTCAGGAGCCAGGGAGCGAACGCGCTGATCGCCTGGACCTACGGCGCCGGGCTCGTCCAGACCATGAAGAGCGTGGGCGAGTCGGGCTACAAAGGTGTGCTCGTCGGGCCCAAGGCCATGGGCGACCCTGCGGTGATCGCGGCGGCGCCCAAGGAGGTGCTGGCCAAGTCGGTGGGCGGCCCGCTGCCCAAGACGTTCCTGGCCGACGGCGACGGGCAGGCCCCCAGCGGGGCGGCCGGGGAGTTCGTCCAGGGATACAAGGCCAAGCGCGGGAAGCAGACCTTCTCGGCGCTCGACCAGGTCGGCGCCTACGGCTTCGACGCCGTGACCCTCGTCCGCACCGCGGCCGACAAGGCCGGCAGCACCGACCCCGCTGAGATCAAGAAGGTCCTCATGTCCGGGCAGCGCTTCGCCGGCGCGCAGGGCAACTACGTCTACGGGCCCGACAAGCGCCTCGGGCTCTCGCCCGACCAGCTAGGGCTGTTCCAGCCGTCGTTCCCCTGCGACGCGGGAACCTGCCGGCAGGCGGCGGTCGGCTGATGCCCGCCCCTCGACTCGGTAAGGCCGGTGAGCGGTGAACGGGCTGCTCAACGAGATCGTCGTCCCCGGGGTGGCGGTAGGGGCGATCTACGCCCTCGTCGCCCTCGGGTTCGCGGTGCTGCAACGCACGACGGGTGTGCTGAACTTCGCACACGGCGAGCTCATCATCGCCGGCCCGATCGTGGTGCTGGCCGCCACCCGGCTCTGGCATCTGCCGCTGCCCATCGCCATGCCGCTGGCGGCGGCCGCGGTGATCGGCGCCTCGCTGGTCGAGGAACGGCTGGCCATCCGCCCGTTCCTGCGCGTGCACAACGGCCTTCCGTGGATCCTGTCCACGCTGGGGGCGAGCGTCATCCTCGCCCAGCTTCTGGCCGAGCCGTTCGGCGGCCAGTCGGTGGCCTACCCCTACGGCGCCGGCACCGAAAAGATCAGCCTCGGGCCGATCCGGATCTCGCCCGCCGAACTGGTGTTGATCGCGGCCCCCGTCGTGCTCGCGCTGCTGCTGGGTCTGCTCTACACGCGCACCCGGGTCGGGCGGATGCTGCGCGCCGTCTCCGAGGACGTGGACGGAGCGGCGGCGATCGGGATCTCGCCCGCCCGGATGTCCCAGCTCGCCGCCGTCCTGGCCGGAGTCGTGGCCCTGGTGTCCGGGCTGGTCATCGCCCCGACCGAGCTGGTGAGCCCCGGCCTGGGACTGGCCTATCTGTTCAACGGGTTCGTGGCCGCCGCGCTCGGCGGGCTGGGCGACCTGCGGGGCGCGCTGCTCGGCGGCCTGGTCGTGGGGCTGGTCGTGCAGATCGCGGACGCCTTCGTAGGAAGCCTGCTCATCAACCTGGTGATGTTCGCGGTCCTCCTGCTGGTCTATCTGGTGCGGCCGTTCGGCGTGTTCGGTGCGATGGGAGCGCGGACGGTATGAGCGGTGCTCTTCGCGGCCTGCGGGCAGCGCAGGCCGGCATCGGCGCCCGTGTGACGGCGGCGGTGGCGGCGCTGCCGGCACCGATCCGCGGACCGCTGGCGAATCCCTGGATCAACGGCCTCATCGCCGTGCTGATCGCGTTCGCCCTCGTCTCCTTCTGGGGCGGCGGCACCTACGACAGTTACGTGACCCTGCTGCTCGCCGTGTACGTGATCGCCGCGCTGGGCCTCAACATCCCCGCGGGCTTCGGCGGCGCCCTTTCGCTGGGGCAGGGCGCCGCGTTCGCGGTCGGCGCCTACGTGGCCGGGATCCTGACGTCCGAGCTCGGCTGGGTCATCTGGTGGACGCTGCCCGCCGCCCTGGCCGCGGGGTTCGTCGTGGGGCTCGGCATCGGCGCGCCGGCCGGGCGGCTGGGGACCATCGGGCTGGCCATGGTGTCACTCGGGCTGACCCTGGTGACGACGGACCTGATCCTCGAACTGGATTCGCTCACCGGTGGCACGGCGGGCGTGTCCGGCATCGTGCCGATCGTGGTGCCGGGCGGCGAGCAGACGGACTCCGAGTTGCTGCTGCCCGCGATCATCCTGGCCTGCGCCTACCTGGCCTACGTGGCACACCACCGCATCCGGCACTCGCGGTTCGGCCGCGCGTCCCTCGCCGTCCGCGACGGCGAGCCCGGCGCGATCGCCCTCGGCGTGTCTCCGTACCGCACGCGGGTCCTCGGGTTCGCGCTGGGCTCGGCCTTCGGCTCCCTGGCCGGCGGGCTGTTCGCCTATCTGTCCCTCTACCTGACCCCCAACGCGCTGAACTCGCAGCTGTCCATCATGCTGCTGGTGATGGTGATCCTCGGCGGTGCCGGATCGGTGTACGGGCCGCTCCTCGGAGCCCTTGTCCTGACCCTGGTCCCGCTGGAGCTGACGGCGTTCCCCGGGCTCAACGCGTATCTCTACGGCGCGCTGCTGATCGCGCTCATGCTGCTGCGCCCGCGCGGGCTGCTGAGCGGCACGAGCGCCGCCGTCCCGAACCCGTTCGCGGGCCGGGCCGCGGGGACGGGCGAGCCGGACGCCGGGAAACCCGAGCCGGACGGTCAGGCGCCGGTGCTGGTGGCCCGTGGCGTGGCGAAGTCCTTCGGCGGGGTCCGCGCGTTGGACGGCGTCGACCTGGAGGTGCGCCCGGGGCAGGTGCTCGGGCTCGTCGGGCCCAACGGCTCCGGGAAGACGACGCTGCTCAACGTCCTGTCCGGGTTGTACGCCCCGACCGCGGGCACGATCACGCTCGACGGGGAGAACCTGGTCGGACGGCGGCCGCACGAGATCGCGCGGCACGGGGTGGGCAGGACGTTCCAGATCCCCAAGACGTTCCCGGGACTGGGCGTCGGCGAGCACTTCGCGTTGCACCGGCGCGCCGGCGTGCCCGCCGGGACGGGCGCGGCGATGGCGGCCGAGCTGCTCCGAGCGGGTGGGATCGATCCCGGCGACGCCGCCGCGATGCGCGGTGAGGGCGGCCGCCTGAGCCATGGGCAGTTGCGGTTCCTGGAGATCGCCGTGGCCGTCCACGCGGGCCCTCGCGTCCTCCTGCTCGACGAGCCGGCCGCCGGCCTGGCCTCGGCCGAGATCGACAAGCTCGCCGAGTGCATCCGCGCGCTGGCCGCCGCGGGGTGCGCGGTCATCGTGGTCGAGCACCACCTCGACTTCATCCGGCGGCTGGTCGACGAGGTCATCGTGCTCGACCTCGGCACCGTGCTCTGGAAGGGACCGCCCGGCGAGCTCGCGACCGCCGACGCCGTCCGCACCGCCTACCTGGGAGAGAAATGACCGGCGACGCGCTGAGCCTGTCGGGGCTCGTCGTCTCGTATGGCGGCATCACCGCCGTGCACGGGGTGTCCCTCGACGTGCCGGAGGCCACCTGTGTGGGGGTGCTGGGCGCCAACGGGGCGGGCAAGACCTCGCTGCTGCGGGCGGCCGGCGGGCTGGAACCCGTCCGCGGCGGCCACGTCCTGCTGAACGGGACCGACGTCACGGGGAAGGACGCGGCGGCGCGGGCCCGGATGGGCCTCGGGCATGTGCTGGAGGGGCGGCGAGTGTTCCCGGGCCTGTCGGTGCGGGACAACCTCGCTCTCGGCGCGACCGCGGTACGGGGCCGGACCTCGACGTACACCGTTGACGGTGTGCTGGCGCTGCTCCCGGAGCTGGTGCCGCACCTCGGCAAGGCCGCCGGGGCTCTCAGCGGTGGGCAGCAGCAGATGCTGGCCATCGGCCGCGCGCTGGTCGGCGGTCCCCGGGTCCTGCTGATGGACGAGCCGACCAACGGTCTGGCGCCCGCCCTCGTGAACCGGGTCGAGGAGATCATCATGCGGATCACGCAGGAGGGAACGGCCGTGCTCCTGGTCGAGCAGCGTCTGGAGGTCGCCAAGGCGGTCTGCTCCCGGGTCCATATCCTGCAGCGCGGCCGGCTGGTCGGCTCCGGCACCCCCGCCGACCCCGGCCTGGACCGCAACCTGCAGGACGCCTACCTGTCGTGACGCCTGCGGGCGAAGGGCCCCTTGATCGGGGCCCTCAGGGTGATCTTCTTGATCACGACGTCGGTGGGGAGCCGGCTCAGCCAGTCGACGACCTCGGCCACCCGGCGCGCCTCGAGCTGGAACGGGGAGGTGTCCGGCAGGTCGAGCAGTGGGGTCGCCGTCGGGCCGGGGGCGACGACGTGCACGGCTACGCCCTTGGGCTCCAGTTCGGCGGCGAGCGATTCGGCGAACCGCTCCAGCCCCGCCTTGGAGGCCGCGTACGAGGACAGGCCCGGCTGTCCCTTGTCGGCCGCGACCGACGACACGAAGACGATGCGGGCGCCGGGCTCCAGGGCGGGGACCAGCGCGCGAGCCGTGAGGAACGCGCCGCGCAGGTTCACCGACAGGATGCGGTCCCAGTCCTCGACCTCGGTGCGGTGCACGGGGGACGGCTTCATCACCCCGGCCGAGTACACGACGAGTGCCGGGCGCAGACCGCGCTCGCGCACGTGCTCGCCGAGCCGTCGCACGTCCTCCGCGACGGTGACGTCGGCGGCGAGGAACGACCCGCCGATCTCGTCCGCGAGCGCGCGCAGCCTGTCCGCGCGGCGGGCCACGAGAAGGACCTCGTACCGCTCGGCCAGGATCCGGCCCGTCTCCGCGCCGATCCCGGATGACGCCCCCACGACGATCGCAAGCCTCTCGGTGTCCATCCGACCGACCTCGCTCCCCGGCGCCGGTCCCGCACCGGCGGCCGCGCCGAACCTTAACACGATCCCTTCTTGTCCTTTCAATACTTTTAATGTTAACTGGGATCGTGATCGGGGAGGAGAGCGAAGAGCGTCCGCGTCCGATTCTGGTGACCGGGGCGGCGAGCGGCATCGGGCGGTGCGCGGCCGAGGTGCTGGCCGCCCGCGGGCACCCGGTCGCCGTCACCGACCGGGACGGGGACGGCGCCGAGAAGGCCGCGGCCGCGATCCGCGACGCCGGTGGCGCGGCCCACGCGTTCCTCCTGGACGTCACCGACGCCGCCACGATCCGTGCGGCCGTCGCCGAGGCCGCCGCGCGGCTCGGCGGCCTCGGCGGGCTGGTCAACAACGCGGGCTGGACGCTCAACGTCCCGCTGGAGGATCACGACGACGACCTCGTCGACACGTTGCTGGCCATCAACCTCAGCGGGACCATCAAGGTCACCCGGGAGGTCGTGCCGGTCCTGCGGGAGTGGGGCGACGGCCGCATCGTCAACGTCGCCTCGGACTCGGCGCGGACCGGCATGTCGAACGGGGCCGCCTACACCGCGGCCAAAGGCGGCGTGCTCGCGCTCACCCGGTCGCTCGCGCGCGAGCTCGCCCGGGACGAGATCACCGTCAACGCGGTGTCGCCCGGGATCGTGGACACCCCGCTGTTGGCCGACTCCATGCGGCAGGCCCCCGGAATGCTGGACAAGCTGCGGCGCGGCATCCCGATGCGCAGGCTCGGCACCCCGGCCGACGTGGCGTCGGCCATCGCCTACTTCTGCGGCCCCGGCGCGGGCTACGTCACCGGCCAGACGCTGTCGGTCAGCGGCGGGATGGTCATCGTCTGAGCCCGATCCGGGCCCGCCGGCACGGCCGGCCCATTGTCGAACGCCGAGGAGAAGAGAGACCGTGGCAAGCGAGGAGACCCCGCTCGCCGGCGTACCGGACCCCGCATCGCCGGCGACGCTGATCACGCGGTGGGAGGACGACGGCCGGATCCTGGTGGTCACCTTGAACCGGCCGGACCGGCTGAACGCCTTCGACGCGCGGATGATGCGCGAGCTGAGCGCGCTGTGGGACACGGTGGCCGGAACGCCGGGCGTGCGTTGCGTCGTCGTGACGGGCGCCGGGAAGGGCTTCTGCGCCGGTGCCGACGCCTCGATGCTGGAATCGACGCGCACGCGGTACGGGGCGACCTCGAAGGAGGAGCTGGCGTTCCTGCCGCGGCATCGGGTCGAGGTCCCGGTCGTCGTCGCGGTGAACGGGGTGTGCGCCGGCGGGGGACTGCACTTCGTCGCCGAGGGGGACATCGTGATCGCGGGGGAGAGCGCCTCGTTCCTCGACCCGCACGTGACGATGGGCCAGGTCACCGCACTGGAGCCGGTGATGCTCGCGCTGCGGGCGCGCTTCGACGTCATCACGCGGATGGCGCTGCTCGGCCGGTCCGAGCGGCTGGACGCCGCGGCGGCGCAGGAGGCGGGCCTGGTCTCCGAGGTCGTTCCCGACGGGACGCTGCTCGACCGGGCGCTGGAGCTGGCCCGGGCGATCGCCGCCAACTCGCCCGCCGCGGTCAGGCGCAGCAGGAAGGCGCTGGTGGACCTCGAGGAGACGCTCCTGCGCGCCGTCATGGACCGCGGCTGGGACTCGATCCGCGCGCACTGGGCGCATCCCGACGCGACCGAGGGGCCTGCGGCCTTCCTCGAAGGCCGTTCCCCCGTCTGGAGCTCGGCCTCATGACCGGCGGCGGGATCAGCGGCGGCGGGTCCGGCGCGGGCGGGAGCGGCGTGCTGGCGCGCGGCAGGTTCGACAAGTACCGGCAGCCCGAGCGGTTGCGGACGGCGTGGCGGCGGGCGGGTCTCATCGACGACTCGGTGGTCGGCGAGCGGCTGATCGCGCGCCTCGACCAGTTCCCCGACCGGACCGCGATCGTCGACGGTGCTGTCAGGGTGACCAATCGTGGGCTCCGGCGGCGCGCCAACGCGCTCGCGGCGGCCTTCCGGGACGCCGGGATCGGACCCGGCGACGTGGTGGCCTGGCAGATTCCCAACTGGTGGGAGGCCGCCGTGGTGGCGCTGGCCACCTGGCAGGTGGGCGCCGTCAACAACCCGATCGTCATGATCTACAGGGAGCACGAGCTCCGGCAGATCCTCTCCGAGCTGCGCCCGGCGGCGGTGGTCACCCCCGTCCGGTTCCGCGGGCACCCGCACACCGCGTTGCTCGACACCGTCCTGGACGGCCTCGGGACGCCACAGCCACGGCTGCGGCTGGCGGTGCGCGGCACCGCTTCGGGCTGGACCGAGCTGGGCCCGCTCCTGGAGCGCCCGGCGCCCGACGTCCGCGTGCCGGCGGTGGTCACGGCGGAGGATCCGTGCGTGGTGGCCTACACCTCCGGGACGACCGCACGTGCCAAGGGCGTGGTCGTCGACTCGGTGGGACTGCTCGCCGAGACCCGCCAGATGCGGGAGACCTGGGGCGTCTCCTGGCGCGACGTCAGCTTCATGCCGGCGCCGTTCGCGCACCTGACCGGCCTGATCGTCGGGTTCACCATGCCCGTCACCGCCGGGGCTCCCGTCGTCCTGCAGGACGTCTGGGACGCCGGGCGGGCGGTGCGCCTCATCGAGGAGGAGGGATGCACGATCTCCTCCGGCACCCCGATCTTCCTGCAGGAGATCCTCGCCGCCTACGAGGCCGCCGGGATGACCCGGTCATCGCTGCGGGGGTACTCGGTCGGCGGCGCGGCGACCGATCCTGGACTGATCGACCGGGCCGAGCGGATCGGGCTGCACGCCTGGCGCTGTTATGGCTCGACCGAGCACATGAGCACGACGATCGCCAACGCCACGACGCCGATCGCCGTCCGCCGCGATACCGACGGCCCCGTCGGCCCGGGTTCGGAGGTGAGCGTCGTGGACGCGTCGGGCGTGCCACTGGGGCCGGGCAGGGACGGGCTGATCCGCGTCCGCGGGCCCGAGCGGATGCTCGGCTACGTGAACGAGGACGACAACGCCGCCGCGCTCGATCCGGCCGAGGGCTGGTTCGTGACCGGCGATGTCGGCCGCGTCGACGAGGACGGGAACGTTGTGATCACCGGCCGGGTCAAGGACATCGTCAACCGGGGCGGGGAGAAGTTCTCGACGCGCGAGATCGAGGAGGCCGTGCTCGCGCATCCCGGCGTCCTGCACGTGGCGGTCGTTCCCGGCCCCGATGAGCGGTACGGCGAGGTCCCGGTCGCGTTCTACGTGGTCCGCGCCGACTCCGAACCGCCCGGTGCCGAGGAGCTCGTGGAGTTCGTCCGGGCGCGCGGTCTGGCCCGTCAGAAGGTGCCGGTGGCGTGGTTCGCGCTCGACGAGCTGCCGACCACGGCGTTCGGAAAGATCCGCAAGCAGGAACTGGTGGCCCGGATCCCGAGACGCTGACGCACCACAAGGCGGCATGGGCTCGGCCATGACCGAGCCGCCCCTATTCGTCCCTTCTAATTCTTGATAAGATAGCAAGTATTACTACTTTACCTGGTGGAGGAAGGCAATGCCTGAGAGGTTCGCCGACCGGGTCGTCCTGGTGACCGGGGCCGCGCAGGGGATCGGCGAATCGGTCGCGGTGCGGCTGGCTTCCGAGGGCGCCCGGGTGGCGCTCCTCGATCTGCCGGGCTCGCCGGTCTCCGACGTCGCCGCCCGGATCGACGCCGCCGGGGAGCGGGCCCGCCCTTACGAGCTCGATGTCACCGACACCGCGGCGCTGAACACCTGCGTCGCCAAGGTCGCCGAGGACTGGGGCCGGATCGACGGCCTGGTCAACAACGCCGGCATCAACGGCCCCAGCGCCCCTGTCGAGGAATACCCGGAGGACGAGTTCGACCGGGTGGTCGCCGTCAATCTCAAGGCGGTCTGGCTGGGCACCAAGGCCGTCTTCCCCCACCTCAAGCGGGTCGGCGGGGCCATCGTCAACCTCGCCTCGACCGCGGGCACGGCCGGCTATCCCGGCCGGGCGCCCTACAGCGCGGCCAAACACGCGGTGATCGGCCTGACGAAGGCGACCGCCGTCGAGGGCGCGCCCTTCGGCGTCCGGGTCAACTGCGTCTGCCCCTCGGGCGTGGAGACCCCGATGATGCTCGACGCGGAGCGCGCGGCGGGCGGCGACGCGGCGCGCGCCCGGGAGGCGTTCCTGGCGAGCAAGCCGCTTGGCCGGTACGCGCGTCCCGAGGAGATCGCCGCGCTGATCGCCTTCCTGCTGAGCCCGGAGGCCGGCTACATCACGGGTGCCCCGTACCTGATCGACGGTGGCCAGACGGCCCGCCCCTGACACGCATGCTCCGACCGGCCCAACAGGCCCCGACAGGCTCCAACAGGTTCCGCACATCGACATGGCGAGGCGAGAAGATGAGTGAGGCGTTGATCGGCGAGGTGCCGGCATGAGTCGGCCGGATCGGGATGTGATCGTCATCGGGGCCGGGATGGGCGGCATCTACGCCGTCCACCGGCTGACGCGCCAAGGACTGTCGGTGCTCGGCATCGAGAGCGCTCCCGAGGTGGGGGGAGTGTGGTACCACAACGCCTACCCCGGCGCTCGCGTTGACCTGGAAAGTCACTACTACTGTTACCTCTTCGACGACGACCTGTACCGCGAGTGGCGGTGGAGTGAGCGGTATGCCGCGCAGCCGGAACTCCTGCGGTACCTGAAGCACGTCGCCGACCGGTTCGACGTCCGGCGGCACTTCCGGTTCCGCACCTCGGTGGTCGGCGCGCGCTGGAACGAGGACGCGCGGCGGTGGGTCGTGGAGACCGACGCGGGCGACGTCGTCACCGGGCGGTTCCTGGTCTGCACGACCGGCCAGCTGTCCAAGGCCCGTGAGCCGCGGTTCCCAGGGCTCGGCACCTTCCGCGGCCGGTGGGTGCTGACCTCCCACTGGCCACAGGACGGTGTCGACCTGAGGGGGAAGAAGGTCGGGGTCATCGGGACGGGATCGTCGGGCGTCCAGGCGTCCACGGCGATCGCCGCGGAGGCCGAGCGCCTCGTGGTGTTCCAGCGGACCCCCAACTACTCGGTGCCGGCGCACAACCGGCCCGCCGACCCCGTGCTGCACGCCGAGCTGTCCCGCGACCTGGCCGCGGTGCGCAGGAAGGTGGCCGCCGCGCCCGCCGGCAACCTCACTCCGGGTTACGTCGGCCGGGCGGCCGACTTCTCCCCCAAGCGGCGCCGCGAGCTGCTCGACGAGCGCTGGGCGTTCGGCGGCCAGCCGATGCTGACGCTGTTCTCCGACCAGGGAACGGACCTGGAGGCCAACCGGATCGTGGGCGACTATGTCCGCGACAAGGTGCGCGAGGTCGTCAAGGATCCGGTGGTGGCCGAACGGCTGGTGCCCAACGCCTACCCGATCGGGACCCGGCGGCTCTGCGTCGACACGGGCTACTACGAGATCTTCAATCAGGACAACGTGACGCTGGCGGACATCAGGTCCGACCCCATCCGCCGGATCACCCCCGGCGGCATCGAGACCAGGGACACCTCCTACGACCTCGACGTCATCGTGTTCGCCATCGGATTCGAGGCGTTCACCGGCGCGCTGGACGGGGCGGACATCCGCAACGCCGCCGGCGAACTGGTCAGCGACCGGTGGCGGCGCGGCCCGCAGACCTATCTGGGCCTCATGACGGCGGGCTTCCCCAACCTCTTCCTGATCACCGGGCCGGGCAGCCCGTCGGTCCTGGCGAACATGAACGTGCACAACGTGCAGCACCTCGACTTCGTGGGCGACCTGATCGATCACGCACGGGAGCGCGGAGCCGATCGGATCGAGCCGACGCGGCAGGCGCAGGACGAATGGACCGCGCACGCCGCCGAGGTCGCCCGGCCGCTGATCAGGAGGCAGGTCGACAACTACATGGTCCATGTGAACAAGGACGACGGTTCGCGGATCTTCATCCCCTACGGGGGTGGATTCCACCAGTACGTCCGCCGGTGCCACGCGGTCGCCGAGGCCGGTTTCCGCGGCTTCGATCTGCGGTGAGGACGCGGATGGAATTCGAGTTCGGAGCCGAGTCCGACGCGCTGCGCGCCCGGCTGCGCGAACTGATCGCGGAGCATGTGCCCGCGGACTTCCTCGGCGCCTTCACCGACGACCCCCGCGACCTGGAAGTGGCGCAGGCGTTCTGCCGTGTACTGGCCCGCGATGGCCTGCTGACGATGGCCTGGCCGGAGGAGTACGGCGGGCGCGGCGGCTCGATCTGGGAACAGACCGTCATGCGCGAGGAGATGTGGGCGCACCACGAGCCGCGCGGAGCCCAGTACATGGGCGTCAACTGGGTCGGTCCGGCGATCATGAAGCACGGCACCCCGGAGCAGCGCGCGCGGTTCCTGCCGCCCATCGCCGCCGGCGAGGTCATCTGGTGCCAGGGCTTCAGCGAGCCGGACGCCGGATCCGACCTCCCCGCCCTGCGAACCACGGCGACCAGGGCGGACGGCGGCGGCTGGCGGATCAACGGTCAGAAGTGCTGGACGTCCTACGCGGGCATCGCCCAGTGGTGCTTCCTGCTGGCCCGCACCGGCGGTCACCGGAGGCGCGGCATCACGGTGTTCCTGTTGCCCGTCGACTCGCCGGGCATCACGGTCCGCCCGATCCGGAGCATGCTCGGACCGCACCACCTCAACGAGGTCTTCTTCGACGACGTCGCCGTCGACGACTCGGGCGTCCTCGGGGAGGTGGGCGAGGGCTGGGCGGTGGTCCGGGACGTCCTCGCTTACGAGCGCGTCGGGATCTCCCGTTACGCCCGCTGCGATCGGCTGCTCCAACTGGCCCCCCAGGCCCTCGCGGACGTATGGGACGACCTTCCGGAGAGCCAGGTCACCCGCTGGGCGACCGCGCTGCTGGAGACGCGGGGGGTGCGGCTTCTCGCGTACAAGGTGCTCCAGGCCCAGGCGGAAGGTCACACCGACCCCGCCGTCGTCGCCGCCTACCGGGTCGCCGCGACGCTGCTCGACCAGAGCGTCGCCGAGGTCCTCATGGACCTGCTGGGTTCGGCCGCGCTCGGACCGGCCGATCCGGCCGCCGCCGCCGACCCGGCCGATCCGGAGCATCGCCTGGCGCGCTTCGCCGCCGCCGTCGAGGACCACTGGCGCTACGCGCAGGCCGCGACCATCGCCTCCGGGACGCTCGAGATGCAGCGGAACCTGATCGGAAGGACCCTCGTCCGACATGGCTGACCAGCGTTTCATGCCCGACTTCGACGAGGAGGCCCGCGAGCTGGACGCGGTCGTCCGCCGGGCCCTGCGAGACGCCGGCGGGTTCGACCTGGTGATGCGCGCGGAGTCCGAGCCGGAGGTGCGGACTCGCGAGATCGAGCCGCTGTTGGACTCGCTCGGGCTCCTCGAACTCGTCCCCGACGCGGGGGAGCAAGAACTGCAAGCGGCCGCGGCGGCCTGCCGCTCGGCCGGGGCGTTCGCGCTGCCGTACCCGCTGGCCGAGCGTGTGGCGGGCAACATGGTGGCCGCGCACGGCACCGCCGGCGCCGCGCTCGCGGTGGTCGACGACCGCCGGGCGGGCCGCGGCGGTCGCTTCCGGGTCAACATGGGCGACCTGCCGCTCGACTGGTGGCTGGCCGGGACGTCGGGCAGCCTGGCACCCGCCCGGGCGGACGCGGCCTCCGGGCCACGGCGCGGCGGCCGCCTCGGCCCCTTCGTCGCCGACCTCATCCCCGGAGAGCCCGTTCCCGGCTCGCCGGTCACGCTCGCGCTGGCGCTGCACCTGCAGATCTTCACGCTGCTGGGCATGCTGGAGAGCGCACTGGAGCTGACGGTGACCCACGCCCGCGAGCGCGTCCAGTTCGGCGCCCCGATCATCGAGAACCAGGCGGTGCAGCACCGGCTGGCCGACGCCGTGACCGCCATGCAGATGTTCGAGCAGCAGGCTCTCTACGCGCTCTGGTCGGCCGACCGCCGCCGCGCGGGCCTGCTGGCCGATGTCGCCGCCGCCCGGGTGGCCGGGCTGCGGGCCGCCGAGGTGGTGCTGCGGGCCGGCCACCAGTTCCATGGGGCGACCGGCTTCTGCGATGAGGTGGCCATATCGTGGATCTCCCGGCACAGCCAGCCGTTGCGCCGGCTGCCGCTCAACCGGCCCGATACCGAGCGCTGGTTCACCGATCTGGTGCTGGCCGACGGGTTCGACGGGCTGTTCCCGTCCACGGTCCCAAGCCTGCGCAAGGAGACGTCCCCGCGGTCAGGGCGTGCCGGCCGGTGAGGCAGCCGATGAAGGAGGAGAGCGCGTGAGCAGCCGTACCGCGGCGCCGGTGCGTCCGGTGAGGACGGACACCGGCGAGCCGGATCTGGCGGCGCTGCGGGCCGCCGTCCGCGACTGGTGCGCCGCCAACGTTCCGGCGGGCTGGCAGGAGCGGCAGACCGGCGCGAGCCACGAGGAGTTCGTCCGGTTCCAGAGGGAATGGCTGGGCACGCTGCGCGCCGGTGGGCTCGCCGTGCCGCACTGGCCGGCCGACTACGGCGGGGGCTTCTCCCTTGCCGAACAGGCGGTGATCTTCGAGGAACTGGCCCGGGCCGAGGCGCCCCGGCTGGTGCTGCACTTCGTGTCGCTGCACCACGCGGCGGCCACCCTCCTCGACGCGGGCACGGCGGAGCAGCGCGAGCGCCACCTCCCGGCGATCCTCGACGGCGAGGTCTGGTGTCAGGGCTTCAGCGAGCCGGAGGCCGGTTCGGACCTGGCCTCGTTGCGGACGCGGGCCGAGCGGCGCGGTGACGTCTACGTCGTCAACGGCCAGAAGGTGTGGGCCAGCCTGGCGATGTACGCGGACTGGTGCCTGCTCCTTGCGCGCACCGACCCGGACGCCCCGAAGCGGCGCGGCATCTCCTACTTCCTGATGGACATGCGCAGCCCGGGACTCACCGTGCGGCCCATCCGGCAGGCGGGCGGCGAGGAGCACTTCTGCGAGATCTTCCTGACCGATGTCGAGATCCCGGCCGCCAACCTCATCGGGCCGGAGAACGACGGCTGGCGGGTGGCCCAGCGGACGCTGAACACCGAGCGCGGGGCGACCATGGTGGAACTCGCCGAACGCCTGGCGGTCGGATTCGGCCGGCTTGTCGACCTCGCCCGCCGCACCACCGGGCCGGACGGCTCCCCGATGGCCGACGACTCCGCCGTGCGCGACCACCTCGCCCGGCTTGCGACGCAGGTGCGCGCGCTGCGCCTGCTGGTCGCGAGGGCCGTGGCCGAGGCCGAGTCCGATGTGCCCGCCGCGGGCGCCCTGGCGTCCGTCATCAAGCTCTACTACAGCGAACTGCTGCAGCGCGTCACCGGCTACGGCGTCGAGATCGCCGGGCCGGCCGGGCAGCGCGCGGCCCGCCGGCCGATGAGCGCGGGCTGGGAGTCGGGCGCCTGGTTGCTGGACTTCATCGGCTCGTGGGAGTGGACCATCCCGGGCGGCACCAGCGAGATCCAGCGGTCGATCATCGGTGAGCGGGCCCTCGGCCTGCCCCGCGAACCGGGGTTGGCATGAACGGCGCCGACCAGCAGGAGATCGAGGCCCTTCGCGAGGTGGCCGCGCGGTTCCTGACGGTCGAGGCGTCCTCCGAACGGGTGCGCGCCGTCGTCGAGGCGGGAGGGGAGCCGGATCCGCGGCTGGTCCGCGAGGCCGCCGAGCTGGGCTGGTTCGGCCTGGAGGTCCCCGAGCCGTACGGCGGCGCCGGTGCCGGCTTCGCCGCGGTGATGACGCTGCTGGAGGAGACCGGCGCCCGTGCGGCCTCGCTCCCGCTCGTCTCCTCGGCGGTCCTGTGCGTGGGCGCGCTGCTGCTGACCGATTCGCCCGGACCGCGGGAGCGCTGGCTCCCCGGGCTCGCCGCCGGCACGCTGCGCGGAACGGCGCTGCTCCCCGGCGCGTTCGGCGCCGGTGACGGCGACGCGATCACTGCCCGCGAGGTGGGCGGCATGGTCCTCGACGGGGCGTGCGGTCACGTCCTGGACGCCCGGTGCGGCGACCTGTTCGTGGTCGCCGCCCGGACCGCGGCGGGGGAGCGGATCGTCGCCGTCGTGGCCCGCACCGATGCCGGGGTGAGCGTGGAGCCGCTGGAGATGGTGGACGGGACGCGCTGCGTCGACGCCGTCCGGCTCACCAGGGTCCGGGTGGACGAGACGAACGTACTGGCGCGGGGCGCGGCGGCTGAGCGTCTCGTCGCCGCCTTGGTGAACCGGGCCGCGACCGCCGTCGCCGCGGACTCCCTGGGAATCGCGCGCCGCGTCCTGGACATGACGGTCGACTACGCCGGTCGGCGCGTCCAGTTCGGCCGCCCGATCGGCTCCTTCCAGGCCGTCAAGCATCAGGCGGCCGACATGCTGGTCGACGTCCACACCGCCCGGGAACTCGTGCGCGACGCGGCGTGCCGAGTGGACCGCGGCCCCGCCTCCCCCGCGACGTCGGAGGCCGCCTCGATGGCCAAGTCACATGTGTGCGAGGTGGCCGCCCGAAGCGCCGGAACGGCGGTGCAACTGCACGGCGGTATCGGCTACACCTGGGAACACGACCTGCATCTGTTCCTCAAACGCGCCAAGCTCAACGAACACCTGTGCGGCGGCGCGAAATGGCATCGCGCTCGTGTCTCCGCGAACCTCTTCTCCGCCGAGCCATGACTCTTTCCCTGCTAGGATTGTAAGTATGGTTTTGCCACCCGGCGGGGGCCGTCTCGGCCAGACGCGCATCGCGGAAGAGGTCGCGGCGGCGCTACGGCACCGGATCCTTACCGCCGACCTCGTCAATGGCTCCGAGCTCCCAAAACAGGACGAGTTGGTCGCCGAGTTCGGTGTGAGCTACCCGTCGGTTCGCGAGGGCCTGCGCATTCTGGAGACCGAGGGCCTGATCACCATCCGCCGCGGCAATGTCGGTGGCGCGATCGTGCACGCCCCCGACGAGGGCACCGCCGGGTACGCGCTGGGGCTGACCCTCCAGGCACTCCGGGTGAACGTCACGGATCTGGCGAACGCGCTGGCGGAGCTCGAACCCCTCGCCGCCAAGGCGTGCGCCGCCCGCCCCGACCGTGCCGAGGTCGTCATCCCGCGGCTGGAGGAACTGGTCGCGATCAGTGAGGAGCACCTCACCGACGACGTCGAGTTCACCCGTATCGCCCGGGCCTTCCACGACGAGATCGTGTCCTTCCACGAGAACGCCACCCTGCGCCTGGTGATCGGCAGCCTGACCTCCCTGTGGTCGGTGCAGGAGGAGCAGTGGGCCCAGACGGCCGCTCCGAGCGGCAGCTACCCGGCGGCGGACGAGCGCAACGACGTGATCGTCACCCATCGCCGGATCATCGAGCTGATCGCCGCCGGAGACGGTGAGGCGGTCGCCCGGCTCGCCGGCTCGCACCTTTCCGCGACCCATCAGCGCGTCTGCCTGAACCTGAAGGACCGCGTCATCGACGCCGCCTCCCCTCAGGCCCGTGCGCGCATCCGCCGCCCTCCCCACTCCAGGTTCATTACCGAGCGTCGCCTCCCCGCCGAGTGATCCATCCCCGGTGGCGCCCTTCTCATCGGCCAGGGGGTTCGGTGTAGGCGAGCCGGGAGAACCCGTCAGCCATGGAGTGCAGGTAGACGTGGCCGCGCTTCGCGCCCGCCGCTGGGGTCGATGCACCGCCGTTGACCAAGTCCGAGCCTCGCGAGGTGCCTCGACACGGTGCGGCGTCAGAGGATCTCCTCGACGGCAAAGGCGAGGCGTGCAGCGTCCTTATCGTCCTGGGCACCGACGGTGAGCGGGCGTTTCCTGGCACCGCGGTAGGCGGCTCGACCCGGGGTGGGCGTGTCGATGATGTCGATGATCGGCTGGATCGCATCGTCGGGACGTTGGCCCAGCAACGGCCCCAGAACGGCGGCAGCGATCTTCATGCCCGGCCCCAGGTCGCCGGCGAGGCTGGAGCGGACCAGGCGGGCGGGTCCCCAGGTGACGTAGCTGAGATCCGGGTTCTGGTCGGTGGCGAGGATTCCGAGCAGTTCGTTCGCTCGACGCTGCTGAGCGTTCGACCGTTTGAAGGTGAACCCGTGGACCATCTCCAGATCGTCGAACGCGATGGCACCCGGGCGGGCGCCCGGGACAGCGGTGTTCACGATGACCGGCCTGTCGCCGACGCGCAGAAGGTCGGCAAGTCGCGTGACGAACAGGTACTTGCTGAGGAAGAACAGCGACCAGGACGCCTCGTGCCCTTCGGGGGTGCTCTGCCGGCGCTGCCGGATGAACGACGCCGCGAGCACCAGCGCGTCGATGCGTTCGTGGGTCTCCTTCAGCAGGCTGACCACGCGGCGACCGTCCTCAACGAGGGAGAGGTCGGCCGCGATGAACTCGCCCCTGGATGGCGCCGAAGGGGACCGATGCGCCGAGGCCGCGACCAGCGCCTCGAACTTGGCGCGGCTACGCCCGATCACCACCACGCGATCCCCTGCCGCGAGGTAGTGGCGCGCCAGGGCGGCGCCCATCCCGTCCGTGCCTCCCGTGACCACGATCGTCCTCACGACGCCCCCCCATCTTTCCGGAACGCTAGTTCCGGAACAGTGTAGCGCCGATGCGGAACGCATGTTCCGTATTGTTATGCTGAGGACATGGCGGAAGGCCGGAAGCAGCGACGCGACGCGGTGGCGAACAAGGAACGGATCCTGAAGGCCGCAGAAGACGCGTTCCGGCACCACGGCCTTTCCGTCGACATGCGTGCGGTCGCGGCGGCGGCGGGAGTCGGCATCGGCACGCTCTACCGGCACTTCCCCACCAGGGAAGACCTCGTGCAGGCCATCGCCGGGTCCGACCTCGCCGAGCTCGCCGTCACGCGCCTCCCTGATCGGGCGTCGGCGATCGACGGACTGCGGGAACTCTTCACCAGGACACTGGCTCAACTCACCGCCAACAAGGCCATGATCGACCTACTCGCGGGCGGATCCCCCTCCGACGCGGATCTCGAGCGATGCCTTGCCCATCTGACAACCGTTGGCCGCGAAGCCATCGAGCGATCCGCCAACGACCGCACCCTTGCCCCGGACGTCACCGCGGAGGACATCGCCTACCAGCTCCTCGGCCTCATCCGGATCGTGCAACTCATCCCCGAACCGGCGCCTGGCACGATCGAGCATCAGGTTGACCTCGCGCTACGAGGGTTGGCGGCCTGATGCTCGCGATCAACACGCCCGACGCGTCGATCGCTCCCAGCGTCACGAACGTCCGCAACACCTGGTGAGTCTTCTTCACCTACGGCCGGAGGCCGCTGATCACAGCAACCTTGGCCCCACCAGAGGCTTCACGTGCTTTTCTATCGTTCTTCGCTGCCGTTGCCGCGCCGGACCCTGGACTACACGGCGGGCGTGGCCCGCCGGCACCGTGCGGGAATCGGCGGCAAAGGCCGGGCACTCACGTCCGGCACACTAGCGCCGATGGTGCTATCCACCTGCGCAAGGGCCAGACGTGCGCAGAGCTCGCCGCGCTGCCCGGCAGCACGTACGACCTGACGGCGGCCCGCATCTGGGGAGTCCTGCGCGTGCTGGAGGCTGCCGGGCTGCTGGTACTGGCCGACAAGACATCCCATGCGGTTAGCTGTCAAGCTGCGGCTACCACGGCGCGGGCGCCACTGCTCACGCCCTACAGGGGCAAGGGCAAGCCAGAGCCGCAAAGGACGCCAACCGTTCTCACGCCCGGCTCCGTGCGCCCGGCGCGGATCGTGCCGGAGCGCGGTGTCTTGGTGCCGGCCCTCATTCGCCGATCGCCTTGAGGCCGATGACTCCGGTGAGGATCAACGCGAGGAACGTCAGCCGCGCGGGGGAGTGGCTTTCGTGCAGGACGGCGATGCCGGTGACGGCCACACCGAGGGTGCCGACGCCGACCCACACGGCGTACGCGGTGCCGACGGGCAGGCTCTTGAGGGCCGCTGTCAGCATGACGAAGCTGGCGGCGGCGGTCGTGACGCCCAGCGCGGTGGGCCAAGGCCGGGTGAACCCGGCGCTCTGTTTGAGCGCTATCGCCCACACGATCTCCAGCAGTCCCGCACCGATCAGCATGAGCCAGGCCATCTGTGGTCTTCCCGTCCTCGTAGGGCTTGTCATGCGGCGAAGCCGCCGTCCACGGCGATCGCGGTACCGGTGATGTACGCGCCGGCGGGCCCGGCGAGGTGGGCGATGGTCGCGGCGATCTCCTCGGCCTCGGCGTAGCGGCCGAGGGCGATCAGTTCGCGCTCGGCATCGGCGCCGGGGCCGTCGGCGGGGTTCATGTCGGTGTCGGTGGAGCCGGGGTGCACGACGTTGGCGGTGATGCCCCGTGGTCCGAGGTCGCGCGCCAGCCCCTTGGTGAGCCCGGTGAGTGCGGCCTTCGTCATGGCGTAGAGGGTGACGCCGGGGTAGGGGACCCGCTCCGCGAAGCAGCTTCCGATGCTGATGATGCGGCCACCGTCGTCCATGTGGCGGGCGGCGGCCTGCGCGGCGACGAAGGCCGCGCGCACATGGACGGCGAGCGCGCTGTCGGTCTCGTCGAGGTGTACCTCCTCCAGCGGCCCGTTGGGGAAGACGCCCGCGTTGTTGACCAGGATGTCCAGGCGGCCGAGGGCGTCGCGGGCGTGGTCCACGGCGGCCGCGACGGCGTGCGCGTCGGCCACGTCGGTACGGATGGCGGCGGCGCGGTGTCCACGAGCCTCGATATCGGCGACGACCGCCTTCGCGCGGTTCGCCGCGTTGACGTAGGTGATCGCGACATCGGCGCCGCGCTCGGCCAGGGCCCGGGCGACCGCCGCGCCGATGCCGCGACTGCCGCCGGTGACCAGCGCCGCCCTGCCTGTGAGGTCGTCCTCGTTCGCCATGTGCCCGAACCCCTCTATCCGGAGAATTCTCCGGATAGAGTAAGCGGAGGATTCTCCGGATTTCAACTGGAAAGTTCTCCGATAGGGTGGGGGGATGCTCGACCAGCCCGGTCGGCGCCGGTCCTCCGAGCGAGCGGACGCGGCCCGCAACCGGCGGCGGATCCTCTCGGCCGCCATGGCGATCGTGGCCGAGCGGGGCGCCGGCGCCCTGTCGATGGACGCGGTGGCGGCCGCCGCCGGGGTGGGGGTCGGCACGGTCTACCGTCGGTTCACCGACCTCTCCGGCCTGGTCTACGCGCTCGTCGACGAGCAGGAACGCCGCTTCCAGGACGCGTTCTTGCGCGGGCCCGCGCCCCTGGGGCCCGGCGCGCCCCCGGCGGTGCGGGTGCGCGCCTTCCTGCACGCCTTGGTCGATCGCACCGAGGACCAGGCGGAGCTGCTGCTGACTGCGGAGTCCGCCACACCGATGGCCCGCGTGGAAAGCGGCGCCTACGCCGCCTACCACCAGCATCTGGCGATGCTGATCGCCGAGCTGCGCCCCGGTCTGGACGCGCACTACCTGGCCGACGCCCTGCTGGCACCGTTGGCCGCCGAGCTGTTCGTTCACCAGCGCCGCACGATGAGCCTCGAACGCATCAAAGACGGACTCGACACGCTGCTGGCCGGAATCGTCTCCTGAGCGCGCCATCAAGGTCCTGGAGATTCGCGACGAAAACGCACCACGCGGTCGGCCGCGCTGCCGTTCGCCGCGCTGGTCAAGGGGGACTTGGCAGGAGGTGTGGGCGTGGCTCAGTCGGCAGATAAGGGGATGGGCGAATGCGAACCAGGTACCCCGGCTGGAAGAAGGCAGCGCTGTTTGACACCGGCCAGACGAGCTCGGCTCGCTGCGTCGTCAAGGCGGCTTCTTCCAGCATTCCGGGACAGTGCGGGATTCCCGACCGACCTGCATGCGGCGATGCGCCGCTCACCGCCACCTGGGCCTGTCTGGACGGATGCAGAGCCGTCCGCGCGCCCGACACCTGGTTCGCACAACTGGCCGCGAAGTCGCGGTAGCCGATTCCGCAGCGGCCTTCGCGAGCTGTGTACCGCGTTCGCCGAGTGCCTGGACGACTCCGAGCGACTCAACACCACCGTGCCGGACGACAACGTCCACCGGCCGAGTTCCCTGGCGGCCGGGTCGTCCTGACCACCGCCGGTGTCACGGAAAGGTCGTACGGCAGTGTTCAGGGCATTCACTGGGGACGCGACCACGTCGACCCCGTGCGGACGATGCCGCGCTGCTGGTCGCACCTCACACTTGCGGGCTGCTCGCCGGGTTCGCCATGCCGCGGGGTTCGCGGCCGCCGAGCGCGTCGCCGTAAGCCGGAATGCCCGATGCCGAGCGGACAACGCCGCTCGGCATCGGGCACAGGGGGATCAGCCTTGCGCTGGGCGGAACGCGAACAGGTCTCCGGTGATGGTCGGCACGAGGACGGTTCCGTCGGGGGCGACGGTCGTCCCGACGGTGAAGATGGTCAGGCCCGGCATCGGTTCCCGGTCGAGTTCGGCGCCGGTGGCGGTGTCGACCACGACGAGGTCGTTGCCCAGCGTCGTCGAGACCGCCGCGTAGGCGACGCCACCGGCGGCCTGCGTGGGGATGCCGCGGTTCACCAGGGCGTCCTTCGTCCAGACCCGCTGGGCCCTGTCGCCCATGTCCTTGATCGCCATCAGTCCGCCGTCTCCGCCGCCCGACGGCATGATGAGGCCCTCGGGGGAGAGGGACGGGCTGCCGCCGGCCGCATAGCCGGTGGCGTGGCTCCAGATCGTCTCACCGGTCGCGGCGTCCAGGGCGTGGATTCCGCCTTCGTTGTCGCCGACATAGACGCGGGATCCGTCCGCCGACAGGTCTGGACTGGTCGCGCTTCCTCCGGGCAACGACTCGTTCTTCCACAGTGGACGGATCGAAGGGCTGGTTCCCTCGTCCAGTTGCATGGCCCGGATGTCGGCGCTCGGCGCGCCCTTGTCCCAGAAGGTGAAGAAGATGCGGCCGGTGTCGAGGTCGACCGCGAGGGTGTTGGAGGACGGGCATTCTTCGGTGCCGCGCATGCATGCCCCTGTGTCGTCGGTCACAGGCGCGCCCGGGATGAGTTCCATGGGCGGGAGGATGGGCTGGCCGGTCGCGCGGTTCAGTACGTAGATCCGCCCGATGTGAGTGATGAAGATGAGGTTGCCGGCGGGTGTGAACTGTGCCGAGAGCGGCGTTCCGACGATGGGGGTCTCCCATCGGACGCTCCCGTCGGCGTCGAACGAGTGCATGGCCTCGCCGTCGGCGAGATAGAGATGTCCGTCCCGGTCGAGAAGGGCGGAGGAGGCGACGGCCTGGCGATCGACCTCGCTGGAGCACCACACCGTTCTCCCGGTCGTCACGTCGAGCGCGTGCAGGTGGCATCCCAGGCCGTTCGTGGTCACGTACACCCGCCCGGAGGCGTCGTTGGTCGCGCCCAGATAGATGCTGCCTGGGAAGCTGCGCTGCCATGCCTGGGTCAGGTCTCTCGCGCCCGTTACCGGTGAATAGTCGGTGTTCTTGGCGTCGGCGTGGGCGGCGGACCAGCCTGGCCCGTAGACCGACGGGAGCCGGTCCAGGGCGCGAGGGGCGGCGTGGAGCGAGGACGCCCCCAGTGAGGCCAGCACCAGGAACGCCAGGGCCGTTGCCTTGACGAGTTTTCCCGGCATGTCAGCAGCCCTTCGTGCCGCTGCCCGGCGGGCAGGGCGGCTTGGTGGTCGAGACGGACAGCGGACGGACCGGCACCCCATCGCTCCACGCGCCGAGCGAGGTCTGCCGCGCCGTGTTCCCGAGCGCGTAGTCGCAGTCGGTGCCGAAGAAGCCGCAGTTGCGCAGCGCGTCCCCGAGTTTCCAGATGCCGTACCAGTCCAGCGCGTCGACCACGGCACCGTCCCTGTTGCTGGTCGGCACGCGGTGATCGGCGATGAGATCCGGGGTCCCGTGCGTGTCGTTGAACATCCACAGGTAGTTGCGGTTGGTCACGGGAACGTGGCCGGTCAGGTCCCAGAGCGCGTCGCAGCCGGTGCGGCCGACGATCGTGTCCACGTCACCGACCAGGCAGCCGATCTTGGTCGTGGCGGGGATGCCGGCCAGGGACGAATCGATGGTCCCGTTGTGAGGCTCGGCGAACAGGATCGCCTTGGGCTGCGGAAGCGACTCCGCCGACCAGCGGGCGGCGATGTTGGCGCTGACCGGCCCGCCGTAGGAGTGGGCGATGAGCGTCATCCCGAGCGTGGTGTCGGGCAGCACGGACCCGGCGGGGAACGCCGGGCTGGACGGCGCCAGCGCGTGCTTGATGGAGTAGATGGCGTTGGACGTGAATTCCCGCGGTGGTGTCAGCGCGCTCGTCTGGAAGCGCGGGAAGATGACCACGTTCCCCTTGCGTACGAGGTGCGCGATCCAGTCTTCGTACCACTGAGGGTCGTCGCCGAGCCACCCGTGCAGGAGGGCGACCAGGGGCGCGGTCGAAGGCGCGGGTCCGCTTCCCTGCCAGCCCGAGGGGCCGAAGACCCAGTAGTCCTTGGTGCGGTCGGTGAAGGTGATGCGGCGAACGGTGGACGCCGACCACTGGTAGTCCGCACCTCCCGGGCCGGACGCGGGCTGCGTGGGCGGCGTGGGCTCGGCGGCGAGCCCGGCGAGAGCGCCGGGCGCCGGTCCGAAGAGCATGACGACCGCGATGATCAGAGTGAGGATTGATGTTCTTCTGGACGCCGTTTTGGGGGTGGTGCCTTGTGTCGTGTTCAGCATCTGACTGCCTCCTCGGGACCCACCCGGAGTTCGCTGACTTCCGGGCAGGAGAAAATGGAGTCAGGGCGCGGTGGAACGTTGAGCGCCCTTGGGTGGGGTGAATCGGCCGGATCGGTGTCGGGGTGGGTGGTCCTCAGCGCGCGAGCGCGCGGACCCGGTCGCGTTCGAAGGACAGGCGTGCCGTGATCGTCAGAAGCCCGCCCAGCAGCAAGGGAACGGCCAGCGCGTACATGGCCGTGATCATCGATCCGGTCCGGTCCGAGATCGCGCCGACCAGCAGCGGGCCGAAGGCGACACCGAAGGCGCCGAACACGTGCACGACCGCGAACCCGAGTCCGCGCGAGGACGCGTTCAGCACGTCGGCCATGGAGGCGGTGAGGTTGGGGATCGCCATCGCCATGGCCGCCTTCGACAGCAGGAGCAGTCCGGCGAGCGCCCAGAGCGAAGACATCGAGATCGCCGTGAAGAGGATGATGCCGCCGATCACGATCCCGCTGCCTCCGGTCAGCAGGCGGCCGGCGTTGCGCCGGTCGTGCCAGCGGCGGCCGAGCCAGGTTCCGGTCATCACGCCCGCCACGACCCCGACCACCGTGACCGACCCGCTCACCGACGCCGCGAGCCCCTCGCTGACGCCGAACTCGCGATGGATGAGGGTGGGCATCCAGTAGGAGATTCCGGAGAGGCCGAAGGTCACAGCCGCCAAGGCGGTCGAGAGCAGGGCGATCGTGGGGATCGCCGGCACCTGCCGGAGCTGCCGCCAGAAGCTCGGGTGTTCGCGCGGGCCGCCGGATGAGTTGTCCGGCACGGTATCCGTGGCGGCGCCGGAATCATTCTCGCCCGCGGTCGCGTCGGCGGCACCGGCCATCCGGTCGAGCAGGCCGCGCGGTGGTTCCTTCAAACGCGCGCACATCGCGGCGACTATCAGTCCAGGAATGGCGGCGATGACGAAGGCGGCCCGCCAGCCGAAAAGCTGTGCCAGCAGCCCGCCGACCACGACGCCGATGCCCGCGAGATACGGTGTGAGCCCTCTCCAGCCGTACGCCTTCGCCCGGCTCTGCGAGGGATAGAAATCGGCGAGCAGGCTTCCGGAGAGCGGGCCGTAGAAGCCCTCGGAAGTCGCCAGCAGCAGCCGGATGACGAAGAACATCGCGAACCCGGTGGCCAGGCTGGAGGCGAGCGTGACGACCGCCCAGCACAGCACGATGACGGTGAGGATACGGGTGCGGCGGTACCGGTCGGCGAGGTAGCCGGCCAGCGGGGTCAGCGTGATCGCGGCCAGCGCCCCGCCCAGTGGCAGCAGCCCCGCCGCGGTGTCGCCGAATCCCCACTCGTCCTGAATGAAAGGAAGCACACCGGGCAGCAATTGGTGCTCGAAACGGTCGATGAACCCTGCCGCCGCGACGACCGCCAGGGGCTTCCACCCGTAGGGCGCGTGGTCGGCGGGTGAGCCGGACCCGTGCCGGGGCGGCACCAGGTCCGGTGCTCGGCGGCTTTCGAAGTCGTCCTTGAGCATCTGTCTTTCCCAACTGCGCGGGCATAACGATCGGACATCCTCCGCCCGCCTTCGAGCAAGGCCGGTCCGGCGCCGGTGGGATGTTTCCGTTTGATGTTCTCCAGGTAAATAGTGGCGCACTTGCACTCGGAGTGCAATAGTCGTTTTCATGTCGAGATCCGAGCTCACGACCGGGGAACGGGCCGGCCGCCGCGAGGGGAGACCGGGATGAGGGCGGCGCGCGCTTTCGGCCCGGTGACCGTCACGGGTGGTGCCTTCCTGCTCACCCTCGCGCCGCTGCTGCGCTTCCACGTGGCACCGCAGATCATCACCGCGCCCGCGAACATTCACCAGGTGACGCGGCTGCACGCCACCAACGCCACATACCTGGACACCACGGCCCTCACCGTCAGGCGCGGCGCACGGATCACCGCCGTGAACACCGTGCGGGGCGATGTCCGTGCCAGCGACGACAGGATCGCCGTCTGGGACTCGTTCACCTGGATCGGGGACGCCACCACCGGCGCGGAGCTCGAGCTCCAGTCGCAGCGGGTGGCCTTCGACCGCCGGACGGCGCGGCTGTACAACATCCGGGGCGCCGCCGTCGACGGCGACACCGGGGTCAGGCAAACGGGGATCGGGCCGTTCTGGCCGATCGGCGTGCAGAAGCGGACCTATCACGTCTTCGACGCCAAGACCCGCACGAGCCGCGCGATGACCTTCGCCGGTGTCGAGCGGATCCACGGCGTCACCGTGTACCGGTTCGTCCAGCGCGTCGAACCGACGGTGCTCGCCTCGGCGCCGACCCGGGTTCCGGTGTCGCTGCTCGGCCTGGACGGGCTCCGCGCGGGATTCCCCGGCTATGACGCCGGACGCGGTGACATCGAGGTGGACCGGGTCTACGAGGGGACGCTCACGGTGTGGGTCGACCCGCGCACCGGCACCCGGATCGACCAGCGCCAGCAGAGCAAGACCGTCCTCCGCACCAAGGACGGGGTCGATCGGCTGGTCGTCGGCGATCTCACGTTCCGGCTGTCCGAGGCCGACCGGCGGGACCGGGCGATCCGGGCGGACAGGACCGCCCGCAAGATCGCGCTGATCCGGACGATCCTGCCCCTGGCCGCGGCCGTACTCGGCACGGCCGTTCTGGCGGTGTACCTGGCGGCTCGTTCCCGGCGGGGTGGCCGTCCGGTGGCCGCCTCCGCGCCCACGCGCGAGACCGACCTCAAGGAGCACGCATGACCGCGCGACGTACCGAGCCGTCTCCGGCCGAGGCGGGCTCACATGCCCCGAACGGCTCCCGTCCCCTCGAAAGCGTGGCGGCCTGGCGGGAGCTGCTCGACACGCTCGCCGAGACGGGCGAGGTGGTGACGAGCCTGGCGGACGGCGTGCCCGCCGCCGATGTGGCGGAGGGCTTCGGCCACATCCTCAACGTCCTGGCCGACCAGTTCGAGCGGGCGGCGCTGCGGCGATCCCGCCATCCGGTGTTCTTGCCGGGCGTCACACCGGTGCGCAAGTTCTTCTTCGACAATCCCGACACCGACTACGACATCGCGGTGCTCGGCAGGAGCCCGCGTTACCGGATCCACGGGAACCGGGGGACCTGCACCTACCTGTCGTTCTGCGTGTACTCCGCGTTGGGCCGGGACGCGACGACCCGGCTGGTCAACCTGTCCGACCGGGACATGCACTTCTCGCCGGACGGTGACTTCGAGGTGATCCTGTCACCCGAGGAGGTGCCGGGGAACTGGCTCCGCATCGACACGGGCTCGCGGGCGGTGATCGTCCGGCAGTACTTCCTCGACCGCCGGACCGAGGTCCCCGCCGAATACCGGATCGAGGCGCTGGACGACCCGCCCCCTGATCCACCGTTGGACGACCTCGGCTTCGCGCGTGCCGTGCGTACGGCCGCCATGTTCGTCCAGGCGGCGACATCGCTGGCGGTCCAACGGGTCGAGACGTTGCGCGCAACACCGAACCGATTCGTCCAGATAGGGGAGCACGGTCCCTACAGGACGCCGGACAACGACTACCTCGCCTGCTGGTACCGGCTCGGCGAAGACGAGGCGCTGCTCATCGACGTGGAGCCTCCGGAATGCCGTTACTGGGGCGTTCACCTGGCCAACCGATGGGGGCAGTCCCTGGACCACCGGACCCGGCGGACGGCGCTCAACGGCCGTACCGCGACGCCCGAGGCCGACGGAAAGGTCCGTGTCGTGGTGTCCGGGACCGACCCCGGGTCGCCGAACTGGCTCGACACCAGCGGCCATCCCGAAGGATGGGTCCTGTTCCGCTGGCTTCTCGCGGACGAGCCGGTCGTGCCCAACGTCGAGCGGATCAAGCTCACGAGCCGGTGATCTGGGCGAAGGCCCGGTAGCGAAGAAATGCGCCCTCCCCGGCGTCCGTACTCGGGACGCGGGGGAGGGCGCATTCCGATTCAGCCGTTGGCGGCGGCCAGATAGATGCCCCGGGTCATCAGGGACGTGGCCGACTGGGAGAGCGCGGAGAAAATGTGGCGGTAGGCGTCCTTGATGGCATCGTCCTCCGGCGCGGCCTGCCGGGCCAATTCGATGAGGGAGGCCGCGAGCCGCGGTTCGGAGTCCTCCTCCAGCGCCCGGCGGGCGCGTTCGGCGAGATCGTGCGGGCCGCCGGCGAGTTCCGCCAGCACCGAGGCGAGCCGGTCCGATCGAGGCGGTTTGAGCGAGGCCGGATCGCCGTCCCACCACCCGCCGTAGAGGCGCCAGATGTTGCGGACGATGAATTCCGGCTCGTCGTAGGCCGCCCGCAGGTAGGGCTTGGCGGCCAGGTGCTCCGGAGCGCGAACGGTATGGATGATCTCGGAAAGGCGCGCGCCGCCGTTCATCAGCTCCAGGGTCTGGGACACCAGCGATTCCAGGTATTCCGCCACATCGGTCAACGCCGTCCGGACGCGGTCCTTCCCGGCGATGGGGACGCCGTGCCCTGGGAGCAGAAGCGATGCGTCCAGTTCGGCCATCGCCCTCAGCGCCGCGGCCCACTCGGCCGGATAACGCTGGACCTTCTGCGGGTTCCCGCAGTTGGGCGAGTTCCAGATGAACAGGTCACCGGCCAGCAGAAGGTCCCGTTCGGGAACGTAGGCCCAGGTGTGGTCGTCGGTCTCGCCCCGCGCGTGATGCAACTCGAAGGTGAGTCCGCCGACGCGCAGCCGGTGGTCGTCGCGATAGGTGAGGTCGGGATATCTGAAGGTCTCGGGCCAGCGGAACTTCGGGTTCGCGAACTGCCGCGCGTTGACCACCTGGTTGTAGTCCCTGGTCAAGGTATAGCGGTCGAATCTGTCCTTGACCGCCTCGTGCGCGACGACGACGGGGCGTTCCCGGCCGTTCCGGTCGGCCTCCTCGTCGAAGGGGCCGAGACCGAGGACATGGTCGATGTGCCCGTGCGAGTAGATCGCATATCGAACGGGATCGTCCCGCCAGGCTCGAATGGCCCGATGATTGCGCCTGGCCGTGTTCGGGGCCCCGGTGTCGAAGAGCACCAGGCCCTCGTCCGTCGCCAAGACGATGACGTTCGCGAACGTGGGCACCACGGCGATGCCGTCGGCGATGTCGAATGCCACTCCCTGAGGTAGGTCGCCGTTGAGAAGCCCTTCCATGCGGGCCTCGCCATGCCACATCCGTTCCGCATACCGCATCAGCATGACCACACTATTGCACTCAGAGTGCAAAGATGCCAGTGCGCGATGGAAACGATCTCGGGAGACACGTGGACGGGCCGACGGACAAGGAGGCCGCGGCCCGGCGCCCGACGACGGCGATCAGGCGGCTAGCAGCCTGCCGAGCAGTTCGCGGAAGCAGCGCCGCCTGTCCTCCGCGCTCAGCCGCCGCAAGTGGTACCAGGCGCCCCAGCTCACGGCGGCGTCCACGATGTCGGGAAGCAGCGGGTCCCGTCCGGAGAACTCCGCCGCGAACACCTCCGCGAGCATGCCCCGCAGCCACTCGTCGCCCTCGTTGATCAGCCCGGACACCACCGGGGAGGTGGATGCCGCGAGCGCCACCCGCCGGACCGGCGTCATGGTCTCGTACACCCGCTCGAGCTGGTCGACGAACCGGGCGATGCGCTCGGGAAGCGGACGGGCGGGGTCGATCGGCTCCACCGTGGCGAGCAGCCGCTCGGCCTGGCGGCGCCCGGCCTCCACGTACAACTCGTCCAGATCGGAGAAATGGACGAAGACGCTCCGGCGGGACACGCCGGCCCGGGTGGCGATCGCGGCGGCGGTCGGCACCCGCCCGGACTCGCGCAGGAGGTCCAGCAGGGCCTCGGTGATCGCTTTGCGGGTCTGCTCCGGGCTACGCGAACGCTGAGGTGAGGCGGCCGTTCCCATGGAACCGCCAGTAGACCAGTCCCCGTACACCAGCGCAAGCGCACGCCCTGCCGACAGTCCGGCACGCCGCCCCACCGAACCCACACTCGTACCGCACGACGCCACCCGCTGCCGGCCGCGCTCCTTCGCCTGCACGCCGACGACCGCGCCGATGGTTCAGGCGCCTTCAACGGAGATACGGTGAGAGAAGGGCACAACGACTGCCTGCCCGCAAGGAGACGCCAATGGAGGCGTGGGTCGTCTGGCTGATCATCGCCGGCTTCTTCGCGGTCGCCGAGGTGCTGACCTTCACCTTCGGCCTTGGACTGCTGGCGGTCGCCGCCGCGGCCGCATGCGTGGCGAGCGCGGTCGGGCTTCCGGTAGGCGTGCAGATCGCCGTGTTCGGCGCGACGTCGGCGGCCGGGCTCGGTGTCGTCCGCCCGTTCGCTCTCCGCCATGTGCGGCGGCCTCCGGTGCTCAAGTCGGGCGCCGCGGCGCTGGTGGGGCGGGAGGCCGTGGCGCTCACCGAGGTGACCAGGCATTCGGGCCTGGTGCGCATCGGCGGCGAGGAGTGGTCCGCGCGGCCGTTCGCGCCCGACCTCGGTGTCGTCATTCCCGAGGGTGCCCGCGTCGACGTTCTCGCCATCGAGGGCGCGACCGCCCTCGTGCACCCACGAGAGGAACCGTTATGGACGTTGTGACCCAAGCCGTCATCGGTGCGATCGTTGCGGTGGTGGCGGTCGTCGTCGTGCTGCGGACGGTGTGGATCGTCCCGCAGGCGCGCGCCCAGAACGTGGAGCGCTTCGGCCGGTATCTGCGGACGCTGGAGGCCGGGCTGCACTTCGTGGTGCCGTTCGTCGACAAGGTCCGGCCCCGGATCGACCTCCGTGAGCAGGTGGTGTCGTTCGAGCCGCAGCCGGTCATCACCGAGGACAACCTGGTGGTGCGCATCGACACGGTCCTGTACTTCCAGGTGACCGATCCGCGGGCGGCCGAGTACGAGATCGCGGACTACATCCAGGCCATCGAGCAGCTCACGGTGACCACGCTGCGCAACGTGATCGGCGCGATGGACCTGGAGGAGTGCCTCACCTCGCGGGAGAAGATCAACAGCCAGCTCCGCATCGTGCTGGACGAGGCGAGCGGCAAGTGGGGGATCCGGGTCAACCGGGTCGAGATCAAGGCGATCGACCCGCCGCCCTCGATCAAGGAGGCCATGGAGAAGCAGATGCGGGCCGAGCGGGACAAACGGGCCGCGATCCTGACCGCCGAGGGCGTACGGCAGTCGAAGATCCTGACCGCCGAGGGCGAGAAGCAGAGCGCCATCCTGAACTCCGAGGGTGCCCGGCAGTCCGCCATCCTGCGGGCCGACGGCCAGGCTCAGGCGATCGACCGGGTGTTCACCGCGATCCACCGCAACGATCCCGATCCCAAGCTGCTGGCCTACCAGTACCTACAGGTGCTTCCCGAGCTCGCCAAGGGGAAGGGCAACACCTTCTGGGTGATCCCGAGCGAGGTCACCAACGCGCTGCAGGGCGTCAGCAGAGCGTTCGCCGAGGACACCGGCGAAAGCACGGGCCCGAAGGAGCCCCCGCACGATGCGGTGAACGCCGAGGAGCGGGAGGACGACTCCGGACCCGCGGCGCTTGAGGCACCGTCCCGGAACCGCGCGGCCGAGGTGGCCAGGGCGGCGCAGGAGGCGGCCGCCGAGGCCCGCCAGGAAGCCGAGAAGGCCAAAGCGGACGGCCTCGACGCCCGCCCGTGACGCGCCGCCGCCACGGAGGGCCGTGGCGCTCGTTCGCCTGTCGATAAGGGCGTTCACCTGGGCATCTACAGTGAGACCATGACGACGGTCGAGGTGGTCGAGCTGCTGGTGTCGCCTGTGCATCGGTACGCGGGACGGCCTGGGGACGGCGCGGCGCCGGGTCCGGACGACGAGCTGGTCGATCGCATCGAGGTGCGGCGGAACCTGGGCATCGTCGGGGACCGGTACTTCGGCAAGCCCGCACACCGGAACGCCTCGATCACGATCATGTCCGCGGAGAACCTGCCCGTGGACATCGACCCGGCGGTGGGCCTCCGGCAGACACGCCGGAACATCCTCCTCCGGGGCATCGACATCGACTCCTTCGCGGGCCAGACGGTGGCTCTGGACAGCGGCGAGGGTCCCGTGACGCTCGCGGTGAACCGCCCGGCACGGCCCTGTGCGTGGATGACCGCCGTCATCGGTCCCGGCGCCCAGCGCGCGATGCTGGGAAAGGGCGGGGTGCGGTGCACGCCGCTGTCCGACGGAGTGCTCACCCTCGGAACGGCGGGTTTCTCGGTGGTCACCGCGTCCAGCGGTACGGACAACGCGGTGTCGGGCCTGCGTCGCGAACGGCACCCGTCCCGCGGCGCGCAAGCTGCTGTTCGACCGCATCGACGGGGACGATCCGGAGACTAGCGCGACCCAGAACCCGTCCAGCGGGAGGTTCCGGGAAACTCGGTGCCTCGCAGTGTCCATCGGCGGGGCCTCGGTTCGTCGTGTTGGCATGGCGTCGTGTTGACGCGGCGAACGGAACGGAGAGGTGAGATGCGGTACTTGATGCTGGTCTGCGTGGACGAGTCCGTCGAGGCGACCGTGGAGGACCCGGAGCCCACGGCGTGGGCCGAGGAGATGGACGCGCGGGGCGTGCGGAGACTCGGGTCGCGGCTGCGCCCGGTCGCGGATTCCACCACCGTCCGGGTGCGCGGCGGCGAGGTGCTGCTGTCGGACGGGCCCTTCGCCGAGACCAAGGAGCAGATCGCCGGGTTCGACCTGATCGAGTGCGAGGACCTGGACGAGGCTGTCGAGATCGCCGCCGCGCACCCGGCCGCCCGGTTCGGGACGATCGAGGTCAGACCTCTCTGGGAGGCGTGAGCCGGACGTGACCGAGGCGGGGGTCGCGGACGCGTTCCGGCGGGAGTGGGGCCGGGTCGTGGCCACGTTGATCCGGGCCACCGGTGATTGGGACCTGGCCGAGGAGTGCGCTCAGGAGGCTTTCGCCCAGGCGTTGCGGACCTGGCCCCGCGACGGCGTTCCGCGCCGTCCCGGGGCCTGGCTGACCACGACGGCGCGCAACCGTGCCCACGACCGGCTGCGCTTCTCGTCGGGGTGGGCACGATCACCGGGGCCGCGGGCCTGGCCGTCGCGGTGATCAGCCCGTGGCCCGTCCTCACCGTCGCCGGGTTCACCGTGATGGGCCTGGGCCTGGCCACTCCGCTGCCCGTGCTGTTCAGCGTGGTCGGGCACGAGGGCGAGGACACCGGCCCCGGAGCCGCGGGTCTTCTCTCCCGCTTCACCACCATGACGTACTCGGGCATCCTGCTCGGCCCGGCCCTCATCGGCTGGTCGGCGCAGGGTGTCGGGCTCAGGTGGACGCTGGCCCTGCTGGTCCCGCTGCTGGCCGCCCTCCACCCACTGGCCGGGACGGCCCTCAGGAGGGCTCGTCGACACTCGTGATCGTGCGGGTTGCCTTCCCCGGTAACGCGCCGGCGCGCGGACGGGGTCCGCGCGCCGGTAGTGTCAGGCGTTCGCCCGCTTCGGAAGCCTCCACCCGGGACGGGGGAAGTGGCAGGTGTAGCCGTTGGGGTACTTCTGCAGGTAGTCCTGGTGCTCGGGCTCGGCCTCCCAGAAGTCGCCGGCCGGGGCGACCTCGGTGACGACCTTGCCGGGCCACAGGCCCGAGGCGTCGACGTCGGCGATCGTCTCCTCGGCGATCCGCTTCTGCTCGTCGCTGGTGTAGAAGATCGCCGAGCGGTAGCTGGTGCCGATGTCGTTGCCCTGGCGGTTCTTCGTCGTGGGGTCGTGCACCTGGAAGAAGAACTCCAGCAGTTCGCGGAAGTCGGTCTTCTCGGGGTCGTAGACGACCTCGATCGACTCCGCGTGGGTGCCGTGGTTGCGATAGGTGGCGTTCGGGACGTCGCCGCCGCTGTAGCCGACGCGCGTGGACACGACGCCGGGCTGGTGGCGGAACAGCTCCTGCATACCCCAGAAGCAGCCGCCGGCGAGGATCGCCTTTTCGGTGGTCACGTCGTCTCCCTACTCGTCGTCGGTGTCACCAGTGAACAGGGTGCGGTATTCGCCGTACCCCTCGTCCTCCAGGTCGTCGAGGTGGATGAACCGCAACGACGCGGAGTTGATGCAGTAGCGCAGTCCGCCCTTGTCCAGGGGGCCGTCGTCGAAGACGTGGCCGAGGTGGCTGTCCCCGTGCCGCGAGCGGACCTCCGTACGGACCATCCCGTGGCTGAAGTCCTCGCGCTGGACGACGTTCGTCTCGGCGATCGGCTTCGTGAAGCTCGGCCAGCCGGTGCGGCTGTCGTACTTGTCGACCGACGCGAACAGCGGCTCGCCGGACACGACGTCGACGTAGATGCCGGGCTCGTGGTTGTCCCAGTAGGCGTTGGCGAACGGACGCTCGGTGCCGTCCTCCTGGGTCACGCGGTACTGCTCCGGGTCGAGCCTCGAGACGGCTTCCGGGTTCTTGTGGTAGCGGGTCTGCTGGGGCATGCCTCCCCCTTCCCAGGCCCTTCAGAGTGAAGCTGTGGAAAACCAGGTGAAACGCACCTGGACGTGCACATACAGACATCCCACAGGCCGGCTTTATTCCCCCCGAGGGCCGCTCCGTGGGGGGTGTTTCCGCATCGGAAACCTGACTCTTGCCATACTGGAAACTCACGGGCTAGAGTTTCCGGCATGGAAACTGATGCTGGAGCGCACCTGCCGACGCCCGAGCAGGCCCGCGCGGCCTTGGCCGACACCGACCACGTCCGCGCGTCCGTCGCGGCGCTCTCGGCCACTCCGTGGCAGCCCTGGTTCGCCGCGACGATCACGGCGATGTTCGTCGTGCTGCCGATCTTCCTCGGCGGCGCGCTGGCCGAGCCCGAATGGCTGATGCCGCAGTGGGCGTGGCTGGTCACCATGGTCGCGACCGAGACGGTGTTCTCCGCGCTGCTGGCCCTCGCGGCCAGGAACTGGCGCGCCAAGACGGGCGTGGCGCTGCGGCTCGACATCCTGCCGAAGTGGGCGGTCGTGTCGGCGTTCACCGTGCTGCCGCTGCTCATCGTGGGCGCCGGGTACGCGTTCCGGTACACCCAGCAGCCGCTATGGCTGTTCGGCGCCGCCTCCGTGGGCGCCGCGGCGTCCATCGGCGCCCACCTCTGGTTCGTCCGCCTGCACCGGAAGGCCCCGTGACCGCCTCCGACCCGGTGGCCGGCTTCAACACCACCATCCACGCGCCCAACAGGCTGCGCATCTGCGCCCTGCTGAACACTGCGGGCGAGGCGGAGTTCAGCGCGGTCCAGCGGCAGCTCGGCGTATCGGCGTCCGTGCTCAGCAAGCACGTCACCGTGCTCATGAACGCCGGATACGTCGAGCAGCGCAAGGCGGTCCGCGACACCCGGCAGCGGGTGTGGCTGAAACTGACCCCACAGGGCCGCGAGGCCTATCGCGCCCACCACGCCGCACTGCGGGCCATAGTCGGCCCCTGAGACGGCTCAGGCGCTCATGGGCGGCGCACCTCCAGTTCGGCCGTCTGGACGTTGCGCGGCGGTCGGATCCTGTCCCAGGAATCGGTGATCGACAGTTGCAGGTAGCGTGCCGTGACGGCCGGGAAGGCGGTGGTGACGGGGCCGTTCGCGGCGTCGGGCACCGTGGCCACGGTGCGCCAGGTCCGGCCGTCGTCGCTGACCTGGATCTGGTACGCCTTGGGACCGTACCCGGTGCGGGGACGCATGGTCACCGAGCCGAGGGTCAGCGGGTGCCCGAAGTCGACGCCCAGCGTGACCGGTCGCGTGGGGGAGGGGCCGTCGCCGGGAGCCGTGCCGTCGCTCACCCAGAAGGACGCCGGGTCGCCGTCGAAGGCGAGGCCGGGCGGGAAGGCGCTCTGGTGGTCGACGGCGAACCCGGCGGGCCACCGCGATCCCGACGGGTTGAGCGCCAGGTTGTCGGAGAAGGACAGGTCGATGGACGTCTCGGCCGCCACACCGCCCGTCGTGGTCGTGACCGTGAGCCGGCCGGTTCCGCTGAGCCGGGACCCGTTCGACAGCTCGAAGGCGGCGTTCGCCGACCCGTGCGCCGGGACGCGCAGATCGGCGGTGGCGGGGGTGACGGTGATCCCGTCCGGCGCGGTCGCGGTCAGGCGCACGTCGAGGGGCCGGTCGGCATTGCTGCGGACGGTCACGGCGGCCTGGTTCCAGCCGCCCGCGGCCAGGGGCAGCGACGGCGCGTCCGGGACGAGCGTGATCAGTGGCAGTACCGGCGCGGTCACCGAGCCGGTCGTGGTGGTCCGCCGGCCGGCGGCGCGGTAGGTCAGGGACGCGCCGATGTCCGCCGCCGTCCCGGGGCGCGCCGATGGCGACACGGTCGCGGTGAGCTCGACGGTGGTCGCCTTGCCGGGCGGCAACGTGGTGAACGCCGGGACGTTCGAGGGCAGTGTCCACCCCTCGGGCCCGCGTAGCGACAGCCGTCCCGCCACGGCGGCCGCCGCTCCCCGGTTGAGCAGCGTCGCGGTGAGCCGGAGCGGCTCGCCCGGCAAGGCGGGGCCGGACGCGCGGAGCCCGACGACGACCCGCAGCGAACCTTGGGCGGCGATCAGTTCGGTCTCCACGCTCCGCCGGGCCGCCGCGACCGCGGCGGCGACGTCGCCTCGGCCCGCGGAAAGACGGCCGGTCCAGCGCAGGGCGTTCGCGACGGCGACGGCCGCGCGCCCGGTGTCCGGCCGCTCGGCGGTCACCGCGCCGAGGGCGTCGGCGATGCCGCGGTCCACCTGCGCCGCGGTGGCGGTCAGGCGCGCGGCCTCGGCCGGGCCGATCCGGCCCGAAGCCCGCCAGCCGGCCACCTTCCGCCGCAGGTCGCTGATCGTGGCGTGTGCCGCGCGGAGATGCTCGTACTCGGGCCCGGCCAGGATGAGCCGGCCGTCCACCATCCGCGCGGTGAGGGTCTCGCCGGGCTCGATGACCCGGACACCGGCCCAGGTCCGGCCGTCGCGCACGTACCGCACCGTCGCCCGTACCGCCGAAGCGCCGGGGTTGGTCAGGACGGCGCGGTCCTCACCGTCCTGGCGGGCGAGCAGTTTCCCGTCGGAGTGGACGAAGTAGCGGAGCACCTCGCCGGTCGAGGCGGGCGCGCCGAGCCCCATGGTCACCGCGGCGGTGTTCCCGGTGATCTCGGCCTGCTCGCGCGTGACCGGGGCGCCTCGGGCGTCGTCCAGGGACAGCCTGGCGGTGGGCTCGCCGGACCACCGGGCGACCGCGAGCCTGCCGGTGCCGTCGTCGGAGCGGGCGAGCAGCGCCGACCAGCCGGCCGGAACGGACGGCTGGCTCGCGGTCCCCGCCAGCCGGGCGGTCGTCTCATGGTCGGCGAGCGGGAGCACCACGGCGCCCCTGTTGCCGCTGCCGTCGCCGATCGAGCCGGTGACCAGCGTGGTGTCGTTGGTCCCCGTGGTCCGCTGTGCCCTGATGCCGCTCCCGCCGAGCACGACCATGCCCAGCCGGTCGGCCAGGTTCACCCAGTTCCCGCTCAGGTCGCCGAGGCCGGTGCCGCCGGCGGAACGCACCGGACGCTCGCCGGTGACGCCCGGGATGTGCTCCATCGAATAGGTGAAGGCGCTGCCGGTGCCGCGGTCGAGCAGCAGGGTGACGCCGTCGGGGAACGCGGTCATCGAGAAACCCCGGTCGCCGATGGTCCCGGCGGTGGAGAACCGGTCCTGCCGGCAGTCGCAGGTGTACTCGCCGGGACCCCGCGCCGTCCCGATCAGGCTCTGCGGGGCGTAGTAGGTGAACACGGGGTCGTCGAGGTGCCCTTCGGCGCGCGGGACGACCAGGCCCATCGGCCGTGCGTCGTCCCACGACATCGTGGCGATGGACCGGGCGAACCGGCCCTGGACGAGCTGCGCGTCAGGGTGGTGCCGAACCCCGGCGGTCCTGGCGCGCTCCCGCTGGTACTCGCTCTCGGACGGCGTGGGCGACGGCCCGAAGAGCGTGTGGTGCCACCAGGAGCCCGCGAGCCGCTTGACCAGCATGCTCTCGTAACCGAGCTCGGGCTGGCCGAGGATCGAGCCGTTCTGGTGGGTCGACTGGCGCCGTGCCACGGTGGTCAGGGCCCGCGACTCCAGCACCGAGGCGTCCGGCCGGCCGAACCGGGTGGCCAGGATCGACAGGTAGCCCAGATGCTGGTAGTCCTTGCTGGTCCAGTCCTGGCCGGCCGGCATGATGAGGTCGCCGTCGTCGGCGGCGAGCGGGCCGAGGACGCGGTCCCAGATCTCCCGCGTCCGGAACGAGTACGCCTCGGGCAGACGGTGCCCGGCCTGCGCTTCGATGATGGCCGCGTCCCCGACGTTCAGATGGGTGACCTGCTGGTAGATCGGATTGAAGAAGCCGTGGTTCTCCAGGGTCAGGTCGGGCTTGAGGTTGACCGAGGCCATCCGGTCCTTGACCGGCCGTCCGTCCACGACCTGCTCCGACTCGGCGTCGGCGGCGGTGGACGAGGCGTTCAGGGCGAGCTTGATCGACGTCTCGCGCCAGGTGGGCGCGCGCGGGTCGTCGGGTGACAGCACGGCCGCCAGGGCGGGGGTCGGGGCGTTCCAGGCGTTGTCCTCCGCGCCGGTGTCGCCGTCCCTGGCCGTCGCGATCGGCTTGGTGACCAGGATGTCGGCCTCGGCCTCCACGACCTTGCGCACCAGGGCGCGGGTGTCCCCGTCGAGCCGGTCCCACAGCACCTGAGCGGCGAAGCCCCAGAGGTAGGTCTCCAGGGACGCCTGCCAGGTGCCGCCGCCCCACTTGTCGTACCCGGCGCCGGACAGCTTGTTGGTGAGGGCGGTGTAGCGGATCGAGCGGATGGTGTGGTCGAGCATCACCTCGCGCGCCACCCCGCCGAACGACCGCTGCCGCGGCCTGGCCTTGAGCAGCGTGGCATACACGAACGCGATGTCGCCGGCGCCGCGCGGCTGGGTGACGCCCGAACCCGTGGCCAGGTAGCGGCCGGTGTTCGGCTCCGGGATGTCCGAGTCCCGCCAGTAGCTCTCCGCGTGCGGGACGAACTTCTCCAGGATGGAAAGCAGCAGTTCACGTTTCTGCTGGTCCGTCAGAACGGAGTATCCCGTCGGCGCGGCGTGGGCGGCGGGCGGCCGGAGCGGCCCCGCGGTGACGGTCAGGCTCACTAAGAGGACGGTGACGACGGCGATGGCGGCTCGGACGCGTCGGTTCACGGCGCGATCTCCCCTCGGGGTGGCTCGGGGCTGGGTGGTTCGGGGGTTGGGTGGCTCAGGGGTTTGGGTGGCTGGAAGCTTCGGGTGGCTTGGGGCTCAGCGGTCCATGCGGTAGTGGGCCACCGCGGCGGGGTCGACCTCGATGCCGAGGCCGGGCCCCTCGGGCTGGGGCAGGACGCCGTCGCGCGGCTTCGGCGCGGCGGCCAGGTCCCTGTGCAGCGGGTTGGCCAGCGGCTGCACCTCGAACTGCCGACAGCACGGATGGGCGTACGAGACCGCCAGCGCGGCGGCGAACGAGACAGGGCCGGCCCAGGCGTGCGCGTTCGCCTGCCGCCCGGCGGCCTCGACGAGCCGGCAGGACCGGCTGAAGCCGGTCACGCCCTCGGTGCGCCCCGGGTCGATCCCGACGACGTCCACGGTTCCGGTGGCGAGGATCCTCTGGACGCCGCGAACCGTCCACTCGCGCTCGCCGTAGGCGATGAGCGTGGCCGTCTTGGCCCGCAGCGTCGCGTAACCCTCGGGGTCGTCGGCGCCCAGCGGCTCCTCGATCCAGTGCAGGCCGTGCTCCTCGAACGCCCGCACCCGGCGTACCGCCTCGGCCACGGTCCACCGGTTGCGCACGCCGAGATCCACCATGATCTTCGGCTCCGGTCCGAGCGCGGCGCGCAGCGACCGGACGAACTCAACGTCCCGGTCATGGTCGAAGCCCAGGTGTGCCTCGCCCCGCTTGCCGAAGCCGACCTTGATCCCGGCCGCCCTCTGGTCGGCCACCCAGCCCGCCATCTCCTCGGCGCCCTCCCGCAGCCCGGCGCGGGCGGCGTGGCAGGACACCACGGCGGGCAGCCCGTCGTGGACGGGACCGCCGAGCAGGTCGAGGACGCGCTGCCCGGTGATGCGGCCCTTGAGGTCCCACAGGGCGGTGTCGATGGCCGCGTGGGCGAAGGTGGCGATGCCCCCGACGCCGTACCACCAGGTGTGGTCGCGGACGGCCTGCCACAGCGCGGAGGTGTCGCGCGGGTCCCGTCCGACCAGGACCTCGGACAGGCCGCGGACGATCTCGGCCGTCGCGAGCGTGGCCTCCGGCCAGATCGTGACGGCCTCGCCCCAGCCGACCGGCCCGTCGCCCGCCGACACCCGTACCAGGCAGACATGCCGGGTCCCGCCGTGGTCGTTGGGCTCGGTGTAGGCGAGCGGGACGGCCTCGACGGCGTCGATCCTCACGACCGGGCCTCCAGCCGTCCGCTGCGGGCGCTCCGGTAGGCCAGGTCGAGCGCCTCGACGGTGCGCGCCCCCAGGTCACCGGGAGCGGCGTTGGCGCCGGCATGGCCCAGGGCCGCGTCGACGAGGGCGTTCGCCGGTCCCCACGGCTGGTACGCCCCGTCACCCGGCGACACGGGCAGCCTGATGTCGGTGCCGTCCGGCCGGTAGAGCCAGACGAGCTCGCGCTCGACGTCCACCAGGAGCTGACCCTCGCTTCCGATGGCGCGTACCTCCAGGGCGTGCTTGTTGTCACCGGCGCCGAGGTGCGCCGACCCTCCCGACAGCGTTCCGACGCCGCCGCCGGTGAACCGGAGCGCGATGGCGTCGTGCAACTCCACCGGCGCCTTGCCGGGCGCGCTCATCAGCGCGAACGCGCACTCCACGCGCTCGGGCACCAGATGCAGGGCGAGCCCGAGCGCGTGCGAAAGCTGCGCCTGCCCGTATCCGCCGCCGGACACCCGCGGGTCGGTCCAGGTCGCCGGTTCGGGGACGGTGTCCGGATCCGCGTCGGGATAGGCGCCGGTGTTGGACAGCAGCTCGCGCGTCTGGGACGACATGTGGACGGTCAGGTGCTCAAGCCGCCCCAGGCCGTGCTCGTCCACCAGCCGCCTCGCCGCGCGGATCATGGGGGAGTAGTTCCAGCCGAAGCTGATCAGCAGTTCCCGCTCGGCCCGGCGGGCGGTCTCGACCAGGTCCCAGGCGTCCTCCGGCCGGATCGTCATCGGCTTCTCGCACAGGACGTGGGCGCCCGCCTCAAGCGCGGCCCGGACCTGCTCGTGGTGCAGGGCCGTGGGGGAGGCCACCACGCAGATGTCGACCCCCGCGTCGAGGACGTCCCGGTAGTCCTCGGACGCGACGCGGAAGCCGTACCGGTCCTTGATCCGGCGCAGCGCCTCGCCTCCCTTGCGGCAGACCCCGGTGAACTCGATCTCCTCGCCCCGTTCCGCCAGCGCGGGAAGGTGCGCCGCCACGGCCCAGGACCCCGCTCCGATCACACCCAGTCTCAGCTTGCCCATGCCCCATGCCTCTCGTGGTCACGCCGTGCCGCGGTCACGACGCGGAGAACCGCTGCCGGATCTGGTCGAACGACACCGCCAGGATCAGCAGCGATCCGCGTGCGACGTCCTGCCAGAACGAGCTGACGTTCATCAGCGTGAGCCCGTTGTTGAGCACCCCGATCAGTACCAGCCCCAGCACGGTGCCCATCACCGTCCCGCGGCCACCGGAGAGGCTCGCACCGCCCAGTACTATCGCGGCGATCACCGACAGTTCCAGCCCGGTGGCGGCCACCGGCGAGGCCGCGCTGAGCTGTGAGGTCAGGATCAGCCCCGCGAGGGCCACCGCCATCCCGGACAGCACGAACCCGGTGAACACGCTCCACCGTCCCCGGATCCCGACGAGCCGCGCCGCCGCGGGGTTGGCGCCGGTCGCGTACAGCGAGCGCCCGTAGACGGTGTAGCGCATGACCAGCGCCCCGGCGGCGACGATCACGGCGAAGATGACCACCGGGACGGGGATGCCCAGGAAGCGGGACGTGCCCAGCAGCGTGAAGCCCGGGAACAGCGCCGTCTGCCCGTCGGCCAGTAGCTGGGTGAGGCCGCGCAGCACCGCGAGCATGCCCAGCGTCGTGATGAGGGCGTTCACGCCCACGACCGACACCAGCGTCCCGTTGACCACTCCCACGGCCAGCCCGGCCAGCAACGCGACCAGGACGCCCATGGTGATGCCGTGGTCGGTTCCGACGGTCGCGAGCACCACACCGCAGAACGCGGCCCCCGACCCCACCGACAGGTCGAACTGACCCGAGATCAGCAGCATCGTGCCCGGCACCGCGATGATCCCGGTCACCGAGATCGCGGTGAGGATGTTGAGCAGGTTGGACGAGCGCAGGAAGAAGTCGCTCTGCACGCTGAAGAAGATCACCAGCACCACGAGCACGGCCAGCAGCGCCGCGAACTCGGGCAGGCCGCGGCCGGTCCTGTCATCGGACGGCGGCGGCGTGTCCCGCCGCTCCGGCGCCTTGGTCACCACGTCATCGGCCACGGGCCCGATTCCCTCCGGCTGTGTCCTGGTATGCCATGTCCCCTCATCCTCCGGCCGCGTCGGTCAGTGCCCTGGTCGTGACGTCGTCGCCGCCGAGCTCGGCCACCACCCGGCCGCGGGCCATCACCAGCGCCCGGTCGGCGAGCTGGACGACCTCCTCGTAGTCGGAGGTGGCCACCAGAAGCCCGGCCCTGCCCGTCACCAGCTCGCGCAGGGCCGTGTAGATCTCCTGGCGGGCCCCGACGTCCACGCCCCGGGTCGGCTCGATCAGGATCAGCAGCTTGGAGCCGCGTTCCAGCCAGCGTCCGAGCAGCACCTTCTGCTGGTTGCCACCGGACAGCGTCGCGATCGGCTGCCGCGGGCCGCGCCCGGCCCTGATCCGTAGCGCCTCGCGCCATCTCGCGTACGCGGCGTCCTCGCGGCGGGACGTCAGGACGCCCAGCCTGGACATCAGCGGCCACGACGGCGCCGCGAGGTTCTCGGCCACCGGGCGCACGGCGAATCCGCCGTCCCGCTGCCGGTCGGCGGGCAGCAGCCCGACCCCCGCCCGGATCGCCGCGGCCGGGTCGCGGAAGGACCGCGCGTGCCCGTCCACCTCCACGGTGCCGGACGTCAGCGTGCGCAGCCCGAAGGCAGTCTCCGCCACCTCGGCGATCCCCGAGCCGACCTTCCCGTACAGGGCCACGACCTCACCGGGCGCGACCGACAGCGAGACATCGGTGAACACGCCGTCGATGGACGCCTCCCTGAAGCGCAGCACGGGTTCCGCCCCCTCGCGCGCCGGGGAGACGGCGGCCGGCCTGGCCACCGTGCCGGCGGAGCGGCCGATCATCGCCGAGACCAGCTCGTCCCTGCCGACCGAGCCGACCGGAGCCGACAGCGCGGTCCGCCCGTCGCGCAGGACCTGCACGCGGTCGGCCAGCTCCCGGACCTCGTCCAGCCGGTGCGTGATGTAGATGATCCCCACGCCCCGGTCGCGGAGCCGCCGGACGAACCGGAACAGCCGCGCCACCTCCTCCGACGACAGCGCGGCGGTCGGCTCGTCCAGGATGAGCACGCGCGCGTCGTCGGTCAGCGCGCGGGCGATCTCCACGATCTGCCGTTCGCCGATGCGCAGCGCGCCGACCGTGGCGCGCGGGTCGAGGTCGGCGTCCAGCTCGGCCAGGATTCCCGCCGCGCGTGACCGCATGGCCGCCCAGTCCACCCGGCCGGCGGTGGTCGGCCAGCGTCCCAGGAAGACGTTCTCCGCGACGCTCAGGGACGGCGCGTCGGCCGGCTCCTGGAAGATCATCCGGATGCCGAGCGCGCGTGCCCGCTTCGGGTCCAGGGCGTGGACGGACACGCCTCCGAGCGAGATCGTCCCGCCGTCGGGCCGGTGGTCGCCGGCCAGGATCTTCACGAGGGTGGACTTGCCCGCGCCGTTCTCACCCAGCAGCGCCAGCACCTCGCCGGGGCGCACGTTCACATCCACCCCGTGCAGGACCGGCACCCCGGCGAAGGACTTGTGGATACCGGTCGCCGTGAGCAGCGAGGGTCGCGCCGTCGTCGCTTCGGTCGTTTCCGCGGTCATGGACGTCAGCAGCCCGAGGGCTTGTAGAAGGCCCCGATGTTCGACGAGTTGATGATCGTGTGCTTCACGTAGAGCCGCTTCGGGACGTCCTTGCCCTTGATCAGGTCGATGAGGTAGGGGACGCCGATCTCGCCGTAGCGCTCGGGGAAGTAGGCGGTGTCGGCGACCCAGTGCGAGTTCTTGGAGATCTCGCAGTGGGCCGAGGGGTCGGCACCCTGGCCCGCCATGTACAGGTCGTTCTGGCGTCCGGCGGTCCTGGCGGCGGCCAGCGCGCCCAGGATCGCGTCGTCGTTGATGGCCGCGACGACGATGCGCTTCGCGCCCGGCAGCGAGGTGAGCACGTCGGTGAAGGTGGTGCGGGCGTTGTCGATGCGGAACGCGTTGACCTGCTTCAGGTTCTTGATCTGGCCGCACTCCTCGGTGAAGCCCTTGCGCTGGCCGTCCATGCGGGCCTGGTTCACCTCGCCGGCCTCCGGCTGCTCCATCGAGACGAAGGCGTCGTACTCGCAGTCGAACACCTGCTTGAAGTACCGGCCCAGGGCCTTGCCCGCGAGGTAGCCCGCGTTGGCGTTGTCGGCTCCCATGAACGCGCGCTCGCACGGCGGCTGGTGGATGTCGATGCCGATGACGGGCACCTGCGGCCCGGCCTGGCAGATGGACGCCGCCGCCTTGGAGTCGGGCTGGAAGTTCAGGTAGCCCTGGACGCCCTGGGTCTTGAAGTTCCGCACGCAGTCGAGCGCCGTGGCCGCGTCCCCCTTGGAGTCGCAGAAGACGAGCTGGGCGCCCGCGGCGGCGGCCTGCTTGCGGACGCCGTCGCTCACCAGTTTGCCGAACGGGACGTTCTCACCCAGGGAGATGTATCCCAGTTTCAGTCCGCGTCCGCTGCCGGGCGTGGCCTGGCGGAAGTCGACCGCGCCCGCCGACGGGGTGGTCGGCGCCGCCGTCACGGCCTTGAGCGCTTCGCGTGCCTTCGCGGCGTCCGGCTCGTCGTCACCGCCCTGGCCCGGACCTGTGCTGCAGGCCGCGGCGAGCGCGAGCGAACCGGCGAGCGCCGCGCCCTTCGCCGCGCCCTTCGCCATGCGCGCGCCAAGCCTTCCGTCACCGAGCCACATGCCGGCCTCCTCGTCGATACAGCGGTCGATATGGCAGTCGATCCGGAACCAAATCCTGGAATCCTTTCCAGAAGCGATCCCTTTCGTAGTCCGTGCGCCATGAGGCTGTCAAGACCTTGCGGCGCCTTGAGCGGCAGATCTTGGCTTGTGGAACGGGGTCCTGCGAGCCGGGGTCGCCGCGCCGCGTGGTTGATGACTTGGCCGCTCGCGGGTTACGGTGCACACGCTCCTGGAATCGTTACCAGTGGATCGCGCGATCCGTGACCGCGATCCGTGACCGAGAGAGCCCGTGACCGAAAGAGAGACCCGATGACGTCCCACGACGCGCCTGCGGCGGACCGCACCGACCGGCACCCGGCCGGGGACGGCCGCGGCAGCGGCCTGATCATCACGAGGGTGGAGACCACGCCCGTCCGGGTGCCCCTTCCGACCGTCTTCCGCGGCAGTCACTACCAGATGACCCATCGCTCGACCCTGGTGACGCGGCTCCACACCGCGGACGGCATCGTGGGCGAGTGCTACGTCGGAGACGAGGACGCGAGCCTGCTCGAGATCGAGCGGATCGTGCAGACCGAGATCGCCCCCGTGCTGACGGGCATGGACGCCATGGCCACCGAGCGGTGCTGGCACGCCGGGTATCCGGCGACCTACGACATCCTGCGCGACCGCCGGCTCGGCCTGGTGGCGCTCGCCTGCGTCGACACCGCCATCTGGGACGCGGTGGGCAAGGCGCTCGGCCAGCCGCTGTGGCGGCTGTGGGGCGGATTCACCGACCGGATCCCGCTGGTGGCGATCGGCGGCTACTACGGGGAACCGGTCGGCACCCTCTCCGACGAGATCGCCCAGTACCGGGAGATGGGCCTGGCCGGGATGAAGCTGAAGGTCGGCGGGCGGTCACCGGCCGAGGACGCCAAGCGGGTCGAGGCCGCCCGCCTGGCCGCCGGCGAGGACTTCGTCATCACGATCGACGCGAACCAGGGCTACACCCCGGCCGAGGCCCTGGAGCTGTGCGCCCGCATCCAGGGACTCTCCATCCGGTGGTTCGAGGAGCCGGTGCGCTGGCACAACGACCGGCGTTCGCTGCGCGACGTGCGCATGATCGGGGGGATCCCGGTCTGCGCGGGCCAGAGCGAGCTGTCGGCCAGTGGTTGCCGCGACCTCATGGAGGCCGGCGCCGTCGACGTCTGCAACTTCGACGCGTCCTGGTCCGGAGGCCCGACCGCCTGGCGCCGGACGGCCGCGATCGCCCACGGCTACGACGTGCAGATGGGCCACCACGAGGAACCGCACGTGGCGTCCCACCTGCTGGCCAGCCAGTCGCACGGCACCTATGCCGAGTGCTTCCACCCCGACCGGGACCCGATGTGGTGGAACATGGTCCGCGGAGTGCGGCTGGAAGGGGGGCAACTGGTGCTGCCGGACGCGCCGGGCCTGGGCTGGGAACTGGACTGGGACTACATAGAGCGCCACCGGGTGGAGCGATGAGCGAGGGCACCGCGCCGGGACGCCTGCTGGGCGAGGGCCTGGCCGGCCGGGGAGTGATCTGCACCGGCGGAGCCGGAGGCATCGGACGCGCGGTGTGCCGCCAGTTCGCGCTGGCCGGTGCCCGGGTCCTGGTCGTCGACCGCGACGAGGCCGCCTGCCGCGAGGTGGCCGGGGACCTGCCCGGCTCCGGTCACGAGCCGTTCGCCGCCGACCTGTCCGACCCGCACGCCGCCGCGTCCCTGCCGGAGGCCGCCGAGGAACGGCTCGGCTCCTGCGACGTGCTCGTCCACATGGCCGCGGTGCTGCTGCGCAAGCCCCTGGGCGAGGTGAGCGAGGCGGACTGGGACCTCCAGACCGAGGTGAACCTCAAGGCGACCTTCTTCCTCGCCCGCGCCGCCGGCGACCTGATGCGGCGGCGGGGCCGTGGCGGACGCGTCGTCCTGTTCGCCTCGCAGGCATGGTGGACGGGCGGCTATGGCGGCTCGGTCGTCTACGCGGCGGGCAAGGGCGGAGTGGTCTCCCTGGCCCGGGGCCTGGCCAGGGAGTACGGGCCCGACGGCATCACGGTCAACACCGTCGCGCCCGGCAGCGTCGACACCCCCATGCTCCGCACCGGCCTGGCACCGGAGGTCCTGGACGGGGTCCTGGAGGCGACCCCGCTGCGCCGCCTGGGCACCCCGGAGGAGATCGCCACCGCGACCCTGTTCCTGGCGTCCGACAACGCCTCCTTCATCAGCGGCGCGACCCTCAACGTCAGCGGCGGCTGGCTCGCCTACTGAACCGGCCGCCTCGCCGGGGACGACCCCGCAGCCCCGGGAGGAACGCTCCCGGGAAGGGCGGGCTCATTCCAGGTGGAAGACCTCCTTGTAGGACGTCTGCCAGTCGCCGTCCGCGATGCCCACGATCACGCCGTCGAACCAGTCCGCCCAGCGCCTGTTGACCTCGGTGTCGCCGACGGCGCCGAACGCCGAGGCCGCGTCCGGCTCGCACTCGGCGTAGGCGATCACCGTGCGGCCGTTGCGGAAGATCGAGTAGTTGCGGACGCCGTTCTCGCGCAGCGCGTCCAGCAGCTCCGGCCACACCGCCCGGTGCCGCCGGTCGTACTCGTCCTCCTGCCCCGGCACGAGCTCGAAGGAGAAACAGACCCGTTCCATCCCGACTCCCAGAATCGATTCCAACGAGTGAGCGGGCACCATCCCATTCATCCTGCGTCGTACTTGTCAAGCAGTGTGGACGCTGGCATGCTCTGGGACTGGAAAGGTTTCCAGGAAAGGATGCAGCTGTGGCGATCGAGCTGTCCTGCGCCGACTACACCTGGCCGGCGGCACCGCACACGACGGCGCTGGACATCATCAGCGGCCTCGGCTTCACCGCCGTCGACCTCGGCTACTTCACCGGCCGCAGCCATGTCCGTCCCGAGGACGTCGGCGCGGAGATCGCCCAGCATGCCGGGCGGGTGGCCGAGCGCTGCGCGGAGCGCGGGCTGGCCGTGGCCGACGTGTTCGCCCAGACCGCCGACTTCGAGGACGCGGCGGTCAACCACCCCGACCCCGCCGAGCGGGAGCGCTCGCTGGAGTTCTTCGACCGGGCGCTGGAGTTCGCACGCCGCGTCGGCAGCCCGGGCATGACGATCCTGCCGGGCGTCGTCTTCGGCGGAGAGCCGTGGGAGGACGCGGCCGGTCGTGCCGCCGAAGGGCTGCGCGTCCGGATCGACAAGGCGGCGGCGGCCGGGCTGCGGTTGTCGGTGGAGCCGCACCAGGGGTCGTTCATCGACACGCCCGAGCTCACCGCCCGGTTCCTCGAAATGGTCCCGGGCCTGCGGCTCACCCTCGACTACGGGCACTTCGTCTTCGGCGGCTCCAGCGATGACGACATCGAACCGCTGCTGCCCGCCTCGGGTCACGTCCAGTGCCGGGGAGGACGTACCGGGACGTTGCAGGCCGACATGCGCGCCAACACCATCGACTTCCCCCGGATGGTCCGCGGTCTGGCCGCCACCGGCTACGAAGGGTTCCTCGCCACCGAATACGTGTGGGCGGAGTGGCATCGTTGCAACGAGGTCGACAATCTGACCGAGACGGTGGAACTCCGGGACGTGCTCGGCCGGGCGCTCGACGATGTCGCCGCGACAGCGTCCAGCCCGACCGGCGCCTGACGACGGACACGGCGGGGACCATATGGCAGCGAACCAGCGCAGGCCCACGGGCGGAACACGGCGGGCGGACGGCGGCGCGGCGGCACCGGCACGGCGGGCGGGGGTGAAGGAGGTCGCCGAACGCGCCGGGGTGGCGCCGTCGTCGGTCTCCCGCGTCCTGTCCGGTCACCCGGACGTGAGCACGGTCATGCGCAACCGGGTGCTCGACGCCGTGGCCGCCCTGGGATACGAGCCCGACCTGCTGGCCCAGAGCCTGCGCCGCGGCGCCACGATGACGGCCGGGTTCGTGGCGGGCGACATCTCCAACCCCCTGGTCTCGCAGATCGCGCTCGGCGCCGAGGTCGAACTCCGCTCGGCGGGCTACTCGATCCTGCTGATGAACTCGATGAACGACCCCGCGCTCGACGCCGCCCACGTGCGGATGCTCCGCCAGCGCCGGGTCGACGGCCTGCTCCTGCTGCTCGCCGACGAGGGCAACGCCGAGACCCTCGACGCGCTGCGCGGCAGCGACAGCCCCTACGTGCTGGTCGACCGCGACCCGGCGCCCCTGCCGGACGCCAGCGCGGTGCTGAGCGACCACCGCCGCGGGATCGCCGACGCGGCCGAGTACCTGATCTCCCTCGGCCACCGCCGCATCGCGCTGGTCAACGGCAATCCGGCGGTGCGTCCCGCCAGGGAACGCGCCGCGGCCCTGCGCAGGGCGTGCCGGGCGCACCCGGACGTCACCGCCGTCGTCCGGTCCGGCGCGTTCAGCGCCGAGCACGGCGAGGCGGCCACCGAAGCGCTGCTGTCGGCGGCCGAACCGCCGTCCGCCATCATCGCCGGCGGCAACCAGATCCTCACCGGGGTGCTGCGCGCGCTGCGCCGCGCGAACCTCCGGATCCCCGACCAGATCTCCCTGATCACCTGCGACGACGTGCCGCTCGCCGAGCTGTCCGAGCCGCCCATCGCCACCATCTCCCGCGATCCCGAGGACATCGGGCGCCAGGCGGCACGGCTGCTGCTCGACCACAGGGAAGGCCGATCGGCCCGTGTCACCACGCTGCCGGCGGTGTTCCGTCCCGCCCGCAGTTGCGCGGCGCCACCCCCACCCGGCGACCTGGAGGAAACGTGACCGACACCAGTACCACCCCGTCCGACCACGCCGCCGAGCCGCGCACCCTCGCCGCGGGCCCGCCCGGCGACGCGGCCGACCTTCTGCGGGACATGCTCCGCATCCGCTTCTTCGAGGACGAGACCCAGGACCTGTTCACCCGTGGCCTCATGCGCGGGAGCACCCACCTGTGCCAGGGGCAGGAGGCCGTGTCCGTCGGCGTGTGCCGTGCGCTGCGCCACGGCGACGCCATGACCTGCACCTATCGCGGGCATGGCGCGGTGCTGGCGATGGGCGCCCCGCTCGACCGCGCCTTCGGCGAGCTGCTCGGCAAGGCCGAGGGACTGTGCCGCGGCAAGGGCGGCTCGATGCACTTGACCGATGTGTCGGTGGGCGCGTACGGCTCCAACGCCATCGTCGGCGCCCACCTGCCCATCACGGTCGGCCATGCCCTCGCCGCACGGCACCGCGGGACGGGCGCGGTCGCGGTCGCCTTCTTCGGCGACGGCGCCACCAACATCGGCGCGTTCCACGAAAGCCTGAACCTGGCGGCGATCTGGCGGCTGCCGGCCGTCTTCGTGATCGAGAACAACCAGTACGGCGAGTACAGCCCGCTGGCCGCGACGACCCCCATCACGCGGCTGGCCGACCGGGCGGCGTCGTACGGCATGCCGGGCGTTCACGTTGACGGCAACGACGTCGTGGCCGTACGGGCGGTGGCGGGCGAGGCCGTCGAGCGGGCCCGCGCGGGGGACGGGCCCACGCTCATCGAGGCCGAGACCTACCGCCAGTCCGGGCACTCCCGGTCCGACCCCGGGACCTACCGCCCTCCGGGCGAGCTGGAGTCCTGGCTGCGACGCGACCCCATCACACTCCTCCAGGACGCCATGGTCGCCGCGGGTCGTGCGTCGTCCGAGGAACTGTCGGCGCTGCGCGAGGAGGTGCGCCAGGAGGTCGCTGAGGCGGCCCGGCGCGCGATCGCCTGGCCGGCCCCCGACCCGCGGACCCGGTTCGAGGACATCTACGCATGAGCGGCGAAGCCGTCCAGGGGGCGTGGGCGGCCGCCCCCAGAAGGGACACAGCATGAGCGAGCAGATCAACTACCGGCAGACGATCGCGCGGGCGCTCGCCGACGCGCTCGCCGCCGATCCCGACGTCATCCTGATCGGCGAGGACGTGGCCGCGGCCGGCGGAGCCTTCAAGTCCACGGTGGGACTGCTCGACAGGTTCGGTCCGGAGCGGGTGCGCGACACCCCGATCTCCGAGCAGGCCATCGTGGGGGCCGCGATCGGCGCGGCCATGTGCGGCCTGCGCCCGGTCGCGGAGATCATGTTCGCCGACTTCGCCGGCGTGTGCTTCGACCAGATCGCCAACCAGCTCGCCAAGTACCGCTACATGACCGGCGGGCAGGTGCGCCTTCCGGTCACCATCCGGATGGCGGGCGGCGCCGGGAGCGGCTTCGCGGCCCAGCATTCCCAGGCGGCCGAGAACTGGTTCCTCAACATCCCCGGCCTCAAGATCGCCGTTCCCGGCACGGTTCCCGACCTGTACGGCCTGACCCGGGCGGCGATCCAGGACGACAACCCGGTGCTGATCTTCGAGCACAAGAACCTGTTCGCGGTCAAGGGCACGATCCCGCCGGACGCCGAACCGATCCCGCTGGGCCGGGCCGACGTGGTCCGCCACGGCGGCGACGTCACGATCGTGGCGACCCAGCAGATGCGCTGGCGCGCCCTCGAAGCGGCCGGACGGCTGGCCACCGAGGGCATCGAGGCCACCGTCATCGATCCGCGGACCCTCGTCCCCTTCGATGACGACACCGTCGTGGAGAGCCTGACCACCACGTCCCGCCTCACCGTCGTCCAGGAGGCGCCCGCGGGCGGCAGCTGGGGCGCCTCCCTGATCGCACGTATGACCCAGCACCACTTCTTCCTGTTCGACGCGCCCCCGCTGCTGTTGTGCGCCGATGACACCCCGGTCCCGTACGCGGCGAACCTTGAGGAGGCATGGATGCCGAGCGTCGAGGAGATCGTCAGCGAGGTCCGCAAACAGGTCCAGAGCTGAGGACCTGCCCGCAAGCAGGTTGCTGATGCGGCGTGACATACGGGGACGGTCCGCCCCGTGGGTCACGTGGGCTCGTGGCTCTATGGCCGATACAAATGCGAGCAGCTTGCGCGTGTGCGGATGTTGCACAGGTGGCCGTGGCGTTCGTAACGGACGCCGGCGGAGGTTGACCGCGATCACCTTGTCGAAGAGTCCCTCGATGACCGGTTCGGCCAGCATCTCCACCTGGGCCGGTGTGAAGGCGACGATCCTTCCGGTCGAGCCGATCTGTGCAATCACCGTGGCGGCCAGCTCGATCTCGTGGGTCTTGGCCCCAGGGCCATCACCACGGCGGGCCGGCCAGCGCCGCGGTGCGCGTATGGTCGCTTCACCGACGGGTGTCTCGGACTACGCCGTCGGACTCGCACGTTCGCGAACATCAACGTGCTGCACCACCGCATGGACACGGCGTAGCGCGGCTTACCGGTGGGGGAGCGAGTGCAAGAGATCCTCGGTGAGTTGGGCGAGGCGTTCGGCGTCGTGTTCGTCGAGGGTCGGCAGGGACAGGTCCACGGGCCTGCCACGGTCGACGGCGGTGAGCGGAGCGGGCGGTGGTGCGTCGATCCATTCGACGATGGGCCGGATCGCGGTCTCCACCGGCCGGGCCTTGAACCGCGCCAGCAGCCTGATCGCCCCGCGCATCACCGGGTGCAGTGGGGACAGGTCTCCGCTGCGCGTGAAACCGGGGTGGTAGAGCACGTATCGGGCCTTACCCGCCGCCCGGCCGGCGAAGGAGACGCCGAGCAAGTCGTTGGCCCGCCCCGCCTGGAGTTGCGCCCGAACCATGCCGTACTTGCGCCGTAGCTGCAGGTCGTCCCAGTGCACCGAACCGGCCGTATTGCCGACCCCGGCCACGTTCACGATCAGCGGCGCGGACGCCGCGTCCATCACCGGGCGCAGCAGCTCGCCCAGCAGGTACCGGCTCAGGTAGTACAGCGCGAAGGTGAACTCCAGCCCGTCGGCCGTCTCCCGACGTTTCGGGCTGTGCCGGTTAGCGCACAGGACGAGCGCGTCGACCACCGGATGCCGATCGGTGATCTCGTCGGCGACCCGGCGGACCTCACCGACGGCGCTGAGGTCCGCGCGCAGGAACCGGAACCGCTCGCCGGCACCCGTACGGGTCGCCTCCTCGGCCAGCGCCCGGCCCTTCGCCCCGCTGCTGCCGATGACGATCACGGTGTCACCACGGCCGAGGCGCGCGAGCGCCGTCGCCCGGCCCATGCCGTCGGTCCCACCGCTGATCACCACTGTCTTGGTCGTATGTCCGGACATGCGCTCGCTCCTCGGTCGTTCGGCGACAATCATCAAGCGACCACTCGTCCGGCCGAAAGAAGGCAATTCGATGTCTGATACGCACACCGATGTCCCCTCGGTGATCAGCGCGCCGCTGCCGATCCCGGTACCGCTGGAGGAGCATCGGGCCTGCCCGGTGACGGACGTCCTGCGGCGCGTCGGCGACCGATGGAGTGTGCTGATCATGATCCTGCTGGGCAAGCGCTCGTACCGGTTCAACGAGCTGCACCGGTCGATCGAGGGGATCAGCCAGCGGATGCTGACGCGTACCTTGCGTGGCCTCGAACACGACGGCTTGGTGAGCCGGACCGTCCATCCGACCATCCCGCCGACGGTCGAGTACGACCTCACACCCCTCGGCCGTACGCTCCTCAAGCCGCTGTCCGCCCTCGCGGACTGGGCGGTTCTGCACGGCGCGGACATCGCCACCGCCCGGAAACGCCACGCCGCCCGCTGAGGCGCATCGTGACGCATCAACACCGAGTCCACGCTCGGCGACTGGGCACGGAGCCTGGGGCTGGCCAAAGTGCGTACCTGCCGGGGCGTCCACCACGTGCCGTTGACGTCGGGGCAACGCGTGGGACCGGGTGCTGGGGAGCGGGTTTCGCGGAATGCTCCACGGCCTGGATGACGTCGCCGTCAGCCGCGTTCGTACACGCTGCCTGGACGCGCTGAACGCCGAGGGGCCCGGCCACCTCGATGCCTCATCGCTCGTCGCCATCGGCACGGCCCAACTCTGGACATTGATAACCGTTTTCATTAACGTGGGACGTGCGTTCCTGCGCAGGGCCGTGGCGGGAGGAGGATGTCAGTGGCCGATCGAGCGTTCACGGTGGTCGTCTGCGGCGCGGTCCCATGCAGCCCGCCGGAAACCATCGGCGACCTCCTCCTGCCACGGCTCGCCGAGGTCGTCCGGAGAACCCCGCACGGCGTACTGGTCCGCGGCGGATGCCTGCTGGGGGCGCCGCGCTGCCTGTTCCAGGGCCGGTCGGAGGCGTTCCGCGACAGCGGCACCTACCTGGCCGTCCAGCCCTGCGACACCGACCGCAGACCGTGCGGCAAGGCGATCCGGGTCGGCCCGGTGCTGGCCCGCGACGACGCAGAGGCCGTCGCGTCCTGGCTGGCGGACGGTGACCTGGACGCCGATCGCCTGACCCCGAGACTCCGCCCCGCCAGGTTGTGATCCACTCGTTCGCCAGAAAGGCGTGAAAACATGTCGCTGACCGTGCCCCCGCGACTGCTCGACCAGGCCCAGAAAGGCGACATCGACGACGCGGCCTTCGTCGAATGCATCCGCACATCACTGCCGTACGGGTGGCAGGTCGTGACGGAACTGGTCGACCGGCTGCACCATGACGGCGGTGACTTCGCCGACAACCAGGTGCCGCCGCCGGACGAGGTGGCCCGCGGGCAGTTGCTGCGGATGATGGCCAGCGACGCCATGCGCACCGCGCTGGAGAACCATTTCGGCGTGCGGCTGGCCTTTCAGAACTACCACCGCGCGGCCGCCTTCCGGCCCGGTGCCGAACAGGCCTACCTCGAATTCGTCACCCCGCGCGCGCAGATCCTCAACCAGAAACCCGACCTGGTCGACTGCTGACCGCTACTCGCTGAACGGCGGACCGCGCGGCGGTCCACCCGCGCCAACGTGCCCATCTTCTCGCGATTCCTTGCCCGCCAAACCTCTCGCCCTTCTCCGTGTTGCCTGAAGGGGCGTCATGCGTGATGTGTCGCCTATGTCCCTGTCCGTATCGATTGACGAGGTGGCCAGGGTGGTCGCCGAGGTGCTCGCCCTGCCGGCCGGGTCGGTGGATCACGACGCGATCCTGACCGTCCCGGGACTGGACTCGTTCACCGCGGTGCGGCTGAGGCGCAGGCTGCGGGATCTGGGATTGGACCTGCCGATGACGGCCTTCCTTGGGACCGCGACCGTCCGGAGTGTCGCCGCAGGCGTAGCCGAGCCCGGTGCGGCACCGGGCGCCGAAAGAAGGATCTGCGGAGGGCGACGGGGGTTTCGCTGACTCCCTTGCAGGCCGCGTACTGGATCGGCAGGAACCCGGAGTTCCCGCTCGGCGGGGTCGCGACGTTCTCTTACCGCGAGTACGACAGGGTGCCGGAGGCGGAGGGTCCGGAGAAGGATCTGGCCCGGCTCACCTTGGCGTGGAACCGTCTGGTGAAGCATTATCCGATGCTGCGCATGGTGGTGGACGGGGAGGGACGGCAGCACATCCTTCCTGAGGTGGCGCCCTACGAGATCGAGGTCGTGGCTGCGGGCGGCGACGCCGGAGGGAGCGGACGGCCGACTCGGCGAGCTACGTCACGACTGCTCGCACCAGGTGCGGGACGCGTCGCGGTGGCCGCTGTTCGACGTCCGGGCGGTGTTGCTGCCGGACGGCCGGACGCGCATCCTGCTCGGCATCGATGTTCTCGCCCTCGATCTGGCGGGCTGGATGCAGATCCTGGACGAGTGGGGGCGGCTGGTCGCCGATCCCGACGCCTCGCTTGCGGCCGCCCCGATCTCCTTCGCGGAACTGGTCGAGCGCCGGGCCGCCGATCCGGACGAGGCGCGGCGCAGGGAGCGCGACGCGGAGTACTGGCGGCAGCGGGTGCTTCCCGCAGGTCCTGGACTGCCCTGGGCGACCGATCTGGCGGACCTGCGGTCGCATCGCTTCAGCCGGTGGTCGGCCGAGTTGCCGGCCACCGAGTGGAGTGCGGTGCGGCGGGCGGCCGAGCGGGGACTGAGCCCGACGGGTGTCCTGCTCGCGGCCTTCGGCCTGGTGCCGGCGCGATGAGGCGCGGGCGCGCCGTTCTGCCTGAACACGACGCTGTTCGATCGTCCCGACGATCCGGAACTAGCGGACGCCGGAACGCTGGGGCGTCGAGCGCGACGAGATGCTGGACGTCCTCACCGAGAGCCGGGTCGGCACCATCGGCCGCCGCTGACCAGGGAGATCGACCGACGCCGGCCGATCCGGCCCGCTACCTGTCCATCCGATCTTCGGGGGACAGGTGCTCGACGGTGACGCCGGTCTCGGTGAACGTGCGGGTGACCTTGGCCGAGCTGTAGACCCACAGGATGCGCAGCGGGGTCTGGCCCACGTTGCGGAACAGGTGGGGGATCGGGGACGGGATGTAGGTGGTGTCGAACCGCCCCAGCCGGGTGACTTCGCCGTCGACCAGCACCTCGGCCTCGCCGTCCAGGACGGTGACGTGCTCGTCGCAGTTGTGCGAGTGCAGCGGCGCCCCGGTGCCCACCGGGTAGACGCTCATCCCGGACGTGATCAGGTTCTCGCCGCCCGACGACCGGGTGGTGACCAGCGGGGTCGTGGTGATCGCGCCGCCGCGGTCCAGGACGGGGACCCGGTCCACCTTGATGATCGTGGTCATGGAGCCTCCTCGGGGATTCTGTCCCGAGGTTAGATCCGTGCTTCCGCAGGCAAGCGTCGCAGGAGTTGCACCCTTACCTTGCAGCGGGCGCTATATAGGGCTTTCGCATCGACCTGTACTTTCTGGCAGCACCACCCCATCAGGAGTGGTGCGGATCACAGGAACGAGGGTTCGGTCGCTCATGAGACTTCCCATCATCGCCGCGGACGAGATGGACGAACGGCAGCGGGAGATCAGCGCGCGCATCGCCGGGAGGCGGGGTGCGGTGCGCGGTCCCTACCTGGTCTGGCTGCAGAGCCCGGAGTTGTGTGAACGGGTCGAGGCGCTGGGCGCCTTCGTGCGCTTCGACTCCAGCATTCCGCCGCGGCTGCGCGAACTGTCGCTGCTCATGGCCGCCCGGCACTGGGACGCCCAGTACTCCTGGAACGCCCACGTCGACAAGGCCATCGAGGCCGGCATCCCGGCCGCGGCGCTGCGGGCGATCGCCGAGCGCCGGGAGCCGGACTTCGACCGGGACGAGGACGCCGCCTTTTACCGCTTCTGCCACGAAATCCTCGAGGAGCATTTCGTTTCCGAGGACACCTTCCGGGAGGCGGAGAAGCATTTCGGTCCGCGCGGCCTGGTGGACGCGGTCGGATCGCTCGGCAATTTCTCCATGCTCGGCATGTGCCTCAACGCCTTCGAAGTCGACCTGCAGCCCGACCGCACCCCGCCCTTCCCCGACATCCGCGGTTACGCGCGTGTGAGCGACCCCGAGGATTCGAGATGACCTCGACCCACCCGGCGGAGACCACCTGCCGCGACCTGTACCCAGTGACCCCCGAAGCGTTCTCGCCGAACGGCGCCGGGCCGGTCATCGGCGTCCGCAACGTGACCAAGCGGTTCGGCGGCGCGGTGGCGCTCAAGGACGTGGACCTGGACTTCCACCCCGGCGAGATCCACGCGCTGATGGGCATGAACGGGGCGGGCAAGTCCACCCTGGTCAAGATCCTCTCGGGGGTCCAGCGGCCGGAAGTGGGCCATCTGGAGATCGGCGGCCGGGTCGTCCACCTGCTGACCCCGCGGCGCGCCCGGCGGCTGGGCATCGCGATCGTCCCGCAGCGCCGCGAGCTGGTCATGGGCCTCACGGTGGCGGAGAACATCATGCTGGGCGACCTGCCCGCCCGCCGCTCGCTGGTGCGCTGGCGGTCGCTGCGGGACGGGGCGCGGCAGGCCCTCGACCAGCTCGGCGTCGGCCTCGACGTCGACCAGATCGCGGGGGAACTGACGGTCGCCGAGCAGACCATGGTCGAGGTGGCCCGGGAGGTGCGCCGGGGCGGCCGGGTGCTCATCCTCGACGAGCCCACCGCCTGCCTGGGCGCCGAGGCCGCCGAGCAGATCCGGGCCATGGTGCGCAGGGTCCGCGACAACGGCGTGGCCGTCGTCTACATCTCCCACCACATCGACGAGGTGCTCGGGCTGGCCGACCGCATCACGGTCCTGCGGGACGGCGCCGTCGTGCGGAGCGGCCCGGCGGAGGAGGCCGACGAGCGCGGCCTGGTCCATGACATGGTCGGCCGCGAGGTGGTCTCCCGGCGGCCGCCCCGGACCGGGACGTTCCGCGAGGTGGGCATCAGCATCCACGACCTGTGCGACGGCCGGTTCATCGACGGCTTCGGCGTGGACGTGCGCAAGGGCGAGATCGTCGCGGTGCTCGGCCCGGCGGGGGACGCTCAGTCGCGCCTGTTCGACCTGCTGTCGGGGCGGCGCCGTCCCGCCCGCGGCTACCTGGCGGTGGACGGTACCCCCGTTCCGTTCGGGAGCATCTCCCGGTCGCTGGCCAGCGGCCTGCGCTGCGTGACCGGGGACCGCCGTACCCTCGGCCTGATCCCCGAGCTGTCGGTGGACGAGAACCTGCTGCTGGCCCGCGACCGCCTGGACGGGCGCCACCTGCATCGCCGGGCCCTGCTGAGCCGCCGCGCGGCGGCGCTGCGCGAGAGCTACCGGGTGGTGTCGCTGTCGAAGAATCCGCCGGTCGACCGGCTGTCGGGCGGCAACCAGCAGAAGGTGCTGCTGGCCAAGTGGCTGTCCAGCGACCCGGTGGCGTGCCTGCTGGAGGACCCGACCAACGGCGTGGACGTGGCCGCGATCGCCGAGATCCACACGCTGGTGGACGGACTCGCCGCGCAGGGGGTGGCGGTGCTGCTGGCCTCCTCGTCCGTGGAGGAGGTGATGCGGCTGGCCGACCGCGTGATCATCGTCCGGGACGGGCGGATGGTCGCCGAGCACGAGATCGCCAAGGTGACGCGGGACGACCTGGTCGCCGCGGTTCTGGGAGGAGACCTGACGTGAGTGTCCCTGTCGAGAAGGCGGCCGCGCAGGCGGGGCCGGGGGCGCGGCATGAGGCGCCGAGGCGGAGCCCGGTGCCGCCCGTGCTGCGCGGGATCCCGCACTCGGGCCTGATCGTGGTGCTGGTCCTGATCGTGGTGTTCGCGAGCGTTCGGACCGACTCCTTCCTCACCTCGACGAACCTGCTCAACGTGCTGCGCCAGATCAGCGTCGTGGCGGTGATCGCCGCCGGGCTGACGCTGCTGATGACCGCCGGCGGCATGGACTTCTCGCTCGGCAGCACCGTGGCCGTCACCACGGCCGTCTCCGCGCAACTGCTGGAGGGAGGCCATTCGACGGTCCTGGCGGTCGTGGCGTCGATGGTGCTGGCCACCGCGGTCGGCCTGGTCAACGGCCTGGTCGTGACCTTCACCAAGGTGGCGCCGTTCGTGGCGACCCTCGCGACCGCGACGCTCCTGGACGGCGTGGCCCTGCTGGTCATCAACGGGCTCAGCGTCTCCATCGGCGACAGGATGACAGAGCTGGGCAACGGGAGCGTGCTGGGCCTGCCCTACCTGACGATCGTGGCGGGCGTCATCCTGGCCGCGACGGCGTTCGTCATGCGTTACACCACGTTCGGGCGGGACGCGTTCGCCATCGGGGGCAATGAGGACGTCGCGCGTCTGAGCGGCATCAACGTCAACCGCGACAAGCTCATCCTCTACAGCCTCGGCGGTGCCCTGGCCGGTCTCGCCGGGCTGATGCTGCTGTCCCGGCTGGGCGCCAGCAGCCCCGGCACGGGCGGCCTGACGCTCCAGCTCACCGCGGTCGCCGCCGTGGTCATCGGGGGGACGTCGCTGGAGGGCGGGCGCGGCACGATCTTCGGCACCGTCCTGGGCGTGCTGCTGCTCGGCATCGTCGCCAACGTGCTCAACCTGCTCCAGGTCTCCAGCTACTACCAGCAGATCTCGGTGGGGGCGGTGCTGCTGATCGCCGCCATCGCCAACCTCGTGCAGCGCCGGAGAAGGTGAATCCGCCCTTTTCGAGTGAGCCCCCGGCTCGTCCCACCCCGAACACGCGACCACGCCAGAAAGGCGGCATCCGTCATGCGCTCATCCGTCCTCAGAAGATCCCTTGGACGTCCCCTGGGAGTACTCGTCACCGTGGCCTCCATGGCCGTGCTGAGTGCCTGCGGCAGTGGTGCCGCGGGCGACGACAAGGTCAAGCTCGGCTTCGTCAACGGCGCCAACACCGAGTTCCACACCTGCCTGCTGAAGGCCGTCGACCGCGAGGCGAAGGCGAACGGCGCGGAACTGCTCACGGCCAACTCGGGCCAGAACCCCGGGACCGAGCTGTCCAACATCGAGGACATGATCTCCCGCCAGGTGGACGCGCTGATCGTCCAGACCGTCAACGTGGACGCGCTGGAGGGCGCGATCGGCAAGGCCAACCGCGCCAAGATCCCGATCTTCCTGACCTCGGTGGTCACCGATGACCCGTCCAAGATCGCGGGTGCCGCGGTGGTGGACCTCAAGCGGGTCGGGGCGCTGGACGCGCAGTGGGTCGGTCAGGACGCCAAGGGCGCCGCGGTGGAGGTGGGCGTCATCGCGGGTGCGCCGGGCGCCGCGTCCGACCTGATGACCGGCGGGTTCTCCGGCGCGCTGCCCGGCAACGCCAAGGTGGTCGCCAACCAGCCCGGCATGTTCAACCGGACCAAGGCGCAGGACGTGGCGGAGAACATGATCCAGGCGCATCCCGGGCTCGACTATGTCTTCGTCGCCAACGAGGACATGGCCTTCGGCGCGCTGAACGCGTTCCAGGCCGCCGGGTCCAAGGTCAAGATCGTCACCACCAACGGCACCGACCACGGCCTGGCGGCGGTCAGGGACGGGCGGTTCGCCGCCACGGTGGCCAACTCACCGACCGTGATCGGCCGGCTCGCGGTGCGGAACACGCTCGCGTACCTCCACAAGAAGCCGATCCAGAAGATCACCCAGGCGCCGGCCACCCTCATCACCAAGGACAACCTGGACGAGGCGCCCCAGTACTGCCTGAAGTAGGAGCCTGTTCCGGCCGTTCTGCTGTCCGGAAGAGGCTGTCCGAAAACACGAATTTTTCGGACATAATCGGCCCGTCAGTCCGCATCCCACCCCCTTCCCGCATCAGCCGGAGGAGCCCATGGATCGCCTGCTCGTTATGCGCAGCTTCGTCACGGTCGCGAAGGTCGGCAGCTTCAGCGGCGCCGCCAAGGTCCTGGGCTCCTCCGGCTCGCTCATCTCGCGGCACGTGGCGGACCTGGAGAAACAGGTGGGCGTGCGGCTGGTCAACCGCACCGCGCGCTCCATCAGCCTGACCGAACCCGGCATCCGCTACAGCCGGTTCGCCGAGCGCATCCTCGACGAGATCGACGCCGAGGACGCCAGCATCGCCGAGCTGCACGACCGCCCCGAGGGCACGCTGTCGGTGATCTGCCCGAAATGGATCGGCAGCCTGGACCTCGGCGACGCCATCGCGGCCTTCTCCGTCGCCTACCCCAAGATCGAGGTGCGGTTCGAGCTGGGCGGCATGTCCGACCGCACCTACGACTTCCTGGACGCCGGCTTCGACGTCGCCTTCCACACCCGGGACCTGCGCGACTCGTCCGTCCGGCTGAAGAAGATCGCCTCGCTGCCGTTCGTGCTGTGCGCGGCCAAGTCCTACATCGACGGGCACGGGGCCCTGACGCATCCGAACGAGCTGGCGTCCCATGACTGCCTCGTCCACCTCAACGACCCGGTGTGGCGGATCGGCCACGGGCACGCCAGCACCCTGCACAAGATCCGCAACATCGCGTTCCTGTCGAACTCCTACATCGCCATCCAGAAGGCGGCGGTGCACGGCCGCGGCATCGCCCTGCTGCCGCAGCGCCCCGCGTACGAGGAACTGATGAGCGGCGCGCTGCGGGTTCTGCTGCCCGAGCTGCCGGTTCCGGCCAGGTCGCTGTACGCCATCTACGGGCCGGCGCAGCAGATCCCGAAGAAGGTCGAGGTCTTCCTCGATTTCCTCACCGGCTGGTTCTCCGACAACCCCATGCCGGCATTCGAAATCTGATCCCGTCGGCTGTGCAAGTAACGGTTGCAGCTTCGGTAGTGCTCGGCGTATTGGGATCGGCCTGCCCGGTTTCTAGGATCAACGTGCCGGCGCGGCGAGCACGCACCGGCCCGAAGGAGGGTGAGCGACCAGTGGGAATCCAGCGCATCGAATCGGTCGTCTACAGCGTCGAGGACCTCGCCGAATGCGTCCGTTTCTTTTCCGACCTGGGTCTGGCACTCGTCACCCGCACCGATGATCAAGCGGTTTTCGAGACGATTGTCAAACAGACGGTGCGGCTGCATGCGTCGCCCATCGCCGGGGCGCCTCCCGCATTGGAGCCGGGCCCCACGATCCGCGAGGTGGTGTGGGGAGTCGACACGCCCGAGGCGCTGAGCGATCTGGTGGACGCGCTGGCGAAAGACCGCGAGGTCGTCGGCGACGAGGGCGGCGTCTACCACACGATCGACGAGACGGGCTTCGGCCTCGGGCTCACGCTGGCCGGGCCGTCGGTGGCGGAGGTCGTCACCCCTCGCGAGGCGAACGTGCTGGGTCACGTGCGGCGCTGGAACGCCCCGGTGACCTCGGCCGGGCGGGTCAGGCCGCTGCGGATGTGCCACCTCGCGCTCAACATTCCCAAGGCGGGGCGGGACGAGGCCGTGGCGCTCTACACCGACCGCTTGGGCTTCGTCCCCACCGACATCGTGCGGCCGATGGGCGTGTTCATGCGATGCGAGGGCGACGCCGACCACCACAACTTCCTGCTCTGCCACCGTCCCGACCGGGCCGGTGTGAACCATGTGGCCTTCGAGGTCCCCGGCTTCGACGAGGTCATCGAGGGCGGCAACCACATGGTCGGCCAGGGCTGGCGGGAGGCGCGGCGGCTCGGCCGGCACACCATCGGCTCGAACGTCTTCCGGTTCGTCCACGCCCCCTGCGGCGGACGCGTCGAGCTCGCCGCCGACATGGACCGTGTCGACGGCACCTACGGGACGCGCGTCCACGAGACCGCCCCACCCCACCACATCTGGACTCTGCGCACATCCGGCGACCCCAAGGACGACCAATGACCGGGAACGCCTATCCACCCCCGCGGCTGTTCATCGCGGGAACCTGGCGCCCGTCGTCGGCATCGGGCCGCACCGCCCCCGTCCTCAACCCGGCCAACGAGCGGGTCATCGGCGAGGTACCCCTGGTCGCCACGGCCGAGCTGGACGAGGCCCTCGCGGCGGCCGGCACCGGCTTCGCGGCGTGGCGCAACACCCCGATCGCCCGGCGGACCGCGATTCTGCACGACGCGGCCGACCGGCTCACCGCGCGTGCCGACGAGGTCGCCCGGATCATGACCCTGGAGCAGGGCAAGCCGTTCAAGGAGGCGCGCGGCGAGGCGCTTCGGGTGGCGGACGCGCTGCGCTGGGACGCCGACGACGCCCGCCGCGCCTACGGCCGGGTCATCCCCTCGGCGGACGACACGCTGCTGACGGTCCGCCGCGAGCCGATCGGCCCCGTCGCGGCGTTCACGCCGTGGAACTTCCCGGCGGGCTCCCCGATGCGCAAGATGGCCGCCGCCCTGTCGGCCGGGTGCTCGATCATCATCAAGGCGTCCGAGGAGACCCCCGGCACGGCCTGCGCGCTGGTCCGGTGCTTCGAGGAGGCCGGTGTTCCCGCGGGGGCGCTCAATCTGGTGTTCGGGGAGCCCGCCGAGGTCTCCGCGCACCTGATCGCCGCGCCGCAGACCCGGCTCATCGCGTTCACCGGGTCGGTCCCGGTCGGAAAGCTGCTGGCCGCGGCCGCGGGCGCGGAGATGAAGCCGTGCCTGATGGAGCTGGGCGGGCACGCCCCGGTGATCGTCTGCGCGGACGCCGACCCGGTTGCCGCGGCCCGCCGCGCCGCGACCGCCAAGTTCATCAACGCGGGCCAGGTCTGTACCTCGCCGAGCCGCTTCCTCGTCCACGAGAGCCTGCTGGAGGAGTTCGTCGACGCGTTCGTCCAGGCCGCCGAGGCCGTGGTCGTCGGCGACGGCCTGGAGGACGGCGTGACCATGGGCCCGCTGGCCAACGAACGGCGGCTCAAGGCGATGGACGAGCTGGTCGCCGACGCCACCGCGCGCGGCGCCAAGGTCCTGTGCGGCGGTTCGCGGATCGACCGGCCGGGGTTCTTCTTCCCGCCGACCGTGCTGACCGGCGTCCCGGCGGACGCGCGCCTGATGCGGGAGGAGCCGTTCGGCCCGGTCGCACCCATCACACCGTTCGGCGACCTGGACGAGGCGCTGCGGATCGCCAACTCGCTGCCCTACGGCCTGGCCGCCTACGGGTTCACCCGGTCGTCCGCCACCGCCGAACGCCTGGTGCGGGGCTTCGAGGCGGGCATCTTGTCGATCAACCATTGCGGCGGGTCGGTGCACGAGGCGCCGTCCGGCGGGGTCAAGTCGAGTGGTTACGGCAAGGAGGGCGGCCCGGAGGGGCTCGACGCCTACCTCGTCACCAAGCGCGTCTCCCACCTGCTCACGGGCTGAGGCGCGCCGAGATGAGGTACTCCCGGATCTCCGTCGACGGCCGCGCGGTGTGGGCGCGGGTGGACGGGGACGTCCTGCGCCCGCTGCGCGGCTCCCCGCTCGAGGGTGGCGGTAACGCCGAGGCCGGACGGGCCGTCCCGGTGGCCGATGCGACCTTCCTGCCGCCCGTCGTCCCGAACGTGTTCTACGCCGTCGGAATGAACTACAAGCGTCACGCCGAGCACGCGGGCGTCGCGATCCCCGAACGTCCCGAAGTCGGATACCGGGCCAACAACGCGCTGATCGGCCACGGCCAGGCCATCGTCAAACCGGACGGCGTCGAGGGCCGGTTCGAGGCCGAAGGCGAGGTCGTCGCCGTCATCGGCAGGCGGCTGCGCCGCGCCACCTACGCGGAGGCGCGCGAGGCGGTCTTCGGGTGGACGATCGGCAACGACGTCAGCGCCCGCGCCTGGCAGCACGCCGACCGGAGCTTCTGGCGCAGCAAGAACAGCGACACCTTCAAGCCGATGGGCCCGTGGATCGAGACCGATGCCGACCCGCTGGCCCAGACCACCACCGTGCGGGTGGACGGGGAGGTCCGCGCGTCCTTCCGCACCGGGGCGATGATCTTCGACCCGTACGAGTACATCGTCGAGACCACCCGGTACATCACGATGCACCCCGGCGACGTGCTGTGGATGGGCGCGGACGCGACCGTCCAGCTGGAGCCCGGGAGCACCGTCGACATCGAGATCAGCGGGATCGGCACGCTGTCCAATCCCGTGCTTTCCGAAAGCCGCGCAGAAAGGCAGGACGATGAATGACAGGGCCAGCCGGCCTCGATACATCCACCATGTGAACTTCCCGACCACCAACCCCGAGCGGACCATCGAGTGGTACTCGAAGGTGTTCGGCCTCAAGGCGATCAAGCCCAAGAGCAACACCAAGGTCGTGCTGATGACGCGCGGCAACTTCGACCTGCACTTCACGCCGGTCGAGGAGATGGAGCGGATGGCGCCCTACCACTTCGCCATCGAGGTGGAGGACTGGGACGGTTTCCTGGCCCACCTCAAGGAGCTGGGCATCCGGCACACGCGTCCCATCGAGCGGCCCGAGAACCAGTCGAAATTCTGCTACATCCACGATCCCGACCACACGATGATCGAGCTCGTCTACCACGGCAATAGGCCCGAGTGAGCGGGGGAGAGGCGCACATGGGCGTCGCCACCTCGGACGGCCACTCGATCTATTACGAACGGCACGGCTCGGGCCCGCCGATCCTGCTGGTCCACGGCTCCGGCGGCAACCACGCGGCCTGGTGGCAGCAGGTGGCCGCATTACGCGACCGCTACACGGTCGTGACCGTCGACCTGCGCGGCTTCGGCAACTCCGACTCCTCGATGCCCGAGTTCGACGGCCGCGACTTCCCCGGCGACATCGTCGCCGTCCTGAAGAAGGAGGACCTCACCGACGTCCTCCTGGTCGGCCAGTCGATCGGGGCCGCGGCGGCGCTACGGGCGGGGCTGAGCTGTCGCGACCGCGTGCGCGGGGTCGTATTGGCCCACTCGCTCGGCGGTATCGATCATCCCGAGCTCTCCGAACTGGTCGCCGCGAACCGGGCCGAGGCCGTCAAGCTGCCCGTCATCGACCGCCTGCTCAGCAAGCGGTTCCAGGAGGACGAGCCCGCGCGCACCTTCCTGTTCCAGCAGATGGGCACGTTCAACGTGGCCAAGATGGCCGACCTGCGCAACCTGTCGGTCGGCGGCCCGAGCATCGACGAGGTCGTCGCCTCCGGGCTCGACATCACCTTCCTGGCCGGTGAGGCCGACGCCGTCCTGCGCCCCGCCACCGTCCGGCGCGCTCACGAGCTGGTCAAGGGCTCCCGCCTGGAGCTGATCCCCGGCACGCCGCACTCCATGTACTGGGAGGCGCCGGAGGAGTTCAACGCCGCGGTCGCTCGCGTCCGTGCAGCCCTCACGAAGGAGACCGCATGAAACTCACCCTCGCCGAAGCCGAGGAGATCACCGCCGCCTGCCTGAAGAGCGGCCAGAGCATGGGCAAGGCACTCAGTGTCGCCATCGTGGACGCCGGCGGCTTCGCGCTGGTGGTCAAGCGCTCGGACGGCGCCCGTCCCCTCACCCCCAGCATCGCCATGGCCAAGGCGTACAGCGCCGCGGTCATGGAGCGCCCCACCCGGATGCTGAAGCCCTGGGCCGAGAGCAACCCCGGCTTCTTCGCGCAGCTGTCCACGATGGGCACCCACCCGATCGTCGCCACCGACGGCGGCGTCACCATCAAGCGCGAAGGCGAGATCCTCGGCGGCCTGGGCATCTCCGGCGGCACCGCCGAGGAGGACCAGCAGGTCTGCGACGAGGTGCTCGGCGCGCTCGGCTACCAACTGCAGTTCGAGGCATGGGGTGGCGCCCGACAGCGAACGGAGGTCCGCAATGGCTGACACCTACAAATTCCGGATCGACCACCACGGCAGCCTGATCCGTCCCCCCGAGCTCCTGGCCGCGCGCGCCCGGCACGCCGCCGGAGAGATCGACGACGCGCAACTGCGTGCCGCCGAGGACCAGGCGATCTCCGAATCCGTCCGGTCCCAGCGCAGGCTCCGCCTGTCGGTCGTCACCGACGGCGAATTCCGTCGCGCCGACTTCCGAAGCGCGGTTCTGGACTCGGTAAGCGGCTTCCACCGGACCGGCGGCAAAGACCCCCACGGCCGCGACGAATGGACGGTCGACGGCGAAGTCAAATCCGGCGGCCCCCTCATCGCCGACGGCTTCGAGCCCGTCAAGAGAATGGCCGGCCTGACCGCCGCCCCCAAGGCGACTTTGCCCTCTCCCGCCTACCTGGCGGCAAGCTGCTATAACCCAGCGGTTTCCGGAGCGGCTTATAGCAGCGCCGTCAAGCTGGGCGAAGCCCTGGCCCGAATCGTCCGCGACGAAATCGAACTGCTGATAGCCCAGGGCGTCCGCCTGATCCAGCTGAACAACTACCGCTACTCGGCATACCTTTGCGGCAAGGGCGGCCAGCCACTGACCCTGGACGAGGCCGTGGCCATCGACTCCATCGCGGTGAACGTGGCCGCCAAACCCGAGAACGTCCGCATCGGCCTGTGCCCGACGCACCGAGCGGTGGGCGCCGTAGACCGGGCCGCAGCCACCCACCTGTTCTCCGCCCTGCCCGTAGACCGCTGGGTCCTGCCCTACGACAAGGGCACCGAAGGCGAGGTCGCCCTGCTACGCGCGGTCCCCGCCGACCGCGACGCCGCCCTGGGCATCGTCGACCCGTCCGTCCCCGACCTGGAGGACGTAGAGACGATCATGCAGCGCATGGACGTGGCGGCCGAGATCAAGGATATCGAGGACATCGCGGTGACCCCGAGCGCGGGTTTCTCCGACGTGGCGGGCCAGGCCGCGATCTCCCCCGACGACCAGCGCCGCAAACTGATCCACGTGGAGACCATCGCGCGCATGTGCTGGGGCAACGAGCTCTAGCCGCGTCGTCGAGCGGCGCGTTCGTCCCGCGCCGCGTGCCGCCCCAGGTCAGGCCGATTCGCGAACGATCACCTCGGCCGGCGCGTGGTGGGGCGGGGACGGATCGAGTCCGAGGATGGTGCGGGCGTCGTTGCGGCCGTGGTCTTCGGCGTCGATGCGGACCGTGGTGAGGGCCGGGGTGGTCAGCGCCCCGTATCCGGACTCGTCGAAACCGATGACGGCGAGATCGTCCGGCACGGCCACGCCGAGCTCGCGCAGGGCGGCCAGCAGGCGCAGGGCGACCTCGTCGCTGGCGGCGGCCACCGCGGTCACGTCGCCGTGGGCGCCGCGGAAGGTCCGGGCGGCAGCGGCGCAGGCCGCATGATCCGGCGGCAGGGTCAGGACCCGCGGCGGCGGCAGGCCGAGCGTCCGCGCCGCCTCGCGGGCGAAGCGCAGCCGGATCGGGCCCAGCGGGTCCTGGTCGCCGGGGAGCGCCATGGCGGTACGGGTGTGGCCGCGTTCGGCGAGGTAGCCGAATTGCAGCGCGATGTTCCCGGCGAGGCCGCCGCTCTGGCCGCCGTCGTCGTACTCGTGGCCGGGCATCAGGTATTTCTGCCCGAATCGCAGCACGGCGAGCGGGGCGATCGCGTCGATCACCTGCTGGGCCGATTCGGGGGTCGTGTGACCATGCCGGACGAACAGGACGTGGCCGTGCCTGGCGAGCTCGTCGTCCAGGCCGCGGATGTAGCTGCGCGAGTAGTTGCCCTCCAGGCCGCTGTCGATGGTGAGCACGACGATCCTCGACGATCCCTCGCGCAGCGCCCGGGCGATGCCGTGCGGCACGTATCCCAGGTCGCGCGCGGCCTGCCGGACGCGCTCGCGGGTGGCGGGTGAGATCGAGATATTCGGCGTGTCCCGGAGCACGAAACCCGCGGTGGACCGCGACACCCCGCTCGCCGCGGCCACGTCCCGCAGCGTCACCCGCTTCGCGCCCATCACCACCCTCTCCTGGCCACCCCCTTTGACGATACCGGGGCCGCCGGGGCTGGGGCGCTGCCTGCGTCGCCACGTGCAACCTAAGCATGCGACCCGGTGCCGTTGCCTGCCGGAAACCCTGCGGTTACATTCGCTAGATCGATCTACTAGATCGATCTAGTCCACCTGGGAGGTTCTCATGGCGGTACCGAGCCTGCAGGCCGGCATCGATCAGGCGGGATCACCCGTGCGGTTGCTGTGGGAGCCCGACCCGGCGCCGTGGCTGCCGGAGGTGATCGAGCCCGAGTACGCGGGGTGGCGCGAAGAGCAGGCGGCGTGGCATTCCGGAGTGGCGATCTCGGACCTGTGCCACCACATGTTCGACACCTTCATCGAGGGGCCCGACGCCACCCGGCTGCTCGCGGCCGTGAGCGCGAACGACTACGAGCGGTTCGCCGTGGGCCAGGCCAAGCAGTTCATCCCGGTGACCGGACGAGGTCATATCGTCACCGACGGCATTCTGCTGCGCGAGGCGGAGCACCGCTACGTCCTGAGCGGAATTCCCGCAGCGCAAAACTGGGTGAAGTATCACGGTGAGAAGGGCGGATACGACGTCGCGTTCTCGACCGACCCGTCCTCGGCGTTCCGTGGCGGCGGTGACCCGAAGCTGTTCCGCTTCCAGGTGCAGGGGCCGCTGGCGCGGGACCTGGTCGAGGCCGCGTTCGGCGGGCCGCTGCCGCCCGCCAAGTTCTTCCACTCCGTCCCGGTGTCCCTGGCCGGGCGCCACTTCCGCGCGCTGCGGCACAACATGGCGGGCCAGGACGGATTCGAGTTCGTCGGGGACTGGCAGGACGCGGCGGCGGTGAAAGACGCGCTGATGACGGCCGGTGAGCCGTTCGGGCTCGTCCACGTCGGCGGGTACGCCTACGCGAGCGCGAGTGTTGAGAGCGGCTGGATTCCTTCCCCGATCCCGGGTATTTACACCGACCCGGAACTACTCGACTATCGCAACTGGCTTCCGCTGTTCGGCATCGAGGGAAAGCGTCCCCTGAACGGAAGCTTCTTCTCCGAGAACATCGAGGACTATTACTGCTCGCCGTACGAACTGGGCTATGGCCGCTCCATCTCGTTCAACCACGACTTCATCGGCCGGGCCGCTCTGGAGAAGGCCAAGGACGAGCACCGGCGGACGAAGGTCACCCTCGTCCTCGACCCCGAGGACATGCGGAAGGTCATCGGCGAGGAAATGGGCTACCACCTCACCTACGCCCGGCATCGGGTGGAGGCCGGCTCGTCCCTGGTCGGCCTCACCCACCAGACCGCCACCATCGACGGGACGGGCACCCTCCTGTCGCTGACGCTGATCGACAAGCAGTACGCCGAGCCCGGCACCGAGGTGACCGTCGTGTGGGGCGAGCATCCCGGCCCCGGAACCAGCCCCGACGCCGACCTCGGCTTCCCGCGCGTCCGGGCCACGGTGCAACCGGCACCCTTCGACGAGCACGCGCGCAAGCAGTACCGGCGGCACGACCTGTCCCGTCCCAATGCCTGAGACGGCGCGGTCGCGGGGTGCTGACCTGCTGCGCGACTTCTCGCTGGAGATGACCGGCAAGGACGCCGCCGAGCTCGAACAGGCCCGCGCCGCCATCCCGCCCGGCACCCGGATCAACGTGACCTTCCTGGGCAACGAGGACCTACCGATGCGCCTGACCGCCGCGCGCATGGTCAAGGAGTTGGGATTCGTCCCGGTACCGCACATCTCGGCCCGCCGCCTGCGCTCACGGGCGACGCTCGAGGAGTTCCTGGCCGTGCTGGCGGCGGACGATGTTCTCGGCGAGGTGTTCGTCGTCGGCGGCGATCCGTCCGAACCGCACGGCCCGTACGAGGACGCGCTGTCCGTCCTGAACACCGGCTTGCTCCAGGCCCACGGCGTCAGGCACATCGGCGTCACCGGCTACCCCGAGGGCCACCCCGCCATCACGGACCGGGCGCTGTGGACGGCCCTCGAGGCCAAGACGGCGCTGCTCCGGGAACAGGGGCTCCCGGCCGGCATCATCACCCAGTTCGGTTTCGCCGCCGAGCCGGTGCTGACCTGGATCGAATGCGTCCGGGCGCGCGGCATCGACCTGCCGATCCGGGTCGGCGTACCAGGCCCCGCCGGAGTGCGGCGGCTGCTGTCCTACGCCACCCGCTTCGGCGTCAGCACCAGCGCAGGCATCGCCAAGAAATACGGACTGTCGCTGACCAACCTCATGGGCACTGCCGGACCCGACCGCTTCATCCACGCGCTGGCGGACGGCTATGACCCGCACCGCCATGGCGAGGTGAAGCTGCACTTCTACACCTTCGGTGGCCTCAGGACCACTTCTGAATGGATCGCCGAATTCGCCTCGGCCACCCACTGAGAGGACTTTCCATGCCCAGCCTTGAAGACGAGATCCGCGCCGCCGGAGGACCGCTGCAGCTCATGCGCAGCGGCCGATCCGCCGCGTTCCCCTTCCCGATCCGAGCGGAATTCACCAACTGGCGCGACGAGCAGGAGAGCCGGCTGATCTGGGGAGAACCGAACGGCGGCTCGGCCAATCCCGCAGTGGAACGCCACACCCAGACCGTCATCCGGGCCACCATCACCCAGCGCCCCTTCCCCGTGGAGGGGCGATGACCGCCGACCATGCCTCCCTGATCGTCCAAGGAGAGGACAGAGTCGGCCTGGTCGCAGCCATCACCTCGGTTCTGACCGCCCATGATGCCAACATCGTCTCCCTGGACCAGTACTCCGACGACCCGGCGGGCGGCGCGTTCTTCCAGCGGACGGTGTTCCGCCTGGACAACCTCAAGGCGGCCCTGCCCGCACTGGAAAAGGACCTCCAGAAAAACCTGGAGAAACGCTTCAACCTGCGTTTCACACTTCGCGACCTTTCGGTTCCGAGACGGATGGCCATCTTCGCCTCGAAATCCGACCACTGCCTGCTGGATCTGCTCTGGCGCCAGCGCCGTGGCGAACTCCCCGTCACCATCCCAATGGTGATCTCCAACCACCCCGACACGGCCGAGGACGTCAGAGCCTTCGGCGTGCCCTTCTTCCACGTGCCTTCGTCCGGCCCCGACAAGTCCGCCGCCGAGGCAGAGCATCTCCGGCTTCTTCAGGGCAATGTCGACTTCATCGTCCTGGCCAGATACATGCAGATCCTGTCCGGCGAGTTCATCGAAAAGGTCGGCGTCCCCATCATCAACATCCACCATTCCTTCCTGCCCGCCTTCATTGGCGCCGGCCCGTACAACAAGGCCAAGGAACGCGGCGTGAAACTGGTCGGCGCCACCGCCCACTACGTGACCGAGGAACTCGACCAGGGCCCGATCATCGAGCAGGACGTCGTCCGGGTCACCCACGCCGACACCATCACCGAGCTACAGCGCCGGGGCGCGGACGTGGAACGCGTGGTCCTGGCCCGCGCCGTCAAATGGCACAGTGAGGACCGCGTCATCCGGAACGGCAACCACACCATCGTCTTCGCCTAGCCGGGCGGCCGACATGACCAAGCTGATCGACGGAAAGGCGATCGCACGACGCATCCGCGGGTCGGTCGCCGCAAAGGTCAAGGACTCCGGCACCGCCCCCGGCCTGGCGACGATCCTGGTGGGCGACGACCCGTCCGGCGCCGTCTACGTGGCGAGCAAACGCCGCCACGACGTCCGCGCAAGCCTTGACGCCGTCCGCGTAGCCGATGCCTGGACCGGGAGGATGTTCTGATGCATGTCAGCGAGCGACAGCGGCAGGCCTATGAGGCGCTCCTGAGTGCGCCGGACGGGCCGTTCGTCACCGAGCGTCCAGCCTTGTTCAGTCCGGCAGCCGCCGCTCAGGACGAGGTCAATGAAAAGGGTGGCTTCGGCCGGTTCGCACAACTCCTCCTCCCGCTGGAGTACACGAACTGGGTCGAGGAGAACCGTGCTCATGTCCAATCGTGCTACATCGGCGACTGGACGTCCCTGAACAAGGTGAGCGTCCGTGGACGGGAGGCACTGAAATTCCTTGCCTGGGCCGGGATGAACGACCTTTCCCGGTTCGAGATCGGCCAGATCAGGCATCACATCCAATTGGACGAGAACGGATGGATCGCCTCCGAGGGTGTCCTCTACCGACTCGGCGAGGAGGAGTTCGTCTACACGGCGGGGAGTTGCGACTGGCTCTGTTGGCAGCTCAGCCGCGGGAACTGGGACGTTGAGATCGCGGACATCAGCCCGGAGACCTTCATCTTTGGCGTGCAGGGTCCCACGTCCCTGCCCACCCTCGAGAAGGCCACCGGGGAGAGCCTGCGGGACATAGGCTTCAACCGGACGCGTCCCGCACGGATCGGTGGCGCCCCGGTACGGGTGCTCCGCACCGGGATCTCCGGCGAACTCGGATATGAACTGCACGGGTCGGCGGACGACGCCAACGAGATCTGGTCGGCCGTCGTGGCCGCCGGGGAGCAGTTCGGCATCCGCCGGCTCGGTTTCCGCGCCCAGCCCGTCCAGCACATCGAGGCCGGCATCGCGACCAACGGCCTGGACTATCTCCCGGCCGCGATCATCACCCCGGGCGCACCGCGACAGTTCCGGCGCGGCTCGATCGGGGGCAGCTTCGTCCCCGCCCAAGGGATCACCGACTACTTCCGAAAGCCGGGCGAGCTCGGCTGGGGGCCGCGCCGGATCCCGCCGCATGACTTCCTCGGCAGGGACGCGCTGCTCGCCGAGCCCGAGCCCACTCGGACGCTAGTGGGCCTGACCTGGAATCGAACCGACGTGGCCGAGGTGCTCACCTCGATGCTGACCGGCGAGGAGCTCCCTGAGCAGATGGAGCTCCCGCGCCGGCTCGGACCCAGCTTCGACCAGGTCCTCTTCGCCGGGAACCCTGTCGGCGTGTCCACCGGCCGCACCCTGAGCGCCAACCTGCGAGCGACCATCTCCCTGGGCGTTGTCGACCGCCGGCACGCGGCCCCCGGAACCGAACTGATCATCATATGGGGAAGGCCGGGAACACCACAGAGGCGGATCCGGGCGACGGTCACCGAACTCCCGTTCAAGCCGGATAATCGCCGAGTCGACGTCACGACCCTCTGACCTTTCAAAGCACATCGCCCGACCACACCGTCCGCTCCAAAAGGCGGGGGCGGACGGTGGCGATGATGAGCTTGGCGAAGTGTTCCGACTGTGTGTGGGCGTGGAATGCCTCGCGGTCGGTGTACTGCTCGTAGAGGGTGAAGGCGGCCTCCTCGTCGGCGTCCGTGTGGACGATGTAGAGCAGGTTTCCCGGTTCGCGCAGGGTGTGTTCGCGCATTTCCATGAGGGCTGCCCGGACCAGGTCCGCGTCGGTGGGGTCGCAGCGGTAGTGGGCGATGACGGCGTATGGCATGCGGCAGATTTCACCATGTCTCGGGGGCCGGGCGGGGGGCGCCAGAGTGCGAAGCGTGCAAGCAATGCATGCCTCTGCGCCCGTAGTCGGCCCTGACGTGAGGTTCTTATCGTTGGCCGTCGACGCGGGGAAGTCCGGCTTCCCCTCGATGACTTCCGGCCCTGAGGAGCGGTGATGCCCGTGCAGCAGATGGAGACCCTCTCGGGGGGACGCTGGGTGGGGGCCGACGCCTGGGTGGACGTGTTCGACCCTGCCGACGTCCGCGCGCCCGTGGCCCGCGTCCCGGCGCTGACCGCGGAGGATGTCAGGAAGGTCTACGACGCGGCGGAGTCGGGCTTCGTCGGCTGGCGTGCGACCTCGCCGTTCGAGAGGGCCCGTGTGCTGTTCCGGGCCGCCGCGCTGCTGCGCGAGCGGGTCACGGAGGTCGCCGCCGTGGTCGTCAGGGAGAACGGCAAGACATCGGCAGAGGCTCGTGGCGAGACCGAGAAGGCCGCCGACTTCCTGGAGTACTACGCCTCAATGGCTCGCAGCGGGTACGGGACACTGCTGCATGACGTTCGGCCGCGGACTCGAGCCGAGGTTCGGCGTGAGCCGGTCGGTGTGGTGCTGGCTATCACTCCCTGGAACGACCCACTGCTGACACCGGCCCGCAAGCTCGCCCCGGCGCTGGCGGCAGGGAACGCCGTGGTGCTCAAGCCCGCGACGGAGACCCCAGGACCGGCGCTGGAGTTCGCGCGAGCGCTGGACGATGCCGGTATACCCCCCGGGGTCGTCAATGTGGTCACCGGTCGTACGTCCCAGATCTCTGACGCCCTTCTGGAAGACCCGCGCATCGCGGCGGTGACCTTCACCGGTGGTAATGAGGTGGGGGAGCGGCTGCGGGTGCGGATGGCCGCTCGCAACGTTCGCTTCCAGGGGGAACTGGGCGGGAAGAACGCCTCGGTCGTCCTCGCGGACGCGGATCTGGACGCCGCCGCCGACGCCGTCGTTCTGGCGTCGTTCGGGCAGGCGGGGCAGCGGTGTACCGCTACCAGTCGTGTTCTGGTGGAGCGTTCGGTGTTCGAGCGGTTCGCCGGGATTCTGCGCGGGAAGGTCGCCGCACTGCGGGTCGGCCCGGGAGACCACCCGGGCACGTCGGTCTGCCCGGTCGTCAGCCCGGCACACCGCGAGAGCGTATTGGCCGCTATCGCCCTGGCCGTCAAGCAGGGGGCGCGGATCGAGATCGGCGGGGACGTGCCGGACGAGGAGGGGCTCGCCCACGGGTGCTACGTCCGTCCCACGATCCTGGCGGACGTGACGCCGGAGATGGACATCTGGCGGCACGAGGTGTTCGGGCCGGTGGTCGTCCTGCGGCCGGTGGAGGGTCTGGACGCGGCGATCGCCGAGGTCAACGACTCCGACTTCGGGCTCGCCGCGGCCGTCTTCACGCGGAGGCTGGACGCGGCCCACCGGTTCGCCGACGGCGTCGAGTGCGGTCAGGTCGCGGTGAACACGACCACGTCCGGGTGGGACGTCCACCAGCCCTTCGGGGGATTCCGCGACTCCGGCTCGCCGTTCAAGGAGCAGGGGACCGAGGCTCTCCGCTTCTACACCCGCGTCAAGACCGTCGCGATCCGTTTCGGCGCATGACCGAGCAGCGGACCACCGGCATCGTGGGCGCCGGCATCGTCGGCCTGGCGATCGGCCGGGAGATCGTCAAGCGGCGGCCCGGGACGCGGGTCGTCGTCGTGGAGAAGGAAGACCGCGTCGCCGCCCACCAGACCGGCCACAACTCGGGTGTCGTCCACGCCGGCATCTACTATGCGCCGGGCAGCCTCAAGGCGCGGCTGTGCGCGCGGGGCGCGGCCATGCTCCGGGAGTACTGCGCCGAGCACGGGCTGCCCTACGAGGAGTGCGGCAAGCTCGTGGTCGCGGTGGCGTCCGAGGAGATGGCGCGGCTCGACGAGCTGGAGGTGAGGGCTCGCGCGAACGGCGTGCCAGGGCTGAGGCGGCTGGGCCCGGACGAGATCCGCGACATCGAGCCGTACGCCACCGGCCTGGCCGCGCTGCACTCGCCGCGCACCGCGATCACCGACTACACGATGATCGCCCGGTCGTTCGCCGACGAGATCGTCGCGGCGGGCGGCGAGGTGCGGCTGTCGTTCCCGGTCACCCGCATCGCGCGGGGCGGTGGCGCGCTGGAGCTCGTGTCCGGGGACGGCGCGGTCACCGTCCACGAGCTGATCATCTGTGCCGGGGTGCAGGGTGACCTCGTCTCCCGGCTCGCCGGGGACGTCGCCGAACCCAGGATCGTCCCGTTCCGGGGTGAATACCTGCGCGTCTCCGCGGAAAAGGCGCCCATGGTGCGCGGGCTGATCTACCCGGTTCCCGATCCCCGTTATCCCTTTCTCGGTGTCCATTTCACGCGGCGGGTCTCGGGTGCGGTCGAGGTCGGGCCGAACGCCCTTCTCGCCCCGGCACGCGAGGGTTACGCCCGTTCGGATATTTCACCGCGGGACCTGTGGCATACGGCGACCTGGCCCGGTACCTGGCGCATGGCGTTCCACCATTGGCGCACGGCGATCAGGGAAATGCGCGGCTCGCTGTCCAAGCGCGCCTACATGAAGGACGCCAGGCGCTACGTCCCGGAGATCGGCGCCCACGACGTGGTCCGGGCCGGGTTCGGGATCCGGGCTCAGGCGCTGGACCGCGACGGCTCGCTGGTCGACGACTTCCGCGTCCACCGGCTCGGAAAGATCACCGCCGTCCGGAACGCACCCTCGCCCGCCGCCACGTCCTGCATGGCCATCGCAGAGCACGTCCTCGACATCGTCGAAGGCGAAAAGAGCGCGCCTCACCGGGCGTGACAGAGAGGAAAGCCCTATGTTCGTCGTCGACTCCCAGGTGCACATCTGGAAGGAAGAGACTCCGGACCGTCCTTGGGTTCCGGGGGCGCGGGAGCGGATCCGGCTCAACGGCCACCGCGAGGACCCGTTCAGCTACGAGGAATGCCTGGCCCTGATGGACGAGGCCGGCGTCAACCGCGCCCTGCTCCTGCCTCCGTCGTGGGAGGGCAACCGCGTCGACTACTCGCTGGAGGCGTGCGAGGCCCACCCCGAGCGCTTCGGCGTCATGGCCCGCATCCCGCAGAACGACCCGGTCGAGGGCACGGCCATGCTGAAGGACTTCGCCCAGAACCCCCACATCAAGGGCACCCGGCTGACCTTCCACCGCCCCCAGGACCGCAACTGGATGATCGACGGCACCAACGACTGGTACTGGCCGATCGCCGAGGAGCTGGGCATCCCCACGATGGTGCACGCGCCGATCTGGAAGGCCGAGCTGGGCGCCATCGCCGCGAAGCACCCCGGCCTGAAGATCATCATCGACCACATGGGGATCATGGCCCGGTGCGTGGACGACGCCATCGGCTACTGGGTCCAGGAGACCGCCGACCTGCACAAGCACCCCAACATCCACGTCAAGGTGTCGGCGCTGCCGGGCTACTCCACACACCCCTTCCCGAACCTCAACATCGAGAAGTACGTGCGCCAGATGGTCGACGCGATGGGCCCCGAACGCTGCTTCTGGGGCACCGACATCACCCGCCTGCTCGGCCGCGGCCTCACCTACACCGACGCGATCGAGCAGTTCACCAAGCACTTCGACTTCACACCGGAGGAGCTCGACTGGATCATGGGCCGCGGCATCTGCGAGGTCCTCGACTGGCCGATCGAGGGCTGAGGCACCGGCACATGACCTTCACCCCGGACGGCGGGGACGCCGTCATAAGCGCGTTCAACGCGGTCGGAGCCGACTACCTGTTCTCCTCTCCCGGGTCCGAGTGGGCCCCGGTGTGGGAGTCGCTGGCCCGGCGCCACCGCGACGGGCTGCCCTGCCCGCGCTACCTGGACCTGACGCACGAGACCGTGGCCGTCGGCATGGCCACCGGCTACGGCCTGGTCACCCGCCGTCCCCAGGGTGTCCTGCTGCACGCGGGTCCCGGCCTGCTGCAGGGCTCCATGGCCGTACACGGCGCCCTGCTGGCCGGGGTGCCGATGGTGGTCGCCTCGGCCGAGTCCACCACCTATGGGGACGCGGACGGGCCGGACCCGGGCGGGCAGTGGTACCGCAACCTGTCCGTCGTGGGCGGCCCGCACACCCTGGCCCGGCCGTGGGTGAAGTGGTCGAACCAGGCGGCCGACGTCTCCGTCCTGCCCGGCATGGTGACACGCGCGGCCGAGATCGCCGCGCGGGCACCCGCGGGGCCGGTCTACCTCAACATCCCGCTGGAGGTCCTGCTCGACCCCTGGGACGAGCGCGACCCGAAGCCGGTGGCGGCTCCGGGGACGACGGTCAGCGCGCCCGAGGAGGTCGAGACAGTTCTCGCCCTGCTGGCGGGCGCGGACAAACCGGTGATCGTGACCGAGACCGCCGGGCGGGAGCGCGGCGGCATGGAGGCGCTCCTCGACCTCGCCGAGACGCTGCAGATCCCGGTGATCGAGCCGAGCTCGGCCGTGTGCGCCAGCTTCCCCCGCACGCACCACCTGCACGCGGGCGGCGACATCGGGCCGTACATGGACACCGCCGACCTGATCGTCCTGGTGAACTGCCGGGCCCCGTTCTACCCGCCGAGCCGGCGGCCGGCGCGGGCGAAGATCGTGGTGATTGACGCGGTGCCGCAGCGCCCGCACCTCGCCTACCAGGTACTTCACGCGGACCATTACCTCGAAGGGGGAGTGGTCGCCACGCTGCGCGAGCTCACCCGCAGGGCCCGGGAGGATGGCCTGCCGTCCGAGGCCGTGCTGCGGTCCAGGCGTGCGGCGCAGCTGGCGCGGCACGCGGCGGACGAGGCGGCGCTGCGGGAGAGCGAGAGCCGCGCGGCCTCGTCCCCGGGTCTCGACCCGGTCGAGGTGGCCGTGGCGCTCCGCGAACTCCTCGCCGGAGACGACCCGATCGTGGTGGACGAGACCATCACCCACAGCCGGGCCGTCCAGCGGCACCTACGGCGCAGCAGTCCGGACTCCTATTTCTACGTCCAGGGCGGCCTCGGCCAAGGGATTGCCGTGGCGCTGGGGGTCAAGCTGGCCGCGCCCGAACGGCCGGTGGTCTTCACCGTGGGGGACGGGGCGTTCATGTACAACCCGATCGTCCAGTCGCTCGACGCCGCCAGAACCTACGGCATCCCGGTGCTGATCGTCATCTTCAACAACCGCGAGTACGCGTCCATGAAGGCCAACCACCTGCGGTTCTATCCCGAGGGTGCGGCGGTGCAGACCGGCGAGTTCCTCGGGGTCGACCTCGGCGGCCGGCCCGAGCCGGCGAGCTTCGCCGAGCCGTTCGGCATGCACGCCGAGACCGTCGAGCGCCCCGGCGATCTCGGCGACGCGCTGGACCGGGCGCTGAAATCCGTCCGCGGCGGCACCACCGCCATCGTCAACGTCCACGTCTCCCGCTGATGAGCGCGAGCCGTCCGGACCCGGAGCCTGGAGTCTGCCGATGCCCGAAGTCGTGATTCCCGCCACCGAGCTGACCGCGTTCGCGACCGCGCTGCTCACCGGGGCGGGCGCCCGTCCCGAACACGCCCGCACGATCAGCCAGGTGCTGATGTGGGCGAGCCTGCGCGGGGTCGACTCCCACGGCGTCTCGCGCGTTCCCCGCTACCTGGAACTGCTGGACTCCGGCGAGGCCAACGCGGCCCCCGACATGCGCATCTCCTCGGACGTGCCCGGCGTGGCCGTCCTGGACGCCGACCGCGCCCCGGGCCCCGTCGCGCTCACCGCGGCCACCGCCGAAGCGGCGACCCGTGCCCGCACCAGCGGGATCGCGGCCTTGGGCGTGCGGCGCACCGTCCACACCGGGGCGATCGGCTACTACACCTCCCGCCTCGCCGACGACGGGCTGGTCGGCATCGCGTTCGTCGCCGGAATGCCCAACATGAGCTACACCGGTGTCAGAGGGCGCGCGGTGGCGACGAGCCCGCTGTCGATCGCCGTCCCCGCCGACGGGCACCCGCCCGCGCTGCTCGACATGGCGACCGCGGGCATCGCCCTCGGCAAGATCGCCCAGTACCGGAACAGCGGCACCCCGCTGCCCGAGGGCGTCGCCGCCACCGCGGACGGCGTCCCCACCACCGACCCGGCGATCGCGAAGCTGCCGCTGCCGCTCGGCGGCGCCAAGGGCGCAGGCATGTCGCTGCTGTTCGAGCTGATCACCAGCGTCCTGGTCGGTGCCCCGATTCTCGCGTCCTTCCACGGCGACGACCCGGACGGACGCGTCCACCGGCAGAACGCCCTGCTCATCGCCCTGGACCCGGCCGCCTTCGGCGCCGCCGAGGCGTTCACCGCCGCCACCGCGACCACGCTGGACACCCTGAAAGGTCTCCCGCGCGCGGACGAGGCCACCGAGATCCGTTACCCCGGCGAAGGCAGCGCGGCCGTCGCGGAGAAGCGAACGGCGAACGGCATCCCCGTCGCGCCCAAGGTCTGGGACGAACTCCTCACCGCCGCTGACAAGCTCAACATCCAGCCCCCGGCCGCGACCGCCTGACGCCCAAGGAACCCGCCATGACAGGACCCCCGGAACGTCAAGGCCGCCGCCAAGGCCGCCGCACCACACGCGCCCAGGTGCGGAGCGCCGAGCGGATCACCCCGCACATGATCCGCATCGTGCTGGGCGGGCCCGGGCTGGCGGACTTCGCCACCCGCGGCCGCACCGACCACTACATCAAGCTGATCTTCCCGGCGGAGGGCGCCGTCTACCCCGAGCCTTTCGATCTCCAGCAGGTCCGGGCCGAGTTCCCGCGTGAGCTATGGCCGCGCCTGCGCACCTACACCGTCCGCCGTTGGGATCGCGACGCCCGCGAGCTCACCATCGATGTCGTCCACCACGGCGACGAGGGCCTCGCAGGACCCTGGGCAGCGAGCGCCGAACCCGGCGACGAAATCCATTTCGTCGGGCCGGGAGGCGACTACACCCCGTCCCCGGACGCCGGCTGGCATCTGTTCGCCGGAGACGAAAGCGCTCTTCCCGCGATAGCGGCCTCGTTGGAGAACCTCCCGTCCGGGGCACGCGCCCACGCCCTCGTCGAAGTCAGCGGTCCCGAAGAAGAACAGAAAATCGAACCCTCCAGCGACGGGGCCACCATCACCTGGCTGCACCGATCGGGTGCCCCGGTCGGCAACGCCCTCGTCCAGGCGGTCGGCGAACTGGAATTCCCTGACACCACCGTCCACGCCTTCGTCCACGGCGAGGCGGGCTTCGTCAAGGAGCTGCGCCGACTCCTTCTCCGTGAGCGCGCGATCCCGCGCGACCGGGTGTCCATCTCCGGCTACTGGCGCATCGGCCACGACGAGGACCGCTGGCAGACCGTCAAACGCGACTGGAACCGCCAGGTCGAGCAGGAACAGGACGGCTGACGCGGCAACCATTGCAGCCACCCCTTGACGGACCCTTCTATCGCAGGCACGTCCGGACGATGCCGTCCGGGACCCATACGAGGAGACCACGATGGCCGATTCCGTCACATTCCGCGCAGACCACGTCGGCAGCCTGATTCGTCCCCGGGCACTGCTGGAGGCGCGCCGCCGCCACGACGCGGGGGAGATCGGGGCCGGGGAACTACGCGAGGTCGAGGACGCGGCGATCGCCGACGCCGTGGCCGCGCAGCGGCAGGCGGGGATCGACGTCGTCACCGACGGCGAGTTCCGCCGCCGCGACTTCCGCACCGGATTCGCCGACGCCGTCGACGGGATCTCGATGCGGACCTTCGACATGCCCTGGCACACCGAGGACGGGGTCACCACGCTGCCCAGCAACCAGTTCATCATCACCGAACGCCTCCGGCAGCGGCGGCGTCTGGCCGAGGGCGAGGCGGCGTACCTGCGGAGCCTGACCTCGGCGCCGATCAAGGTCACGCTGATCGCGCCGGGCTTCCTCGTGGACAGGTTCTGGTCGGACGAGGAGACCGGCCGGTGCTACGCCTCACGCGAGGAACTGGCCGCCGAGGTCGCGGCGATCACGCGCACGGAGATCGAGGCGCTGATCGCGGAAGGGGTCCGCTACGTCCAGCTCGACAACCCCGGATACGCGGCCTTCCTGGGCGCGCACGCCCGCGAGAACTCCGGCGCACAGGCCAGGCAGGCCGCCTTCAAGCGCATGCTGGACACCGACAGGGCCGCCGTCGAGGGGGTGCGGCGACCGGCGGGAGTGACGATCGGGCTGCACGTCTGCCGCGGTAACCAGTCCAGCATGTGGCTGGCGGAAGGCGGTTACGAGCCCATCGCCGAGCAGCTGTTCGCCTCGATTCCCGTCGACCGGTTCCTGCTGGAATACGACGACGACCGCTCGGGCGGCTTCGAACCCCTGCAGTTCGTCCCGAAGGGCACCATGGTCGTGCTCGGGCTGGTGAGCAGCAAGACCGCCGAGCTCGAAACACCCGAAACGCTCGCCCGCCGCATCGAGCGCGCCGCGAAGGTCGTGGACCTCGACCACCTGGCGATCAGCCCCCAATGCGGCTTCGCCTCGGTCGCCGAGGGTGGCAACGACCTGGAGCCGGCCGACCAGTTCGCGAAGCTGCGCCTGGTGGCCGACACCGCAAGGGCCACCTGGGGCCACGCCGACTGAGCACGGCCCACCGAGAGACCGGCCCAGGGCCGTCGATCGTGCAGAACCTGGTCGAGGCCGGCCTCAGGCACTTTACCCCCACCACCACACAACCCACTCCGGCGATCACGAGCACGCCCGACACAAGGCCACAGGCTAGACAACACGCGCACATGCCGATGTACGGACGTTCGGTGTAGGTTTAGCTCTCAGCCCGCTCAGACCATGAACTTCCGGTCAAGACGGCGATGAAGCATGCCGAGAGGCGCCGCGAAGGTCCTACCCGCGGTAATCGGGGTTTCGTGGATGCCAGGTGACCATGGGGCCTGGATCGTACGGTAGGTGTGTTCAGGGGTTGGCTGGTTTGCGGGCGGTGAATAGGCGGGTGGGGACCCAGGGACTGCCCCACCAGGCGCGCCAGCCTAGGTTGCGTACGGTGATGTCCTGGGCGTTCAGCCGGGACAGCACCGCGGCGTACTGGCGGGGGGTCCGCGCCAGGTCGGCGATCAGCAGCCGGCCGCCCGGTCGCAGCACCCGGTACGCCTCGGCGATCGCTTGGGCGCGGGCGTCCGCGCCGAAGATGGTGTGCACCGTCAGGCTCCACAGCCGACCAGCTCGCCGCCGAACACCCGACACCGTGGTGACACCGACGCCTCAACCTTGGGACGGCGGGCGTTCTACAAGCCAACGACGAGTAGCCCGTCGTTCAGCCGAACCTGCACTTCATCTTCAGCACACCCGGTGAATTCGTTTGTGTGCTAGTGAGGTTTTCCCGTTGCACGGACACCTGCGGTGAGGTCACTCGGCGGTGTCTGAGGGCAGGTTGAGCCCTTCGAACGTGACGGGACTGTGCATCCCAATACTGGAATGACGTCTGTACGGATTATACCAGCACTCAAGCCATTCGAAAACGGCACTGGCAAGTTCTTCGCGGGTTCTCCAGGTCCGGGTATCGAGCAACTCCAGCTGCATCGTCCCCCAGAACGATTCCATCATGGAATTGTCGTGACAATCACCGACCGTGCCCATCGACCCGAGTAGCCCGGCATCCCGTAGCCGCTTCCCGGACGCCCAGGAAGTATATTGCGTTCCGTGGTCGGAATGCAGGATAGTGGAACCGCTCGGCGGGTTACGCCGCGTCACAGCCATCGCCAGGGCATTGACGACGAGATCGGTGTCCTGGCGGTCATCGATCGACCAGCCGACGATCCGCCTGGAACAGGCGTCCATGACCGCCGCGCAGTACAGTTTCCCCCTCTGCGGTGGGGTGCTCGGTGATGTCGGTCAGCCACAGCCGATCCGGCGCGGCCACGTCGAACCGGCGCTGCACCAGGTCCTCCTCGGTCACCTGATGTACCAGGTTGCGGCGCCCTCGGCGCCGGTAGAGGCCCTGCAGCCCAGCAGCACGCATCAGCCGCTCCACCCGCTTGCGGCTGACCCGCTCACCCAGTCCGAGTGTCAACTCGGCGTGCACCCGAGGCGAGCCGTAACCGCCGCGCGATTCGGCGTGGATCTGGCGGATCATCTTCGTCAGTTCCTTGTTCCGCAGCGTGCGAGGCGGCTCGGGCTGGCCGAGCCAGTCGTGATATCCCGACGTGGACTCGTTCAGCACTCGGCAGGCCACCGCGACCGGGATCGAGTCGGCGGCGAGTTCACCGACCAGCGAGTAGATTACTTTGGGAGTACGTTCTCCCGGGCGAAGCAGGCGGCCGCCCGCGCTTGAGGATCTCGTTCTCGGTCTCCAGCTGCCGGTTACGCCGCCCGCAGCTCGGCCAGTTCCTTCTTCTCCGCAGTGGTCAGACGGCCGCCACCGTCTTCTCCCCCGGCCCTTTTGTCGTCGGCGTTGGCCTGGTTCACCCAGTTCTGCAAGCAGGACCTACTGATGCCCAGATCCTTGGCGATCTGGACCATGGACTTGTCGCCCTGGCGGGCCGGCTCGACCGCGCGGCGCCGGAACTCGGGCGGGTGTGGTGACGGCATGGCGAGCATCCTTCCTGATGATCGCCGGTGACCTCAGGTCAGGTGTCCGCCGAACGGGGGGAAGCTCACGGACGGCCATGCAGATCCTCCGACACAGCCAGATCAGCATCACGATGGAGGTCTACACGGAGGTTCCCACAGAGGTCACAAGGGATGCTCTAAAACGACTGGGAGCGAGCCTTTCTGGTCCTGAAGTACAGAGTTTCGAAGGTGGTTAGTTGTTCGGAGGGGCTGCTCCCCACCCCCTTGGGAAGCAGCCCCCCGCTGACCAGACTTCGACTGAGAGCGATGTTCGGATCTGCCGCTTCAGAGGCGGCGCAGACGCCTGGCTTCTCGGGCTTGGAGCCTCTCAGCGCGGCGCATGCGACGCTCCGCCCGAACCTTCAATCGATGCTTACGGCGCGCCTTGACCATGCGGTGCCGATGCTTCCAATAGCTGTGCCACCAGTCCTTCCGGTCCGACGAAGGCGGCATTACCGCCTTGACGGTCCGGATGACCATGAGCAGCACCAGCGGACCAAGCAGCGCCGAAGCCACCAGCCAAGTAGGGGTGTTCGACGACAACAAATCGATCACTGAGGCTTGCCCTTCCACGTACTCCAGGAAGGGCGGGACGGCTGCGTCTAGCTACAGCGCTCCTCGGATAGGCGGCACGCAGAGTACGCCCAGCCCTTCACGAAACGAGGAAGGGCCAGTCAGCCCGTGAAGGTGGCAGAGTCCTCAGCCGGGGAGGCGGTGGCCTTATCGCGGTCCAGGCAGAGGAACAGGCCCTTGAGGATGAAGAAGACCAGCACCAAGGCCATCGGCGGCAGCGATACGTGGTACCACCAAGTACGACTCACAGAGTCCTCCATCCGGAACCTTCCTTGGAGGGGAGAAGTTCAGGATCCATCCCAGGGTGGTGGCCTCGCAGTAGCTGTACAGCTGAGCTGTACAGCCGCCTAGAGGCCCCGCCGTAGCAACGGCAGAGGGCCTGTGACCTGCGTCGGGACGGCGGGATTTGAACCCACGACCCCTTGACCCCCAGCCACAAAAGGCCAGTCGATCTTCGTCGATCTGAGTCGAACGGGGGGCCGCGTCCAGGCGGGTGGTGTATGAGAAGGCCACCTCGCGATCTATTGATTAGTTAAGCACTGATTGCCTCAATTGTCACATCAGCATCATTGGTGTCGCTTTCGTGGCCGACTTTCTGGCAGGC
>NZ_BSTM01000012.1 GCF_030269515.1 Actinomadura sp. NBRC 104412 | reverse complement strand
AGCTACCGGCTCAAAGACCGCGACCTCGGCCGCGTCCCCGCGGCCAAGACCGACAACTAAAGATCAACAATCGGGTGGGTCACGGTTCACCCGGAACAACCGGGTCACGATTGGGCCGGGATTGACAGACATGCACACCATGCCAAGCTGCGCAGACCGGTGAACCCCGTGCGCAGGTCTCGGAGCCCTGCGGGTTGCCCGGCGTTTGGGCGCGGGACGACAGATCGTCGGCGCGCGGCTCGCCGAGGGCGTAGCGCGAGTCCTCGCCGGGAGTGCCGTCGGCGGGCGGCCGGCCCCGCCCCCTCCGCCGCATCGCGCTGAGTTGCTGTGGTATCGACCGCTGGGGGCGTTGCGAGCCGGGCTGATTTTTTTCAATCAGCCTGGGAATTTTGTCAGGTGGGCTTGGGCAGTTTCGCGGAAGGTTGTTACGAGGGGGTTGGGGTCGCCGGTTCGGGTGGCCAGGACGACGTGGCTTGGCTCGACGTCCTTGAGGGGGATGGTGGTCAGGTCGTCGCGCAGGGTTTCGGCATGGAGGCCGGCCGACACGATGGCGATGGCCTGGCCTGCGGCGATGATCTCCAGTTTGTCGTCCATGGCCTCGACCAGCGGGCCGTCCGGTGGGCTGCTGCCGTCGGGGCGGGGGTCGATGCGCCAGAAGGCGTTCCATTCCGGGTCGGACCAGCGGGGAATGGGCTCGTCGGCGATGTCGTCGAGGGAGATCGCCTCCTTTTCCGCCAAGTGGTGATCGAGTGCGACCAGCACCACCCGGGGTTCGCCGTACAGGACGGTCACGTCGAGGCCGTCGGTGCCTATCGGCAGCCGGGTCACGGCTGCGTCCACCCGGTGTTCGAGTAGGGCGGCGCGCGGTTCGTTCCAGGCCAGCGGGATCGTGCGTACGTCGGCGTGCGGGTGACGGTGACGCAGCTCGCCCACCGCCTCGGTGACCGGCACGTTCGCGGTGTGCCCGATCGTGATGCGGCTGGGACGGGCGACGGCGCGGGTGTGGGCGGCGGCCTGGGCGGCCGAGCGGAGGAGAGCCCTGGCTCGTGGCAGGAACACCGTCCCGGCCTCGGTGAGGACGGTGCCGCGCGGGGTGCGGTCGAGCAGGCGCGCGTCCAGTTGCCGTTCGAGTCGCCGGATCTGGCGGCTCAGCGACGGCTGGGTGATGTGCAGGGCCTCGGCGGCGCGGCCGAAATGCCGGTGTTCCGCGACGACGATGAAATACCGCACCAGCCGGAGGTCCAGGTCGGGTCCGGACGCCATGGCCCCATGCTATTCGGCGCTCCTGGAAAGGCTTCATAAAGCCGTGCTCACCTGGGGTGATGCCCAGAACGTATCGGGATGCGCAACAGGCTTTGGACGTGGGCCGTCCCCGGCTCGCACGATGAGGAGGTCGCTCCGGCCAAAGGCCGGTGTCATTTCCCGACTCCTTTCGTGGGGTGGTCAGTCATGTCCAGCGAGGAATCCTCGCCGCGAGCGGAATCGCCTCCGGAGATCGAGGCGTCCAGGCGCACCGTGATCAAGGCCGGTGTCGCCGTCACCGCCGCGGCGGCCGCACCTGCGCTGCCTGGGACATCGGAGGTTCTGGCCGGTGAAACGTCCACCGGTCCGGTGCGCACGGCTCTGCATGTCAACGGGGTGGTACGTGAGCAGGAGATGGAGCCGCGCGTGACCCTGCTCGACGCGTTGCGTGAGCGGTTCGGCCTGACCGGCACCAAGAAGGGCTGCGACCGGGGTGAGTGCGGTGCCTGCACGGTGCTGGTGGACGGACGGCGCATCAAGTCGTGCCTGACACTGGCGGTCATGCAGCAGGGCCGCGAGATCACCACGATCGAGGGCCTGGCCCGGGGTGACCGGCTGCATCCGGTGCAGGCGGCCTTCATCGAGAACGACGGGCTCCAGTGCGGCTTCTGCACGCCCGGCCAGGTGATGTCGGCCGTGGCGTGCATCGATGAGGACCATGCCGGGTCGGACGACGAGATCCGCGAGTGGATGAGCGGCAACCTGTGCCGCTGCTCCTGCTACCCGAACATCGTGGCCTCCGTGCGGCAGGCCGCCGAGGAGATGCGCTGATGGAGGATTTCGCCTACACGCGCGCCGACCGTCCCGAAAGCGCGGTACGACTGGCCGCGCGGCCGGGGGCGCGCTACATCGCGGGCGGCACCGATGTGCTGAACCTGATGCGGGATGGCGCCGAACGCCACGAGCACTTGATCGACATCAACGCCCTGCGGCTGTCCGGCGTGCGGGAGAAGGAGGGACGGATCGAGATCGGCGCGTTGAGCCGCATGAGTGATGTCGCCGAGCACGAGACCGTCCGGCGCCGGCTGCCGGTGCTGTCACAGGCGCTGCTGGCGGGCGCGTCGCCGCAAGTGCGGAACATGGCGTCGCTCGGCGGCAACCTGCTGCAACGGACGCGATGCTGGTACTTCCGGGACCCGTCCATGCCGTGCAACAAGCGGCAGCCCGGCAGTGGTTGTGCGGCCATCCAGGGACAGAACCGCTGGCACGCCATCCTTGGCGGCAGCGACAGTTGCATCGCCGTCCACCCGTCCGATCTCGCCGTGGCCCTGACCGCTCTGGACGCCACCGTCCACACGATGAGCCAGGAGGGTCCGCGCAGCATCCCGATGTCGGGTCTGTACGTGTTGCCGGGGGACACCCCGCACCGCGAGACCGTGCTGCGTCATGGCGAGCTGATCACCCGGATCGACGTCCCGGTGACGCCGCTCGCGGCCGGTTCGCGCTACCTGAAGGTGCGGGACCGTGCGTCGTTCGAGTTCGCGCTGGTGTCGGTCGCCGCCCTCGTGGACCTGCGCGACGGCGTGGTACGAGCGGCGCGTCTGGCCTTCGGGGGCGTCGCTCCACGGCCGTGGCGTTCCCCGGCGGTGGAGCAGGCCCTGGTCGGGCGGCGCCTGGACGCCGGCACGATCCGCGCGGCCGGTCAGGCGCTCGTACGGGGCGCGACGCCACGTGAGCACAACGCGTTCAAGGTGCCGCTGGTGCAGCGCGCCTTGGCCGACATCCTTGAGGGCTTCGGGAGGACCCGATGAGCGAGACCGTGGTCGGCCGTTCGATGGACCGGGTGGACGGCGTCGCGAAGGTCACCGGGGCCGCCCGGTACGTCGCGGACTCGCAGGTCCCCGGTGTCGTCCACGCGGTGCTGGTCATGAGCACGATCGCGCGTGGCCGCATCGCGTCCATCGACACCTCCGAGGCGACGGACGCGCCCGGCGTGCTGGGCGTCTTCACCCACCGCAACATGCCGCGCATCAACACGCCGACCGGCGAGAACTCCCGTTACGTGAAGGGCTTCTTCCCTGTCCAGGACGACCGGATCCGGCACGCGGGCCAGCCCGTCGCGGTGGTGGTGGCGCGGACCCTCGAACAGGCACAGCACGCGGCCACCCTCGTCCAGGTCTCGTACCGGGCCGAAACGCCCCAGGTGTCGCTGGCGGCGAACCTGCGTCACGCGTACACGCCCGAGCCGGGCCCGTTCGGTCCGTACACCTACCAGCGCGGGGACGTCGCCGCCGGGCTCAGGTCCGCGGCCGTCAGCGTGGACGCCACCTACACGACCCCGCTGCAGGAACACAACGCGATGGAGCCGACGGCCGCCGTGGCGGCCTGGGACGGGGAGCGGCTTCAGGTGTTCGTGTCGACCCAGTCCATCACCGACGTGACGAACTCGCTGGTCGAGGCGTTCGGGATGCGCCGCGAGCACGTCCGGGTCAGCTGCACCTACCTGGGCGGGGCGTTCGGCGGCAAGGGCCTGGCCTGGCCGCAGCCCATCCTCGCCGCGGCCGTCGCCCGGGAGCTGCGGCGGCCGGTGAAGCTGGTGCTGACCAGGGCCGACACCTACACCAGCCACGGCCACCGCGCGGAGAACCGGCACCGGCTGCGGATCGGCGCCACCCGGGACGGACGGCTCACCGCGATCGACCACACCATCACCCAGCAGGCGTCCCGCACCGACGAGCTGGCCGTCAACGGCTCCGAACCCACCAAGATCCTCTACGCCTGCCGGAACGTGCGGACCGAGCTGCGGGTGGTGCGGCTGGACCTGCCCACCGCCCAGTTCGTCCGGTCGCCGGAGACCACGGCCAACTACGCGCTGGAGTCCGCGCTGGACGAGCTGGCCGCCGAGCTCCGGATGGACCCGGTCGAGCTGCGCATCCGCAACTGGTCGGCGATCAACCAGGAGTCCGGGGAGCGGCACGGCAGCAGCTACCTGCGCGAGTGCTACCGGGAGGGGGCGCGGCGGTTCGGCTGGTCACGCCGCGATCCCCGGCCCGGGTCCATGCGCGACCGCGACGGCGGGTTGATCGGCTGGGGCATGGCGACCGCCTCGCACGTGTCCGGCGGCCTGAACGCGGCGGGCGCCACCGTCCGGATCACCGAGGACGGCACCGCCCGGATCCGGTCCGGCACCCAGGACCTGGGCACCGGCACGTACACGGTGATGGCCCAGGTCGGCGCGGACACGCTGGGGCTGCCGGTCGGCGCGGTCACCTTCGAGCTGGGCGACTCGACCTACCCGCAGGCGCCCGCGTCGGTGTCGTCCACGACCGTGCCGAGCGTCGGGGCGGCCGTGGTACGGGCGGCGACCCGGGCACGCCGCCAGGTGATCGACCTCGCCGTGGCCGACCCGGGCGGCCCCCTGCACGGGCTGCCCGCCGACCGGGTCGGCACGCGGGACGGGTACCTGTTCGACACCGGACGGCCGTCGCGCCGGATCGCCTACCGCGAGGTGATGCGCCGCCACGGGCGGCGGATCGAGGTCACCGAGCAGCCGCCGGAGGACGGCACGCCGATGCGGTACTCCTTCGGCGCGTACTTCGTCGAAGTGGGCGTCCACCCACGGCTCGGCCAGGTCCGGGTGCGCCGCGTCGTCGGTGTCTTCGACCCTGGACGCGTCCTCAACCCAAAGACCGCCCGCAGCCAGGCCATCGGCGGCGCCATCTGGTGCATCGGCGTCACCCTCACCGAGCACGCGCTGATCGACCACCGGCTGGGACGCATCGTCACGCCGAACCTGTCCGGCTATCTGGTGCCGGTGAACGCCGACGTGCCGGACATGGACATGGGCTTCATCGACCGCCCGGACCCGTCCAGCGACGCGATGGGCGCCCGCGGCTTCGGCGAGGTGCCCTCGACCGGGCTCACGGCGGCCATCGGCAACGCCGTCCACCACGCCATCGGCCGCCGCATCCGCGACCTGCCGATCACCCCGGACAAGGTCATCGCCGCCCTCGGCTGACGGCTCCTCACACGGCCGGGCGCCGCGACCGCTGCGCGGCGCCCGGCACTCCCCGCCCGTCACGTTCTGCCGGGGCGTACGGCGGTGTGTGGTCGGTGACCAGTGCGCCGACGGCCTGCCGTTAAACCTGCATCACCTGGTCGGCGCGTTTCCGCTCTCCCGCGTCCCGTAGGACGCTCGGCAGGGAGCCGGCACCACCTTCATCGGGCCGCGGCGCACGGCAGCGGTGGTCAACCTCGACCCCGGACGATCCCCGGCCTTCTTCACGTACCGTCACGCCGATCCGGCGGCCGAGCTGAGAGGACTGAGGTGCGACCCGGGACAGCCGAAGGTCTCGGGGTAGCCCCAGTGCTCGGCGTGTTCGCTGGTCTATACGGTCCTTTCATGAAGGACCAGTCACCCATGCCGGGCGGGCGGAGGCTCAAGGTCGCCCTGGTCGGCGGGCTCAGCCTTGCCGCCATCTGGATCGCCGGAATCGCTCTCGGCGACCGGGTTCCTCCGTTGGACTCGTGGATCGTCGGCCACCTGTATTCCCGGCCCCGGACGGTCCCGTCCGCGATCGCCGCGGTGGTCAGCGGGGCCGGGACGGTGATCGCGCTCGCGTTGCTCCTGGCCACCGTGTCGGATCTGCTGCGGCGTCGCCGGGCACAGGGCGCCCGGCTTCTCGCGCGCCATGCGGCACTGCTCACGGCGTGCCTTGCCACCATGGCCCTCCAAGCGGTCTTCCAGCGTCCGGGGCCGCCCGTCACCGCGCAGGACTGGACCTACCCCAGCGGGCATGTCACCCTGCTCACCGCCCTGGCCTTCACCGCCTTCATGATCAGCAGGGAACTGACGGCCGCGTGGCGTGCCACCGTTCTCGTCGCGAGCACGGCGACGCTGGTCGCGGTGTCGGCCGGTCGCGTCACCCTGGGCGAGCACTATCTGCTGGATGTGGTCGCGGCGGTGCTCGCCACACTGGGCGTCGGCCTCATCACCGTCGCCGTCCTGAACCTCACCCGCAATCCGGCGCCGTTGCGCGAGTCGCGCTCGGCCGAGTCCTAGTGCTCGCAGCGATCAAGCTGTGGATGCGGACGAGGTGGCGCGGTAGGCGGTGAAGCGCAGCGCTCGGGGTGTGGTGTCGACGCGGACGTCGGTGAAACCGGCGGCTTGGAGGCGGGCCGCCAGGGTGGCGGGGTCGATGGGGACCATGGTGTCGCCCAGGTGGGCGGCTCGGAACATCGGGCTGGGACGGCTGTCGCTGCCGGCGAAGACCCCGCCGGGCTCCAGGACGCGGTGAGCCTCGGCGAACAGCCGGTCCTGCAACTCGGCGGACCGGACGTGGTGGAGCATCGTGAAGCACACCACCGAGCTGAAGGCGGCCTCGTCGAAGGGCATCGCGGTGCCGTCCCCCGTGACGATCTCGGTGGAGCCGGTGCGCGCCCGTAGCCGCCGGGCCAGGGAGGGGTCGATCTCCAAGGCGGTCAGGGAAGCGGCCCGGCGTTCCAGCACCCGCGTGGTCGCCCCGTACCCGGGCCCGATCTCCAGGGTCCGTCCACCAAGGTCGACGCGTCCGAGCACCCAGGGCAGAAGCCTTTCCTCGACGGTTCGTCTCCAGCGGCCGGAGCGGCAGTACCACTGGTGAACGCGGTTCATCGCCATGCCGGTGACAATAGGGAGCGGTCACGGATGTCGGCTATCAGGTAAAAGGACAATCGTTGTCGCCAACAGGACAGCCGGAATCGGACGTCATCGCACCGGATCCGATCGGCGCGATGGCGGTGTGGACCTACTCGCTGCCTCCCGGGGAACGCTTCGATCTGCACGTCCACCACGACTTCCACCAGCTCGCCTGGGCCGAGCACGGTGCGATGTGGGTCCAGACCGCCGGCGGGCTGTGGGTCCTGCCTCCGACGCGGGCGCTCTTCATCCCCGCAGGGGTCGCGCACGTCACCGGGACGCACGGCCGGTCGCTGATGCGCAGCGTCTTCCTGCGCCCGCACGCCTGCCCGGTCGTCTGGGACGCGCCATCGGTCTTGGCCGTGCGGCCGTTGTTGCGGGAGTTGATCCGGTATTTGGCGGCTCCCGAGCTGGCGGGGGCGCCCCGCGAACGTGCCGAGGCGGTGCTGTTCGACCTGCTGGAGCCGGTCGACGCCGTTCCCTTGATGGTGCCGATGCCCCGCGACGCCCGTGCACGCGAGGTCGCCGAGGCGCTGCTCGCCGATCCGTCCGACCGCCGCACGCTGGACGACTGGGGCCGTACGACCGGGGCGAGCGGCCGCACGCTGGCCCGCCTGTTCGCGTCCGAGACCGGCATGACCTTCGGTCGCTGGCGGACACAGGCCAGGCTTCGCGCCGCCCTGGCGCACCTGGCGGAAGGCGTACCGGTCACGGTCGTCGCCCATCGGGTCGGCTATGTCACCCCGAGCGCGTTCGTCGCCGCCTTCCACCGAGCCTTCGGCCTACCGCCCGGCGCCTACTTCGCCGGAACATGACAGCCCTCGAACCGGGGGACCATTCAGCGGAGGCAGTCGTGGATGGCACGGACATACGTCTCGGATCGATCGGATCCGATGACGCCGGAACCCATCTTGTTCATCATGTAGCTGATCGTGGTGCGGGTGTCGAGATCCACGATGACCAGTGAGCCGCCCCAGCCGCCCCAGTAGCAGGCGCGGCCCTGCGGTACGTACGGAAGCGTCTGCGTCTCGGGAAGGGCGTAGCCGATGCCGAACCGGAGCGGGACACCCAGGACGAGGTCGATGCCGTGGCTCTGCTCGTCGAAGATGAGCGAGATGGTCTCCGGCGAGAGCAGGCGCACGCCGTCCACGGTCCCGTCCAGGGCCAGTGACTTCAGGATCCGGGCCAGGGAGCGGGCGTTGCCGTGGCCGTTGAGGGCGCCCAGCTCGGCGCGCCGCCAGGCGGGGGTGTTGGCGGTTCCGGCGTTGAGCGGCGCCCGCATCAGGGTCTTGTAGGCGGGGCCGTCCCGGTCGATCTGGTCGAGGTCGACGCTTTCCGCGGGCGGCGGCGTGACCGGCGCGATCCGGTCCCAGACGGCCTCGGCCGCGCCGATGCGGAAGTCGGCGCCCAGCGGGCCGGCGATCTCACCGGCGATGAAGTCGGTGAGGGACGTGCCCGCGCATCGGCGCACCAGCTCGCCGACCAGATGGCCCTGGGTCTGCGCGTGGTAGCCGGAGGCCGTGCCGGGTTCCCACCAGGGCGCCTGCGCGGCGAGCCGGCGTGTGGCCCGCTCGGTGTCGTACATGTCCTCGGGCCGGAACGGCGCCTCCCACCCGGAGACGCCGGAGGTGTGGCTGAGCAGGTGGCGGACCTCGATGCCGTCCTTGCCGTTCTCGGCGAACTCCGGCCAGTACTTGGCCACCGGCGCGTACGGGTCGAGCTTGCCGCGGTCGACCAGCATCAGGGCGGCGAGGTTGGTGACCATCTTGGTGGCCGACCAGACGTTGGTGATGGTGTCCTCGGTCCACGGCTCGCGGCGTCCGGCGTCGCGCCACCCGCCCCAGAGGTCGACGACGACGTGCCCGTCCACGTCGACCACGATGCTCGCGCCCAGCTCGTTCCCCGACTCGAGCTGCCGCTCGAACGCGTTCCGGACTTCGGTGAACGCGGTGTCGCACCGCCCATGCACGTCCGCCATGGAACCGGCTCCTTCCTCGCCCAGCATGCGACAGAGCATGCATCTGAAGCAGTGCTGCAACGTTGCCTAGAATTCGTTGCAGTTTGGCATCTGGTCCGGGTTCGTGCAACTCTCGACCAGAGTGCCGCGAACCGACCGACGAGAGGGGTATGCGCGATGACCGCACCGGGCGCCGCGGCATCCGGGCACACCGCGCTCCAGCGCGCGCTCGGGCAGGCACCGGGCCGCCGCCGTCCCACGGTGCTGGACGCCTTCGACATCGCGCGGCGCCGCTTCCGCGAGGGCAGGCGCATCGAGATGCAGAGCCTGGCGGACGAGCTCGGCGTCAACCGGGTCACGCTGTACCGCTGGGTGGGCTCGCGCGAACAGTTGATCACCGAGGTCCTCTGGGCGGCCACGCAGAAGAGCTTCGCCCGCTACCGTGAGATGCTGCCGCAGGGCCCGCGGGCGGCGGCGGCGCTGACCAGGTTCGTTCGGGACGTGAACGAGCACCCGGGGATGCAGCGGTTGCTGCGCGCGGAGCCGGACTTCGCGCTGACCTTGCTGACCAGCACGTCCGGCAGTTATCAACGCCGGTATCTCGGTCTGGTGCGCGACCTGATCCTGGAGGACCGGGCGGCCGGGCTGATGTCGGACGAGATCCCGCTGGACGACCTCGCCTACACCGCCGTCCGGATCACCGAGTCCTACATCCACACCCGTGTCATCACCGGCGAGGAGCCCGACGCCGAACGCGCCGAAGCCGTCCTGCGCGTCCTGCTGCGCTGACGCCCGGCGGGACCGTCGCCTTGGAGAAACTCTTCCCGCACCTGGTGACCATGACCGGAATGATGCCGAAGACAGGCCGTTCTTGATCAACGGAATGGGCGCGATTTAATCGCTCCACGGCGTGGAGGACGCCCGACAGGGGCTCGTTCAATAAGCGGCCCGAACCGCATGGTTGTATTTCGGTATGGCGCGGAAGGACACGGTGAGCGGTACGGCGGAAGGGGCGGTTCCGGCGATCGGAGTGGTGGACGCCGAGGGGCGGCTGATCGGATGGTCGCGCGGCGCCGAGGAGATCCTGGGCTACACCGCCGACGAGATCCTCGGCCGTCCCGGAACCGACGCCCGGATGGAGCGGGACCGTGACGGCCCGGTCTGGTCCTGGAGGGGCGGGACCGGCGATGAGAACTACCGGGCCGGCATCCTCGGCCTGCGCCACCGCAGCGGCAGGCAGATCCTGGCACGCGCCGAAAGCGCCCGGATCGCCACCACGGACGGAACGCCCGCCTGGGTGGTGGTGGCCAGACCCGCCGACGAGGGCTCCACCGGGCTGTCGCTCCTGGAGCCCCTGCTCACCCGCGCGCCCGTGGTCATGGTCGTGTGGGACACCGATCTGGTGCCCATCTGGCGGAACGAACGGGCGCGGAACCTCGAAGAGGGCTTCCCCTCCTTCGGGATCGGCCGGCCGCTGCCGGACGGCGGCGGCGCCGACGCCCCGATCCCTCCGGAACTGGTCCGCCGGGTGCTCGCCGACGGCGAGCCGGTGATCGACCTCGAATGCCGGTGGGGCCCGGCCGACCGCGGTGAGGAACGGATCTACTCGGCCTTCCTGTTCCGTGTCGAGGGCGTGGACGGGCGTGTGTTCGGTGTCTGCCTGATGGCCACCGACATCACCCACAGCCGCGCCCGCCAACGCCTGGGCCTGCTGCGCGAAGCCAGCGTCCGGATCGGCACCACGCTCGACGTTCAGCGGACCGCCCAGGAACTCGCGGATCTGGCCGTGCCCGGCTTCGCCGACTACGTCACCGTCGACCTCACCGAAGCCGCCCTTCCCGGTTCGGTGCCCCTGGAACGGCTGGAGACCACCGAGGCGGGCGTTCCGCTGCTGCGCCGCGCCGGTCTCGCCTCGACCTACCAGGCCGTCCCCGAGTCCCTGCGCCCGAACGAGCAGCCGGCGATGTACGTGCCGGACTCCTCGCCCTTCGGCCGTGTCCTGGCCTCGGGCCGCTCCCATTTCGAGCCCGTACTGGACACCTCGCCCGGGGCCTGGGTCGTCCGGGATCCCGAGCGCGCCAAGGTCGTCAGCGCCGCCGGCATGCACTCGCAGATCATGGTTCCGCTGAAGGCCCGCGGCCAGATCCTGGGGGTCGCCGCGTTCCTGCGTTCCGACAACCCGGCGCCTTTCACCGGGGACGACCTGTTGCTGGTCGAAGAGCTCGCGGCCCGGGCCGCCCGCAGCCTGGACAACGCGCGCCGGTACACCCTCGAACATGACGCCGCCCTGGCCCTGCAACACCGGCTCCTGCCGCAGCGGCTGTCGGGCGGCGACGCCGTCGAGGTGGCCTCGCGCTACCTGCCCTCCGACACCCGGGGCGTGGGGGGCGACTGGTACGACACGATCGTGCTGCCCGACTCACGGGTCGCCCTGATCGTGGGCGATGTGACCGGGCACGGTCTCGGCGCCGCCGCCAACATGGGGCGCCTGCGGGCCTTCACCGAGGCGCTGACCTACCAGGACCTCCCGCCGGGCGCACTGCTCGCCCACCTCGACGAGGTGGTGAGCCGTTTCGCGGAGGACGAGGGCGAGGACGTCGTCTCCCCGGTCGCCGCCACCTGCCTGTACGCGCTCTACGACCCCGCCACCAGGCGCTGCGCGATCGCCTCGGCCGGGCATCCCCCGCCGGCGCTCGTCCACCCGGCCGGTGAGGTCTCGTTCCCCGGCGTCCCCTCCGGCACCCCGATCGGGCTGGGAATGGGCGGCCACGAGTCCATCGAGCTGGAACTCGACGAGGGCACCCTGCTGGTCCTCTACACCGACGGCCTGATCGAACACCGGGAGTCCGACCTGGACGCCGGCATGCGACGCCTCGGCGCGGCCCTGACCCGGACCACCGGCCCGCTGGACCGCCTCTGCTCGGACCTGATCGGAACCTTGGTCAAGGGAGCCCCTCAGGACGACGTGACGCTGCTGATCGCGCGTACCCGCCGGTGAACCGCCCGATAGGGCCGCGCTTCCCGCGCTGATCCCCGGCCAAGGTCCGGTGGGTCACATATAAAGCTTCTGTCCAGCGGCAGCCGATTACCGGCTCGAAGCCGGGCGGCACGGTTTCCGAGGCCCGCTTCACCCCGCCGCGCGACGCCCGATCCTCAGCGGGAAGGTGCCGCGGCCGATGTCGGTGAGCGTGGCGGTGTTCGCCGCGATGTACCGGTCCAGGTACGGCGAGCGGTCGCCCTGCGTCGGCACGTCGAACGCCGGGTCCTGCACGTCCAGGGCCAGCCTGGCGTTGGTGACCTTGATCGTGTTGCCCGAGGGCGTGTCGCGCCAGCGGCCGGTGTCGATGGTCCCGATTTGGACGCCCAGCCGGTGCCCCCGCCGGAAGGTCCAGTCGGTCGACTTCAGATCGAACGCGATCCGCCCCTTGCGCTCCAGCAGCGCGACGTTCTCGTTGAACATCGTTCCCGTGCCGTCCGGGGCGACGTCCCACAGGCGCACCATCACGTTCCCGGCCGCGCTCGCGTTGAGTGCGATCCTCGGCGTACCGGTGAGCCGGAGTGTGCGGGACGCGGGCGTGGACCAGGACCAGAAGCTGTTGGCGGCGGCGGTCCCCAGCTTGGCCGTGTCCTTCTCGGTACGGGAGAGCGGCTCGACGCGCGGAGCACGCTCCATGTCCCAGCGGCCGGGGTCGGCCAGGGTGGTGGCGCCGCCGTCATCGACGTACCGGCCGTCGGACAGCCGCGCGCCGTACGATGTCGCGGCCACGGGCCAGGTCTTCTGGGCGCGCCAGCCTCCGAGGCTGTCCTCGATGGCGTACGCCGGGTCGGACACCGACGGGTCGATGCCGCGCAGGTACGTGTCGTAGAACCGCATGACCTCGTCGAACCAGCCGGCACGGCCCATCAGCAGCCGGCCGTCCGCGTCGGTGTCGTTGCCCCGCACGTGCTCCCACTGGCCGAGCCAGCCGCGTTCCGTGCCCCGATGGTTGTCGAGGTACTCCTCCATGTCCTCGGGCTTGGTGTTGGGCTCGATGAAGCCCTGGGTCACGAACAGCGGGGTGCTGGTGCCGGCCGCGCGGGCGGCCAGGTCGCGGGCCTTCCAGTACGCGGAGTTCGGGTCGGGTTCGTTGTTGTTGGTGAGGTTGTCGCTCAGGCACTCGGGATGGCTCTGCTCGTACGCCGCGTTCGACTTGTACCGGTCGCTGTCGTCGGCCATCGCGGGGATGGTCGCGATCGAGTTGTAGGCGTTCGGGGTGCCCGTGACGTTGGGACGCGGCACCTTGTTGCTGAACAGGTAGTTGTACATGTCCCAGACGGGCTCTTGCGCGACGACCGCCTTCAGGCTTTTCAGCTTGAGGTTGTTGCCCACCAGACCGGTGACGGCGTCGTACGACTTGCCGTACATGCCGACCTTGCCGGTCGACCAGGGACGGGTGGCGGCCCAGTGGACGGCGGCCCGGACGTCCGCCTGCTCGCCCGGTCCGACCCAGTCCAGGCATCCGGTGCTGCCGCCGAAGCCGCGCAGGTCGACCATGACGAAGGTGTAGCCGCGCGCCATCAGGCGGGAGCCGTCGATGAAGTCCTGGAACCGCGCGGACGGCCCGACCCGCTCCCATCCTTCGGCCTCCGTCTGCCCCGCGTGCGCGAAGTAGGGGCCCACCGAGAGGATCACCGGCGTCCTGGCGCGGGGCGGCAGGTGCGCCGGGCGCAGCACGTCGGCGTGCAGCTCGACGCCGCTGCCGTCCGAGGACGGGAAGTACGCCTCGGTCCAGACGGCGCCTTCGGGAACCCGCGGGTTCTCCTCGTGGGTGACCCCGGTCCCGGCCGTTCCCGTCGCGGGTCCGGCCAGGGCGGTCGCGGGCGGTCCGCTGACGGCGAGGGCGGTGATGACGACCAGCGCGCCGGCCGCCGTGACGGTCGACGCCTTCCCACGAAGGTTCATGACACTCCCGTGAGCCCGGCCCCCGAAACAGCGCTGTTTTGGATGCAATGGGAGGGTAGCTACTTTTGCCGGATTTGTCGCTCGTTGATCTCCGCCGGCCGGGCCGTTCCGCTCACGGGACATTCGCCGTGATCGCTCTTACCAGCGAGGTTGGCTGATCTTGCCAAAGTCACCGCGTGCGCCTTGGAAATCCGGGACCCGATGGGCCGGCCAGGAGGATCGTGGCGATCACCGCGTGGCCGCACGCGCCGTTCGCCCGGTTCACCGTTCCGTGAACGGGATCCCGAGTGTCCGGGCGGCGTCTCGGGCGACGTTCGCCAGGGTGGCGGAGTCCGGGAGGGCCGAGGGCGCCGGGGAGTTCGCGGGGTCGTAGTGCAGCAGGGGCACGAACTCCCGGGTGTGGAAGGGATGCCCGATCGTCGGGTCGTTGCCGTGGTCGCCGGTGACGATCAGATGGTCGCCGGGCTCCATGGCCTCCAGGAGAGGGACCAGCCCGAGGTCCACCTCCCGCAGGTGGGCGCGGTACCGCGGCGCGTCCTGCTGGTGCCCGGCCAGGTCGGTCTCCTGGACGTTCGCCACGACCAGGGTGTCGGACGCGCGGGTGAGGGCGGTACGGGTCTCCTTCAGCACCTCGACGGTCCCCACGGCGGGACGCCGCACGGCGGGCGGGCACACGATGATGTCGGCGGCCTTGCCGATGAGGGTCACCGGCAGGCCCGCCTCGGCTGCGCGCGACGGGAGCTGCGCGGCATGGTCGATCTCGACGCCGAGGTGGACGACCTGGAGACCGTCGTTGAGGTAGAAGCCGGAGGCGGGGGTGTCCAGGCCCGCCGTCCCGCCCGTGCCGTGCCGGACGGAGCGCAGGATCGGCTCCGGGCCGCGGCCGCCGACGGCGATCACCCGGGACGTCGGGGCGATCCGGCGGACCGTGCGCGCGATGCCGAGGATCTCGTCGAAGGTCATCTCTTCGAGATCGCCGCTGACGTTCCAGCTCAGTCCCGGGTCGGCCTCGAGGTTGTCGCCGACGACGGCCCGCCCGTCCACGAGCAGGACCGGGAGGCCGTCCAGGGGACGCGCCTCGTGCCCGGCCGACCGGAGCGCCGACGCGACGGTGTCGATGTGGTCGCGGAAGAGGGCGGGAAGGACCCCGTTCATGTCGGTGCCCATCATCGTCTGGTGGCCGGCGAAGGTGTCGGCTCCGGGGTAGCCCAGGGCCGACCGTCCCGCACGCGCCCCGGGGATGAGGGGTTCCGTCAGGCTTTCGTGGGGGTGCACCAGGCCGAGGCCGAGCGCGGCGAGGGTGGGAAGCCGGGGCGGGTCCACGTCCAGGACGTGGCCGAGGGTGTCGGCGGTGGCGTCGCCCTGCCGCAAGGCGGCGGCGTCCGGCATGGCACCGATGCCGAGGCCGTCGATGACCAGGATGACGACGCGGCTCACCAGGGCCTGCCATAGGGGTCCGACAGGCCGAGGAGCCTGGGCTTGCCCGAGCCGACCCCCCGGAGGGCGCCGACCGCGCTGCGCGTCACGAAGATCTGCGTACGGAACGCGAGGACGACGGTGTCGCCGACGCGGACGGAGGCGCCCGCGGGCGGGGCGCCGAGAAGGCGGTAGTAGTCGATGTTCTCGGGTGGCGCGGGCTCCACGGGCAGCGTGAACGGGCCGCCCGCCGAGGGGAACACCAGGGCGGCCTCGGGACGCCCCCGTGCGTAGAAGCCGCCGCCGAAGATCGCCGGACGGCCGTCCGGCAGGATGTGCGCGATCTCCGAGACGTAGACCATCGCGGGGACCTCGGGCTGGTCGAGGTCGTCGGCGTGCAGCGGGGTCGTCGCGGTGAGCGCGTGACCGGGCTCGCCGTGGGTGACGCCGTGCGCGGCCAGCAGCGGGATGCTCGCGGCGGCCGTCGCGCTGGGGGCGCTGATGACGCCGACGGGCGCGCCCGCCGCCGCGAGCCGGGACGTGGCGGTCAGCAGGGTCCGCAGGTTGGGGGTGGGCGCGATGGCCTTGGCCGGCTCGTCGTAGAGGAGGCAGGGGAACGAGGTGACGCCGTCGAGGGACACCGCGTCCAGATCACCGATCTCCGCCGCGACCTTCTCGATGTCGGCCAGCGGGACGCCGCCCTCCTGCCCGGGGTAGAGGTGGTCGGTCCCGTCGACCACCCGGGCCAGCAGCGGCTGGGTGATGCCCAGCCGGGCGGCGGCGTCGGACACCGCGCGGGCCTGCTCGACGCCGAAGACGGTCACGTACCGGGGGCGCCAGGCCAGCACCCGGTCCACGGCGTTGAGCGGAAGCTGGACGAGATGGCCCACGTTGCCCAGCCCGGCACCGGCCCCCCGGATCGCCTCCGCGTCGCGCAGGTCGATGGCGGCGGCGTCGGGGAGCTGCTCGGCCACCGTCGCGATCACGTGCGGGTTGCGTCCCACCTGCTTGAACACCGGCCAGAGCCGGACGCCGTGCGCGGCGGCGACGGTGGCGAGCACGGCGGCGTTGGCGGCGACCGCGTCCAGGTCGATGAGGTAGGTGTCGGGCGGGACGCGGCGGTCCCGGTGCAGCCCGGCCGCGGCCTCGACCAGCCGGGGGTTGCGCGCCATGGTCGCGCTCAGGAACACCGGGCCTCCCTCAGCGCGCTGGTCAGGATCCTGATGACCAGGTCCGCGCCCGACCGCATCGGGTTGATCCGGATCGTCCAGTCGGCCAGGCGGGGGGCGTCGGACAGGTAGGTCCCGGGGAGGCGGTAGAAGAGCGGGGCGATCTCGTATCTGGAGTTGGCGCCGACGGGGTAGGTGGCGGCCCCGTGCCGGGCGGCGGCCTCGATGACCTTCGGGGCGATGGGAGCGTCCAATTGGACGAGCACGCACAGGTCCTGGGCGTTGGCGACGCGTACCTCGGCCACCCCGGGCACCTCACCCGCGCTCAGCCGTTCCGCGACCTCGGTGACGACCGCGGACTGCACGGCCCACAGGACGGGGACGTGGGTGAGGGCGCGCAGGGCGTCGAGCGCCTGCGACCCCTGCACCTGGCCGCCGCCCGAGTAGTTGTCGGCATGCACCCGGTCGACGAGGTCGCGCGACCCCACGACCAGGCCGACACCTTCGGGACCCAGCAGCTTGAACAGCGACAGCGCCGACGCCTCCGCGCCCATCTCGACACCGGTGCGGGGCGTGCGGAACGCCGCGTAGTTGTCGTCGACCAGGGCACGGACGCCCACCGCCGAGTACCGGGCGATCACCTCGGCGGGATCGTAGGAGTCGCCGGGAAGCTGCCTCGCATGCTGGAGGTAGACGTAGCGCGCCTCCGCCTCGGCGGGAGCGGTGTTGAAGTCGGTCTCGACCAAGTCGAGGCCCATCGCGCGGAAGGTCGTCGCGGTCGTCGCGTACGCCGGGGAGGAGTGCACGATCAGCCGTTCCCCGGGGCCGAGGGCCGCGGTGAGCATCGCCCGGATGGCACCGCTGCCGGCGCCCTGGACGAGGGCCGCGGCCGGAGCGTCGAAGAACTCGGCCAGGGTCTCCTCGGTACGGCGGGTGGCGTCCGGCCGTCCCCACTCCGGGGTCACGCCCAGGTCGGCCGAGAACAGCCGGTGGCCGTCGAAGTGGTTCGCCACGCATTCGAGCAGCCGGAACTGCCGGGCCATGGCGTCCGGCAGCGAGACGGTCGGCAGCGGATGGGTGCCGGGCAGTTCCGGCGCGGCCGGCTCGGCCGACGCGGTCATCGTGTGTCCCCCGAGGTCAGAAAGCGGATGGGATTGTCGTGCAGGATCAGGCGGAGGGTCGCCTCGTCGACGCCCTCGGCGGCCAGCCGGGGCACGAAGGAGCCGAAGACGGTGCCGTAGCCACCGCCGCCGTTCGCCTTCAGGTAGCCGGCCCGCGAGACGTCCGCGCTGAGCAGCAGCCGGTCCGCGTGACCGGCCTCGATCAGGTCCAGGGCGCGCCGGAGCCGGACGTCGTCGCTCTGGTACGACGTCTTGCCGACCGTGTCGAACGCGACGTACGCGCCGGCGCGGGCGAGCTCGCGATGGACCGAGGCGTCGTCCAGGAGGTCCTGGTGGCCGATGCTGATCCGGCCTGGCTCCAGTCCCTCGGCGGTCAGGACGTCGAGCTGGCCGAGGCCGCCGCGGCCCAGGTGGGCGTGCGTGGCGACCGGAAGGCCCGACCCGAGGGCGGCGCGGGCGGCGGCGCGCAGGCAGCGTTCCTCGTCGTCCGCGGGCTCCGCGCCGCCGGTGCCGATCTCCCCGATCACACCGGGCCGGATCCGGGTGCCGTCGAGACCGTTCTCGATCTCGGTGAGCAGCCGGTCGGTCAGGTCGGCGACCCCGGACGCGGCGACGTAGGGCGGGTGGAACGAGCGGTAGTAGAACCCGGTCGCCGCCACCACCGCCACCTGGGCGCGCTCGCTGATCCGGGCGAGCGCGGCGGCGTCCCGTCCCATGCCGAGACAGGTCAGCTCGACCACGGCCGCGAGGCCGTGCGAGCGGCGCAGCTCCGCCAGCTCGTCACCGACCGCCGTCTCGTCGTCCAGGAGCGCCGCGGGATCCGGCGCCCGCCCACCCGGCCTGCGCAGGTCGATGCGCAGATGCTCGTGGGCGAGCACCGGTCCGCTCGGTACCGGGACCTCCCCCAGAACGGTCCGCAGCCTCATATCCGCCTTTCGGTCCTTCGACCCTCAGCCCTTCACCGGCGTGAACAGGTCGAGCCAGTACAGGAGGTTGAGGACGACGCCCGCGACGACGACCGCGGCCGGACCAGCCGCGAGCCGCACGATCGGCCGTCCGATCGACTCGTTCAGCAGGTAGAGGCCGCCGACGAGGGCGATGCCGAGTCCGCCGCCCATCTTGGCCGCGGCGGCGATCGACCCGAACAGGATGGCGATCTCCAGGGTCTTGCCGATCGCGCTGCGCAGGTGGTCCGAGGCGTCCCGGATGGACGGGAGCGCCGCCAGTCCCTTGCCGATGTAGGCCAGCGCGAGCACCTCGACCGTGAACAGCACGGCGCCGCCGACGCCCGCGACGATCGCGTTGGGAGCCAGATAGGCCAGCGGGTAGACGAAGGTGAAACCGACGATCTGGTACGCGCCGCTGGCCAGCGCGGTCGTCGCGATCAGCGGCAGGAAGCCGAACGCCCGGTAGAAGTCGACCTGGGCGGCCTCCCCGAAGTCGCCCTTGGCCACCAGGAAGCTGGTCGCCTCGCCACCCGCGAAGATGTGCAGGTTGACCATGACGGCGAGGGCGGCGCCGAGCACCGCGAACCAGGGCAGGTGGCGGCGCAGCCGCTCGGCGTTCGCGCCGAACAGCGACGCGGCCGGGTCGGCGGGCTTCTCCTCCTCCTCGACCGGGATCCTCGCCGCTCCGGGCGCGTCCGCCGGTTCCGCGGGACGGGCGGCGCGGCGCTCCCTGAGGTCCTTGGAGAGGGCGAGGCCGAGCAGCATCAGCACGCCCGCGGCCATGGCCAGCGCGCCGGGGAAGGTGTCCGGCCACACCTTCATGGAGATGACCACGATCACGATCTCCACGGCGAAGGTGATGGCGCCGTGCACCCGTCCGAACTGGCTCGCGATCGCGATCACCGGGAACAGCAGGAAGAGGAACAGGATCGGCGTCGAGATCTCCTGCATCGCGGTGAGGAAGTCCACCGGCAGGTCGTGCGCCGCGTTGTTGGCTCCCGACAGCCCGAAGACGACGAGCGCGCCCCAGGCGCCGCCCAGGATCGGGGCCAGCCACCGGCGCGGCGCGAAGATGCCGAGGATGTCGGTCGGCAGGAACAGCAGCCAGGGGTTCAGCACCCCGGTCGACAGCGCCATGGGCGCGCCGAGCCCGAAGACGAACCCGGCCGAGAGGCCGAACGACACCGCGGTCATCTCGCCGCGCTTGGTGTTGCCCCGGATGAAGTCCAGCAGGAAGGGGCGGACGCCGTCGTTGAAGACGGCGAGGGCCATGTTCGAGACCAGCGCGGTGAGCGCGCAGACGGCGACGACGGTCAGGCTCTGCGCGAGGGAGAAGTCGAGTTTGTCCGGCGCCGCGGTGTAGGCGAGGGCGTAGGGCATGGCTGCCTCCGAGGGGTTCAGGTCAGGACGGCCCGGTCACCCGCCGTGCCGGCGCCGGATGGCTCCGGCCAGGACGGGGACGACCTGGTCGACCTGGTCGATCGAGCAGCCGAAGGCGATCTTGCCATCGGCGACGGCGGTCTCGGCGTCGGCCGCGGTGGCCTGGCCTCGGCCGAAGGTGTGGCATTTGGCTGCGCCGAGCAGCCCGACGAGCACACCCAGGGAGCCCCCGGCCCCGGTGTGGCACGTTCCGATGTAGTAGTCGGCCTGACCGGTCATCAGCCGGGTGGCGGCGTCCATGTCGGTGGTCACGACCACCTCGAAGCCGCCGAGCTCCTCCAGCCGTTTGGCCACGTCCACCTTGCCGACGCCGCCCACCAGGATCTTCGTCATCGTGTCGCCTCTCGTTGTCGCAGCACGGCCAGATGCAGGGCCAGGAAACGGACCTCCTGCTCGGGCAGGTCGGCGCCCAGCGCGGAGCGCGCCCGGCCGGCGAGCGCCGCCGCCTGCTCCATCGCCCGCGGCTGCCCGGCCAGTTCCGCCCGGACGGTGTCGTCCGCCGGGAAGTCGGTCAGCGCCTCGCCGTCGCGGGCGCGTTGCAGGGCCAGCAGGAGGTGGCTGGCCAGCGTTCCGGCGCTCTCCTCGGTGATCTCGCCGCCGGCCGCGGCGAGCGCCTCCAGCTCGTCCCGAACGAACCGGCAGATCTCCGGCGAGACCTGCCCGGTCCGCTCGAAGATGGCCAGGCGCTCCTCAAGCAGCGGATCCATGGCGGCTCTCCTCAGAACGTTCCGGTAGTCGGCGGGGGTCGGCGGGGGGTCAGTACGAAGGCAGCCGGTCGCCGGTCAGGACGTCCTGCTGCGTGCGGGTCACGAGGTCGGCCGACAGCCGGCCGCGCACGGCCTCCACGGCCGGGGAGTCGTCGGCGCGGACGGCCAGCACCGCGCTGGAGTTGCGGTCCCCGAGGTGCCCGCGGGCCGCCTCGTCGAGCGGGATCGTGGTGAGGTCCGCCGCGATGTGCTGGTGGACCTCGTCCAGGTTCCACACCGAGGCGTCCACCTCGCCCCGCCGGAACAGCTCGCTGAGCTGCATATACGACGTTTCAACGTACCTGACGGGCCGGTCCGCGAAGACCAGCCGGGTCAGCTCCTGCTGGTCGGCGGAGCTGGTGTCGACCGCCACGGCCAGCCCCGGGTCGTCCAGCGCCGCCCCGGCCCGCAGCAGCACCCCGTGCTCGCCGACGTACGTGCGCGGGCCGAGATCGGCGAGCCGGGAGAGGCGGGAGCCCTCGCCGAACGCGTCGAACGCCAGCCGCGACACCACGATCAGGTCGACCTTGCCCGACATCAGCGCGTCGAGCCGCGCCTGGGCGCCGCGCATGAACGTCAGCGCGAACGGGATCTCGGCCTTCTCGAACGCCGCCCTCAGCCCCGTCGCCAGGCCCTCGTACCGGCGCGAGTAGGGAAGCGGCATCGCGGCGAGCATCGTGCCGAGGCCCGCGAGCCGCCACAGATCGGCGCGGTCGACCTCACGGAGGTAGGTGCCGAGGTGGCCGCGCGCCTCCGTCCGGAGGGCGCCGGTGTTCTCCAGCAGTTGCAGGGCCGCCTGCACCGTGCCGTTGCCGACGCCGAGCCGCTCCGCGTAGTCGCGGATCCTGGGCAACCGGGAGTCCACTCGCTGGTTGAGCAGTTCGGCCGCCAGCCGCCTGGCGACCATCCCGTTCCTGGTCAGGAACCGTGCGTCCAACATGGCGGAACAATAACCAGGATTCTGTACAAAGACAAGTGGGAGTTCTCCGCGAACACCGGGGTGACGTGCGGTTACGCCCAGGACCGGCGCCGGACGGCCTCTCTCACGATGTGCTCGGCGATGGCGAGCGCCGACGTCGCGCCGGGCGACGGCGCGTTGCGCACGTGGACGATGTGCCCGGTCCCGGAGATGACGAAGTCGTCGACCAGGACGCCACGGGCGTCCATGGCCTGCGCGCGGATCCCCCTCGGCCCGCGGGTGACGGCGTCGCCGGTGAGGGCGGGAACGTACTTGCGGGCCTCGGTGACGAACCGCCTCGGATCCAGGGCGGTGCGCGCCTCGCGAGCCGCCGCCGGCAGGTTGCGGGCCGCGAACCGCCAGAACCCCGGGAATCCGAGGACCTCGCGCACGTCCCGCGGGACGAACCGCCGCCCTTCGTACGACTCCCGGCCCAGCGACAGGAAGGCGTTGGGACCGATCATGACGGTGCCGTCGATCCGCTTGGTGAGGTGGACGCCCAGGAACGGGTAGCGGGGGTCGGGCACGGGATAGATGAGCCCGTTCACGAGGTGGCTCGCGCTCGCATCCATCAGGAGGTAGTCGCCGTAGAACGGCACGATCCGCGGCTCGCGGGGTTCCCCGGCCACGCGCGCCAGCCGGTCGGAGCCGAGCCCGGCGCAGGCGATGACGAGATCGAACTCCTCGGTGCCGGACCCGGCCGTGAGGCGGACCGCTCCCCCGCGTTGCTCCAGCCCCGTCACCTCCTGGCCCAGCCGGATCTCACCACCGGCGGCGCGGAGATCCTCCGCCAGCCCGTTCGTGAGCGCCACGTAGTCGACGATCGCGGTGCGCGGCGAGTGCAGGGCCAGGACCCCCCGCGCGTGCGGCTCGACCTCGGCGATCTCGTCGCCGCCGATCAGCCGGACGCCGGGGACGCCGTTGGCGACGGCGCGGGCGTGGATGGCCGTGAGGCGGGACGCCTCCCTCTCGTCCAGCGCGACGACGATCTTGCCGCACTCCTCGTACGGCACCCCGTGGTCGCGCACGGCCTCGCGCAGCAGGTCCACCCCTCGCCGGCACAGGGTGGCCTTGAGGCTCCCCGGCTCGTAGTAGAAGCCCGCGTGCACCACGCCGCTGTTGTGTCCCGTCTGGTGGGCGGCCAGCCGGTCCTCCTTCTCGAAGAGGGTGACCTCGACACCGCCCGCCTCGCGGGCGAGGCGGCGCGCGACCGACACCCCGATGATGCCGCCGCCGATGACCGCCGCGCGCTTCCCGCTCACGGCTCGCGGCCGGGCTCGGACCCGGGCCGCGGGACCCTCGTGATGTTCGCCATACCGCCGTAACGTACAGCTCGCTCAACCAGCGGGCGCCGCGCCGGGGGTCAGGGACGGACCCATCGGTGGTAGTCGTCCAGGTTGACGTTGCCGCCGCAGATGATCGTGACCACGTGCCGGTCCGCGAAGCGTGCCGGGTCCTCCAGGACGGCGGCCACGCCGAGGGCCGCCGAGGGCTCGACGATGAGACCGGCGTGTTCCAGCAGCATCCGCATGCCCGCCACTATGGATTCCTCACGGACCAGAACGGCGTCGTCGGCCACCTGCAGAAGGTCGTCCAGCACCTCGGGGATGGGGTGGCGACCGGCGACGCCGTCGGCGATGGTGTCGGCGGATTCGGTGCTCACGACCCGGCGCTCCCGCCAGGAGAGGGTCATCGCGGGCGCGCCCTGGGGCTGCACGCAGATCACCTCGACTCCGGGGGCCAGCTCCTTCAGGACGTGGCCCACGCCGGTCGCCATGGCGCCGCCGCCCAGGGCGATCAGAACGGCGTCGACGCCGGGTGCCCCGCCGTGGGAGGGTGCCTCCCGCGCCAGTTCGAGGCCGATGGTCGCCGCTCCCTCGCAGGTCTCGAGGTCGAGGCTGTCCTCCACCAGCCGGATGCCGCGGCGCCGGGCGATGTCGGCCGCCCGTTCCCTGGCCGCCTCGAAGTCGCCGTCCACCAGTTCGAGTGCCGTGTCCAAGGCGCGGATGCGGTCGAGCTTGGCGGCGGGTGCCCGGTGGGAGGCCACGACCGTCACGTCCAGGCCACGGCGGCGGCCGGACCAGGCGAGCGCCCAGCCGAGGTTTCCGGCGCTGGCGCACACGGCGGCCGTCTGGCCCCGGTCCCTCAATTGGCTGGTGACGAGCTCGGTGCCGCGGGCCTTGAAGCTGCGGACCGGGTTCGCCGTCTCGAGCTTGACGCTCACCGCGCAGCCGAGGGCCCGTCCCAAGGCGTCGCACGGGAACAGCGGCGTGTCGAGGAACATTGGGTCGATCACGCGGCGGGCGGCGCGAATCCGGTCGAGGTCGAGACGGGTCTTCAGCATGACGCGACAACCTATCCATCACGAGCATCCGAGGGCCATCGAGAAAGTGCGGCGCATCGGAGGGCCGGTGTGGTCAGGGCCGGAATCGCGGCGGGGACGCCATGGTTGAACCCGGTATGAAGAAGATCGGGTTTCTCTCGTTCGGCCACTGGAGCACCGGGGCGGGCTCGCGGACACGGTCGGCCGCGGACGCGCTGTCCCAGTCGATCGATCTCGCCGTGGCCGCGGAGGAACTGGGTGCCGACGGGGCCTACTTCCGCGTTCATCACTTCGCCCGGCAACTGGCGTCGCCGTTCCCCCTGCTGTCGGCGATCGGGGCGAGGACCTCGCGGATCGAGATCGGCACCGCCGTGATCGACATGCGGTACGAGAACCCGATGTACTTCGCCGAGGACGCCGGGGCCGCCGATCTGATCTCCGGAGGGCGGCTGCAACTTGGGATCAGCCGTGGCTCGCCGGAACAGGTGATCGACGGGTGGCGGTACTTCGGATACGAGCCCGCCGAGGGCGAGAGCGACGCCGACATGGCGCGCAGGCACACCGAGGTGCTGCTGGCGGTGCTGCGCGGCCAGGGCTTCGCCGAGCCGAACCCGCGGCCGATGTTCCCCAACCCGCCCGGTCTGCTGCGCCTGGAGCCGCATTCCGAAGGGTTGCGCGAGCGCATCTGGTGGGGCTCCGGCTCCAACGCCACCAGCGTGTGGGCGGCCAAGCTCGGCATGAACCTGCAAAGCTCCACGCTCAAGGACGACGAGTCGGGGGAGCCGCTGCACATCCAGCAGCGCAAGCAGATCGAGGCGTACCGGGAGGCGTGGCGGGAGGCCGGGCACGAGCGGGAGCCGCGCGTGTCGGTGAGCCGGAGCATCTTCGCGCTGACCAGCGACCTGGACCGCGCCTACTTCGGCAACGCCGACACCGACGACCACATCGGGATGATCGACGAGAACACCCGGGCGATCTTCGGGCGCTCGTACGCGGCCGAGCCCGACGTGCTGGTCAAGCAGCTCGCCGAGGACGAGGCGATCCAGGCCGCCGACACGCTCCTGCTCACGGTCCCCAACCAGCTGGGCGTGGACTACAACGCGCACGTGCTGGAAAGCATCCTCACGCACGTGGCGCCCGAGCTCGGCTGGCGCTGATCGCAACACCCGTCCGGGAAACGGGCCTCAGGCTTCGTCCGCGTCCGGGTCCGGGTCCGCGTCCGGCTGGGACGAGGCCCTTCCCGTAAGGCCGTCCCAGAGGATCGCGGCGGGCTTGGCGACCTCGAACAGCTCCTCGACGCGGGAGCGGTCGCCGTCCAGATGGGTCAGGGTCTGGAGGCCGAGGAACGTCGCGACCGCGATCGAGCCGAGCTGGGCGGACGGCACCACCTCCTCCACCGCGGTCCCGGCGGCCAGCCGGCGGAAGGCCGCGGCGGCGAACTCCGACCACGGCCCGATGTGCGCGAGCAGTTCCTCGCGCAGCCTCGGGGCCGTGGCCGCGGCGGTGAACAGCTCCTGCACGGCCGCGATGTGCCCGTCCTCCCGCATGTCCTCGGCGTACAGGTCGCGCAGCCGGTCGAGCAGCTCGGCGGCGCCGGCGCAGGACCCCAGCGCCTCCTGGTACGCGGCCATCCGCTGCCGGCTGGTGTAGCGCAGCGCGGCCAGGAGCAGGTCTTCCAGGTTCTCGAAGTGGTAGTAGATGACGCCCGGCGCGAACCCTCCGGTGCGGGCGATGGAGCGCGCGGTCGTCCCGCCGTACCCCTCGGTGGCGAGGGTGCGGATGGTCGCGTGCAGGAGCCGTTCCCGGGCCTCCTCGCGCCGGGACCGGGGCCGGGGTCTGGACGGGGGCATCGGGGTCAGATCACTCTCCGCGGATGGACGCCCGCCTCGTCGAGGAAAGGGTCGAGCCGTTGCGCCAGCCTGGCCAGATTATGGCTCGGCACCTGCGGATAGAGGTGGTGCTCCAGGTGGTAGGTCAGCTCCAGGAACAGCCGGGGGACGACACGGCCGCGCAGGGTGTGCGTCTGCGTCAGCGGATCCTCCCCATAGTGGCGGTGCGGCAGGTGGACGGTCAGCAGCGGGTAGACCCAGCTTCCAACGATCATCATCGTGGCGTAGACGAGCAGCCCATGCCAAAGCAGCGCGCCCGCTCCGACCGCCGCGAAGGGCAGCGCCGCCTCGGCCAGGAGCCAGGTCCGCTGCCTGCCGGAAGCCCTGCGGTACGCCCACCACCACAGCCGCGCGAGGAACACGGGGCCGTACAGGATCGCGCCGAGCATGCTCAGGTCCGCGGGGTGGCCTTCGGGGTCGTCCTTGCTCGGGAACGTCCGGTGGTGCTGGAGGTGCGTGGCGCGGTAGGCGTGCCCGCTCTCCAGTAGTACGGCGCCGAGCAGGAACAACGCCCATTCCGTCGCGGTGCGGCCGAGCCCCAGCGAGCGGTGCACGACATCATGCGTGGCCGTCACCACCGCGACGAAGATGCCGAACGCGATCAGTGGCGTCGCCCACCACCAGCCCAGCGCCATGGCGGACGCGAAGAGCGCGACGCCGAGATAGGGAAGCGAGAACGCGAACACCCGGCGCCCGCGGGTGGTCACCAGCAGATCGGTGCCGAGATCGGTGAGCCTGGGTATGCCGGGGACGGCCGCCGCGCCCTTCATCGCATGACCTTCCGTGCCGTTTCCAGAACGTCCTCTGCCACGATGCGGCTGCCGAGCGCGCACGCGACCGTGCCCAACCCGGGCCAGGTCGAGTCGCCCACAAGCCACAGGCCGGGCACACCCAGCGAATGCGGGATGGCGTTCTGGTTGGCGTTGGCAGGTGTCTGCCTCGCGCCGCCGACCGCACCGCGTGGACGGAACGCGAAGCGCTCGTACGAGCGGGGCGTGCCCACCTCCCACACCACGGCCCGTTCACCGAGGTCCGGGTACGCGCGGCGCGCCAGCCCCACGAGGCGTTCCCCCATTTCGCGTTTGCGCTTCTCGTACCGGGCGTCCGGCAACCCCTCCCAGGCGTGCAGCTCGGTGTGCGTGGAGATCATCACGGCGCGGTGTCCCGGTGGGGCGCTCTCGGTGTCCCCGGGGGCGGAGACCGAGACGAACATGTTGTTGCCGTCGCCCAGTGGACGCTCATAGGACTGCAAGAGCTGATGGTGGGTGAACTCCTGGTTCGCGACCTGCTCCTCCGGTACGCCGAGGAACACGACGATCGCGCCGCCCAGGTCGTGCTCGTCCCGTTCGAGGTAGGGCTGGAGCCGTCCCGCCAAGGCGGGGACGACACGCGCGGTCGTCGCTGCGGGCAGTGCGCTGACGACCTGCTCCGCATGGACGATCCCGCGCCGCGTATGGACCTTGAACGCCCCGGCTTGGCCGTGCACACGCTCCACCTGGCAGCCCACGCGCAACTGCCCGCCCATCCGCCGGTAGTGCGCGGTGAACGGGCGCCAGAAGCCGCGCATGCCGCCCACCGCCCGCGTGAGCCCGGCACCGCGAATGGTCACGCCGAGGGCTGCGTTGATGAGCGGGGCCTTGTCGACCGTGCTGTGCACGGTGTCCTCCACCAGCATCGACAACAGGCCCACCAGCGGAGCGTCCCCGCGCAGGTCATGCCGGGCGAGGACATCGCCGAGCGTGGCGTTCACGTACCGGACGAAAGGAAGGTTGCGCGGCCCTAGCGCCTTGATGTTGTGCACGGCGTCGGACGGACGCCGCAGGGGCAGCCGGACACCGGCGCGGCTCGCGTCCCAGAACACCTGTGCGATGCGGTCGAGCCGTGCCCAGAAGGCCCTGTGCCGTGGGGTGTCTCCAAGCGCGCGCAGCCGTTCGCGGTGCCACGCCCGAGTGTCGCGGTGGAGGGTGACGTCGCGGTCGGGAAGCCAGGCGACATAGCCGGGAAGCGGCTCGCCGGGGACGGGATCCATTCCCACGCTGTCGAGGAGTTCGGCCCCCACTCCTCCGGGCTCGAAGTCGACCATCGTCGTGGCGCCCACGTCGAACGAGAATCCGCGCTGACGGTAGTAGCCCGCGCAGCCGCCGACGTGGCCGTGCGCCTCGATCACCGCCGTGGACAGGCCCGCCGCCTGGAGCCGCGCCGCCGTCGCCATCCCGGCGAGACCGCCGCCGAGCACCGCCACCTGACACGACACCGGGAACCGCGGCGAAGGCCCCCGTGCCCGGCCGCCGGGGAGTGCCCCCGCTCCTTGAACATCCGTTCTGAACATAAGTTCAAATCTCCGCGCGCCCGCCGCCGTCCGTCAAGAGGGGTGAGGGAGATCACGGGGGCCCTTGCCGACGACCGGTCGCCCAGACCACCTGGAACATCGGCTGCGCGGCCAAGTTCGCCTGGCCGATCGCCGACCACGGCCTCGGCCGGAGGCTGCACCGCGTCTCGGTGCCGACGCTCATCGTCTGGGGGCGTGACGACGCCCTCGTGCCCGCCGCCTACGCGGAGGACTTCGGCGGGCGCATCGCCGGCAGCCGGGTCGAGCTGATCGACGACTGCGGCCATGTCGTCCAGGCCGACCAGCCCGAACGCGCCCTGTCGGCGATCACGAAGTTCCTGGCCGGGTAGCCGGAGGGTGCTCGTCCAGCCAGGCGCGGGCGCGGCGGGCCGACGCCCGCGACAGCCAGGCGTCCTGGATGATCTCCGCCAGCTCCCCGCGGGTGAGCTCGCCGATGCGGCAGGCCCGCAGCAGCACCGACCGGTGGCCGTCGAAATGCGGGGTGGTGAAGAACGGCGACGTCTCGTCCTGGACGAGCGCCTGCTTGTCCCCTTCGGACGGGACCCAGAACACGATGACGTCCTGGTAGCGCTCGCCGGTCTCGGGGTCCACCGCGTCCGGCCGCGGATTGCGGAAGAAGACGAACGACTTCCCGCCCACCTGGTAGACCGGCTTGTCCTCGGTACCCGGGTACACGGTCACATGCGGCATGGCCAGGGCGAGCTCGTGCACGTCCTCGACCCGCGCGGGCCGGCTCTCGTCCTCGGGCATGGGCTCAGCGTACGCGGCGGGCGGTAGCAAAGAACGGCGCAAGTCGGTCACATGCGCGGGGTCATGGCGAGGAGGGCCGGGATTCGAGTCCCGCCTTGCCCGCCAGCTCGTAGTTCTCGTCCGTGATGTAGATGTGCTGCATCGCCGCGCTCAGGTTGCGCAGATGGCGCTGCATCGGGTGGGACAGCGCGAGGACCCGGCCGCCGCCATAGCGGAAGATGCGGGACACCAGGTCCGTGCACTCCTCGACGACGTAGGTGTGCTGCGCGAACGTGCGGGCCACGAGGGCGTCGTCCAGTCCGGACTCCGTCCGGGCGGCGTCCCAGACCCGTGCCACCGCGTCCCGGTAGAGGACCTGGACCGCACGCAGCCGTGCCTCCGCCCGGCCCATGTCCTTCTGGAACGCGGCGCGCTCGCCGACGGGCACGCCACCCGTCCTGCGCGTGGCGGCGCGCGCCAGGTCGTACATGTCGTCGATGGCGCGCCGGGCGATACCGACCGCCACCGGGCTCAGCTCGTTCGACACGAACATCAGCGGCGGCGGCCTGAACAGGTCGCCGCCGCGCAGACCCGGCGTCCCGAGTCCCTCGATGACCCGACCGGTGGGGACGAACACCTCCGTCATCGAGAAGTCGTAGCTACCCGTGCCCTGGAGACCGGCCACGTGCCAGGTGTCGTGCAGGGTCGCCTCGCTCTTCGGCACGACGGCGAGGATCTCGGCGCCCGCTCCGCCCTCGACGACACAGCCACCGACGACCCAGTCGGCGTGGTTGATCCCACTGCCGAAGCCCCACCGGCCCGACACGACGAAACCCCCGTCCACCGGGACGGCCCGGCCCCGGGAGCCGAACTGTCCGGCGCAGATCGGCAGGTCCGTCCCGGTGCCGGGGAAGACCTCGCGCAGCCCCTCGTCCGGCAGCCACCCGGCGACCGTTCCGGTGGTCCCGTTCCCCACCATGGCGGCCCAGGCCACGGACGCGTCGTAGTAGGCGAGCTGCTCCAGCACCTCGCAGAACTCCAGTGGGTCCAGCTCGTCGCCGCCCAGCTCACGCGGCGTCTTGAGCCAGAACAGCCGCAGGTCGCGCATCAGCTTGACCATGTCGGCCGGCAGCGTGCGCGCCTCTTCGGCCGGGACGGCCGCCTCCTCGAAGCTCGCGCGCCGGGAACGGACCGCCTCCAGAAACCGGCTCCTCATGACGCCCTCCTGTCGATGGCCGCCTGCGGGCACCGTACCCCGACAATGTCGACAATCCGGTAGCCAATTTCCCTCACACGGAACCCCGATCGGGCCATCGCCGCCCAGGCCCCGTCCGGGTGATCGTGGACACCGGCCCCCATCACCGGGGAGCGTGGAGAGGACCGCCGTCCTACCGAGGAGGAGAGCGTGACCGAGAGCCGGTTCGGCGTGGTGGAACTGGAGGAACTGCCGGACGACCTGCGCGAGCGCATCGGGGCGATCGCGGAGAGGTCCGGGTTCGTGCCCAACGTCTTCCGGGCGCTGGGTCACCGGCCCGCCGAGCTACGGGCCTTCCTGGACTACCACGACGCGCTGATGGACCGCCCCGGCGGGCTGAGCAAGGCCGAACGGGAGCTGGTGGTGGTCGCCACCTCCGGCGCCAACCACTGCACGTACTGCGTCGTGGCGCACGGCGCCATCCTGCGCGTACGCACCAAGGACCCGGAGCTGGCCGACCGGGTCGCCACCAACCCGTGGCGCGTGGAGCTGGACGAGCGGGGCCGGGCGATCGTCGACCTCGCGCTCGCCCTGGCCCGCAGGCCCGAACTGTTCGGCGAGGACGACCTCGCCGCGGCCCGCGCGGCCGGGCTCACCGACGACGAGATCTGGGACATCGGCGCGATCACCGCGCTGTTCGCGATGTCGAACCGGCTGGCCCATCTGACGGCGCTACGACCGAACCCGGAGTTCTACACCATGGGACGGGACCGGCAGCGGAACACCTCGTGACATGCGTGTCCCGGCGCGGTGAACGCGCAGGAGCGGCCGATACCGAAAAAGCCGACAAGCAGCGGCGTTCAGGGCGCGTCGCCCTACAATGCGTAGCCATGGCACCTCCACCCCCCTATGGCCAAGGACCCCCACCCCCGTACCAGGGCGGCGACCCGTACCGGCAAGGCGGCTATCCCCAGCGTGACGGCGGCAGGGCCCTGGCCGGCGTGATCCACCTGGTCGCCGGCTTCGTCGTGGCGGTCTTCCTGCTGCACATGCTGTTCGTCGTCTTCGAGGCCAACCAGGACAACGGCTTCGTCAACGGGATCTACAACCTGGCCAAGGTCCTGGTCCTCGGCCTCGGCGACGTCTTCACCCCCGACGACGCCAAGCTCGGCGTCGTGCTGAACTACGGCCTGGCCGCGCTGCTCTACCTGATCGTCGCCCAGCTCATCGTCCGTGTGCTGAACCGCCCATGAGCGGATCAGATCTTCGATCCTGACGCCGTCCGCGAACCGGGACGGCGTCAGGATCGATCAGGCCCTCGCCCATAGGCACCGCATGCGTCGGCCCGGACGGGGAAGGGTGTCCAGACCCAACGTGGGAGGTGCCCATGAGTCCGGGGATGGGCCTGTGGACCGTCGTCCGGGGCGGAGCGCGGGGACTGGTCGCCGCCATGGCGATGACGGGCATCCGTACGGTGACGGCGGCGGTGGGACCCCATGAGCGGACCCCGCCCGAGGCGATCGTGGAGAAGCACGCCCCGTCCGTGCGGCGGCTGCCGAAGCGTTATCAGGAGGCGGTGACCGAACTCGCGCACTGGACCTACGGCGCGGTCGGCGGCGCCGCCTTCGGCGCGCTTCCACGGAGGCTGCGCACGCACCCGTTGACGGGACCCGCCTACGGGCTGGTGATCTGGGCGGGCTTCGAGACCGTCATCGCGCCCGCCCTCGGGGTCCGGCACGCGCGTGAGCACGGCGTCCTGTGGCGGGCCGTGCTGGCGCTCGACCACATCATTTACGGCATCGTCGTGGCCGACCGGTCGGCACGGGAGCGGTCCCTGCGAGGGAGCGACCAGCCCGGGCACCGGGGTCGATTGGATCGCTTGTTTCGGGGCAGGGGGCTCACGAAGGGACCCGCCAAGCGATAAGGGACGATGATCGATGTCCGAGCACCCGATCCAGGGCGAGCACCCGTACCACCAGCACGTGACCTCGCCGGACCAGCACGAGGAGCGGCCAGGCCGCAGCCTGGTGACGACCGATCATGAGGTGATCCGCCGCTGGGCCGAGGAGCGGGGCGCCAGGCCCGCCACCGTGCCCGGCAGCGACCGCGGCGGCAGGCCGGGACGGCTGCTGCTCGACTTCCCCGGATACGGCGGCGAGGGCCTCGTGCACATCGACTGGGACGACTGGTTCCGCACCTTCGACGAGCGCAAGCTCAATTTCCTCTATCAGGAGCACACGAAGGACGGCTCGCCGAGCAACTTCTTCCGGCTGGAGAACCCCCAGAGAAGCGCCGACCGATAAGCCTCCCGCCTGCGACCACACCAGTCGTCTGAGCAGACCCTGCCGCGCGACGTACGCGGGTTCCGTCCTGCGGTGTACCTCGGGTGGACGTGGGGCAGACGACGCCATCGGGGTGGCGAGCCGACTCTGGCGGCATGACCAGACAAGGTTTGTCCACACGGGTACCGCTGGTGTTGTGCGCGGCGGCCCTCGCCATGGGGACGGTCAGCGGATGCAGCGACCCCCCTGAGCCCGTCCGCGGGCTCGGCCTCCGGATCGGCCACCGCGAACCCGACCCGCGCAGCCGGAGAGCCCGGCCCGACCGGCGGGGGCGGGAGCGCGAACCGGGCCGAGTACGAGGCGCGGCTGCTCGACTGGGGCCGCCGACTGGCGCGATGCGCTCGGTCGAACGGCGTGCCCGACTTCCCCGACCCCACCATCGTGCGCGGCGCCGCGGGTGCGCGGGACGCCGACTTCCGTGGCATCCCCAAGGGGGACGTGGAACGGGCGTTCCAGGTGTGCGACGACATCGCGCGGCAGCATCCGCCCGCGCCGCCGCCCACCGAGCCGCCTTCGGCGGCCACGCTTCAGCACATGCGGCAGTACGCCGCGTGCATGCGCCAGCGCGGCGCGGGTCCGTTCCCCGATCCCAAGGCGGACGGCACGTTCCCCATCTTGGGCACGCCGTTCGAGGGGCTGGCGCCGTATAACGGCCAGCCGTTGTCGGACGCGGTGAACAACGCGGAACGGCAGTGCCGACAGTACCAGGTCGAGTGGCGGATGCACGGCTCATGAGGGTGCGGTACGACCACCGCCCAGCCGGGGTAGAGCGCCGTGAGCAGGGCCAGCGACGCGACGACGCCGGCGTCCAAGGCAAGGCGTCGCGGGCTCATGGACGAAGCGTAAGAGCGGCGGACCGCCCTGGCATCCACCTCGCGGCCATTTCCCGTACACCGCGCGGCGTACGTCCCCGAAGCGACATCGGCGGGAATCCTCCGGGGAGGCCCGGCCATTATAGGCGATGCGGGCCCACTCCCGGGTCCGCCCGGACGAGACGCGCCGTACCCGGCCTGCAAAGACGACGCTCCTGAGCTCGAAGGGAGCCGTCATGGCCTGGATCCTGATCATCGCCGCCGGCCTGTTCGAGGTCGTCATGGCGTACTCGCTCAAGCTCAGCGACGGGTTCACCGCGCCCCTGCCGTCCGTGGGCTTCGCGGTCTCCGCCGTCGCCGGCTTCGGCCTGCTCGCGCTCGCGCTCAAGCGCCTCGACATCGGCACCGCCTACGCCGTCTGGACGGGCATCGGCGCCGTGGGCACCGCGACGCTCGGCATGGTCGTCCTGGGCGAGAGCACATCCGCGCTGAAGATCGCCTCGATCGTGCTCATCCTGTGCGGCGTCGTCGGGCTCCACCTGGCGGGCGGCGGCCACTGAACGAGGACATGACCCCGCGTCATGGGCTTCGCAACGGCCTTGGGTCACCGCTGAGGCCGGTCTCTGGCGCCACCGCGAGGCTCAGCGACGGCCGGAACGCCAGGTCGGCGAGCATCTGCCGGTCGTGCGTCGCGACGACGGCGGCCTGCGTGCCGCGCAGCACGGCGGTGAGCTCGTCGACATCGGACAGGACGGGACGCCCGCCGAGGACCACGCCGATGCCGCGGGCGCGGATGTGCGCGCTCGTCCCGGCCGGAAGGCGTCCGGCCGTGCTCAGTTCAGAAAGAAGTCGTCGTATCGACCGGCCCGGCTCGGGTAGGCCGTCCGAGGGAAATGCCCCCCAGTGCGCTCCACAGCTCGCGCCGGAGCCGGGCAGCACGAAAAAGCCGCCCGGCATGATCACCGGGACGGCGGGCACACGAGAAACGGAAGCTCGGCGCCGCGCCGTCAGGAGCGGCGGCGGAGCCTCAGGGAGCCAACACCTCGATACATATGCCCATGCCACCCACGTCCCGCGAAGCCCACTGTTCGGGAGCGCACGGCGGCGACGGGGACCGTGCGGTGATCTCGCGTAAGGTGGGACGCGGGGGCGCCGTAGCGGGAAACCGCTCAACGCATCCGCATCACCACGAATATGACTGCTTCACCGGCATTGGGCCGCCCCCGGATGGCGGGGAGCACGCGGACCCGCCCGAATGGACAACGCGAGGCACGGCGAAATCGGCGCTGACCTGGACCATTGGAGCCGCGGCCGGGGAGCGCGCGGACTGTTCGGCGGACTAGGTTTTTTTCCGCAGAGCCGAATGCCGGGCGGTGCCGACCCGCACCAGAAGGTGGCATGGCCCTTTCGCCCCCTGGACATCCGCCGTCCAATTCCGGCATCATGGCATTCGATCAGCTATTATCATTCCCGGACTAAGGTCGGCGAACGACGGGAAGGACGCGCGTTCATGGCACAGCAGGTTCAAGTTCTCCTGGTCGACGATCTGGACGGCGGTGTGGCCGAGGAGACCGTGACGTTCGGGATCGACGGCCGGAACTACGAGATCGACCTGAGCGCGAAGAACGCCGAGGAGCTGCGCAAGGCGCTGGCCGTCTATCAGCAGAAGGCGCGTAAGGCGCGTCCAGCGGGCCGGAAAACCGCGACTCGCGCGGCCGGCACCCGTGAGCGCAGCGCCGACATCCGCGCCTGGGCCAAGTCGATGGGAATCCCGGTCAACGACCGCGGCCGCATCCCGGCCAACGTGCTCGAGAAATACGAGGCCGCGCATTAACCCGGCGCCTTGGTGACGCCACGGGAACACCCGTGCCGGAACGGCTTGTCCCCGATCCGCGGGACGAAGGTTCTCCGCACCCGTCACAACACGTCGGCAACGCGCCTTCAACTCTCCATCGACACGCCATCACCGAGTGTGCAATCCCGAGGTGCCGTGGAGGCGGCGTCACTTTCGCACATCCCCGACGATCACCGAACCGCTCGCGAAGGTAAGTGGCGCCCGGCGGTTCGCACCGGCCGGGCTCCGCGTGAACGCACATCCGGATAGATCAACAGGGATAACCGCCACCGGAATACGGCGATTTGCCGTCGTCCCCCGCCCAGGCGTTCGCACCACACCCCGCCCAGGAACAAACTCGCCTGAACCCAGCACGCCCTCAAACGCCACCACCCACACGAACCCTCTGGGCCACCACGGGCGCGCAGCCGCAGGCGGTGTCAGAGCCGCGGAAATCAGCCTGGTTCCGAGGTGAACCGGGCCGCCAGCTCACGATGGTTCCGGGCGGCCTGTCTGGCCTGATCGGGTTCGATGGCGGATCCGGGCATGGTCCCAAGGCGTTCGACCCATTCGGCGAGGCGCAAATGCTCGTCGCGGGCGAACTCCCTGCACGGCAGGCATGTCACCCGGTCCGGGCGTGAGGACGTCATCACGTACGGCACCCGCAGCCCGCACCCGGTGTCGACCACGCTCGGCAGGTCGCCGGCGAGCCCGAACGTGGACGCCAGCATGGCGCGGACAACGGCCTGGTCCTGGACCACTTTGGACTGCACATGGATGTGCGGGTCGCTCTCGCTCACGGCTCCTCCTTGCCCGGGCGGCACGGGCCGAGGCTTTCCCGGCGGTGTGCCTCCTCTGCGATGGTCTCGCACGGCCTCGTGCCCCGGGGTGGCCGTTCGTGACCTCGCGCGAACCTGGAGGCTCCGCGCCTGGCGCAGGTTTGGACATGTCCAACAGATTCCATTGATCCTCTGCGCCGCTCGGTTTGCCGGAGCCTCCATAGCGTGGCGGGCAGACACCCATTCCCGCACAACCCCGTGGAGACCGGTCATGCCCGAAGTGACATCCCATGCGCCCGGGTGGCCTTCCTGGGTCGACCTGCACTCCCCCGACACCCGGCGGTCCAAGGAGTTCTACACGGACCTGTTCGGATGGGACGCGTACACGATGACCGTCCCCGGCTTCGGGGACCGCGAGATGTTCACCCTCGGCGGCATCCAGGGACCCGAGGTCGCCGGGATGCATCCGCTCGCCGACGACACCCAGCCGCCGTCGTGGATGTGCTATTTCCGCAGCGACGACATCCAGGCGACGATGGAGACCGTCAGGGCGGCCGGAGGCCGGGAGCTGGCGCCGCCCGCCGACCTCGCCAACCTGGGGCACATGGCGCTGTGCAGCGACCCGGAGGGCGCCGACTTCGCGCTGTGGACCCCGTACAACCTGGCCGGCGCCGGCGTGGTGGACGAGCCGTCGGCGATGTGCTGGGTGGAACTGGCCTGCCGCGACACCGAACAGGCCCGCCGGTACTACAACGAGGTCTTCGGCTGGAAGGGCATCGACGTCGAGCACTCCGGCAGCGACTACACCAAGTTCCTGCTCGGCGAGGACAGGCCGCTGGCCGGCATGGTGCGGATGGACGAGCGGTGGCCGCAGGACGTCCCGCCCCACTGGATCCCGTACTTCCAGGTCGCCGACTGCGACGAGGCCGCCGCCCGCGCCGCCGGCCTGGGCGCGAGCATCCAGTACGGCCCGGCCGACATCCCCGCCGGCCGGTACGCGGTCATGACCGATCCGACCGGCGCGCGGCTGGCCGTCATGACCCCGGACCCCGCCGAGCTCCCCCGGCGCTCCTGAGCGCGGTCCCGGGCCTCGGCGCCCCTGGGCCGGGCCGGACGGTCACGCCGAGCCGTGGCGGTTGGCGGCGATGGTCTCCAGCAGGCGGAGCCAGACCTCGCTCACGGTGGGGAAGCTGGGCACCGCGTGCCACAGCGCGGCGATCGGGATCTTCCCGACGACCGCCATCGTGGCCGAATGGGTCAGCTCGGCGGCGCCGCCACCGGCGAAGGTCGCGCCCACCACCACGCCGGCCGACCTGTCCACCACGAGCTTGGCGCGCCCCTTGTAGTGCTCCCGCATGACGTAGGTGCCGGCCAGGTTCGCCATGTCGAACTCGGCCGTCTCCACGTCCAGTCCCTGGTCACGGGCCTGGGCCTCGGTCAGGCCGACCGCGCCGACCTCGGGATCGGTGAAGATCACCTGCGGGACGGCGCCGCGGTCGGCGAGGTCCTCGTGCGGTGTGAACGGCGTGTCCTCCAGCGGGCGCCCCGCCGCCCGCGCGGCGATCACGCTTCCGGCGATCCGCCCCTGGTACTTGCCCATGTGGGTGAGCGCGGAGCGCCCGTTGACGTCGCCGATGGCGTAGAGCCAGCCTCCCTCGACGCCGGTCACGGTCAGATGGTCGTCGACCTCGATCGGGCCGCCGCCGTCCAGGCCGACCGTCTCCAGGCCGATGCCCTCGGTGCGGGGCGCGCGGCCGGTCGCGACGACGATCTCGTCCGCGACCACCGTGCTCCCGTCCGACAGGTCCACCGTCACCTCGCCGCCGTGGACACGGCCTTCGACGGGCTCGGCGACCTCGCGCCGCCGCACCGAGGCCGCCGAGGTTTCCAGGCGCACGTCGACGCCCCGCTCGCGCAGCGCGTCCGCGATCAGCTCGCCCGCGAACGGCTCGACCCTGCCCAGCAGCCGGGACCCGCGATGGACGAGCGTGACCCGGGAGACGCCCAGGCCGCTCAGCCAGGTGGCCGACTCGCACGCGACCACGCCGCCGCCGATCACCACGACGCGTTCCGGCACCTCGTGCAGGTTGGTGACGTCGCGGGACGTCCACGGCCGCGCCTCCCGCAGCCCCGGGACGGGCGGGATCCGGGGGTGGCTTCCCGTTCCCAGGACGACGGCGTGCCGCGCCGTCAGCCTCCGCTCGCCGCCGTCCGGCCCTGTCACCACCACGGCCCGTTCACCGTCGAGGCGTCCCATGCCGCGCACCACGCCGACGCCGATGCCCTCGGCCCACCCGACCTGCCCGGAGTCGTCCAGATGGTTCACGACCCGGTCGCGGTGCTCCAGGATCGCCCCGACGTCCAGGCCGCGGTCGCCGACGAGCTCGCGCAGGCCCGGCAGGTCGCGTGCGGTGGAGAGCAGCTCCACCGGGCGCAGCAGCGCCTTGCTCGGCATGCACGCCCAATACGAGCATTCGCCGCCGAGCAGCTCGTTCTCCACGATGACGGCGTCCAGCCCGGAGAACTGCGTGGCGTACTGGGCGGCGTTCTCACCGGCCGGGCCGCCGCCCAGGACGATCACGTCCCACTCGGACCTGTCACGATCGACCGAAGCGTTCATCGGTCCATCCTTGCTCAGTGATGCGGCACTGTCACCGGCGACTCTCTAGCGCTGGCGAAGGAGCCCCGCCCACTGGGCGCGGCCGTGGCCGGGGAGCGATCCGGCTCCCCGGCCACGGCCGCTCTCGCTACCGCTATCGGACGTTCGCGCGTACCTTCACCTTCGCCGTGGTGGTGTAGGCGGAACCGGCTCCGGTCGCGGTCAGCGTCGCCTCGCCGCCCGGCGTGGCCGGCGGGATCGTCGCGGTGAACGAGACCTCGCCGTCGCGGTCGGCGACCGCGCGTCCGAGCGACGCCGTTCCCAGGCGGAACTCGACGCTCTCACCGGCCCGGTAGCCCTTGGCGCTGAGCGCGACGGCCCTTCCGGGGGCCACGGTGCCGCCGACCTTCAGCCGGCCGGGGTGCAGCGACGCCTTGTACTCCGCGCACACGTCCCCAGGGACGCCCACCTCGGGGGCCGGGGTGCCTCCGGTGACGCCGTCGTCCTCGCGGACGGTCAGCGTGCTGAACCCGCGCTCGCCCATGACCGCGCCGGCGGTGTTGGTCACCGAGGTCTTGAACGAGGTGGACGGCGTGGCGCTGGGCAGCGCGTCCCCGAGCGTCGGGACGGGCACGGGCACGCACACCTGCCCGGGGGCGAAGGTCACCTTCCGCATCGTGACCCCGGCCTTGCCGGTGGCGGAGCCGAACACGCTGACGTACGCGGTGACCGGGTGGCCGACCTTCTCGGACAGCACCGCCGCCACCTCGGCGGTCCCCGCCCCGGACCCCTCGTCGACGTTGGCGCGCACCAGGTCGACGGTGGCCTGCCGGGCGGGCACCCGTCCGCCGACGCCCCGGTTCTCGGCCGAGAGGTCGGAGAGGTAGACGCCGCCGGAGCCCGTGGCCGCCGTGAACCGCACCTCGCGGATGTCGGTGACCTTGAGCCCGGACAGCGTGGACACCGGGATCTCCACCTGTTGCAGGATCACCTTGCGCAGCCACGGGTGGGTGGTGCCGGGCAGCCTGCTGACGGCGGCGGGGTTGAGCGCGGAGACGGGCGCGGACCAGGTGCGTCCCTTGCCGTCGACGACGCCGACGGTGAGGTCGGTCGCGCTCGCGACGGACTCGTCGGCGGCCATCTTCACCGACAACTGCTCGTAGCGGGCGATGTTGCGCTTGGACGGCGGGACGGTGACGCGCACCTGCCCGCCGGGCGACGTCCACCTCATGCGCAGCATCGGGGACGAGGGGATGTTGAACGCCCACAGCGCCGGCGACCAGTGCGGCAGCGCCGCCTGGTCCAGGGTCGTGGCGCAGAACGGCAGGGACTGCGGGACGGTGACGCCTCCCTGGCCGCCCATGCTGGCGCACACCTCGGCGGTGACGCCGCCGGACGCCCGGACGGCGGGATCGGGGGCCTCGAAGGTGGCCAGGTCGGCACGCGACCGGCTCGGCTGGTTCGCGGCCACGGTGATGTCGGCGAACCCCGCGACCGAGGGCGCGATCGCGCGGGACCCGTCCAGCAGCGGCTGGAAGCGCCGCTCGCCGCCCAGCACCAGCCGGAAGAAACCGGCGATGTAGGCGGTGCCGACCTCGACCTGCTGGGGCGCGGTGAGCCTGGTGGTGCCGGCCGCCGCGGGGTTGCAGGTGGGGTCGTCGCTGTTGGCCGACGACCAGTCGTCGCCGGTGCTCGCGGGCCAGCCGCCCGGGGTCCAGATCGTGTTGAAGTAGTTGTGGTTGGCGCCCATCACCAGCACCGCCGAGCGCAGCACGCTGTCGCGGAAGTTGTGCCGCGAGTCGTCGATGATGTGCTGGCCCATCAGGTTCTCCACGTCGCCGTCGCAGTACGGCAGGATCGTCGCCGTCGCCGTGTTGGGCAGGGAGATCCGGTCGTAGTCGACGGGTGCGAGCGGCAGCACCGCCCTGATCCCGAACTGCTGGGAGACGGGCAGCGCGTCGTTGAGCGTGGCGGCGGCCACGACACCCTCGCCGCCGCGGGAGTGGCCCATGATCCCGACATTGCCGAGGTCGAACCGGCCCACCAGGTCGCGCGGGGTGATGGGGCCGTCGAGCGCCTCGCCCAGGGTGACGTCCCGTCCGGTGAAGGCGTCGTGGTGGACGACGCGGTCGCCCGCGTTGGCCTTCTTCAGCATCGACAGGGTGTCCAGCACCAGCCGCCCTCGCGCCTGGGCGCCGTAGTCGGCGGCGAGCTGGTTGTCGTTGGCGTTGACGGCGTTGGCCGAGATCGAGACGACGGCGTACCCGTTACTGGCCAGGGCCCGCGCGGGCGCGTCGTAGCCGAGGTAGCTGGGGATGGTGAACCGCTCCGCCGTGCTGTCGGGGGACGTGCGGCAGGGCCACCGCGCCGGGTTGGACGGGCCAGGTCCGTAGCAGGACGCGTGCCGGCCGTGCAGGAAGACGACGACGGGCCTCTTGCCCCGGCCGTCCGGCAGGTAGATCTTGCCGGTGAGCTCGCCGCGGATCCCGCCGATGTTGAGCAGCGGGATCGCCTGGTCGCCGAAGGTGTAGACGGCCTCGGACACCCGATAGGGGCCGGTGGCGGAGGGATCGGATCCGAGCGTCCCGGGCTTGTCCTTGGGCTTGGCCCGGCGCTGTGAGGCCGCCGGGGACGCGGGCGCGGCGTCGGCCGCCGTCTCGAAGGCGTCGGTGGTGACCGAACGGGCCTTGGCCACGGAGGGGTCCGTGGTGACGAGCGACAGCGACGTGCCGTCCGCGGACTCGGTCGCCGGGCCCAGGAGCCTGCCGTCGGCCGACAGGGTGGGCGCGGACGCGGTGATGGGGAGCGGCCTCCCGAGGTCGAGCGTGACCCGGAAGCCGCCCGCCACGCGGGTGACCGACCATCGGGGCCCGGAGGCGACCTCCGGGCCGGGGGCTGCGGACGCGGTGCCGGTCATGACGACGGGCACGCAGGAGAGGGCGAGGGCCGCGGCGAGGAGCCGCGCGGGTCTTCTGCGGCGTGTGAAGAGTGGCAACGGACCGCCTTACGTTCCAGGAGGTTGAGCGCATCGCAACGTATGCCGGACTTGTTAAGGACATCCGTCACTCCTGTTACTTGCGTGTTCCGCCCCAGCTCATCCGCAACTAGTTGGCAATGAATAGTTGACTCTGACTAGTCGAACATGGATAGTTGGTAATGACGAAGGACGCGAGAGGAGACCGCGATGGCCGGGCGCAAGGTCGGCAACCTGCTGGGGCTGGCCGTGCTGTCGTATCTGAGCCGGCGGCCCATGCATCCGTACGAGCTGTCGCGGACCATGCGCGACAACGACGACGCGCGCAGCATCAAGTTCAGCCACGGATCGCTCTACATGGTGTTCCGCCAGCTCGAGAAGGCCGGCTTCATCACCGAGCAGGAGACGCTCCGCGAGGGGCAGCGTCCCGAGCGGACCGTCTACGCGCTCACCGCCGAGGGCCGTGCCGAGCTGCGCGACTGGATGCGGGAGCTGGTGGCCGAGCCGGCGCACGAGTACCCGCGCTTCGTCGCGGCGCTCTCGCTGATCGCCGCGCTTCCGCCGGGCGAGGTGACCGAGCTGCTGACCGAACGGCGGCGGCGCCTCGCCGAGCGGCGGGCCGCGATCCGGCGGCTGATCGACGACGCGACGGCGGCGGGCACCCACCCGCTGTTCCTGGTCGAGGAGGAGTACCGGCTGGCGCTCCTGGACGCCGACGCGTCCTTCGTCGCCGGGTTCATCGAACGGATCACCGACGACTGGGGCCCGTTGTGGGAGGCCCACCATCGCTCCCAGGGCGCCCCTCAAGAAGAGGAAGGAGCATCATGAGCCGCACCGCCCTGGTCATCGGCGGCGGGATCGCCGGGCCGGCGACCGCCATGGCCCTGCGGAAGGCCGGCATCGAGGCCGTCGTCCACGAGGCGCGCGCCGAGGGCGACGGCGACGCCGGCGTGTTCCTCACGCTCGGCTCCAACGGGATCGAGGCGCTCAAGGCGATCGACGCCGACCGGCGGGCGACCGCCACCGGCTTCGCCACCCCCGAGCTGACCCTCCGCGGCAGCAAGGGCAGGACGCTCGGCGTCTCGAAGATCAGCTCGGCGACCGCCGCCCCGTCCATGACGATCAGGCGCGCCGACCTCTACCGCGCCCTGCACGAGGAGGCGGTGCGCCGGGGCGTCCAGGTCGTCCACGGCAAGCGGCTGGTGTCGGCCGAGGACACCGGGGACGCCGTCACCGCGACCTTCGCCGACGGCACCACCGCGACCGGCGACCTGCTCATCGGCTGCGACGGCGTCCACTCCACGGTGCGCCGGGCGGTCGACCCGGGCGCGCCGGCACCGTCCTACGCCGGGCTGATCAGCCTCGGCGGCTACGCCCGCGGCGTCGACACCGGAGCCGAGCCCGGCTCCTACACGATGATCTTCGGAAGGCGCGCGTTCTTCGGGTACGCCGTCGCGCCCGACGGCGAGGTCTGGTGGTTCGCGAACGTCCCGCGTCCCGCCGAGCCCGCCCGCGGCGAGGTCGAGCGGATCCCCGCGGACGAGTGGCGCCGCACGCTGGCCGGCGTGTTCGCCGACGACGCGGGGCCGGCCGTGCCGATCCTGGAGGCCACCGCGACCGCCGACATCATGCCGGCAAGCCCCGTCCACCTGCTCAAGCGGCTGCCCGCCTGGCACCGCGGCCGGATGATCGCCGTCGGGGACGCCGCCCACGCCCCCTCGCCCAGCTCGGGCCAGGGCGCCTCACTCGCGATCGAGGACGCCGTCGTCCTGGCCCGCTGCCTGCGCGACGCGCCGTCCCACGCCGAGGCGTACCCGGACTTCGTCCGCCGGCGCCGACCGCGGGTGGAAAAGATCGTCAAGCAGGCCGCGCGGATCAACAACAGCAAGGCCGCGGGCCCGGTCGGACGGCTCTTCCTGGACGCCTTCATGCCGCTGTTCCTCAGGGCGGCCGCGCGGAGCTCGTTCACCGAGGAGGTCTACGGCCACCGCACGACCTGGGAGGTCGCGGCCTAGCGCCCCCGGATTGGACCCCGGATCGGAGCGCTTCCTTTTTCATGCGTCCCGTCCTGCATATCCCCTCAGCTCGGGGTAACGCCACAACTAAGGAAGCACCCAACGCACCGAAAGGAGCAAGGGGATGCCCAAGACCACAAGTCGGGGTCAGGCCAAGAAGTCGGAGCTTCCCGACACCATCAAGCGTTCGGACACCAAGGCGCAGCGGACCTTCGCCAAGGCGCACGATTCCGCCGCCAAGGAGTACGGGTACGGGCAGCGCGCCCACCGCGTGGCCTATGCCGCTCTGAAGAACACCCATGAGAAGGTCGGGGACCACTGGGAGCCCAAGGCGAAGAGAGCCAAGGGTCCATCCGACCCTCAGGCGCGCGGCGGCCGGAAGACCTCACGCCCGGCGGCGGGCGGGGTGGACGCCAACGCCTCCAAGAACCACCTGTACGACGTGGCGCAACGGCTGGACATCCCCGGAAGGTCCAGCATGAACAAGCAGGAGCTCGTCCAGGCCATCAAGAAGGCCAACCGGCGCAAGTCGGCCAAGGCCAGGGCATGAGCCTCTCAATGCGGTGAACCAAATCGCGTGTCACGTCGTTGACCTTGCATGAGCGGCGGGTCGGCGGCGCAGGCGACGCCCCAGCGGGGAACCACCTCGTTGGGGCTTTTGCCGTTTGGGCCAGTAGGGTCACTGACCGGACGTAAGGAGGCGGAGATGCGTAGGCCAGGGTAGGCCAGTAGGGTGTCGGCCAGGTGCGCCGGGAAGTCTGGTCGGCATGGACGACGCCTGGCCTCTCGTAGGGACTCCCATGCTGGCCCGTTGCGCTTCCTTCGCTGTGAACGCAACCCGTCCTGCTGTACGGCGGTCCCAGCTCCCGCCCGCGCGCGTGAGGTGACGTCGGTTAGGCCCCTACCCTCGAACAGCCACGGAAGATGCAGGAGGGATGCATGCGGATACTTGTTCTCGGCGGTGACGGATACCTCGGCTGGCCGACGGCTCTGCACCTGTCGCAGGCCGGCCACGATGTCGCCGTGGCCGACAACTTCGTACGGCGGCAGTACGACTTCGAGCTGGGAGTGGAGAGCCTCGTCCCCATCGAGTCGCTCCAGACCCGCGTCAGCGCGTGGCGGGAGCACACCGGCAAGGACATCGCCGTGTACGTCGGCGACCTGTGCGACCACGACCACACGCTCGGCATGCTGCGGGACTTCCGCCCCGAGGCCGTGGTGCACTTCGCCGAGCAGCGCGCGGCGCCGTACTCGATGATCGACCGCAAGCACGCGGTCTACACCCAGGTCAACAATGTCGTGGGGACGCTGAACCTGCTGTACGCGATCGCCGAGGTGGATCGTGACATCCACCTGGTCAAGCTCGGCACGATGGGCGAGTACGGCACCCCCAACATCGACATCGAGGAGGGCTGGCTGGAGATCGAGCACAACGGCCGCAGAGACCGCGTGCTCTACCCGAAGCGGCCCGGCTCCTTCTACCACCTGTCGAAGGTGCACGACAGCCACAACATCGAGTTCACCTGCCGGATCTGGGGGCTGCGCGCCACCGACCTCAACCAGGGCGTGGTGTACGGGCAGCAGACCCCGGAGACCGCGCTGGACGACCGGCTGGCCACCCGGTTCGACTACGACGCCGTCTTCGGCACGGTGCTCAACCGGTTCGTCATTCAGGCCGTGCTGGGCCACCCGCTGACGGTGTACGGCGGCGGCGGCCAGCGCCGGGGCATCATCGACATCCGCGACACCGTCCAGTGCGTCCAGCTCGCCTGCGAGAACCCGGCCGACCGCGGCGAGTTCCGGGTGTTCAACCAGATGACCGAGTCGATGTCGGTCAAGGAGATCGCCGAGACGGTCGCGCGCTGTTACCCCGGTGACGTCACCATCGAGAACCTGGAGAACCCCCGGGTCGAGCTGGAGGGCCACTACTACAACGTGACCCACACCCGCCTGCTGGACCTCGGCCTCTCCCCGCACCTGCTCTCCGACACCCTGATCACCTCGCTGTTCGACGTGGCCAAGCGGCACGCGCACCGGGTGAAGACCCCCGCGCTCCAGCCCAAGGTCAACTGGCGCGACCACGCGAGCCCCGTGCAGGAGACCTGACCGGATGGCCGACCGAGACGACCGGGCAGAGCAACAAGGGGCCTTCGCCCGCGCCACCGGCCGCACCGCCGAGGGCGCGGCCGAGGAGGGCGCCGCGGACAAGCCCCGCTACCGGCGCTACCAGTACGACCTGATCGCCCCGCATTGCGGGCGCAGCGTGCTGGAGGTCGGCGCGGGGCTCGGCGAGTTCGCGGCGCAGTTCACCGGCCTGGACCGGCTCGTGGTCACCGACGTGGACCCGGACGCGGTGACCGTCGCCAAGTCCCGGTTCGCCGAGGACGGGACGGCGGCACGGGAGATCGAGGTGCGCCAGTTCGACCTGGCCGCAGGCCACCGGCTGGACCGGCCGGTGGAGTCGGTCGTGGCGATCAACGTGCTGGAGCACTTCGACGACGACGCCGGGGTCCTGGAGCTGCTCGCCGGGTCGGTCGTCCCGGGCGGGAGCATCGTGCTGTGGGTGCCCGGCTACCAGAGCCTCTACAGCGACTTCGACCGGCGGGTGGGGCACTTCCGCCGGTACACCCCCCGGACACTGCGGGACGCGATCGCGCGCGCCGGGCTGGCCTGCGAGCTGGCCCGCCCGGTGAACCTGCTCGGCGGCCTGGCCTGGTGGGCGGCGATGCGCCTGGGACGGGCGCGGAAGCCGGCCTCGGGCGCCGTGGGCCTGTACGACCGGGTGATCGTCCCGGTCACCCGGGTGCTGGACCGCGCGCTGCCCGTCCCGTTCGGCCAGTCCGTGCTGGCGGTCGCCCGCGTCCCGGCGGGCACCGGGACGGGCACCGAGGCGAGCACGGAGACGGGCACCAAGGCGAGCACGGAGACGGGCGCCGAGGCGAGCACGGAAGGGCCGGGGGCGCGATGACCGCCACCGCGTCGGAACAGACGACCGCCCCCCGGCCCGCGGACGCGGGCGGGGGGCGACCGCTGCGGCTGATCTTCACCCGGTACACGATCGGGTCGATCATCGCGGGCGTGGCCACCGAGGCCACGCTGCTGCTCACCTACGGCCTGGCGCTGCTGGGCCCGGAGGCCGCGTCCATCGCCGCGTGGATGGTGGGGGCGGCCGTGAACTACTCGCTCAGCCGCCGGTGGGCCTGGGGACGGCGGGGCCGCCGGAGGCTGCCCCGCGAGCTGCTGTCCTTCTGGGCGATCTCAGTGGCCACCATGGCGCTGTCGGCGTGGGCGACCGGCCTGGCCCACCGGGTGGGCCCCCGGCTGTTCGAGCCGCTGGAGCACGGGATGCTGCGGGTGGCGTTCGTCGGGGCGGTGTTCCTGGCCGTCTACGGGATGCTGTTCGTGGTGAAGTTCATGGTTTTCCACTACTTCGTCTTCGCGGGCTCGGGCGACGGCACCGAGCCCGGCGACCCCCGGCGGGACGTGGCGCGCCTCTTAGCGCGGCGCTCCCGCCACCAGGTCCCCACGACCACCCGCGAGAACCGGTAGCCGTAGACCAGGTTGCCGCCCTTCTTGGTGGTCCCGGCGGCGCGGCGGCGCATCGTCGCCGGCACCTCCCGCACCCGGTAGCCCCTGGAGATCACGCCGATCAGCAGCTCGGACGCCTGGTACTGCGGCTGCTCCAGCGTGACCGCGGCGGTCACCTCGGCGCGCATGGCGCGCATCCCGAACGTGGTGTCGGTGATGCGCTGCCCCGTCAGCCGGCTCACCAGCCAGGCGAACACGTGGACGCCGAGGCGGCGGACCCGGTCGTAGGTCTCCTGCCGGCCCAGCCGGCGGGAGCCGGTGACGAAGTCGGCCTCGCCGCGCAGCACCGGCTCCAGCACCACCGGGATCTGTGCCGAGTCGTACTGCCCGTCGGCGTCGGTGGTCACGATGTACTCGGCGCCGCCCTCGCGGGCGATGCGGTAGCCCAGCCGCAGCGCGGCGCCCTGGCCGCGGTTCACCGGGACGTCGCATACCAGCGCGCCGTACTTGCGGGCCATCGCGGCGGTGCCGTCGGTCGAGCCGTCCACCACCACGATCACGGCGGCCTCATGGCCCGAGATCGTCTCCGGGATGGAGTCGACGACGGCGCCGATGCCGCGTTCCTCGTTGTAGGCGGCGATGACGATCGCCACCGGGGGCAGCCGGGTCCCGTACTCGGCGGTGAAGGCGGCCAGCGCCGCCTCGTCGACGTCGCCGGGCGCCTCCGCCTGGGGATCGATCGCCTCGCTCATCCGACCTCCACGGGTGCGAAGTCAGGCCAGACCGTCTTCATGCCGGACACCAGGTCGTGGCTCGGCTCGTAGCCCAGGGAGCGGGCCTTGGTGATGTCCAGCACCACTGCGGGCATCTCGCCCGCCTTCGCCGGGACGTGCTCGGCGGGGATCGGCGCGCCGGTGACCTCCCGGGCGGCCTCGATCAGGTCGTTGACGCTGGTGGACAGCCCGGAGCCGATGACGAGCGGGCCGATGTGCCCGGTGCGCCAGGCCAGCAGCACGCCCTGCACCACGTCGTCCACGTGGACGTAGTCGCGCAGTTGCTCGCCGTCCCCGTAGATCTGGACGCCCGTGCCGGACGCGGCGGCCCGCATCAGGCGCGGCACGAAGCTGTCCTTGTGCCTCATCCCCGGGCCGTAGACGTTGGCGAAGCGCAGCGCGCAGGTCCGCATGCCGTAGACGCCGGAGTACGCGCTCAGCAGCATCTCCACGGCCGCCTTCGTCGCGCCGTACGGGGTGAGCGGGCGCAACGGCAGGTCCTCGCTGATCGGGGTGCTGCCGACGTCGCCGGTCACCGCGTTGGTCGAGGCGAACACCACGCGGGGGACGCCGGACTCGCGGGCCAGCTCCAGCAGGGCGGCCGTGGCGTCCACGTTCAACCGGTAGACGCCGGCCGGGTCCTCGACCGAGCGCAGCACCGAGGTGACCGCGGCCAGGTGCACGATCCCGTCCAGGTCCCCGGTGACGGCGGCGCGGCGCACGTCCGGGTCGCACAGGTCGCCCACCACCGAGCGCACGGCGGGATCGGGATGCGGGTTCCTGTCCACGACCACCACCTCGGACCCGGCGGCCAGCAGGGCGTCCACCAGGCGGCTTCCGATGAAGCCCGATCCCCCGGTGACCAGCACCCGCGCGCCGTCGAGACCGGTGCCCTCCCCGCCGTCACGCTGTTCCGGCAAAGGGGCAATGGACACATCTGTCATCGGCGTTCACCCGCTGCACTCGTGGACCCTTACGACCGCCGACCCTAACGGACCGTCTCGCGTGCCAAAGACGCGAATCGACGATCGACGCCCGCGTTGGCATGATGACCGCGGAGGGAGGACGACCTGTGATCCATGTTCTGGTGATGGGCTTGCCCCTGGTAGCGGGCCTTATTCTCGCCCTGCTCGCGCACCGCGGGGGGTGGGCGCCGCCGCTGGTGGTCGCGCTGGGAACGGGTGCGGTGCTGCGGGTGGTGGTCATGGTCGTCGCCGTCCAGGACCCCTGGCAGCCCTGGGACATGGCCGAGGACTTCAAGTCCACCGCCGACACCGTTCTCGACGGCCGCGATCCCCTGGTCTACCTGCGAGAAGGCGGCTGGCACTTCCTGCCGATGCTGGCCTATCTCCTCGCCGGGATGCGGGAGCTTGGGAATTTCCTGGGAATTCCCTGGACGGTGATGGGACGGGTGGTCCCCGTCCTGGCCGACCTGGCCCTGATCCCCCTTGTCGCGAAGCTCACCGAGGGCCGGGAAGGCGATCCGGGGCGCGGCGCCAGGCACGCCTTCCAGTACGCGTGCGCGCCTCCCGTCCTGATGGTGTCCGCGCTGCACGGCCAGTTCCCGCCGATCACGCTGGCGCTGGGGATCGCCGCCCTGCCGGCCGCCCGCAACGGCCGCGTTTCTCTGACGGGCCTGCTCATCGGGCTGTCGGTGACCACGGCGAACTGGGCGGCGCTGCTGCTGCCCGGCGTGCTGATGACCACGCGCGGGTGGCGGGCCCGGCTGGGCGTGCTCGGCTGGACGGCGTTCGTCCCGCTCGCGTTCCTGGTCAGCAGCGTGCCGTTGCTTGGCACCCCGGTGCGCGAGCTGCCCGAGTCGGTGGCCAAGTCGCTGTCGGCGCGTGCGGTGATCGGCGACTGGGGGTGGACCGCGCTGGTGACCGGAGGGCGCCAGGCGGTGGAGCCCGGGTTCGGGAGCATCGGCATGCCGGTGCTGGTGCTGGGGCTGCTGGCCGCCGCGTGGTGGTGGCGCAAGGCGGGCCCGATCAGGCTGACCCTCGCGTTGCTGCTGGTCTTTCTCATCGTGACCTACCGGTTCGGTACCCAGTACCTGCTCTGGCCGATCCCCTACCTGCTGATGCTGTCGCGGCGCGGCACCTTGCCCGTCATCACCGTCAGCGGCCTGTGGGCGGCGTTCGGCTATCTCTACATGTCCCGCCTGGACGAGTTCGCCTGGCGCGACACGCACGTGTGGTGGGCGTTCTCCTCGTTCGTCGTGATCGCGCTGTTCGTCTACGTGCTGCCCGAGCGGCGCGCACCCGAGCCGGACGAACCCCCGGCGGAACCGCCGCGCTCACCCAGCCACGCGACGGCCGCGTCCACCTAGCCGTCGCGCGGTGCCCCGCGCGGTATACGACATCCGTCGAACGGCGGGCGCGGAGAGGCTCGCGCCCCTAGTGTCGGCGGCATGATCACGCGTCGTTCACTGGGTGGTGTGCTGGCGGCGCTACTGGGAAGTAGCGCCCTCACGGTGGCGACGGCGGTGCCCGCGGCACACGCCGTCCCAACACGGTCCGCGCCCGGCGTCGTCCGGGCGACCGATCTGAAGGCCGATCTGGATGCGATCCTGGCCGACGAACGGCTCGCCGGGGCCGCGGTCGGGGTGCTGGTCAGCGATGCCAGGACGGGCGAGGTGGCGTACTCCCGCGCCCCCGCGTCCGGGTTGATGCCCGCGTCCAACAACAAGATCCACACCTCGGTGGCGGCGCTCGCGCTCCTCGGGCCCGGCTACCGGTTCCACACCGGCGTGTACGCGCGGAACGTCCGCGGCTCCACCGTCCACGGCGACCTGTACCTGCGGGGCACCGGCGACGCCACGATGCGGGCCGCCGAGTACGACCGGCTGGCCGCGCGGGTCGCCGAGCGGGGGATCACCCGGGTGACCGGCGACCTGATCGCCGACGACACCTGGTTCGACGCCCAGCGGACCTCCCCCGACTGGGACCCCACCGACTTCCCCTTCGCCTACGCCGCCCAGATCTCCGCGCTGACGATCTCGCCCGACGACGAGTTCAACTCCGGGACCGTCAAGGTGACGGTGACGCCGGGCGAGCAGGGCGCGCCGGTCCGGGTCGCGCTCACCCCCGCGACCGATGTCGTCAAGATCGACAACCGCGCGGTCACCGGCGCCACGGGCAGTCCGTCCACCCTGCGGATCGACCGGCCCGCCGGGGCGAACACCCTCGTGATCACCGGCTCCCACCCGTCCGGCGGCGCGGCCGTCGAGGCGCTGCGCACGGTCGAGGAGCCCGCCCTGTACGCGGCGGACGTGTTCCGCAAGGCGCTGGAGGCGCGCGGCGTCCGGGTCGACGGGACGACCTCGCCCGGCCGCACGCCCCGCGGCGCGCAGCGGCTCGCGTCCCGCTCATCCATGCCGCTGTCCCGGCTCATGACGCCGTTCCTCAAGCTCAGCAACAACATGATGGCCGAGATCCTGGTGAAGGCGATCGGCCGCGAGAAGCGCGGCGAGGGAAGCTGGGACGCGGGGCTACCCGTGATCGAGAAGTACCTGGCGGCCCAGGGCGTGCCCGCCTCGCGGCTGGACATGACCGACGGCTCGGGCCTGGCCCGCTCCAACCGGACCACCCCGCTCGACCTGGCCACGGTGCTGAGGAAGGCGCAGTCCAAGAGCTGGTTCCCCGCCTGGTACCACGCGCTGCCGGTGGCGGGCGACCCCGACCCGATGGTCGGCGGGACGCTGGCGAGCCGGATGGCCGGGACGCCGGCGGCCGGTAACGTGCACGCCAAGACCGGCACGCTGACCGGCGCGACGGCGCTGTCCGGCTACGTGCGGGACCCCTCAGGACGGCGGTTGGTCTTCTCGGTGGTCTTCAACGGCTACCAGGGCGGGGCGCCCAAGGACATCGAGGACCGGATCGCGATCCGGCTGGCCGGCGGGCCCGCGTCCGACCGGACCGTCATCGCCCGGCGGGTGCCCGCCGGCGCGCAGAACCTCGAATGCTCCTGGACGATGAGCTGCTGACGACGATGAGCTGCTGACCCGTCCGTCCCCGGCCTACGGGATGGGCTCCACCTGGACGCCGGGGATGGACGAGTACGCCTCGGGTGTGGCGGTGAGCAGCGGCCAGCGGCGCCACCGCGCGGACCAGGCGGCCTGTGCCGCGTCCGCGGGCAGGTCGCTCGCGATGGCCGCGAGCAGCCCCGTCTGCTGGGCAATGACCTCGTCGAGGTCGTCCACATGGACGACCTGGAGGCGGGGAAGCCGTTCCAGGACCGAGCGGCCGTGGTCGGGGACGAGCTGCCACGCACGGGCCAGGGCGGCGGCGGGCAGCACGATCGTCGCGTGCTGGGCGATGGAGGCACGCAGCCGGGCACGCAGGTAGATGGTCTTGCCGGTGGCCAGATCGAGCAGGGCCGTCGCGTCGAAGACGTGCCCGGTGATCACGCCACGTCGCGGCCGCGGTCGACCAGCCGGTCGACCAGGGCCTGCTCGTCGGGACCCGGCGGGCCGAAGAGGTCGTCGACGGCGACCGCGTCCTCCAGGTAGGCCAGCTTCAGCCGGGCGCTCTCGGCCAGGAACCCCGACACCGAGGCGATCTTCTTCTCCTCGGCCAGGCCCTGGAGGCGGGCGGCGAGCTCGTCGGGCAACGTGATGTTCAGACGTGCCATGGGCGCAAGGATACACACTGAACCCGCTCCGAGTGTGTATGGTCCGGGGAACGGGCCCTTGACGCAGCGGTTCGGCAGGTCCTCGGCGCAGCGGTGTCCCCGACGGGCTCGGGTGTTAACACCGGGGTAACGGCGGCATGGCAAGGATGCCCGCCATGACCGGATCGCACAGATCGTCGCGGGTGACCGCCGCGCTCACGCTGCTGGGCTGCCTCCTGGTGGTGGTGGCGTCCTCGGTGGCCCCGCTGCCGGATAATCGTCTCGTCCTCGCTCCCGCCGATCCTCCGCTCGATCCGGTGCCGATGATGCCCTCGCACTCCCCCACGCCGTCCACGCCACCGCGGGCGTCCGTGCTGACGAAGGCGGACCGCGCGGAGCTGTCCCGAGCGCTGGAGCGCTACCTGAACGGGCGCCCCGGGCGGCTCTCGGTCGCGATCAAGGATCTGACCACCGGCCGGTCCTTCTCCTACGGCGGGCGGCACCGGCCCGCCACGGCCAGCGTCGTCAAGGTCGATGTCGTGGCCGCGCTGATGCTCCGGGCGCAGCGGGACGACCGCGCGCTCACGTCCACCGAGAAGGCGCTCGCCGCGCAGGCGATCAAGGTGAGCGACAACGACGCGACGGACGCGCTGTGGTCCCTGATCGGCGGGGCCGAGGGGCTGCGCGCGGCGAACAGGAGGCTCGGCCTGCGCGACACCGAACCCGGACCGGGCGGCGCCTGGGGCGTGACCACGACCAGCGCCGCCGACCAGGTCAGGCTGCTGGCGGCGCTCGCGAGCCCGCGCGGACCGCTCGGCGCGGCGTACCGCCGCCACCTTCTGGGCCTGATGGCGGACGTGGCGCCGGAGCAGGCGTGGGGGGTGAGCGCGTGCGCGGGGAAGGGCGCCGAGGTCGCGCTGAAGAACGGCTGGCTGCCCCGCAAGGCGGATGGCGGCGCCTGGACGGTCAACAGCGTCGGCCGGGTACGGGACGCCCGCCACGACTACCTGATCGCCGTCCTGTCCGACCGGCATCCGTCGATGGGCGCCGGGGTCGAGACCGTGGAGCGGGTCACCCGGATGGTCACCGGCGCCCTCGGCGGAGCGCCGGAGAGCGCCCCCTGACGGGCGAGGCGGCGCTCCCGATCGTCCCGCCGTTCCGCCGCACCGGCCGCGCCGGGATGGGCGGCAACGTGGTGACGAGTGTCAGGGGATTCGTTCCCCTTCGCTGATACGCTCCGCAGCGTGACGACGGGCATGGCCGCCAGGGCGCGCGGCCCGCAGCGGCTCCTGATGATGCTGCTCGGGGACTACTGGTTCGAGCGCGCCGAGGCGCTGCCGTCCGCCGCGCTGGTCGCGCTGCTCGGCGAGTTCGGCGTGACCGAGGTCGGCGCCCGCGCCGCGCTCAACCGGCAGGCACGGCGTGGCCTTCTGCGGGTGGAGAAGCGCGGTCGCCGCACGTACTACGCGCTGACCCCGCTGTCGGGCGCGCGCTTCGCCGAGGGCGGCCGGCGCCTCGCCGCGTTCGGCGCCGACCCGTCCGGCGAGGCCGGGTCCTGGGACGGACGCTGGGCGCTGGTGGCCTTCTCCGTCCCCGAGAACCGCCGCGCGGCACGGCACGCGCTGCGCGAGCAGTTGCGATGGCTGGGGTACGCGCCGCTGTACGACGGCCTGTGGGTGTCCCCGTACGCCCGCGACGAGGAGGTCAGGGAGGTCCTGGCCGAGCTGGGCGTCGAGTCGGCGACCCTGTTCTCCGGGACGCTCGGCGAGGCGAGCCCGGCGGGCGGCGACCCGATCCGCGCCTGGGATCTGGTCGCGCTGCGCAGTGCGTATGAGCGGTTCATCGCCGACTGGGAGGTGTGGCGGGAGCGCGCGGCCGGGGGCGCGGTGAGCCCGATCGACGCGCTGCGCGCCCGTACCGAGCTCATCCTGGACTGGCGCGAGCTGATGAACGGCGACCCCGGGCTGCCCGCCGAACTGCTGCCGGGCCGGTGGCCGCGGGCGTCCGCGCGGCGCGTGTTCGGCGCGGTGTACGACGCGCTCGGCCCGCTGGCGGAGTTCCGCGTACGGCAGATCATCGCGGCCGAGGACCCGGAGCCCGCGCGGCTGGCCATGCACCACACCCTCGCCGACCTGGCCCGGATCTGAGGGCAAAAATAACGGCAGAGCATCTTGCGGTCGTCAGGCTCGATGTTGCATGTTTGGAGGGACGACCGAGCGCTCTGGAGGCCACCGGTGCCCATCGAACTCGACGAAAGCCTGCGCGCCATCCGCACGACCCTGGAGGCGGACGGCTTCCACCTGCGGGCCGAGGAGTCCGGCGACCGGCTGCGGGTCGTCATCACCTCCGACCCGGGGAGCTGCGCCGACTGCATCGTCCCCGAGCCGGTGCTCCAGCGGATCCTGCGGGACGCCACCGGCGTCCCGGCCGAGAGGATCGACGTGACCTACCCGGCGGACGCGTAGGGCACCTTCCGCGGCGGCGCGTCCACGGGCGGCTCAGCAGGCTCCGCCGTGCCGGGGCCGCGGATGCCCATCGACATCCCGGCGGCGAACAGGCACAGCACCGCCGCGCCCCACCACGCCATCGTGTACGAGCCGAGCTCGGTGCGGAGGATCCCGGCGACCGCCGCCGCGATCGCGGCGCCGAGCTGGTGCGAGGCGAAGATCCAGCCGAAGACGACCGTGCCGCGCACGGGACCGAACACCTCGCGGGCCAGCGCGATGGTGGGCGGGACGGTGGCCACCCAGTCCAGCCCGTAGAAGATCACGAACACCAGCATGCTGGGCCGCACCGAGGCGCCGAACAGCGCGGGCAGCGCCAGCAGCGACAGCCCCCGCAGCCCGTAGTACCAGGCCAGCAGCTTGCGGGAGTCCACCCGGTCGGTCAGCCAGCCGGAGCCGACGGTGCCCACGATGTCGAAGATCCCGATCAGCGCGAGCAGGCCGGCCGCGGTGGTCTCCGGCATGTGGTGGTCGTGCGCCGCCGGGATGAAGTGGGCGTTGACCAGCCCGTTGGTGGACATGCCGCAGATGAGGAACCCGCCCGCCAGCAGCCAGAACGCCTTGCTGCGCAGGCTCTGGCGCAGCGCCGACAGCGCCAGCCGCGCCGCGTTGCCCGTCGGCTCCTGCCTCGTTTCGATCTCCGTGGCCCCGTACGGGGCCAGTCCCACGTCGGCGGGGCGGTCCCGCAGCACCAGCACGACCAGCGGCACCACGGCGAGCGCGGCCACCGTCATCGTCAGCGAGGCCGGGCGCCAGCCGTACCGGTCCGCCAGCCAGGCCATCAGCGGCAGGAAGACGAGCTGGCCCGTCGCGCCGGCCGCGGTGAGCACGCCCAGCACCAGGCCGCGGTGCCTGACGAACCAGCGGCCGGCCACCGTCGCGGCGAACACCATCGCCATCGACCCCGTGCCCACCCCGATGAGCACGCCCCAGCACAACACGAGCTGCCAGCTCGCGGTCATGAACACCGTGAGCCCGCTGCCCGCCGCCACCAGCACGAGCGCGCACGCGGTCACCCGGCGCAGCCCGAAACGCTCCATCAGCGCGGCGGCGAACGGCGCGATCAGCCCGTACAGGAGCAGGTTCACCGACACCGCGAACGACGTCGTGGCCGGCGACCAGCCGAACTCGTCCTGGAGCGGCACCATCATGACGCCGGGCGCGGCACGGAACCCGGCCGCGCCGATCAGCGCGACGAACGCGACGGCCGCGACGATCCAGGCACGGTGGATCCAGGCACGGCGACGATGGAACACCTGACCTCCAGGACGGGACGGGGGAGTGTCTCGGGGCGACGACCACTCTCCACCGGCCCGCCCGGCGGCAACAGTGGACAAAATGTCATTCTTCCGGAGGATCCGGCCAGTCCCGAACTCCGACCAGGGAAAGCCGTCACGCCGCCAAAGGCCCTTTACTGTCGCATTCCACCGCCGTAAACGGCCTTTACAGGACGGGTTACCAGGCGGCCGGAACCGGCCGACGGGCTCCCGGAACGGCGACCCGGCGGCCGTCCTGGGCAAGACTGGAAGCGCGGAACGAATCGGCGCCCGCGAGGGCGGCGTGAGTACCGGGCCCGGAGAACCCCGGCCCCTTTCCGCAGGTTTTCTGAAGGTCACCGTGGAGCGTCAGGGACGGGCCGCTCCCCGGCAAGGTCCTTCGCGCGGCGGCCACATCGGCCGCGCGGAGGCTCCTCGATCGATCGGGAGGAAACCATGTCGACACCCGCACCCGTGCCGGTGGACGGGACCAACCCGCCGCTCCCCGAAGGCACCGAGGTGTGGACCCCCGCGGCGGGCGACACCGTGATCACGGGATCGGAGGTCAAGCCGAACGGCTACGTCTACTACCGCTGCGCGGGCGTTCCCGACCCCATCAGCGGGATGACGGTGTACCGGCGGCGCGCGGTCGTCCCGGAACCGCCCACCGACCCGGCGCCGCCGTCGATGACCGCCGGCCCCGTCGCCCCGGGACGCGAGCCCGGCCACGCCGTCCACCCGGACGCCGCCGCGCCCGACCCCGTCCAGCAGGAGGCCAAGCGCACGCCCGCCTACCTGCGCCGGATGCGCGAGCGCGCGCGGGAGCGGGTCTTCGGGACCGACCTGTCCAACCGTCCCACCGTGACCCCGCCGCTGTACTCGCGGGACCACCGCTTCACGGACCTGGCCCGGCTGATCGTCAACGGCTACAGCGTCAACGAGGACGGGCTGAGCTTCCAGGTCACGGTGCTGTCGAACCTGAAGCACGTCGCGGTGCCGCACGACCTGATCCCGGTGACGCTGGAGGCGCCGGACGGCCGCGACCTGGACACCGTGATCGTGCTGACCCCGCCGCCCGACCAGAACGTGTGCACCTTCTCCGCGTCCTACACCTGGAACCAACTGGCCAGGCTGCTCGACCTGCGGCGCCCCACGGGGTCGCCGGTGCGGGACGCCGTCCTGCGGGCCCTGCCGCAGGCGGGCATCCGCGCCGAATGGTGGGACAACAAGAACGGGCCCAACGCGCCCGCGTACTACAGCGGCGGGACCGAGCAAAAGAACGGCTCGGGCCGCATCGACCTGCGGCCGATCACCATCGACGACCTCAAGGAGTCGGAGTCGGTCCGCAAGTCCGCGTGGAGCACGGGCGAGCCCCTCCGCGAGTCCCGTCCGGTCTACCGCGCCTTCAAGGACCTGCTCCAGCCGGGCATGGAGATGACCACCTCGCTGGAGGCCGAGTCGGAGTTCCTCATCACCGGCGAGCACCACGTCTCCGTCGTCGCCAAGCTGCGCGCGCTCTACGCCCGGCCCGACGACCTCAAGGCGCTGGGCATCCGCCTGATGTCGGCCGAGGACGTCCGCAGGTGCACCGACATCTACTACGACGTTCCCGGGCTCACCCTGCTGCGGAACGCGATCGTGCTGCGGCGCCGCCGACTGGGCAACGACGAGCCCGGCGCGTTCCTGTTCACCGTGAAGGGCCGCAGCGTGAGCAAGCCCGGGGCGCCCGGGGAGCGGATCAGGCTGGCCGCGCATGTGCACCTGATCGAGCACGCCCACCCCTCCCGGCTGCGCGCCTTCCTCGCCGACGACACCATCGACAACGCGTTCGCCCGCATCCTGGCCGACGGCCTCGGCCGTAGGCCCGGCGCCGACCCGAAGGACTGGGAGGACGTGGCGCCGCGGCTGTTCATCACCGCGCAGCGGGTGCGCTACTCCTTCGAGCTGGACCACTCCACGACGATCGACCTCAGCGTCGACAGCGCCACGGGCACGGACCCGGTGACGGGACGCTCCCGCACCATCCACACGGTCGCGTTCGGCATCGCCCACCCGGGGCTGTTCCGCGGCGGCGCCTCGTCGTCCGGCCCGCTCACCGGGGGCGCCGGCCTCGCGGCCCTGGGCGCCACAGCGGCCACGCGGGAGAGAGCCCCTGACCAGAACAACGGGTCCGGCCAGAGCAACGGGGCCGGCCTGAGCAACGGGGCCGGTGCGGCGTCGCGGCGGCGTGTCCTGGTGACCAGGCCGTACCACGTCCCGGCCGACCTGGACGACCCCGCCCTGTTCGAGAAGCCCGACTACACGCAGTTCCAGGAGCTGCGCGACCGGATGATGCACCACCTGTTCGGCTACGCGGCCAAGGATCTGGCGATCGGCGGTTCCAAGGCGCACACCCTGGCCGTCCTGCTGAACATGATCTGACCGCGGCGGGGGCGCGGCCGCGCCCGCGAATTCCCGCGAAGGCGCCTCATTCCACGCGACGGCGGCTCAATTTTCGTCCATTTGATGCCCAAGAGGCCGTCCGCGAACGGGCGCTGTTCATGATCATCGCATTCCGGCGGCATCGCCGGTCATTGGCGTTGCGCCGCCATTTCCAAGCGCGCGTCCTCCTTTCTTAAATCCCCTGCTGATGAGCTGTGGAGTCTCCTGGCGGACGGGTGACCGCGGGTCAGACTTCTTGATCAGAAAGGCGTTGCCGGCCCTCTGAGAAAGGACGACCGGATGGGCTCTCAGGGGCTTAGCACTCCCGTCATCGGCCTGCCGCAGACCGTTCCGGCACCCCGTGCCCGACGGCCTCGCACCGGACGGCTCGCCCGTCCCCGGGTTCTCCCGGCGCTGTTCGCGCCCGTTCTCGCCATGGCCGACGCGTCGGCCATGGCGGTCGCGGTGACGCTCGTGGCGTGGCCCTCCCCCGGGGCGGTCGCGGCGGTCGCGGCCGTGGTGTTCGTGGCGTTCAACGCCGCCGGTGGCCTGTACCGGTTCCGCCGCGCGGCCTCCCTCCTGGACGACCTTCCCGCGCTGCTCCTCCGTTCCGCGCTCGTCGCCGCGCTGGCGCTGGGCGGCATCCCGCACGCGGCGGTGCGCCCGGCCGTCCTGCTGTGGCTGTGGACGACCTTCCTGGGGTGCGCGTTCTCCGGGTCGGGACGGGTGCTCGTCTACGCGGCGCTGCGCACCCATCGGCGCCGCCGCCGGGTGCCGCGTCCCGCCATCGTCGTCGGCACCGGCACCACCGCGGCCGAGGTCGCGGGCCTCCTGCTGCGGCGCCGCGACGTCGGGCTCGCGCCGGCCGGCCAGATCCTCACCGGCGACCCGGACGACCCGCCCGTACCCGAACTCCCGGTGCTCGGCCGCCCGCAGGACCTGCCGGAGGCGGTGCGCTCCCTCAGCCCCCACCCCGGCGGCGTCACCATCGTGGTCTGCGCGGAGGACGTACAGCGCCCGCTCCTGGAGCCCGTGGTCCGCGCGTCCCTGGCACTGCCCGCCGAGACCCTGCTCGTCCTGTCCACGACGGACGTCCTGGTCTCGGGCGGGAGGATCGAGCACCTGGCCGGGCTGCCCCTCCTCCGCCTCGGACCGCGGCGGGGCGAACGCGCGGCCCACGCCGCCAAACGGCTCTTCGACGTGGTCGCCGCCGGCGCCGCGCTGCTGGTCTCCCTGCCGGTCCTGCTGGCCTGCGCGCTCGCGGTACGGATCGAAGGCGGTCCCGGCGTGCTGTTCCGGCAGCGCAGGATCGGACGCGGCGGGCGGCAGTTCGTCCTGCTGAAGTTCCGCTCGCTGCGTCCCGCCGACGACCACGAGGCCGACACCCGCTGGTCGGTGGACGGGGACGCGCGGATCGGCCCGGTGGGCCGGTTCCTGCGCACGACCTCGCTGGACGAGCTGCCGCAGTTGTGGAACGTCATCCGCGGCGACATGAGCCTGGTCGGCCCGCGCCCCGAACGGCCGCACTTCGTCCGGCTGTTCTCCGAGAGCTGCCCGGAGTACGGGCTGCGGCACCGGATGCCCGCGGGCATCACCGGATGGTCCCAGGTGAACGGGCTGCGCGGCGACACCTCCATCGAGCTGCGGGCCAGGTACGACAACCGCTACATCGACACCTGGTCGTTCGGCCGCGACCTGAAGATCCTGCTGCTGACCGTCCGCGCCGTGCTGGCGAAGGACCCCCGGTGACGGGGGCGTCGCCCCTGCGGCCGGGCCTGCTGGTGGCCGCCGCCGTCCTCACGGTGTGCGTCCCGGAAGGACCCCTGGCCGAGACGGGCGCGCGGGTAGGCGTCCAGGTGCATCCCTCCGACGTCGCCGGCCTGCTGCTGGTGTTCGCCGCGACGGTGGCCGTCCTCAGCGGGGTGTCCGCGCCGCCGCGCCGCGCGCTGTGGGCGTTCGGGCCGCTCGTCGTCGCGGCGGGGCTCGCCACGCTCTGCTCGCCCGACATCACGGCGAGCCTGCCGGGCTTCATCCGGGTCGTGCAGTTGTTCGTGCTGGTGCCGCTGGCGGTGCTGATCCTGGTCAGGGACCGGCGGGACGCCCTGATCGCCGCGGGCGGCGTGGTGGCGGCCGGGCTGATCGAGGGGTGCTACGGCATCTGGCAGGCGCGCACCGGCAACGGCGCCTCCTACGCCGGGGAGAACGTGCGGGCGGTCGGCACGTTCGGCGGGACCGACGTGATGGCCCTGTCGGTCGTCGCCGGGCTCGCACTGGTCATCACGCTGTCGTTCCTGCTGGCCGGGCCGTGGCGGCTGCGTCTCCTCGCGCCCGCGGCGCTGCTCGTGCTGGCCGCGGCGCTGGCGCTGGGGCTCAGCCGGGGAGCCTGGATCGCCATCGGCGCGGCGGCGGTGCTGGTCCTGTTCGCCTACAGCGTGCGGCTGGCCCTGTGGACGGCGGTGACCGCCGTGTCGCTGCTGATCGTCCTGGCCGGCGGCCTGGGTGTCGGGCCCGGTTTCGACATGCTGGCCGACAGGACCCGGTCGCTGGCCGACATCACCGACGCGCCCGACCAGTCCGTCGTGGACCGCTACAGCCTGTGGACGGCCGCGTCCGGGATGTGGCAGGACCATCCCATCACCGGCGTCGGCGTGAAGAACTTCCCCGCCTACCGCGACACCTACGCCCCGATCGAGCTGTCGTCGGCGGGCGAGGTCGCCGACGACAGCGGCTACCGCCGCCAGCCGCTGCTGTCGCCGCACAACCAGTACATGCTGTTCCTGTCCGAGCAGGGCGTGCTGGGGCTGGCCGGGCTGCTGACCCTGTTCGGGACGCTGCTGTACGGCGTGTGCGCGCACCGGTCACCGCGCGACCCGCTGTGGCTGGCCTCGGCCGGCCTCCTCACCGCGCTACTGATCGACTTCCTGTACTCGGACCTGGGCGGCGCGGGCAGCGTCCTGGTCTCCATCGTGATCGGGCTGATCGCGGCCGGTCCCACGGTGTGGCGGCGTCCGGGGAGCGCACAGGCATGACGGCCACCGCCGGGACGCGACCCGCGCGCGACGACACCTCGATCCGCCGCGCGACCCTGCTGACCGCGGTGCTCGTCGGCGGCGGCACGGCCCTGGGGTTCCTGCGCGACCTGGTCATGGCGCACCGGTTCGGGGCCGGAAGCGGCACCGACGCCTTCCTGGTCGCCTGGACGATCCCGGAGACGGTGTCACCGCTGCTGATCGAGGACGCCATGGCGCTGGTGATGGTGCCGGTCGTGACCCGGATGCTGCGGGAGCCCGACGGGGTGCGGCCGCTGGTGCTGTCCCTCCTGCCCCGGCTGGCCGCCGCGCTGGCGGCCGTCACGGTGGCGATCGCGCTGGCGGCGCCGCACCTGGTGGGCCTGCTCGCCCCCGGACTCGACGAGCCGGGCCCGGCGGCGCGCTGTGTGCGGCTGACCGCGCTGACCGTGCTCGCCTTCGGTGTCGCGGGGTTCATGAGCGCGACGCTGCGGGCGCACCACCGCTTCGGCCCGCCCGCCGCGATCTACCTGGCCTACAACGCGGGCATCCTGACAATGATCGCCGCGTTCGCGGCGCCGCTGGGGATCACCAGCGCGGCGCTGGGCGTGGCCTGCGGCGGCCTGCTGATGATCGTCGTCCAGGCGCCGGCGTTCCTGCGCTGCCTGCGCGGCTCGCGGCCCGCGGCCCGTCCCTCGGTCGGGGACGGGGTGCTGGGCGCGGCGGTGGCCGTCGTGCTCTACACGCTCACCAGGCAGTCGCAGGTGCTGGTCGAGCGGTTCCTCGGCTCCGGGCTCGCCGCCGGGTCGATCTCGCATCTCAACTACGCGCAGAAGGTCGGCCAGGTGCCGATGGTGGCCTCGCTGCTGCTGGTGACGGTGACCTTCCCCCGGCTGGCGCGCGCGTCCGCCGGGGGCGACCGGGACCAGGTGCGCCGCCGCGTCGAGTCCGACCTGGTCGTCGTCAGCGGCGTCGTGCTGTACGCGACCGCCGCGCTGGTGGCGCTCGCGCCGCAGGTCATCGAGCTGCTGTTCCAGCACGGCCGGTTCACCGCGGACGACGCGGACCGCACGGCGCTGGTGCTGCGCGTCTACATGCTGGGCGTCTGGGGCCAGGCCATGATGGGCCTCTCCGCGAGGGCGTTCTTCGCGGCGAGCCGTCCCGTCTGGCACCCGATGCTGGCGATGGCCGGGGGCCTGGCCGTCACCGCCGTGCTCGGCGCCGCCCTCGCCGGCACGGTGGGCACTCCCGCGCTGGCCGCCGCGAACGCCACGGGGATCACCGTCGCCGCGCTGACGCTGCTGGTGGTGCTGCGCAAGCGGGTGGCGCCGATCTCGTTCCGCGCCGTCGGCCGTGACGTCGGGACGCTGTTCGCCGCCGCGTGCGCCGCCTGCCTGGCCGGTCTGGCGGTCACCCGCGGTCCCGCCATCGCCTCCGCCCCTCCGCTCGTCCAGCTCGTCGCGGGAGGCGCCGCCGTGACGGCCGTCTACGCCGCGGCGCTCGTCCTCGGCAGGCGTCGTCCCAAGAGGGAGACATCGTGAACGATCCTGAAACCTTTGGCCATCCCATCACGACCATGCCGATGGTCCTGATGTACCACTCGGTCGACCACTATGAGCAGGACCCGCATCTGGTGACGGTGACACCGGAGCGTTTCGAGCAGCAGTTGCGCTGGTTGCACACCCGCGGGCTGCGCGGCGTCAGCGTCAGGGAGCTCCTGGACGCGCACGCCAAGGGCGGGACGCGCGGGCTGGTGGGGCTCACCTTCGACGACGGCTACGCGGACTTCGCCACCCGCGCGGTGCCGGCGCTGATGCGGTTCGGCTTCACCGCCACGGTCTTCGTGGTCGCCGGGAACGTGGGGACGTTCAACAGCTGGGACACCGGCCCAGCCAAGTCCCTGATGACCGAGGACCAGCTCAAGGCGGTCGCCGACTACGGCATGGAGGTGGCCTCGCACGGGGTGCGCCACGTGTCGCTTCCCGATGCGTCCACAGAGGCGGTACGGGACGAGTTGCGCAACAGCCGGCTCATCCTTGAGGACATCGTGCAGCGGCCTGTGACGGGCTTCGCCTACCCGTATGGGGACGTCAGTCCGCGCGACGCAGAGGAGGTCAAGCGCGCCAGGTACGACTACGCGTGCGCGATCCGTCCCAGTGAGCCGGGCCGTTACGCGCTCGCCCGTACCTATATCGGTGAACGCGACCGGAGACTTCGGCTGCGCGCCAAGGTCGTACGGCACGAGTTGCAGTGGCTGGTGCGCGTATGACACGGGTTCTGCACATCATCACCGGCCTGGGGCATGGCGGTGCGGAACGGCAACTGGCGCTGCTCCTACGGCACATGCCCCCGCATCGCGTCGAGTCAGAAGTCGCGGTGCTCACCTGCACGGGTCCCATCGGTGAGGACGTGAAGGCTGAGGGCGTTCCCGTCCACGAGGTCGGCATGCGGAGCAACCGTGACCTCGGGGCGCTGCCAAGGCTCGTACAGCTCATCCGGCGCGGACGGTACGACGTCGTGCACACCCACTTGTACCGGGCCTGTGTCTTTGGACGGATCGCGGCTCACCTTGCCGGAGCACCCCTCATCGTCGCCACCGAACACTCCCTTGGGGACGGCCACATCGAAGGACGCCGCACGACACGCGGCGTGCGCATGCTCTACATGGCGACGGAACGCCTCGGCGCCGCCACGGTCGCGGTCTCCCCGACCGTGGCCCGGCGGCTTCTCGCGTGGGGCGTACGGCCCGAACGCCTGGTCTCCATTCCTAACTGCGTGGACGTGTCCGCGTTCGCCTTCGACCGGACGCGCCGCGTGGCGGCGCGCCAGGCGCTCGGCGTCGAACCGGACGAGTTCGTCATCGGCACGGCCGGCCGCCTGGTGCCGACCAAGCGCATCGACCTGCTGCTCCAAGCGTTCGCCGGCATGGACGGATGGGCCCGGACCTGGCTGCTCATCGTCGGGGACGGCCCGGAACGGCCGGCGCTGGAAAACCTGGCCTGGCGGCTCGGCGTCGCGGGGCGCGTGGTGTTCGCGGGCGAGACGACCGGGGTCGCCGGGATGCTCGCCGCCATGGACGCCTACGCGGCCCCGTCCACCCAGGAGACGTTCGGGGTGGGGGTCCTGGAGGCGCTGGTCTCCGGGTTGCCCGTCCTCTACACGACCTGCCCCGCCCTGGACGACCTGCCTTCGCGGCTGTCGCCGGGCGCGCGGAGACTGCCCACCGAGGCCGCGGCATGGAGCTGGGCGCTCGGTGACCTGGAGCGTCACGGGCATTTCCGGCTTCCCCTTCCGCCGGTCGCGCGCCACTACTCCGCCGAGTCGCACGCGGCCAGGCTCGTCGACCTCTACCGGGACGGACCCGCGGCCGTCCGTCCCGCGACCGGCGGAGTGCTCGCCACGACGTGACGCGCCCGCCGCCTCACCGCACCCACCTTCACTCCAACGAAAGGCCCTGACCATGTCGAAGTTCCGCCCTTCCGTTCCCGCCCCGCTCGCCAGATCCGCCCGCCGGTTCGCGGCGATCCTGGCGATCGTCCTCGTCGGCTTCCTCGGCGGGCTCGGTTACGGGCTCTTCAAGCCCCCCTCGTACACGGCCACGGCGTTCGTGCTCGTCATCGGCCAGCCGGACGCGGGCATAGCCGCGGTGCAGTTCGCGCAGGCGTACACGCGGCTGGCTCCCCTGCCGGAGACGCTGGCCTGGTCGTCCAAGGGCCTGCCGCCCTCGGAACGGGAACGCGCCCGCAGGAACCTCCAGGCGTCCTCCTCGCCCGACGCTCCGCTCGTGCGGCTCACCGGTACGGCGGACACGCCGGTGCGTGCGGCCGAGTACGCCAACGCTGCCGCCGACGCGCTCGTCCGATACGGCACCGCACACCAGCAGGAGACAGGGGTACGCGTCGCACTCATGACGCAAGCCGAGGCGCCCATCGCGCCTAGCGCTCCCAACCTGACGATGAGCGTGGCGGTGGGCACCGCCACGGGCCTGCTGCTCGCCGGACTGGTGGCCGCCACGGGCCTGACCTCGCACATCCGCGCGTGGCGCGAGTACATGCAGGCACAGCAGCCGACGCAGGCGCCGAAGACCGCGCAGGTCCCTCCCCCTGCTTCTTCGCAGGAGGACTACGCGGAGGCCAAGAAGTGACGCGTATCGAGCTCAACCCCGGCGACGCCCATGCCGGCGTCCATGTCGATGCCAATACCGGCGTCCATGTCGGCCACTCGGGCTGGCAGGTGGACGTGTACCGCGACGCCGCGCTGGCGGGCGTCCCGGTCTTAACCAGGCCCGCCGCAGCCGACCGCTGCCACGCAAGGCTGAGTGCCACCCGTAAACACCACCTCGGCCACGCGGGACCGAACCATGGCTGAGCCAATCTTGCCTGTGCGTGTGCTTCATGTCAGTCAGCCCGTGGCGGGCGGCGTGGCGGTGTGCGTGGCCAACATAGCCGCCGACCAGATGCGGCGTGGCTGGGAGGTCGCGGTGGCGTGTCCTCCTCAGGGCGACCTTGCTGCGAGTGTGAAAGCCTCCGGTGTATTGCAGTTGCCCTGGCATGCCGGGCGTTCGCCTGGCCTGTCCACGTTACGGGAAGCCCGCGACCTCTGGTCGATCGTGCGGCGACTGGCACCCGATGTGCTGCACCTGCATTCGTCCAAGGCTGGCCTTGCCGGGCGCCTCCCCCACTATGCGGACGGGACGCCGACCATCTTCCAGCCGCACGGGTGGTCCTGGCTCGCCGCCACAGGTCCGCGGGCGAAGGCCGTCCTGCTGTGGGAGCGGTACGCGGCGCGTCGGCGCACGGACGCGCTCATCTGTGTAGGCGCAGGAGAACTGCACCAGGGCCAAGCCGCCGGGGTTCATGGCCCCTACCGGCTCATACGCAACGGAGTGGACCTCAGCAGGTTCACTCCGGCGGATGACGACGACCGCCGTGCGGCCCGTGCCGCACTCGGGGTGCCGCAGGACGTGCCGCTGGCGGTGTGCGTTGGACGTGTCACGCGGCAGAAGGGCCAGGACATCCTCCTTGAGGCTTGGGCGACGGTCAGGGAGCAGTGCCCGCACGCGCTGCTGGCCCTTGTCGGTGACGGCGATGGGATGTTGCGGCTTCAGGTGCGTGATGGGGACGGCGTGTTGCTCGTTCCCGCGGTTCCGGACACGAGGGACTGGCTGGCCGCCGCTCACGTGGTGGTCGTGCCCTCTCGCTGGGAGGGCCTTCCCTTAGTCGCGCTGGAGGCGCTGGCCCGTGGCCGTTCCCTGGTGTGCAGCGACATCCCGGGACTCGCGGAGGTCGTCCAAGACGGAGTGGGGGCGGCCGTACCGCCGTGTGACGCCGGGGCGCTGGCCGCCGCGATCGTTCACAGGCTGTCGCGTCCCGCCGAGACCGACGCGGAGGGGCGGGCGGCGGCGGGGACGGCGGCACGGTACGACCTGTCGCTCACGCTGGCGCGGCTGGCCGCCCTCACCGCCGGGGTCGCCACCGGCGAGAACCAGTTTCAGGAACCCGCCGAACGGGCCGGATTCGCGCCGAACAACTCCCGGTAGGCGGCGGCCGAACGGGGATTCGCGCCGCACCGCCAGATGCCGTGCGGGCAGTAATCCGTGATCGTCTGGTAGAGCACATTGTGCGCGGATATCCATTTATGCATTCCCCGGATATAATCGGGATTGTCGGAGTTGCGAAACAATCCCCATTCCGGGAAGGACATGGGCTTGCCGTGCCGCGTCGCGAATTCCGCGTGCTCCTGGAGGCCGAACGGCTCCCGCACATGCTGCTCGAACGTCGCGCCCTTCGGCTGGTCGTAACTGTCGGACCCGATGATGTCGACGACGTCGTCACCCGGGTAGCAATGGGCCCACGGCACCGCGTCGCGCCCGCGCGTGAAGGTGAAGTCGAACCGGAAGCGCGCCCCCTGCACACCCCGCATCGCGGCCACGATCCGCCGCCAGTACGCCTTCCACGCCTCCGGGTCGGGGCCGCACCGGCCGCTGTAGAAGGCGCCGTTCATCTCCCACCCCAGCACCAGGATCGCGTCTTGGGCGCCCTCCGCGACCAGCCGTTCCGCCAGCACACGGTAGTGCCGGTCGTAGGAGCCGGAGGCGCCGCCGCGCAGGAACGAGGCCACCATCGCGTCCGGCATGCCCGCCTCGTTCGGCGCGGCCATCGGCACGTTGATCACCAGCATCCTGGCCGGGTCGGCGCGCCGCCACCGCGCCCACGGCCGTATCAGCCCCTCCGGCCCCTCGATGCCCGACCAGGTGTCGCCCGGCAGGTAGGTGTGCCCGACGGTGACGGGGCGGCCCAGCCACCGGCCGAAGGAGTCGACTCTTACCAGAGCATCGGGCCCAGAGCCGACGAAGATCCCCAGCGCGGCGCCTTGATGCCATTCCCCGTACCGATGCCATTCCCCGTACGAACGGGACCCGTCGGCCCATGCGCCGACCACCACCGCCACCGCCAGCGCAACGGCAACGGAAAGGGCCGTCATCGGACGGCTGAAAAATCGGATGCGAGATCTGCGGCGCGCATATCCGAATGGCCGCCGGGAACAATGGCCTGCACCGGTTTCCATGCGTACAGTATTCGTGCCGAACACACCCGGTAACGGACGATCACACGCGACCGGCGCCAGAATTTACCTCGTCCTGAGGAGCCTTTCGATCATGCCTGCCCGCACGCCGTTCCACCCGGTCGACAAGGGGCCGTGAGGGCGATGCCGTCCCGTCCCGACCGCGACCCGCCGGCGCTCGACCGGAGCCTGCCGGTCGTGCTGCTGCGCACCGACCGCAACCCGTTCCACCACGGCACGCTGGGCGCGATCCGGTCTCTCGGCCGGGCGGGCGTACCCGTCCACGCCCTGCTCGAAGACCGTCTCGTCCCGGCGGCGCACTCCCGTCACCTGCGCGGGCGCCATCCCTGGGGCCCGTCGCCCCGGCGCGATCCCGGCGCGCTGACCGAGCATCTCCACCGCGTCGCCGCCCGGGCGGCCACGCGTCCGGGGGTCCGCCCGCTGCTGGTGCCGCTGGACGACGCGGGCGCGATCTTCATTGCGGAGCAGGCGCACGACCTGTCCCCCGCCTTCGACTTCCCCGAACAGGAGCCCGGCGCCCCGGCCCGGGTCGCCGACAAGTCCGTGCTGCTCGCGCAGTGCGACAGGTACGGCATCGACTGCCCCGAAAGCGTCCTGCCCGGCTCGCGCGCCGAGCTGGACGAGGCCGTCGCGCACCTGGGCCTGCCGCTGGTCGCCAAGTGGTCACGGCCGTGGCTGCTGCCGCGCGGCCATCGCAGCACCGTGGTGCTCGACCGCGCCGCCGCCGTCCACCGGCTCTTCGACCTGGCCGGGACGGAGCCCTGCGCGGACGCGGGGCCGCTCATCCTGCAGCGCCGCATCCCGCCGGACGGCGGCGACTGGTTCTTCCACGGCCACTTCGACCGCGACCAGAACTGCGTGTTCGGCGGCACGGGACGCAAGCACCTCGCGCATCCGCCGGAGGCGGGCCACACCGTCGCCGGGGAGTGGGTGCTCAACCCCGTGCTGGAGGGCCTGGCCCACAAGATCGTCACGATGCTCGGCGTCCGCGGCATCGTCGACCTGGACTTCCGGTTCGACACCGTCACCGGCACCTACCGCCTGCTCGACTTCAACCCCAGGCTCGGCGCCCAATTCCGGCTGTTCCACGACGCCGGCGGCCTCGACCTGGTCCGCGCCCTCCACCTGGAGCGCTCCGGCCGCGACGTGCCCACGGCGCGGCCCCGGTACGGGCGCACGCTTCTGGTCGAGCACCAGTTCCTGCACCACACCCTCACCCGCCCTGGCCCGCGGGCCGCGTCCTGCCGCAAGGTCTACCGCGCGTTGCGCACGACGGCCGAGCCGGCTTGGTTCGCCGCCGACGACCCCCTGCCGTTCCTGTCCCTGGGGATGCGTGTCATGGCCCTGGGGATGCGGAGCGTCGTCACCGGCCGCGGGAAGGGCTGACCGCCGCCCGTACAGCACGGGCACCACATCGCAACGGGGGTACGCGACATGAACGACTCGATCGCCGACGCGCTCGTCGTCGGGGCAGGGCCCTACGGCCTCTCGACGGCGGCGCACCTTCGGCACCACGGCCTGGACGTCCGCGTCATCGGGACGCCGATGGAGTTCTGGGACGCCTGCGTCCCGCCCGGCATGTTCCTCAAGTCCGAACCGTTCGCCTCCAGCCTCGGCGCCCCCATCGCGGGCGCCCGGTTCACCGATCTGCACCCTGGCTGGCGTACCGGACGCCCCATCCCGGTCTCGACGTTCGTCGAGTACGGGCGCTGGTTCGCCGAGCACCTCGTCCCGTACACGGAGCACGCCGAGGTGCTGCGCATCGAGCGGGCGCGGGGCCGGTACGCGGTCACCCTCTCCACCGGGGAGGTCGCGCAGGCGCGCACCGTCGTCGTTGCCGTCGGCGTGCGGCCGTTCGCCTACACGCCCTCCACGCTGGCGACGCTGCCCGCCGAACTGGGCACCCACACCGTCGCCCACCGCGACCTCGACGACTTCAAGGGCAAGGAGGTCGCCGTGGTGGGCGCGGGCCAGTCCGCGCTGGAGACGGCCGTGCTGCTCGCCGACGCGGGCGCGCATCCGCAGGTCATCGCGCGCACCCCGCGGCTGGCCTGGAACTCGGTGCCCGCCTCGTCGCCGTCGATCGTCAACCGGCTGCTGCGCGGGCCGCACTCGGGGCTGGGCCGCGGCTACCGCACCTGGCTGTGGTCGGAGCATCCGTGGGCGACCCGCCTGCTGCCCGACGCGACCCGCCGCCACCTGGTGCGCACCACCCTCGGCCCGGCCGGGGCATGGTGGCTGAAGGAGCGGCTCGACCATCGGATCGAGGTGTTGACCGGACGGGTCGTCATCTCGGCGGACGAGGAGGGCGGACGGGCCGTCCTCACCACGGCGGGGGACGAGGGGTACCGCTGGGAGCACCGCGTCGACCACGTCATCGCCGCCACCGGGTACGTCCCCGACCTCGACCGCGTCACGATCCTCGCGCCCGAGCTGAGCTCGGGGGTGCGCGTCAAGCTGCGCACCCCGGTGCTGGGCCGGAACTTCCAGAGCTCCGTCCCGGGCCTCTACTTCACCGGGCTCGCGGCGGCGGCGAGCTTCGGCCCCGTCATGCGGTTCGTGCACGGCGCCGACTTCGCCGCCCGCCGCATCGCCGCGCACATCGCGACCCGTCTCGGCGCGCGGGTGAACGGGGGCAGCGACGCGGGGCACACCGCCGCGGGTTCACAAGCGGCGCCGAAGGTTCCGGTAAAGCCTTCGTAGATCCCGCATCGCGACCCGGGTCACCACGCAGGGTGTTGCTAGTGTCGCGGAGCGTTATCGACTTCTGGTCTCGGGGAGATCCGCGATGCAGCCGGCACCGATCCACGACGGGGGTCACCTGCCCCCGGATCGCACGCCGCCTGCCCGCCTGCCCGCCTTCCGCGGGCGGGCGGGTCTCTCGCGGCCGGCCGGGGCGCTGCTGCGAACGGCGCTCAGAACGGTGCTCATCGGCGGGCTCGCCCTGGCGGGATGGCTCGTGCTGTCCGCTCTGGCGGGCCAGCAGGCGTCCGCCGACGCTCACGGAGGGCTCGGTGACACGGTGCGGCGACTCGACGGACCGGTGCGCGACCTCGGCGGCATCGCCGGGCGCGCGCTCGGTCCCGCCGACCCCGCGCCGCGTCCCGCGCTCACCGGCGTCACCGGACGCACCGGGCCGACCGAACGCACCGGGCTGACCGAACGCACGGGGTCGCTCGGAAAGGACACGGCGCCGGTGACGGCTTCGGCGGACCGGCTGCTCTCCGCGCTCACGTCGCAAGAGAAGCGGCTCCTGTCGGCAGCCGGCGTCCCGGCGTCACCCACTGCGGACGTCGCCGGCACCGGTGTCCCGGCGCCCGATGACCGCGACACCGGGCGCGGCACGCCCGATCCCCGCCTTCTCCGTCCCGGGACGGCCACGACCGGCAGGTGCGACATGTGCGCCGGGCACGGCACGCCCGTCCCCCGACCCGACCTTCCGACCAGCCAGGACGACCTCAGCGGCGTGGCACCGCAAGCCGGGCAGGCACCCGGTCCCGTGGCGGGCCCGCCGCCGTCCCTTGTCCACGCCGCACCGGCCGTCATGGGCGTGCGGACCCCGCCGGCCACGGTGCTGAAGGACGGTTCCTCGCCCGAGCGGCCCACGGTCGTCCCCGATTAGAACCGGCCGCGGCCGGCCCCGCGCCCGGCCCGCGCCCCGCCCTCGCCGGGAGGGCACGGACACCGCGGCGCACGGCGCTCCAGCGCCCACAACATCTCGTTCCCGATCCGGCCGCGGGCGGCAGTGCCCGCCGACCGGCGCACAGGACGCCCTCGCGCGTCAACCGCACACCCGAACAAGGAGAAGAAGGATGCGCAACTGGACCAGGCACGTCGGCCGCACCATCGTGGTGGCCGCGGGCGTCGCGGCCATCGGGGCCGGCCTCGGCTCCGCCAACGCCGAGACACGGAGCGTTCCCGCCAATCCCGACCCGGTCGGCGGCCTGCTCGGCTCGCTGGGCTCCGGCGGCTCGGGCCTGCCCGTCCTGGACGGCGCCCAGAACGGCCTCGGCACCCCGAGGGGGCTGAACCAGCAGGGCGGCATGCTCCAGCAGCCGCCGTCCGAGATCAACTACAACGACGACGGCGCCCGTACCGCGCCGGGCAGCCCGGGGCCGATCGGTGGGCTCGACCAGGCCCTGGCCAGCGCCATCACCGGCCAGCTCCTCCAGGCGCTCCAGTACCAGACCCAGGGACAGCAGCAGCAGTACACCGAGGAGCAGTACTCGAACTCGGACTCGGACTCGGACGACCAGTATGCGGCTCCCCAACAGCAGCCGGGGGCGCCCCAGCAGCACACCACGCCCCAGCAGCAGGGGCAGCAGCCCGGCCAGCCCGGCCAGCAGGGCCAGCAGGGGCAGCAGGGTCAGCTCGGCCTGAAGCAGCCGGACACCGGGCTTCCGCTGAACGTCGGCAAGAACACTCCGCTGTTCCCCTGACGGTCGTTCCCGACCGAGGACGGGGGTGGCGCGCCGCTACGGGCGTGCCGCCCCCGTCCCCCATCCAGCGAAGGACCGCACGACATGCGACGAGTGCGAAGAGCGCGACAAGCGGGTGCGCGATGAGGGGGTCGCCGCCGAAGCACGCCCCGTTCCCTCCCGGCTGGATCTCCAAGCCGCTGCGCGCCATGGTCCCGGACGAGCTGGAGGACCTGCGCGCGGCGCTGTGCCGGGAGTCGCCGCCCGATGGCGCCCTGCTGCGCGCCATCGACGGGCAGCTCGCCCGGCACGCCGCATACGCGGCGAGAACGGCCTACGCGGCGGCCTGCCCCGATCCCGACGAGTCCGACGACTGGGCCTGGGCCCACTGAGCCCGGTGACACTGAGCCCGGTGACACTGAGCCCGGCGCCCCCCGGGTCAGCCGTACCGGCCCGCGGTCTGCGCCGCCCGCTCCTCGTCGTTCACCGAGATCAGATACTTGACCAGGGACGTCAGCACGGCCTTCGCGGACTCGCGGCGGCGCGCGTCGCACAGCACCACCGGGGTCGCCGGGTTCAGGTCCAGCGCCTCCCGGATCTCCGTCGCGGTGTACTCGTAGCCGTCCTCGAAGCAGTTCACGCCGATGATGAACGGCAGCCCGCGGTTCTCGAAGTAGTCCACGGCGGGGAAGCAGTCGGCCAGCCTGCGGGTGTCGGCCAGGACGATCGCCCCGAGCGCGCCATGCGACAGCTCGTCCCACATGAACCAGAACCGGTCCTGGCCGGGCGTGCCGAACAGGTAGAGGATCAGCCCCTCCCTGATCGTGATGCGGCCGAAGTCCATGGCGACGGTCGTGGTCGTTTTGCGGTCCACCCCGGAGATGTCGTCCACCCCGACGCTCTGTTCGGTCAGCACCTCCTCGGTCTGCAACGGGCGGATCTCGCTGACCGCGCCGACGAAGGTGGTCTTGCCGACCCCGAAGCCCCCGGCGACCAGGATCTTGACCGCGAGCGGCATGGCCGCCGCGCCGCCACCGGCTGATGGACCGCCCGCCCCCTCGGACGCGTGGTCGGAGGGGGCGTCAGAGCGCCTCGAGTCCATGGAGCACTTCCCTGAGCAGATGTTCGGTCACAGTGGGGCTTTCCTGTTGCGGGCGCCGTACCGCGATCAGCCGGTGGGCGAGCAGGTCGCCCAGCAGCACCCGCACCACCACCAGCGGCAGCCCCAGCCGGGCGGACACCTCCGCCACGGAGTGGGGCCGCATGCACAGATCGATGATCGACAGGTGCTCGGGCCCGATGTCGGGAGAGGCGCCGGCCGGGGTGGCCACCGTGGCGATGATCGCGATCATCTCGAAACCCTCGCCGTCGGTCCTGGGCCTGGCCCGGCCGCGGGTCAGCGCGTACGAGCGGACGAGGGGCCCGGCCTCCTCGTCGAGCCATTCGTTTCCTGGGCCGCTCATCGCCCCGTCACGACCCCTCGTCGAACTCGATCGTCGACTCGGTGCGACCGCGCCGCGTGCCGCGCTGGATGGAGGACATCATCGAGCGCAGCTCCTCCGGAGAGCGCTCGGCGCGCGGCGGCGGCTGCTCGGCGACGGGCTCGCCGGACGGCTCCTCGCGCAACTGCGGGGCGAGGTTGGCCTGCCGCACCCGCCTGGGCAGGTCGGGCCGCCCTCCGCGGCCGCGCCCGGCGCCTCCCGGCGGCCGCCGCAGCGGCCCGGTGCCGCCGCCTCCCGGTCTGCGTTCACGTTCCGGGCGCAGTTCCTGCACGGGACGGGACGGCGCCGCCTCCGGCACGGGTTCCGGCCCGTACGCACCCGGCCTCGGCGTGCCTTGCGTGGGCGTCCCGGTGGGCGGTGTGGAGGAACGCGGGCTCATCGGCAGAGGCGATGACGGCGGCGCGTTGGTGTCGTGCTGGACGGGCGGGAGCGGCCCCGTCGTGTGGGCGGGGAGGGGGCCGGTGCTGTCGGTGGGACTGCCGGGAGCGTACGGATCGGGCATGGGTGGCGGCGCTTCCCCCTGCTTCCTGCGGTGCCGGGCACCGCGAGGAGGTTCCGGTTCGTTGGAGTGCAGGCGCAGCACCGACCCGCCGGAGTCGGCGGGCAGCGCGTTCCTGTCCGCGCCACCGTAGCCACCCTGGCCGCCGCGGACCACCCCGACCGGAACCAACGCGTCCTCGCTGCGCCGGGTGAGCGCCAGCCGCGCCTCGGCCCCGTCCAGCTCGTAGCCCTCGCCGTCGCCGTGCACGACGATGTCGTCGGGGATCAGCACCACGGCGCTCATCCCGCCGAACGGCGAGGTGCGCAGCGTCACCCGGATCCCGTGCCGCCGCGCCAGCCGTCCCACCACGAACAGGCCGAGCTGGGCGCTGTCGGACAGGTCGAACTCCGGCGGGTTGGCCAGCCGCTCGTTCGCCGCGGCCAGGCTCGCCTCGTCCATGCTCAGCCCGCGGTCCTCGATCTCCAGGGTGAAGCCGCGCGCGACGGCCTGCCCGGTCACCTGCACGGTGGTGTGCGGCGGCGAGAACGAGCACGCGTTCTCGATCAGCTCGGCCAGCAGGTGGATGACGTCGGCGACGGCGACGCCCGCGATGGCCGCCTGCGACATGGGCGCGACCGTGACCCTGGTGTAGTCCTCCACCTCGGAGGCGGCGGCGCGGGCCACGTCGATGACCGCGACCGGGTTGCGCCAGCCGCGTCCCGGCGCCTGGCCCGAGAGGATGATGAGGCCCTCCGCGTGGCGGCGCATGCGGGTGGCCAGGTGGTCGATGCGGAACAGGTCCTCCAGGTCGTCCGGCTCGGTGATCCGGCGCTCCATGGCGTCCAGCAGCTTGAGCTGCCGGTGCAGCAGCGTCTGGCTGCGGCGGGCCAGGTTGACGAACACGTCGCTGATGCCGCGGCGCAGCCCCGCCTCGTCGACCGCTCCGGCGATCGCGGTGCGGCGCGCGGCGTTGAACGCCTGGCCGACCTGGTCGATCTCCTCGGTGGCGAACGACAGCGGCGGCGCCTCGGCGGCGACGTCCACATCCTCTCCCCGGCGCAGCCGCTGGATGACGTTCGGCAGCCGGGAGCTGGCCAGGTCGAGCGCCTCCCGCTTCAGCGCGTTCAGGTCGCGGATGACCGAGCGCGCGGCCCAGGTCGCCAGCGTCACCGACAGCACGACCGCGAACAGGCCCAGCACGCCGGCCGCGGCGACCCGCAGGATGATGGCGTCGGAGATGGGGCGGGCGCGCGACTCGGAGGCGGCCGCCAGCGACAGCTCCAGGCCGCGCAGCCGGGTGAGGTTGGACTCCAGCGTCGTCTTCCACAGCACCGGGGTGTCGTCCCCGGCCCTGGGGAGCGCCGGGGCGTTGACGAACTGGTTCTCCAGCGTGCGGAGCCGGTTGTACTCCTCGGTCGTGGTCACCCGGCGGTAGTACGCCTGGTCACCCGGGCGCAGCTCCGGCGCGGCGATGTTGTAGAGCGACCGCTGCGTGCCGACCAGCTTGACGAACTCGGCGTGCTCGGCCCGGGTGAAGCGGCCGGACGCCAGGACGCCCGCGAGCAGCGCGTCCTCCTGCGACAGCGCCTCACGGGCACGGGCCAGCGCGACCAGCGTCCGGGAGTCCTTGGCGACCTCGGCGTTGCTCAGCGTGGACAGCGTCCCCTGGAGGGTTCCGATGTTGCCGATCAGCCCGCTGTAGTCGGTGAACGCCTGTGTGCGGGACGTGCGCCCGCCGTCGATGGCCGTCCGCTTGGCACCCAGCCCGTTCAGCCCGCTGATGATGGTGCCGGCGAGCTGGCGGGTCTGGGCGGGCGCGTCGTCCAGCGCGTCCTTGTCGCTGGCCAGCCGCCGGAACAGATCGGCCTGCCGGTCGGTGACCAGCCGCGCCGCCTCCATCACCGCCAGGTCCCCGGGCGTTCTGCTGCCCAGGTAGACCATGGTCGCGCGGCGTTCGGCCTGAAGGGAGCTGCCGAGGGCGCCCGACGGGTACTCGAAATGGTCCTGGACCGTCTCGACGTTCCGCAGGTTGAGGCCCTCTCCCAAGGTCACGCTGGCCGCGAACGCCCACAGCACCGACAGCGACACCAGGGACACCAGGACCAGCGCCGTGACCTTGAAACGTACCGTCCTGAACCGCCCGGTTCCCGGTCGAGGACGCCGATGACTGATGCGTGAACCCATTCGACGGTCCTTAGATCGCACTGAGGCCGCTCTCCGTTAGCCGACGGTCACTGATCGCAGAGAGGGTACAGCTCCAACTGATCATTTGGGCGGGTTGTGGAGAGAGATCTGAATCATTCGGATTCGCTGGGCATGAGCGGTATCCACGGGCCTACAATCCGCGAGCGTGATCTTCAACAGGCAGAGAGTGACCATGGACGGACCTCCCGGCGGGCGCCGGCGGCTGCCGGTGGTGGCCGCGGCGGCCGCGGTCACCGCGGCCCTGGCCGCCGGATGCAGCGACTCCTCCAACGCCGCCCGCACCTCGCTGCCGCAGATCCCGGCGCAGCAGGTCATCGGCGCCACCGAGGGGCGGCTGAACCTGGTCGCCTGGACGGGGTACGCCGAGGACGGCAGCACCGACCCGAAGGTCGACTGGGTGACCCCGTTCGAGCGGGCCACCGGCTGCAAGGTGACGACCAAGGTGGCCGACACCTCCGACTCGATGGTGGCGCTGATGAAGACGGGCCGCTACGACGGCGTGTCGGCGTCCGGCGACGCCAGCGTCCGCCTCATCTACGGCGGTGACGTGGCGCCGGTGAACACCTCCCTGCTCAGCAACTATCCCGACATCGCCGACTTCCTGAAGGAGCAGCCGTACAACTCCGTCGGCGGTCAGATGTACGGCGTCCCGCACGGTTACGGCGCCAACTACCTGATGTACCGCAAGGACAAGCTGCCGCGCCCGCCGACGTCGTGGGACGTCGTGTTCGAGCGGAACTCCCCCGCGGCGGGGAACATCACGGCCTACGACTCGCCGATCTACATCGCCGACGCCGCGCTGTACCTCAGGACGCACCGCCCCGATCTCAAGATCACCGACCCGTACGAGCTGACCGAGGAGCAGTTCGACGCGGCCGTCGACCTGCTGCGCCAGATGCGCACCAACATCGGGCAGTACTGGCACAGCTACGCCGACTCGGTGCAGTCCTTCAAGATCGGGGACAGCCATGCCGGCACCACCTGGCAGGTGATCGCCTCGCTGGCCAAGGCCGAGGGCGCGCCCGTCGAGACGGTGCTGCCCGCCGAGGGCGCCACCGGCTGGTCCGACACGTGGATGATCTCGTCCCGGGCACGCCATCCGAACTGCATGTACCGGTGGATGAACTGGATCACCACGCCGAGGGTGCAGGCCCAGGTCGCCCAGTGGTTCGGCCAGGCCGCCGCGAACCCCAAGGCGTGCCGGTACACCGAGAAGGGGTTCTGCGCTGAGTACAAGGTGGGCGACGCCGCCTTCTACAAGAAGATCGCCTTCTGGAAGACGCCCGTGACCGCATGTGGCGATTCCCGTGGCGACAACTGCGTGGACTACTCACGCTGGACTCAGGCCTGGGCTGAAATCAAGGGATAAAGCAGGAAGGGGCCGCCCAGCCAGACCGCAGCACATCCGATCTCCCACATCCCCCAACCGTGTGCGAAGGCGCACACACCACAAGGAGACGTTTCTCGTGAAGTTCAGCTATGCCATGCTTCCCGACTACCCCGTCGCGGACTCGCTGGCCTCCATCAAGCTCGCCGACGAGCTCGGGTTCTACGCGGTGTACGCGGCCGACGAGCCGTGGCACAAGGACCTGTGGCTGCTGTTCGCGGCGGCCGCCGCGAACACCTCCCAGATCCGTCTCGGCCCGTCGGTGTCGGCGGTCACCCTGCGCGAGCCCTCACTGATCGCGCAGGCCGCCGCCACGCTGGACGAGCTCACCGGCGGCCGCGCCGAGGTGGTCCTGGGCTCCGGCAACTTCGGGGTGCTGGCCCAGTACAAGATCGACTGGGCGAAGACCAAGCCGCTCACCCGGGTGAAGGAGGCCACCGCGGTCGTCCGCACCCTGCTGGACGAGGGCGCCATCACCCGCGACGGCGAGTTCTACTCCTACGAGGGCCTGTTCACCTTCGCCCGTCCCGTCCAGGAGCACCTGCCCGTCAAGATCGGCGCGATGCGCGGGCCGAAGTCGTTCGAGGCGGCCGGTGAGCTGTCGGACGGCGTCCACCACGCGCTCAGCTACTCGCGCAACGCGTACGAGTACGCGGTCGAGCACTTCAAGGCCGGCGCCGAGCGCGCGGGAAAGGACTGGCGGTCGCTCGACATCGGCGCCTGGGTGGTCTTCGCCGTCGGACCGGACTCGGCCGCGGCCAAGGAGGCGGCCCGGAGCATGGTCGGCCTGTACGCCTCGGCGATGCCGGCCGAGCAGCTTGAGCGCAACGGCGTGAACCCGGCGGACATGACCCCGATCATCGAGGCCATCGGCGCCGGCGACCTGGCCAAGGCCATCGAGCTGACCACCCCGGAGATCACCGAGAAGCTCTCCCTCGCGGGCACCCCCGAGGAGGTCCGCGCCAAGATCGAGAGCGATATCGCGCCCACCGGCGTCAACCACATGATCTGCGCCATCACGGACGCGGGCCTGGTCAAGCAGTTCACCGGCCGCGACCTCAGCGGCGTCCCGGACGTCGACGGCCAGCTCCGCCTGATCCACGACGAGCTGATGCCCGCCTTCAAGTAAGGCGTCCAACCCCGCTGACGGCGTAAGGGCCGGGCACACCCTCGGGTGCCCGGCCCTTCTGCTTCCTCCAATGTTCCTCCGGTGCGCGGCCTCGTCAGTTGCGCGCGAGCTCACGCGGGGCCTCGACCGGGGCGTGAATCTCGCCGTACGCGCCGTCCGCGCTCATCACGATCCGGCCGGTCTCGTAGCCGTGCCGGCTCTCCTCCCACTCGCGGGCGGTGAGCGCGAGGCAGATCCAGCGGGTGAGCACGAACGCCAGCACCGGCCCGGCGAGGACCGCGACACGGAAGAACCAGGTCACGGCGAACAGCGACAGGTGGAAGGTGTGGGCGATCTGGTCGTTGGCCGCGGCGGCCCACAGCAGCCCGTAGAAGGCGATCCCCGCGGCGCCCAGCCCGGTGCGGACGGCGTGGTCGCGCGGCCGGTCCAGCAGGTGGTGCAACCGATGGTCGCCGGTGAACCGCCGTTCGATCCACGGGTAGGCGGCCAGGACGGTGAAGAACGCGCCGGGGACGATGAGAGCGGGCACCAGCACCGCGAAGGTGACGGGATGTCCCGCGACGGTGACCTCCCAGCCCGGCATGATCCGTATCGCCCCGTCGAGGAACCCCATGTACCAGCCGGGGACCGCCCCCGAGGTGATCGCCCCGGGCTCGAAGGGCCCGTACAGCCAGATCGGGTTGATCTGGGCGACGGTGCCCAGCAGCGCCAGCACCCCGCACACGTACAGCAGGATCGCCGCCGAACGAAGACGCCCGAGGCGCCGGCCGGCGGGGCGTGAGTCCTGGAAGCGGGTGTGCCCGAAGCGCCCGACCAGCCTGCGGCGCAGCAGGCACAGCCCCGCGATGGCCACGGGGATCGGCAGGAGGTGCGCCCAGTACATGCGCGGGATGATGTCGTCCCCGGGAATGTCGGAGCCGAACAACAGGTACGCCACGCCCGTGCCGATGACCGGGATGGACTGGGTGACGCCCTGGATGAGGCCGAGGCTGCCGCCCGACAGCATGTCGTCGGGCAGGACGGTCCCGGTCACGCCCGCGGCCAGCGCCAGGATCAGCAGGCCGACCCACACCAGCCAGTTCAGGTGGCGCGGGCGGCGGAACGCCCCGGTGAAGAACATCCGCAGAAGCTGGCAGCAGATGGCCGCCGGGAAGATCAGCGCGGCCCAGTGGTGGATCTGCCGCATGAGCATCCCGCCGCGCACCTCGAAGCCGATCTCCAGGGTGGAGTCGTAGGCCCTGCTGACCTCCACCCCGCGCAGCGAGCCGTACGGGCCGTCATAGGTGGTCCGCGACAGGTCGGGTTCGTAGAAGAACGTCAGGAACGCCCCGGTGACCAGCAGCACGATGAACGAATGGACGGCGATCTGCGCGAACAGAAAGCTCCAATGATCGCTTTCGGTGCGCCGGATCACGCGACCGAGCGGGCCGCCGCTCTCGGTCCCCGGTCTCTTTCCCGTCCTCATGTCACGCCCCCCTTCGGACTGCCCCTCTCACACATCAAGACCGGGCAGAACGGGGCGTTGTGACACTGCGGCCACGTGACAAGCGCCACTGCGGCGCGCGGAGATCGCTAAGGGCTCCCCGTCAGAGCGCCCCGTCAGAGGGGACGGGACCAGTTCTGGCCCACCAGGTCCTTGCCGAAGCTGTGGTGGGGCTCCTCGTCCACGAGCTGGAAGCCGTGCGCCTGGTAGATGCGGCGGGCCGAGACCAGGACGTCATTCGTCCACAGGGTGATGTCCCGGTAGCCGGCCTCCTTGGCGTAGTTCAGGCACTCTTCGACCAGGCGCGAGCCGATGCCGTTGCCGCGGGCGGACGGGTCGACCAGCAGGAGGCGGAGCTTGGCCGTCTTCCCGTCCTCCTCGCCGGCGGGCACGCAGAAGACACACCCCACCCGGCGGCCGTCGAGTTCGGCGATCCAGGCGGCCCGCCGCTCGTCGCCCCCTTCGCCGGCGTAGTCGGCGACGATCCGCCCCACCAGGGCCTCGAAGTCGGTGTTCCATCCGTACTCGGTGGCGTAGAGCTCACCGTGGGCCATGACCACCCAGCCGAGGTCCCCCGGCTCGCCCAGCCGCCGCAGCGTGGCCTGTGTCCTCTCGGTCGTCCGCATCGCGCATCCTCCTCCGCCACTGAAACACTCGTTTCAGTACGGCTGTTAGGGTAACACCCATGTCCAGCGATGAGCCCGTCCCTTCGGCACGCCAGACCGAGCTGCTCGAACGCGCCTACCGCTACGCGTTGGAGCACGGCCTGTCGGAGCTGTCCCTGCGGCCCCTGGCCACGGCGATCGGTTCCAGCCCGCGCGTGCTGCTCTATCTGTTCGGCAGCAAGGACGGCCTCGTCCGTGCCCTCCTGGCACGCGCCCGCAGGGACGAGCTGGCCCTGCTCGACCGCCTCCGCGACCTGACCGGAGAGGAGGCGATCGGGCTGGCGATGGCCGCCGAGGAGGTGTGGTCCTGGCTGGCGGCCCCCGAGCACCGGTCGTTGCTCGCCCTGTGGGTCGAGGGCTACAGCCGCTCGCTCCTGGACGCGCACGGCCCCTGGGGCGGGTTCGCCTCCGAGACGGTGAACGACTGGCTGGCGGTCCTGGCGCGAACCCAGCGGCCCGAGGAGCGCGACACCGACACCGCCCTGCACCACCGCACGCTCGTCCTGGCCGTGCTCCGCGGAGCGATGCTCGACCTCCTGGCCACCGGCGACACGGAACGCACCACCGCCGCCGTCCGCGCCCAGCTCGCCGCCCTCCCCCGCGACCCCAGCCGCCAGGTCTGAACTTCGCGCGCACGAAAAGAGGGCCGGGCGACTCGTCCACCCGGCCCTGAGATCTCTGCCACCGGAGACCCTTATGGCAGGAGGTTCATGCCTGGACAGCTTCCATCACGCTGGCGGCGGCCAGCATGAACATTCCGGTGATCAGAGCGATATGAAGCAATTTATCTTTCACGGGACTCCTTCTCAAGAGAAGTTGAACAAATCGCCCATTACCGAAATGGCGGGGCGAACACCAAAGACGCTATCAGGCGATCATGGTGCCGCGCCGGGATCTTGGCGAAGAGGTGCGAAGTTCGTGAGGCGAATCGGATTCGCGTTCACGATCCCGCCGCGTCCGGCGGGTCGGCGAGGCGTTGACGTAGCGCCTCCGCCTCGGGGACGCCGAGTGATTCGTACAGCTCAAGGGCCTGTCCGAAGGCCGCCTCGGCCTCGGCGGGGCCGTGGAGGCGGGCGATGGCCTCACCCATGCTTTCCAGTACGCGCGCCTCTTGGAACGTGTCACCTATTGACCGTGCAATTACCAGCGCCTCGTCGAAAAGGCTCAGCGCCTGACCGTGCCGTCCGGCCCGATGATGGACCTCACCGATGCCCCGCAGCGCCCAGCTCTGCTCGTACTTCTCGGAGATCTCCCGGGCGAGCCGCAAGGCTTTCTGATGGTGGATGAACGCCTCGCCGTCCCGTCCCATCTGGGCATAGCAGGCGCCGATCCCGTTGAGCGAGTCGGTTTCACCCCGCCTGTCGCCAATTTCGGTATAAATAGCGATCGCTCGGCGATACTGGGTGATGGCCTCGGCCGGGCGTTGCGTCCTGCTGTAGATGGTCGCGATGTTGTTGCACCAGACGGCCTGGTGCTGGCGGCTGAGCTCGCCGATCTCCGCGACCTGCTCGTAGTGCCGGAGCGCCACGTCGTACAGCCCGAGCCTGTACTCGATCTCCGCGGCGTTGTTGAGGGCCATCTGACGGCCGCGGACGTCGCCCGCCTCCTCGGTCAGCGTCAGGGACAGGGCCATGCGCTCCATCGCCTCGGGATAGCGGCCGAGATGGTAGAGCACGATGCCCAGGTGGCTGAGGAGATGGGCCTCGCCCGAACGGTCGCCCGCCTCCCGCCGGAGGACGAGCGCCTGCTCGTAGTACCCGACGGCGACGTCGAACTCCGAGCGGGTGTAGTGAATCCTGCCGTGCAGGTCCAGGGACTCGGCGGCCAGGGCGTCGTCGCCGACCGCGCGGGAGGTGTGCAGGGCCTCCGTCGCCGCCGCCAGGGCGTCCTCGTAACGGCCCGTCCTCCAGCGGACGTGGCCCAGGTCCAGCAGGGCGCGGGCCAGGGATCTCCGATCGCCGACCCGCCGCCATGCCTCCACCGCGGTGGTGTGCAGCCGCACGGCGTCCGACCAGCGCCCGGTGTCCTCCAGGAAGCGCTCCAGTGCCCTGGCCAGCAGGCCCGCACGCCGGGGGCGGCCCTCGTCGGCGGCGAAGCGCGCCACGCCGATCAGGTTCTCCAGTTCGGCCTCGAACCAGGACCGCGCGTCCTCCTCGCTGTCCAGGGAGAATCCGTCCATGCCGGGTGAACGGACCTCGACCGGAGGGCGCGAGGACCACGGGAACAGGATCCGGTCGGCACGGTCGGCGGTGGCCAGGCAGTGGTCGATCAACCGGTCCAAAGCCACGTCCCGGTCGAGGGACGGTTCCCGTCCGGCGAGGTCCCGCGCGTACTCGCGCAGAAGGTCGTGGAACCGGTAGCGGCCGGGGCTCGGCTCGATGATCAGACTGTGGTCGTGCAGGAGCTCCAGGCACGCCTCGGCCCCGGATCGTTCGCCGCCCAACATCACGGCCAGGGCGTCCGCCGTCACCTCGGCGCCGGGATACAGCCCCAGCAGCAGGAACGCCTGCCGCGCGGCGGCGTCCAGTCCCTCGACCGACAGCCGGAACGCCGCCGCGACCTCACGGTTCTCGGCCCGCAGCCGCTCCAGCCTGCGCCCTTCGCCGAGCGACTCCGCCAGGTCCACGGCGGTCCAGCTCTCGCGGTGCCTCAGGCGAAGGCCGACCATCTGCAACGCGAGCGGCAGGTGACCGCACAGCCTGGTGACCGTGTCGACGCCGGGGGCGCCCGGTGTCACCCTCGGCCCGGCGACCCTGGCCAGGAGAAGCGCGGAGTCCTCAGGGGGCAGCGGGTGCAGCGTGAGCGGCCGGACGGCGTCCAGGCCGACCAGCCGGCGTCGGCCGGTGACCACGACCAGGCATCCGGGCGCGCCGGGCAGCAGCGGCCTGACCTGGTCGGTGTCCAGCGCGTCGTCCAGCACCAGCAGCAGCCGGCGCCGCGAGGTCTCGGTGCGCCACAGCGCGGACCTGCCGTCGAGATCGTTCGGTATCAGGTGTTGCGGCACGCGCAGGGAACGCAGCAGCCGGTCGAGCGCGGCGATGGGCTCCATCGGCTCCTGGCCGGGATCGTGCGCGCGCAGATGGAGGAAGATCTGGCCGTCCGGGTGCTCGGGGGCGAGGCGCCGGGCCAGCCGGACGGCCAGCGTCGTCTTCCCCACGCCCGGCATGCCGGAGATGGCCACGACGGTGACGGCGTCCGACCTCTCCGCGGCGAGGCGCATCAGCTCGCCGAACTCGGCCTCGCGTCCGGTGAAGGTGTGGGTGTCGGGCGGCAGGTCGCTGGGCGGTGACCGCCGTTCGGGCGGGCGCGGCGGCGCCATGAGCGCGGGGTCGTCGTTGAGGATCCGCCGGTGCAGCTCCCGTAGCTCCTGTCCCGGCATGGTGCCGATGGACTCGTCCAGCAGCCGGCGGAACCGGTCGTAGGCCCGCAGCGCCTCGGCGGACCGGCCCGTCCGGTGCAGGGCGAGCATCAGCAGCTCGGCGAGCTTCTCGTCGTGCGGGAACTGGACGAGCAGGTCGTTCAGCTCGGTGGTGAGGTCGGGACGGTTCTCCAGCTCCAGTTCGAGCTCCAGGCGTTCCCGGGTGGCGGCGAGCAGCTCGTCCCGGATGCTCTGGCGGCGCTGCTCGGCCCAGGTCCCGTCCACCCCGTCGAGCGGTTCGCCACGCCACAGGGCGGTGGCGTCGCGCAGCAGCCGCAGCGCGTACTCCCGGTCGCCGGTCTCTGCCATGGAGCGGGCCTGGCTCCGCAGGTCGCGGAAGAGGTGGTAGTCGATCCGCGACCGGTCGACCTCCAGGACGTAGCCGCCGGAACGGCTCTCCAGCCGCACGTCGCCCAGGTCGGCCAAGCGGCCCCGGAGGCGGGTCATGTGCGGGTAGAGCCGGTCCCTGGCGCGGTCGGGCGGGTCTCCGTCCCAGACCCGCTGGATCAGCGCCTCCGTCGCGACCGGCTTGCCGGGTGACATCAGGAGGATCGCCAGGAGCCGCCGTTCCCGCGCGTACCCCAGGGGCCGGCGGCGCTCGCCCGCCCACATCTCCAGCGGGCCGAGGATGCGGAACTCCATCCACTCCCCCTGGTGACGGGAGGGGCCCTTGACACGCAGATCATCTCAGCGTCAAAGGGTGATTTCCAGAGCATGCCCGGCGTTATCGCCCCAAATTCGGAGAATTTCCCGGGGCCACGTTCACCACCTGCGCCGACACCGCAAGGAGGACCGCAAGGGATGCCGCAAGGTCGGTCGCCGATGCTCCTGACGGGGTCGCGTTTCGGACAGTCAACTCCTGCAAGGCCAAAGGGGGCACGAAAGGGATGTCCGTGAGCGAATGGCGCCGGGGGCCGATCGGCCCGGAGGCCGATCGATGGGCCACCCGGCGGACATGCAAGAGCGTGCTGGTGGTCGTGCACACCGTGACCTCGGGGCAGCGGCTGCTGGACGCCGTCGGCGTACTGGAGAACGATCTCCGGATCCAGGTGTACTTCACCCAGGCGCCCGACGAGTTCGGTTCGGGGGTGCCGGAGTTCCTCAGCGGGCTCGGGGCGGCGCGGATGCCCTGGGACCAGGCCACAAGCACCACCTTCGACCTCGCGATCGCGGCGAGCCACGGCGGGGTGCACCGGGTGCGCGCGCCCCTGATCGTGATGCCGCACGGCGCGGGGCACGGCAAGCTGGTGAGCCGCCGTGCCGGGCGCGCCGCCGGTGCGCGTCTGGTGTACGGGCTGGACGCGCAGCGCCTCGTCCACGACGGCGCGCTCGTCCCGGCGGCGCTGGTGCTGGCGCACCGGGACGACCGCCGGGAGCTGGCCCGGTCGTGCCCGGAGGCGCTCGCGGTGGCGTCGGTCGTGGGCGACCCGTGCCACGACCGGCTGCGCGCCAGCCTCGACCGGCGCCCCCTCTACAAGATGGCGCTCGGGGTGGGCGACGGGCGCAAGCTCGTGGTGGTCGCCTCGACCTGGGGGCCGCGGTCGCTGCTGGGCAGCCGCCCGGACCTGTGGCCGCGGCTGCTCTCCGAACTCCCCGAAGAGGAGTTCCAGGTGGTGACGCTCCTGCACCCGAACGCCTGGCACGGCCACGGCGAGTTCCAGGTGCGGTCGTGGCTGGCCGACTGCCTGCGGCGGGGCCTGAGCCTGGTGCCGCCCGAGGCGGACTGGCGGGCCGTGCTGGCGGCGGCCGACTGGGTCATCGGAGACCACGGGTCAGTAACTACTTATGCGGCGGTGACCGGGGCGCCCGTGCTGTTAGGCGGGTTCCCGGGCTCGGAGGTCAACCCCGACTCGGCGCAGGCGCTGCTGGGCGCGGTGGCGCCGCGCGTCTCCGGCCGTGGCTCGCTGCGGCGGCAACTGCTCCGGGCCGCGGACGGGTTCACGCCGGAGCGGTACCGGGCCGTGGTGGAGCGGATCACCTCCGAGCCCGGCCGGTTCGACCGCAACCTGCAACGGCTGATCTACCGGCTGCTGCGGCTGCGGCGTCCCGCGGCGGTGCCGGGCCCGCGTCCCGTCCCGCCGCCCTTCCTGGTGAGCCGGGCGGGTGGTGGACGATGACCGGCGCGCTGGTGTCCACGCGGCTGTTCCGGATCGACCGGTCGCTCGCGCTCACCAGGGAGGGGACGCGGCACCCCGACGGACGGCCGGCCGCCGTCCTGGTGATCCCGCGCGGCGGGCCGCTGCGCGAACCGCGGCTGATGGTGCTCGGCGACGGGCCGGTCCGCGGCGGCGCGCCGGGGCCGCTGGACTTCGCGGACGTCCATGTGACCGCCGTCCACAGGACGCACGCGGCGGAGGTCGCGGACGTGCTGGTGGACGGGCTCCCCGGGCCGCCGGGACGGCTCGCCGCGCTGCTGGAGCGCTATCCCGGCTGCCATGTCGCGGCGGGCGCGGCTCCGTGCGGCCACACGGCCGCGGTGCGGGACGCGGGCGCGTCCGGGACCGGGTTCCGCCTGTTCACCCTGTCCTGCGGGGAGGGGGTCCGTGGTCCGTGGGCGGCGATCGCGGGCTCGTTCCTGTACGGCTGGGCGGCGGCGGGCCTCGCGACGGGCGAGCTGTGCCGTTCGGTGCTCATCATCGGCGGGCTGGGCGTGCCGGAACGCGGCGGAACGGGGAAGCTGCTCGTCTCCGGCGGCGTCCAGGTGCGAGCGGCGAACCAGGAGGCCGCGTCATGAGCCCCACGGTGCTGGTCGCGGGCGTGGTCAGCCTCTACATCTCCGTCAACGTGCGCGGCTTCCCCGTCACCTACGAGCCCTCGGCCAAGCCGGGATGGGCGCGCAGCGGGACGGCCGGGGTGGCGTCGCACATCGCCCGCGTCCACCGCGCCCTCGGCAACGACGTGCGCCTGTGCACGCTGGTCGGGCGGGACACCGCGGGCGAGGCGATCCGGGCGGAGCTCAGGCGGGACGGGCTGAGCGGTCCGGGCGTCGTCGAGTCGCCGTCGTCCTCGCTCGGCGTGGTGCTGGTGGATCCGTCCGGGCGGCGGATGGGGATGCCGCATCTCACGGCGCTGGACCGGGTGGAGTATCCCTTCGAGGTGCTGCGCGAGCAGGCCCGTGGAGCGGACCTGCTGGTGCTGACCAACGCCAAGTTCGTCCGGCCGCTGCTGCCCCGGGCGGACACGCTGGGGATCCCGATCGCGGTGGACGTCCACCTGATCGACGATCCCGCCGGCGAGTACAACCGTCCCTGGCTGGAACGGGCGCGGATCGTGTTCTGCAGCCACGAGCGGCTGGGCGATCCACGTGCCTGGGTGGCGGACCTGCTGCGCCGCTACCCGCGGTGCGAGGTGGCGGGCGTCGGCATGGGCGCGCGGGGCGCGCTGGCCGGGCTCCGCGACGGCCGGCTCGTCGAGGTGCCGGCGGTCGCGCCCGCCGGGGTCGTCAACACCTCGGGGGCGGGCGACGCGCTGTTCGCGACGTTCCTGGACGGCTGGTGCCGGCACGGCGACGCGGGCGCGGCGCTGCGGGACGGCGTGCTCCACGCGGGCTGGAAGGTCGGCCACCGGCTGCCGGCCTCGGTGTCGCTGACCCGTGCCGAGCTGGCCGCGCTGCGCGCCGCCGCGGCCCCGCCCGTCACCTGGGGACGCTGGGACGGCTGATCCGGTCGCGTCTCCGGTCACGGGCCGCCGAGGTCGGCGAGCCGCCGGTCGAGGATCCTGGTCGGCGCGCCCGCGCCGGCCAGGATCGACCGGGCCTGCTCGTAACGCTCGCGGGCCTCGGCGACCCGGTCCCGCTGGAGCGCGAGATCGCCGAGGACGTGCAGCGCGTCCGCCTCGCCGATGGCCGATCCGATCGCCCGCATCCCCTCCAGCCCGCGGACGACCAGGTCCTCGGCGGTGGCCGGGTCCGCGCGTGAGGCGTGTGCCTGGCCGAGGAGCACGAGCACGCGGGCCTGGTTGTAGGCGTCGTCCCCGGTTCCCGACAGCAACCGCTCGGCCTCGCCCAGGTCCCGGACGGCCGCGTCCGCACGGCCGTCCCTGATGAGCGCGGCGCCCAGGTCGCACAGGGTGAGGGCCACATGCCGGTCGTCCCCGGCGGCCCGGTACTCCTCCAGGGCGGCGCCGAACTCGGCGACCGCCCCGGCCATGTCACCGCGGTCGAACGCGAGCAGGCCGAGGCGGCGCCGCGTACCGGCGGCACGGGACCGCTCGCCCAGCCGCCGCCATAAGGCGAGCGCCTCCCGGAGATCGTCGGCCGCCGCGTCCGGGCGGCCCAGCGCGCGCAGGGCCAGGCCGGTCCGGTTGAGCATCTTGGCCTCGGCGTACCGATCCCCCAGCGCGCGGGCCGCGGCCAGGCCGACCCGGTCGAAGTCGAGCCTTTCGGCGTGCTGGCCCCGGTGCAGGAACAGCGGCCAGGCCGCGTCCACCAGCAGGTACGCCGCACGGTCGAGGCCGGATTCACGGGCGCGCCTGGCCACCGCCCTGACCGTGGGGAACTCCTGCTCAAGCCAGTCCAGCGCCCCGGCGGCGTCGGCGAACTCGGGCGGCCCCGGCGGCGCGTCCGGAGGGCCGGGAAGCCTCCGGTACGGGGCGGCGGCGTCATTGGCCGCGAGCACGGCCGCGAGCGTCCACTCGACCAGCCGGCGGACCGCGTCGGCGCGCGCGTCCGGCGGGTCGTGCTCGCGTACGGTGTCCATGGCGTGCAGCCGGGCGAGAGCGTGCAGCCGGTAGCGGTCGCCCGGTAGGTGTTCGAGCAGGTTGGCGGCGTCGAGGACGCCGAGGAGGTCACGCGCGTCCGGCAGCGGTTCCCCGGACAGGGCCGCCGCCATGCGGGCGTCGAACGCCGTGCCGGGGAAGAGCCCGAGCGACCGGTAGAGCCGCCCCGCCCTGTCCGGCAGGCCGCGGTAGGACAGCTCCAGGGCCGCTCTGATCGTCATCTCGTCCCCCGCGTCCGGGACCGCCAGCGCCGAGAGCCGCCGCCGCTCGTCGGCGAGGTCGCGCACCAGGTCGTCCAGGGACCAGCCGGGACGGGCGGCCAGCCGGGCCGCCGCCACGCTCAGCGCCAGCGGCGACCGGGCGCACAGCTCCACCAGCTCGCCCGCCTTCTCACGGTGGCGCCCGACGCGTTCGCTGCCCAGCGCGGTTCCCAGCAGGTCGAGCGCCGCGCCCTCGCCCAGCGGGCCGAGCCGCACCACGCCCGCGCCGCGCATCATCAGCCCGGCCAGCCGCCACCGGCTCGTCACCACGGCGGCGGCCCCCGGCCCGCCGGGCAGCAGCGGCACGACCTGTGCCGCCGAGTACGCGTCGTCCAGGACGACCAGCAGCCGCCTCCCCGCCACCAGCGACCGGAACAGCGCGGCGCGCTCCCCCAGGCCCGCGGGCACGTGCTCGCCGGGGATGCCGAGCGAACGGATGAAACGCCCCAGCACCTCGGCCGGGGGCGCGGGTTCCGTGCCCGCATGGCCGTGCAGGTCGGCATAGAGCTGGCCGTCGGGAAAGTCTTCGAGACGGCCGCGCGCCCAGTGCAGGACGAGGGCGGTCTTCCCGATCCCGGCCTGTCCGGTCACGACCACCAGCCCATGCCCGGACACCATCCGGTCCAGCGCCGCCAGCGCCTCTTGGCGATTTACCAGAATGCCGGGACGGGGCAGTTGCCGTGGAATCGGCAGGGGAATCCCACCGCCATGGACATGGACATCGCCGCGCACGTCCCGGGCCTGGAAAACCGGCCCTGCGGTCGTGCCGCCCATCTCGTTGACATGCCCGCGGGCGCCGCCGCCCGGATTCCAGCTCATCCACACCCTTGCTCGCCGCCCCTACGAGGCCAACATCCTGGCGGATCGGGGCGGCGATTTCCGCATGTTTCCCAGGATCTTTACCCGGCCTGAAACCCGTCGTCAAGAGAGAATCCCGGACAATGCAGCAAGCGCATTCACAGCGCGCATTTACCGGAATACGGTCAGAGGGCGATGGTGCCGGCCTCGTTCAGGCAGGTCTCCGGGGCGAGGGTGGCACCCGCGTTCAGAGTGGTCTCCATGGCGGCGGCGGCCATGGCCTCCCGGAGCCGCGACTCGGTACGGGCGATGTCGGACCGTTCGGCCGGGCCCGGTGTCAGGCCGGACGTGCGGCGGACGGCCATGGCGGCACCCAGGAAGCGGGCGGAGCACTCAGGATGCCCGGCGATGCTCAGCACGCTGGCCAAACCCTCAAGGGAGAACGCCATGTCGCGGGGTGCCTCCAGTTGGAGGGCGACGGACAGGGCACGGCGGTGCAGATCGACGGAGCGCTCCAGGTCGCCGCGCAGCTCGGCCGCGTGCCCAAGCCCCACGTAGAGCAGCGGAAGGAAGAGGGGCGGCTGGGCGCCGTCCTCCTCCCGCACGGTCTCCAGCAGAGCCTTCAGCCGGGACTCCGCCTCATCCGGGTCGCCCTCGTAACGGGCGACGAAGCCCTGGACGATCTCGGTGAAGACCTGGGCCGGCGAGTGGGGCGCGCTCTGCACCTGCTCGCAGTAGGTGCGGGCCTCGGCGAACCGGCCCCGCTGCAAGGCGATCCAGCCCAGCCATGCCTGCCGCATCGCGACGTCCGGCCACAGGTGCAGTTCCTCGGCCATGCGAAGGCCGTCCCGCTGCAGCGCGTCGGCACGTTCGTAGTCACCGGTCAGCTCGGCGTAGGCGGCGAGCCACTCGGCCGCCTGGAGCTGGCCCCAGCGGTCACCGAGCTTGCCGAACAGCCGCGCGGCGCGCTCGCCCTCGCGTTCCAGGGCGGCGGGCTCGCCGCGCGCGTGCGCGTGCCGCGCCCTCAGGATCAGCGTGGCGGCCTCGCCCCACAGGTCGCCGTGCTCGTGGAACGTCTCCAGCGCCACGTCGGCGAGCCGCTCGCCGGCGTTGAGGTCCTCCAGGTCCCCGCCGACGAACGCCAGGAACCACTGGGCGCGGGCCCGGTGGAACGGGGCGGTCTGGTCCAGGACGGCCAGCGCCTCGGCGCGCCGCGCGTGCCAGTCGGCGTCTCCCAGGAGGATCCCGAACCCGGCCCGCCACGCCTTCGCGCGGGCGAGCGCGGCCGGGACGCCGCCGATGGTCATGGCCGCGTCCAGGGACCGTACGGCCTCCGACAGGCGTCGCCTCAGGAACCAGTACCAGGTGAGCGCATTGGCGAGGCGCAGACCGTCCGGGCCGTCCAGCGCGACGCGGAAGTTGGCGGCCTCGCTGTCCAGCAGCCGGAGGTAGTAATCCTGGTCGCGGCCGAACAGGTACGGCTCGGCGCGCTCGGCCAGCTCGACGTAGTACCGGTGGTGGCGCTCCAGCGTCTCCTCGCGCTCGCCCGCCTCCGCCAGCCGGTCGGCGCAGTAGGCGGCGACCGGCTCCGGCATCCGGTAGCGCGGCCCCCCGGGCTCGTCGGTCATCACCACCAGGGACCTGTCGACCAGCTTCACCAGCAGGTCGAGCACGTCGAAGACGGGGATGTCGTCGCCCGCGCACACCGCCTCGGCGGCCTCCAGCGTGCAGCCGCCGGCATGCGCGGACAGGCGGCGCAGCACGGCGCGCTCCGGCTCGGACAGCAGCTCCCAGCTCCACTCGATCACCGCGGTGAGGGTGCGCTGCCACCGCGGGGCGCCGCGATGCCCGGTGGCCGGCAGCCTGAACCGGTCGTCCAGCCGCGACACCAGCCCGTGCACCCCCAGCGACCGGACGCGGGTGGCGGCCAGCTCCAGGGCGAGCGGAATCCCGTCAAGGCGGCGGCAGAGCGCGGCGACCGCGGCGGCGGAATCGTCGTCCAGCCGGAAGTCCCGCGCCGCCGCCGCGGCCCTCGCCACGAACAGCCGGACCGCGCTTGAACGTTCCAGCCCGGCCGGATCGGGACCGGGCCGCCCCGACCCCTCGGACGGGACGGGGTCCGGGACGTCCAGCGGCGGCACGTTCCACACCACCTCGCCCGCCAGCCCCAGCGGCTCCCGGCTCGTCGCCAGCACGCGCAGGCCGGGGACGTCGTCGAGCAGCCGCCGCACCAGCCCGGCGACCTGATCGACGACATGCTCGCAGTTGTCCAGGACGAGCAGGAACGGCCGTCCGCCGACCGCCTCGGCGACCCGCCGGTGCGGCGGGTCCTGCGTCCTTTGGTCGCGTATGTCCAGGACCCTCAGGACGCCGTCGACGAGCTCGTCGGCCGTGGCGGACCGGTCGAAGGCGGCCAGCTCCACCATCCACACGTCCGCCGCGTCCGGGACGTCCGACGCCGCCTCGACCGCGAGCCGGGTCTTGCCGACGCCCCCCGGACCGGTGAGCGTGACCAGCCGGTCCGAGCCCAGGCGCGCGCGGACCTCGGCGACGGCGTCGTCCCGGCCGATCAGCTCGGATGCCGGCTTGGGCAGGTTCGTGCGGGGACGGTCGGCGGGCGCGGCGACGGCGACGTGCGCGGGCGCTGGCACGTCCAGCTCCGGGGCCTGGACGAGGATCGACTGGTGCAGCGCGACCAGTTCGGCGCCCGGGTCCAGACCCAGCTCGTCCGACAGCAGCGTGCGCAGCCGCTCGTAGCTCTCCAGCGCCTCGCTCCGCCGTCCCGAACGGTAGAGGGCGCGCATGTGCGTGGCGCGCAGCCGTTCCCGGAGCGGGTGGTCGGCGAGCAGCGCGCCCAGCTCTGCGGCCAGGGCGCCATGCTCGCCCAGTTCCAGCCGCAGCTCCGCGTGATCTTCCAGGGTGGTGAGGCGCAGCTCCTCAAGGCGGGCGATCGCGGCACGGGTGAACGGCTCGTCGGCGAGGTCGGCCAGCGCCGCGCCCCGCCACATCTCCAGCGCCTCGGCGAGCAGCTCCGCGCGGGCGAGCTGGTCCATCGCCGTACGGGCCTGCGCGGTGACGGCCTGGAAGCGATGCGCGTCCACACGCTCGGGGTCGACGTCCAGCGCGTAGCCGGCGGGACCGGTGGCGACCAGCGAGCGGGCGCCGGGCTCGGCGTCCTCCAGCACGCGGCGTAGCTGCGACACCTTCGCCGACAGCGCGGCGGGCGGGTCGCCGGGCGGCTCGTCCCCCCACAGGTCGTCGATCAGCCGGTCGGCGGGCACCGGCCGCCCCTCGTTGAGCAGCAGGTCGGCCAGGAGGGCACGCACCTTCAGCCCGGGCACCGCCACGGGCTCGCCAGCGTCGGTCCACACCGCCAGCGGACCCAGCACCCCGAAGAGCATCCACGCACGATAGCCGCCCGCCACCGCAACGGGAAAGCGAATCGGGACCGCCCGGGAAACAGCGGCGAATACACCGGAAGGTCCCCGTAAAGAATCCGCAAGCGCCGGGACGCTCGCCGACCCTCGACGAGGGGACCGGTTCCCCCCTCCGGGACGTCCGGGGGCAAGCACTCCTTACACCACCTAGGGAAACCCCTCGTAGACCCCTCCCCAGGAAGCTCGTCTGGAAAAATTCGGGAAAATCACCTCGGGGGTTGTCGATCGGGCCGTCCCGCGTTCGACGCGTGGGTGAACGGGAGGCCGGAAGGGCCCCTCGACGGCAGAGGAGAGACGATGCGGTTCATGATGATGACGACCGACACCGCGGGCGGCGAGCCGGACGCCGTGCAGGCCGAGGAGATGGGCCGGTTCATCGAGGAGATGAGCAAGTCCGGGGTGCTGCTGGCCACCGGCGGGCTGGACCCGCGGGCCACCACCATCAGGTCCTCCGGCGGCAAGATCACCGTCACCGATGGCCCCTACACCGAGGCCAAGGAGGTCGTGGTGGGCTTCGCGCTGATCGAGGTGCGCAGCAAGGAGGAGGCCATCGAGCTGTCCAAGCGGTTCTGGTCCATCGTCGGCGACGGCGAGGGCGTGATCCAGCAGGTCTTCGGCCCCGAGGACACTCCCGGGCAGTGATCCACGGGCATCCCACGGCCCCGGCGCGCGGTTTGCGCCGGGGCCGTGGTGTTTGCTCTCATCGTCGGCGTGAGCATCACCGATCCCGGCCGTCCCGACGTCCACCGGACCGTCGACGCGGTGTGGCGGCTGGAGTCCGCCCGGATCATCGGCGGGGTCGCCCGGATGGTGCGCGATGTCGGGCTCGCCGAGGAACTGGCGCAGGACGCGCTGGTCACGGCGCTGGAGCAGTGGCCGCGGACCGGCGTCCCGGACAATCCGGGGGCCTGGCTGATGACCATCGCCAAGCGCCGTGCCGTGGACCGGATCCGCCGGGACCGGACGCTCGAACGCAAGCTGGAGGAGATCGGCCACCGCCAGGAGACCGGCGGGGCCGTGGGTCCCGGCGCGGACGTCGACGCCGTCCTGGACGAGGACCGCATCGAGGACGACGTGCTCCGGCTGATCTTCACCGCCTGCCATCCGGTGCTGCCCGCCGCGGCGCGGATCGCGCTGACGCTGCGGATGCTGGGCGGGCTGGCCACCGACGAGATCGCGCGGGCGTTCCTCGTTCCCGAGCCGACCGTCGCGCAGCGGATCGTGCGGGCCAAGCGCACCCTGTCGGAGGCGGGCGTCCCGTTCGAGGTGCCGGAGGGCGAGGACCGCGCGGAACGGCTGTCGTCGGTGCTGGAAGTCATCTACCTGATCTTCAACGAGGGGTACGCGGCGACCGCGGGCGACGACCTCATCCGGACCGACCTGTGCCAGGAGGCGCTGCGCCTCGGCCGGCTGCTGGCCGGGCTCGCGCCGGAGGAGGCCGAGGTCCACGGGCTGGTCGCGCTGATGGAGATCCAGGCGTCCCGGTCGCGGGCCCGCACCGGTCCGGACGGCGCGCCCGTCCCGATCCTGGAGCAGAACCGCGGGCTGTGGGATCGGCTGCTGATCAGCCGGGGGTACGCGGCGCTGCTGCGCGCCGAGAAGCTCGGCGGCCCGCCCGGCCGATACGTGCTCCAGGCCGCGATCGCCGCGTGCCACGCGCAGGCGTCCACCGCCGAGGAGACCGACTGGGCGCGGATCGCGGCGCTGTACGGGATCCTCGCGCGGGTCGCCCCGTCCCCCATCGTGGAGCTGAACCGCGCCGTCGCGATCGGCATGGCGGAGGGCCCGGAGAAGGGCCTGCAAGCCGTGGACGCGCTGGCGGACGAGCCCGCGCTCAAGAAGTACCATCTGCTGCCGAGCGTGCGCGGTGACCTGCTGTCCAGGTTGGGCCGGTACGCGGAGGCGCAGGCCGAGTTCGCCCGCGCGGCGTCCCTGACCCGCAACGCCGCCGAACGGGCCGTCCTTGAGAAGAGGGCGGCGAGTGAGAGGTTGACATGATCGACGTTTCGGACGTCCGGGATGCGGCGCGGCGGATCGCGGGCCATGTCCGGAGGACGCCCGTGATGCGGCTCGACCTGGCGGCGTTCGTGCCCCGGAATCTGGCAGGCACGATGTGGTGGAAGCTGGAGCACACCCAGCACACGGGCTCCTTCAAGGCAAGGGGGGCGTTCAACCGCATCCTGGCCGCGCTTGAGGCGGACGAGCTCCCGGAGGCGGGGATCGTCGCGGCGTCCGGCGGGAACGCGGGCCTGGCCTTCGCGTACGCCGCCTCACAGGTGGGCGCCAAGGCCGAGGTGTACGTGCCGGAGACCGCGCCTGCCGTGAAGGTGGCGAGGCTGCGCGCTCTCGGTGCGACTGTGGTTCAGGTCGGGGTGAAGTACGCCGACGCCTACGAGGCCGCCATCAAGCGCCAGAAGGACACGGGGGCTCTCTTCTGCCACCCCTACGACCAGCCCGAGATGTGCGCGGGTGCGGGCACCATCGCCTTGGAGCTGATGGAGCAGACCAAGGGTGAGATCGACACCGTCCTGGTCGCGGTCGGAGGCGGCGGGCTGATCGCCGGGGTCGCCACCGCCCTGGACGGAAGGGCCGACGTCGTGAGCGTGGAGCCCCATACCGCCCCCACACTGAACGCGGCACTACAGGCCGGGAAACCCGTGCACGTGGAGGTGTCGGGGGTGGCGGCGGATGCGCTCGGGGCCAGCCGTCTCGGGGAGATCCCCTACGCCGCCGTGACGCGGGCGGGCGTCCGTTCCGTGCTGGTCACCGATGAGGCGATCAGCGCGACCCGCCGCCGCCTCTGGGAGGAGTACCGCCTGGTGGTGGAGCCCAGCGGCGCCGCCGCTGCCGCCGCGCTCGCCAGCGGCGCGTACCGCCCGGCCGAAGGCGAACGTGTCGCGGTCCTGCTGTGCGGCGCCAACACCAGTCCCGACGACCTGGCCTAGCGCGAAGCCAGGAACTCCAGGGGCAGCGGCGGGATCGGGGGACGGTCGGGCACGGCGAACGTACCGCGGCCTCCGCAGAGGGCTTGTGCGATGTGCGCGCCCAATGCGTTGTCGATGGCGTGCGGCACCGGCATGCCCTGCCCGTTCAGCTTCTGGTACTTGGTGCGGTTGAAGCCGATCGCCACCTGTCGGCGGCCATCAGGGCTGGACAGTGCCTGCGTGCCCGCCCCGAAGACAACCCCGTCATGGCCCCAGAACCTGCCGCAAGGAAGATCGAGCGCGTACAGGCCGAGCCCGTAGTTCAGCACGGTGGTGCCGCTGGGGTCCCGCACAGGGACGGTCCGCAGCATCTCGGTCAGGGCGCCCGTCCCGATCAGCCTGCCCGTGAGCAGAGCACGGTAGAAGCGGTTGAGGTCATCCATGGTGGACACCAGCGCACCCGCCGTACCGGCCCAGGACATGTTGTAGACGCTGTACTCACGGGGCGGGTCGGCGTAGCCGTACAGCGACTCGTACTGCCGGGAGTGCGCCCGCTCCACATAGGGCGTCCGAGGGAAATAGGTGTGCTTCAGCCCCGCCGGCTTGATGACGTTCCGGTCGATGAAGGTCTCGGCCTTGACCCCGGTCACCTTCTCCAGCAGCAGCCCGAGAATGACGTAGTTGGTGTTGGAGTACGACCAGGACGCCCCTGGAGAGTTGGTGGGCGGCCCTGCCAGACCCCAGGCGGCGAGCTGCGCCGGACGCAGGGTGTCGAGGCGCCCCCCATCCAGGCTCCTGGGCGACAGACTCCGCAGGGACGGGAACACGTACACGATGTAGTCGGCGATCCCGCTGGTGTGGTTGAGCAGCATCCGCACGGTGATCTGCCGCCCGCGCGCACCGGGCACCGTCTCCGGCAGGTAGTCCCCGATGGGAGCATCAAGCTGGACACGCCCTTGCTCGACCAGCTTGAGCACGGCCGTAGCGATGAACGTCTTGGTGACGCTCCCCACCCGGTGTTCCATGCCCGCCCGTACGGGGCGTTCGGTACGCACATCCGCGACCCCGGCCGCACCGCTCCAGGAGTCCGCGTCATGGCGCACGGCCGAGTACAGGCCGTACATGCCCGCCGCATGGGTCGCGTCCAGGGTGACGCGCAGCTTCTCCTTGTCATACGAGCCGACCTGTGGGTCGACATAGGGCTGCCGGTACGAGGCGACAACGGCCTGCTTGACCTGGCCCTCCACGCTCGGGCTCACGGCCGCGCCCGCGCTCGACCCGAAGACCAGCGCCGCCACGACCGCGGTGAACCGGACCCGATCCCGAGCGCCCCCCGCACCCCGCCTGACCGCCGCCATCCCATCACTTTCTCGTGCACACCAAGTACCCGAAATCAGTCTTCTCGGGCACCACCCATGGTGTCATCAGACCCGCGAAGGAGATCGGCAACCCGCAAAGATGTAGCCGCCAAGGCAACAACCCAACCCCCGAACCGCAACAAGAGACCCGAAGCCCCCAACGGCGGACATGGGGCCGTCAGGAGATCACTACCAGCAGGTCCCCTGCCTGGGCCTGGGTCGCCTCGGGTACGGCCAGCCTGGTGACGGTTCCGGCGATGGGGGCGGTGATCGAGGCTTCCATCTTCATCGCTTCGATGGTGGCGACCACGTCGCCCGCCTCGACCTGATCGCCCTTGGCCACGCGCAACGTGACGGACCCGTCGAACGGCGCGGGCACGTGGCCCGGTTCGGACGGGTCGGCGCGTTCGACGGGCGGGGCGTCCGACACGACGGAGCGGTCGCGTACGGCCAGGGTGCGGAGCTGCCCGTTGACGGTGCAGATGACCTGCCGGACGCCGGCCTCGTCGATCTCGCCGACGGCTTCGAGCCCGGCCAGCACCCTGACGCCCGGTTCCAGGTCGAAGGAGATCTCGTGGCCTGGGCGCAGCCCGTACAGGAACGCCCCGGTGGGCAGCACCGAGAGGTCGCCGTAGGCGGCGCGGGATTCGCGGTAGTCCTTGGCGGGCCCGGGGAACAGGAGCCGGTCGAGGGTGTCGCGGACGTCGGGGCCGGCGAGTGCCTTCTCCTCGTCGCCGGTGAGTTCGGCGCGGGCGGGGGTGTGGCGGCGTCCTGTCAGGGCCCGTGTCCGGAACGGCTCGGGCCAGCCTCCGGGCGGGTCGCCCAGTTCGCCGTTGAGGAAGCCGATCACGCTGTCCGGGACGTCGTACCGGCCGGGGTTGGCGGCGAAGTCCTCGGGGTCGGCGCCGGCGGCGACGAGATGGAGGGCGAGGTCGCCGACGACCTTGCTGGACGGGGTGACCTTGACCAGCCGGCCGAGGATCCGGTCGGCGGCCTCGTAGAGCCGTTCGACCTCCTCGAACCGGTCGCCGAGGCCGAGCGCGACGGCCTGCTGGCGGAGGTTGGAAAGCTGGCCGCCGGGGATCTCGTGCCGGTACACCCGTCCGGTGGGTGAGGGCAGGCCCATCTCGAACGGCGCGTACATCTTGCGCACCGCTTCCCAGTACGGCTCCATGGCGGTGAGCGCGTCCAGGTCGATCCCTGTGGAGCGTTCGGTGAAGTCGGTGTGCGCCACGATGGCCTGGAGCGGTGGCTGGCTTGTGGTGCCCGCGAGTGGGGACGCGGCCCCGTCCACGGCGTCGACGCCCGCGTCGATGGCGGCGAGGTATGTCGCGAGCTGCCCTCCCGCGGTGTCGTGCGTGTGGAGGTGGACGGGCTGGTCGAACCGTTCGCGCAACGCCGTGACGAGAGTGCGGGCGGCCGGGGCCCTGAGCAGCCCGGCCATGTCCTTGATGCACAGTACGTGGACGCCCGCTTCGACGAGTTCTTCCGCCAGCCGCAGGTAGTAGTCCAGCGTGTAGACCTTCTCCCCGGGGGATGACAGGTCGCCGGTGTAGCAGAGGGTGCCTTCGACGACGGCGTGCGTTTGCAGGACCGCCTCGATCGCGGGACGCATGCGTTCCACGTCGTTCAGGGCGTCGAACACGCGGAAGATGTCGACGCCCGTCTTGGCCGCCTCGGTGACGAAGGCGCGTGCAACCGAGTCGGGGTACGGGGTGTAACCCACGGTGTTGCGCCCGCGCAGCAGCATCTGAAGGCACAGGTTGGGCGCGGCTTCGCGGATGGCCGCCAACCTGTCCCAGGGCGACTCGCCCAGGAAACGCAGCGCCACGTCATAGGTGGCCCCGCCCCACGCCTCCAGCGAGAGCAGTTGCGGGGTCATCCTCGCCAGGTACGGTGCAGCGGACACGAGGTCGTACGTCCGCACCCGGGTGGCCAGGAGCGACTGGTGGGCGTCCCGGAACGTGGTGTCGGTGACGGCGAGCGCGGTCTGGGCTCTCAGCCGTTCCGCGAACGCCTTGGCGCCGAGGGCGAGCAGCCGGTCCCTTGAGCCGTCGGGCGGCGGGCCGGTCAGGTCGAGCGGCGGCAGTTTGCTCTGCGGGTCCAGCTCGGTCGGCGCCTCGCCGTTCGGCTTGTTCACGGTGACGTCGGCGAGGTACCGGACGAGCCGGGTCGCGCGGTCGCCGCTCGACCGCGCGGTCAGCAGCTCGGGATGCTCGGCGATGTAGGCCGTGGTCACCCCGCCCGCGCGGAAGTCCGGCTCGTCCAGCAGGGCGCGGAGGAACGGGATGTTGGTCGCGACGCCCCTGATGCGGAACTCCGCGACGGCCCGCCGCGCGCGCCGTACCGCGTCCTCGAACGTCCGTCCCCGGCAGGTCAGCTTGACCAGCATCGAGTCGAAGTGGGGCGTGACGACGGCGCCCGCGTGGGTGGTGCCGGTGTCCAGCCGCACCCCGGCGCCGCCCGGCGACCGGTACGCCGAGATCTTGCCGGTGTCGGGGCGGAAGCCGTTGGCCGGGTCCTCGGTGGTGATCCGGCACTGCACCGCGTACCCGGAGACCTGCACGTCGTCCTGGGAGATCGACAGGTCGGCCAGGGTCTCGCCGCCCGCGATGCGCAGTTGGCTCTGCACCAGGTCCACGCCGGTGACCTCCTCGGTCACGGTGTGCTCGACCTGAATCCGCGGGTTCATCTCGATGAACACGTGCCGGCCCTGCGGGTCCACGAGGAACTCCACGGTGCCGGCGTTCACGTAGCCGATCTCGCGGGCGAACCGCACCGCGTCCTGGCACAGCCGCTCGGCCACCGCCGGGTCCAGCCGTGGCGCGGGCGCGATCTCCACGACCTTCTGGTGGCGGCGCTGCACCGAGCAGTCCCGTTCGCGCAGGTGGACGACGTGCCCGGCGCCGTCGGCGAGCACCTGCACCTCGATGTGCCGGGGACGGTCCACGGCCTGTTCGAGGAACACCGTGGGGTCGCCGAAGGCGCTCTCCGCCTCGCGGCGTGCCGCGTCCACGGCGGGCGCCAGGTCCTCGCGGCGATCCACGCGGCGCAGCCCGCGCCCGCCTCCGCCGGCCGCCGCCTTGACGAACAGCGGGAAGCCGACCTCGTCGGCCGCGGCCTCCTCCGACCCGGGGACGGGCGTCGCGGACCGCAGCACCGGGAGGCCGGCCCGCCGTGCCGCGGCGACCGCCTCGATCTTGTTCCCGGCCAGTTTCAGCACCGAGGCGGGCGGTCCCACGAACGTCAGCCCGTTGCGCTCGCATGCCTCGGCCAGCTCGGGGCTCTCGGACAGGAAGCCGTAGCCGGGGTAGACGGCGTCCGCGCCCACCCTGAGGGCGGTCGCGACGATGCCGTCCACGTCGAGGTACGCGCGCACGGGATGGCCGTGCTCCCCGATCTCGTACGCCTCGTCGGCCTTCTGCCGGTGCAGCGACAGGCGGTCTTCGTAGGCGTAGACGGCGACGCTGGAGATGCCCAGCTCGTAGGCGGCGCGGAAGGCGCGCACGGCGATCTCGCCACGGTTGGCGACGAGCACCTTCTGGATCACGGCGTAACTCCCAGGAGACGGTCAGGCGGCGGCCGCCGTGGTCATGACGCGGGGCTCGACGTCGAGCGTCCCCAACCTAACGTGCGCCCGTTTCGCCCTGACTCTTACCCCCGCCCCTGGGCCCTCCACACCGCCCGCCCGAGAAAGTGAACCCGGATTCGGAATACGGATAGCGATCTTGGTTGTTGACGTGGGTGAACCACATCGATCCGCGATGCGCGAGATCCCGGAGGTATTCCCGTGCCCAGCAGCATCCTCAGGCTCCGACCCCATCCCCGGCGCAAGCAGGTGAGGTCCACCTCGCTGCGCGCCCTCGCCGTCGCCGCCCGACTGGAACGCGGCCATGGAGTGGAGGGTCCGCCGGGCCATGACGGCGGCCGGGCGGAGCACCGCCCGTCGCGGCGGACGCCCGACCCGGCCTGACCGACGACCGGCCCGAACCGACGATCGAAGGACCCCGCGCGGAACACGCGCGGGGTCCTTCGCGCTGTCCGGCCCGTTCATCCCCTACGGTCCGCTTCGACCGCAGGAACCTCGCGGGGCGAATAGTCTGGGCCCGCACACGTGCAAGTGCGGGAAGTGACGAAGCGAGAGCGGTGTGACGGACAGGACGATGCCCGACGCCCATCCTCTGCAGCCGGGAGACCCGGTCGGGCTCGGAGGGTACGAGATCCTGGGCAGGCTGGGCGAGGGCGGCCAGGGCACGGTGTTCCTCGGGCGACGAGCCGGGGACGAGCAGGCCGAACCTGTCGCGATCAAGCTGCTCCACGCGGGGCTGCGCGCCGACGATCCGGCACGGGCGCGGTTCGTCAGGGAACTGGACGTGGCCAAGCGGGTGGCCAGGTTCTGCACGGCGCAGGTCCTGGACGCCGACCTGGCGGGCGACCAGCCGTACATCGTCAGCGAGTACGTCCCGGGACAATCGCTGCACCGGCTGGTCCAGGCCGAGGGACCGCGCACCGGCGGGGCGCTGGAACGGCTCGCGATGAGCACGCTGACCGCCCTGTACGCGATCCACCAGGCCGGGATCGTGCACCGCGACTTCAAGCCGCAGAACGTGATGATGGGCCCGGACGGCCCGCGCGTGATCGACTTCGGGGTGGCCAGGGCGCTGGGCGCGGCCGGTGAGACGCAGAACGTCGGGACGCCCGCGTACATGGCGCCCGAGCACTTCACCGGCGGCGCGATCGGTCCCGCCGCCGACATGTTCGCCTGGGGCACCACGATGGTGTACGCGGCGACCGGAAGGCCCGCCTTCGGCAACGACGAGATGGCGGCGGTGATGCACCGCATCATCACCTTCGACCCGGACCTGGGCGACCTGCCCAGCCCGCTGCGCGAGGTGGTGGCCGCCAGCCTGGACAAGGAACCCGGGCGCCGTCCGACAGCGCGCGAGGCGCAGGAGAGGCTCGTCGGCGCCTCGGGTGAGGCCCTGCCCGACCCGGCCGCCTTCGCGCCGTCCCCTGCCCCTGCCGCCTTCGCGCCGCCTCCGGGTCCCGTCCAGAACGCGTCCCCCTCCCCGCCGCCCTTCGCGCCTGCTCCGACGGGTCCGGGGCCCGGTGGCCGCGGGACGACGGCGCCGCAGCCGCACGGCCCCCTCGGACCGGAGCGGCGGAGACCGGGACGGATGGTGATCCCGATCATCGCGGCGGCGGCCACGGCGGCGCTCCTGGCCGGCGGGTCGGTGTGGGCGGCGACGCGGTCCGGCGGCGACGGGCCGGAACGGGCCGAGGCGGGCGGTCAGGACGCCACCGCGCCGCAGGGGAGCGCGGCGGGCGGCGACGCCGGCGACCTCCCGGTCGATTTGAGGACCTCGCGCGCCCCCGGCGAGAAACCCAAGGGCACCACCACGCCGCAGCGGCCGGGAGGCGGGCAGACCGGCACCCCCGGCGGCGGTGGCGGCGGAACCGGCGGCGGAGACAACGGCGGCGGTGGCTCCGGTGGCGGAGGCGACCCCGCCCCGGAACCCGCACAGAAGTACACCGCCACGCAGGTCTGCGGCAGTGGCTACTACGTGCAGCGCTCGATGGCCGTGGCGGGCGGCCGGGTCTACCAGCTCTACAGCAACGGCACGAAGAAGAACTGCGCCGTGATGCTCAAGTCCAAGAACGTGGGACGCCCGTCCTCGGTGTCGGTGTGGATCCAGGCCCAGGGCGGCAGCAGGGTCACCGACAGCGGGTCGTTCTCCTGGTACGCGGGGCCGGTGTACGTCTACGCCCCCGGGAGGTGCGTCCGGGTCGGCTCGGGCTCGTACACCTCGTCGTACGCCAACTGCGGCTGATACGAGGGTTCGTCCCGGGGGGGGACGAGGCGGCGGGGAGCTCAGGCCGGGCGCGTTAGCGGGGTGCGCCCGGCGATGGCATTCGGACAATCGAAGGTGCGAGGGAATCGAAGGGTCAGAGGTAGCGGGGGATGTCGGTCAGTTGGTCGACGACGCGATCAGATGGTCGAAGTCGCCGTCCTTGGCCCCGAGGATCAGGGCCTCCATCTCGGGCCTGGTGTAGATGAGCGCGGGACCCTCGGGGTGGCGGGAGTTGCGCATGGCGACCCGCCCGCCGGGCAGTTCCGCGATCTCGACGCAGTTCCCCTGGGAGTTGCTGCGGCGGCTCTTGAGCCAGCGGGCGCCCCGCAGGCCGGTCGCCGGCATCCCGTTGTCGTAGAACCCCTCGTAGGGGTCCTCGTGAGAGTTCTGGCCCTCGTCGGTCTTGAGCATCATGTCTCTCTGAGATATTGGCCGAGAAGCTCGACGGTGCGCTCGGGTGTGGCGCTGTCGACGCACAGGCGTTCCATCGCCTGCAGATAGGTGTCGACGTCGTCGCGCTTGTCCAGGTACATGGCGCCGGTGAGGATCTCGACGTACACGACGTCCGGCAGGTCCTGGTCGGGGAAGCGCAGGATGGAGAAGGCACCGCCCTCGGCCGCGTGCCCGCCGAACCTGAACGGCATCACCTGGACGGTGACGTTGGGCAGCCTGGACATCTCGATCAGATGCTTGAACTGTTCCCGCATCACCTCGGGGCCGCCGATCGGACGCCTGAGCGCGCCCTCGTCCAGCACGGCCCACAGCCTCGGGGCGTCGGGGCCCGTCAGCCGTTCCTGCCGCTGCATGCGCAGCTCGACCCGCTGCTCGATCTCGTGATCCGCCGCACCGGCGTTGCCCAGCCTGATCACCGCACGCGCGTAGCCCTCGCACTGCAGCAGACCCGGTACGAACTGAAGCTCGTAGGTCCGGATCAGCGCGGCCGACTCCTCCAGCCCGACGTAGGTCTGGAAGTAGCCGGGAAGGACATCGTTGTATCGGTGCCACCAGCCTGGGGTGTTGGCGTCCCGCGCAAGCTGTAGCAGCGCCTCGCGTTGTTCCTTGTCTTCGACGCCGTACAGCGTGAGCAGGTCGTCCACGTCACGTTCTTTGAAGCTGACCCGCCCGAGCTCCAGTCGGCTGATCTTGGACTCGGAGGCGCGGATGGTGTACCCGGCCTCCTGGCGGCTGACGCCCTTGTCCTCGCGCAACCTGCGTAGCTGGGAGCCGAGCATGATGCGGCGAACCGTCGACCCGGCTCCCGGCGAATCTGGAGTCACGCCCAACCTCCCGGCTCATCGGCGGACAGCGAACTTAGTGTGCCACTGCGGTGCCTGTCCTGCGATTACCTCCGATCATCCGCGCCCAACCCGGACAGGGAACCTGATGCCCGTTCGGATGCACGTGCATTGGGCCTTGCATTCGCACGCTACGATGCGCAGGATAACGCACGAGACTTCCGAGCCACGGCTGCACAACGAGATCACTCTGCGGGGTCCGGGGAATGACGTCACGTCAAGCGCAGAACGGCACGCGATGGGAGGTGGCCTCCGTCGCGGAGCCGTCGGGGCCGCTGGACCGTGCCGCCGAACCGGGGACCGCGGAGCCGGAACCGGTCCCCGAGGCGTGCGACCTCCCGCCCAGGCTGAAGGACGCCCTGTGGGCGCTGGTCAACCTGTCCGCCCCCACCGTCTCGTTCAGCGTCCTCCCTGAGCCGGAGTCGGTCACCGAGGCCCGGCACTTCGCGATCTCCCGGCTGAAGGGCTGGGGCGCTTGCGCGCTGACGAGCGACGTCGGCCTGGTGGTGTCCGAACTGGTCACCAACGCCCTGCGGCACAGCACGGCCCCCACCGTCTGGGACGCCCCGGCCTACGCGACCAGGCACGCACCAGGTCTCGGGCATGGCACGGGGTTCGCCGGGGGCTGCTTCGCGACCGGCGGCCTCGCGACGCGCTTCGGTACGGAACTGGAGGCCGGGCCGGCGGGTCCCATGCCCGGCGGCATCCGGTTGCGGATGCTGTACCACGCCCCCTGGCTGCTCTGCGGGATCATGGACTCCAGCCCGGAGGCGCCGCGGCGCCGCGAGCCCGACCACATCGCCGAGACCGGGCGCGGGCTGCATCTGGTCGAGTCGTTCAGCACCCGCTGGGGCTGGTGCGGACTGCCCCAGGGCAAGGTCGTCTGGGCGCTGTTCCGTTCTCCCTAGCCGTATCCGGGTATACGCCAACCGATCACCAAATCATCGGTGGACGCGGGAGGAGCCGTGGAATTCGCGGTCGAGCAGCGGACCGAGAAGGACGTCACGGTCGTCACGATCAGGGGAGAGATCGACGTCTTCACCAGCCCCAAGCTCCGCGAGAAGCTGCTCGACATCATCGACGGCGACGGCGCCCGGCACCTTGTGGTGGACCTCGGCGAGGTGACGTTCCTGGACTCCACCGGCCTCGGCGTGCTGGTGGGCATCTACCACCGGCTGCGCGCGCGGGACGGGACGATGGCGTTCGTGGGGGCGAACGACCGGGTGCGCCGCGTCTTCCACGTCACCCAGCTCACCAAGATCTTTGTCCTGCACCGCTCACTGGAGGACGCCATCGCCGCCCACGAGTCCTCCTCCACCTGACTCCTCCGCCAGTCCACCAGACTCCGCACCTTCTTCCTTGTCTCCTTATTCTCTTCTCCTCCCGTCCATCGCCTCCCATCGCTACCGATTCCCCCGCCGCGACCATCTCCCCCGTCTTCGCCCTCCTTCGCATGTCGCGGCACCGCCCGTCCCGGCGACGCTCGCGCACTCGCTGCCTCCCCTGCCGTGACCCGGTACCGTGAGGGCAGAGATCAGGCCCGCCGCGGGGGCGCTCTCCCCGCCGAACGCGCGCGGTGCTGTCGGTCAACCGATCCATCGACCGGACGGGAGCCTTCGTGGCAGAACAGCCGCTGCATGAGCACAAGCTCGGCAATGGCCTGCGCGTGGTGGTCTGCGAAGACCATGTCGTACCGCTGGCCGCCGTCAACATCTGGTACGGCGTGGGCTCGCGGCACGAGCGGGCAGGCCGCACCGGGCTGGCGCACCTCTTCGAGCACCTGATGTTCCAGGGCTCGGCCAACGTCGCCGAAGGCGAGCACGCCGCGCTGCTGGAGAGCGCCGGCGCCACCTTCAACGCCAGCACGTCCTTCGAGCGCACCAACTATTACGAGACGGTTCCCGTCAGCCACCTGGAGTTGGCGCTGTGGCTGGAGGCCGACCGGATGGGCACGCTGCCCGCCGCGCTGACCCAGGCCAACCTCGACAACCAGCGCGACGTGGTGAAGAACGAGCGGCGCCAGCGCTACGACAACCAGCCGTACGGGACGGCGTTCGAGCGGCTGTGCGCGCTGACCTTCCCCGGCGGCCACCCGTACCACCACACGCCGATCGGCTCCATGGAGGACCTGGACGCCACCGAGCTGGAGGACTGCGCCGACTTCTTCGGCACCTGGTACGCGCCGGGCAACGCGGTGCTGTCGATCGTGGGCGACGTCGACCCCGAGGAGACGCTCGCCGCGGTCGAGCGGTACTTCGGCGGCATCCCCACCGGACCTGAGGCGCCCCCGGCCCGCCCCGGCGACCTGGAGCCGCTCCGCGAGGTGCGCGAGGAGGCGGTGGACGAGGAGGTGCCCTCGCCCGCCTACTTCGCGATGTTCCCGCTGCCCACCGACGGCGGCACCGACATCGAGGCGGCCGAGCTGGCCGTGGAGATCCTCGGCGGCGGCTCGGGCTCGCGGCTCTACGACCGGATGGTGCGCCGCGACGAGATCGCCACCGAGGTGTGGGCGGGGGTGACCCGGCTGGTCGGCGGCCCGTCCCTGGCCATCGTGGACGCCATCGGCCCGGACCCGCGGAAGATCGCCGAGGTGCTCGACGAGGAGCTGGAGAGGTTCGCCACCGACGGCCCGGACGCCGACGAGGCGGCGCGCGCCACCGCGCAGGCCGAGCGCGGCTTCCTGGAGCAGACCGAGACGGTCACCGGGCTGGCCAACGCGCTGTCGCAGAACGCCACCCAGTTCGGCGACCCGGCCCGCGTGTTCACCGCGCCGGGACGAGCGGCGGCGGTCACCGCGGCCCAGATCAAGGACATGGCGGCCCAGTGGCTCAAGCCGGGTGGACGCTCCGTGCTGACCTATGGAGGTACGGCCTCGTGACGAACGAACTGGCCCTGGCGCCCCGTCCGGTCCCCGGTCCCGTTCCCGCGTGGGCGTTCCCCGTAGGAACCGAGGGCACGGTGCCCGGGGACGGCCCCGCCACGCTCCGCTGTGACCTGCCCGGCCGGCGCCTCGCGGCGGTGCGGCTCGTCCTGAACGCCGGTGCCGGGCGCGAGCCCGAGGGCGGGGACGGCGTCGCCACGCTCGCGGCGCGGGCGCTGCTGGAAGGCACCGAACCCGGTGGCGGCACCGCGCTGACCGCCGCGTTCGAGCGGCTGGGCGCCAGCCTGTACGCGTCGGCCGACCTGACCGCGCTCCGGATCGCGCTGGACGTGCCGGTGACCCGGCTCGGCCCGGCGCTGGAACTGCTGTCGTCGGTGGTGCGCCGGCCCGCGCTGGCCGACTCCGACGTGCGCCGCCTCGTCAGGGAGCGCCTGGAGGAGATCGCGCAGGACGACGCCGACCCCGGCTCGCGCGCCATGCGGGAGCTGCGCGCCGCGATGTTCCCCGCCGAGGCCCGCGCCTCCCGCCCGACCGGCGGCGGCCCCGAGTCGGTGGAGGCCATCCGGGGCGAGCAGGTCCGCGCGTTCTACACCTCGATCGTCCCGGCTGAGGCCACCGCCGTCGTCGCGGGCGACCTGTCCGGAGTGGGCGTGGACACCGCGCTCGCCGGCGCCCTCGAAGGCTGGGCGGCCTCGGGCGCGCCCCTGCGCCGCCCCGACGCGATCATGCCGACGGCGGGGCCGCGGATCGTCGTGGTGGACCGTCCCGGATCGGTGCAGACGTACTTGGGCATCGGCCATGGCGTGCCGAAGCGCTCGCACCCCGACTGGCCGCTGCTCGCGGTCGCGGCGCACGTGCTGGGCGGCGGGCTCACCTCGCGGCTCAACGCCGTCCTCCGCGAGGAGAAGGGGTACACCTACGGCGTGCGAGCCGGGCTGCTGAGGCTGCGGCACTGCGGCCTGTTCATCGCGCAGGGCGCGGTGCACACCGAGGTCACCGCGGACGCCCTCGCCGACGCGCTGGAGGGGATGCGCGGGGTGATCTCTCGGGGCGTCTCCGAGGAGGAGACGGGGTCGTCCGTCCGCGCGCTGGCCGACCGCGCCCCCGCCGAGTACGAGACGGCCCGCGCGGTCGCCGCCGAGCTCGCCGACGCCGCCGCCAACGACCTCGGCGCCGACTACCCGCGCCGGTACCTCGACGCGGTGCGCGCCGCGACGCCCGACGAGGTGACCCGCGCGTACACCGAGCACGTCGACCCGGAGGCGCTGACCGTCATCGCGGTCGGGGACGCCGCCCAGATCAAGGAGCCCCTGGAGAGCCTGGGCTACGCCACCGTCACCGTCTCGGCCACCGAGCCCGCTCCGGGCGAGCCGCCCGCGGAGTAGTGACCGGACCGAACCGGTGGCATCGTGGTAACCGTCTGACCGATGCGGGATCAACCCGTGGCGTCGCGAGAAGGGAACGGCCTGTGTCCTATGGCCAGACGGCCGGCGTCTCCGTCGAAACCATCCTGTCCGAGCCGAACTGCCGTCCCGGCGGCGTCGTGGCCGGCAAGGTGCATCTCGCCGGGGGCGCGCGGCCGGCCGACATCCGGAATGTGACGATCGCGCTGATGCCGCGTATGGAGAACGGGTACGGCGGCGAGACGGCGGGCCCGGAGGTCTACCGCGGCGCGCTCACCCGCGCGTTCCGGCTGGAGCCCGGGCAGCGGCGCGACCTGTCGTTCTCCATCCCGCTGCCGTACGAGCTGCCGTTCACCACGGTGCTGGGGCGCGAGCTGCCCGGCTTCACCATCGGGTTGTGCACGGAGGTCGCCGTGCAGGGGGCGCCCGATCCCGGCGACGTCGATCCGATCTCGGTGGAGCCGCTGAAGTCCCAGCAGTGGGTGCTGGCGGCCATCGCCCGGCTCGGCTTCAGGATCCGCAACGTCGCGTTCGAGCGGTCCAAGCTGGCCGGCGTCCCGCAGCAGCTACCGTTCTACCAGGAGATCCGGCTGGCGCCGCCGTCCCAGTACGAGGGGCGCGTCGGCGAGGTGGGGCTGAGCTTCGTCGCCAGCCCGCGCTCCATGATGTTCGTCCTGGTGGCCGACCGCCGCTCGGGCGGCTCCGACGACACGGCGGCACGGTTCTCGGCCGAGCATCCCGAGTCCGCGGAGACCGACTGGTTCACCATGATCCGCGAATGGCTGGACACCGTCGCGTCCCGCCCGCGCCCCCATGCACAAGGGCAAGGACAGGGGCAGGCCGGTCCGCCGCCGCTGGGCTCGCCGGACATGGGTGCGCCGAGCCCGGGCTCGTTCCAGTCGCCGCCACTGCCTCCCCCTGGCGGCGGCCCGTCGACCTTCCCGGCGCCACCGGGGCCTCCCGGACAGCACGGCGTGCCCGCCCCCGCGGCGGCCTCGTACGGCGAACCGGGCGCCTATGGGCAGCCCGCCCAGGGACCCTTCCCTCCCCCGGCGCCCGGCCCCGCTCAGGGCGGCCCCACACCGCCGCCCCCGCCCGCGCACGGCACGCCGTACCCTCCGGCTCCGCCCGGTCCCCAGTACCCACCGCCGCCCGCACCGCAGGGACCGCCGCCGCCCCCGCCCGCCGTCCATCACCACCACGGCCCGCCTCCGTACCGGGGCGGTCATCACCACGGGCACGGGTTGCGCGCCGCCGGCGCGGTCGGCGGCGTCGCCGCGGCGGGCATCGCGGGCGGGCTGGCCGCGGGCGCCGCGGTCGACGCGTACGGCAACGTGATCGGCGGCGCGGTCAACGTCCCCGCCGCCCAGTTCGGCGACGCCGTGGCCGGGTACGCGGGCGGGCTCGCCGCCGAAGCGGGCAAGGCCGCGGTGAACGAGGTCGCGGGCGAGGCCGCGGGCGCGGTCGGAGAGATCCTGGGTGGCCTCCTCGGCGGCCTGTTCGGCTGAGGGAGCGGCTCCAGCCGTCGGCTCAGGGTGAACGAGACCAACCGTTGCGATCGCGTCCGGAGGCGGCCCGATGACCACGCTGATCCTGGTCCTGCTGTGCTTGGCGATCGCCGGGCGCGAGCTCTACCTCGCCTCCGACAAACGGCTGCCTCGCGCGCAGGCGGAGCTGCGGGAGCTGCGCGCCCAGCTCGGCGAGCTGACCCGGCGCCATGACGCCCTCCAAGCCGAGGTGGCGCAGGTGGCCGAGCATCCGGGGATCGTGATCCCGCCGCGGCCGGAGCCGCCGCAGCCGCCGCCCGGGGCGTTGCGCGCGGCGGAGACGACGATGCCGGAAGTGGTCAGCCGTATCGACAGGCTGGGCGCGCGGCTCGCCCGCGTCGAGCAGGAGCTGGGGGCTCTGTCGGCCGATCTGGCCGGGATGGGCCTCGACCGTGAGGCGCGGCAGGCGCTGGCCCGGTCCCTGGACGCCACCGAGCAGGTCGTGGCCGAGCTGCGGCAGGAGATGCTGGAACGCCTGGACCGCGACGAGGGCGTGGTGTCGGGCCTGCTGCTCAGCGAGGAGGGCGAGTCCGAGGCGCTGCTCGCCGAGGCGTACGAGCGGTGCGCCGCCGAGTACGGGCTACGTGTCCGTACGCGGGAGGAGCGTTCCGACCGCTCCGCCGGTGGCGGCTACCTGGGAACGGCCTACCAGATGTCCGGCCGCCGCTCCGACGAGCTGGCCGAGGAGCTTTTCCGCCAAGTCCGTGCCATGTACGACCCGCGGGACCCGTCCGCGCTGACCGCGCTGCTGGTGGAGCTGGCGCACCTGCACGGCGGCGGCATCGCCAGGATCGGCGCGTTCACCGTCGTCCGCACGGCGGGCACGATGCTGTGCGGGCTGCTGCCCGAGCAGGACCAGGAGGGCATCGAGCCCTGGGAGCCCGCGGCCCGTATCCGGGAGCTGCCCGCCGACCGGCAGGCGGACCTGACCTGGCTCGGCACTCCCGAGACGGCCTGAACCGCTCTAGAGGGAGACGAAGCGCGGACCCCGGGCGTCGTCCCGGTCGACATGGAAGGCGAGCAGGCTGCGCGGTGTCCGGGCGACGTCGATCTGGAGGCAGATCCCAAGGCCCAGGTCCGGGTCGATGAAGACGATCCGCCGCAGAGCGCGCAACGCGCGGCGCGTCTGGACGCGGGTCTCGGGGCGCCGCGGATCGTGCAGGGTGGCGGTCACGACGCGCCCCGCGTACCGCCACAGCGCCGTCGAGTCGAGCACGCGCGGCCCGGCGGAGGTCAGCCGGGCGACGATCACGACGCCGGAGTCCTCCTCCTCGCCCGGAGGCGGCGTCGGGACCCGCGGTGCCCGCCCACCGGCCGCGCCGCCCGGCGTTCCGGGACGGTCGCGCGGCGCCATCGGCCCGGCCACCGCGCGGTGGTACCGCAGCGGGTCGATGGTGTCGATCACGAACGCGCCCGCGTACGGCCAGGAGGCCCGCGGCCTGGCGTCCCGCTCGCCCCGCACGCGCGATCCGACCACCCGGTGTCCGGCGGGCACGCGGGCGCTGAGGTCGAACGCCATCCCGTTCCCGTCCCGCCAGACGGGGACGCCGAGCCCGGCCTGCCCCGCCTCGTCCAGGCCGTCGATCGTCCGCCACAGCTCGTCGGCGCGGCGTGCCAGCGTCGCCGCCATCCCCAGCCCGGGGAAGGCGCCTTCCAGCACGGCCAGGGTGGCACGCCAGGTCGCGCTGGCGACGAACTCGGCGACGAACGAGTCCACGAGCGTCTTGCGGCGCTCGGGGCCGCTCATCGGCCCGGGATCGGTACCGCGTCCTGGATCGGTACCGCGGCCGGGATCGTCCCGCGGCGGCGGGACGCGCGGCGGCTCGGGCGCCGGCTCCGGTTCGGCGCCGATACCCAAAGCCTGCTGGACGAGCGACACGTCCGGCTGTGTCGTCTCCGCGGACGCGGCGGCGGGCTCCGGGGGCGGCGGCTCCCAGGCGGGCGGCTCGGGCAGCGGGCCGCTCCGCTCGGCGCCCTTGGCCGGCTGCCATTCGGGCGAGGGCGTCCCGCCCTGCGGCTGCTCCGGGCTCGCCGCGCCCTGGACGTGTACCCAGTCCGCCTCATTCTTCGCCAGGACGTCCGGGGCCGTCGTCCCGGCCACGCGGATGTCGCCGGGATGGGGCACGGGACGCTGAGGCGCGGTGCGCGGCTCGCCGGACGTGTCGTCGCGTTCGGGTCCGGTGTCCCCGTCGCGGTCAATCGGGCCGGATCTCACCTTCCGATACTCGGCCCTCCGCCGCGTCCACGGCAACCGGCCCGGCCGATGCGCGGGCGCACGGTCAGGCCGACCTGGAGGTGCCGAAGAGGGCGGCGCACAGGGCCGCGAGCCCGCCGGGGCCGTCCCCGGCGGGAAGGACGGTCAGCAGGGGTGCGCCTTCCTCGTCGGCGTCCAGCCTGAGCCCGACTCGCACCTCCCGGCTGCCCTCCTCCCGGACGCCGTGGGCGGCGGCGACGTCCTGGAGCCCGACGGAGACGACCTCGGGCAGCTCGACGAGGGCCGGCCTCTCCGCGGCGCCGAGCTCGTCCAGCCAGAGGCCCAGCACGCGGGACGCCAGGCCGTTGAGCAGCCGCCCCCAGCGCTCCACGAGCTGGGGCGGAACGTTCTCGGTCTGGAGTTCGGGCAGCCCGAACCTGGCCATGCCCTTGGTGGTGAACCAGAAGCCGCCGGGGCCCGGGGTGTGCGGGAGCAGGATCCAGTCGGTCAGCCGTACCGTCCCGTCGGGGCCGGGCAGTGAGCGTTCGATCCGTTCGGCGTCCAGCACCTGCGGGGTGAACACGTCGATGACCGGGACGGGCCGGTCGGTGCCGAGCGCGCCCGTCGCTCCGGCGATGGCGCGGGTGGCCCACTCGTGCGCGGGCGGCCAGCCGGGACGGTACGCGGCGCGCACCGCGAGCAGGTGCGAGGCCGTGGCGATCGCGGCCAGGTCGGCCGGGCCGGCGCCGAACGCGGCCAGCAGGTCGGCGGGCAGCGGCGGGAACTCGGCGGCGGGACGCAGGTCGAGGGTGAGCAGCGGGCTGTCCAGCATCCGCAGCACCAGGTCGCGCAGCGGCGCGGCGATCAGGCGGGACACCCGTTCGCGGGCGAGAGCGCGCGGGTCGGGGGGCGGCGCGGGAAAGACGACCGCGTAGGTCGCCTGAAGGGTGTCCGGCACCGGCAGCGTCAGACTCCGCCCCAACTCGCTCCCCCCGGCCATGAACCGATGGACGGCGGATCAGCCGACCCGCCCCGCTCCTTCGATCAGAGCAATCCGGACGTTGGAAAATATCTGTCGCAGCAGCCATAAAACACTGACAGATTAGGACGGACTACACCCCTCCTCGCACCCCGAGGGCGGCCGCCGAGACGTTCTGGAAACCCTCGCGGGGCTGAACCGTTACAAACTGGCCGAAAGCGGCAATCTGCGTGGATGCCACATTGACACCCATCCCCGCGCGGCAGACGATCACGCAGCCCCACGTTGCGATCCACGCAGGGAGGCGCGATGACGCGCAGGTATTTCCGGCAACGGTCGGCATTACTTCCCATCACCGCGGCGGCCACGCTCCTGATCGGGCTGCTCGCCGCCACCCCGGCCCAAGCCTCGCCGCACCCCTCGGCGGGCCCCCGGGGAGTGGAGGTCTACGCCGGCGATCTGACCGCGGAACAGCTGAAACGCCTGAACACGGCGGGGCTCGACCGGGAGGAGATCACCTACACGAGGTCCGCGCAGGCCGGCAGGACCCGCGTCGAGGTCGTGATGAGCGGCGTGCAGGCGGCCAAGCTGCAACGCCAGGGCGTCCGGCTCAGCATCAAGAAGGTGGACGGCAAGGACACCACGCAGCGGGCCAAGGCGGCGCTCGCCCAGCAGGAGGTGTTCCGTCCCTACAGCGGCGCCGGCAACATCCGCGAGGAGCTGCTCAAGGTCGCCGCCGACCACCCGCGGATCGCCGAGGCGGTCGACATCGGCAGGTCATTGCAGGGCAAGCCGATCACCGCCGTACGGGTGAGCAAGGACGTGGCCAAGCTGAAGGACGGCAAGCGTCCCGCCGTCATCTACCAGGGCACGCAGCACGCCCGTGAATGGATCACCCCGGAGATGGTGCGCAGGCTGCTGCACCACTACGTGAACGGGTACGGGAAGAACGCCGAGCTGACCAAGCTGGTCGACACCACCGACCTGTGGTTCCTGCCCGTGGTGAACGTGGACGGGTACGACCTCACGTTCCAGGAGGGCTTCCGGCTCTGGCGCAAGAACGTCCGCGACAACAACGGGGACGGCCAGATCACCGGCGCGGACGGCGTGGACCTCAACCGGAACTTCGACTACAAGTGGGGCTACGACAACGAGGGCTCGTCCCCCGACCCCAGCAGCGAGGTCTACCGCGGCGCGGCACCGGCCTCCGAGCCCGAGACCAGGGCGCAGGCGGGGCTCTTCAAACGGGTGAAGCCCAAGTACATCGTCAACTACCACTCGGCCGCCGAGCTGCTGCTGCACGGCGTCGGCTGGCAGACGCTGACCCACAGCCCGGACGACGTGATCCACCGTGCGCTGCTCGGCGACACCGACAACCCGGCCGTGCCCGGGTACGTGCCGCAGCTCGGCGCCCAGCTCTACACCACCAACGGCGAAACCGACGGCTACGCCGACAACGTGCACGGCGCACTCTCGATCACCCCGGAGATGGCGACCTGCGAGACCGCCGCCAACGCCGACCCCGACGACGAGTGGGAGCCGGAGAACTGCGGCAGCGGCTTCGAGTTCCCCGACGACGAGGCGCTGATCCAGGCCGAGTTCCAAAAGAACCTGCCGCTGGCGCTGTCGGTCGGCAAGTCCGCCCGTACCCCCGACCACCCGGTCTCGCCGGTCGGGCGCACCACGGCCGACATCGAGATCGACAAGTTCGGCGTGTCGCTCGGCTCCACCCAGGAGGTGCGCGCCTACATCCGCCGGTCGCTGTCCAACAAGGACCTGCGCTACCGGATCAACGGCGGCAAGGTGCACTCGGACGGCGCCCGCGAGTGGCGCGGAGGTGAACGCTACGGCGACGAGAACGACCACTACTACGGCGAGTACCGCGGCAAGGTCGAGAGGCAGCGCCCCGGTGACAGGGTCGAGGTCTGGTTCGAGGGGACCAAGAACGGCAGGCGCGTCGTCAGCGAGAAGTTCACCTACACGGTCCGGGACCGCGACCGCGCGGACGTGGTGGTCATCGCGGACGAGGACTACACGGGCATCAACCCGGCCTACCCGGCCGACACCAACGCCCCGCGGTACGCGCGGCAGTACGCCGACCTGGTCAAGTCCGCCAAGCACAAGCCGCTGGTGTGGGACATCGACAAGGACGGGGCGCCGCACGACCTCGGCGTCATGAGCCACTTCCGCGGCGCGGTCTGGTATCTGGGCGACAACCGGCTCACCCAGGACCCGGCCGACGAGCCGGTGCGCACCGCCGGCGGCGGCGCGTTCCCCGACTCGCAGGTGGCCGACCGCGCCAAGGACACGCTGCTGGCGGTGCGGTCGTTCCTCAACGAGGGCGGCAAGCTGCTCTACACCGGGGAGACCACCGGCTACTTCGGCCCGCTGGCCCAGGCCAACGGCGGCGGGATCTACTACGGCCTCAAGGGGCACCCCGAGCGGCCGTGCGTGCTCACCCGGAGCTTCCGGGACGACTGCGAGCTGCTGTCGAACGACTTTCTGCAGTACTGGCTCGGCGGCTTCGACCGGCAGCGGGTGGGCACACCGACCCGGTTCGTCGGGACGGACCGCCCGTTCGGCGGGAGCGACGCCGGGCTCGCCGGGACGCCGACCAACCAGCTCAACGAGGCGGGCGGCTTCCAGGTGACCTCCACGGCGCTGCCGCCCTCGCAGTTCCCGCAGTTCCGTAGCTGGAAGGCGGGCGACTACCTCGGAGCGGCGGCGCCGACCGAGCCGTTCGCCGGCCAGTGGTACGTGGCGGGCCCGCACTCCGACGGCACCTGGCGGCGGCTGACCCGCACGATCGACCTGACGTCGGTCACCGCGGCGCAGGCGCCGACCCTGGAGGCGATGCTGTCCTACAGCACCGAGACAGGGTTCGACCACGTCATCCTGGAGGCCAGGACGGCCGGCGGGGACGACTGGACGACGTTGCCGGACAAGAACGGCCGGACCAGCGACCGGGTGCCGGAGGAGTGCTCGCAGGGCTACTTCATGGCCATGCATCCGTTCCTCGGCCGCTACCTGACCGGCGGGAACCCGTGCCAGAACACGGGGACCACCGGCAGATGGAACTCCTTCACGGGTAACTCCAACGGCTGGGTGCCCGTCGCGTTCGACCTGTCGGCCTACGCCGGAAAGCAGGTCGAGGTGTCGATCTCCTACGTGAGCGACCCGTTCACGGGCGGCACCGGCCTGTTCGTGGACGAGACGAAGGTCACCACGTCCGGCGGCCAGCTCGACGCGGAGGGCTTCGAGTCCGGACTGGGCCCGTGGACGATCGCGGGCGCGCCGGCGGGCAGCCCCGGCAACCCCAGCGAGTTCGCCCGCACCGAGGCCCTGGTCGACTCCGTCTCGGCGGTGGCGACCCGGGACACCGTGCTGCTCGGGTTCGGCCTTGAGCAGGTCCAGTCGGCCTCCGACCGGCAGGCGATCATGAGGAGGGCGCTGGACCACCTGCTCGGATGATCCGTTCTCTCCCCACCGAGGGCCCCGGCCGCCTCCACCGGCCGGGGCCCTCGCCCTTTCCTGTGATGGACACCACCCCAGGTAGCGCAACCTTCCGGCAACCCTTGAGCGTCTTCTCTATGGGGACGCGAACGGCGCCCGCCCGGCGCCCTTGATCGCCCAAGGCCCGCGACATCCCGCCGACCTTCCGTCCAGCGGTGCCGCCCGACGCAGCGATCAACCCACCGCACCTCGGCCGATCCTCCCAGTGAGCATGGCCGGCATCCGGCAGGACCCGGCAGAGACCCAGTCCGAACCAGCCGGAAACGGTGGAGCGTACCCATGCATGGGGGGCGGCCCGATCCGCCCGGCATGCGCGTACCAACCCTGCGCGCGTGCGCGACCGGCCCTACCCGGGTCCTGATCCATTGGGGGAAGCGACGATGACCGCTGTGCCGCAGCCCGCTCGCGAGACCGATCCCGCCACCGAGCGCTACGAGCGGGACGTCCTGCCGCTCGCCGACCCGCTGTACGCCAGCGCCGTCCGGATGACCCGCAACACCGCCGACGCCGAGGACCTGGTGCAGGAGACCCTGGCCAAGGCGTACGTGAACTTCCACCAGTTCGAGGAAGGCACCAACCTCAAGGCGTGGCTGCACCGGATCCTCACCAACAACTTCATCAACACCTACCGCAAGCGCCAGCGCGAGCCGCAACGCGCCGGGTCGGAGGAGCTGGAGGAGTGGCAGCTCGCCCACACCGAGGCGCACACCGCGGGCTTCAGGTCCGCCGAGTCCGAGGCGCTCGACCGCATCCCCGACAGCCGCGTCGTCTCCGCCCTGCGTGCCCTGCCCAAGGACTTCCGGGACGCGGTGTACCTCGCCGACGTCGAGGGATACCACTACAGGGAGATCGCCGAAATGATGGGCACGCCCATCGGCACCGTGATGTCCCGCCTGCACCGCGGCCGCAAGCAACTGCGCGAGGCGCTGGCCGACCACCGCGAGGCGCACACGCTGGCCGCCTGACCCGGCCCCAGATCGTGTTCCCGCGGTTGCCCCGTGACCGCGGGAACACCCTTCTCTCCGCCACTCTTTGGCGTCGCACCGCTACATTGAGCGATGACGTCGTCATCCCCAGTGACATCGGAGTAGCGATGCGCACCACCCTCACCGCACTCGCCACAACGGCCCTCGTCCTGCTTCCAACCCTCCCCGCGAACGCCACGGCCCCGCGCGCATCCCTCGTCCTCACCCTCAGCCACCCGGAGGACCGCGGCCCCGGCACGCACAGCGTCAACCTGCGGTGCGGCCCGACCGGCGGGAGCCATCCGCGAGCGGCCGCCGCCTGCGCGGACCTGGAGCGCACCGGGGGTGCCATCGACCGCGCCCCCGCCCCCGGCTCCGCCTGCACGATGATCTACGCGCCGGTGATCGCCGAGGCCACCGGGCGCTGGCACGGACGCCGCATCCGGTTTCATCGCCGGTACGGCAACCCGTGCGAGCTCGCCGCGCGCACCGGGTCGATCTTCCGCTTCTGAATAGGCCCGTTCACGGTGGGTACAGCGCGACCGAGTGCGAACCGGCCACCGTGCGTGCGAGCGTGACACGTCGCGTGCGCGTCCCCCCGGAGACACACGCGCCACACAGACGGACCAGCCGCGACAACTGGAGGGCCTTCGTGTCCCGGAGAATCGGCGACGTCATGACGGCCGGGCCGCGCGTCCTGCCGCTCGACGCCACCCTGTACGAGGCCGCGCGGATCATGCGGGACCAGGGCATCGGTGACGTCCTCGTCACCTTCTCCGGCCGGCTGTGCGGTGTCGTCACCGACCGCGACATCGTCATCCGGGGCGTGGCCGAGAACCGGGACGCCGCGCACACCCCGCTCAGCGACGTGTGCACCGCCCAGCCGGTCACCCTCGGGCCGGACGACGACACCGACACGGCGCTGCGCCTCATGCGGGAGGAGGCGATCCGCCGGCTGCCCGTCGTGGACCGGCAGCAGCGTCCCGTGGGGATCGTCACCATGGGCGACCTCGCGCTCGCGGACGGCGCCATGCAGGACGGCGCTGCCGCCCTCCGCGACATCAGCGTGGCCGCGCCGGACATGTGACCGACGGTCAAGGGGTACGAACGAGCGGTCCGGCAGGATACCGTCAAGGGGTGCCGCCCACCGAATCCGTGCTCACCGACGAGCTGGCACTGGAGATCGCCCGGCTCGGCATCGTCGGTGAGTCCTCCGACATCGGCACCCTGAGGCGGGTGTCGGAACTGGCGCCGCAGGCGGTCCCCGGATGCGCCGGCGCCACCAGCATCCGCTGGGCGATCCCGGCCGACCCGGACGAAGGCCCCGAACCCCTCGCCTCCGCCGCCAGCCATCCCGACCTCGCCGAGATCACCGACCGCCAGCTCGCCCGCCGGCACGGCCCGGTGTTCGAGGTGGTCCGCACCCGCACGGCCGTGAGCTCCGACGACATCCTGGCCGAGGCGCGCTGGCCGGAGGCCACCACCGACATGCTCGCCCTGGGCCTGCGCACGTTCTCCACGACGCCGCACGTCAAGGAGCCCGTCCTGGTCACCCTCACCCTTTTCGGGGTGTCGCCGCGGGCGCTCGCCCGCGGCCAGCACGCGCTCGCCTCCCTGCTGGTGGCGCAGAGCAGCAACGCGGTGTCCAACACGCTCCAATATGGCAGTGTCCACCGCACCGCCGTCCAACTCCAAGAAGCAGTGGAGGCACGCGCAGTCGTGGACCAGGCCAAGGGCATCCTGATGCACGCCCTGGGCTGCGACGCCGACGAGGCGTTCGCCGAGCTGCGGCGCATCTCCCAGACCCGTCACGTCAAACTGACGGCGCTCGCGCAACGCATCGTGAGCGACCAAGGACTCATCGATCACACCGCCGACTGACCCACACCAGGAAAGGGCATAGGCTGCGCTCGGCGACCGAGGGACCGGTCTCAGCTTGGCACCCAAGGACCGTAGGAGACCCCCGCAATGCCCGACTGTCTCGAACCCGAGACCATGATGCGGGAGATCGTCGATCTCGAGGGCCGCATCGGCGAGCTCAGACAGGCCGCCGGAATGCCCGAGATCGACCTTCGGGCCACCCTCGACGCGGCGCTGGTGGAGCTGGAACTGGCGCTCACCGCGCTGCGCTCCGTGGGCACCGAGCACACCAACGAGGCCGGGCGCACCGCGTCCGCCGAAACCGAACGGCGGGTGCTGCGCACCGTCTTCCAGGACGCCCCGGTCCCGCTGTTCCTGCTGGACCGCGACACCAGCGTCCGGCGGGTCAACCGCCAGGCTGCGGCCCTGCTGGGCACCTCCCCCGGCTACGTGTCGGGCAAGCAGTTCACCGCGTTCTGCGACCTGGCGACCCGGGCCGCGCTGCGCTCCCAGCTCGCCGGGGTCGTCCGCACCGGCCGGCGCCGCCGCGTACCGGTCCGCTTCCTGGGACGCGACCAGCCGGTGGACGCCACGGTGACGTTGGCCCGGGTGTGGATCCGCGGCGAGCCCGACCCGATGGTCGTGGCCGTCGCGACCGCCGGCCAGGAGACGGCCGTCGACGAGGCCGCCGCCGCCAAGGCCGCGAAGGCCAAGGCCGCCGCCGCGGAGCTGCGGCAGGCCGACGAGGACGTGGCCATCGCCACGATCGTGCACCGGCTCGACGTGCTCGGCAGCGCCACCGAACTCCTGCTGCGCGAACCGGTGTTCAACGAGACCGTGGCGGTGCGCCGCTGCGCCCGGGTGCTGGCCACCGAACTCGCCGAATGGGTGATCATCGACCTGGTCGGCTCGAACGGTATCGGCCACCCGTCGCAGACGCCCTGGCAGCCGGGCGGGCGGCTCGACCCGGTCGAGGCCGCCATCGCCAGCGGGACGCTGACCCGGCAGGTCGTGATGGGCCCCGAGGACGAGCGCTCGATCGAGGCCGCCCAGTCCGTCGAGGCGCTCGTGCCCGGCCGCGACACGCTGCCGCACATGGTCTTCACCACCCGCCAGAGCGCCCTGCGCCCCCACGTGGAGGACCTGGCCGTCCTCGGCACCGCCCCGGACGGGCAGCCGGTCTGCGCCAGCATCGGCGCCACCTCCGTCCTGTGCGTCCCCGTCCAGGACGGCGACCGCTGCATCGGCACGATCACCCTCGCGTCCAGCGGCGAGAACGGCCAGTTCGGCCTGATGGACCTGACCGTCGTCGAACGCCTGGGCCGCTACCTCGGCCTGGTGATCCGCGCCGCCCGCCTCTACCGCCGCCGCGCCGAAGTCGCCGAGACCCTGCAGAAAAGCCTGCTCCCCCGCCGCCTCCCCGAGATCCCCGGAGTGGCCCTGGCCGCCCGCTACACCGCCGCCACGCACGGCGCCGAGGTCGGCGGCGACTTCTACGACGTGTTCCGCACCAAGGACGGCTGGGGCCTGGTACTCGGCGACGTATGCGGCAAAGGCGAGGACGCCGCCGCCGTCACCGCCACGGCCCGCCACGGCGTCCGCCTCATGTCCCGCCAGTACGGCACCCCCCGCGACGTCATGGCGGCCGTCAACGACGCGCTCCTCGAAGAGGACCGCTTCGTCACCGCCGTCATGACCACCCTGGAACTCCGACGCGACCGCGTCCTCGTCTCCCTGGGCATCGCCGGCCACCCCCCGGCCATCGTGATCCGCTCCGACGGCGTCATCCGCACCTCGTCCCGCGGCGGCGTCCCACTCGGCCTCTTCGAGGACTTCGAAGCCGGAACCGACGTCCTCGACCTGGGCGTCGGCGACACCCTCTTCCTCCACTCCGACGGAATCCTGGAAGCCTGCGACCAAAACCGCGAGGAATTCGGCCAGGAACGCCTCCTGGAAACCCTGGCCGCGACCGCAACAGAACCCGTCCAAAGCATGCTGGACGCCGTCCAATCCGCCCTACTAGAATTCTGCACCGGCGACCTAAGAGACGACGTCTCCATGCTAGCCCTGAGAGTCTTACCAGAGCGTTTCTAATTGCAACCGCAAGCTGCGCTCCTCGCCTGGCGGCTCGTCGCTTGTTGCGGTTGCGGCGATCGCTGCATCGCTCCGACTCGCCCAGAGGCTCGCTACGCGATCAGATTCTCGCTGACGCTCGAATCTGCCTTCGGACGCGATCGCAACGCCTGGACGACCGTTCGGGGCTGGGGCAACGGGCTGAGGTCAGCGGTCACGGTTAAATGAGCCGCCGAGGCTAACCATCGTTGGCGACCTCCCGCTGGCGATCGGCGGCACCAGGGCGAAAACTGCCAGTGGCCGCGCGACGAGACAGCAGAGGCTGGACAAACCAGATCCAAGCGCACAGCTCTTATGGCAAGCACGAGCTGCGCTCGTCGCTGGCGCTCCTCGCTTGTCGCGCCTGCGGCGATCGCTGCATCGCTCCGACTCGCCCAGAGGCTCGCTACGCGATCAGATTCTCGCTGACGCTCGAATCTGCCTTCGGACGCGATCGCAACGCCTGGACGACCGTTCGGGGCTGGGGCAACGGGCTGAGGTCAGCGGTCACGGTCGAACTGAGGCACCGAGGCTAACCATCGTTGGCGACCTCCCGCTGGCGATCGGCGGCACCAGGGCGAAAACTGCCAGTGGCCGCGCGACGAGACAGCAGAGGCTGGACAAACCAGATCCAGGCGCACAACAGGACCACCACGGTGGCGGTGACGGCGGCCGCCCCGTCCGACACCAGGGTTTTGATGATCAGGGTGGTGGAGGCACTGATCGCCACCGCCAGCGCCAGCGCACCGCCGATCCCGTATCGGTTGGCGCGCCGGATCAGTAGGGGCTTCTGGTTCAGCCGGAACAGGATGCGGTGCTGAATCACCGGGGCGATGAAGAACATCGAGGCCAGCGCCGCGCCGAACAGCGCCACATAGAACAGGATCCGCCCGCCGTCGTCCACTCGGTCGAAGCCCGGCGCGAACGGAACCGTCAGCAGGAACGCGAACAGCACCTGCACGCCCGTCACCGCGACTCGGAAGCCCTGGAGAAGCTCCATGAGCTGCCGGTCGAGACGCTCATGCTCAGTCTCGTTACGGGTGTTCTCCCGGATCGTCCGCATGAACCCGGGATACCCGCAGAAAACCGATTTAGACGATTCTTGACGCGCGAGAGACCTTGACCGCCGGCCTCAGCCACGAACGGCCGCCCAAGCGCTGCGAGTCGAAGCGATGCAGCGATCACCGCAGTCGCGACAAGCGACGAGCCGCCAGGCGAGGAGCGCAGCTCGTGCTTGCCAATGAACACAGTCGCACTCTCCTCAGCCCGTTACCCCAGCCCCGAACGGCGCCCAAGCGTTGCGATCGCGACCGAAGGCAGGGGCGAGCGCCAGCGAGACCCTGATCGCGAAGCGAGCCCCTAGGCGAGTCGGAGCGATGCAGCGATCGCCGCAACCGCAACAAGCGACGAGCCGCCAGGCGAGGAGCGCAGCTTGCGGTTGCAAATCAATAAGCCTTGCCGAAAATGACGCGTTTGTTGTAGGAGGAGGGGCGGTTGCATTTGATGCAGGTGCCGGTCTCTTCTGGGGCGTCGGTTGGGATGACTCGGGGGGTGGCGGCGGTGTCGGCTTTGATGTCGTCTTCGCATTCGGAGCGGCCGCAGTGGAAGACTCGGGCCCAGCCGCCGTTGACCTGGGTGGCGAAGTCCGCGTAGTCGTCGATCACGGCGGTGTGGGTGTCGCGGAACTGTTCGGCGCGGGCGAGGAGGAAGGACTGGAAGTCGCCGAGGATGCGCGGGAGCAGTTCGGGCACCTTGTCGAGGGGGATCTGTTCTTTGCCTTGGCCTTCTTCGGTGGGGAGGCGGCGGGCGAGGGTGGCGACGCCGTTGTCGAGGTCGCGCATGCCGAGTTCGATGCGGACGGGGACGCCGCGCATCTCCCATTCGTTGAACTTGAAGCCGGGTGAGAGTTGAGGGCGGTTGTCGTCGACGTGGACGCGGATGCCCATGGACTTGATCGCGGCGCCGAGTTTGCGGGCTTCGGCGGCGGTGCGTTCGCCTTGTTCCTTGCGCCCGATGGGGACGATCACCACCTGGTAGGGGGCGAGCCGGGGCGGCAGGACGAGGCCCTTGTCGTCCCCATGGGTCATGATCACGCCGCCGATCATGCGGGTGCTCAGTCCCCAGGATGTGGTGTGGGCGAGCTGGAGCCGGCCTTCCTCGTCCTGGTACTGGATCTCGAACGCCTTGGCGAAGTTGGTGCCGAGGTAGTGCGAGGTGCCGGATTGGAGGGCGCGTCCGTCCCGCATCATGCCTTCGATGGTGTAGGTGCGGACGGCGCCGGCGAAGCGTTCGCCGGGGGTCTTCTCCCCTGCCACCACGGGGATCGCGGCCAGGTCGCGGGCCACGGCGGCGTAGGCGTCCAGGGCCCACATGGTCTCGCGCATGGCGTCGGCCTCGTCGGCGTGGGCGGTGTGCCCTTCCTGCCACAGGAACTCGGTGGTGCGCAGGAACATGCGCGGCCGCATCTCCCAGCGGACCACGTTGGCCCACTGGTTCAGCAGGAGCGGCAGGTCGCGGTGCGAGTCGATCCACTTGGCCATGTACTCGCCGATGACCGTCTCGGAGGTGGGCCGCACGATCAGCGGCTCCTCCAGTTCCTTGCCGCCGGCGACGGTGACCACCGCGAGCTCGGGCGAGAAGCCTTCCACATGCTCGGCCTCGCGCTTGAGGTAGGACTCGGGGATGAACAGCGGGAACACGGCGTTGTCGTGCCCGGCGTCCTTGATCCGCCGGTCCAGGTCGGCCTGGAGCAGTTCCCAGATCCGGTACCCGTAGGGGCGGATCACCATCGTGCCGCGCACCGGCCCCCGGTCGACGAGCTGCGCCTTGATGACCAGTTCGTTGTACCAGGCGGAGAAATCCTCGCTCTGCGGCGTCACACCTTCTCGACTCACGCCCCCGAGGGTACTAAGTGCCCGCGCCCAACCAGGACGCATTTGCGCCGCCCAGTACAATCCCCGCCCATGCGCTGGTCCCAGGCTCACATTCCGACGTTGCGCGAGGACCCGGCCGAGGCCGAGGCGGTGAGCCACCGGCTGCTGGTGCGGGCGGGGTACGTCCGGCCGCTGACGGCGGGCCATTACTCGCTGCTGCCGCTGGCCGTCCGGGTCCGCGCCAAGATCATCGAGGTGGTGCGGTCGGAGATGGACGCGGTCGGCGGGCAGGAGATGCTGCTGCCCGCCCTGCATCCGGCGGAGCCGTGGCGGCGTTCGGGACGCTGGGACCTGATGGGCCAGGAGATGTTCCGGCTCCGGGACCGGCGGGGCGCCGAGCTGGCGCTGGGCATGACCCATGAGGAGATCTTCGCGACGGTCGCGCGGGAGCTGGGCTCCTACCGGTCGCTGCCGCAGCGCTGGTACCAGTTCCAGACGAAGTTCAGGGACGAGCCGCGTCCCAAGGGCGGTCTGATGCGGACGCGCGAGTTCACGATGAAGGACGCCTACAGCTTCGACATCGACCGTGCGGGGCTGGACGCGTCCTTCGCCGCCTTCCACGGCGCGTACACGCGGATCTTCGAGCGGCTGGGGCTGCCCGTGCTGGCGGTGGAGGCGTCGAGCGGGACGATGGGCGGGTCGGACTCCGTCGAGTTCATGTGTCCCGCCGAGGCCGGTGAGGATCGGGTCGTGCACAGTCCCGCCTGCGGGTACGCGGCCAACATCGAGCGCGCCACGTCCGGGCTTCCGGAGGTCACGGATGCTCCCGGCCCGGCGGTGCCAGAGCCGTTCGACACCCCGGGCGTGCGGACGATCGACGATCTGGCGACCGGTCATGGCGCCCCGGCGGACCGCCAGATCAAGACCCTGGTGTACGTGCTGGACGAGCGGCCCACCCTCGTCCTGCTTCGGGGTGATCATTTGCTCAACGAGCAGAAGTTGGTGGACGCGACGGGCGCGGCCGCCGTCCGCGCCGCGGCCGCGGAGGAGATCCGCGAGTGGCTGGGCGCGCTGCCGGGCAGCCTCGGCGCGGTCGGGGTGACCGATCTCCCGGTGATCGCGGACGAGGCGCTGCGCGGGCGCCGCGACATGTTCACCGGTGCCAACCGCGACGACGTCCACCTGCGAGGTGTGGACGTGGAGCGCGACATCCGCGTCGGCACCTGGGCGGATCTTCGTGAGGTCGCCGAGGGCGAGCCCTGCCCGCGGTGCGGGGAGCCGCTGCGGATTTTCCGGGCGATCGAGGTGGGGCACATCTTCAAGCTGGGCGACCGCTACGCCCGCGCCTTGGGCGCCGAGGTCCCCGACGCGGACGGCCGCCAGGTCCCGCTGGTCATGGGCAGCTACGGCATCGGGGTGGAACGCGCGATGGCCGCGATCGTCGAGATCCACCACGATGACCGCGGCGTCGTCTGGCCGCCCGCGGTCGCCCCTTACCAGGTGGTGGTCGTGGTGGCCCAGACCAACGACGAGGCCACCGCGCAGGCCGGGGAGGCCCTCTACCGGGACCTGCTCGCCGCCGGGGTCGAGACCATCATCGACGACCGTCCCGAACGCGCCGGTGTGAAGTTCCGCGACGCGGAGCTCACCGGCATCCCGTACCGGGTCACCGTGGGCAGGCGCGGCCTGGCCGAGGGGACGGCCGATGTGACGCGACGGTCCACGGGGGAGAGCGAGAAGGTGGCGCTGGACGAGGTCGTTGGCCATATCCGGCGCCTACTCGGGTGATGAACGGGCCGGTGGAGTTCCTGCGTGCGGGTGGAAATCGGAGCATCGGGCGGCCTATGTCGCGTTCGGCCGATTCCCTGCGGCAAAGGGCTCGGCGGTCCACATCGCCGAGATGACCGACGAGCTTTTCACCCGGTACGACGGTGGGCTGCTGGCGGTGCTCGGCGGCCCGGATCTGCCGCGCTACCAGCGGGAACCGGGCGGGCGGGAGATCGCCAGGTTCGCCGAGCCGATCCCGAACCTCCTCGACCGGGCGGAGGCGTTCTCGTCGTGGGTCGCCGCGCATCTGGCTCCTCACCTGGGGACGCTTGAGGTCTGCCACGTCCGGGACCCGTGGGGCGCGCTGCCCGCGGTGACCGCTCCGGGACGGCGGCACCGGGTGGTGTTCGAGGTCAACGGGCTGCCGTCGATCGAGATGACGCACACCTGGCCGCTGGCCTCGCCGGGCACGCCGGGGAAGGTGCGCGAGCCGGAGCGGTTTTGCCTGGAGCGCAGCGACGCCGTGGTGGTGCCCTCGTCCGTGATCGCCGAGGCCGTGGGCCGTCTCGGGGTGGAGGACCGCAGGATCCATCTGGTGCCCAATGGGGCGGATCCGGTGCGTTCGCCGCGTCCCGGACGTCCGGCGGGCGCGCCGGGCCGGTACGTGATCTATGTCAAGGCGGTGCAGCCCTGGCAGGGCGTGGACGTGCTGCTGCGGGCCTTCGCCCGGCTGGCGGACCTGCCGGACCTGCGCCTGGTGGTCTGCTCGTCGGTGCCGGAGCGGCGGTGCAAGCCGCTGCGGCGCCTGGCCGAACGGCTCGGCGTGGACGAGCGGGTCGACTGGATGTACACGCTGCCGCACGCGGAGGTCGCGGCCTGGCTGGCGCACGCGGGGCTGCCGTCCTTCTATGACGGGATGCCGAACGTCGCGCTGGAGGCCGCCGCGCTGGGCGTCCCGCTGCTGGCCTCGGACGCGGGCGGGCTGGCCGACGTGGCGGACGAGGAGATCGGCTTCGTGTTCCCGGCCGGGGACGCCCACGCCTGCCGCGCCGCCCGCGCGAGCGCCGAGGAGCTGGCCAAGCGCGGAGCGGCGGGCGAGGAGCGGATCCGCCGCGACTTCACCCCGGCCGCCGAGACCGCGGGTTACCTGCGCGTTCTGGCGGAGTCCGGTGCGGCGTGATCGCCTGCTGGGCGGAGGGCGGCGGGCTCGGCCATCTGACCCGGCTGCGGGCGTACCTGCGGATGGCCGGTCTTGAGGGACGCGCCGTCACCGTGTTCACCGGCTCGCCGTTCGCCGGCGATCCCCGCGTGCGGACGGCCTTCTCACGGGTGCTGCGGCCGGACGCCGGTGTCCTGGCTGGCCTCGATGTCGAGGAGCTGATCGTCGGCGCGTTCCCGGCGGGGCTGCGGGGCGACCTCACGGCCGCGTCCGTCCCGCCCGGCGCGCGGGTGATCCACCTGGCGCGGCTGCTGCGCTGGGACGCCTACCGCCGCGTCCTTCCGGACGACACTCCCCGGTTCGACCGTACGTACGTGCTGGAGGACCTGGACCCCGGGCACCTGGCGTACCTGCGGGCGCGGTCCGCCGAGGTGGCGCCGCTGACCTTGGCGGACCCTCCGAGCATCGGCCCCGCGGACGTCCCGGCGGACGCGTGGGTGATCGTGCACAGCGGGCCGCGGGAGGAAATCGCCGAGCTGGCAGGGTATGCAGCGGACGTGGCGGCCCTCGAAGGCGCCGATCCCGACTTCGTGCTGGTCTGCCCGGTTGCGTACCGTCCCGATCCCCTGCCGGCCGGGCTCACCCACCTGGACCGCTACCCGGTGCGCTTGCCGCCACCCGAGGCGTTCACCGGCATGGTTTTCACGGCGGCGGGGTTCAACGCCGTGCGCGGCCTCGCGCCCTGGCGGGCCATGGGGCGACACCGGATGCTGCCCTTCCCGCGTACGTTCGACGACCAGTTCACACGGGCCGCGCGGGCGCGCGCGCCACCCGGTCACCCGGTCGGCCGGTCACAGCCGGAGGTCGAACTCCACGGCGACGTCGTCGGCCAGCTTGAGCGCGCCGAAGAACGCCGAGTAGGGCTTGATCCCCCACCGGGTCTGCTTGACCGTCGCCGAGCCGACGACCCTGCCGTCCTCGGCCCGCGCCCGCAGCGCCAGCGGCTCGGTACGGCCCGCGACCGTCAGCCGTCCCTCGACGGTGAACTCGGCGGGCGTGCCGTGGACGCCGGTCGACTCGAAGGTGATCTCCGGATGCTCCGCGGCGCCCAGCACCGTGCGCAGGTTCCCGAGGATCTCGGTACGGTCCTGGTCGGACAGCGGCAGCACGCCACCGGCGCCCTCGCGGACGTCCAGCGCGTCCACCGGCACCCGCACCTCGACGGACGAGCCTTCGGCCGTGGCGTCGGCCACGCTCGTGGCGTCCCCCGGAAGGGTCAGCGCCCCGGACCAGCGGGTGGCCTCGATCGTGAGATCGTGCCCGGCGCGGCGGCCGAGACCGGTCCGGCCGGTCTTGATCAGCAGCCGCCCGCGTTCCGGGCCCAGCTCGATCGTTCCCATGGCGTCACCCTAGGCGAACCCCGTCCCGCCCGTCTCAGCGCGCGCGGGCGCCCGCGCGCAGCCGCTCGGGGTCCACCTCCCGCTCGGGATAGCGGGTCAGGTACTCGGCCTCAAGCTGGTTCGTCCGGCGGCTGTGCTCCGCGAGCGCCTGGTCGGCCGCGTGCCGCAGCGCGTCGGTCCTGGTCTCGTGGAGGTGCCTCAGCTCGCGTAGGAGATCTTCATCGCTGAGCGCGCGCGGGTCGACTCCGTTCGACGTGGCGTCCGGCATCGTCTCCCCTTCTCGATCTCGCCGTGATCTCTCCGGTTCTAGCGCGTCGTACCCGGTCAGGACCGGGCGAACCCGCCGCCTCCCCTGGACGGGAGGCAGAACACCGCCAGCGCCCCGGGCCGCTTGGTGATGTGGACGGCGGACGGCAGCGTGGTCAGCTCGCCGTCCCTGGCCAGGGTCAGCTCCCCGTCCAGGGACGCCAGCTCCAGCGTGCCCGCGTGCCAGGACAGGTATCCGGGGGTGAGGTGCAGGTGCCCCGCCAGGACGGCCGCGAGCGCGCGCAGCCGTGGCACCCGCCGTCCGGTGGTGACCAGGCGGATGTCGAGCCTTCCGTCGTCCAGATGAGCGCGCCAGGTGGGGGCGGGGCCGCGCGACCCGTACATGCAGTTGCCGACGAACCCCAGCCAGACCAGCCTCCGCCGCCCGTTGACCAGCAGCGGCACCGGCTCGGAGCGCCGGAACGTGCGCGCCGCCGCGACCACCAGCGCGGGCCACCTGCCCAGCCGCCCGGCCAGCCGCTCCCGCCGCTCCACCAGTTCGGTGTACGCGCCGAGCCCGGCCGTGTTCAGGAAGATCAGCTCACCCGTGGAGTCGTCGTCGCCGGTGGAGCGGGTGGAGCCGTCGTGCGGCGGGGCGACGATCAGCCCGACGTCGACATGCCCGAGCCGCCCGCCCCGGTACGCCGCGACGGCGTCCTCGGCCGTCTCCAGGCCCAGCGCCCTGGCGAAGTGGTCGAACGTCCCGCCCGGAATCGGCAGCATCGGGACGTCGTGCCGCAGAGCGGCGCGCGCCCCGGCGTTCACCGTGCCGTCACCGCCGATCACGCCGAGGATCTCCCCCTGGGCGGCGGCGACCTCCAGCGCCTTGTCCACGTCCTCGTCCGGGTCCAGCCAGACGATCCGCGCGGCCGGCAGTTCCCGCTCCAGCAGGGAGACGGCGGCCTCGGTCGCGTTGCGCAGGATCGGTACGGACGGCATGCCGGTGTCGGCACCGCCCGCGGTGTCGTTGACGACCACGACCAGGCCCCGCCCGTCCCCGGTGACGGTGACCCGCTCGGTGGAGGTCCTGGTGATGTGCGCGACCGGTGGGCGCGCCGGCCAGACCAGGCGGGTGCCGATCGCGGCCAGGGCGCCGATCCCGACACCGGCCAGCACGTCCCCCGGGTAGTGCGCGCCGGTGTAGATCCGGGCGAACGCCACCGCCCCGGCCGTGATCGCCACCGGGACGGCCACGGCGCGCGGCGCCTCCATCGCCACCCCCGTCGCGAACGCCGCGGCCGAGGCCGAGTGCCCGGACGGGAACGCGTGCGAGGTCGGGAGCTCCCACCGGATCCGGATCGGCGGCACCAGGTTCACGACCGGCCGGGCCCGCCGGAACGCGTGCTTGCCGAGCACGTTCACCACCGGGCCGGCCACCGCGATCCCGATCGCGCCGCGCAGCGCGGCGCGCCGCAGCCTGGCCCGCCGGGTCAGCGCCATCGTCCCGGCCACCGTGAACCACAGCACCCCGTGGTCGGCGGCGCGGGACAGCCGGGGCAGCACGTTCTCCAGGCCGGGCAGGTGCGCGGCGGCCACCCGGTCGAACGCCCAGCGGTCGAGCCGCCCGAGCCTGCGCAGCGGCCCCTTCCGGTAGAGGAAGGGCTTGCGCCGCTCCTCCGTGGCGAGGCTCACAGCGGACTCCGCCGAACCACCGCCACGCCCGCACGCACGCCCCTCCAGAACCCTGCCGACCAGCGAATATCGGGGGGGCGGCACTACTCTGGATGCCCAGGAACGCCGTTCAAGGTGATCCGCTCGCATGTCGGGGGTATCCCCGGGAGGTCCGACATGATTCACCGAAGATCTCAATTCGGAGATCACATACCGGCGAACGTCTCTCACAGATGGTGGACTGCAATAGGCTTCCGCGCATGAGTCACCCGGAACGGCTCAGCACCTCGGGTGGCGATCCGGCCGGCGACATCGCACAGCCTTCCCTGAACGGAGTGGGCGGCGAGTCGCTGGCCGAATTCGCCGCGCGACACGGTCTGACCCAGAGTGCGGCGCGCCCCTCGCCCGGCAGGTACATCCGCGCGCTGTGGCAGCGACGCACGTTCATCTGGAACTTCGCCTCCGCCAAGACCGCTTCCACCTACAGCAGCTCCAGGCTGGGACAGCTCTGGCAGGTGCTCACCCCGCTGCTCAACGCCGGGGTCTACTTCCTGATCTTCGGTGTGCTGCTCAACACCGACCGGGGGATCAGCAACTTCACCGCCTACCTGATCACCGGCGTGTTCGTCTTCACGTTCACGCAGCGTTCGCTGACCGCGGGCGCCAAGTCGATCGGCAACAACCTTTCGCTGATCAGGGCCCTGCACTTCCCGCGCGCCTCGCTGCCGTTCGCGCACGTGCTGATGGAGCTCCAGCAGTTGCTGATCTCCATGGCCGTGCTGCTGATCATCGTGCTGGCCACCGGCGAGCCGCCCACCCTGCGCTGGCTGCTGGTCGTGCCGGTGCTGCTGCTCCAGTTGGTGTTCAACATCGGCATCAGCCTGGCCATCGCCAGGCTGGGCGCCTTCGTCCGCGACATCCAGCAGTTGCTCCCGTTCATCACGCGAACCTGGCTGTACTTCTCCGGCGTGTTCTTCTTCATCCCCGCCATGGCCCAGCGGTTCGCCGACCAGGGCCACTCGTGGGTGGGGCAGGTCCTGGAGGCCAACCCCGGGGCGGTGTTCATCACGCTGATGCGCTACGCCCTGATCGACAGCTTCCACTCGGACGTGGCGCCGTACAACATGAACTTCACCCAGATGTGGGTGCTCGGCGTGATCTGGTCGCTGATCGCCTTCCTCGGGGGTTTCTGGTACTTCTACCGTGCGGAGGAGAGGTACGGCCGTGGCTAAGGCGCTCAGGGAGCTGAAAGAGCAGGCACGCGTGAACGGCACGCAGCAGCCCGAGGTCGTGATCGACCCCACCCGCGAGCCGATCGTGGTGGTGGACGGCCTGCACATCATCTACCGCGTCTACAGCAGCGGCGGCGGCAAGGGCACGGCGGCCAGCGCGCTGCTGCGCATCCTCCGCCGCCAGCAGCGGCCCTCGATGACCGAGGTGCACGCGGTCCGCGGCGTCTCGTTCATCGCGTACCGGGGCGACGCGATCGGCGTGATCGGCACCAACGGGTCCGGCAAGTCCACCCTGCTGAAGGCCATCGCCGGGCTGCTGCCGCCCGCGCGCGGCGCCGTCTACACCGACGGGCAGCCCTCCCTGCTGGGCGTGAACGCCGCGCTGATGCGCGACCTGTCCGGCTCCCGCAACATCGTCCTGGGCTGCCTGGCCATGGGCCTCAGCCAGGAGGAGACCAAGGCGAAGTACGAGGAGATCGTGAAGTTCGCCGATCTCAAGAAGGGCTTCATCGACTACCCGATGTCGACCTACTCCTCCGGGATGGGCGCCCGCCTGCGGTTCGCGATCGCCGCAGCACGCACGCACGACGTGATGCTCATCGACGAGGCGCTGGCCACCGGCGACGCCAAGTTCAAGCGGCGCAGCAAGGCCAAGATCGACGAGCTGCGCAAGGACGCCGGCGCGGTGTTCCTGGTCGCGCACAACCTCGATGTGATCGAGGAGACCTGCAACCGGGTGATCTGGCTGGACGAGGGCCAGATCAAGATGGACGGGCCGCCCGCCGAGGTGCTTCAGGCGTACACCGAGGCCACCGGCAAGTAACGGGCACGCGAGGTCTGTCGCGCTCGTGCCGGGGCGTGGCACGCGATTTTCCGGCGTTTTGTCGTGTTTGTTATTGCTGTGACGTAAGTCATCGCTGTTGCATGGAGTTACCAATTCGTCGCTGGATGAGAGGGCCGTGTCGATCTAACTTCGGAGGGAGACTTCAGCGAGGAGAGCTCCCATGGCTGATCGGCTCAGCAGACGCGGCTTCCTGACGTCCACCGCCCTCGCGGCCGGCGCGTACGGCCTCACCGCCGGGTGCGCCAGCGAGACCAGCGGCCCCGCCGCCAGGAACACCGGCGGCGCCCCCAAGGAGGTCTTCTCCTCCCCCGGGAGAAAACTCAGCGGCTCCCTCAGCGTCCTGATGTGGAGCCACTTCGTCCCCCGCCACGACAAGTGGTTCGACAAGTTCGCCGCCGACTGGGGCAAGAAGGTCGGCGTCGACGTCCGCATCGACCACATCAACACCGTGGACGTGCCGCGCCGCGCCGCCTCCGAGATCCAGGCCGGGCGGGGCCACGACCTGATCCAGCACATCGCCCCGTTCTCCCAGTACGAGCCGTCCGTCCTCGACATGACCGATGTCGTCCAGGAGGCCAACCGGCGGTGGGGGCAGCAGCTTGAGCTGTGCCGCAAGTCCAGCTTCAACCCCAACACCGAGCGGTTCTACTGCTACTGCCCCGGCTGGTCCCCCGACCCGGGCAACTACCGCAAGTCGATGTGGCAGAAGGTCGGCATGCCCAACGGCCCCGGTAGCTGGGACGAACTGCTGCGCGGCGCCAGCGAGATCAAACGCACCACCGGCGTCCCGTGCGGCCTGGGCCTGTCCCCCGAGACCGACTCCAACATGGTCGCGCGGGCGCTGCTGTGGTCCTTCGGCGCCTCCGAGCAGGACGCCAACGAGCGCGTCACCCTCAACTCCGACGAGGCCGTGGCCGCGGTCGACTTCATGACCCGGCTGTGGAAGGGCGCCGAGACCGAGGAGGTGTTCTCCTGGGTCCCCGCGTCCAACAACCAGCAGATGATCGCGGGCAAGTCGTCGTACATCGTCAACTCGATCTCCGCCTGGCGCACCGCGGCCGGCACCAACCCCACCATCGCCGACGACATCTTCTTCGTCCCCGCGCTGCGCGGCCCGCGCGCCGCCCTGGCCGCCCAGCACGTCATCCAGCAGTGGATCGTCCCCAAGCACGCCGGGAACCCGGACGCGGCCAAGGAGTTCCTGCTGCACTACACCGCCAACTTCCCCTCGGTGACCTACCACTCCGAGCTGTACGACCTGCCCGCCTGGCCGTCCCTCGTCCCGCAGGCCAACGACTGGCTGGACAAGGACCCCTACGGCGCCAACCCGCCCAACAAGCTCAGCCTGCTGAAGACCGCCACGTCCTGGAGCGCCAACATCGGCTACCCCGGCCCGTCCAACCCGGCCATCGGCGAGATCTTCAGCACCAACGTGCTGCCCACCATGTTCGGCCGCGCCGCCCGCGGCCAGGTCAGCGCGAAGCAGGCGGTGGAGGAGGCGGAGGGCCAGATCAACCGCATCTTCCGCAACTGGCGCAACCGCCGCCTGGTCGGGGGCTGACCGTGCCCGTGGCCTCGCTTCGCCCGGCGCCGTACGGCGCCCTGACTCGCCGACGGGTGGCCCTATGAAGACCGTTGAGGTTCGGGAACTGGTGAAGGTCTACGACGGGCATGTGCGGGCCCGGCGGAGACGGACGGGCACCGCACGGGACGCGGACACGCGTGCCCTGGACGGCGTGGACCTCGCCGCCGAAGCCGGGGAGTACCTCGTGCTGCTCGGGCCGTCCGGGTGCGGGAAGACGACGCTGCTGCGCACCATCGCGGGGCTGGAGCAGCCCACCGGCGGCGAGGTGCTCATCGACGGGCAGGTGGTGAACGGGCTTCCGCCGCGCGTCCGGCAGGTCGCGATGGTGTTCCAGTCGTACGCGCTGTACCCGCACAAGAGCGTCCTGGACAACATCGTCTTCCCGCTCAAGGCCGAGAAGGTCGACCGCGCCGAGCGGGAGAAGAAGGCGCGGTGGGCGGCGGGCCTGCTGGGCATCGAACCGCTGCTGGGACGGCGTCCCCGGCAGTTGTCGGGCGGCGAGCGGCAGCGGGTCGCGCTCGCGCGGGCGCTGGTCCGCGACCCGGCGGTGTTCCTGCTGGACGAGCCGCTGTCCAACCTGGACGCCAAGCTGCGCGCCACCGCCAGGGACGAGCTGCGCCGCTTCCAGGAGCGGGTCGGCACCACCACCATCTACGTGACGCACGACCAGGCCGAGGCGATGGGGCTCGGCGACCGCATCGCCGTTCTGGAACGCGGCAAGGTGCGTCAGGTCGGCACTCCCGTCGAGGTGTACGACGACCCCGCCGACACGTTCGTGGCGACCTTCATCGGCTCGCCTCCCATGAACCTGGTGCCCCGGTCCGACCGGCTGGTCGGGTTCCGTCCCGAGCACCTGCTGCCCGCCGAGGTCGTCCAGGTGGACGAGCGGGTCACGATGCCGCTGCGGATCGAGCGGATGGAGTACCTGTCGGGCGACCGGCACGTGTACGGGACGGTCACCGGCATCGGCGAGGAGACCCGGGTGATCGCCCGGCTGCCGGCCACGGTGACGCTCCCGCTGAGCGCCGGGGAGACCCACGAGTTCGCCGTGGAGGCGACGCGGCTGCGGTTCTTCGACGCCGAGTCGGGTGTACGGGCCGAACCGGTGAGGCTTTCCGCATGACCGGCGAGCACATGACGACGCTGAAGGAGGCGCCGCCCGTCGATCGGACCGCCCCGGTGCGGAAGGCCGGGCTCGCCGACCGGGAGGGATTCCTGGCGTGGGCGATGCTGCTGCCCTCCGTCGTCTACATCGTCGCGCTGGTCGGGGTGCCGTTCGTCCTGGCGATCGCGTTCGCGTTCTCGGACGTGACCACCGGCGACCCCTCCTTCGACTGGGTCGGGTTCGCCAACTTCGACGCGATCTTCGACGACGGGGTGTTCTGGCGGGCGCTGACCAACACCCTCGTCTTCACGCTGGTGTCGATGCTGCTGATCGTGGTGTTCGGCAAGATCCTGGCGAACATCCTGGTCGCCGACTTCCGCGGCAAGTGGGTGGTGCGGTTCCTGGTGCTGCTGCCCTGGACCACCCCGGTCGCGCTGTCCACGATCTCCTGGCTGTGGTTCCTGGACTCGATCTACTCCCCGGTCGACTGGGTGCTGCGCCATCTCGGGCTGATCGACGACAACGTGGTCTGGCTCGGCGGCCCCGGCACCGCGATGGCCTCGGTGATCGCCGTCCATGTCTGGCGGCTCACCCCGCTGGCCGCGGTGATCGTGATGGCGGGCCTGGTGGCGATCCCCCGCGACATCGACGAGGCGGCGCGGATCGACGGCGCCGGTTTCTGGCGGCGGATGTTCGAGGTCACCATCCCGATGACGATGCCGGTGATCGCTGTGTCCGCGCTGTTCGGCGCCATCCTGACCTTCACCGACATGACGGTCTCCTACGTGCTGACCCGCGGCGGTCCCACGCACGCCACCGACGTGCTGGCGTCCTGGGCATACTTCCGCGGCATCGAGGGCGGCGACGTCGGCCAGGGCGCCGCGATCGCCCTGTTCCTGTTCCCGCTCCTCCTCGCCGCCGCCATCGCGATTCTGAGGGCTGTACGCCGTCTGGGGGCGTCGTGAGTGCTGTCGCTGATTCGGCGGACGTGGCCTCGGTCGAGGCGGCGCGGCTGCGGAGGAAGTACGCGCGGCGGCACGTCGCCTCGCGCGTCGGCGTGTACGGGTCGGCGGTGCTGGCGGCCCTGGTGTGCGCGCTGCCGTTCCTGTGGAGCCTGGTCAGCGCGTTCAAGCAGAACCGCGACCTGTACAACCCCAACAGCAACCCGTTCCTGTTCAACGAGCCCGCAACGCCCGACCACGTCCGGTACCTGCTGTTCGACACCCCGTTCCCGACGTTCGTGTGGAACACGGTCGTGGTGGGGCTGGCGGTGGTCCTGCTCACGCTCGCGCTGTCGTTGCCCGCCGCCTACAGCCTGGCCCGGCTGAACCGGCCGTGGGGCACCCCGATGGGCATCGCGATCTTCCTGGTGTACCTGGTGCCGCCGTCCCTGTTGTTCCTGTCCCTCACCCGGGTGGTGGTCGCGCTCGGGCTGGAGGACTCGATCTGGTCGATGGTCGTCGTCTACCCGACCATCACCGTGCCGGTCTCGGTGTGGCTGCTGATCGGGTTCCTCAAGGCCGTCCCGAAGGACGTGGAGGAGCAGGCGATGGTGGACGGCCACAGCCGACTGGGGGCGTTCGCCCGCACCGTGCTGCCCCTGATCTTCCCCGGCATCGTCGCGGTGGTGGTGTTCGCGTTCACGCTGACGGCCAGCGAGTTCGTGTACGCGCTGGCGTTCGTGTCCGCGAGCCCGAAGATGGTGGTGAGCACGGGCGTCCCGACCCAGTTGATCCGGGGGGACGTGTTCTTCTGGCAGTCCCTCCAGGCCGCCACGGTGATCATGGCGGTGCCGATCGCGTTGCTGTTCAACCTGTTCCTGGATCGGTTCGTCACGGGTTTCACGATGGGAGCCGTGAAGACCTGAGCGCCGCGCTGATAGGTATGGGGGAACCGATCGAAACGACATCGAGGAGGCCGCCATGCCCGGCAAGCCGCCGCTGCCCCACGAGTACCTGCCCGAGGTTCCCTCGTTCACCGTCACCAGCACCGATGTGACGGAGGGCGAGCAGCTCGACAACAAGCACGTCTTCAACGACTGGGGGTTCAGCGGCCAGAACCTGTCGCCGCAGCTGAGCTGGTCCGGTTTCCCCGAGGAGACCAAGAGCTTCGCGGTGACCTGCTACGACCCGGACGCGCCCACCGGCAGCGGGTTCTGGCACTGGTCGCTGTTCGACATCCCCGTGGACGTCACCGAGCTGCCCACCGGCGCCGGCACCGAGGACAGCAAGATCGGCGTGCATGCCCGCAACGACTACGGCGTCAAGGCGTTCGGTGGTGCGGCCCCGCCGCCCGGCGACCCGCACCGCTACGTCTTCACCGTGCACGCCCTTGACGTGGAGTCCCTGGGCCTCGACTCGGACGCGTCCCCTGCCGTGGTCGGCTTCAACATCACCGCCCACACCTTGGCGCGGGCGAGCATCGTCCCGGTCTACGCGAGCTGACGGGCGCCGTGGAGGCGCGCGGCCCTGTGGTCAGCCGCGCGCCTCACGCTCCGCGGCATCGCGTCATCGGCGATCGTGAAGGGCACGGCCGTCATTCCCAGCGGGTGCCGGTGAGGCGTTCGTACACCTCGACGTAGCGGGCTCGGGTGGCGTCGACGATCTCCTGGGGGATGGCGGGGCCCGGCGGGGTGCGGTCCCAGTCGAGGGTGCTGCTCCAGTCGCGGACGTACTGCTTGTCGAGGGAGTGCTGTGGACGTCCGGGCCGCCACTCGTCCGCGGGCCAGAACCGCGAGGAGTCGGGGGTCAGGACCTCGTCCGCCAGCATGAGCGTGCCGTCGGCGGCGCGGCCGAACTCCAGCTTGGTGTCGGCGATGACGATCCCGCGTTCGGCGGCGAGCTCCGCGCCCCGGCGGTAGATCTCAAGGGTGACCTCCTTGAGACGCGCGGCGGTGTCGGCGCCGATCTCGGCCGCCACCTCCTCGTGGGTGATGAACTCGTCGTGGCCCTCGGCCGCCTTGGTGGTCGGGGTGAAGATCGGCTCGGGCAGCCGGTCCGCCTCCACCAGCCCCGGTGGCAGCGGGACGCCGGACACGGTTCCGTTCTTCTGGTACTCCTTGAGCCCGAGGCCCGTCAGGTAGCCGCGGGCGATCCACTCCACCGGCAGCATCGACAGCCGCCGGCATCTGATCGCCCGCCCGGCCCACTCGTCCGGCACGTCGGTCGCGGACACGACGTGGTTGGGGATCACGTCCTTGAGCCGCTCGAACCACCACAGGGACAGCCGGGTGAGAATCTTCCCCTTGTCGGGGATCAGCGTGGGCAGCACCACGTCGTACACGCTCACCCGGTCCGAGGCGACGAGGATCAGATCGTCCCCGTCCGCGTACACGTCCCTGACCTTGCCCGAATGGACCAGTTCCATGAATGTCCCCAGCCGAGTACCGTCCGCTTACGCAGGAACGATATCCGCGCCCGGTGACGGCCCGGGACGGCGGGCCACCGCGATCACGCCTCCTTCCCGCCAGGGACGGACAGTGCGGAACTAGGCTTCCGGTTGCCGAACGATCAAGGATGCGCGCGATGCCCGAACGACCTCTGCGCGCCGACGTCCTGACCCTCCTGGGCCGGGCGGACCACCTGCGTGCGCTGTCGTCGGTCACCGCCGGCGACCTGCTGACCGGACACCCGCTGGACGACCCGTCCCACATCCTCCTACGCGAGCTGGCGTGGACCGAGGGCATGGAGGCCGTCCGCAGCTATCTGTCGCACCCGTCCGAACGCGAGGCCGCTCTGGCGCGGGTCCTCCAACGGCTGAGGGCCATCGACCTCGAACCACTGCAAACCCACGACCCCCGCGCACTCCTCCCCATCACAACCGGCCTCGTGGCCTGGGCCGACGAACGTTCCTTCGCCGTCTTCCGCCCCGGCGCCCGAGAACACCGTCACGGGCACTCGTTCACAGCCGCCCATGAACTGGCTGCCTCAGCGTCCGCAAGGCGCTACTACGCCTTCAGCGTCCCCGACCACCCGGGCTTCTATTACCAACCGACCTCCATCGCCGTGGTAGCCGCAGGCTGGGACTGGCTGGCGGAACACGGCGACAACGCACCGGGGCTGACCCCCGCCCAACGCTACGCAGCCGCCCTCCTACGGCAGCTCCCAGGCAACCGAGAAGACCAAGCCCGGGACCTTTTCCTTGTGCACGAAGCCGCTCACACCCTGGAACTCAACGCCGCGTCGCCTGCCCTGCAAGCCCTGGAACGTACGGGCCACGACCCCGCCGACGCCTTCAGCCACGGCCTGCCCACCCGGCACCACCTGGGCGCCTGGGACCGCCTGGCCAAGGGCGAAGGGGATCCGAGCCGGCGAACGTTCGACATCACCTTCGTCCTGTCCGACGTCCTGGCGACCTGGACCCAATCGATCGCATACCCGGGCCACCCTCTCAATCGCCTCCAGGCCGCCTACCTATGGCAGGTCGTCACGTCCCCCAGCCCGCAGAGCCTCCGCCGCGGCACCATCACCAGCCTGAGAGCGGCCGAACTCCTCGACCTCCCGGCACTCGCCCGCGACCTGGAGGAGGTCCTCAGTGCCGCCCTCACGGCCCCGCACACCGTTCCGGTCCTGCTCAAGGAGCTGGAGGACCGCAGCCGGCGCCTCCTACAAGAGCGCTTCCACCGATCCGTCCTCGAATGACGCGGTGAATCGAACAGCGGGTTCTCCGTGTCCCGCGATACCCACCTTTTTGTGGGTACTTGGCTAGGCACGGTCATCGGGCGAGGCTGGTGGTGGCGGTCAGGGGACCGCCGGAACGGAGGTGACGCGCGTTCAGGAAACCCGCTGGGCCAGTTTTTCGAGGCGGCGGTGGCCCCAGTCGGAAAGGGGTGTCAGCGCCTCGGCGAGGTCGCGGCCGAAATCGGTGAGGGAGTACACCGTCTTGAGCGGTAGCCCCTCGTGTACCTCGCGGTGGACCAGGCCGTCGTCCTCCATTTCGCGGAGCGCCTGAGTCAGCACCTTCTCGCTGATGCCCGGGATCCGCCGGCGTAGCTCGCCGGGGCGGTACGGACGGCCCTCCAGGAGCCAGAGCAGGGTGGTCTTCCACTTGCCATCGATCACGGCGATCGCGGCGGTCACCCCGCAGACGTTGGTGTTCTGAGCGAGTTTGCGCGTCATCACCGTCCCCGTGTTCATCGAGTCTGTTGGGGGTCAAGCTATGTCTGAACAGTCTGCCGTCACCGTCATCGGTCTTGGACCCATGGGACGTGCGTTGGCGGGCGCGTTCGTGGACGCCGGTCTGCGGACCACCGTCTGGAACCGGACTCCGGGCCGGGACGGGGAGCTCATAGAGCGAGGCGCGATCCGCGCCGGTTCGGCCGAGGAGGCGGTCGCGGCGAGCGACCTGACCGTGGTCTGCGTGGTGAACTACGACGCGTCGGATTCGATACTGCGGCGGGACGCGGTGGCCGGGGCACTCAAGGGGCGCACGTTGGTGAACCTGACGGCCGACACGCCCGAACGGGCCCGTGACACCGCCGCATGGGCGTCCGGCCACGGCATCCGTTACCTGGACGGCGCGATCATGACGCCGGTCGTCACCATCGGGACGCCCGACGCGGTGTTCATCCACAGCGGCCCGAAGGAGCTCTACCAGAGGCACCTGCCGGTGCTGGAGGCGCTGGGCGGCACCCACACCCATCTGGGCGAGGACATCGGCCGGGCCGCCGCGTACGACCTCGCGCTGCTGGACGTCTTCTGGACGGCGATGGCGGGCTACGCGCACGCCCTCGCGCTGGCGAAGGCGGAGGGGGTCACCGCACGCGAGCTGGTCCCGTTCGCCAAGGGCATCGGCGCCATCCTGCCGCCGATCTTCGAGGAGCTGGCGGCGGGCGTGGACGGCGGGGACTACTCCGACGCGAGCAACCCGATCACCTCGGCGGCGTCGTCGATGGCCCACGTCATCCACGCGTCCGAGTCCCACGGGATCGACGCGAGCGTCATGCGGGCCGCCGAGGGCCTGGCCCGCCGCGTCATCGGGATGGGCCACGGCACGGACGGCTTCATCCGCATCACCGAACTCCTACGACCTTGACCGGGCGGTCGGCCCCGACTCCGGCGAGAGCCGCAGGCCGGTGACCAGGTCGAGCGGGGCCGGATGGGAACGGCCCTTGTCGTAGGCGGCCTCGAAACCCGGTCCCAAGGTGCCGCGCAGGGCGTCTGTGAGGCTTCGGACGTCCGGGTGGCGGGTGTCGGGGCCGCCTCGGAGGGCGTGGGCGGCGCCGAGGAGTTCGGCGGCGGGGGTCGCGGCGCCTTGGCGGTGGAGCAGATGGGCCAGGCCGACCGTCAGTACGGCGACCATGGGCATGTCGGGCATGGTGGCGGCCAGGGAGAGGGCTTGGGTCAGGTGGTCTTCGGCTGCGTCCAGGTCTCCCCTGGCGACGTCCAGGTGGCCTTGGGACGAGAGGAAGAGAACCTGGGACGGGACGTCTGTCGGGTTGGCCAGGCTCAGGTGGTGGGCTGCTTCGTCCAGTTCACCCCTGTGACGGGCCAGGTCGGCCAGGACGAGGCGGGCGAGGGTCGTGTGGTCGGCCGAGGTCGCGTCGGCCATCACGGCGCGCAGCTCGCTCTCGGCCTTCTCCAGATCGCCCGTGTGGACGCGGATCATGGCCAGCCAGATGCGCTGCTGGTTGTCGGGGCCCAGCTCGGCGGCGACCCGGGTGGATTCCTCCAGTGCGGTCGCGGCGGCGTCGAAGTCGCCGGTCGCCGACGCGGCGAAGGCCGCCGAGGCCAGGGAGACCGACAGGCCCCAGCGGTCGCCTGAGCGGCGGAAGGCGGTGACGGCCTCGGACAGGTCACGGCGGGCCTGAACGGAGGAGCCGACGGGTGAGCCGACGGCGGAGCCGTTCGACGCGCCGTTCAGGAACGAGCGGATGAGCCAGGTCATCGCGCGGGTCCAGGCGTCGGGGTGCACGAGGTACGGTTCCAGGGCTCGCAGGCCCGCGGGCATGTCATCGGTTCCGAGGCGGCTCAGCGCCTGGACGTGCGCGGCGAGGGGGCCTTCGGCGGGAGGCCCGCCGGCGGGGATCTCGGAGAGCTCTCCCGCGAAGGTGGCGTTGAGGAGGAGGCCGAAGAGGGCCTTCGGGCGGGCCGGGGCCTCGCCGGGCATGGACAGGACGGTACGCAGGCGGTGCGTCGCCTCCGTGTGGTCGCCCTGGATCGTCCAGTACGGGCTGAGCGCGGCGGCGAGGCGGACGGCGGAGCCGGTGTCGCCCGAGTCGCAGGCGTGACGCAGGGCCGCCACGAGGTTGTCGCGTTCGGCGTTCAGGCGGGAGAGCCAGCGCAGTTGGCCGGGGCCGCGCAGGTGGGGTTCGGCCTGCTCGGCCAGGTCCAGGAAGCGGGCGAGAAAAGCGTGTCGGGCCGGTTCCAGGCGGCCGGTCTCGGTCAGGCGTTCGAGGCCGTACTCGCGGATGGTGTCGAGCATCCGGTAGCGGGTGCCGTCCAACTGGAGCAGGGACTTCTCGACCAAGGCGTCCAGGATCTCCAGCGGTGTCCCGGCGTGTTCGGCCGCGAAGGTGGCGGGGAAGACGGCCAGGCGTTCGGCCGCGTCGCGTTCGGTGTCGTTGAGGAGGTCCCAGCTCCAGGCGACCACACCGCGAAGGGTCTGGTGGCGGGGCAGGGCCGTGCGGCTCCCGTTCGTCAGGACGCGGAAGCGGTCGTCCAGGCGGGCGGCCAGGTGGTCCAGGGGCATGGAGCGAAGGCGCGCGGCGGCCAGTTCGATGGCCAGGGGCAGGCCGTCCAGGCGGCTGCAGATGGCGGCCACCCGTGGGTCCGGGCGAAAGCCGGGTTGGGCCGCGCGTGCCCTGTCCAGGAAGAGGCGGACGGCCGAGTCCTCGCCCAGGGGCGGTACGGGAAGCAGGGCCTCACCCGTGATGGCCAGGGGTTCGCGGCTGGTCGCGAGGATCGTCAGGGACGGGCAGCGGCCCAGCAGGTCGTCGGCCAGCCGCGCGGCGGCGCCGATCACGTGCTCGCAGTTGTCCAGGATGAGCAGGGTGCGGGAGGAGCCGAGGGCTTCGGTCAGGCGGTCGATGAGGGTGCCGGGACGGTGTGATTCGTGGAGCTCCAGGGCTGCGGCGACCGCCCGGGGAACCTCCTCGGGGTCGCTCACGGGGGCGAGGTCGACGAACCAGCCCTCGGTGACCGTCGATGTGGCGAGGCGGGTCTTGCCCACGCCGCCGGGGCCGACGAGGGTGACGAGGCGGTTCTCGGCCAGGAGCCCGCGTAGCCGCGCCTGCTCGCGCTCGCGGCCGATGAAGCTGGTCAAGGGTGCGCGCAGGTTGCCTCGCGGCGATCTCGTCCCTCGCAGGACGGCCAGGTGGAGGTCTTGGAGGTCGGGACCCGGGTCGGTGCCCAGCTCGTCGGCCAGGAAGCGCCTGTAGTGCTCATAGGCGGTGAAGGCTTCGGGCTGCCTGCCGTCGAGGTGCAGGGCGTTGATGAGCAGGCCGCGCAGCCGTTCACGGAACGGGTGCGCGGCCGTCAGCTCGTCGAGCTCGGCCGCCAGGGAGGCGGGGTCGGCCCCAAGCTTGAGGTCTGCGTCGATGCGGTCTTCCAGGACGTTCAGGCGCAGCTCTTCAAGCCGTACGGCGGTGTTGGCGGCGTACGGAAAACGGGAGGACAGATCGGCCAGGGCCGGGCCTCGCCACAGCCCCAGGGCTTCACGCAGGTGGACGGACGCCTCGCGCAAGCGGCCGTCACGGAACGCCTGGCGGCCCTGCCCTGCGAGCTGCTCAAAGCACGCCGCGTCCACGGCGGCAGACGGCACGTCCAGGCAGTACCCCTCTGAGCGCAGCACCAGGGAGCCCTCGGGCAGGGCGCGGCGCAGGCGTGTGACGAGCGAGTGCAGCGCGTGGGACGGGTTCTCCGGGGCCTCCTCGGGCCAGAGCGCCTGGCACAAGGACTCCTGCGGGACCGGCCGCCCCGCGTCCAAGGCGAGGCGGGCCAGTAGCGCGCGCAGGCGCAGGCCGCCGATGCGCACGATGGCACCATCGGCCTCCACCTGGAGAGGACCGAGGATGCGAACGCGCATACCGCCACTTTGCCACCCGTTCAGGCGCTAGCGGCACGGGCGGCCTTCTTCTCCTGCCTCTTGACGAACTCCGTACGGCAGTCCTCGCAGCAGAACCCGTACAGCGTGCCCTCCCACTCCAGGGTCGGGGCCTTGTCCAGCATGACGATCATGTCGCAGATCGGGTCGACGACCGCCCGGCCCTCGGCCAGGTCCTGGCGCAGGGGGTCGTTCATCATCTCCACGAGCCCGGTGGAGGTCTTGACCTCGCCGCGCACGCCCATGCTCCCGTCGGCGACGCCCAGGACGTGCACCTGGACGGCCGCTCCGGGGTCCTCCTCGACGATCAGCCGGGTGAACGTCGTGATGACGTACTCGCTGGTGTCCTTGCGCCAAGGCCCGGGGACGTGGACGCGGACCAGGTACGGAGGCGGGTCGCCGGCGAGGTCCGAGCCCACGACCCAGGTCTCGGGCTCGTGCAGCACCACGTGGAACTGGGACGCGAAGACGGCGGCCTGCCGCTCGTCCATCTCTTCTCCGGCCCCTGTCATGCAGCCCATGAACCCCTGGGCGAGCCTGCGGCGGCGGTCGGCGGTGAGGCGGCCTTTGGGGACGAACACTTCGGTGAACATCATGCCGCCAGGCTGCCGGGCCGTTCTGCCAGATCGCTCGCAGGCGTCTGTCAGGGCAGGCGCCCGCCGGGCAGCGGACCCGGGTGGGGAGGAGCGCCCCCACCCGGGACGTCGCCGTTGCCAGGGGACGCTATTGCCAGGGGAAGCGGTCGGCGAAGGCGGGTTTGAGATCGTCCAGCCACACGGCGGTGGGGTCGTACTCGGCGAAGAAGGGCCTGCCGACCAGCTCGGGATCGCGGCACTGGATGAAGTGCAGCGCGAACACCTTCTGCCCGGCCACCTCCACCACCCCGTCCACGCACACCTTGCCGGGGGTGGCGGACATGGACGGGCCGCGGACGGTGCGGGACAGGCCGGAGATGCCCGCGAAGGCGTCCCGGAAGATCTCGTACGCGCGGGCCAGCGGGACGGCGAAATAGTCCTGGGGGCCGGTGTCGCGCTCCACGAACATGTAGTACGGGACCAAGCCCATCCTGGTCTGCGCGCGCCACATGGTGTTCCACACCGCGGGGTCGTCGTTGATGGTGCGGATCAGCGGCGCCTGGGTGCGGATGACCGCGCCGGTGCCGCGGATGCGCCGCACCGCCTCGGTGACCGCCAGCGGCTCCAGCTCGCGCGGATGGGTGAAGTGGGCTTGGAAGGCCAGGTTCTTGCCGGACTCCACGACCTGCTCGAACAGGCGCAGCATGGCCTCGGCGTCGGGGTCGGTGACGAACTTGGCCGGCCAGTAGGCCAGCGCCTTGGTGCCGATCCTGATCGACTCGAGCTGCTCCAGTTCCAGCAGCGGCTCGATGTAGCGCCGCAGCACCGGCTCACCCATGATCATGGCGTCGCCACCGGTGAACAGGACGCTGGTCACCTGGGGATGGGCCAGCAGGTAGTCCCGCAGCCGGCCGGAGTCGTCCCCGGCCATCTTCAGATCGGGCTCGCCGACGAACTGCGCCCAGCGGAAGCAGTAGGTGCAGTAGGCGTGGCAGGTCTGGCCCTGCTTGGGGAAGTACAGCACGGTCTCGTCGTACTTGTGCTGGAGCCCGGGGACCTTGCCGTCGCCGAAGCTGGGGATGTTCAGCTCCATCTGCCCGGCCGGGTGGGGGTTGAGCCGCATCCGCACCTGGTGCGCGGCGGCCTCGATCTCTGCCTTGGGCGCCTCGCGGCGCAGCAGGTCGCAGAGCCGGGCGACATCGGCCTCCGGGAGCATGTCCGCACTGGGGAACACCAGCCGGTAGATCGGGTCGTCGGGAGCGGCCGACCAGTCGATCAGCTCCTCGACGACGTAGGCGTTGGTCCGGAACGGCAGCACCGTCGCGACCGCCCGGATCTCCAACCGTTCCCGCGCGCTCAGACCCGCGCGGGCGGTCAGCTCGTCGAGGTGCTTCGCCGTGAAGGCGCGGAAATTACGACCGGAGGATCGCAGGGCGGGAGCCGCGTCGTTCACCAGTGTCACGTGTTGGGTCTCCTTGACGTCAGCGGGGAGTCGCGCCCGGAGGGGCCGGGCGCGTGGACATAACGGATAGTGATGGCTGTGGCCCGGCACACCCCCCTTGAAGCGGTTCAAACATCCCTATAACGAATATCTACCCGCATGCCACAACAAAGATGCTGGTCACCAGCAGATCTGACAAATCGGACGAACGGCGGTGCGGGTCCCCGTCCCAGGTCCTGGCGGTTACGGGATGTGAGGCGTTCTCCGCGTCCCAGTGTGCCTATGCTGGGGCCCGCCGTACAGGGTCCGCCCTGGTCGCGGCGAACGGCGGCGGCACTACGGGTACGGCACTCCGGGTACGGCGAGGAGCGGCACGATGACCGGGACCGGATACACCTCGACGCTCGCCGAGGCGGCGGGCGAGCGGGTCGACCTGATCGACACCGGCCGCCGCGACGGCCCCCCGCTGCTGATCACCTCGGGGCTCGGCGGCGCGTGGTTCGACTGGGACCCGTCGGTGGCGCTCCTGCGGGACGCGCACCGCGTGCTGATCTACGACCGGCCCGGACTGGGGCTGAGCCCCGCCGGGCAGGCGCCGCCGAGCCTGCGCCGCGATGTACGGATCATGGCCGGGCTGGCGGAGGACGCCGGCCCGCCGGTCACCGTGCTGGCCCATTCCATGGGGGCGTTCGCCGCCGAGGCGCTGGCCAGGGCGCATCCCAAGCTGGTGAACGCGATGGTGCTCGTCGATCCGAGCTACGAGCACGCCCCGCGCGGACGGCCCCGGGTGGCGGCCGTGCTGCACCCGCTGACCAGGGCACTCGCGGCCGTCCTCGACCTGACGCGGCTCGCCCGCCTGGCGGGTCCCGCCGGACGGCGCGTCGTCCTCGGCTTCACCAGCGACCGGGACGACACCGTACCGAAGGGCCTGGTCCGGGACGTGTACGGACGCGGCACCGTGCTCGGCACCATCGTGGCCGAGGAGTTCGCCTACCGGGAGATGGCGGCCGACCTGGCCGCGCTGCGCGAGCGGCGGCCGTTCCCCCCGATCCCGCTGATCGTGCTGACGGCGCTCGGCGACGTCCAGGACACCGGCCGGGGACGGGAGTGGTCACGGGGGCACCGCCTGCTGGCCGCGATGAGCCCGCGCGGACGGCAGGTCGAGCTGCCGGGGGCCAGGCACATGCTCCAGCTCGACCGGCCGGACGCGATCGCCGACGCCGTCGCCGGGGTGCTGGGATGAGCCCGCGGCCGGACCGCCCCCGGCGCCCGCCTCCGGGCAAGGACTTGCCCGGAGGAACGGAAAACCTGGGCACGTCCCGCATACCGCCCCGTCTCCGTGGCGACGAAACGGCTTGTGAAGATCACCCGCACACGCGTGGTGGCGGCGGGCGCGACCGGCCTGGCCGGGGCGATAGCCGCCACCGCCTTCTTCCTGCTGACCGACTCCAAGGAACTGCGCTACCCGACCCAGACGGCGCTGCGCAACGCGCTGGCCGCCAACGCCACCGAGGAGCTGCGCGGCCGCGGCGTCTCCCTGGCCTCGGCGTTGCAGTGCACCGACATCGAGGGCTGGACCAAGCTGAGGCTGCGCGCCGGCTGCAAGGGCACGACCACCGACCGGCGCGACGTCCAGGTCATCGGCACCGGCGAGGACAGGACCAAGACGCACCACTTCACGATCCTGATCGACGGCCGGCCGGTGGTGGAGAACGCCCGCTGCCTCGGCGCCGACTGCCGCCGCGAGACGGGCTGACCGCGCCCGGAACGCCGTCGCCCGCCCGCCCGAGCACAACCCGCCGGTCGGGGCGGGTGAAGGGACCGCCTAGCATGCGATGAACCGCCGTCATCCGGCACATCGCGTCCTTTCACCCACCTGGAGTCGCCATGACCGGCACGGGCGGGCGCCCGCGCCCGGCGCCGCACCGTACCGAGCAGGCCGTGCCCGCCACGGCCGCCGGACGGCTCGCGCCCGTGGCGGTGGACACCATGGGCGGCGACCACGCCCCCGGGGAGGTCATCGCCGGGGCGGTGGCGGCCGTCCGCGAGCACGGCGCCCGGCTGGTGCTGGTCGGGCGCGCCCCGCGGATCCGCGCCGAGCTGGAGCGCCACGGGGCGGCCGGCGAGATCCCGATCGCGCACGCCGACGAGGCGCTGGACATGGGCGAGGGCGCCCTGGCGGGCTGGCGCAAGCCGCGCTCGTCCATCGCCATCGCCTGCCGCCTGATCAGGCAGGGGCGGGCGTCGGCGCTGGTCTCGGCCGGGACGACGGCGGGCGTGGTGGCGACCGCGCGGCTGCGGCTCAAGGGGCAGCAGGGTGTGATGCGTCCCGCGATCGCGGTGACCCTGCCCACGCGGCCCCGCCCGACCGTGCTGCTGGACTCCGGCGCCACCGTGGACGTGAAGCCCGAGACGCTGGTGCAGTTCGCCGCCGTGGGCACCGCGTACGCGCAGATCCTGCTGGGACTGCCCAGGCCGCGGGTGGGCCTGCTGAACATCGGCGCCGAGGCGGGCAAGGGCAACAAGGCCACCAGGCGGGCGTACGAGCTGCTGTCCGGCGGGCAGCAGGGCATCGAGTTCGCCGGGAACGTCGAGGGCCACGACCTGCTGAGCGGCGCGGTGGACGTGGTGGTCGCCGACGGCTTCACCGGCAACGTGGCGCTGAAGACCATGGAGGGCGCCGCCCGCGCGGCCCTGGAGGAGCTGCGGCGAACCATGTCCGGCAGCCGGGCCGCCAGGTTCGGGACGCTGTTCCAGCGCCGCCGGCTGCTGGAGCTGAGGGAGCGGCTGGACGCCGAGACCTACGGCGGCGGGGTGCTGCTCGGCCTGAACGGGACGGTGGTCATCGCGCACGGGGCGTCCAGGGCCCGCGCGATCACCTCCGCCTGCCTGCTCGCCGAGGAACTGGTGGCGGGGCGGATCGTGGACCGGATCCGCGAGCAGGTCGGCGCCCTGCGCACCCCGTCCAGGCTCGGCCGCCTGACGGGCCGCGACAAGGAGGAGCGGGAGCGCGGCTCCGATCCCGACACGGCGCCGGAGGCGGCCGAGGACGAGCCCCGGGAGCGCTGATCACCTCCCTGGCGAATGTGTCCGGTCCGCTGCCGCGGCGCCGATAACCTTGGCACATGCCCGATCCGCAACTCGTACTCGCCGCCCGGGTCCAGGCCGCGCTGGCCGCCGCCTTCGGACCGTCGTACGCGGACACCGACCCGGTCATCCGGCCGTCGCAGTTCGCCGACCTCCAGGCCAACGTGGCGCTGCCGCTGGCCAAGAGGCTGGGCCGCGCGCCGCGCGAGGTGGCGAACGAGATCGTGGCCAGGCTGGACGTCGCCGACGTGGCCTCCGGTGTCGAGGTCAGCGGGCCCGGCTTCATCAACCTGACCCTCAAGGACGAGTGGATCGCGGAGCAGGCCCGGCGGGTCCTGGAGGAGGAGCGGCTGGACGTGCCCCCCACCGAGGCCCCCCAGAGGGTCGTGGTGGAGTACTCCTCGCCCAACGTCGCCAAGGAGATGCACGTCGGGCATCTGCGGACGACGATCGTGGGCGACGCGATCGCCCGGATCCTGGAGTTCCTGGGCCACGAGGTGATCAGGGACAACCACATCGGCGACTGGGGCACCCCGTTCGGCATGCTCATCGAGCACCTGCTCGACCTCGGCGAGGAGGCCGCCGCGCGGGACGACTCGTCCGTCAGCGACCTGACCGCGTTCTACCAGGCCGCCCGCCGGAAGTTCGACTCCGACGAGGAGTTCGCCGACCGGTCGAGGCGGCGGGTGGTAGCACTTCAGTCCGGCGACCCCGAGACGCTGCGGCTCTGGAACCTGCTGGTGGACGTCTCCAAGCGGTACTTCAACTCCGTCTACCGGCGGCTGCGGATCACCCTCACCGACGCCGACATCAAGGGCGAGAGCTTTTACAACGACATGCTCGGCCCGATCACCGAGGAGCTGGAGTCCCGCGGCATCGCGGTGATCAGCGACGGCGCGCTGTGCGTGTTCCCGCCCGGGTTCAAGGGCCGCGACGGGGAGCCGCTCCCGGTGATCCTGCGCAAGAGCGACGGCGGCTACAACTACTCCACCACCGATCTGGCCACCGTGAAGTACCGGGTCGAGACCGAGCGGGTCAACCGGATGGTCTACGTGGTGGGCGCGCCGCAGTCGCTGCACTTCCAGATGGTGTTCGCGGTGGCGCGGATGGCCGGCTGGCTGCCCGACGAGGTGTCGGCCGAGCACGCCGAGATCGGCAACGTGCTGGGCACCGACCGCAAGATCCTGCGCACCCGGGCCGGCGGCACGGTCAAGCTGAGCGAGCTGCTGGACGAGGCCGTCGAGCGGGCCGGGGTGGAGTACGACAAGATCGAACGCGAGGAGTCGCTCGGCGAGGAGGAGCGGGCCGCGATCGTGGAGGCGGTCGGGATCGGCGCGGTCAAGTACGCCGACCTGTCGACGGCCCGCGACAGCGAGTACGTCTTCGACTTCGACCGGATGATCGCCTTCCGCGGGAACACCGGCCCGTACCTCCAGTACGCCGTCGCCCGGATCCGGTCGATCTTCCGCAGGGGCGGGCTGCGGCCCGAGGAGGCGCACGGCCCGATCGTGCTCGGGCACGAGGCCGAGCGGGCGCTGGCCCTGCACCTGCTGGGCTTCGGCGCGGTGCTGGAGCAGGCGGGCGCGACCGCCGAACCGCACCGGCTCGCGGGCTACATCTTCGATCTGGCCTCGGCGTACACGGCGTTCTACGAGAACTGCCCGGTGCTGAAGGCCCCGGACGAGGAGACGAGGGCGTCCCGGCTGGCGCTGGCCGCGGCGACGCTGCGCACGCTGGAGACCGGCCTCGGCCTGCTGGGCGTGCCCACGCCCGAGCGCATGTGAGCGCGGCTCACAACCTCGCGCGCTCGCGCCCGACGGTCTCCCGCACCTCCGGGACGATCTCCAGGGCGAACACCTCCAGGCCGGCGGGGTCGCCCCCGTACAGGAACGAGTCCACGCCGTACCCGACGGCCAGTTCGGCGATCTCGTCCACCCAGCGGGCGGGTCGCCGTTCAGCAGGCCGCGCGGCGCCGACCGCCGTGCCGCGCCGCGGTCGATGGAGCCGTTCAGCACGTAGACGCGGCGGATCTCCGCCGGGTCGCGTCCCGCCTCGAGGGCGGCCTCGTCGATCCGGCGCTGCGCGTCCGGCAGCCGCGCGGGCGGGACCCGCGACGACATCGCGATCCAGCCGTCGGCGATCCGCCCGGCCAGGGCCAGCGAGCGCGGCCCGGTCACCCCGAGCCACACGCCGATCGGGTGCGCCGGTGCGGGACCCGGCCTCGCCCCGTCCACCCGGTAGTGCTCGCCCCTGAAATGGATGCCGTTGCCGCCGTCCCACATCGACCGGACGACCAGCACCGCCTCCTCCAGCGCGGCGCGCGCGCCGGCGGCGGGCAGGGGCCGTCCACCGAACGACCGGACGCCGTCCGGAGCCGTGCCGCAGCCGAGGCCGAGCTCGACCCGGCCGCCGCTCAGCACGTCCAGCGACGCGATCGTCTTGGCGAGCACAACGGGCGGGCGCAGCGGCAGGCAGGCCACGGCCGGGAACACGCGGATCCGCCTGGCGGCGGCCAGCACGGTCGCCATCAGGGCGGGCGCGTCCAGGCACCGGCCGTCGTACGGACGGTCGGCGATCCCGAGCAGGTCCAGGCCCAGCCGGTCCGCGCGCTGAGCGGTGGTCACCGGCTCCGTCCCGGCGTCCGGATCGAGATAGTGGCCGAACCGGAGTCGCCGCCCGTAGTCCCCCATGCCGCCCCGCGGGTGTTCCTACCGGAGGTGGCCTTCGGCCTCGCCGTGCGGCCGTGCCTCCGCGCCGATCAAGGGCATGTCCGGCGAAGCCCCGCCCCCGTCCACGGTTGTGGACGGGCTTCGCCGCCGGTTCCCGCGCTCAGGACTCGTCGCGCCTGCTGGTGAGAGACGAGAGGAAACCGGCGCCGCCCGAGGGCCGCATCGCCTCCATGTTCGTCCTGGGGTCCGTCCTGGGGTCCGTCTTGGGCTCGACCATGGGCGCCGGCATCTCGGACGACGGCGCCGCGGACTCGGCGCGTGCGGTGGTCCTCCGGGGCGGACTGGATCTCGCCGTGATGCTTCGAGAGCCAGGACTTCTCGCCCCGGAGCCGCCTGTGCCAGACGTGCTGCGCGTCCCCGAACTGCGCGTGCCGCTGCGCGAACTCGTGCTGCGTGACGCCGTGCTCCGTGTGCCCGTGCTCCGTGTGCCCGTGCTGCGAGCGCGCGTGCCGGTACTGCGAGCGCGTGAGGTCGTGCCGCGCGATGTCGTGCCGCGCGTCCCGGTGCTTCTGGACGTGCCCCGCGTCCCACCTGAACGGGACGTGGTGCTCCTTGTGCTCCGCCCGGTGGCGGGAGCGGACGTGGTGATGGCCTTGGCCGCGGCGTTCATCGCCCGTGACGCGTCGGTCATCGCCTTGGTGGCGGTGGTCATGGCCTTCGTCATGGCCGTCATGGCCTTGGCCGAGGAGGTCGCCTTGGTCGCCACCGACCTCATCTTGGTGGCGGCCGACTTGGCCTCGCTGGCCGCTTTGGTGACCTTGGTGGCCGCCGCCTTGGAGCTACGGCTCTGCGCCGCGGACGTCCGGCTCGTCCCGGAGCGGCTCGTGCCGGTCCTGGACCTGCTCGTGCTGGACCGGCTCGTGCCGGACCGGCTGGACGTGCTCGCGCGCCTGGTCGTGCCCGTGGATTTGGACGAGGTGCCGGTGCTCCGGCGGACGGTGGTCCGCGGCGCCGTCGCCGTCTGCGCGGCACTCGTGGTCTTCCTGGCCTTCTTGGTGCCCGTCGTACGCGCCGCCGTTCCTCGGCCCGACGCCGTACGCGATGTCCTCTGTGTCGGCACTGATCTTCCCCCCCGTGATGATCAGTTACGGGGAGACTATTCCACAGATCGTGACGGTCTACACACTTTCCGCCGATCGAGGATCAGACGCCCACCGGATGCCAGACCGTCTTGACCTCCAGGAACGCGGTCATCCGCGCCGTTCCGGGATCGCCCGTCCAGTCGTCGCGCGCGCCCGCAGCCCCTGCCACGCCGCCGTTTCCGGCGGCCGCGCCGGGACGCAGTACGCGCTTGAGGTTCTCCGCGGCGGCCTCCTCCAGCTCGCGCACCCGGTCTTCGGGGACGCCCGCGAGATCCAGCGCGTTGACGTCCATGTGCGAGGCAAGCCAGGGCAGGAGTTCGTCACGTCGCCCGGTGAGCAGGTTCACCACCCCGCCCGGAAGGTCGGAGGTCGCCAGCACCTCCGCGAGCGTGATCGCGGGCAGCGGCGCCGGCTCGGAGGCCACCACCACGCAGGTGTTGCCGGACACGATCACCGGCGCCACCACCGACACCAGGCCGAGCAGCGGCGAGTCGGGCGCCGCGATCCCGACGACCCCGGTGGGCTCGGGCGTGGAGAAGTCGAAGAACGGGCCCGCGACCGGGTTGGCCGCGCCCGTGACCGCGGCGAGCTTGTCGGCCCAGCCCGCGTACCAGACCCAGCGGTCGATGGCCTCGTCGACCTCCGCGACCGCCGCGTTCTTCTGGAGGCCCGCGGCGCGCAGCTCGTCGACGAACTGCGCGTGCCGTCCCTCCAGCATCTCGGCGACGCGGTAGAGGATCTGGCCGCGGTTGTAGGGGGTGCGCCGCGACCAGCCGCCGAACGCCTTGCGCGCGGCCGTGACGGCGTCCCGCAGGTCCTTGCGGGACGCCTGGGACGCGTTCGCCAGGAACCGTCCCTTGGCGTCGTTCACCACGTACGACCTGCCGGACTCGGACCGGGGGAACGCGCCCCCGATGAACAGCTTGTAGGTCTTGCGCACGGCCAGCCGGTTCCGCTCAGACATTCAGGTACGCCTCCAGACCGTGCCGGCCGCCCTCGCGGCCGAACCCCGACTCCTTGTAGCCGCCGAACGGCGACGCGGGGTCGAACTTGTTGAACGTGTTGGCCCAGACCACGCCCGCGCGCAGCCGCTCGGCCATCCACAGGATGCGGGAGCCCTTCTCCGTCCAGACCCCGGCCGACAGCCCGTAGGGGGTGTTGTTGGCCTTCTCCACCGCCTCGGCGGGCGTGCGGAACGTCAGCACCGACAGCACCGGCCCGAAGATCTCCTCGCGTGCGATCCGGTGCGACTGCGCGACCCCGGTGAACACGGTGGGCACGAACCAGAACCCGCGTTGCGGCAGCTCGCACGGCGGCGACCAGCGCGTGGCGCCCTCCCGCTCGCCGATCTCCGACAGCGCGCGGATCTTCGCGAGCTGCTCGGCCGAGTTGATCGCGCCCACATCGGTGTTCTTGTCGAGGGGGTCGCCGACGCGCAGCGTGGTCATGCGCCGCTTGAGCCGGTCGAGGAGCTCGTCGGCCACCGACTCCTGGACGAGCAGCCGCGAGCCCGCGCAGCACACATGTCCCTGGTTGAAGAAGATCCCGTTGACCACGCCCTCGACCGCCTGGTCCAGCGCCGCGTCCTCGAAGATCACGTTGGCGGCCTTGCCGCCCAGCTCCAGCGTCAGCTTCTTGCGCGTGCCCGCCACCGCCCGCGCGATCTGCCGTCCCACCTCGGTGGACCCGGTGAACGCGACCTTGTCGACGCCGTCGTGCTCCACCAGCGCCCGGCCGGTGTCGCCCGCGCCGGTGACGATGTTGACCACGCCCGGGGGCAGGTCCGCCTGCCGGCAGATCTCGGCGAACGCCAGCGCGGTCAGCGGCGTCGTCTCGGCCGGCTTGAGCACCACCGTGTTGCCGCACGCCAGCGCCGGGGCGATCTTCCAGGCCAGCATCAGCAGGGGGAAGTTCCACGGGATGACCTGACCGGCCACGCCCAGGGGCCGCGGGTCCGGTCCGAACCCCGCGTGGCCGAGCTTGTCGGCCCAGCCCGCGTAGTAGAAGAAATGGGCGGCCACCAGCGGCAGGTCCACGTCCCGCGACTCGCGGATCGGCTTGCCGTTGTCGATCGACTCCAGGACGGCCAGCTCGCGCGAGCGCTCCTGGACGATCCGGGCGATCCGGTAGAGGTACTTGGCCCGCTCGCGGCCCGGCATCGTCCCCCAGACGCCGTCGTAGGCGGCACGGGCGGCGGCCACCGCGCGGTCGACGTCGGCCGCGTCCGCGCAGGCGATCTCGGCCAGCGGCTCCTCGTTGGACGGGTCGATGCTCTTGAACGGCTCGCCGTGGCCATCGACGAACTCGCCGCCGATGAACAGCCCGTACGAGGGCCGGATGTCGACGACGGCACGTGACTCGGGGGCCGGTGCGTACTGGAAGTCCATGGGTCCCCCGGTCAGTCGAGCGTGAAGTAGTCGGGGCCGGAGTAGGCGCCGGTGGCCAGCTTGCGGCGCTGCATCAGCAGGTCGTTCAGGAGGCTGGACGCGCCGAGCCTGAAGTGCTCGGGGGTCAGCCAGTCCGGGCCCGCGGTCTCGTTGACCAGCACCAGGTACTTGATCGCGTCCTTGGTGGTGCGGATCCCGCCGGCGGGCTTGACGCCCACCTGGCGTCCCGTCTGGTCGCGGAAGTCGCGCACCGCCTCCAGCATGACCAGGGTCACCGGCAGGGTCGCGGCCGGCGCCACCTTCCCCGTCGAGGTCTTGATGAAGTCCGCCCCGGCCCGCATCGCCAGCCAGGACGCCCGCCGCACGTTGTCGTAGGTGACCAGCTCGCCGGTCTCGAAGATCACCTTGAGGTGGGCGTCGCCGCACGCCTCCTTGACCGCGACGATCTCCTCGTACACCTTCAGGTAGTCGCCGGCCAGGAACGCGCCCCGGTCGATCACCATGTCGATCTCGGTCGCCCCCGCCCGGACGGCCGCGCGGGTGTCGGCCAGCTTGGCCTCCAGCGGCGCCCGCCCGGACGGGAACGAGGTGGCGACGGCCGCGACGCCGATCCCCGTGCCCTTGAGCGCCTCGGCGGCGACCCCGGCGAGATCGGGGTACACGCAGATCGCCGCCACCTTCGGCACATCGGGGTCGCCGGGGTCGGGGTTGACGCCCTTGGCGCACAGCGCCCGCACCTTCCCCGGCGTGTCCGCGCCCTCCAGGGTGGTCAGGTCCACCATCGAGATGGCCAGGTCGATCGCCTGCGCCTTGGCCGAGGTCTTGATGGACCGGGTCGCCAGCCGGGCCGCCCGCTCGTCGGCGCCGACCTGGTCCACGCCGGGCAGTCCGTGCAGGAAGGCGCGCAGCTCGGCCGCTCCGCCCACCGCGCTCAAAGTCTCCGTTGACACGCCCCAAGCATCACCTACGCGCCCCCATGACACCAAACGGCGCGGACGTCCCCGATGACCGGGCTCACGCCGTGCCGGCGGTCACCCGCCCAGCAGCCCGTGCCTCCGGGCCCAGCCGGTGATCGCCGTGGCGATGGCCTCCGGCCGGTCCTCCGCGGCGTGGTGCCCGGCCGGGCCGCAGTGCTCGATCTCCAGCGCGGCGATGTTGGCCGCGCACCACTCCACCAGCTCTCCTCCCTGCTGGAACAGCAAGGTGGGCGAGGAGTCGAAGGTGAGCAGCAGCTTGGGAACGTTGTCACTGCCGGCCAGCCACTTGCCGTAATGGCGGATCCGTTCGGCCACGTCGGCGGGGTCCCCGTCCAGCGGCAGCGAACGCGCCCACTCCAGGATCGGGCGGCGGCTCTCGCGGGTCGGGAACGGCGCGCGGTAGGGCTCCAGCTCCTCGTCGCTCAGCGGGTTGAGCACGCCGCCGGTGAACGCGGACTCCAGGAGATAGTTCTGGTCGAGCGCCAGCTTCTCGCCCTCCGGCCCCCGGATGGCCTCCGCCCGTGCGCGCGGCGCCTCCCCCAGATCGTTCCAGGACATCTCCTTGACGATCGTCTCGAAGAAGGCCACCCCGCGGACGCGCCCGGGGTTCCGCGACGCCCAGTCGAAGCCCAGAGCGCCGCCCCAGTCATGGCCGACGAGCACGACCTCGTCCAGCTCCAGCCGGTCGAACCAGGCGTCCAGGTACCGCGCGTGGTCGCCGAAGCGGTACGGCACGTCCGGCTTGCCGGAACGGCCCATGCCGATCAGGTCCGGCGCCAGCAGCCGGGCGGGCCCGCCGAACGCGGGCAGCACCTTGCGCCATATGCGGGACGACGCCGGGTTGCCGTGCAGGAAGACGAACGGAGCCCCGGCGCCGGACTCCTCGTAGTACATCGTCGAGTCGAGAACGTCGATCGTGGGCATGGCCCCTCCTCTTTACGTTGGTGTGACCAACAATAAATCGTTGGGAAGACCAACGCAAGATGGGATCGGCTCGATCAGTAGGGCGAGGGTCCGCCGAACATCTCGCTCACCCGCGGGGCCAGCTCGGTGTCGCCCGTCAGCGTGAGACGGCCGTCCATGAACAGCGTGGCCGGGTTGGTGTGACCGGAGAGGACGCGCAGGAAGTCGGCCGTGCCGGTGCGGATCCTGAGGGCGGGCTTCGAGGCCGGCCCCGGACGGGACCGGGCCCGGCCGTCGTGGACCTCGATCGTCCAGGCCAGGGTGGCGCCGTCGGTGCGGGACAGCCGGAATTCCAGCTCGCCCTGGAAGCCGCGCTTGACCGAAGGGTCGTAGGCGCGGGCCATCCCGGCGAAGAAGAGACGCTGGGCGCCGGGACCGAAACGTCGTTCCAGTTGGGCGTCGGTACGGTTGCCGACGAAACGGTAGATGGCCTTGAAGGCGTTTCGCCGCACGCTTTCCCGTAGCTCGTTCCGCGTATTGGCGAGGGCGGGGCGGACACCCGACGGGCGGCGCGCACGGCGGGCACGGGCCACTTCCGCGGACTCGTCGATGCGGTAGCCCGCCGGGACCTTACGTGCGGGTTCGCGGCGGGCGAGCGCGGCCTCGATCGCGGGGGCCAGGCGCTCCGCCTTCGCGGCCTCGCGCTCCTCCCGCCCTTCGGCGAAGCGCGGCAGGACCGCCGATCCGAACAGTTCGAGGGACTCGCAGATGTGCTCGTGCCGGTTCGGCCCCGCTTGCAGGACGAACGAGATGTGGTCGACGCCCACCGACGCGTACCGGCTGATGAGCTCCGCCACCTGGTCGGGCGTGCCGACCGCGCCGCGCAGCGAGCCGATGTTGACGTTCAGCGACCGGGCGTTGGCGATGATCTGGTCGCGGGAGAAGCCCCGGGCGGCCCTGCGCTCCTGGAAATGCTTCCAGACGTCCGTGCGGCCGGGGTCGTGCGGCGTGTTGCCGTAATAGTGCGCGAGCGCGAAACCGAAGAAATGGGCGCCGTCGATACCGCGGTCGATCGCGGTGGCCTCGTCCCGGTGCAGCATCATCGGCAGGACGACGGCGACATTGGGATTGACCGCGAAACCGGCCGGGACGCACTCCTCGGATTCGATCAGCCGGTAGTACTCGTCCACCCACACACCGGCGTCCTCGGGCTCGACGAACGAGAACGACAGCGCGCCGATGCCGTTGCGGGCGGCGAAATGGATGGTCTCGCGCCGCGAGCAGGCCACCCACAGCGGCGGATGCGGCCGCTGGACGGGCTTGGGGATCACGTTGCGCGGCGGCATCGTCATGAACGGCGAGTCCCACCCGGCGAAGGGCTCCTCGACGAACATCCGCGTGATGGCGTCGATGGCGTCCTGCCACTGGGCGCGCTTGTCGGCGCGCTTGACGCCGAAGCCCCCCAGCTCGGCGCCCGAGCTGGCCTCACCGGTGCCGAAGTCGACCCGTCCGCCGGACACCAGGTCGAGCGTGGCGATGCGCTCGGCCACCCGCGCCGGGTGGTTGACCTGGTGCGGGAGCTGGACGATCCCATGGCCGAGCCTGATCCGCTCGGTCCGCTGGGACGCGGCGGCGAGGAAGACCTCCGGCGCGGAGGAATGGCTGTACTCCTCCAGGAAGTGGTGCTCGACCTCCCACACGTAGTCGAACCCGACCCGGTCGGCGATCTCGATCTGTTCGAGCGCGTCCTGGTAGAGCCGTTGCTCCCGGCCGTCGTCCCAAGGCCGGGGAAGCTGGTGTTCGTAGAAAAGGGAGAATCGGATTCCGACCACCTCCACCGGCTCTGACCTCGCAGAATCCCGTTCTACCCCGGTCAGCGTCCCCCGGATTGGACGGCACGTCAACAGAGCTCCAAGGAACGGCAAGGGCGTCGTCATTCCGGTGCCCGGAGCGCCTTGACGAGGCGGGGCGCGGGGGGTGAGCGTGGTCACGATCAGCGGGGAGCGGAGTGGGACCATGGCGCTGCTGGACGGGCTGCGGGTGCTGGACCTGACGATGTGGCGGCCCGGGCCGTACGCCACCCAGTTGCTCGCCCAGCTCGGCGCCGACGTGATCAAGGTGGAGCCGCCGGGCGGCGAGCCGATGCGCGCCTTCCCGAGCCATTTCGACCTGCTCAACCAGCACAAGCGCGGCATCGTCCTGGACCTCAAGGACCCGTCCGACCGGGCCCGCTGCCTGGAGCTCGCCGCCGGGGCCGAGGTCTTCGTGGAGGGGTACCGTCCCGGCGTCGCCGACCGGCTCGGCGTCGGGCACGAGGCGGTGCTGGCCCTCAATCCCGGGCTGGTCTACTGCTCGCTGTCGGGATACGGATCGCACGGATCGCTGTCGGCGCTGCCGGGGCACGACGTCAACTACCGCGCCTATACGGGGGCGATGCCGCCCGAGGCCGGATCGCCGGACGTGGACGAGCTGCCCGTCGCCGACATGGCGGCGGCGACGATGGCCGCGTTCGCGATCACGGCGGCCTGCCTGAAGGCGCGGACGACGGGGCTCGGCGACCACATCGACCTGGGCATGGCGGACGTCCTGGCGCACTGGGTCGGCACCGTCCCCGAGCCGCGTGAGCGCCGGCGGGAGCCCGGCCCCCCGGTCCCCGGGTACGGGGTCTACACCACCAAGGACGGCGGCAAGATCACCCTGGGGGTGGTGTCGGAGCAGCGGCTGTGGGCCGCGACCTGCCGTGCGCTCGGCCTGGTGGAGCACGCCGACCTCCCGTTCTCCGAGCGGCTGGCGCGGGTGCGGGAGCTGGACGCCGCGGTGGCCGCCGCGATCTCCCGGCTCACCAGGGACGAGGCCATCGATCTGCTCTACCCGGCGGGCGCGCCGGTGGCGCCGGTGCTGACCAGGGCCGAGATGATGGCGCACGGGCACTTCCAGGCCCGCGGCGTCATCGCGGACGGCACGGTCGGCGTGCCCGTCCGCACCACCGTGCACCCGCCGCTGCCGCCCGGCCCGGTGCCCGGACTGGACGAGCACCGGGGCCAGACCTGGCGGATGAATCCGGGCTGACCATCAGTTTCACGGCGTAACCGGTAAAAAATCGTGACAGGAATGTCCGACGGGTTTGGCATGCTTGAGGGCGTGAGCATACGCGCGATGCCGTCCCTCATGGTCGGCCGGACGGCCGAGCTGGGCGACTTGGAGGAGTCGCTTTCGCGCGCGCCGGGAGCGGTGCTGATCGGAGGCGAGGCCGGGGTCGGCAAGACCCGGCTGATCCGGGAGTTCGCGGCCCGCCTCGGGGAGAAGGGCGCCCGGCTCCTGGCGGGCGGATGCCTTGAGCTGGGATCGGACGGGTTGCCGTTCATCCCGTTCACCACCGTGCTGCGCGGGCTGGTCCGCGACATCGGCATCGAAGGGGTGGCGGGTCTCCTGCCGCGGGCCGACACCTCCGGGCTGGCCCGGCTGCTGCCGGAGTTCGGCGAGCCGGAGTCCGACGAGGCGTCCGCGGAGGAGCGGGCCCGGCTGTTCGAGCTGGTGCTGACCCTGCTGGAGCGGCTGGCCGAGCGCGGCCCCGTGGTGCTGGTGATCGAGGACGCGCACTGGGCCGACCAGTCCACCCGCGAGCTGCTGGCGTTCCTGATCCGCAACGCCGGCGGCTCACCGCTGCTGATCGTGGTCACCTACCGCACCAACGAGCTGCACCGCGCCCACCCTCTGCGGCCCCTGCTGGCCGAACTGGCACGGCTCGAGCGGGTACGGCGGCTCGAACTGACCCGGCTGTCCAAGGCCGACGTCGCGCGGCTGGTGGCCGGGGCGATGGACGCCGAGCCCCCGCCGCCGCTGGTGGACCGGATCTACGCCCGCAGCGAGGGCATCCCGCTGTTCGTCGAGTTCCTGCTGGAAAGCGAGGACGGCAGCGAGGACGGCAAGCATGCCGAGCTGCCCGAGTCGCTGCGCGACCTGCTCCTCGCGGGCGTCCAGAGGCTCCCGGAGGAGACGCAGGAGGTGCTGCGCGACGCCAGCGCGGGCGGCACCCGCATCGAGCACGCGCTGCTGGCCGCCGTGTCGGGGCTGGACGAACCCCGCCTCACCCGGCTGCTGCGACCGGCCATCGCCGCGAACGTGCTGGTCGTGGACGGCGACGGGTACGCGTTCCGGCACGCCCTGATCCGCGAGGCGATCCACGAGGATCTGCTCCCCGGCGAGCACACCCGCCTGCACACCCGCTACGCCGAGGCCCTGGAGAACGATCCGGGTCTGGTGCCGGCGCGGCGCCTGTGGGTGGAGCTGAGCCACCACTGGTACTCGGCGCACGACGCCACCTGGGCGCTGGTCAGCTCATGGCGGGCCGCCGCGGAGGCGCACAAGACGCTGGCGTACGCCGAGAAGCTCGCGATGCTCCTGCGCGTCCTGGAGCTGTGGGAGCGCGTACCGGACGCCGAGGAGCGCATCGGCGCCGGGCATGTCGACGTGCTGGAGGAGGCCGCGGCGGCCGCCGATCTGGCCGGGGAGTTCGACCGCGGGATCAAGCTGGCCAGCGCCGCGCTGCGCGCCGTGGGCACCGGTGAGGACCAGGCGTCGCGCCGCGCCGCGCTGCTGGAGCTGCGCGGCCGGATGTACTACGAGACGGCCCGGTCCCGTTGCATCGACGATCTGCGGGAGGCCGTGGCCTGCCTGCCGGCCGAGCCGCCCACCGAGCTGCGCGCCCGCGTGCTGGCCGCGATGGCCACGTACGTGCGGCTGTCCACCGACATCCGGACGGCCCGCGCGGCGGCGGAGGAGTCGCTGCGGATCGCCCGCCAGATCGGATCGATGACCGCCGAGGTGAGCGCCCGCATCACGCTGTTCTGCGTCGACATGGACTACGACCGTGACGGCGCGGCGCTGCGCGAGGTGGAGAAGATCGCCGACCAGGCGGGGAGTTTCCAGGCGCAGCTACGTGTTGCCGTCATCAAGTCGCACTTCCTGGAGGGCGTCGGGCGGCACGAGGACGCCGCCGAGGTCGCCCGTCTCGGCATGGATGTGGCGCGGGAGCACGGCATGGCCCGCACCCAGGGCACGTACGTGTCCATCAACAGGGCCGAGCCGCTGGTGTCGCTGGGCCGGTGGGACGAGGCCCGCACGATCCTGCGGCAGTCGTTGGAGCAGGACCCCGGGCTCACCATCCGCACCTCGCTGCTCGTCCTGGACGGGGAGATCGCGCTGTACCGGGGCGACCTCGACACCGCCAGGGAGCGGCTGGCGGAGGCCCGCGAGATCACGCATCGGAAGATGCCGTGGAAGAAGGCCCAGGACTTCTTCTCCACCGTGCGGCTGGAGGCGCGGCTGCGGATGACCGAGGGACGGCCCGACGCGGCGCTGGAGGCGGTGCGGGACGTGATCGCCCATCCGGGGCTGCCGGACGACGCCCGCTACGCCTGGCCGGTGCTGGTGACCGGCGCCGCCGCCTGCGCGGAGCTCGGCGACGCCGCCACCATCGACGGTCGGCCCGCGTTCCCGCAGATCGAGTCGCGCGCGGCCGGGCTCAGCACCACCGGCCCCGCCCAGAACGCGTACCGGCTGGCGTTCGAGGCCCAGGCGGCCCGTGTGCGCGGCGAGCGCGCCCTGGCCGCGTGGGACGCCTCCGCGACCGCGTGGGAGGAGCTGAAGCGTCCGTACCCGATGGCGGAGGCTCTCCTGGGCGCGGGCGAAGCGGCGCTGGCCTCGGGCGACCACGAGGGGGCGGCGCGACGCCTGGAACGGGCCGCCAAGGCGGCCCGCGACCTGAGTGCCGCGCCGCTGTGCGAGCGGATCGAGGCGGTGACGCGCCGCGTCCGCCGCCGCGACGACACCGCCCCGCTCGGCCTGACTCCGCGCGAGTTCGAGGTGCTGCGGCTTCTCACGGAGGGCCACAGCAACCGCGACATCGCCGAGGCGCTGGTCATCTCCACGAAGACCGCCAGCGTGCACGTCTCCAACATCCTGGCCAAGCTGAAGGTGACCAGCCGCGGCGAGGCCGCCGCGGTCGCCCACCGCCTGGCCCTCTTCGCCTCCGACTGAACCTCAGCCCGGGACGCGCGCCACGCAGAACACTGTCTGGCCGAACGGTGGCCGCACGACCCGCTCGATGGTCCGGGTCAGCGGCACGACCGTACGGTCGTAGATCTTGACCAGGCGCGGGTCGGGATACCCGGCGCCGCCCCGGCGTACGGCCACCCACCAGGCGATCCCGCCCAGGAAGTTGATCGGCTTGAGCACCTCGGCGTGCAGCCCCGCCTCCCGGACGGTCGCGCCGAGCGTCGCCGGCGTGTAGCGGGTGACATGCCCGACCTTGCGGTCGAAGTCCCCGTACAACTGCATGTAGCCGGGAACCCAGATGACGATGCGGCCACCCGGCTTGGTGACGGCGGCCAGGTCGCGCAGGGCCTGCACGTCGTCCTTGATGTGCTCCAGCACGTTCATCATGACGACGGTGTCCACCTTCTGCCGGATCCCGACCTCGGCGGGCAGCTCCAGGTGGAGCACCTCGACGTCGTCGTCGCCCTCGTACCGCTTGCGCAGCTCGCCCACGCAGTACGGGTCGTTGTCGCTGACCGCGAGGTAGTCCAGCCGCCCGGCGAACTGCTCGGAGAAGTGCCCGAGACCGGACCCGATCTCCAGCAGCGAACGCCCCACATGCGGGGCGACCATGTCGTACTCGTACTTGCGGTAGTTGCGCGCCTCGTCCCCACCGAGGTGGTTCTCCAAGGCGCCCTCACCGGCCGCCGGCTGGACGATCTCACCGTCACCCGACGCGGGCGCGGCGGGCGCGCCCTTCTTGCCGCTGCCGAGCAGGTTGAGGAGCGTGCCGGTGATGGACTTCTTCTGAGCTGGTGACTGCATACTTCCCGCTCGCTGGATGCGTTCCGCCGTTGACCGGCGTCCGGCCGGCCAGTGAATCACAAAACAGGACGGCCGGCCCTCGGGCAAAAGGTCGCGTCAGTCTATCCACAGCACCACCCCCAAGGCCCACCCCCCAAGAATTTTCCCCCCACGCAGCCAACCGCCCCACCCCGACAGACAAATCGCGAGCGAAGCGAGCAACACTCCCAACCACCCCAGCCAACAACCCCAGCCCCGAACGGCGCCCAAGCGCTGCGATCGCGACCGAAGGCAGGTTCCGAGCTAGCGAGGAACCTGATCGCGAAGCGAGCCCCCAGGGCGAGTCGAAGCGATGCCAGCGATCGCCGCAAGCACGACAAGCGACAAGCCCCCAGGCGAGAAGCACAGCTCGTGCTTGCAATAAACACAGCCGCACCCACCCCAGCCCCCAACCCCAGCCCCGGACGGCGCCCAAGCGCTGCGATCGCGACCGAAGGCAGGGACGAGCGCCAGCGAGACCCTGATCGCGCAGCGAGCCCCCAGGGCGAGTCGAAGCGATGCAGCGATCGCACGCAAGCACGACAAGCGACGAGCCGTCAAGGCGAGGAGCGCAGCTCGCGCCTGCAAATGAACACAGCCGCACCCACCCCAGCCCCTCACCCCAGCCCCGAACGGCGCCCAGGCGTTGCGATCGCGACCGAAGGCAGGGGCGAGCGCCAGCGAGACCCTGATCGCGAAGCGAGCCCCCAGGGCGAGTCGAAGCGATGCAGCGATCGCACGCAAGCACGACAAGCGAGGAGCGCCAGCGACGAGCGCAGCTCGTGCTTGCCAATAAAACACAGCACCCACCCCAGCCCCCAACCCCAACCCCGAACGGTCGCCCAAGCGCTGCGATCGCGACCGAAGGCAGGGACGAGCGCCAGCGAGACCCTGATCGCGCAGCGAGCCCCTGGGCGAGTCGGAGCGATGCAGCGATCGCCGCAAGCACGACAAGCGACGAGCCGCCAGGCGAGGAGCGCAGCTCGTGCTTGCCAATAAAAACAGTCACGGGGCGCGCCACGGGGTAGCCGAGCCGGGCTCGGTTCACGCGCCCCGCTCCCGTTTTCGGCAGGTCGCCGGACGTGCCGAAATTTACCTAGCAATCACGAGCAGCACAGGAAGACCGTTTTCATACTGTGAACTGTCACGCTCCGGTGGTGGGCGTGTGCGCGGCGCCGGCGGGGATGCGGCGGTGTACGTTGTCGCGTTTGCTGGGTCCTGGTTCGGCTTCGGCGATCCAGGGGCCGGGGATGGACGGATCCAGCACGCCTTCCTCAAGCCAGGTGAACTCGCCGTCCAGGACCTGCTTGGCCAGTTTGGAGTCCAGTGCGTCGGTGTTGCGCCAGAGCCCGTCGAACAGTTCCTCGACGCGGACTCGTGCCTGGCGGCAGAACGCGTCCGCCAGCCTGATCGCCGAGGGGCCCGGGAGGGTGGCGGTCTCACCCGCCAGGGGTGTGCCGCCGCTCTGCCCGTCGGCGTGGGCGCGGACGCACACGGCGCTCATCGCGAACAGTTCGGCCCCGATGTCGACCATGCGGCCGAGGAAGCCTTGCTTGTATTCCAGGCGCCCTTGCCAGCGTCCGGCCGCATAGAACGTGGAACGGGCCAGCTTGCGGGAGGCGCGTTCGACGTAGCGGAGGTGTTTGGCCAGCGGGCCGAACTCTCCGTACGCGCCGGGCCGCTGCCCCGCGCCCGTCACGAGGGTCGGCAGCCAGCGGGCGTAGAAGCCACCGGCGCGGGCCGCGGCGCGTGCCTTCCGGGCGCGGGACGCCTCCGGGTCGATGATGTCCCCGGCCACGGACAGGTGCGCGTCCACGGCCTCCCGCGCGATCAGCAGGTGCATGATCTCGGTGGAGCCCTCGAAGATCCGGTTGATCCGCAGGTCGCGCAGGAGCTGTTCGGCCGGTACGCCGCGTTCGCCCCGGGCGGCCAGCGACTCGGCGGTCTCGAAGCCGCGGCCGCCGCGGATCTGCACGAGTTCGTCGACGACCCGGTAGGCCATCTCCGACGCCCACAGTTTGGCCAGCGCCGCCTCGATCCTGATGTCGTTGCGCTCGTCGTCGGCGAGCTGCGCGGACAGGTCGTGCATGGCCTCCAGCGCGTACGAGGTGGCGGCGATGAACGCGATCTTCTTCGCGATCGCCTCGTGCCGCCCGATCGGCCGGCCCCACTGGACGCGTTCCCGGCTCCACTCCCGGGCGATCTTGGTGGCCCACTTGGCGGACGCGGCGCAGATCGCGGGCAGCGACAGCCGCCCGGTGTTGAGCGTGGTGAGCGCGACCTTCAGCCCGGCGCCCTCGGCCCCGATCAGGTTGGCCTTCGGGACCCGCACCTGGTGGAACCGGGTGACGCCGTTCTCGATGCCGCGCAGCCCCATGAACGCGTTGCGGTTCTCGACGGTGATCCCGGGGCTGTCCATGTCGACAACGAACGCGGAGATGCCACCCCGGTGCTGCTCCCCCTGGGAGGGCACGGACTTGGGGACCCGGGCCATCACCACGACCAGGTCGGCGACGACGCCGTTGGTCGTCCACAGTTTCACGCCGTCCAGGATGTAGCCGTCGCCGTCGGGCACGGCGGTGGCGCGCAACCGCGCCGGGTCGGAGCCCACGTCGGGCTCGGTGAGCAGGAACGCGCTGATCTCCTTGGCGCAGCGCGGCAGCCAGGTCTCCTTCTGCTCGGCCGTGCCGAACAGCTTGATCGGCTGCGGTACGCCGATGGACTGGTGCGCCGACAGCAGCGCCGCCAGCGCCGGGTTCACCGAGCCGACCACCATCAGCGCGCGGCCGTAGTGGAGCTGGCCGAGTCCGAGCCCGCCGTAGCGTTCCGGGATCTTCATCCCGAGCGCGCCCAGCTCGCGCAGGCCGTCGATCACCTCGTCGGGGATGCGCGCCTCCCGTTCGATCCGCGCGGGATCGATCCGAGTCGCGCAGAACTCCTTGAGCCTGGCCAGGAACCGCTCACCCCGCTCGGCGGCGGCCTTGTCGGGGCGTGGGTGGGGATGGACGAGATCCAGCCGGAAGTCCCCGAGGAAGAGCTGTTTGCCGAAGCTCGGCAGGCGCCATTCGGCGTCGCGCGCCTCCTCGGCGACCTTCCTGGCGGTGCGCTCGTTCACGGTGGGCTTGGGCTGCTGGGCGTCTCCGGTGGCCGCGCCGCTCGTCTGGCTCATACCGGCTCCCTGGATCCGGGGCGTTGGTCCGGGCCTCTCTCGTAAGTTACTCCCGAGTCGTACCCCTGAGTAGACCCCATCATTCGGTTCCTGCCGACGGGCGCGGGCGGCCCGATGTGGCGAGTGTCGGCAAAGACCTTGACCTGGGCTTTGCGGAAGGGTTCGCTGTCCGTGATGGACGAGACACGGAAACCGACCCTCATCGCCTCGGTGCAGCGGGCGCTGCGCCTGATGGAGGCGGTCGCTTCGCATCCCAACGGCGCCCCGGCCAAGCAGCTCGCCCGCGAGGCCGGCCTTCCGCTCGCCACCGCGTACCACCTGCTGCGCACCCTGGCCCACGAGGGGTACGCGATGCGGCTGTCCGACGGCGTGTGGGTCCTCGGCGACCGCGTCCAATCCCTGCACGGGCGGAGCAAGGCCCAGCAGACCCTCGCCCGGATCCGCCCCACGCTGATCGCGCTGCGCGACGAGCTCGGCGTGGCGACGTACTTCAGCATGCACGTGGACGACGAGATCCGCGTCGTCGACATCGCCGACGGCCCTCGCGCGCCCCGGGTCGACCTGTGGGTGGGCTTCGACGAGGCGGCGCACGCCACCGCGATCGGCAAGTGCGTGCTGCGCCAGCTCAGCGAGGATCGCCGCCGCGACTACGTGGCCAGGCACCCGCTGGTCGACCTGACCCCCAACACCATCACCGACGAGCGGCGCCTGCTGGAGCTGCTGGCCGAGCCCGCCACGGTGTCCCTGGACCACGAGGAGTACGCGCTCGGCACCGGCTGCGCCGCCGTGCCCGTCGCCGACGCCGCCGGCACGGTCGTGGGCGCCCTCGCCGTCTCCTGCCGCGCCGGCCGGCTCCCGAAGATCCAGGCGTCCGCGCACCGCATCCAGGCCACAGCCGACCGCATCCAGCGGGCCCTCAGCCTGGCCGTCTAGCGGTCCTTGAAGTCGGGGATCCGCTTCTCCAGGAACGCGGCAACGCCTTCCTTGGCGTCCTCACTGGCGGCCAGGGCCACCAGTTCGCCCAGCAGGTACTCCACCTGCTCGTCCAGCGGACGGCCCTCGATGGCGAAGAACGCGTCGCGTCCCTTGCGCAGCCCGAGCGGGCTCTTGGCGGCGATCGCCGTGGCCAGCTCGTCCACGCGGGCGTCCAGTCCGGCGCGCGGGACGACCTCGGTGACCAGGCCGATCTCGCGGCCCTCGGCCGCGCTGATCCGTTGCCCCGTGTAGTACAGCTTGAACGCGTGCTTGGGCGGCACGTTCCGGTTGACGATCGCCATGATCATCATCGGCCAGAGCCCGACGTTCACCTCCGGCGTCCCGAGCGTGACGTCGTCCGCCGCGACCACCAGATCGCAGGACGCGGCGAGCCCGAGCCCGCCCGCGACCGCGTGCCCGGCCAGCCGCGCGATGATCGGCTTGCCGAGCGCGGGGAACGCCGTGAACAGCCGGTAGGGGGCGCTGCGCCGGATCGCGTCGGGGTCGGCGACCGGCCGCCCGTCCGCCTGGGCCTCGCCGAGCCCGCCGAGGTCCGCCCCGGCGCAGAAGGCCTGGTCGCCCGCCCCGGTGAGAACGATCACCCGCACGCCGTCGTCGTCCCTCGCGCGGGCGAACGCGTCCAGCAGTTCGTCGATCATCCGGTCGCTGAGCGCGTTGCGCGCCTCCGGCCGGTTGAGGGTGATCCGAGCGACCCGCTCGGCGACCTCGTAAAGGATCGTCTCGTACATGGCCCAGCCCGCTTCCCAGCCGTCCGACGACATCGGCCACCGCGAGACGATGGCGCGTCCGCGCGCTCCGGCGGCCGGTCCGCGAGCCGCCGGAGAGCGCGGGCAGGGGCCGCTAGATCCGCTCGATGATAGTGGCGTTGGCCTGGCCGCCGCCCTCGCACATGGTCTGGAGGCCGTACCGGCCGCCGGTGCGCTCGAGCTCGTGCAGCAGCTTGGTCATCAGGACGCCGCCGGTGGCGCCGAGCGGGTGGCCCAGGGCGATCGCGCCGCCGTTGGGGTTGGTCTTCTCCAGCGACGCGCCGGTGTCCTTGGCCCAGGCCATCGGGACGGGGGCGAACGCCTCGTTGACCTCGAATACGTCGATGTCGTCGATCTTCAGGCCGCTTCTGGCCAGCGCCTTCTCGGTGGCGGGGATCGGGCCGGTCAGCATGTAGACCGGGTCCGACCCGCACACCGCGAGGGTGTGGATCCGGGCCCGCGGGGTGAGGTTGTGCCGCTTGACGGCGGCCTCGGAGGCGATCAGCAGCGCCGAGGCGCCCACGGAGATCTGCGAGGCGACGGCGGCGGTGATGTCCCAGCCCTCGCGCAGCGGCTTCAGGGCCGCCATCTTCTCCAGCGAGGTGTCGGGACGGGCGCCCTCGTCCTTGGCGAGCCCGGCCAGCGGGGCGATCTCCCGGTCGAAGTACCCGGCCTCGATGGCCTTGCAGGCGCGCCGGTGGCTCTCCAGCGCGTACTCCTCCAGGTCCTGGCGCTTGAAGCCCCACTTCTCGGCCATCAGCTGGGCGCCGCGGAACTGCGAGATCTCCTGCTGGCCGTACCGCTCGGCCCAGCCGTCGCCGTACGGGAAGGGCATCCCCTTCTCCATGGCCATGGCGACCGAGGACCCCATCGGGACGATGGCCATCTGCTCGACGCCGGCGGCGACCACCAGGTCCTGGGTGCCCGACAGCACGCCCTGCGCGGCGAAGTGGACCGCCTGCTGGGACGAGCCGCACTGCCGGTCGATGGTCACGCCCGGCACGCCCTCGGGCAGCCCGGCCGACAGCCACGCGGTGCGCGCGATGTCCAGGGACTGCGGACCGATCTGCATGACGCAGCCCATGATGACGTCCTCGACCGCGGACGGGTCCGCCCCGGTACGGTCGATCAGTTCCTTGAGCACGTGCGCCCCGAGATCCGCGGGGTGGACATCTTTGAGGGCACCCTTCTTGGTGCCAACGGGGGTACGGACCGCGCCGACGATGTACGCCTCGGCCACTGCGCCTCCAATGTGGGTCGGGTTCCGTCCCGGAAACCGAGCGAGATTCGGTTAGCAGTATCAGAGTACAACGCCCCTGATGGTCAAGCCTCGGGGACCGTGGCGTTGCTTACCCGCCGGCCGGTTCGAGGGACGAGCCCGCCCCGTACCGCGGCCCTCTCCGAGGGATGCCGGACGCCTGTGGGCGCCCCGCCACCGTCCGCGCTCCCCAACCGAGATCACAACACTGTGGCCTGACCAGAATCCGAACCATTGCCGGATACACCCCTGACCAGATCCGGACCCGATGCGAGAAATGTCGGTAAGGTGCGGCCGACCGCCTAATCATTAAGAGGCCGCCGGTCGGTCCGCGAAAGCCCCCGGTCGACAGGGCGGTCGGTGAACTGCTGAGCACGACGAGCATGTGGGCGGGATGGACGCGAAGCAACCGAAGAGGCCGCTCCAGGTAGAGCACGTGCGCAAGGCACTGTTGGACAACTACAAGGGCCGTATATATGAGGCCGACCTGGAGGACTATCCAGAAAGTGAGTGGCAGCAGCGCTTCCTCTCGCGTGCGCTGGCGGCCGAGGCCATACGGCTCATGACCGGATGCGACTTCGAGACGGCCGGACGGTCGGTCATCGATGGTGACAGGGACCAGGGCATCGACGCCATCGCGGTAAGCGAGAACACCCGTGATGTGTGGCTCGTCCAGGCCAAGTGGAGCGACCTGGGCAAGGCAAAGATCGACAAGGCCGAAGCGCTCAAGTTCGCCGATGGAGTCCGGCTCATCGGCAACCGGAACTTCGAACCCTTCAACAAAGCCCGGATCGAGCCGTTCACCGCACGGTTGGACGCCGCCCTCGGAGATCCACGGCTGCGAATACGCCTCGTCATCGCCCTCTTGGGACCGGCCACACTGTACGAGTCCGCCGCCCAGGTCATCGACCGTCTCTGCTCGGACGCCAACGTGCACGGGCCCTTGCTCGAGCACAAGGTACTCGGCACGACCGACTTCCACGCCTTGTTGCAGCGGGACGTGGCACCCGCCCCGATCAACGTCAAGGCGAGGATGTGGAACTGGGGCAAGCGTGATGTCCCCTTCGAGGCATGGCAGGGATCGGTCGGAGTCAGCGACATCGCGCGCTGGTACGCCGAGCATGGTGACGCGCTCTACGAGGAGAACGTCCGCAAGTCACTCGGGGCGACCCGGATCAACGCCGGGATCAAAGAGACGCTCTCCAAAGAGCCGGAGAACTTCTGGTACTTCAACAACGGCATCACCGTGCTGTGCGACGGCATCAGCTACAAGTACCTCGGCAAGCGCATGGCGGGGGAGCCGATCGAGCTGACCCTGAAGGGTGTCAGCGTCGTGAACGGGGCGCAGACCGTCACGGCGATCCACGAGGTGATGGGGCAGGAGCCGGGCACCGCTCCCGAAGCCGAGGTGACCGTACGGCTCTTCTCCTTGGGAGACGATCGTCCCGAGTACGCCAAGCGCATCACCGAGACCACCAACACGCAGAACGACGTGACCCGGCGGGACTTCATCGCGCTCGACCCGGCTCAGGCGGAGATCAGGCAGGATTTCCTGCTGTCCCTCGGCAAGACCTACGTCTACAAGCGCGGCGAGCCGGACCCGGACTCCGAGGCGGGGTGCTCGGTCGTTCACGCGGCGACCGCGCTCGCCTGCGCCCACCGCACCCCGGAACTGGCCGTACGCGCCAGCCGGGACACCGATCTGCTCTGGGAGCGCGGTGCCGGGGGCGCGTACCCGCGCCTGTTCGGAGAGACCCCGACCGCCCACCGAATCTGGCGCTGCGTACAGGTACGCCGCGCGGTGGGCGTGGCGCTCGAGGCCGAACGCAGGAGCCTGCAAGGACGGGCGGCGGATATGGCGAGGCGAGGCGAGTTGCTCGTCACTCACATGGTCTTCCAGCTCATCGACCTGGACGAGATCGACGACCCGGCACTGGACTGGGAGGGCACGCTGGCGAGCGTTCCGGAGTTGACCGCTTCGATATTGCCCTGGCTGATCCACCACGTGGACGAGCAGTTCCCCGGCTCCTTCCTCAGCAGCACCTTCAATGACGAACGTCGCTGCCGGGAGCTCGCGCGGCTGGTGTTGGCGGACGTGCGCCGTGCAGGGTCGGCCCCCGTTCTTTCCGAGGACTACCGCCCGTCGGCGCCGCGGGCACGCAAGCCGCGGCGACCCAACGCAGTACCCACGCTGGTCAACGCCGGCGTGCTCGCCGACGGCACTCCGCTGACCTTCGAGCCCCGGAGCAAGAGCGAGAAGGCCGCCGTGCGCGACTGGCTCGCTGAGGACGGGCGCCGGTCCCAGGCCACCTGGGTGAACGACCGGCGTTCCTGCCTGCTGTGGGCGTACGACGAGGAGAAGTACTCGCCGAGCGGCCTCGTGCAGCGGATCTGGGAACTCGCCAGGTACGAGAATGCGCCGGTCTCCGTGCAGGGACCCGCCCGCTGGATGCTCGCGGACGGTCAGTCGCTCTGGGACCTGGCGCTTCGTGTGTTCGCCGACGAGGCCGAGGCCGACTGATATCCAAAGTCGGTGGAAATGACCTGCTGCTCCCTATATCCTGCAACGTTCTTCGCAACTTCCAGGGACGGACGAGGGGACATGCCGGAACCCATCGACGAGCTTGCGAAAAGATCAAGGAATTTCGGTTTCCTGTTCCAGCATGAACCGCTACTGGTGATCGACGGTGTCGCCGCCGAATCGTACCTCTACAGCGATCCCGACGCGGCGATGGGCAAGGCCCGCCGTTTCACCGAGACTCTGGTGCACTTGCTGATCAACCGCACCCAAACCCCGGTGAACGGGACGACGCACGGCCATCGCCTGCAGGCGCTCACGGCGGCCGGGGTGCTCGCTCCCAATATCCAGCAGGCTTTCGATGAGGTGCGGAAGTCGGGCAACCGGGCCGTCCACACGCACTGGGGCGATGTGCGGGAGGCGCTGAAGTGCGTCCGGACCTGCTTCGATCTGGGTGTCTGGTATCACCGTGCCGTCACCGGCGAGGCCGCTCCGGCTGCCTTCCTGCCGCCGCAGGAGCCCAGGGCCGGGGCTGAGACGCGGTCCTCGGCCGACCGGGCCGAGCTGGCGACGCTGCGCGAGGAACTGGCGCGCCTGCGGGAGCGCCTGGCCGAGGTCAAGGTTCACCGGGACGGCCAGGTCACGAAGCTGGAGGCCGAGCGCCGTGCCCGCCAGGAGGCCGAGGCGGAGCTGGCCCGCGCGGTCGCCGACCGGGAGCGGCTGCGCGTCCTGCTGGGGGAGAGCACGCGGGACGCCGCCGAGGCGGAGCGGCGGTTCGCCACGTCGGCGGCGTCCACGCGCCGGGTGAACGCCGCCGAGCGTGACGCCTTCGTCGCCCGCGCCCAGCAGGCGGCGACCGAGCCGCTGACCGAGGCCGAGGTCCGCGTCCGGGTGGACGAGATGATGGCGCTGGCGGGCTGGTCGGTCCAGGACGCCGCCACCGTCAACCTGTTCGCCGCCCAGGGAGTGGCCGTGCGGGAGGTGTCGACCGCCGACGGCGTCGCCGACTACATCCTGTACGTCGACCAGAAGCTCGTCGGGGTGATCGAGGCCAAGCGCGAGGGCACGGCGCTGACCCCGGTGGAGCGCCAGTCGGCCCGCTACGCCGACGGGCTCACCGCGTCCCAGCAGATGGCCGCCTGGAGGATGCCGCTGCCGTTCCGGTATGAGACCACGGCGGTCGAGACGCACTTCACCAACACGCTCGACCCGGCCCCGCGCGCCCGCCAGGTGTTCTCGTTCCACCGTCCGGAGACGCTGGCCCGCTGGATGCGCGAGGCGGACGCCGAGCCGGAGGCGCCCACGCTGCGCGCCCGGCTGCGCAGGCTGCCCGAGCTGGACACACGCGGCCTGCGCGCCGCCCAGGCCCGCGCCATCAACGGTCTGGAGGAGTCCCTCGCCCGGGACGAGCAGCGCGGGCTGATCCAGATGGCCACCGGGGCGGGCAAGACCTACATGGCGGTCACGCAGATCTACCGGCTGCTCAAGGAGGCCAAGGCCCGGCGGGTGCTCTTCCTGGTCGACCGCAACAACCTGGGCAAGCAGGCGTACACCGAGTTCGACAACTTCGTCACGCCCGACGACGGCCGCAAGTTCACCGAGCTCTACAACGTCGAGCGCCTCGGCGGCGCCGCCATGAAGGACTCGACCAAGGTCGTGATCTCCACCGTCCAGCGCCTGTATGCGCGGCTGCGCGGCCAGCCGGTGGACCCGGATGTCGAGGACGAGGCGTACGACTCCTACGACGCCGGCGGCGTGGTGGAGGTGGAGTACAGCGCGGACCTGCCGCCCGAGTCGTTCGACCTGGTCGTCGTGGACGAGTGCCACCGGTCCATCTACGGCGTGTGGCGGCAGGTGCTGGAGTACTTCGACGCCTACCTGGTCGGCCTGACCGCCACCCCGGTCAAGCAGACGTTCGGCTTCTTCCACCAGAACCTCGTCAGCGAGTACACCTACCGCGAGTCGGTCGCCGACAACGTCAACGTCGACTTCGACGTCTACCGCATCCGTACCGAGCACGCCGAGCAGGGCGCCACCATCGAGCGCGGCATGGTCGTACCGATCATGAGCCGCCCCACCCGCCGCAGGCGGTACGAGGAGCTGGAGGAGGACTTCACCTGGACCGGCGCCCAGCTCGGCCGCAAGGTGATCAGCACCGGGCAGCTCCGGCTGGTGCTGGAAACCTTCCGCGACCGGCTGTTCACCGAGATCTTCCCGGGCCGCAGGTACGTGCCCAAAACGCTGATCTTCGCCGTGGACGACAACCACGCGGAGGAGATCGTCCAGACGGTGCGGACGGTGTTCGGCAAGGGCAACGACTTCTGCCAGAAGATCACCTACCGGGTCGCCAACCCCGACGACCTCATCGCGGCGTTCCGCAACTCCCCGGATCTGCGGATCGCCGTCACCGTCAACATGATCGCCACCGGTACGGACATCCGGCCGCTGGAATGCGTGTTCTTCATGAACGAGGTCAAGAGCTGGGCCCTGTTCGAGCAGATGAAGGGGCGCGGCGCCCGCACCGTCGACCCGGCCGAGCTGAAGCAGGTCACTCCGGACGTGGAGGCGAAGACCCGGTTCGTCCTCGTGGACGCGGTCGGAGTCACGGACTCGCCCCGCGTGGACGCGACCCCGCTCGTCCAGCACAGCGAGAAGCAGATCAGCCTTGAGGCCCTGCTCAACAAGGCGGGCAACCTGACGATCACGCCCGACGAGGCGTCCACCCTCGCCGGCCGTCTCGCCCGCCTCAACAAGCAGATCAAGCCGGAGGAGCGGGCCGAGCTGGAGGGCCTTGCCGGACGGTCGCTGGAGTCGGTCATCAACTCGGTGTCGAGCTGCGCCGACCCCGACGCCCTGGAGGAGGCCCAGCGCACCGGTGGGAAGAGCGCCATCCATGATCTGGTCGTCCGGGCCGTACGCCCGCTGGCGGAGAACGTCGAGCTGAGGCGGCGCCTGCTGGAGATCCGCCGCGCCCACGACGTGTACTGGGACGAGGCCAACCGCGACACCCTGATCGAGGCCGCCGGCCAGGACCCGAGGGTTCGCGCGCAGGAGGTCATCACGTCGTGGCGCGCGTACCTGGAGGAGCACCGCGAGGAGATCACCGCGATCGAGACGGCGTACCGCAGTGGACAGCCCGGCCGCGCCGCGTACGCGAAGCTCAAGGAGCTGGCCGCTCGCATCGCCCGTCCCCCGCACCACTGGACGCCCGAGGACCTGTGGCAGGCGTACGAGCGCCTCGACCTGGCCACCCACAAGCAGAACACGAAGCACGACGTGGTCGACCTTATCGGCCTGATCCGCTTCGAGCTGGGGCTTGAGCGGGAACCCAAACCACACCGGAGTGTCGTGGAGGAGCGGTACGCTGCGTGGCTTGTGAAGCAGAGGCAGGCCGGAGTCGAGTTCACCGTCGATCAGAGGTGGTGGCTCGACCGCATCCGCGACGTCGTCATCACCCAGGCGTCGATCGACCACACGGAGCTGGAGAACGCCCCGTTCACCGAACGAGGCGGAATCGACGGCTTCCTGTCCACGTTCGGCGAGTCCAAAGCCGAAGAAGTCCTCTCCGACCTGAACCGGAGCCTCACCGCATGACCGACCTCCCTCCTGGTTGGGCTCGTGTTCCTATCAGTGATGTCGCTGATGTACGAGGCGGAATCCAGAAACAGGCAAAGCGGCGTCCTGTTAAGAACAAATACCCTTTCCTGAGGGTCGCGAATGTGGCGCGAGGGTCCCTGAAACTGGATGTAGTTCACGAAATCGAACTATTTGAGGGTGAACTTGAGCGTTACGCCTTGCATGCAGGGGACCTGCTCGTCGTGGAAGGCAATGGCAGCGCAAAAGAAATTGGTCGAGCCGCTATGTGGAACGGCGAGATTGAAAACTGCGTCCACCAAAATCACCTAATCTGCATAAGGCCGACACAGGCCATACTTCCCAAGTACCTGGAACTGGCCTGGAACTCGCCTGATGTGATCGACCAGTTGTGGCAGGTGGCCAGTACCACGAGCGGTCTTTATACACTGAGCACCGCGAAACTCAAGCGCATAAACCTTTCGGTGCCGCCGCTAGCTGAGCAGCGCCGCATCGTCGCCACCCTCGAAGGTCACCTTTCCGATCTGGTCGCAGCAAACCAGGCCGTTACCCTGGCTGGTAGACGTACGCAGGTTCTGTGGGCCTCCGTACTCAACGCACTTGCCAGCAAACCTTATGGTGAGAGCACGAGTGATGTGCCTTTGAGAGCAATTGCAGAGGTCGCCCAAGTGCAAGGTGGAATTCAGAAACAACCGAAGCGCCGTCCAGTAAACAATTTTTATCCTTTCTTGCGGGTAGCCAACGTATCGCGTGGCGGACTGAACCTCTCCGATGTTCATCAGGTTGAGCTCTTTGGCGCAGAGATAGAACGCTACCGCCTTAAAAGAGGAGACCTGCTCGTCGTGGAAGGCAACGGCAGTCCCGAGCAGATCGGCCGGGCGGCTATGTGGCATGACGAGATTCCGAACTGCGTCCACCAGAATCATCTGATACGCGTGCGACCCGGCCCGGAACTTGACCCGGGCTACCTAGAGCATATTTGGAACGCACCCCGAACAGCCCAAGAGATTAGGTCAGTCGCCAGTTCAACTAGTGGCCTGTTTACTCTCAGCACCGCAAAAGTAAAGTCAGTGAGGATTCCAGTCCCATCATTGTCTACGCAGAAAAGATTGGTTGCCGAGGTGCAGCAGTGGCGTACGCGCCTTGATGTCGCCGAGCAGGCGATCGGAAGTGGTTACCGTCGAGCGAATACTCTACGCCGCTCGCTCCTGAGGGAAGCGTTTGCGGGGCGGTTGGTGGAGCAGGATCCGGCGGATGAGCCTGCCTCCGTGTTGCTGGAGCGTATTCGGGCTGAGCGGGCGGCGCAGGGGCCGGTGCGGCGGGCGCGGCGTGGTAAGGGTAAGACGGCACCTCAGGAAGAGACGTTGGTGTGAGTACTCCCGAGACGCGGCGGCTGGTCGCGAAGCTGTGGAACTACTGCGATGTTCTGCGGGACGACGGCGTCTCCACGATCGACTACGTGGAGCAGCTCACCTTCCTGCTCTTCTTGAAGATGGGACATGAGCGCGCCACTAGGAGGAGCTTCCCGGACGAGTCGTTGAAGCCTGTCGCCAATGCATGGCAGACACTCTTGGACGCGGACGGGGAGGACCTGGAGGACGAGTACAACCACATCCTCCGCAGGTTCGGGCAGCGTGAGGACACGCTTGGTGTCATCTTCCGCAAGGCGCAGAACAAGATCCAGGACCCGGCCAAGCTCAAGCGGCTGATCGTCGACCTGATCGACAAGGAGCGGTGGTCCAGCCAGGGCGTGGACGTCAAGGGTGACGCCTATGAAGAGCTATTGGCCAAGGGCGCGGAGGACATCAAGTCCGGGGCGGGCCAGTACTTCACGCCTCGTGAACTGATCGCAGCGATGGTCGATTGTCTCCAGCCCGGCCCGGACGACACGATCAGCGACCCCGCCTGCGGTACGGGCGGCTTCTTGCTGGCGGCGTACGACTACATTCAGCGCCACCACGGAAGCGAGCTGACTCCTGAGCAGCGCGACCGGCTGGCCGGTGGCGGCATCAGCGGTACGGAGCTGGTGGACGGTACGGCACGGCTTGCGGCCATGAACATGCTGCTCCATGGCATCGGCAAGCCCACCGGCCAGTCACTCATCGAGGTGCGCGACGCATTGGCGGAGTCTCCTCGCAACTATCCGAGCGTCGTGCTCGCCAATCCTCCGTTCGGGCGCAAGTCGTCCATCACCATCGTGGGTGAGGACGGCCGGGCCAGCCGCGAGGACATCGAGTACAACCGCCAGGACTTCTGGGTCACCACCAAGAACAAACAGCTCAACTTCGTCCAGCACATCGCGTCCATGCTCGGCATCCCCGGCCGGGCGGCCGTGGTGTTGCCCGACAACGTGCTGTTCGAGGGCGGGGCCGGGGAAACGATCCGGCGGCGGCTGCTCAAGCAGTTTGATGTCCATACGATGCTGCGCCTGCCTACCGGGATTTTCTACGCGGGCGGCGTCAAGGCGAACGTGCTGTTCTTCGACAAGCAGCCGGCCCGGCCCGATGAGCCATGGACCGCAAACCTGTGGGTGTACGACTTCCGCACGGGCCAGCACTTCACGCTCAAGCAGAACCGGCTCACCCGTGAGCACCTGAACGACTTCGTCGAGTGCTATCGGCCTGGAGAGCCGCGAGAGAAGCGCGAGGAAACCGAGCGCTTCAAACCGTTCAGTTATGAGGAGCTGATCGCGCGAGACAAGGCCAACCTCGACATCACCTGGCTGAAAGACCCCAGCCTGGAGGACGCCGACGGCCTCCTGCCCCCCGACGTCATCGCGCGGGAGATCGTTGAAGATCTGCAAGCGGCCCTCGCCGAGTTCACCGCCGTCGCCGAAGCACTCGAACAGGCCAAAGACCGCTTGCCCTCCGAGTGATCGTCCGTCTGGTACGCCCCTCACGGGTTGAGAACGGCGAGGACGACCTTCCCGGCCTGGCCGGACAGGGGCCGGACGCCCCAGCAACGGGTGAACTGCTCGACCACGAACATGCCACGGCCTGATTCGCTGGTCAGGGCCGCGTTCACGATGCGCGGCATCTCGCAGGTGGAGTCCTGTACCTCCATCCAGAGCGCGCCGTCGGCAAGTCGCCCGAGCCGTACGGTCACCTCGTCGTCGGCGGTGCTGGCGTGCCGGATGGCGTTGGTGACGAGCTCGCTGGCCACTAGACACGGGTTGTAGTCCTCCATGCCCCACCGCCCCAGCGTGAGCCGGACGAACTTGCGTACCTCGGCCACTTCCTCCAGCCGCCGCTTGATCACGATCTGGTCGTGTGCTGCCTCGTCCATGAGATCCCCTCACATTGTGTGGCGTACAGCACACATTGAGCTACATTCCGCCTTAGCATGTCGTTGCTGGCTCGGACTGGAGAGCAGCGGCAAGGCAGCTGGTGCATTGGGAAGTTACCGAGAGAGGTAAGAGCTCATGGCCGTACGACGCACACGCCCCCGAGAGTCGGCCGCACTCGTCGCGTTCGGCCGACAGTTGCGCCGGACACGAGAGGCCAAGGACGTCAAGCAGGAGACGATCGCCAACCTGACGAAGATCAGCCCCGCCCAGCAGAGCCGGATCGAAGCGGGCAAGCGGCGCGCAACGCGACAATATGTCGAGATCGTGGACGATCACCTGGAGGCAAGTGGCTCCCTCATCAACCTGTGGGAGGACCTGAACAAGGACGGCCACCCGGTCCCCATCTGGTTCGACTGGCCCCAGATCGAGTCGGAGGCAACGGAACTGATCACCTGGCAACACAGCATCGTTCCCGGGCTCCTTCAGACCGTGAGCTACACCCGCGAGTTCCTCACCACAGAGGAAGCCGTGGAAGCGCGCATTGCGCGTCAAGGCATCCTGACCAGGGAGAGTTCACCTCCGACGGCGTTGGTCGCGCTCCTGAGTGAGGCGGTGCTCTATCACCTGGTGGGGTCACCCGAGGTGATGCGTGAGCAGTTGGAGCACCTGCTCACCATGAGCAAACTCCCGAACATCACGATCCAGGTCGTACGGAACAATGGACGTCCGGCGGGCACTGGGGGAGCATTCGTGGTGGCTACCATGGAAGACCGCAGCGAAGTGGCGTATCTGGAAACGACGATACGAGGTATCACGACCGACGCCCCAGCGGACCTCGGCGCCCTTTCCGACGCACAGAGAGAGTTGCGGGCGAGGGCGCTACCAGAAGATCAGTCGCAGGACGTCATAAGGAAGGCACTGGAGCAATGGACCTGAGTGACGCCGCCTGGCGTAAGGCCAGCCGGAGCGGTGAGAACGGCGGCGACTGCGTCGAGCTGGCGGGTGTAGGTGGCGTGGTGGGCGTGCGTGACAGCAAGGACCCGGACGGGCCCGTGCTGCTGGTGACTCCCGCTGCACTGCGTGAGGCCGTCCAGGCGGCCGCTCGTCCCACCGCCTGAACCGTCCCCTGATTTTCGTACCCGGCCCCGCACCTCACACCGGCCGGGCCGGGTTCGGCCGTCCTCACCTGTGGGTGACTCGTGGCATGTCGCCCTTCAGCGAGCCGGGTGAGGGCCGACACACCACGAGTCAACGCCGCACTACCGGCTAGGACCAGTGACCCCGGCGCCGGACGGAGATGTACTGGAGCGATGGACCTGACCGGCGCCGCCTGGCGCAAGAGCAGCCACAGTACTTCCAACGGCGGGAACTGCGTCGAACTGGCCAACGTATCCGCCCTCCTGGCCGACCGCGACGACGGCACCGCCTGGCGCAAGGCAACCCGCAGTCTGAACAACGGCGGCGAGTGCGTCGAGCTGGCGAGCGTAGGTGGCGTGGTCGCCGTCCGAGACAGCAAGGACCCGGACGGCCCCGTGCTGCTCCTCACCCCCGCCGCCCTTCGCGTAGCAGTACAGACGGCCTTCGTCGCAACCTGACTCTCTCTCTACTGCTCCTCAACCCTCTGACCTCCCTCACCGATAGGTCAAAGGGTTTCTTGGTTGCGGACGCGGCGCGCTTCCCATGAGCGGATGCAACTTGAGGACGGCCAAAATGGCTTCTCGCCTGGGCTCGCGGGGAGGCGATTGCCACCCGGCCTGCTGGCCGCGTCAGGCTCTGGGAGGTTCCTTCGAGGGCTACTCGCGGAGATAAATCAGCGCTGCGATGGTCTTCTGGCAGATGTCGCAGTGCATCGGGGCCTCTTCGGAAGCCAGATCGCATTCGACGGTAGTGAGCCGGTCGATGACGCCCGTTTCCGTTTCGGCCTTCCATGCCTCGGCCCAGCGGTGGGTGTTGGCGAGCAGGTCGTCGACGTAAACGGAGGTCATCTCGTAGAACGCGCGGACGCCGTGCTGCTTCATGTAGCGCCAGTTGAACTGGAGCGACAGCAGTCCGATCGGGAAGGGGTGCTCGACGAGGCCCCGAGCCCATCGCTCGGACACATCCTCGATGTCCAGGCGCGCGGCGCGCTCGTCGAGCAGCCGCCACATGCCGCTCTGGTCGTACTGGGCCAGGACGTCACCGAGGAGCTTGCGAGCGGCGGTCAGGTTGTCGACCTTGAGCCGGAACAGTTCATCGACCGTGGCCGTGGAATGAGGGTCGGTTCCCGCTCGGGCGGTCTCGATGGCCTGCTTGAGCTGGACGGAGTAGGCCGACTCCCACGATAGGCACTCCCCGAAGTCCGACCAAGGGGCCGGGAAACCCCGCTGCCTCATCTCGGCGAAGATGCGATCGCCTTGCACGCCCATCGATGGCCTCCTGACAGTTCTACCGTTCCGGCGCGCACCTCCGGATGAGGTACGCGGCAAGCTCGCCAGCGGGGACCTGCTCCTGCTCACCCGAATCCAGGTCCTTGACCGCCACGACCCCCGCTTGTTCGTCGGCCGCCCCGTAGATGACAGCGAACCGCGCCCGGCGGTCGGCAGCCCACTTGAGCTGCTTGGCCAGCTTGCGGCTGGCCGCCAGATACACCTCCGCACGCAGCCCCGCGTCCCGCAGCGCCGCGGCGAAGCCCATCACCTCGGCGGCGGTGTCTTCGGCGATCACCGTCAGCGCGACGTCCGTCCGCTCGACCTGCCCGGCGTCATCGCCCAGCAACCCGATGATGCGCTCCACGCCCAACGACCCGCCGCAGGCCGCAACGTCCGGACCGCCCAGCGCGGAGATCAGGCCGTCATAGCGGCCGCCGGAGGCGATCGAACCGGGCATCCCCTCGGCGACCACCTCGAAAATCACGCCGGTGTAGTAGTCCAGCCCGCGCACCAGGCTGGGCGTGAACGCGATCCGCGCCTGCCCGATCTTGGGCGCCGCCAACTCCAGCAGCCGGTCGATCTCCTCCAGCCCGGCCCGGCCGTCCTCGCTGTCGCACAGCGCGGCACGCATCCGCTCCACCGCGTCCTGCGCGGTCAGGTCGTTCACCAACGCCTTGGCGATATCGGCCGGCAACGACCGCGCCTCCACCAGCTCGGCGGCCACCTTCTCCGGGGCCAGCTTGTCGAGCTTGTCCAGAGTGATCAGCACACCCCCGCCCAACTGCGCCGGAACCCCATAGGCATCCAGCAGCCCCGACAACGCCCGCCGCGAGTTCACCAGCACCCTGAACCCGCGCACCCCCACCGCATCCAGCGCATCGGCCAGCGCGCACACGATCTCCGCATCCGCCAGGGGGGACGCCGACCCGACCACGTCCACATCACACTGAGCGAACTCGCGGAACCGCCCCCGGCCCGGCCGGTCGGCGCGCCACACCGGCCCCATCGCATACCGCTTGTAAGGGGTCGGCAACTGCGAGCCGTAGCCGGCCACCACCCGTGCCAGCGGCACGGTCATGTCATACCGGAGCGCAAGATCGGCCTCCCCGGTCGCCTCATGCTCACCGCGACGCAGGATCTTGAAGATCAGCTTGTCACCCTCGTCGCCGTACTTGCCCGTCAGCGTCTCCAGCCGCTCGAACGCCGGCGTCTGCAACGGCTCGAACCCGTACCGCTCGAACACCTCACGGATCCGCCCGAACACCAGCTCACGCATCCGCAGGGCCCCAGCGAGAAAGTCACGGGTGCCCGAGGGGGGCTCAAACTGCTGCGAAACCATGGGAACTCCTGACCACCGTAACCCGGGCAACATGGCGCGACGATTGACCACATGCGGACGCTGAGACGCTCTTGAGCGCGGTGACAACGCATCACATCGCCCTTCGATCGTATCGACGATTACTCCGAGGTCAGCGTCGAACAGTCGGGTGCCGTGACGAACCTCGTCAAAGAAGCTTCCCAGCGCGGAGCCAGGTGCGGCACGGTCAGCCCGTTCGTGCCTGTACGGGACGGGCCGGGCGGCGGCCGGTCCGACCGGGGAGGTCTCACACGGTGCGTGCGGTCGGGATGTATGGCCGTGGGCACGTCCATGACTCCTCGCCGGCCGATATCCTCGGCGGCGCGGCGATGGCAGGGGCGAACGACCAGGTCAGTCCGCGCCCCGTTCGAGCGTTCGTTCACCGTCAAGGAGCTCGGCCGACTCATGACCGCGCGACCAGACTCGATGCCCGTCCGCGCACACGAGATGGGAATCTACAAGCGCTATTTCGACCTGATCGCCAGCGGCCGGAAGACCATGTATCAGGGTCAACGACTCCAGCCGCCGCAAGATCAAGGTGGGTTCGCTGATCCGGTTTCGCTGCCAAGGTGAAGAGGTGCTGACCCGGGTGACCCGCATCGCACGGTATGTCAGCTACGACGAGATGTTCGACCATGAGCCCGTCACCTCGGTCAACCCGCACGCTACTCGGGACGAACAACTCGCCGACATTCGCCAGATCCACCCACCTGAACGTGAAGCCCTCGGGGTTTTCGCGATCGGCATCGAACTGGTCGATCCGCCACCCCTATCGTCCGAGTGAGCAGCGTCCGTCGTCCAGCAGACCGCCGCCGGCGCTCACCGCCGCCTGCATCGAGCCGGCCGACGCGGGCGGATTTGGGTCGGCACGCAGGGACAACGCAGTTCTTGCCGGTGCGTGAGGAACAGTGTGCCTCGGGTCATGAGGAAGGTCGAACTTGTCGACGGTGCTGTAGCCGCTCCGTCCTGGCCACCAGGTTAGGGGGCGGGGTGCATGGCCCTGGCGCCGTCTTCGCCCCCGAGCGACTCCTCGGCCAGCCGGGTGAGCAGCGACGCCAGCTCGGGATGCTCCTCGGGCGACCAGCCGGACAGGTGCCGCGCCAGGGCGGCGCGCTGGGCCTCGACCAGCTTGCGTTTGACCTCCCTGCCCCGCTCGGTGATCGTCAGCGTCCCGTCGTCCTCCCGGACGACCAGGCCGGCCTCGACCAGGCGGTCGACGCACGGGCGGCCCCGCTCGACCGGCACGTCCGCCAGCTCGGCCAAGTCGGTGCCGGCGATGGGTCCGCGGGAGATCCGGCACAGCGCCCACATGCTGCCCGCGGGGAGGTCCACGCCCGCCAGGGAGCCGAGCCGCGCGTACATCTCCTTGGCATGCGGGTCCCTGCGCATCAGCTCGCTGAGCGCGCGCAACATCTCGTCCCTTGACGAGCCGGTGGTCGGCGCCGGCCCGACCGCGTCCTCGACGCCGCGGGCCTGCGCGGTCTCCCTCAGCGGCAGCTCGCGCAGGAACCAGGTCAGCACGAACGCGACGGCCGCCACCGGGACCGCCCACAGGAACACCGACCCGATGGACTCGGAATAGGCGTGGATCAGCATGGCGTGCAGCCGCGGCGGCAGCCGGTTCAGGGTCGTCGGGTCGGCCTGTGCCGCCTCGGGGCTGAACCCCGGCGGCAGCCTGACGCCGCGTAGCAGCTCCTCGGTGTTCCGGGCGAGGGCGTTGCTGAAGATCGAGCCGAACACCGCCACACCGAACGACCCGCCGATCTGACGGAAGAACGTCACCCCGGACGTGGCCGCGCCCAGGTCCTCGTACGAGGACGCGTTCTGCACGGCGATGACCAGCACCTGCATCACCATGCCGAGGCCGAGGCCGAGCAGCGCGAAGCGCAGGCTCGCCGACAGCGCGCCGGTGTTCTCGTCCATCCGCGAGCACAGCCACAGCGCCACCGCGATCAGCGGGGTGCCCAGCACGGGGAACACCTTGTAGCGCCCGGTATGGCTGATCACCTGGCCCGAGGTCACCGAGGCCGCCAGCAGCCCGGCCATCAGCGGCAGCAGGTGCAGCCCGGACGTGGTCGCCGACACGCCGTTCACCACCTGGAGGAACAGCGGCAGGAAGGTGAGCGCCCCGAACATGGCGAAGCCGACCACCGCGCTGATGGCCGAGCCCACTGGGAACGTCGAGTGGGCGAACAGCCGGGGCGGCATCACCGGCTCGGCCGCCCGCCGCTCCACCAGCACCCACGCCGCGACCAGCACCACCGCCACCACCGCCAGGCCGATGATCTGCGGCGACAGCCAGTCGTACTGGGTGCCGCCCCAGGTGGTCAGCAGCACCAGCGCGACCGCCCACCCCACTAGCAGCACGATGCCCGCGTAGTCGATGCGGTGCCGCTCCCTCCGGGTCTCCCCGTGCAGGACGGCGGCGATGGTCACCAGCGCCAGGATCCCGATCGGCAGGTTGACGTAGAACACCCAGCGCCAGGACAGGTTGTCCACGAACCACCCGCCCACCAGCGGCCCGACCACGCTGGCCACCCCGAAGACCGCGCCGAACATCCCCTGGTAGCGGCCGCGCTCGCGGGGCGGCACCACGTCCCCCACGATCGCGATCACCAGCACGATCAGCCCGCCGCCGCCCAGCCCCTGCACGGCCCGGAAGATGATCAGTTCGAGCATGTCCTGGGCCAGCCCGCACAGCGCCGACCCGGCCAGGAAGATGACGATCGAGGTCTCGAACAGCCGCTTGCGCCCGTACTGGTCGCCCAGCTTGCCCCACAGCGGCGTGGACGCGGTGGCCGCCAGCAGGTACGCGGTGACCACCCACGACAGGTGGTTCAGCCCGCCGAGCTCACTGACGATGGTCGGCAGCGCCGTGGACACGATCGTCTGGTCCAGCGCGGCCAGCAGCAACGTCAGCATCAGCGAGCCGAGGATCACGTACAGGTCCCGGCCCTTCGGCGTGGACGCCGGCGGCCCACCGAGCGTCGCGCCCCCGGTAGTCATGCCGGTCCCCTACCCAGCCGAGATCCCCAATCACGGGCGGCCACGCGCCCCGGGGACCGCGCTCAAAGGAGGTCGCGTGTCACCTTGGCGGTGCCGAGGGCGGTGCAGCCCCCGGCGACGGCGGTCGCACCCGCGGTGACCCAGAGCGGCAGTCCCTTGCGCGAGCGCAGGGCGTTGAGCGTGTCCAGGCCGTCCACGGCCAGCCCGAGCCGCGCCCACAGCCTGCGGTTCGGCTCCTTGCTGAGCAGGTAGCCGGCGCCGAGCGCGATCTCCCTGGCGGCGAACATCCGGGTGACGAAGTCACGGCCCGGGTCGCGGCCCTTGCCCATCCCCATGAGCCGGACGGTCAGTCCCGGAAGGGTGAACGCCGCCACGCCCAGGACCACCCGTCCCCGGGCCAACTGGAGCATCAGCTCGTCCACCGTGTCCCGCTTCTGGTCTTCCTTCGCATCTGCCACGCTGCGAGGCTATCCCCGCACCGAACGAAATTCGACCGTCTAGTCTGTCGGTCATGGAAGGGATCCTCTCCCTCGCCGTCGTCGCCGTGCTGGGCGCCTTCGTGGTGCGCTGGACCGCGTCGAGGCTGCGCCTGCCCGTCCCAGGGCGCGCGGCGGTCATCACCGTGTTCGTCCTCGTCGTCCTGGCGCTGTGGGGACAGAGCCTGGACTGACAAATCCGTACCGGGGAGGTGAACAAACCTCGGCGACGGGGAGTCATAACCTTCGAGACCGGCTTCGACCCGGCTCGGCCGCCGGTTCGCGACGCCCGCGGTCCGAGCGCCCCGCACCGTGAAGCCGCCCGGAGCCGAGGAGAGCAGACGTGCCGAGACCGGCGACGATCACGCAGGCCCCCGCGGCCCCCATCGCCCCCCACCTCCGGCGCCTGCTCGACTTCGCCGAACCCGAACCCGACGACGTCTGCCTCGATGTGGCGCGCGGACGCGGGCCGATGCCCGCGGCCCTCTCACCGCAGGTCCGCCATGTGACCGCGGTGGACGCGCTGCCCCACCGGCCCCCCGGCGGTGGACGCGACGCCGGCGGGCGCATGTCCACCGTGACGTTCGGCACCGGCCCCGTACGGCTCCCCGGGGTCCCGGAACACCGCGCGAGCAGGGGCGACGGCGGCGGCTCCGGGCAGGGCGGGGATCCGCCGCGGACCGGCGGCGCGCGACGGGCCGACGCCACGCGCCAGGACATCGCGATCGCCAGGCGGGGCACGCCCGACCCGGTGCGGGTCCGCGCCGACGCCACCGCCCTCCCGTACCGCGACGACAGCTTCAGCCTGGTCACCGCCCGGTTCTCGCTCTACACGCTGGGCGAGCCCGAACGCGTTCTGCGCGAGCTGTTGCGGGTGTGCAGGCCCGGCGGGCGCCTGATCATCGCCGATCTGGTGCGCGGCAACCTGGCCCAGCCGGACCGGGACAGGCTGGAACGGCTCCGCGACCCCGACCATCCCGGCACCCCGTCCATCGCCGCCGTCACCGACCTGATCACGTCCGCCGGCGCCAGCATCCGCCGCCTGGACGTGTTCACCGTGGAACGTCCCCTGGAACCGTGGCTGGCCGGGGCGCGCGACCCGCAGGCCGCCGACCGGATCCGCGCCGCGCTGCTGGACGAGGTCGACGGCGGCCCCCGCACCGGCGCGAAACCCCGCATCATCAACGGGGAGCTCTGGTTCACCCAGTCCTGGGCGCATGTGGCCGCCGAACCCATTTGACCGGCCCCTTCCGGTCCCGTGGGCGCCGCGGGCGTAGCGTTGAGGCATGCGGGCTTGGGTGGTGGAGAAACCGGGACCGATACAGGACGGGCCGATGCGGCTCATCGATCGGGACGTCCCCGAGCCCGGTCCCGGCGAACTGCTGGTACGGGTGCTGGCCTGCGGCGTGTGCCGCACCGACCTGCACGTGGCCGAGGGCGACCTGCCCGTCCACCTGCCGCGGGTGACGCCGGGCCATCAGATCGTCGGCGAGGTGACCGCCGCCGGACCCGGCTGCCTGCACGGCGTCGGCGACCGCGTGGGCGTGGCCTGGCTGCGGGGCACCGACGGCGCCTGCACGTTCTGCCGCCGGGGCAGCGAGAACCTGTGCCCCAACTCCCGCTACACCGGCTGGGACGCGCACGGCGGGTACGCCGAGTACGCCATCGCCGTCGACGCGTTCACCTACAAGCTGCCGGAAGGGCTCGACGACATCGAGGCCGCGCCGCTGCTGTGCGCGGGGATCATCGGATACCGGGCCTTGCGCCGTGCCGAGCTGCCACCCGGCGGGCGCCTCGGCCTGTGGGGGTTCGGCGGGTCCGCGCATCTGGCCGCTCAGGTCGCGCTCGCCGAGGGCGCCGAGGTGTACGTCTTCACGCGCGGCACGGCGGCCAGGGAGCTGGCGCTGACGCTCGGCGTCGCGTGGGCGGGCGACGTGTACGACGCGTCGCCGTGCCCGCTGGACGCGGCGGTCACGTTCGCCCCGGCCGGGGAGACCGTCCCGGCCGCGCTGAGCGCGCTCGACCGCGGCGGCACCCTCGCCATCGCCGGCATCCACCTCAGCGACGTCCCCGTGCTGAACTACGAGAAGCACCTGTTCCAGGAACGGCAGGTCCGCTCGGTCACCTCGAACACGCGCGCGGACGGGGAGGAGTTCCTGCGGCTCGCGGACCGGATGCGGGTGAGGGCCACGACCCGCCCGTACCCGCTGGACGAGGCCGACACCGCCCTGGCGGACCTGTCCGCCGGGCGGTTCACCGGGGCGGCCGTGCTCGTCCCCTGACGCGGGTCAGGCCGTCACGGGCACGAGGCGGCGTCAGGAGGTGAGCGGCAGCTCGAACCAGACGGCCTTGCCGTCGGCGGTGGGACGGGCGCCCCAGCGGCTGGCGAGCTGGTCGACCAGGTAGAGGCCGCGGCCGCCCTCGTCCGTCTCGCCCGCGCTGCGGATCCGGGGCAGCCTCATGTCGGAGTCGAACACCTCGACCCAGATCGCCTTGGCGCCGCGCCGCAGCCGCAGCCGGAACTCCTTGGACGGCGGCTCCCTGCGTCCCAGGTCGGCGCCCAGGTTCCAGTCGTCCTCGTCGAACGCGCCCGCGCCGTACCCGGGGCCTCCGGGGTCGCCGTCGCCGAACTCGCCGGGCCCGGTGTTGAACTGCACCAGCGGCATCCCCTCCAGCACCAGCTCGCGGCGCGGCGCGGGACTGGTCGAGGCGTGCAGCACCACGTTCGTCACGATCTCGGAGACCAGCAGGCAGGCCAGCTCCGCCTGCTCGTCCAGCATGCCCCACGCCGCGAAGGTGTCGGCGGCCAGGCGGCGCGCCTCCGACACCATGATCGGCTCAGCCGGGAAGGTGCGCTCCTCCACGGCCAGTTCCTCGGCCGCGGTACGGATCACCACGATCGCGACATCGTCGTTGATCTCGCCGGGGATGGCGTCGTAGGCGGCCCTGGCGATGTCCTCCACGTCCCCGCGCGCGGCCTTCTCCACGGCGGCCCGCACCTGCTCACGGGCCTCCTCGCGGCTGTGGTAGTCGCCGTCCTCCCGGGCCCGCCGGTCCACCAGGCCGTCGGTGTAGAGCACCAGCGTGGCGCCGGGCTTCAGCTCGGCGGTCTCCTCGGTGAAGAAGATCTCCCCGCCCATCCCGGCGGCGCGGACGCCCAGCATGGCGCCCTCGCTCTCGAACGTCAGCTCGCCGACCTCGCCATCGGCGATCAGCAGTGGCGGGTCGTGCCCGGCGTTGGCGAACTCCAGCACCCGCGACCAGGCGTCGTACACGAAGTACGTGCACGACACCAGCGGGGGGCGGACCAGATCGTCGCTGTTCCAGCCGGAGCTGATGCGCTCGGGACGGGTCATCGTGCGCACCCACTCGTCCAGCTTGCGCAGGATCTCCGCGGGCGGCTTGTCGTCCTGGGCGAACGCCCGCAGCGCCGCCCGGAGCTGGCCCATCACGGCGGCGGCGCGGGCGCCGCGGCCCTCCACGTCGCCGATGACCAGCCCGACCCGGCCGGCCGACAGCGGGATCACGTCGTACCAGTCGCCGCCGACCTGGGTCTGAATGCCGTGCCCGTGCGACTCCAGCGGCCGGGCCGGCTCGTACCTCCAGGCGATCTGCAGGCCGTCCAGCCGGGGCGGGCGCTCCCCGGGCAGCAGGTGCTTCTGGAACGCCAGCGCGGTCTCCCGCTCCTCCTCGAACAGCAGCGAGTTGTCGACCGCCAGCGCCACCCGGCTCGCGATCGCGCCCAGCAGGTCGCGGTCGAACCCGTCGTAGTGCGGGTCGGCGCGCTTGGTGAGGCTGGACAGCGCCAGGCTCATCACGCCCAGCAGCTCGCCCCGCACCAGCAGCGGCGCGGCGATCACCGAGGTGATGCCCAGCTCGTCGCCCAGCCGCTTGCCGGCGTCGTTGGGCGCGGAGAACCGGTGCTGCACCATGTCCTCGACGAGCACCGCGTCACGGCGCTTCATCGCCTTGGCGTTGAAGTGGTCGGGCGGGTAGTTCACCGGCTCGCCGACGTCCGCCCAGGTGCCCGGCGGCGGCTCCCACCCCCTGGCGTGCCACGACACCCGGCGGTAGAGCCGGTCGCCGCTGAACAGGTCGATGAAGCAGTGGTCGGCGAACTGCGGCACCAGCGTGTCGGCCACCCGGCGCAGCGTGGTCTGCAACTCCAGCGAGCCGCTCAGCCGCTCGCCGATACGGTCCATCAGGCCGTAGCGCTCCTGCTCGCGCTGGTTGCTGCGCAGCGCCTCACGCGCGAAGATCACCACCCCGTCGACCGCGCCGGAGGGATGGCGCAGCGGGACGGCGTGCGCCCGGGTGTAGACGGAGGTGCCGTCGGCCCGCAGGTTGCAGAAGGTGCCCTCCCACACGTTCCCCTTGAGCACGTGCCGGGCCAGCTCGGTGGCCTGCTCGTGATCCTCCTCGGCGATGCCCAGCGACAGCACCGAATGCCCGATGATCTCGTCGCCGCCGATGCCGAAGAGCTGCCGCGCGAAGGCGTTGGCGTAGATGACGTTGCTGAAGCGGTCGCACACCACGACCGCCATCTCCATCTGGTTCAGGACGGTTTCGGGCGGCAGGTGCGCATCGAACGGCGACTCCCCCCAACGCTTCATACGCTCACCCTGCTCACCGAAGTCACTGCGGTACGGCTCCTGTCGAAGATGCCGTCGTCGTTGCCTTCGCCGCCCTCGTCGCTGCCGTACGCCGCGGCGCGGACGTCCGCGGAGCCCCCCGGAACGCGATCACCGGGCTTCGCACCGCCGATGCCGCGCGCACCTCACTGGTATTGAACGACGAAGTCGCCGCCCGGATACGCGCGATCCGCACGCCGATATGGAGATCTTCGGTATAGACCGCTCCAGGGACGGCTCCGGCGAAGCGTCCACAGGGGTGAAGCGGGGGAAGGCCCGCGCTTTCCCGCGGGCGTGGTTCCGCGGGCCTCGGGTCGTCACCGGGGGCTGACGAACACGTGCTCGGCGATGTCGCGGGAGAGCTCGGTCGCCGGACCGCCGTCCTCGTCGTCACAGGTCACCCGCACACCGTCGTCGCTCTCCAGGAGGGTCACCTCCCGTCCGGGCTGTATCCCGATCTGCTTGAGTCTAAGCATCAGATCGCTGTCGCTCTGCACCTGCTCGCTGATCCGGCGGATCACGGCGGGCGCACCGGACGCGGTGGCCACCTCGGTCATCACGGAGACGGGGGCCTGCGACTCCTCACCGTGGCCGCCCAGCTCGTCCAGGCCGGGGATGGGGTTGCCGTGCGGGCACGAGGTCGGGTTGTCCAGCAGGGCCACCAGCCGCCGCTCGACCTCCTCCGACATCACGTGCTCCCAGCGGCACGCCTCGATGTGGACGTCCTCCCAGGGCAGGCCGATCACGTTGACCAGCAGGCACTCGGCGAGGCGATGCTTGCGCATCACACGGGTGGCCAGCCCGCGCCCTCTCTCGGTCAGTTCGAGGTGACGGTCGCCCTGGACCCGCAACAGCCCGTCGCGCTCCATCCGAGCCACCGTCTGACTCACCGTGGGACCGCTCTGTGAGAGCCGCTCGGCGATGCGCGCGCGGAGGGGGACGATCCCCTCCTCTTCGAGCTCGAACACCGTCCGGAGGTACATCTCCGTGGTGTCGATCAGGCCGTGTGAGGTCACAGCTCCCTCCAGTCTTGTGAGCACGAGTTTACTTGCCCGGACCCGTCCAGGGAGTGCGCGCGAACATATCCCCGGCACGGCGGGTAGGACGTAACGCACGATGAACGCCGATTCTTCCCATGACGCCACCCCCTACCTGCCGAAAGACCCCGAGGCGCGACACGATCTCGGAGCCCTGAGACGGGCCTCGGAGCGGTGCGAGGGATGCCCTCTCCACGAGAACGCCACCCAGACGGTCTTCGGCGCCGGTGAGCCGGGCGCCCGGGTCGTCCTCGTGGGCGAGCAGCCGGGCGACCAGGAGGACCGCAGGGGCGCCCCGTTCGTCGGCCCGGCCGGGCGGATACTCGACCGGGCCCTGGCCGAGGCCGGCATCGACCGGCACGACGCCTACGTCACCAACGCCGTCAAGCACTTCAAGTTCAAGCACACCGAGAGCGGCGGCAAGCGCCGCATCCACGAGACGCCGAACGCCGGTGAGATGCGGGCCTGCCGCCCCTGGCTGCTGGCCGAGCTGCGGGCGCTGGACCCCGAGGTCGTGGTGGCGCTGGGCGCGGTCGCCGCGAAGGCCCTGCTGGGCGGCTCGTTCCGGGTGACCAGGCAGCGCGGCGAACTGCTGCCGCTGCCCGATCTCGACCTCATCGGACGGCCCAAGGCCGCGAAGGTGGCCGCGGAGACGGCCGCGCGGGAGCGGCGCGCCCGCAGCCCCGAGGAGGCGACCGGCGCCGAGATCCGGCTGCTGGCCACCATCCATCCCTCGGCCGTGCTGCGCGCGGACGACCGCGACGCCGTCTACGCCGGCCTGGTGGACGATCTGAGGGTCGCCGCCGAGGTGCTCGCCTAGTCCGCGGGACGGTCGGTGGCGGTGGCGTCGGCGTCGGCCCGTACGGGCCGTACCGTACGGGTGTCGTACCGCAGGAGCGCGGGCACGGCCAGTCCCGCGATCACGACGAGCACGGCGCAGGCCAGGCCGCCGCCCACCCAGGAGACGGTGGCGCCCGCCACCGCCGCGGTGGCGCCGGCGCGCACGTCCCCCAGCCGCGGGCCGCCCGCGACGACCACGACGAACACGCCTTGCAGGCGGCCGCGCATCTCGTCGGGCGCGTACGTCTGGAGCATCGTCTGCCGGAAGACCGCCGACACCAGGTCGGCCGCGCCGCCGACCGCCAGGAGCACCACGGCCGGCCACAGGCTGTGCGCCAGCCCGGCGGCGGCCACGGCCAGCCCCCACACCACGATCGAGGCGATCAGCGCCAGGCCCTGGCGGTGCACACGGCCGATCCAGCCGGACACCAGCCCGCCCGCGAACGCGCCGATCGCGATGGACGCGAAGAGCCAGCCCACCGCCTCCTCACCGCCGAAGCGGGTGTCGGCCAGCTCGGGGAACAGCGCCCGGGGCATCGCCACGGCCATCGCGATGACGTCGACCACGAACGACATCAGCAGCACCGGCTGGGTGGCCAGGTAGCGCAGGCCCTCGATCACCGAGCGCAGCCCCGGCGTGCCGGTGATCCTGCCGAGCGGCGGGATGGGCGGCAGCCGCAGCGCCGCGTACAGGCCGACGGTGAACAGCACGGCGTCCAGCGCGTAGGCGGCCGGGAAGCTCCACCGGGCCAGCAGCACCCCGGCGAACAGCGGCCCGGCCAGCATGCCGATCTGGCTCGCGGTGAAGTTGAGCGTGTTGGCCGCCGGGACCAGCGGCGGCTCCAGCAGCCTGGGGATGATCGCGTTCCGGGTCGGCGAGGAGATCGCGAACCCGGTGGCCTGCACCGCCACCACGCCCATGATGAGGCCGAGGTCCTCCAGCCCCAGCAGCGCCTGGACCAGGAGCAGCAGCGTCGACACCCAGGTCACGCAGGACGAGACGAACAGCAGCCTGCGCCGGTCCATGTGGTCGGCGACCGCGCCGCCCCACAGGCCGAAGACGATCAGCGGCACCAGGTTGACCACGCCCAGGACGCCGACCCAGAACGACGAGCGCGTCATCTCGTACACCTGGACCGGCACGGCGACGGCGGTGACCTGGAAACCGATGAACGACACGCCTTGGCCGAGCCACAACCGCCGGTAGGCGGGGGAGCGCAGCGGCCTGACGTCGATGGCGATGCCGCTGAGCCCGATCCCGCGGAGCCTGCGGCGGTCGCCGCGCCCGGCGGAATCGGGTTTGTCTGACTTCACGGAGAAAGTCTCTCCACCTTCCAGATCGCGCCCCGTCCCGGGGTGCCCGGCGGAACGCAGCGGTAGCGCAGCCGGTCGTGCAGGCGGTTGGGACGGCCCTGCCAGAACTCGACCGTCTCCGGGACGACGCGGAACCCGCCCCAGAAGTCGGGCAGCGGCACCGCGTCCTCACCCGCGCCGTCCTCCGGGGCCGCCCCGGGCGCGGTGGCCGGATCCGGCCACCGCCGGGCCAGCTCGGCCCAGCGTTCCTCCAGTTCCGCGCGTCCCGAGATCACCGCGGATTGGCGCTCGCTGGCCCACGCGCCCAGCCGCGAGCCATAGGGACGGGTACGGAAATAGGCCGCGGTCTCCTCCCGGGAAAGCCGTTCGACGGGCCCGTTCACGATCACCTGGCGATGCATCGAATGCCAGGGGAACACCAGCGCGGCCCTGGGGTTCTCGGCGAGCTCCCGTCCCTTCCTGGAGGTCAGGTTCGTGAAGAACCTGAACCCGTCCGGGCCGTATCCCTTGAGCAGGACCGTCCGCACGCTCGGCACCGCCCGCGCCGACGCCGTGGCGAGCACCATCGCGTTCGGCTCCGGCAGCGCCGCGAGCCCCGCGGCGTCGGCGAACCAGGCCGCGAACATCTCCAGCGGGTCGGCGGGAAGGGCCTCCTCCACGAGCTCCCCGCCCTCATAGGTTTTCCGGAGCCCCGCCGGGTCGGGTGTCGGTTTTTCCACGAAGACCGACTCTCTCACCTGCGGTAGTGCATCTCAAAGGGACCTGGGTACTCCTCAGTAGGACGGACAGGGTTCAATGGCACGGCACCGCCTTATCACTAGCAGGAGAAAGGCAGGACACCATGTCCGACTTCAAACCCGGTCTCGAAGGGGTCGTGGCCTTCGAGACCGAGATCGCCGAACCGGACAAGGAAGGAGGCGCCCTCCGCTACCGCGGCGTCGACATCGAGGACCTGGTCGGCCGCGTCTCCTTCGGTGACGCCTGGGGCCTGCTCGTCGACAACAGCTTCACCCCCGGCCTCGCCCCGGCCGAGCCCCACGTGCTCCCGGTGACCTCCGGTGACGTCCGCGTGGACGTGCAAAGCGCGCTGCCGATCCTGGCCCCCGCGTACGGGATGCGCCCCCTCCTGGACATCTCCGACGAGGAGGCCCGCGCCGATCTCGCCCGAGTATCGGTCACCGCGCTGTCGTTCGTGGCGCAGTCGGCCCGCGGCGTCTCCCAGCCGATGGTGCCGCAGTCGCGCATCGACGAGGGCGACACCATCACCGAACGGTTCATGATCCGATGGCGCGGCGAGCCGGATCCCAAGCATGTCCAGGCCATCGACGCGTACTGGGTGTCGGCCGCCGAGCACGGGCTCAACGCCTCCACCTTCACCGCCCGCGTCATCGCCTCCACCGGAGCGGACGTGGCCGCCAGCATCTCGGGCGCGATCGGCGCCATGTCCGGTCCGCTGCACGGCGGCGCGCCCGCGCGGGTGCTGCCGATGATCGAGAAGGTGGAACAGCTCGGCGACGCCCGCAAGGTCGTCACCGGCATCCTCGACTCCGGCGAGCGGCTGATGGGCTTCGGCCACCGCGTCTACCGCGCCGAGGACCCGCGCGCCCGCGTCCTGCGGCGCACCGCCAAGGAGCTCGGCGCCCCCCGGTACGAGGCGGCCAAGGCCCTGGAGGACGCCGCCCTGGCCGAGCTGCGCGAACGCCGTCCCGACCGCGCGATCGAGACCAACGTCGAGTTCTGGGCGGCGGTCATCCTGGACTTCGCCGAGGTCCCGACCGGGATGATGCCCGCCATGTTCACCTGCGGCCGCACCGCCGGGTGGGCCGCCCACATCCTGGAGCAGAAGCGCACCGGCCGCCTCGTCCGCCCCAGCGCCCGGTACGTCGGCCCCGGCACCCGCTCCATCGACGAGGTCCCCGGAGCCGCCGAAGTTTTGAAGAAGTAGGCCCAGTCCCCCGTACAGCGATCCCCAACGCCCCACGAGCCCACGGTTTCCGAGCACGACCGCGTTTTGCCATCCTTGGCATGTGACCGACGACGATGACGCCGACCCCCTCGAAGGGGCGCTGGAAGGCGACATCGGCCCGGCACCCGGCGTCGGTGAGGGACGCCGGGCGGACCCGGCCGAGGAGCTGCGGCGGTACGAGGCGGAGCGAGAAGAGAGGCGGCGCCGCACCAACGCCGTTGCGGGGCGCCTCACCCTCGTCCTCGTCGCCGGTCTGCTGGGCTTCCTGGCCTACGACTCGATCACCACGGCCGTCAAGGCGCACGGCCGCGACGACCCCTGGCTCTACCCGCCCGCCACGATCGCCGCGCTCTGCCTGATCGGCCTCGCGGCCCTCACCACCTGGACCCTCCGCCACCGCCGATGACCCGCGCGCAGGTCATGGCGTCCGCAGGGCCGCGGGACCCGCGTCCGCACGTCAGGGGTCCGCGGCTGGAGCTTGCGGGAGACGCTGTAGCCTTTTTCGGGTGACCGAGAGCGCCAAACCAGCCATTGTCCTTCCCGACGACCTCAAGCCCGCCGACGGGCGGTTCGGGTGCGGCCCGTCCAAGGTGCGCCCCGAGCAGCTCGCCGCGCTGGCGGAATCCGGGGCGACGTACATGGGGACCTCGCACCGGCAGAAGCCGGTCAAGTCCCTGGTCGGACGGGTCCGCGCGGGCATGTCGCGGCTGTTCTCGCTGCCCGAGGGGTACCAGGTCCTGCTCAGCAACGGCGGCACCACGGCGTTCTGGGACGCCGCCGCGTTCGGCCTGGTCCGCTCGCGGTCGCAGCACCTGACGTTCGGCGAGTTCTCCAGCAAGTTCGCCAAGGTCACCAAGGGCGCGCCCTGGCTTGAGGACCCGTCGGTGATCGCGTCCGACCCCGGCACCCACCCGCTGCCGCGCGCCGAGGACGGCATCGACGTCTACGCCCTCACCCACAACGAGACCTCCACCGGCGTCGCCATGCCGATCAAGCGGCCGGCGGGCACGAGCGCCGAGGAGGCGCTGGTGCTGGTCGACGCCACGTCCGGCGCCGGCGGGCTGCCCGTGGACGTGAGCGAGACCGACGTCTACTACTTCGCGCCGCAGAAGAGCTTCGCCGCCGACGGCGGGCTGTGGGTCGCGCTGGCCTCCCCGGCCGCGCTGGCCAGGATCGAGGAGATCGCCTCGTCCGGTCGGTACGTCCCCGAGTTCCTCAACCTGAGGACCGTGGTCGACAACTCCGCGAAGGACCAGACCTACAACACCCCGGCCGTCGCGACGCTGCTGCTGCTCGCCGAGCAGGTCGAGTGGATGAACGAGCAGGGCGGCCTGGCCTGGACCACGGCCCGCACCGCCGACTCCGCGCAGCGGCTCTACACCTGGGCGGAGAAGTCCTCGTTCGCCACGCCGTTCGTGGCCGACCCCGCGCAGCGCTCGAACGTGGTCGGGACCGTCGACTTCACCGACGAGGTCGACGCCGCCGCCGTCGCCAGGACGCTGCGGGCCAACGGCATCGTCGACACCGAGCCGTACCGGAAGCTGGGCCGCAACCAGCTCCGCATCGGGATGTTCCCGGCGGTCGACCCCTCGGACGTGGAGGCCCTGACCGCCTGCATCGACTACGTCGTCGAGCGCCTCTAGACCACGGTCGGCAGGGGGCCCGTGCCGTTGCCGCTGATCATCTCGTGGCGCAGCTCGGCGCGGTCGCGGGCCATGTCCTCCGGGGTGAAGCCGGTCCACACCCGTTCGTCCAGGTCGATGGGACGGATCAGCGGCCTGAACGTGGCGCCGGCCAGCACCTGCGGCCGCCCCTTCACCAGGCCGGTGTGCAGGTACGTGCCCTCGCGCAGCATGACGACGGTGGCGAAGCGGACACGGGTGTGCCGCTCGACCTCCCGGAACCAGCGAGGGTTGGACGCCCAGTAGAGGTTGTGCTCGGTGTCCACGGCGACGTACAGGGGGCTGAGCGCGGCTCGGGCCAGGTGCACCCGGTCGGGACGTGACCGGTCGACCCAGGCCAGGGCCGCCCGCCCGATCAGTGTGGACAGCGCGCCGGTGATCTCCTCCGGGGTGCGCCTGCGGGCCAGCACCTGGAAGATCCGCTCACTGTCGGTGGTGCCGGTCGCGGGCGGCAGCTCGTACAGCGTGCGCAGCAGTTGCGCGTCCACGTCCCCGTTGTGGGTGGCGACGATGCCGGGAGGGGCGGGCACGCCGGGCGCCGGGCTGGGAGACGGGACGAGCAGCGGGCCGGCGTTGGCCAGCTCGCGCGGGGAACCCTGGGTCGCCCAGCGGGTGTGGCCCATGGCCACCGGCGCCTCGTCCAGCAGTTCGAGGAGGTCGGGCCGCCAGGTGCCGGAGAACGCGCCCCGGCCCTTCACGACGCGGCAGCCGGCGTGCAGCAGGTCGGACCGGACGTCGTCCACCTCGCCGACCGGGGCGAGGGCCTCGCCGTCCTGCGCCGGGTGGCCCGTGAACAGGGCGATGCCGGCGGAGTCACGGCCGCGTTCCTCGGCGAGGGTGCCCAGCGCCACGAACGCGTCCGACGCCTGGGCGGGGTGCTCGGCCCCGGCCGAGCGCAACAATCCGAACAAGCCGCACATGCATTCTTCGACGCCGATCACCGGAGTCCGGTTCGCCCGCCCCGGCACGGGCGCGGGATGGCGTGCGTCACGTACCGGCCTGGTCAGCGCGGGGCGGAGGGGTCGCCGCCGGACGTGGATTAAGCTCGGTGCCGTGAACCGTGCGCCCCGGTGGCTCCTCCCGACCGTGCTGACCGCGCTGATCCTGTGCGTGGTCGCCGGCGCCGTGTTCGGCTGAGGGAGGCCCGGCCACGGGGCATGCGGTGATCGTTTCGGCGCGGGAACGGGGGATGATCGGAGTATGCCAGCGCGCCCGTCACGTCCCCGGCGACGACCCGGCCCGGGACCCAGGGTCACGCCCGCCCTCCTCGCCCTCCCCGCGGTTTCCGCCCTGCTCGCCGGCTCGGTCCTGATCGCCGCCCCGCAGCCCGCGTCCGCCGCGCACGCCTCCGGCAGGGGTTCGCGGGACGACGCGAAGGTCGCGTTCACCGTCGCCGATCCGCGGATCAACGAGTCCAGCGGGCTCGCGGTGAGCCGCAGGCACCCGGGCATCGTCTACACCCAAAACGACTCCGGCGGCGTCGCCCAGATCTTCGCCCTGGGCCCGGACGGCAGGACGCGGGCCGTGCTGAGCCTGGCGGGCGCCCGTGCCCGCGACTGGGAGGCGATGGCGATGGGGCGGGACGAGCGCGGCAGACCGGCGATCTTCGTGGCGGACATCGGGGACAACCTCGGCGGGGCCTGGCCGTACGTCACCGTGTACCGGGTCACCGAGCCCGCGAGCCTGCGCACCAGGACGGTACGCGCGACCGCGTTCCGGTTCACCTACGAGGACGGGCCGCGCAACGCCGAGGCGATGATGATCGACCCGCGGACGAACCGGCTCTACATCGCCAGCAAGCTGTTCACCGGCGCGCTGTACCGGGCGCCCGCGAAGCTCAGCACGGAGCGTGCCAACACCCTGCGCAAGGTCGGCGACGCGCCCACGCTCGCCACCGACGCGGCGTTCGCGCCGGACGGCCGCACCTTCGTCATCCGCAACTACTTCGGGGCGCGGATCTACCGGATGGGCGCCGACGGGCGGCCCGGCCGCTCGCTGACCTCGGTGGGAATACCCGCGCAGGAACAGGGCGAGTCGATCGCGTACACGGCGGACGGGCGGTGGCTGCTGGCCGGTTCGGAGGGCGTCTCGCAGCCGGTGTACCGCGTGCCGGTTCCCGAGGAGGCGCGGCCGTCCCCCAGCGCGACCTCCAGCGCGTCCCCGCAGGCGCGGCGGGACGCCACCGAGGGCCGGCGGGACTCGACGGGGGCGAGCGTCGGGCTGTTCCTCGCCCTGGGCGCGACGGCGGCGCTGGGTTACGCGCTGCTGCGCAGGCGATCATGATGGAGGGGCGGGACGTCCGCCGCCTCCGGGAGGGAACGGGGTGCGTCCCGGACCGGGCGTGCCGCGGAGGGCAGCGAAGGAGACCGGACGCGCGAGAGGATGCCTGCTGTGGAGCATGAGCTGGTGGGCCTGCGCGGGCCCGGCGGCCGGTGGCGTCCGGTCGCCGCGGGACCGTTCACCCTGCTCGCGGTGGTCCTGGCGTTGCTGCCGATCCGTCCGGTCTGGCTGTGGGCGGCGCTGATCGTCGCGGTGGCGGCGCTGCCGTGGGCGCTGGGCGCGTCCCCCGAGGCCAGGCGGCGGCGCCCGCGCCCGTACTGGCGGCTGTCGGCCGAGGGGCTGGAGCGGCTGGGGCCCGGCGGCCTGCCGATGATCCGGTACGAGCGGGCCCGGGTCGAGGGCCTGGCCGTGACGACGGGCGACAACGTCCTGACCGTCCTGCACAAGTTCGGCCGGACGCCGATCGGGACCCTGGACTCGATGGGGTTCGAGCCGCTGCCGCTGTTCGTGACGGCCCGGCGGCTGGGCATCCCGATCCACCTGCTGGACGGTGACGCCGCCGAGCTGGCCGAGGCGCCCGTCCCGTCCGGCGACGGCCCCGGCGACCTGGGCCTGCCCCGCCATCAGGTCGCCGAGCAGCGGCTGCTCGACCAGGAGGCGAAGCTGCTGGCCGCCGCGCACGAGCCGCCGCGCGGCCCCGTCGCCACGGCCGAGCCCGCCGAACCGGCGGTCGCCGTCGAGTCCTCCGCGTCCGGGAAGGACGCCGAGAGCCCCGCCGGACCGGCGGAGACACCCGGGGCGCCGGCCAACCCCGTGGGGACGGTGGAGCTGGAGCCCGCGGCCTCCCCCGCGCCGCGCGAGCCGGTGCGGCTGGCGACGCCGGAGCCGCTGCCCAGCCGCCGCAGGGTCGTGGCGCTGGGCGTGCTGACCGTGCTGCTCGGCACGATCATGATCGCGCGGATCGCGGTGGAGGGGACCGGCGGGTTCGGCGCCAGGCTGGCGGCGGCCTGCTGGGCGCTGGCGGCGATCGGCGCGGTGCTGCTGGCGCGGCGGCGGCTGCTGCGGGACGCGCGGATCCGGTGGACGATCTCCGGCGACCGGCTGGAGGTGCGCGGCGTCCCGCGGACGCGGCAGCCCGTGCGGCTTCCGGCGGCGCGGATCGCGGCGCTGGTCATCGGTCCCGGGCTGCGGCCCGACCCGCTGACCGGCGAGCCCCGGCGCGCCGACCCGGCGGTGCTGGCGTTCGACCACCGGCTCCGGCTGGTCGCCCGGCTTCCCGCGCACGGGCTGGACACCTTCCAGCTCGCGCACGCCCTCGACGACCACGGCTACCGGGTGATCACGCCAGGCGCGCGGCAGCCGCGCACGCCCGAGTACGGCCTGGACGGGCTGCCCGAGATCTTCGCGCAGGTCCCCGGCGGGCGGCTGGTGGTCGCCGATGGGGGCCTCGGCTGGGCGGACGCGGCGGGCGACGTGGTGCTGCGCATGCCGGAGGACCGGATCGGCGGCATCGAGCTGCTGACGATCTCCGGGCACGCCTGGGTCCGGCTGTACGACTCCGACGGCGACGAGTTCTTCGCGGCGCCGCTGTCCACGCTGCGCATCGCGCGTACCGACCTGCGCGAGTCGGCCCGCCGGGCGGGGCTTCCGGTGACCGACGCCGAGTACGACGCCTATCTGTCCGCCGCGTTCCATTCGGCCGTGGCCACGCTGTCCTCGCCGGAGCCAGGCTCGGCCGTTCCCCCGGCGGAGGGGGGCACGGCCGCCCAGGCGGAGCGTGCCGGCCCTGTGGACGCGCCGGGCACCCTGCTGGACGCCACGCGCCGTTCCCGGCTCGGGACGTACCTCGTGAGCGTCCTGCTGTGCGAGCTGGTGGCGCTGCTCGGCGCGATCTGGCTCGGCCCGGACGTCGGCGGGTTCACCACTGCGGCGAGCTGGTCGGTGCCGTCCGGGGTGCTGGTGGGCCTGGGAGGCTACTGGCTGTACGACCGCAACCGGTCCCAGTTGCGCGTCTCGGCGGCGGGGCTGGCGGTCGTCACCCGCCGCGGCCGGGTCGAATGGGACCTGGCCCGCGACCGGGTCGGCGGTGTCGGCATCGACGAGACCGGCGACCGGATGCCGCGGCTGGTGGTGTGGAGCCCCGCGGGGCGGGTGCTCCGCCAGGTGGGGTTCCCGCCCGACCTGGAGGAGCTGCGCCGCGCCTGCGAGCGGTACGGGCTTCCCTGGGGACCGCCGGACGCCGACCGTCCCGCTCCCCCGCCGCCCGAACTGTGATCAGACCTCCTTGGGGGGACGCAGCGACCAGGTCTTGATGGGCTGGTACTCGACCTGGGTGCGTCCCTTGCCCGGCAGGCGGCTCTCCATCAGATGGACCGAGTCGGCCGTCCACGGGCTTCCGGCGAACGTTTGCAGCGGTTCCAGCAGCGGCCGGACGTCCACCGGGACGCGGGCGCGGGCCAGCGTCAGATGGGGACGGAACGTGCGGTGAGTGTCGGGCGGCGTGCCCGCCCTGCGTCCCGCCGCGCCCGCCGAGGCCGCCAGCCGGGCCAGCTTGCGGCGGTCGCCGTACAGACCCGACCACAGCACGCGGGCGTGCTTGCCGTTGCCGGGGAACGCGCCGGCGCCCGCCAGCGACAGGGACAGGTGTTCGTGGCGGCCCACGGCCCGCTGGAGCCGCGGAAGCAGCCGCTGCAGGGTGCGGTCGTCGACATCACCGAGGAAGGCCAGGGTGACGTGCAGCAGGTCCCGGCGAACCCAGCGAAGCTGTGGCGGCCCCGCGTGGAGCGGGGAGATGAACTCCTCGATCTCGTCGAGGACCTCCGGTGGCGGCACCAGCGCCACGAAGAGTCTCATGAAAACGAGAGCTTACTTCGGCGCCGTCTCCAGTGCGGGCGTGCCATCGCGGCGGACGGCGAGGCGGCGGAGGCTGCCACGAGGCGCCGCCAGCGCCCCCACGGCCAGGGCGGCGAGCAGGGCCACCAGGCCGCCCAGGACGATGGTCATGCGGGGGCCGAACGCCTCGGAGAGCCAGCCGATCATCGGGGCGCCCAGCGGGTTGGTGCCGAGGAAGACGAACATGTACAGCGCCATGACCCGGCCGCGCATCTCCGGCGCCACGCTCAGTTGCATCGTGGCGTTGGCCGAGGTGGTGAACGTCATCAGGACGATGCCCGTGGGCACCAGCAGGACCAGGAACGACCAGTAGGACGGCATCACACCGGTGATCATCTCCAGCGCGCCGAACAGCGCCGCCGCCCCCACCAGCAGCCGCAGCCGGGGCCGGGACGCGCGCCGCGCCGCCAGCAGCGCGCCGATGAGCGCGCCGAGCGCGAGCATGCTGGAGGCCAGCCCGAACGAGGACGCCCCGCTGTGGAAGACCTGCCTGGCCACCAGCGCCGTGGTGATCTGGAAGTTCATTCCGAACGTGGCGACCATCCCGACCAGCACGAGCACCAGCAGCAGATCGCGGCGTCCGCGCACGTACCGCAGGCCCTCGACGAGCTGGCCCTTGGCGCGCTTGACCGGTTCGGACGGGTTCAGCTCGCTCGCGCGCATCGCGTACAGGCCGAACAGCACGGCGCCGAACGAGGCGGCGTTCAGCAGGAACACCGGGCCGGTGCCGAGCACGGCGATCAGCACCCCGGCCACGGCGGGCCCGACCAGGCGGGCGCCGTTGAACGTGGCGCTGTTGAGCGCGATGGCGTTGGGCAGGTCGCGCCGCCCGACCATCTCGACCACGAACGACTGGCGGCTGGGGTTGTCGATCACGGTGGCCAGCCCGAGCCCGAACGCCAGCAGGTACACCTGCCAGACCTGCGCGGTGCCGGTGACCGCCAGAACTCCCAGGATCAGTGCGAGCAGCCCCATCGACGCCTGTGTGATCATCAGCACCCGGCGCTTGGGGTAGCGGTCGGCGACCACGCCGCCCCAGAGGCCGAACAGCAGCATCGGCAGGAACTGCAACCCGGTCGTGATCCCCAGCGCGGTGCCGCTGCCGTGGGTGAGGTCCAGGACGAGCCAGTCCTGGGCGACCCGCTGCATCCAGGTCCCGGTGTTGGAGACGACCTGGCCGGACGCGTACAGCCGGTAGTTGCGGATGCGCAGGGAGCGGAACATGCCACCGGTCTTCCCCGAGCCGGCGGCCTTCCCCGTGGTCAGGAGCGGCTGATCTTGTCCAGGATCGGGGCCGCCCGCCTCAGGATCTCTCTCTCCTCCGCGCTCAGCTCGGCCAGCCTCCGGGACAGCCACGCCTCCTTGTGGCGCCGTGCCTCCGTCAGCACCGCCTTGCCGGCCTCGGTGGCGCTCAGCACCACCTGCCGGCCGTCCGTCGGATGCGGGCTGCGCTCCACCAGGCCGCGCTCCTCCAGGAACGCGATCACCCGGGTCATCGAGGGCGGCTGCACCTTCTCGTGGTCGGCGAGCTCCCGCGGCGTCATCGAGCCGTGCCGCTCGATGGCCGCGAGCGCGGCGGACTGGGTGAGCGAGAGATCCCCTTCGGGACCTCCGCCCGCCCTCAGGGTGCGCAGGCGGCGCGACAGCCGGGCGATCGAGATGCGCAGGTCTTCGGCCAGGCCCGGGGCTCTGCCCCGGGTGCGCCGTGGGTTGGTTGGCGTGCTCATGGTCGTTCGCAGAAGTCATTGCTTTTGCTAACGATACGCCGGGCGGTACTATTCCGCGAACGCCGCGGCCCAGGGGCCGCCGGCCGTCCGCACCACCCGCCCGGCGCCCGTGACGCGAGCGACTTCAACCTCCGATCGCTGCTGGTGAGGCCGTCGGAACCCCATCGTGCCACGCGCAGGCGCCGATCTCAGACACCCAGCAGCTCCCGCAGCGGGGTCAGCGCGAAGTAGACCACGAACAGCGCCGCGATCAGCCACATCAGCGGATGGATCCGGGCGACCCGGCCGCGCACCGCCTTGATCGCCACGTACGAGACGAAGCCCGCCCCGATGCCCGCGGTGATCGAGTACGTGAACGGCATCAGCACGATGGTGAGGAACGCGGGGATCGCCACCTCGTAGTCGTTGAAGTCGATGGCGCGGATCTGCGCGACCATCAGGAACCCGACCACCACCAGCGCGGGCGAGGCCGCCTCGAACGGCACGACGCTGACCAGCGGCGCCAGGAACATCGCCAGCAGGAACAGCACCCCGGTGACCACGGCGGCCAGCCCGGTGCGGGCGCCCTCGCCGACACCGGCCGCCGACTCGACGTAGGTGGTGTTGGACGACACCGAGGCCGCGCCGCCCGCCGCGGCGCCGACCGAGTCGACCAGCAGCACGTCGCGGATGCCCGGCAGGTTGCCGTCGTCGTCGAGCAGGTCGCCCTCCGCGCCGACGCCCACGACCGTGCCCATCGTGTCGAAGAAGTCGGCCAGCATCACCGTGAACACGAACAGCAGCGCCGCCGTCACCCCGACCCGCTCGACGCTGCCGAGCAGGCTGAACTGGCCGAGCAGGCTCAGATCGGGAGTGCCGACGATGGTGTCGGGCAGCTCGGGGACGTTGAGCTGCCAGCCGTCGGGGTTGATCCGCGGCCGCCCGTCCGGGCCCCTGCCCTGGTTGAACGGGCCCACGTTCGCGATCGCCTGCACGATGATCGCGACCACGGTGGTGACCAGGATGCCGATCAGGATCGCGCCCCTGACCCTGCGGGCCACCAGCAGGACGGTCAGCAGCAGGCCGAACACGAACACCGCCGTGGGCCAGCCGGACAGGCTGCCCGTCGCGCCGAGCTGGAGCGGCACCGACGACTCGCCGAGCAGGCCGGGGATGCGCCGCACGAACCCCGCGTCCACCAGCCCGATCAGCGCGATGAACAACCCGATCCCGACCGCGATCGCCGTCTTCAGCGGGGCGGGGATGGCGTGGAACACCGCCGTCCGGAACCCGGTCAGCACTAGCACGGTGATGACCAGGCCCTCCAGCACGATGATGCCCATCGCGTCCTCCCACGACATGTCCGTGACGAGGGTGAACGCGACGACCGCGTTGAGCCCGAGCCCGGCCGCGAGGGCGAACGGGTACCGCCCAACCAGGCCCATGAGCAGCGACAGCACCCCGGCGACCAGCGCGGTCGCGGCCGCCACCAGGGGGATGGCGGCGCCCGGCTCGGACACGTCCCCGACGAACTGGCCGTCGTGGTCGGCCACCGTGCCGATGATCAGCGGGTTGAGGACCACGATGTAGCCCATGGTGAAGAACGTGGCCAGTCCGCCACGGACCTCCCGCGCCACGGTCGACCCGCGCTCGGAGATCTTGAAGTACCGGTCGAGGGCGTTCCGCGGGGCCCGTTCCTGGGCGTCTGTAGCGTCGTCAACGGTCACGGGCGCAGGGTGACAGACCGAAGCGCTCGAAAGGAACCCCTCAAGGCACCGAAACGGCAACGGATCGGCAAGCGAGGACGATCCTTTACGCCGGGGTTCGGCTTTACGCCGGGGTTCGCGCGGGCGCGCCGTCCGCCGCGCGCGGGCGGCTGACTAGGCTGATCACATGACCCGTGCCCGCAGGCCCGATCCGCCCCCGATGCGGACCCACGACGTCCGCATCGCCGCGGCGGGCACCGCGGGCTGGACGGTCGCGCTCGTCGTCCTGCTGATCGTGGATCTGCCGCCGTCCGACCGGTGGTGGCTGTGGACGTGCGTGGCGGGCATCGCCATCGGCGTCTTCGGCATCTGGTACATCCCCCGCCTCCAGGCGAGCCGCGCCCGCCAGGCCGAGGCCCGCGCCGCCCGCCGCGCCCAGCGGCCGGAGGACCCGGCCCGCTGAGCGGCCGGGCGGGCGGAGCGGCCGAACGGGCTGAGCGCTAAGGCTCGTCCAGGTCCGCCTCGGCCTGGAGGGTCGGCAGCGCATCGGGGTCGCGCAGCAGCGTCTCGGCCAGGAGCCTGTCCTCCCACCGGCCCGCCGCCCACGCGAGCGCCCTGGCCAGTCCCCACGGGCCGTCCGCGTGGATTTCACCGTCGTCGCCGTACCACCAGGGGACGGCCTGCCCGTCCACGACCAGGGATTCGTGCTCGACGTACGACCCGGGCGCCTCCGGCAGGACCGCCCGTACCGCGGGTGGAACGGCGCGCCGCTTTCCCGCCGACTCGACCTCGCCGGGGATCTCCTCCCCCGCCAGGGGCAGGTCGAGGAGTTCGGCGAGCGTCCCCGCCCGGCCGCCCGCGGCGATCACCAGCGGCTGGCCGGCGAGCAGCGGCAGCGCGTCGGGACGGTCCAGGACGAGCGCGTCCACGGCGTCGGCCACCTCCGCCTCGCCGTCCACGATCGCCCGGACGCGTTCCGGCGGCTCCACACCGTCCCCGCCGGCGGTGGACGCGTCGGCGAGGGCCGTCCACAGCGCGCTCAGGTGCTCCCTCGGGACGCTACGGGACGGGTCGCCGAGGCGTTCCAGCAGTTCCCGCGCCCCGTCCGGCTCATCCAGCAGCTCGGCCAGGGAGGTCCGGACGCCGAGGGCGAGAAGCAGTTCCCGATCCTTGGGCGCGCCCGCCGGGACGGGGTCGTACAGCCCGTCGAGCAGGTCGTCGCCGTCCGGCCCGCCGAGACGGAACTCGCCGGGGCGCCGCCCGTCCAGCACGGGGTGGGTGCGCAGCCACCAGGCCGTGTAGGAGGGGACGGCAACGCGCCGCCCGTCGTGCAGCAGCACGTGGGCGGGCTGGACGATCGCGGCACGCCAGGGCGGCGCGGCCAGCAGGCGCAGCGCCCGATCCCAGTCCCCGACCAGCTCCAGGTCCCTGACCGCCTGGAACTCGGGAACGATCGGCGGCACCTCCTGCGGGCCCAGCCGTTCCAGGACGTCCTCGGCCCACGCGTCCTCACCGTCCAGGTCGTACTCCTCGGCGAGGTCGGCGAGCGCGGACAGGCCGACGTCCTCGGCGTGCGCGAGCGCGAACCCGTCCAGCACGCCGGCCGCCGCCAGCGGTCCGGTGCCCCACCGCTCCACCGGCTCGTCCGCCACGACGCCGAACGGCGCGTCCGCCGCCATCAGGTCGCGCAGCGGGCTGCCGGGCAGGAGCAGCTCACCGGCCGGGTAGAGATCGCCGTCGGTGCCGGGCAGCGCCAGCCCCGCCAGCCACGGCTCCTCTCCCGGCTCCAGGCCCGCCGCCGCGACGAGGCTCAGCACCGCCGACGCGATCTCCTCCGGCTCCTCGGCCTCGTACGACCCCTCCACGGCGGCCCGCACGGCGGGATCGGCGAGAACGGCGCGCGGCCCCGCCTCCACGGCGCCCAGCCGGAGCAGCAGCGGATGCACCGCGTCCGGGTGCACGAACCGCAGGCCCAGAGCGCCCAGCCCGGCCGGGTCGACGCCGTCCGCCGCCACGAGGAGGCCGCGCGGCCCGCGGACGACCCGTACGTCGCGTCCCGGTTCGTCCCCCGCCGCTGCCTCCGGCGCCAGCGGAACGGGCAGCGCGCCCAGCGCATCCGTGGGGGCGTCCGCGAGCGCCGCGTACAGGCGCCGCCACCAGTCCGGGGGCCGATCGAGCGCGGCGAGCTCGTCCACCACGTCGGCCAGCTCCACGCGCCGCACACCCAGCGCGTCGAGGGCCTTGTGCCGCACCGGCCATCCGCTCGGCAGCAGTCCCGGGACGACCGCCTCGCCCGCCAGGAGATCGATCAGGGGGAAGGGCGCGTCCAGCGCCACCGCGTCCCGTCCCCGCACCCGGGTCTCCTCCTCGCCCGGGACGGGCAGCAGCGGCACCTCGGGGACACGGGACCGGATCGCCCTGCGGATCCGCGCGTCCAGCTCCCCTTCGGCCACCGGGCCGGGGACCAGGTCCAGCAGGCGCGGAGTCGCCGGCAGCCCGCGTAGCAGGGACGTGTACGCCTCGGCGGCGCGCTCCACCAGGAAGTCGGTGAGGGGTCCGGGCGCGACATGGCGGCGGTCGGGCGCGAGCGGGAAGGACGCGATCAACAGGGCGGGCAGCCCCAGCCGCTCGTCGCTGGGCGTCGGGGCATGCACGACCCCCGGCACGCCCTCGGGAAGCCCCGCGCCGGCCTCGGGAAGCCCCGCGCCTGCCTTGGAAACGGGGGCCGCCCAGCGGACCTGCCAGCCGGGACGGCCGCGCTCCTCCACGGGACGATCGGCCAGCAGCTCCGGCGGCGCCTGGCCGTGCGCCTCCGCCGTCCGCCACGGCAGCCCGTCGATCACCACCGTCCCGTCCGATTCTTTCTCGGCCGTCAGCGTCCTGACGCGGACGCCGCCGACCTCGATCTCGACCGTGGTGAGCGCGGGCAGGGCGAGCAGCAGCGCGGGACCCGCCTGCTCAAGCTGCGCCCGCACGGACGCGACGGCCGCGGCGTCACGCAACGGCAACCGCACGACCGTGTCGAACCCCTCCGGAACCTCCGCCTCCGCCGCCGTCGCCGGAACCGCGAAGGGCAGCCGCAGCACCGGCACCTGCCCCCCGCGCCGCTCCAGCTCCCCGGCCAGCGAGGGGACGTCCCTCACCAGCTCCTGAGCCCGCTTCCGGGACCACTCGACGCCCGCGCGTCCGGGAGGCCCCGCCTCGGCGGGCTCCAGGGCCGGGACGGCCGAGACGATGGACGGGGCGTCGCTGACGGCGATGACGGCGGCGAAGCCCACGCCGAAGCGGCCCGTGGTCTCCGGCTCGTCGCGCTTGGCGGACGCCCGCAGCGTGGACAGGGACTCCACTCCGGCGGCGTCCAGGGGCCGGCCGGTGTTGGCGGCGGTCAGGACCGGCGGGCCGTCCCCGCCCCCGTCGTCCAGGACGAGGCGGAGGCGGCCGGGGACGCCCGCGCGCACGGCGGCGTCGGCGGCGTTCTGCGCCAGCTCGATCACGACCCGGTCGCGGTAACCGCCGAGGGCGTAGTCCTCCTCCGCGTTGGCGTCCTCACGGAAGCGCGCCGGGGACTCGGCCCACGCCCGCAGGACCCGTTCCCGGAGCGCCCCGGTGCCGAACGGATCGGAAGCCGTGCCGGTCACGCACACCCCTCACAAGAACGATCATCATCATGGCGGCCGGTCATGGCGGCCGAGGGGCACGTGCGGGGCCGGGTCAGCTGTGCCCCAGCGTCTCCTCGGCCTCCAGGTCACGGGGGCTCTCGACCTCGCTGGCCCGTTCCCCGGCAGGCTCGGCGGCCTCGGCCTCCTGCTCGGCGGCCTCCGCGTCCCGCTCGGCCTCGGCGTTGCCGGTCGGGACGATGTCGTAGCCGAGCTCGTCGATCACCGGGGGGCCGTGCTCGGACGCCGGTGGGATCACCACCGCCTCGGAATGGGCGCCGCAGCCGTGGTCGGCGGAGACCACCCGCCCGTCGTCGGGAGCGTACTCGTTGGCGCACACCCCGAAGACCTGGCGGAGCTCACCCGCGAGCGACACGAAGAAGCCGCAGGTGGAGCACTGGGCCGGGGCGGAGATCGCGATGGGCGCGCGGGGGCCGGCGATGCCCTCGTACCAGCGCGTGGCGGCCTCGTCCCGCCCCTGCCGGGACAGGACGCGGGGACGGCCGAGGCCGAGCTCCCAGTGGGTCGCCTGGTCGATCGAGTCGTCCACCTCGGTGAAGCCCGGCGCGAGCCGGACGTCGTCGGAGGGGGTCGGCAGCAGGTCGCCGGGCCCCAGGTCGCCGGGACGCAGCCGTTCGAGCCACGGCACCCATTCGGGCGCGAGCAGCGCGTCCTCGCCGGGAAGCAGCACGACCTCGTCGACGGTCACCTGCTTGGCGCGCGCCGCCCTGGCGACCGTGACCGCCCAGCGCCACCCCCGGTACGCCGGGTCGAGGCAGTCGAAATAGTGCGTGACCACTCGGTCTCCCTCGGCCCTCAGACCGAGATGCTCCCCGACCGGCAGGGGGCGCGCCGTCTCCTCCGCCGCCTCGCGTGCGAGGTCGATCGCGTCCGCAGCGGCGGCGTCGACGGCAGGGGTACGGGTGCGGCGCGCGGGCCCGCTGGTGGCGCGCGCGGTGGAGGAACGCGCGGAACTGGACTGACGGAGTGGGCTCACGTTCCAATTCTCGCCCATGCGATGGCGTGGCCGCGCACATCACCCTCCCCTTTCCACCCTCCCCATTCGTTTCCCTGCGGGGTGACGGCGTCACGGCCCCGGGAACGTACCCTGCATCGTGTGCCCAGGTCTTCCTGCTGGGGAGGGATGAGCCTGATGGGATTGCGGGCGGGGACCGAGGCGGCGGGGCGAGCCCTGCGCACCGGCGCGCGCCGCACGGCTCGCGCCGCGCGGTCGGCGAGCCGTGGCGTCCGCGGTGTTGGCGGGCTCGCCCGGCGGGTCGCCCACGCCCAGGGCGCGGGGCAGAGCGGCCTGGGACGCCTGATCGAGATCTCCGCGCTCAACTCGGCCGGGGACGCGATGCTCACCGTCGCCCTGGCGGGAACGCTGTTCTTCGGGCTGGACGTGGAGCAGGCGCGCGGCCAGGTCGCGCTCTACCTGCTGGTCAGCATGGCCCCGTTCGCGCTGGTGGCACCGCTGATCGGGCCCGTTCTGGACCGGATGAGCCATGCCCGCAGGTTCGCGATGGCGGGCACGTTCGGCGCCCGCGGCCTGCTCTGCTGGGGCATGGCCGGCGCCGTCCTCCACGGGGACGAGATCACCTTCCTGCCCGCCGCCTTCGGGGTGCTGGTGCTGTCCAAGGCGTTCGGCGTGCTGCGCGCGGCGGTGACCCCGCGGGTGCTGCCCGACCAGATCACGCTGGTGACGGCGAACGCCCGATCCGCGTTCGCCGGGCTGATCGCCGCCTCGGTCACGGTGCCGGTCGCCGCCGCGCTGGGCACGCTGATCGGCGCCGACTGGCTGCTGCGCCTGGCCACGGTGACGTTCCTCGCGGGCGCCCTGTTCAGCATGGGGCTGCCCCGGCACGCCGACGTCCCGGAACCGGAGCCGGAACCGGAGGCGGAGGCGGAGGCGGAGCCCGAGGCCAAGCCGGGGCTGGAATCGGGCGGCGACTCGGGCGAGGCCCACGAGGGCGGGCGGCGGCGCCGCCGGCCGCGTCCGCTTCTGCGGGTCGGGCCGGTGGTGGCCGAGGCGATGCTGGCCAACGCCGCGCTGCGCGCCTTCTCCGGCTTCCTGATCCTCTATCTGGCCTTCCTGCTGCGCGAGGAGTCGTTCGAGCCGGTGTCCGGCAACGTGGCGCTGGGCCTGCTCGCCGCCGCGGCCGGGGCCGGCGGCATGGCGGGCACCTCGCTGGGCGCCTGGATGAAGGCCCGCGCGCCCCGTGCCATCGTGCGGAGCACGCTGGCGTTCGTCACGGCCGCCGCCGCGGTGGCCGCCGCCCTGTTCGGGCTCTGGGCTGCACTGGGGGTGGCGGCCGCGGCCGGTCTCGGCCAGTCCCTCGGAAAGCTGTCCATGGACGCCGTGGTGCAGCGCGAGATCGGCGAGGACGTGCGGTCGTCCACGTTCGCGGTCTCCGAGACCCTGCACCAGTTGGTGTGGGTGCTCGGCGGCCTGTTCGGGCTCGGGCTGTCGATCGTCGCGGACGGGCGGCCGGCGATGTCGATCGTCGCGGCCGCCCTCGCGGCGGCCCTGGCGCTGCTCGTCCTCCAGGATCGCCGGAGGAAGGCCACGCTTCGCGCGCGCCACCGGGAGTACAGGGAGCAAGGGGAGCGCGGGGAGCCGAGGAGGAAGCGCCCGGCGCGCCGCGCCGACCCGCACCCGGCCGAAGCCCACCACGGCGAACCCCATCCCGGCCCCGCCCCCTAGACCGCCTGCGCGACGTCCCGGACGGGCGGCCCGCGGTCAGGGGTTCAGGTCGTCGGCCACCGCGCGCAGCACCGTCGCGATCTTCTTGGCCTCGCCCGGAGACGGGTGCTTGCCCCTGCGATAGGTGTTGGAGATCCCGTCGAGCAGCTTGATCAGGTCCTCGACGATCACCACCATCTCGTCGGGCTTCTTGCGGCGGGCCTTGGCCACCGACTTCTCCACCGACGGCAGTGTCTCCAGGACGCGCACCGACAGGGCCTGCTGGCCGCGTCTCCCCTCGACGACCCCGAACTCCACGCGCTGCCCCGGCTTCAGCGTGGAGACCGTACCGGGAAGCGCGGAGGAATGCACGAAGACCTCACCACCGTCATCGCGGGTGAGGAAGCCGAAACCCTTGTCGGCGTCGTACCACTTGACCTTGCCAGTGGGCACGGGAGACCTCGTTCAGCTCTCGTCCTGAATTGGGCTAAAGATTAGTGCCTCGCCACGAAGCGGTGAAAGCGACGACCGCTGCGAGCCGACGCACCGAAGCTATCGGTACACGACCGGGGCGGCACCCGAATATCCGACGGTTCGGACGGATCCGGCGACCACCCTTCTCATCCCGGTCTACCCCCGCCGGTGGCGAACGTGCCGAGCCAGCCGGGGAAGGCCAGCAGATCGGGAAGGACCACGTCGGCCCCATAGGAGGTGAGCGCGGCGGCGTCGAACGCCCCGGTGGCGACGGCGACCGAGACCGCCCCGGCTGCGCGTGCCGCGTCCACGTCGCCCGTGTGGTCGCCGACGTAGGCGGACGCGCCGTGCAGCCGCAGCGCGACGGCCTTCTCCGTCCCGAACAGGCCGCCCACGACCCCGTCCACGGGAAGGCCCAGGAACCGGACCGTGCGCTCGGTGTCGGCCTGGTTCTTGCCGGAGACCACGACGACGCGGGCCCCTTGCGCGCGGACGGCCTCCAACGCCTCCGCGGCGCCCGGCATCGGGACGGTGGCGGGCACCGCGATGCCCGCGTACAGGGCGCGGTAACGCTCGGCCATGGCGGGGACGTCCGCCGGCGGGAACCAGTAGGCCAGTTCCGTCTCCAGCGGCGGGCCGATGCGCGCGACGACGGCGGCGACGTCGATGGCGACGCCGGTCTCGGCGGCCAGCGCCTCGTACACCGCTCCGATCGCGTCACGGGTGTCGGCCAGCGTCATGTCGAGATCGAACCCGACCACCGTCCCCGGGCGCCCGGTCGCCTGGACGGGTCCGATGTCGGCAATTCGCGTCGCATCTGGCTCCAGCACGTTCCACAGGGTAAAGGGATAGGTATGGCGGCTTTGCCACGCGGGTGTGCCTGCTGGGAAGCCGGAGCGCCGCGGGCGGCCACGACGCTCCGGCCGCTGGGCAGGGCATCGCCCGGTCTGCCTGGCCGTACATCGGATGCCCGTGCGCGGACGTGCACCCGCGCTCCCCCGGTAGTGGCGATGCGACGGGATCCGAGTGAGGGAGCGCGGGAGTCTTGTGCGTGATCAGTTGTGGTTTATACGTATTCGAAGCTGTAATTACGCACTGTCCGAAACGTTCTTTCGTTGAGGGATATACCCCCGTCCCTGGCCACGAACCTCCGACCAGGCAAAACACCGGGCTCGACACCACCACGACACTCCCAAGAGGGCACCGCCATGGCCGACGACCATGACCGACCTACGGACCAGCAGACCAGTGAGGCCCCCGACACGGCGGCCGCCGGCGCCGCGACGGCCGTCCCTCGACCGCCCCGCCACGCGTCGCGTATCGCGTCCCCCATGCCCCCGCCCGGAGGGGACACGGGTCCGGCGGCGAAGGCCGAGCCGGGCGCGAGCAGGCTCGGCGCCGTGCGCAAGCGGGCCGCCCGCGTCCTCACCACGGCCGTCTCCGCCGTCACCACGGTGGTGGTGGCGACGCTCGCGGTGCACATCGTGTTCGTGGCCTTCGAGGCCAATCCCGCCAACGAGATCGTGAACACGGTCGCCGAGTGGGCCGAGGGCATGGCCTGGGAGTTCAAGGACGTCTTCCAGCCCTCCGACCCCAAGGTGGGCATCGCGGTGAACTACGGCCTGGCCGCCGTCGTGTACCTGGTGATCGGGCGGCTGCTGACCGGCCTGGTCCGCCATCTGGACTGACCGGTCCGGCCCCGCGGCGGGGCGCGGCGCGTGTCAGCTCATCAGGTCGCGGCCGGGGAACCGTACGGTCTCGAACGGCCAGGCGGTGACCACCCACTCGCGCACGAACTCCTCCAGCTCCTTCTCGATGCTGGGGTCCTCCTCGTCCGCGCGCACCCAGAACACCACCACGGCGTCGGCCGAGGGCGAGTCGGACGGGGCGACGTGGATCCGCCCGAGCTGCCGTTCCTCGTCCGGCGTCATCACCGCGTAGCTGAACGAGCGCCGTAGCTGCCCCTCCTTCTGCAGCCACGCCACGTCGATCAGCGCCTGCTCGAAGGTGAACCGGCCGTCCGGCCACCCCCACTCCGGCCCGAACCGGCCCTCGAGTTGTTCCAGGCTGCCCCGCACCGCGTCGTAGTCCTTCACGACGTCATGGATGGCGATGGGACGGATCCGGAACCTGGGCCCGGCGACCAGGGTGGGCACGACGAAGTCCTCCGGCAGGAAGGTCCCCCGACCTCCCTTCCGCGGAGTTACGAACATCGTCACCCCTTCCGGCGGACGCCCCTTCCGGCGACAGGGACGTCGTCCCAAGAACTGTAGCCGCCCGCCGTCCGGTGCGAGCCGCATCACGAATTCGGGCGCGCCGTAGCGCGTGGCCGGAAACCCCGGGCCGCCATGCCGTACTGTGCTGTCGGAGGACTCAACGACCATGACGATGACCACGCGCGAGCGGATCGTGAGCGAGTCGCTTCGGCTGTTCGCCGACCGCGGCTACGCCGCCACCTCCGTCGCGGAGATCGAGGCCGCGGCGGGGCTGTCGCCCGGGGCCGGGGGGCTGTACCGGCACTTCCGCTCCAAGGAGGAGGTGCTGGCGTCCGCCATCCGCGAGCACATCGAGCGGACCCGCAAACAGATCAGCGACGTCCTGCGGCACGCCACCGCCTACCAGGACCGGCCGCTGGAGATCCGGCTGCGGATGACCTGCCAGGCGGGCCTGGCGAAGATGCGCGAGGAGCAGGACCTCGTCCGGGTGCTGTTCCGCGACCTCGACCAGTTCCCGCATCTGATCGCCGAGATGCGCGAGGGGATCGTCAACCCGCTGTACGACGGGATCGCCACCTGGCTGTCGAAGCAACCGGAGTACGAGGGCCTGGACGAGGACTGGCCGGCGATCGCCTCGATCCTGGGCGGTGCCGTGGTCAACTACTGGCTGGCCAACGAGTCGCTGTACGAGCCCCCCACCCGCATAGACGAGACCCGGTTCGTCGAGGCGTGGGCACGGCTGGGCCTGGGCCTGGTCACCGTGGACCGCGCCCCCGCAACCGACACCCACGCCGCTAGCTGATACCCTTCGCGAGCCGACACCCTCCGCTACTGACACGGTTGCGCACCCGCCAACCGATAAGCGCCAACCGATAAGCGCCCGCACGCCGGCCCCTCTGGATCGCCTCCACCCAGCCCGCCCGCGTGTGACCCAGCCAGATGCGCCGACCCGCATCGGGCACGCCCAGCGGCTCCTACCCTGGTGACAGGCGCCCGCACGTTCACCTGCAAGCGCAGGCGTACGGACACCGCCACGAGGTTGGGAGAGGGATGGAAACGTTCGCGGACTGGCTGCGCGCACGCGAGGACGCTGCACTGCGCGCACTGCTGACCGCGAGACCGGAGCTGGTCACGCCCGTCCCCGCCGACCTGACCGCGCTGGCGGCCCGCGCGGGCACACCCGTCGCCATCTCGCGCGCCCTCGACCGCCTGGACCGTTTCACCCTGGCCGTCCTCGAGGCGCTGCTGGTCCTTCCCCGTCCCGTGTCGCCGCAGAATCTCGCCGACGCCATGGACGCCACCCAGGACGATGTGCACCAGGCCCTCAAACGCCTCGAACTGCACGCGTTGATCTGGGAGAACGGAGGCGGCGGCGCGTTCGCCCCAGCGCCCGGGGTCCGGCCGCAGCTCCCGCATCCCGCGGGCCTGGGACCGCCCGCACGGGAGGTCTTCGCCGGCTACACCACCGAGCGGCTGGCCGGGATCATCACCGACCTGGAGGGCGAGGAGCCGCGCGGGTTCGCCGACTCCGCAAGCCTGCTGGACCGCCTGAGCGCCCTTCTCACCGCCCCCGAACCGCTCATCCAGGACGCGGGCCCCGAAGCCAGGGACGCCCTCCTGCAACTCGCCTGGGGCCCTCCCGTGGGCCGTGTGGCGGACGCCCGGCGTCCCGTACGGGTCGGAACGGCCACCACCCCCATCGAACGGCTCCTGGCACGCGGGCTCCTGGCCGCCGAGGACGACCGGACCGTCACCCTCCCCCGGGAGGTCGGACTCCACCTGCGCGGGGGCAGGCTCTTCCGGGACGTCCCGGCGCACCCGCCCGAACTCACCGGAAGCGTCTCCACCCCCGGCGGCGGTGACGGGGACGAGCTGGCCGTCAGGACGGCCGCGGGAGAGGCGTTCACCACCGTACGGCTCGTCGAGGAACTTCTGGAGCGGTGGGGCACCGAGCCTCCGCCCGTCCTGCGCAGCGGCGGCCTCGCGGTGCGCGACCTGCGGGCCGCCGCGGCCCTCCTGGACGTGGGCGAGTGGCGGGCGGCGCTGCTGTTGGAGGTCGCCCATGCCACCGGGCTGCTGACCCGCAGCGGCACCGTGGACGGCGAGTGGCTGCCCACGCCCGCCTACGACCTGTGGCTGGCGCGCGACACCGCCGGACGCTGGACGGAGCTGGCCCGGGGCTGGCTGACGTCCGACCGCGTGCCCGGCCTGGCCGGTGAGCGCGACGACCGCGACCGGGTGATCAACGCGCTGAGCGAGGCCACCGTGCGCAGCAGCGCGCCCGCCGTCCGCGCCGCCGTCCTGAACGTCCTCGCCTCCGCCGACCCCGGCCTGGCGGTGGACGAGGAGTCGATCCGCGCCCGGCTGTCCTGGCTGCATCCGCGCCGCACGGGCGCCCTGCGCGACCGCCTGATCGGCTGGACGCTGCGGGAGGCCGCCGCGCTGGGCCTCACCGGCTTCGGACGCCTGGCCCCGTACGCGCGGGACCTCCTGGACGGCCACGACCCGGAGCCCGGCCTGGAGAAGCACCTGCCGGAACCGGTCGACGAGATCGTCATCCAGGCGGACCTGACGGCGGTCGCGCCCGGCCCCCTGGTCACCGAGCTGGCCCGGGAACTGGCGCTGTCGGCCGACGTCGAGTCGACCGGCGGCGCCACCGTGTACCGGTTCACGCCCACCTCGGTCCGCCGCGCCCTGGACGCGGGCCGTACCGCGGCCGAGCTCACCGAGCTGCTGTCGCGGCACTCGGTGACGCCGCTCCCGCAACCCCTCACCTACCTGATCGAGGACGTGGCGCGCCGCCACGGGCATCTGCGGGTCGGCTCGCTGGCCTCGTACGTGCGCGGCGACTCGCCCGCCGTCCTCGACGAGATCCTCGCCGACCGCCGCTCGGGCGCGCTGCGCGCCCACCGGCTGGCGCCGACCGTCCTGGCGTCCGCGCTGCCCCGGGGCGAGCTGCTGGACGCCCTGCGCGGGATGGGCCTGGCCCCGGTCGCCGAGGAGCCCGGCGGCGGGATCATCATCACCCGCCCGGACGTGCTGCGCGCCGACCCGCCGCCCACCGCCGAGATCGTCCGTGTCAGGCCGGGCGGCGACACCGCCGACGACTCCGTGATCGCCGCGGCGGTGCGGGCGCTGCGGGCCGGGGACGAGGCCGCCCGGCACGGCGCCGAGCAGGCCCGGCGGCGCGGCGACGCGCCTTCCGGCGAACCGCCCCGCTCACCCGCCGCCGCCACCGTGGAACGGCTGCGCGCGGCCGTCCAGAGCGGCACCCGCGTCTGGATCGGCTACCTCGACCAGCAGGGCCAGTCCTCCAGCCGCATCGTGGAGCCGGTACGGGTCGAAGGCGGCTTCCTGACCGGATACGACGCCACCCGCGCCGCCGTCCACCGGTTCGCCCTCCACCGCATCACCGGCGTCGCCGAACTCGGCGAGGACTCCTGACGCACCGGTCCGGCGAGCGATACGGATTCGCCACGGGATCGAACCAACGGCTAGCCTGCACGGTCCAAGTACCTAAGCGGCATTCCGCGAAAATCCGGACAGCCCTGGGGTGTGGCGCTCCGGCGGTACGGGAGGTGGCCAATGAGCGGGTACGACGAGCAGCCACCCGCTTGGAACGACCCCTACGGGCCGGATCCATACGGGCAAGCACAGGGCTGGAACGACCCCAACGGCCCCGGCACACAGCCGAGCTGGGGCGCCTACGGCCAGCCCTCCGGCTACGGCCCTCCAGGCGTACCCCGATCCGGCGGCGGCGCCCCGGGATCCACCATCGCCGCGTTGATCTGCAACGCCGTGGCCACCGGGATGTGCTGCAACCTTCTGGCGATCCCCGGCATCGTCACCGCGGCGCTCGCGATGAGCCGAAGCCAGACCGACCCCGACAGCACCCGCACGCTCACGACCTGGAGCTGGGTCATCTTCGCGGTCGCCCTCGTCCTGCAGATCGCCCTGTTCATCGTCATCGGCGTCCTGGACGCCGCCGACGGGCCCGACTACGACGGCGTCTAGGCGGCCACCGCCCCCGGGGGGAAGAGCGAACCGTTCCGCGCCGTTGGTAGAAGTGGCCGCGTTACCCTGCGCTGCGCACGCCCCGCCCTCGGGTAGCGTGCAGCACCTGACGCCCAGGGGCCGGGACGGGCCAACGGGCCATCCACACCGAACGCCTGATGGGGGCTGCCTGCCGTGTCCGACGGACCGCTCATCGTCCAGTCCGACAAGACCCTGCTGCTCGAAGTCGACCACGTCCTGGCCGACGAGTGCCGCAAGGAGATCGCACCGTTCGCCGAACTGGAACGGGCACCCGAGCACATGCACACGTACCGCATCACCCCGCTGGCGCTGTGGAACGCCCGCGCCGCCGGGCACGACGCAGAGCAGGTCGTGGACACACTCCTGAAGTTCTCCCGCTACCCCGTCCCGCACGCCCTGCTGGTGGACGTGGCCGACACCATGGCCCGGTACGGGCGGCTGCGCCTGGAGAAGCACCCGTCCTACGGCCTCGTCATGCACTCCTCGGACCGGTCCGTCCTAGAGGAGGTGCTGCGGTCCAAGAAGCTGAAGGGCATGCTGGGCGAACGGATTGGGGACGACTCGGTCATCGTCCACCCCAGCGAACGCGGCGCGCTCAAACAGAACCTGCTCAAACTCGGCTGGCCCGCCGAGGACCTCGCCGGGTACGTGGACGGCGAGGCGCACGCCATCTCCCTGGTCGAGGAAGGCTGGACGCTGCGCTCCTACCAGCGGGACGCCGCCGACGCGTTCTGGCACGGCGGCTCCGGCGTCGTCGTCCTGCCGTGCGGAGCTGGCAAGACCATCGTCGGCGCGGCCGCCATGGCACGGGCCGAGGCCACCACGCTGATCCTGGTCACCAACACCGTGTCCGCCCACCAGTGGAAGCAGGAACTACTGCGCCGCACGTCCCTCACCGAGGACGAGATCGGCGAGTACACCGGCACCAAGAAGGAGGTCCGCCCGGTCACCATCGCCACGTACCAGATCATGACGACGCGGCGGAAGGGCGCCTACACCCACCTGGAACTGTTCGACGCCCGCGACTGGGGCCTGGTCGTGTACGACGAGGTCCACCTGCTGCCCGCGCCGATCTTCCGGATGACCGCCGACCTCCAGGCCCGCCGCCGCCTCGGCCTCACCGCCACCCTCGTCCGCGAGGACGCCCGTGAAGGCGACGTGTTCTCCCTCATCGGACCCAAGCGTTACGACGCGCCGTGGAAGGACATGGAGTCGCAGGGCTGGATCGCACCCGCCGACTGCGTCGAGGTCCGCGTCACCCTCACCGACTCCGAACGGCTCGCGTACGCCACCGCCGACCCCGACGAGCGCTACCGCTTCTGCGCCACCACCGACACCAAGACCCGCCTCGTACAGGCCCTCGTCGACCGCCACCGCGGCGAGCAGACCCTCGTCATCGGCCAGTACATCGACCAGCTCGACGAACTCGGCGAGCTGCTCGACGCCCCGGTCATCAAGGGCGAGACCCGCGTCCGCGAACGCGAACGCCTCTTCGACGCCTTCCGCGCCGGCGAGATCGGCGTGCTGGTGGTGTCCAAGGTCGCCAACTTCTCCATCGACCTGCCCGAGGCCACCGTCGCGATCCAGGTCTCCGGCGCGTACGGTTCCCGGCAGGAAGAGGCGCAACGCCTGGGACGCCTGCTGCGTCCCAAATCCTCAGGGCAGACCGCCCGCTTCTACGCCGTCGTGGCCCGCGACACCCTGGACCAGGACTACGCCGCCCACCGCCAACGCTTTTTGGCCGAACAAGGCTACGCCTACCGCATCATCGACGCCGACACCGTCCTCTCCGGCGACGAATTCTAGGCAGACCGCCTTCACCGGACTTGGACTAGGTCGTTGATCAACCCCAAGGCCCTCAAGCCCGCGCTCGCCGACCACCACTGACCGCTACAGCACACCGCCACTCAACGGCGGGCCCGGCAGCTAGAACGCCACAATAAAGAGGAGGGCCCCGCCGTTTCCGGCGGGGCCCTCCCTAATATGAGTCCGGCGGCGTCCTACTCTCCCACACAGTCTCCCATGCAGTACCATCGGCGCTGGAGAGCTTAACTACCGGGTTCGGAATGGGACCG
>NZ_BSTM01000011.1:148721-225167 GCF_030269515.1 Actinomadura sp. NBRC 104412 | reverse complement strand
CGCCATGGTCCGCCGCCTCGACGACGCCGGTGTCGTGCTGACCGAGCTGTCGATGCGCAAATCCAGCCTCGACGAGGTCTTCTTCGCCCTCACCGGCCACCACACCGACCACCACGACACCGACACCGACGCCGACGACCTGGCCGAGTCGGCCGACAAGGAAGGGGCCCCGGCGTGAGCGCTACGGGTATCGCGGCGCCCTCGGCGCCGGGTTCGGCACGGCGGGTGGCGCCCGCGACCGCCGCTCGCAACATCGCGACGCTGGCCTGGCGCAACCTGGTGCAGATCAAGCACAACCCCATGGAACTGCTGGACCTCAGCATCCAGCCGATCATGTTCGTGCTGCTGTTCGCCTACGTGTTCGGCCCCGCGATGGCCGGCAGCGTCGAGGCGTACCTGCCGGTGGTGATCCCGGGGATCATCGCGCAGAACGCCCTGTTCGCGGGGATGACCACGGGATTCGGGCTCAACTTCGACATCACCAAGGGCGTCTTCGACCGGTTCCGCAGCCTTCCGATCAGCCGCAGCGCCCCGCTGGCCGGGCGCATCATCGCCGACACGACCAAGCAAGCCTGGTCGATGCTGGTCCTGCTGTCGGTGGGCTTCGCCATCGGCTTCCGCCTGGGCACCTCACCCTTGGCGCTCCTGGGCGCGTTCGTCCTGCTGCTCGCCTTCGCTGTCCTGTTCTCCTGGACGTCGGTCTACATAGCGATGAAGGTCAACGAGCCGGAGAAGGTGCAGATCTTCGGCTTTGTCGTGATCTTCCCGCTGAGCTTCCTGAGCACCGCGTTCATCCCCTCGACGCGGGGCATCCCGGGTCCGGTCGCCTGGATCATGGACAACAGCCCGGTCACCCACCTGGTCGAGGCCATGCGCGGCCTGCTGGTGGGCGGCCCGGTCATGGACCACGCCCTGATCGCCCTCGCCTGGGGTGTGGGCATCTCCCTGGTCTTCGCGCCACTCTCCCTGCGCGCCTTCAAGCAGCGCGCCTGAGTCAACCCACGCGGGGCTTAGCGAACGTGAGCGGGTCCTGGGCTCCGGTTGTGGAGCCCAGGACCCGCTTTTCTCGATGAGGGTTGGTGGGAGGTGTGCCTACGCGGCGTTCTCCCTGGCCTTGTCGTCCTGGGACTGCTGCCTGGGCTGCACGTCCCCCATGGCGGCCAGTTCGAATTCGGCCCTCGGCTGCTCGATGCTGCCGAGCGACACCGTCTCCCGCTTGAAGAACATCGCGAGCGTCCAGTCGGCCAGAACGCGGACCTTCCGGTTGAGGGTCGGCACCCGAGAGACGTGGTACGTCCGGTGCATCACCCAGGCAGGGAAGCCCTTGACCTTGAAGCCGTAGGTGTTGGCGACGCCCTTGTAGAGGCCGAGCCCGGCGACGGACCCGACGCTGTTGTGCACGTAGGGCTTGAGGGTCTTGCCCCGCAGCGACCGCACCAGGTTGTCGGCGAGCACCTTGGCCTGGCGGACGGCGTGCTGCGCGTTGGGGGCGCAGTACATGCCCTCCTGCGTGAGGTCCGGCACGGCGGCGTTGTCACCGGCCGTGAACGCCCGCACGACGCCCTCGACGGTCAGGTACTCGGTGGCCTTCACCTGGCCCCGCTCGTTCAGCGGGAGGTCGGAGTTGCGGACAACGGGGGACGCCTTGACGCCGGCCGTCCAGACCAGGGTGCCGGCGGCGAAGCTGCTGCCGTCCGAGCACTCGATGTTCCCGCCCACCGCGGACCGCAAATAGGTCTTGAGCTTCACGTCGATGCCGCGTCCCCGAAGCTGCTCGGCGGTCCACCGGCCCATCTCGGGGCCGACCTCGGGAAGGATGCGGTCGGCGGCCTCGATGAGGACGAACCGCAGGTCCTCCCTGGTGACCTTGCGCATGTACTTGACCGCGCCGCGGGCCATGTCCTCCAGCTCGGCCAGCGCCTCGACACCGGCGAAGCCGCCGCCGACGAAGACGAAGGTGAGCGCCTTGCGGCGGACCTCCTCCTCGTCGGTGGACTCGGCGATCTCCAGTTGGGCGAGGACGTGGTTGCGCAGGTGGATGGCCTCGCCGATGGTCTTGAAGCCGATGCCGTACTCGGCCAGCCCGGGGATGGGCAGCGTACGGGACACCGAGCCGGCGGCCATGACCAGGTAGTCGTAGGAGATCCGCTCGGGTGGTCCGGCCAGCGGCTGCACGATGGCCCATCGCTCGGCGTGGTTCAGCTCGGTCACCCGGGCGTTGCGCACGGTGCAGCGCTTGAGCGCGCGGCGCAGCGGCGTGACGACGTGGCGGGGCGAGACGTTGCCCGCGGCCGCCTCCGGGAGGAACGGCTGGTACGTCATGTACGAGTTGGGGTCGACGACCGTGATGCGGACGTCGCCTCGCTTGAGCTCGCGGCGGAGCTTCTTCTGCAGGCGCAGCGCCGTGTACATGCCCACATAGCCGCCACCCACGATCAGTACGTGGGGAGCACCAGGGGTGCCCTCGGCGGTCCTGGCCATTGCGGCCTCCTCAGTCAGGCTCGGCTTGTGAATACATTCACAAACTACCTCATCGGGCGACCTGACATCAAGCGATCATTACAGAAAGTTGGCAGAACTTTCCGACTCGGCAAGTTTGGACCGTTGCGGGCGGGTGAAATGCGCCACTCCTTCGCCAGAAAATGGACAATCAGCGCCATAGTCACATGACCGATGTCACACTCCGTGACGTACCCCACGTCCCGCCGAGGGGCGGGGCGGGGCGACGGTGACACAGGACACAGAACCGACCAAGTGCCGGCCATCATCCGACCAGGTGAATCGAGGACGGCGGGGGTGCCGGGCGGGCCGGGAATGAGGCGTCCCGGCGGCGCCGAACCTCTAAGGTGGGGCGGACGAGAAAGGGGGCGCCGAGCGGGAACGTACGGGCCTGCGCGGAGGCCGCCAAGATAGGGAATCCGGCGGAACGCCTGCGTACGATCTCGCCCCGGGGAGCCAACGATGAAGAGCAAGGATCGGCGTCCGATCATGGCCGCGGCGGGCACCCTCGCGCTCGCCGGCACGCTCGGGCTCAGCGGCTGCGGGCTGCTCGGACTGGACCGCACCAGCAGCGCGGAGCTGTCGGAATGGTTCACCGTCACCAGCCCGGTCTTCCGCGATGGGCTCGACTTGCCCACGCGCTACGCCTGCGCGACGTACCCTGGCGGGACGGGCAAGACCCCGCCGCTGCGGTGGTCGGGGACCCCGGCGGGGACCCGTTCGTACGCGATCGTCATGGACGACCCGGACGCCGAGACCGGCGCCTTCGTCCACTGGGTGATCGGCGGCATCGACGGGACCACGCAGCTGCTGGGCGAGGACGCCCAGTTGGACGAGAAGGTCGAAGGACTGAACACAGGCGAGAAGGTGGGGTACTCGCCGCCCTGCCCGCCCAAGGGCGAGCGGCACCGGTACCGCTTCACCATCTACGCGCTGAACACCGAGGTCCCGTTCCGCAGCGGAGCGTCGCTGCAGGACTCCCTGGCCTCCATCGCCAAGCACACGCTGGGCCGGGGCAGGATCACCGGGTACTTCGGCAGCAGGCAGTCGTCTTGACCATACGGCTGACGGGACGAGAAGGTGCCCGTAACGTGAGGTCAGGGCGGACCCCGCGGGGGGCCGAGCGGAAAGGGGACGTGCCGATGGGCCGCTCCGGGCGGTTGATCCGGGTTGGCCAATCGGTGCGCGCCGTGTGAGGCTAGATGCGCGCGAAGGGTGTGACAACGGTCATCGCGGCCGGACAGTCCCGGACGAGGTTCTCCGGGCACCGGCCGCTGGCGATAATCGGGACGAACCCGGGGGCCGCGCGGGCGACTCTCGCTGGGCCAAGGCATTGGGTGGTGGCATGACAACTTACATCGTGGTCTTCGGCCTGATCGTGGTCGTGGTCCTGGTCGTCGTCCTGGTCGTCCTGGGCCTGCGGGCCAGCCGGGCGGGACGCGACGACGATGACTGGGACGACCAGCCACAGCGCGGCTACCGCTCCCAGGACGACATGGCCGGCGACTCCTACGGCACCGGGTACGACAGCGGTTACGACAACGGCTATGACTCCGGGGGGTACGAGGGCGACGGCTACGGCCCGTCCCAGCCCGACCCCGAGTACGACCGCCGTGTCGCCGGTGGCCCTCTCGCCGCCCCCACGCCCGCCCAGGCGCCACCCCCCGGGCCGGCCAGCGACGAGATGGAGGACGACGACTACTGGGCGACCATCACGTTCGACAAGCCCAAGTTCCCCTGGCAGCACGACAAGAACACCGAAGAGGTCGACCCGGCCGCCGACCCGCTCAACGCGCGCTCCGACGACGCCCTCCCCGGTGACCCGATGCCCGGCGAGCCCGTCCACGAGCACCCGGCGCACGCGCAGGACGACCCCGTCTACGCCCAGCAGCGTCCCGAGCCGATGATGACCCAGCCGGTGTCGATGGGCGCCGACATGCCCGCCGCCCCCGGTGGCCCCGGCGGCACGCGCGGCGGCGGTATGCCCGGCGGGCTCGGCGCTCCCGGCGCTCCCGGCGCGGGGCCGGGCCTGGGTGGCGACTACGGCTCGACCGGCCCGCAGCAGGCCCCGTCCTACTCCCCCGCCGCCTCGTACGGGGGCGACCAGGGCATGGGCTCGCCGTACGGCGACCCCGGCTCGACGGCCGCCGACCCGCTGAGCGCGGACCCGCTCGGGACGTCGTCCCTGGGCACCGGCTCGCAAGGTTCCTACGGCGGCTCGGACTACCCGTCCTCGTCCTATGGGCACGGCGGCTCCGGCACGGGGCTCGACCAGCCCGCCTACGGGGGCGCGCAGTCGTCCTATGGGAGCGACGTGTCCTCCTACCGTCCCTCGCCTTCCGACGCCGACCCGCTGGGCACCGGACGTACGGGCACGGGACCCATGGCGACCGGATCGGGCGTGGGCGCCCCCAACCCGTCCGACCCTCTCGGCCTGCCGCTCAGCTCGCACTCGGAGCCACCACAGCCACCACAGCCACCGCAGCCGTCCCAGCCCCCGGCGCCCGCCATGCCGAGCGGCGGGTACACGGGCACGTCGTCCACCCCGCCCGCCTCGTCCGCCGCGGCTTCGCCGTCCGACACCGACGGCCACCGGCTGCCGAGCGTGGACGAGCTGCTCCAGCGCATCCAGAACGACCGCGCCCGCTCGGCGGGAACCGGCGGCGGGACGGACTCCGGCCTGGGGTCGAACCCGCTCGACTCGGGCGGCTCCTACGGAAGCCCGCTCAGCGACCCGCTGAACGACCCGCTGAGCCCGTCGACACCCGCCCCGGCCTCCGGGTACGGCTCCAACGCTCCCGGCGGCTCCACCGGGCCGTGGTCGGCTCCCACGCCGTCCGGCGACTCCGGCTCGGGCTTCTCCTCCGGCGTGGGCGGCTCCACCTCCGGCTACGGCGGGCAGAACGAGGGCTATCCGACGTCCCCCGCCTATGGCGACATCGCGGGACCGCGCTACGACGACCCCCTCGGCGGCGGCCGTGATTCGCAGGGATCGTTCGGCACGGGCCAGACCGGCGGTGCCCTGGGCTCCGCCTCCCCCGAGGCCGGCCGGTACGGCGACTTCAGCGGAAGCAGCTACAACGGCGGCGGCTCCGACCCGGGCATGGGAGGCTCCATGTCCGGCTACGGCGATCCCAACGCGACCCAGGCGTACAGCGGCGACCCGAACTCCACCCAAGCCTACGGAGGCTCCTACTACGGCTCGCAGGGCGGCGGCTACCCGGGCTCCTCCGGCCCGTCCGACACCGGGGGCGGCTCCTACGGCTCCTCCTACCCCGACCAGAACCGCCCACAGGACGACTGGGAGAACCACCGCGACTACCGCCGCTAGAGGCCACGTGCCCTCAGCCGGGCGATGGGGTGGGGCCGGGTTCCGGCGGGATCGACCGCGCTTGGTACTAATGGGGCGTGGCTGGCGACATATCACCGTCGCGCACATCGTCCGCCAATGTCCGCTGGTGGGCTCCTTGGGGTAATCGGCGGCGCGTCCAGGACGGACCCGAGCGGGACGAGCCGGACGTCTCGGCGAGCGAACTGCTGTTCGCCGGTGTGCGGGAGTATCAGGGGCGGACGGCACGGCTGGTGCGGCCGATCCTGGCCGAGCTGGCGTTCGAGCAGAAGCCCGAGCATCTGTTCATCACCTGCGTGGACTCCCGGGTGGTGCCCAACATCATCACCGCCAGCGGGCCGGGCGACCTGTTCATCAACCGGAACGTCGGCAACCTGGTCCCCGGGTTCGGGTCGCGGACACCGGACGACTCGGTCGCGGCGACCGTCGAGTACGCGATCGAGGTGCTGGGCATCCGCACCATCACGGTGTGCGGCCATTCCAACTGCGGCGCGATGGCGGCGCTGCTGGCCGGTGGTGCGGAGGTCGCCCACCTGCGCGGGCTGACCCGATGGCTGAGGCACGGCGCCCACAGCCTGGCGAGGTTCCTGGCCAGCGAACCCGGCGAGGGGGACGAGTCGCCGCTGGCCCGGTTGTGCCAGATCAACGTGATGCAGCAGCTCGACAACCTGCGCAGCTATCCGTGGCTGCGCGCCCGGGTGGAGGCCGGCGAGCTTGAGCTCGTGGGTCTGTATCTGGACCTGGAGACCGCGAACGTACGGGTCCTGGACCCGGCCGCGGAGGTCTTCGTCCCGGTCCCGGACGAGGCCCCGGGCGGCGCCCGGACGGCCGGGCGGCCCGGGTAGGCCGGGACCGCGGGCCGTTCCGCCGGACGGCCCGCGATCTCTCAGTGCGCGGCGAGCCGGTCGTGCGCGGGCACGACGAAGGCGGTCTCGCCGCCGCCGAAGGTCGGGTGGTCAGTGGCGCTGCGGGCGTACATTCCGGTCACCCGGCGCGCCCGCCGCGCGCGTCCCGTGGTCGCGGGCATGTAAAGGTTGTCGCGCCGGCTGGCCCGCGCGAAGTCGAGCAGGTAGACGAGTGACGCCAGCAGTCCGACGAGACCGACGACCAGGGTTACCGCGAAGAACATCGGTACTCCTCTCTGCGGGACCGGCCCCGCTGGTCCCGCCGTCACCGCCGATCCCCCAAGGTGATCAGCACTACTACTGTGAAGGTAGGCCGGATGCCGGACGGTGTTTGTGTCGTATGACACCGAACACGGAGAGGAGTTGAGAATTTCTCCGAACTACACCCGAGGGCGGTCGGCGGGACATCGGCGAACACCCACGGTGCACGACCGGCCGGTCTCCTGGTACCGGCTGCTTCCGGCGCGGGCGGCGGCTCAGGTCACGACGCTCGTCCTGCACGCCACCGAGACACCCGATCTGGAGACCGCCTGGGAGCTGGCCGAGCACGGCCCGCGGGTGTGCGGGCACCTCTACCTCGACCGGGACGGCAGCGTCCACAGGTTCGTTCCGCTCGACCGTGTCGCGTCCCATGTCCGCGGCCACAACACGCCGTCCATCGGCGTCGAGCTCGTGAACACCGGACGCCATCCGGACCACTTCGACACCCGTTCGCAAACGCCGGACGAGGATTTCCCCGCCGACCAGATCGAGGCGCTGAAAAACCTGTTTCCGGCCCTTCGCGCGGAATTCCCCCGCCTACGGACGCTGCTCCGCCACAGCGATCTGGACCTGGAGACGGTGCCGTCCACCGATGATCCGTCCCGCCGGGTGCGCCGCCGGATCGACCCGGGCCCGCGCTTTCCGTGGGACGAGGTCAAGGCGTTCTGGGATCAGATCAGCGACGCCTCGACCTGCGGATCCAGTCCCACCTTCGGCCGGTCGGGGCGCAGCGGCGGCTCCCCGCCGATGCGCTGAAGCCATTCCCATGTGTCCGCCACGGTCTCGGTGACCGGACGGCATATCAGCCCGGCCGCGAGCACTTTCGCGACATCGACCTCGTGAATGGACGCGTGCGCCTCCCCCGGCGGAATCCAGATCGGCAGATCGGTCCACGGCTCGACCCCCGCCCCCAGGATTGCCTCCGGCTCGACCCACCGCAATTCGGCGTCCGACCCGGTCACCCGGACGCACGTCTCGAGCAGTTCCCGCATCGTCGTGAAATCTCTCGGACCGATCATGTTGTAGGGACCATGGAGCCCCGCCGCCGCGGCGTCCAGGCACCAGATGGCCATGTCCCGCGCGTCGATGTACTGCAACCCCAGATCCTGCGGCCCGGGTGCGAGCACCGGCCCGCCCCGCGCTATCCGCCGCAGCCACCATGGAAGACGCCCGATGTTCTCGTAGGGCCCCAGGATCAGTCCCGCCCTGACCAGCAACGCCCGATCCCCGAACCCCCGCAGCGCACCCAGCTCCCCGCCGCGCTTGGCCTGCGCGTAGGGCACGTCGTCCCCGTCCTCGTCGGCCGACCCGCCCACCAAGGCCGCACCCTCGTCCGCCCCCGCCTCCGTCGGGAACTCGTACACCGAACGGCTGGAGACGTACACGTACCGTCCGGCCCTGTCCTTGAGCGCCTCCGCCGCGTCCCGCACGGCCACCGGCGCCCACGACCAGGTGTCGACGACGACGTCCCACTCCCCCTGCGCGAGGGCATCCAGCCCGCCCGGCTTCCGCCGATCGCCGCGCAACGCCGTCACCCCGTCCGGCGCCGCATGCGTCCCCCGATTGAACACACTGACGTCCCAGCCCTTGGCCAACGCCTCCTCGACGAACACCCGCCCGACGAACTCGGTCCCACCCAAGATCAGCAATCGCATACGGCCACTCTGCCGCCCCGAGCCCGCCCCCGCACACCCCTCACGCTCCAGGCGAACACCACCCCCACAGGCACCGCTCCCAATGCACCCCCGCCCTGGGCCGCATGACCAGCCCGAGCGGCGATGACGAGCATGGATTCGACACCTGGCCCAACAACCGCACCGGGTCACGGTGTGGCTTGGCGCCGGCCTCGGCCTGCGCAAAGGGTGAAGCGCTCGGCCTCACGGTGCCCAAGGTCGATTTCCTGCGGCGCCGGGTGTTCGCCCACCGGCAGGCCCAGAACGGCCAGCTCGTCGAGCTGAAGACCAAGGCGTCCCGGCGGACGATCCCGGCCGATGCCATGATCCTCGCCGAGATCACCCGGCACATGCAGCGCGACGGCTGGAAGCCGGGGCCGAAGGGCGTCATCGTCACCAACCGCCTGCGCGCGATCGTCCGGCGCAAGTCGTTCAACGACTGCTGGTAACCCCAAGGTCGTCCAAAGCCGTCTAGGGCACGCCACGACGGCCGAGACGTGGGACACCTACGGGCACCTGTTCCCCGACGATGAGGAGATCGGTCGCGGCGCCATCGAAGGACTGTTCGCCGCGCAGAAGACGGAACCACGGCGGAACCAGCGGCGGCCGTGACCGCTCCGGCGCAGGTGGGAGGGATGGCGGCGGACGAGTCGGCCTGTAGGCCGGGTTCTGTCCTCGCTTGGTGGCGAGGGGCGGCCATCCATCTCGGGATGCCGTTGCCGGCATCCTCTAGCGGTCTACCCGCAGGCTCGGGCGGGCCGCCCTCGGACGCCTGCGCGGAGCGCCCTTGGCGCTCCTTCTTGACCTTGCTCCGGGTGGGGTTTACCGAGCCGCCCACGTCACCGTGGGCGCTGGTGAGCTCTTACCTCACCGTTTCACCCTTACCACCTTGGCGGTGGCGGTTTGTTTTCTGTGGCACTGTCCCGCGGGTCACCCCGGGTCGGCGTTACCGACCACCCTGCCCTGTGGAGCCCGGACCTTCCTCGGCGGGGCCTTCGCCCCGACGCGGCCGCCCGGCCGGCTCGTCCGCCGTAGGTCCCAGGTTACCCGGGGAGGCGGGCCAGCGCCGCCTCGATGCGTTCCGCAGGCACGTCGGGGTCCTCCAGTTCGCCGGACATGTAGCGGTCGTAGGCGGTCATGTCGAGATGGCCGTGGCCGCAGACGGCGGTGAGGATGACCTTGGACTCGCCGGTCTCGGCGCAGCGGCGGGCCTCCTCGACGGTGGCCGCCAGGGCATGGGTCGGCTCGGGGGCCGGAATGATGCCCTGGGTACGTGCGAACAGCACACCCGCTTCGAAACATTCCCGCTGGGGTTTCGCGACGGCTTCGAAGAGGCCCAGCTCGTACATGTGGGAGAGGAGCGGGGCCATTCCGTGGTAACGGAGGCCGCCGGCGTGGATCGGGTCGGGGATGAAGTCGTGGCCCAGGGTGTGCATTTTCATGAGCGGGGTGAAGCCCGCGGTGTCGCCGAAGTCGTAGGCGTACCGGCCCTTGGTGAGGGACGGGCAGGCGGTGGGTTCCACGGCGAGGACGCGGGGGCTGATGCCGCCCGCCATCTTCTCGCGCAGGAAGGGGAGCGCCAAGCCCGCGAAGTTGGAGCCGCCGCCCGTGCAGCCGATGATGAGGTCGGGCTCCTCAGGTAGTTGCTCCAGTGCCTCCTCGCCGATGACCGTCTGGTGCATCAGGACGTGGTTGAGGACGCTGCCCAGCGCGTAGCGGGTGTCGGCGGCGGCGCCCGCGCGCTCGACCGCTTCGCTGATGGCGATGCCGAGGGAGCCGGGCGAGGACGGGGACTCGGCCAGGACCTTGGCGCCGGAGGCCGTCTCGTCGGACGGGCTGGCGTGGACGCGGGCGCCGTACAGCTCCATCATGTGGCGGCGGTACGGCTTCTGGTCGTAGGAGGCCCGCACCATCCAGATCTCGCAGTCGAGGTCGAACTGCGCGCAGGCGAAGGCGAGCGCGCTCCCCCATTGGCCCGCGCCCGTCTCGGTGGTGAGGCGGCGGACGCCCTGGCGCGCGTTGTAGAAGGCTTGGGGTACGGCGGTGTTGGTCTTGTGCGAGCCGACCGGGGAGACGCCCTCGTACTTGACGTAGATGCGGGCGGGTGTGCGGAGGGCCCTTTCCAGGCGTTCCGCGCGGATGAGGGGCGTGGGGCGCCACAGGCGGTAGATCTCGCGGACCTCGTCGGGGATGGTCACGAACCGGTCGGTGCTGACCTCCTGCTCGATGAGCTCCATCGGGAAGAGGGGCGCCAGGTCGTCGGGGCCGATGGGCTGCCTCGTGCCCGGGTGCAGCGGCGGGGGCGGTGGTTCGGGCAGGTCGGCGACGACGTTGTACCAGCGGGTTGCCTCCATGTGGACCTCCCCCGGGGGCCGGTGTCCTCCACGCACCGTAGGGCTGGAGTCCCGGCCCCTCCCCGGATTCGCTTAGAGAAGATGATGCGTGTCGTTGAACGAGCGCAGTGATGCGGGCCCGTCGTCATACCAGTCGATCAGGGAGAGGGAGGCCACGTCCAGGTTCATCCGGTAAAGGGACGACAGGGGCGCGCCCAGGGCCTCCCGCACCAGCAGCTTGATCGGCGTCACATGGGAGACGACCAGCACGGTCTGCCGCCGGTGCCGCTCCTTGAGCGTGTCGAGGGCCATGCGGACGCGGCGTTCGACCGCGGTGAAGCTCTCCCCGCCGGGCGGGGGGACGGACGGGTCGGCGAGCCAGGCCGTGACCTCGGCGGGCCAGCGCCGTCTCGCCTCGGCGAAGGTCAGGCCCTCCCACTCGCCGAAGTCGGTCTCGCGGAAGCCGTCCTCGACGTGGACCTCGGCCCCGGTGGCGGCGGCGACCTCGGCGGCGGTGTCGCGGCAGCGGGAGAGCGGCGAGGTGATCACCGCGTCGAGGGCGCGGCTCTTGAGGGCGCGGGCGGCGGCGCGGGCCTGGGCGCGGCCGTTGTCGGTCAGGGGGAAGTCGCCGATGCCCGCGAAGCGCCGCTCGGCCGACAGCGGGGTCTCACCGTGCCTCAGGAGGAGGGTCGTCGTCGGCGCGCCCTTGGCCGTCGACCAAGCCTGCGAATGAGCCGAGCCCTGGGGGTCCTGGGGCTCGTCGCCCGTCCGGAAGGGCGGTTCGGCCTTGTGCTCGGGGATCTCCTCGCGGCGCCACTTCTCGCCGCGGGCGGCGGCGTCCATGGCCTGGTTGGCGAGCCGGTCGGCGTGGCCGTTGCGGTCGCGCGGCACCCACGTGTAGGCGACCGCGCCCAGGGACGAGGCGAGGGTCCGCGCCTCGTCCGCCAGCGGCACCATGTCGGGGTGCCTGATCTTCCAGCGGCCGGACATCTGCTCGACCACCAGCTTGGAGTCCATCCGCACCTCGATGTCGGCGGACGGGCCGAGCTCGGCGGCGGCGCGGAGCCCGGCGATCAGCCCGCGGTACTCGGCCACGTTGTTGGTGGCGTGCCCGATGGCCTCGGCCACCTCGGCGAGCACCTCGCCGGTGAGCGCGTCCCGTACCAGCGCCCCGTACCCGGCGGGGCCCGGGTTGCCCCGCGAGCCGCCGTCCGCCTCGACGATCACCTTGCGCGCCATGCTCACGCCCCCCTGCCCGCGATCACAGCCCGGACTCGGGGGTGCGGACGAGGATGCGGCGGCACTCCTCGCAGCGGATCACCTCGTCCTCGGGGGCCTCGCGTATCCGGTTGAGGTCGACGGTGTTGATCGCCAGGTGGCAGCCCTGGCAGGCGCCGCGGTAGAGGGGCGCGGCGCCGACGCCGCCGAACTGGCCGCGCAGCTTCTCATACAGGCCGAGCAGTTCGCCGGGGATGTCCTTGGCGACCGCGGCGCGGGCGGCGGTGGTGGTGCCCACCTCGTCGTCGATCTCCTTCTGCGCCGCGTCCCTGCGCTGGACGACGGCGGCCAGCTCGACCTCGGCCTCGGAGCGTTCGGCGCGCAGGGCGGTGACCCGGGCGTCGGCCTCCTCCCGCCGCTCCATGATCTCCAGCACCACCTCCTCCAGGTCGGACTGGCGGCGCTGCAACGAGGCGATCTCGGCCTGGAGGCCGCTGAGGTCCTTGGCGGAGGTCACCTGGCCGGAGTCCAGCCGCTGCTGGTCGCGTTCCGCCCTGGCCCTGACCTGGTCGACGTCCTGCTCGGCCTTCTTCTGCTCCCGGTCCAGGTCGCCGACCTCGGTCTCGGCGGCGACGATCGCGTCGCGCAGCTCGGTCAGCCTGCCCTCAAGACGCTCGACCTCGGCCAGCTCGGGCAGCGTCCGGCGGCGGTGCGCCAGCCGGTCCAGCGTGCTGTCGAGCTCCTGGAGGTCGAGCAGGCGAAGCTGGGCTTGCGGTGCGGCTTTCACTTTGCTCCTTCTATGACGTCGGACGCGGTTCCGGGACTCGGCGTGGCCGTACCCGGGGAGGCGTCGTGCAGGCGCCACGCGTCGGTGACGAGCGTGGACACCCTGGTCTCCAGCTTGCCCGCCGCGTCCCCGGATCCGGTGAGGGCGCGCTCGGCGTCGGCCAGCCAGGGCCATTCGGTGGCCCAGTGCGCGGCGTCGATCAGGGCGGGGCCGCCGTGCTCGGCGAACGCCATGAACTCCGACGCGGGATGGTGCCGCAGGTCGGCGGTGAGGTAGACGTCCACGCCCGCGGCGCGCGCGGTGTCGAGGAGCGAGTCCCCGGCGCCGCCGCAGACCGCGACGGTACGGACGGTGCGGTCCGGGTCGCCCGCGGCCCGCAGCCCCCAGGCCGTGGACGGCAGCCCGGACGCCGCCAGGGCGGTGAACGCGCGCAGCGTCATCGGCTCGGGCAGCTCCCCGATGCGGCCGAGGCCCCGGCGCGGGTCGTCGGCCGCGGGTTTCAGCGGCCGCAGCCCGCCGACCAGCCCGACCGCCCTGGCCAGCGCGTCGGAGACGCCCGGATCGGCCACGTCGGCGTTGGTGTGGGCGGTGTAGAGCGCGAGCCCGTTCCTGATCATCCGGTGGACGAGCCGCCCCTTGGGCGTGGTGGCGGCGACGCCGTGCACCCCGCGCAGCAGCAGCGGATGGTGGACGACCAGCAGGTCGGCGCCCCACTCCAGGGCCTCGTCCACGACGGCGGCGACGGGGTCCACCGCGAACAGCACGCGGCCGACCTCCTGGTCCGGGTCGCCGCAGACCAGGCCGACGGCGTCCCATGGCTCGGCCCATGACGGCGGGTAGAGCTTTTCCAGGGCCGCGATGACATGGGATAGACGCACGTCCCGCAGGCTACCGGCTCGGACCGCTCCAGCCGAGTCGCCCGCGCCCCTCGGCACGACGCGTCGGCGATCCGCGAGCCGGGTACCGGATATCGTGTGGTCTCCACGGACGTCCCGGGCGATCCCCAGGGGGCCGTGGAAGGGAGGTCCGCCCGCCCTGCCGCCCGCCGCCATCCAGCCGACGGGTCCGATCCGGGATCAATTCAGTGGCCCATCGCGTTGGAGTTTCGTGTGAAGTCACCCTTCCGTCGCCGTAAGCGCGTCAAGATCAAGGGCCGCGCGCTCGGGCGGCCCAGGCCGGCCAAGGAGCCGGAGGTCGTGGACTGGCCCCAGGAGGGCACCGGCAGGACGTCCCTGATGGGCGCGATCCGCGGGGACGGCGAGACCGGCGCCGGGTTCGGCGGCGGCATGTTCGAGGATCTAGCTTCCGCGTTCGAGGGCTCCAAGAAGGTCAAGCAGGAGGAGCAGGAGGCGCAGAAGACGCGCCGCCAGGACGACCACCAGGAGGCGGGGGACGGCCTCGCCGTCCGCGACGACCTCCAGTCCGGCAAGATCCGCATCCGCCTGGCGGGCGGCACCGCGCCCCGCGCGGCCGATGATCCGCCCGCCACGTCCCAGTAAGTGACATCTGTCCGAGCAGTATCGAACACATGTTCGAGAGTCGGATATCGTGGCGTCGTGAGCACGTATGTTCCGCCCGGCTGGCCGTCCCAGGTCCACCCTCCGGGCTCCGAGCGCTTCGAGGACACGGCGCTGGCGTGGCTGCTCGAACTCGTGCCGCCCGAGTACCGCCGTTACGGCGTGCTGCGCCGCTATCCCGTCGCCCTGGCCAGGATGGCCAGGCACCACGTGAACGCCTCCGTCGAGGCGGCCCGCGAGGGGTTCCGCACGGCCAGGGTGGATCTCGGGGACGTGGTGCCGCCCCATGGCATCGAGGCGGTGCTCGACACCTACCGCCGCGAGGGCGCGCGCCTGGTCAGGCTGCTCCAGGGGATCGAGCTGGTGGAGACGGCCCTGCGCGGCCTTGAGCAGCCCGACGACCCCGACTACCGCCGTCCCTTCACGCCGAAGCTCTGACCGGCGGGGCCGCACCGGCCTAGGTGCGCGGCCCGGAGGGGACGGCGGTGAGGAAGCGGGGCGGCCGTTCGCCCAGGCCGTGCAGCATCGTCTGCACGCTTTTGCGTATCTGCGGTACGACCCGTACCGGTGCCAGGGCCACCACGCACCGCCCGATCGCCAGGCCGCCCAGCGCACCCGCCCCGCACGCGGTGTCCAGAGCCAGGTCGAACGCGAACTCGCCCCGGACATGTCCCGCACTGAGCAGGGCCCCGAAGGCGGCCAGGTCCCCTGCCCGAAGCGCGGCAGCGGCGGTGAGGGCCAGGAGGCGGCCGTGAACCACGCGGAGCGTACGGTCGACCCCGAGATCCATCACCAGCAGCCGCAGCCCCGCCTTCGCCAGGTCGCACGGCAGTTGCTCCACGGCGCCGCCCCGCAGCAGGAGGGCCTGCCCAGGACGAGCGTGCAAAGCCGTGAGGTGCCCGAGACGGAACGTGGAGTCACCGTCGGCGGACGCCTCCGTGCCATAAAGGTCATGCAAAGCCTGTGACACGGCGCAGTACGTCTCACCGCCGTTGAGCAGGCCCGTCTCGATCGGCAGCTCACGATTCACCACCATCCGCGCCCCGCCCACCTCGTGTGCCGCCAGGGCGCGAAGAGCGGGCGCCGCCCAATCCGGTGGCTCGCCCCGGGCGTCGGTGTAGCGGTCGGAGTGGTGGTTCATCGAATGAAGGTCGGTGGAACCCGGCGCGAGGGCGACGGTCACGCCCCAGCGAAGGCCGACCGTCAGGGCGTGCCCTTCGCCGCCGCCCAGCAGGGTCAGGGCTCCCGGGACGTGCCGCAGGCCGTCGGGCGCCTCCCCGAACATCCGCTCGAACACGTACGCGGTCAGCCGCAGGTCCGGATCGGTCACTCGCGCGCCGGCCTTGGCGCACACGGCTGAGGTCATGCCAGCTTCTCCAGGCGGTCGGCGGCCTCGGCCGCGCCACCGGCGGCGGTGAAGGACGCGCCGACGCGCGCCGCGGCGTCCGCGAAGCCCGGGTCGCCCAGCACGGTGCCCAGCGCGGACCGCAGCTCGCCGGTCCGGACGCGCCCGTACCGGACGGTGACGCCCGCCCCCGCGCGGGCCACCTGCCCGGCCACGACCGGCTGGTCGGCGCGGACGGGCGCGACCACCAGGGGCACGCCGTCGGCGAGCGCCTCGCAGACGTGCCCGTGATCGCCGAGGGTGACCACCGCCGACGCCCGCCTGAGCAGCGCGGCCCCTGGGACACGCTCGCGCACCAGCACGTTCCCCGGCGGCTCCGGGACGGCGCCGGGCGGCGCGACGATCACGGCCCGCGCGTCCAGGTCACGGACGGCCTCGGCGGCGGTCCGGCAGAACCGCTCCCCCGCGGGTCCGTCCGTCTCGCCGAGGTCGACCAGCACCACCGGGCGGTCGCCGCCCTCGTCCAGCCACGGCCACGGGAAGTCGCCGCCGGACGGCCTGGCCCGCACCGGCCCCACGAACGCGAAGTGGTCGGGGAAGACGGAGGTGTCGCCGATCAGCCCGCCGGTGGTGAACGCCAGCACGAGGTGGTCGGAGAAGCGGGGGTCGAGCGGATCGCCGATGCCGTGCCCGGCCTGGAAGTCGCCGATCAGGTCGCGGACCCACTCCTCGACCCGGGGCAGCGCCGCCAGCGGCCGGGCGAACTCGGCCGAGGTGACCGCCGACGTGGCCCAGGGGAGGTCCGCCGACCGTGCCGCCACCGCACCGGCCAGCGCGTGCTGGTCGGAGACCACCACGTCCGGGTGGAACCGCTTGATCGCCGTCCGGACGCCGGGCAACGTCGCCTCCCCGAGTGGGACGATCAGCTCCTCCCACAGGAACCGCAGCGCGGCCGGTCCGCGCAGGCCGAGCCATTCCCGGCGGGCCCGCTCAAGGCGGGGGCCGAGCGCGTCGTCCTCCGCCGTGAAGATCATCGAGCCGCGCCGCAGCAGCCGTTCGAGGGTCGCGCGGTGACCGGCCCACGCCACCTTGTGGCCGCGCCGCGCCAGTTCCGCGCCCACCGCGACGGTGGGCGCCACATGCCCGGGGAGCGGGGGGACGGTGAACAGGAAGCGCCGCCGGTCGTCTCCCTCGCGGCGCGGCGGGGCGGGACGCCTGAGCGTGCCGTCCTCGCCGAGTAGGGACGGCACCCGCACTCTGCGGCTCACGGCGCGACACCTCCCGCCCGCGCTCCGTCGCGGACCTCCGGGACGCTCCGGACGTTCGTGCCCGCGTGATGGCCGAGCCGGGGGGCCGGCGGATGGGACAGCCGTTCGGACAACCAGGGCAACATGACCTCCAGGATTTCGGCGGCGCCCTCGGCGGGGAGGCCGTGGTCGTGGCCCGCCAGGATGTGCAGCGTGCAGTCGGGAACGCAGCGCCGCAGCAGGCGCGGCGCCTCTCTCAGGCCGTCGGCCCCCATGCCGGAGCGCTCTCCGTACACGGCGAGGATGGGGCACGAGAGCCGCGCGAGCGCGGCGGGCGGCACCGGTTCGGCGGCCGCGAGATCGTCGAGCAGGCTGGTGCGGTTGACGACGGCGCCGGCGGACACCTCCCAGCGGCCGAAGACGGCCCGCGGGCCGGAAGGCCGCTCGTACTCCAGGACGAGCGCCAGCCTGCCGAGGGCGTTGAGCAGGTCCTCGTTCCACTCGCCCGGGCGCTCGGACGGCCCGCAGGCGTCGATCAGCACGAGGCCCGCGACCCGCCTGGGAAGTGCCAGGGCGGCGTTCAGCGCGATGGCGCCGCCGAAGCCGCGGGCCACCAGGAACACCGGCCGCCTGTGCCCGAGCGCGTCCAGCAGCGCGAACAGGTCGGCCACCGACTCCGCGACGCGGTACCCGGTGGCGGTGCCGGCGGAGCGCCCGTGGCCGCGCAGGTCGTACAGGACGACCCGGGCTCCGGCGTCGCGGACGTGGGGGGCGAGGCCGTCCCGGAAACCCGACGGGTCGTCGGTGACCGGCCCGTGAACGAACACCACCACGGGCGCCGGGCCGCCCGCGGGGACCCCTGGTGGGTCCATCACCTGGACGTGGAACGCGTTGCCCCGCGCGATGACCTCAGGCATGCGCTCAGACTTCGGCGGGGCTCTTGCGGGACCCTGCGAGCGCCGATCCCTCGGACGAGGACCCCGCGCCCGAGAGGGATCCGAGCCGGGACTCGATGTGCTCCACCAGGTCGCCGACCGTCATGCCGGCGATCTGGTCCAGGTCCATCCCGGCGACCAGCGCGACCGGGTCCACCGCGGCCCCGTAACGGTGCCGCAGCCGTTCGGCCAGCGCGACGAACTCGATGCTCTCCAGCGCCAGGGCGCCGTTGAGCGCGGTCTCGGGGCCCACCTCGACCTCCATCAGGAAGTCGTCGCCGACCACGTCGACCAGCGCCCGGACGACCTCGGACAGGACTCCGTCCGCTCGTGCCACTTCGCTTCGTGCTCCCAAGGTTCCTGTTCTCTCTGCTCGTCTGCTCTGCTCGCCTGCCGTCATCGGGGTTCGGCACGGGGGTCGGCCGCCGTCCACGCCACGACGTGCCCTTCCAGCCTCCGCGTCTTCACGGGGACGGACGCTCCCGCGGAGGCCGCCAGCACGGCTCGCCGCACCGCCGCGTCCTCCCGCCCGTCCTCCCGCCCGTCCTCCTGCGCCGCCTCGTCCACGGGCAGCGGCTCGATCGCGATCCCGGCGGGCACGGGCGCGGGACGGGCGAGCGCGACGCCGAGCCGGTCCGTGCAGGCCATCGCGACGGAGATCTCCGTCTCGAAGGGGCCGGTGACCACCGGGTGCCCGCCGATCCCGTCGTCGTGGACGGTCAGCTCCGCAGGGAACAGCGGGCCGTGGCCCCGTTCCCAGAGCCAGTGGCGCACGGCGTCCTTCAGGGCGATCCGGCCCAGCAGCCACGGTCCCCGCTCGCGCGGTCGCAGCCGCTGGTACGCGGCGCGCTCGGCGGCGCCGAGGTAGCGGCGCATCAGCAGGTCGCGGGAGGACGATCCGTCCCAGTGCCGGCGCGCCAGGCACCAGCCGCCCGGCTGCGGCTCGCCGACGCCGGACAGCTCGGGGGTCAGTTGCATGCGCCAGGTCGCCTCGTCGGTGGTGAAGCGGCGCGCGGTCCAGCCTTCGACGCGTCCCCACAGGGCGCCGCCGGGCACCCGGACCAGCTCGATGTCGTAGGTGACGCCCGTCTCGGACATGGTCCGGTTCCAGACGGTGGCCTCCAGGCGGTCGCCCTCCGGAGGGGGCGGCCCGTAGAGGGTGACGCGCCCGATGCCCGTGGGGAACACCGTCTGGTCCTTCTCGCCGTAGACCTGGATCCAGTGCCCGCACAGTTGCCCGGCGCCGTCCAGCACGGCCCCGGGCGCGCCGGACGAGGTCACCACGCCGCGCAGCCCGTCGCAGGCCATCGCGGTGATCTCCGAGACGCTCTGGAAGCGCGGCCCCTGGAACATCCAGCGCTCCCCGTAGAGCTGCCGGGCGGTGACCGGTGGCGGCCCCTCCCCGTCCAGCGGCGGGCGGTCGTCCAGGCGGCGGAGCGGGACGGCGGGGTAGCGCTCGGCGAGCAGGACGGTCCCGTCGGCGTGCCCGCGGATCGACACCCGCACCCGCCTCGGCCCGCCGTCCGGGCCGCTTCCGTTCTCGTCCCGGACGAGGTGAGCGTGGATGGAGGCCGTCGAGGGAGGGCAGGCCACCACCCACTTCGGCGCCCGCACGTCCTCGTACCCCACGACCACCAGTTCGGGCAGCAGTTCCCGCGCCGTCTCCGCCATCACCTCCAGAAGCGTGGCCAGCGGCACCACCGGGAAGCGGTCCGACATTTCGGGCCATCCGGCGGGCTGCTCGATGACGCAGTGGTCGGCGAGGTAGGGCATCGCGTCCAGGGAGAACGTGCGGGTCGTCGTCAGCTCCTCTTCGGCCACCGGCGCGGGGTCCGCGATCCGCGGGTCGGTGCCCGTGCCACGGCCCGAGCCGTAGGCGTCCACCACGCTCTGCGCCCCGGCCGTGGCCTCGCGGAGCAGCGCGTCCAGCTCGGCCATGACGGGATCGTGGGAGGGAAGTCCGGGCCGGCGTTCCTCACCGCCGGACGCGCCCTCCAGGTTCAGCGGCGGCACGGCGCCGTCCAGGCGGACCAGCGGCGTGCCCAGGTCGAGCCGGACCCCGGTCGGCCCCCGGTGGCCGTCGCCACGGCCGACCGTGGCGGACGGCGGGGCGCCGTACCCCTCCGCCCACAGCGCCGCCACCACCCGGCGGAGCTGCCCCATCCCGTCGCGTTTGGGGACGTTCACGGCGAGCGCCAGATGGTCGCGGTCGCCCAGCCTGTCGCCGGTGAACCCGGGCAGGCTGCCGGGTCCGACCTGCACGAACGCGCGGACACCCGTCCCGTACAGCTCCTCCACCAGCTCGCTGAACCGCACCGGCTCCACCAGATGCCGGACGATCAGGTCGCGCACCGCGTCCGGGTCGGAGGGGAACGGGGCCGCCGTGGTCGCCGACCACACGGGCACGCGCGGTTCGCGGACGGCCAGCGCGCCGAGCGAGCGCCGCGCGGCCCCCAGGTACGGGACGGCCAGCGCCGTGTGGAAACCGGAGCGGAAGGGCAGTTCCTGGCCGATCACGCCCTCGGCCGCGAGCCGCCCCAGCACCTCGCGCACCGCGCCCGGCGGCCCGCAGATCACCGACTGGTGCGGGCAGTTGTCGTGGCTCACCGCGACGCCCGAGCCGTCCCCGATGATCTCCTGTGCGCGGTCGGCGCCGCAGCCGAGCGCCGCGTACACCGCGTCGGGACCACCGTCCGGGCCGTGGTCGAGCGCGGCGGCGGCCACCGCGGCCATGCCCTCGGGCGAGCACAGGCCCGCCACGATCATCGCGGTCCACTCGCCGACGCCGTGCCCGGCGGTCACGTCGGGCTCGATGCCGAGCCTGGTCAGCGCCTCGGCCAGCAGCCGGCCGGTCGCGATCACGTCGGTGGCGTGGCCGTACGGGTCGAGGCGCCCGGTGAGGCGGGGCGGGTCCAGCCCGAACCGCCGCGCGATGTCGTCGATCTTCGGCTCGAAGGCCGGCTCGAACCCGGGGAACAGGAAGGCGGTGCGCGCGCCGCGCCCGCCGCCGAGCAGGGGACGCGGAGTGAACCAGATGTCGCTGCGGCCCCGCCACGGGGTGCCGCGCGCCACGACGGCGCGTGCCAGGTCCACCTTGCGGGCCGTGGGCTCGACGATCGCCACCCGGCACGGCCCCTCCGACACGGCCGTGGACGGCGGCGCGCCGCGCTCGGCGACCTCGGCGAGCAGCTCGCCGAGCGCGTCCGGCGAGTCGGCGGACAACCGCAGCACGGCCTCGGTGTCGAACGCGGGCTGGACGACGGTGCGAGCCCGGACCCGCGACGACGTCCGGTGCTCTTCCAGGACGACGTGCGCGTTCGTCCCTCCGAAGCCGAAGGCGTTCACGACCGCGCGGCGCGGCATGCCACCCGGCGGCGCCTCCCACTCCGCGGCCTTGCGCACGAGGCGCAACCCCGTCCCCGACAGCGCGGGATGCGGATCCTCGATGTGCAGGGTCGGCGGCAGGACGCCGTCGCGCAGCGCGCAGGCCGCCTTGATCAGCCCGGCGATCCCGGCGGCGGGCATCGCGTGCCCGATCATCGACTTGACCGTGCCCAGCCACAGCGGCGGGCCGCCGGGCGCCGCGGCATCGGCGAAGACGCGGCGGAGCGTGGCGAGCTCGGCCTCGTCCCCCGCGGGCGTCGCGCTCCCGTGCGCCTCGACCAGCCCGGCCGCGCCCGGCGCGGACGGGTCGAGCCCGGCGTCCCGCCAGGCCCGTTCAAGGGCGAGCACCTGGCCGTCCACGGCCGGGCTCAGCAGGCCGCCGGCACGGCCGTCGCTGGACGACCCGACGCCGCGGATCACCGCGTGCACCCGGTCGCCGTCGCGCTCGGCGTCCGCCAGCCGTTTGAGCAGGACGATGCCCGTGCCCTCGGCGAGCAGGGTGCCGTCGGCGGCGCGGTCGAACGGGCGGATGCGCCCGCTGCGGCTCAGCGCCCGCAACCTGCTGAACATGCTCCACACGGTGGCGTGGTGTGCGTGGTGCACCGCCCCGGCCAGCATGGCGTCGCACTGGCCGCCGCGCAGGGTCCGGACCGCGTGCTCCACCGCCAGCAGCGCGGACGCGCACGCCGCGTCCAGCGTGTACGCGGGGCCGCGCAAATCCAGCCGGTCGGCGATGCGGGACGCGGCGAAGCTCGGCACCAGGCCGCCGGAGTCCTCGCACCGCCCGAGCCGCGCGCGGAACGCCGCGCCGATCTCGGCCAGCCGGTCCTCGCCCAGTTCGGGCAGCAGTTCGGCGAGGACGCCGGTGAGCTGATGGGCCGCACTCACCCGCTGGTCGAACCTGGCCATGCCCGGGGAGAGGTAGCCGGCGCGGCCGAGGACCACGCCGACCCGGTCCGCGGCGGGCAGCCGGTCCATGCCGCCCGCGTCCTCGATCGCCTCGGCGGCGACCCGCAGCGCGAGGAGCTGGTCGGGCTCCATGCCCGCGACCGCGGACGGCGCGAGCCCGAACCTGGCCGGGTCGAACGTCGCCAGCTCGTCGACGAACCCGCCACGGCGGCAGTAGAACCGGTCGCTGTCGGGCGCCCGCTCGTAGCACCCGGGATCGAAGTAGACCTCCGGATCCCAGCGGCCGGGCGGGACCTCGCCGATCGCGTCCACTCCGCCGCGGATGTTGTGCCAGAACGCGCCCGCCGAGCCGGCCCCGGGGAAGACCGCGCCCATCCCGACGATCGCGATCGGCTCACCGGCGCCGGCCGGGGCCGCCCTCATGTGGGAACCGCCGTGAACACGACCTGCGGCTCGTCCCCTTGCGCGATCTCGTCGAGCAGGGCCGCCACCGCCGCGTCCGGGTCCAGCGGCGGGACGTCCCCCGGCACGGCCTGCGGTTCGCCCGCCCACGGGCCCCAGCCCGCCACCAGGATGCGGCCGCGTAGCGTCGTGCGCCAGACGTGCGCGAGCGTGGCGCAGGCGTCTCCGGCGGCGGCGTGGCCGATCCGGTACGGGCCGCCGTACGAACCCGTGGCGCTTCCCAGCACCACGAAGAAGCCCAGATCGGGCCGTACCGAGGCGGCCAGCGCGCGGGCGCCGTCGACCTTCGTCCGGTAGATCCGGGCAAAGGAGCCGGGATCGTCGCCGTCGACGGGTAGATCGTCGGGGTTCCCCGCTCCGTGGACGACGCCGTCCAGGCGGCCGTGGCGCTCATAGACGTCCTCCACCAGGGCGCTGACCGCCTGCAAGTCCCGCACGTCCAGGGAGTGGCGGCGGACGGAGGCGGCGTGGCGGCTCAGCTCGTTCATGTAGTCCGGCAGGGAGTTCGGCAGAGAGTCCGGTGTCGCGCCCACCAGTTCGAGGTGGCAGCCGGTCCTGCGGGCCAGTTCGAGCGCGACCCGGCCCGTGACGCCGCCCGCTCCCCCGGTGAGCAGGACGACGCCGTTCGCGTCCAGGGCGAACGTCCCGGCGGGGCTGATCGTCTGGGCGGGGACGACGGTGAGCGCGCACCGGGTGCCGCCGTCGTGCCCCACCTCGACCGGCGCGTCCGGGTCGGCCATCTCCGCCAGGATCCGCAGCGCGATGGCGCGCGGGCTGTCCTTGGTGTCGACGTCCAGCGCCCGCACCAGCGCCTCCGGATACTCCCGTGCCAGCGTGCGGGCCAGCCCACGCAGCCCCGCTCCGGGGGTCGGGTCGCCGATGCCGCTGCCATCGTAGCGGCGTCCGAACGTCCCGCCCGAACCGGTCGCCAACACCACCCAGCGCGCGCCCCCGTTCAGCGCGTCCCGGATGCCGCCGTAGGCGCCGGGCAGCACCGGCCCGCAGCCCTGCCGGAGCGCCGCCAGGTGCACCAGGCCGTCGCAGGGCCCCTCGGGCTCCATCGGGGTCCGCACCTGCGCGCCCATGCGCTCCAGCAGGGCCCCGAGTTCGAGGGCGACGCCGCAGCCGTCGTCCACGATCACGAACCGGAGGCCCGCGTAGCGCCGGGACTCGGCCTCGAGCTCCAGGCCGGCGGGCGCGTCCGGGAGCCGGGTCATGCGCACGACCTGGCGCAGCGGCCTGGTGGCTTGCGCCTCGGTCACGTCCGGGACCTTCGGCGGCTCGGTGGACGACGGCACGGGGTCGCCGTCGGCCTCCGGCGCGCGGGGCGGTTCGATCGCGGCGTGGACGACCTCGCCGGGCAGGGCGCGCCGCGGCCCCGGAACCGGGAGGGGAGGGACGCTCTCGGCGGGCGGGGGCTCGTCCGCCGGTCCGGTGTCCTCGTCGGCGTGCCGCCCGTCGTCCGGAACGGATCCGGACAGGTAGTTGAGGAGCACTTCACGTTGCGCCGCGACCAGCTCGCGCCCGGCGCGCAGGTACTCCAGAACCGCCTCCTCCGCGGCGCTGTCCTGCAAGGTCTGGTGCGCCGTCATCCCCGCGGGCAGGTGGACCGCCTGACCGTCCCCGTGCTCGGGCACGTGCTCGGGGAACGGCGAGATCCGCTCGGCGGGCCGCAGGCCGTTCCTGAGCGGGGCGCCGTCGGCCGTGCGGACCAGATGGCCGTCGACGATCCAGCCGGGCACCGGTTGCTCGTCGCCCGCCGCGATGGGGCGCGCGTCCCGTCCCGAGAACAGCGGGAGCGGATCCACCGGGACGCCCGCCACGGCGAGCCGGGCCAAGGCGGGAAGCAGCCGTTCCAGGCCGCCCGCCTCCCCCTCTTCGGGAGGCGCGTCGACGGCGACGGCGGTGTGCGGGCGGTCGGCCAGGATCATCCTGACGAGCTGCGTGAGCGCCCGCCCGGGACCGGCCTCGACGAAGACGCGGGCGCCCGACTCGTACATCGCCTCGATCTGCTCCACGAACCGGACCGGCACGGCGACCTGGCCCGCCAGCGTGCCGCGCAGCTCGGCCGGGTCGGTGTCGTACGGGACGGCGCCCGAGTTCGACCACACCGGGTAGGCGGGCGAGCGGAGGTCACGGCGTTCCAGCTCGGCCCGCAGCACCGCCGACGCCCGCGCGACCAGCGGGCTGTGGAATGCGCACGCGACGGGCAGCCGCTTGGCGCGGATGCCGTGCTCGTGCAGGACGCCCAGGGCCGTGTCGACGCCCGCCGACGAACCGGAGATCACCACCTGGCGGGGCGCGTTGTGGTTGGCGACCACGACCTCGCCGACACCGGCGAGGACGGTGCGGACCTCCTCCAGCCGCGCCGCGACGACGGCCATCGCGCCCGCGTCCCCGGCCGCCGTGCCGTCCGCCGTGCCGGCCGCCGCGAGCACGGCCTCGGCGCGGACGGCGCTGAGGGCGACCAGATCCTCCTCGCCGAAGACGCCGGCGGCGCACAGCGCGACGAGCTCGCCATGGCTGTGCCCGGCGGCCAGGTCCGGGCGGACGCCGAGCGCGGTGAGCAGCCGGTGCACGGCGAGCCCGGCGATGCCCAGCGCGGGCTGCGCCACCCGGGTGTCGGTGAACGCGATCCGCTGCCGTTCCGCGTCCTCGGGGGTGAACGCGGCGGGCGGGAACATCGCGTCCGCGTACCGGCCGCCGTCCAGCCGCAGCAGCCGCTGGAGCCGGGGGAACGCCACGAACAGGTCGGCGAGCATGCCGGGCCGCTGGCTGCCCTGCCCGGGGTAGAGGAACGCGACCTGCCCAGGGTTCTCGGGCCTGTCCTCGTCCGCGACGTACACGCCCGGGATGGCGCGGAACTCGCGGGCGGCGGCGAGCTTGCGTTCCAGGTCGTCCAGGCCGGTCGCCACCAGCGCGACCTGGACCGGCCCCTCGCCCTCCGCGAACGTCCTGGCCAGGTCGCGCAGCCGCGGCCGGGAGGCGGGCGATCCGGGGGCCAGCAGCACGCCGAGCCGGTCCAGCTCCGCGCGGGCCGCGGCGCGCCCGGCGCCCCGGATCAGGAACAGCTCGGCGGGCCACGCGCTGATCCCCGACACCGGCTCGGGAGCGCCGTCGTACCCGGCCAGGACCGCGTGGAAGGCGGCGCCGCCGGAACCGGGGCCGCGCAGCCCCGCGTAGCGGCCGGCCGGCGGCGCCGCCCAGGGACGCGTCGTGCGCCCGAAGGCGAAGGGGCTGGTCGCCGCGTCCCAGTCCGGTGTGGGAGCCGTCAGGTGGAGGGTTCCGGGGAGGGTGCCGGTGTGCAGGGCGAAGGCCGTCTTGATCAGCCCGGCCAGCCCGGCGGCGCCCCGGGTGTGGCCGATCTGCGACCGCACCGAGCCCAGCGTCGTGCCGCCCGGCCGCGCGCCCGCGGCGGTGAACGTCCGGGTGAGCGCGGCCAGCTCGGCCCGGTCCCCGTCCGGCGTTCCGGTGCCCTCCGCCTCGACCAAGCCCACCCTGGCCGGGGAGACACCGGCCCGCAGGTACGGGCTCTCGCCGTCCGCCGCGGCGCCCCCGACCACGGACTTGATCACCGCGTAGATCCGGTCGCCGTCGCGTTCGGCGTCGGCCAGCCGCTTGAGCGCCACGCAGGCCACGCCCTCACCGGGCACGAAGCCGTCGGACGAGGCGTCGAACGGCGCGCACCGCCCGCTCGGGGACAGCTCACCGGCCGCGGCGGCGAGCAGGTAGTCGTGGATGCCGTTGCGCAGGTCGGAGGCTCCGCACAGCACCAGGTCGCTGCCGCCCGACAGCAGTTCCTTGCACGCGGCGTCCAGCGTGGCCATGCCGCTGTCACCGGCGATCGCGCAGGCCGTGCCGCCGAGGCCGAGCCGTTCCGCGATCCGCCCGGCGATCATGCCGGGGAGCGCGCCGGGCAGGGAGTCCTCGGTCGGGCGCGGGAGCTGGGCGTCCAGGCCGGGCGGGACGTCGCCGTAGTACATCGGGAGCAGCGCCCGCATCGCGTACGCGGCGCCGAGCCCGGTGCCCGTCGCGGCGCCGAAGAACACCGAGGCGCGTGAACGGTCGAACGGGCGGTCGCCGTATCCCGCGTCCCGCAAGGCCCGCGCGGCGACCTCCAGGCCGAGCAGGTGCGCCGGGTCGATGCTGCCCAGCGACTTCGGCGGCACGCCGTGCGCCAGCGCGTCGAACGGGATGCCGGGGATGAAACCACCCCATTTGCACGGTGTCGTGCCCTCACGCCCGGCGTCCGGGTCGTAGTAGAGCTCCGGGTCCCAGCGCTCGGCGGGGACCTCGGTGACCGCGTCCACGCCGCGCACGATGTTCGCCCAGTACGACGCGGTGTCGGGGGCGCCGGGGAACACGCAGGCGACGCCGACGATCGCGATGTCCATCGGGCATGGCGCGGCGGGCTCGCGGCGGGGCTCGGGACCGGCCAGGCCCAGGGTGGCGGCACGGGTGGCGAGGAAGAACGTCGCGCCCGTGCTGACCTGCTCGTGCAGCCCCGTGATGCTGGTGGTGGCCCAGCGCAGCGCCGCCACCTGGCCCAGCATGAACATCCCTTCGCGGCGCTGCTCCGCCGAGTCCACCGAGATCAGCCCGTGCGTCTCCTCCCCCGCGGTGCCGGCGGGCGGGGGCTCGCCGCCGGGGACGCGGCGCAGCCCCTTGCTGGCGATGCGCAACCGGCCCAGGTTCAGGTCCTCCAGCCGCCGCCCCATCTCGCTGGGCGGTGTCCCCAGCTCCTCCAGGCGGCGGCGCTCGTCGGTGAACGTCTCCACGTACGGGGACCACGCGCACCGGGTCACCTGGCCGGGCGAGGTCTCCAGGAGGGCGGTCCCATCGCATTCGACGGCGGCCTGCTGGTACCCCGGCGTGATCGCCCCGGACGCGACCGCCTCGTAGGTGAACAGGTACGCGGTCCCCATCAGGACGCGGATGTCGGCGCCCCGCTCGGCCAGCGGGCCGGCCAGCGCCGCCACCATCGCCGCCGAGCGCTCGTCATGGATGCCGCCCGCGAACATCACCGACAGCTCGGCGGCGACACCCCGGCCGCCGTCGGCGTCCCGGTTCGCGTCGCAGAAGGCCAGAAGCCGTTCGACCTGCGCCTCCCAGAGGGCGAAGGAGCCGCGCGGACCGATGTGCCCGCCGCACTCGGCGCCCTCGAAGACGAACTTGCGGGCGCCCTCGGCCAGGAGTCGCTCCAGCCTCGCGGGCGAGGACACGTGCAGGTAGGTGCTGATCCCGGCCGCCTCGAGGGACGCCGCGTGCGCGGGACGTCCCCCCGCGATCAGCGCGTACGGGGGCCGGACCGCGCGGATCGCCTCCAGTTGCGCCTCGCGCACCTCGGGCGGGACGAAGCCGAGGATCCCCACGCCCCACGGCAGGTCGCCGAGCCGTTCGGCGGTGTCGCGCAGGAGGGACCGTGCCTCCTCGCCGTCCATGAGCGCGAGCGCCAGGAACGGGAGCCCGCCGTCCTGCGCGACCGCGGCGGCGAACACCGGCCGGTCGCTGACGCGGGTCATCGGGCCCTGGGCGATCGGGTAGCGGCGGCCCGCCTCCGGCGCGTCCCGGACGTCCTTCGGGGCGAGCGGTTCCGCGCGGACGGCGGCCCGGATATGGGCGGCGATCTCCGCCCGGATGGCCTGCACCACGCCACCGGCCGTCTTGTACCGGGCGGCCAGCGGGCGGGCCAGCGCTCCGTCCTGCCCGACCGGCAGCGGCCTGCCGCCCGAGCCCGCGTAGACGCGCCGGCCCTGGACGATCCGGGTCTCGGCGCCGTCCATGGAGGCCACGGCGGCGGCGATGTCGGCGGGCGCCTCCACCTCGCGGACCAGCGCGAGCTGGGAGTCCAGAACGACGCCCGCGGCGCCGCCCGCGACCGCGGCGGCGGCCGTGTGCGGGCCGATCCCGCCGCACGCCCACACGGGGACGTTCACCTGGGCGTCCCCGAGCAGCCGCTGGAGCAGCACGAACGTGGTCAGGTGCCCGACCCGGCCGCCGCCCTCGAAGCCCCGCGCGACCAGGCCGCCCAGAACGCCGCTTCCGCCGAACCTGGCGAGCGCCGCGATCGCCTCTTCGGGGTCCACCACCTCGATCAGGACGCGGCGGCCTCCCACCGCGAACGCGAACGCGTCGATCAGGCCGTCGTCGGCCTCGTACCCCTGGGGCGCGCTCGCGGTGCCCGGGACGCCCTCGATCCTCTGCACACCGGGGACGGCGCCGGGGGGAGCGATGCGCACCGTCCAGTCATCGTCGTACGGGTCGCCGCCCGGCGCCGACCAGGCACCCGCCTCGTCGACGGGACGCGCCTCCTGCACGGGCTCCGGGCGCTCCGGGCGCTCCAGACGCGGCGGTTCGGGACGGAGCGCGGCGGCGTCGATCAGGACCGTGCGGACCGCGTCCGGAAGGTCCTCGGGGCGGACCTCGCAGCCCGCGGGGACGCGGACGCCGAACGCACCCCGCCACCAGCGCATGACGTCGGCGAGGGCCGCCAGCGCGGCGGCCCGGTCCGTCCCGAGGTCCAGGACGCCGAGGCCACCGGCCCGGCACACCGCCGTGACCAGCCGGGGCGCGGGCCGCCCGAACGGGCCGATCCCGATGATGTCGGCGGGTGGAAGATCGCGTGCGGCGTCCGTACCACCCCCAGCGTTCCCCGTACCGACCTCGGTGCCGTCCGTGCCAACCTCAGCCGTCATTCACTGCCCCCTGGACGCTGGTGCCTCATCGGCGAGCACACTACGGTCGGTGATATGCCGGGCACTCCGGCGACACACCCAGGGCATGGTTGTCCAAGGACACCGCAAAGGTTCTCTGGGGACTCCCTTTACCAAGGCGGGCCAAGGGTGACCGACGATCTCCTTTCCACCAGGCGCACGGCAAACCAGGAGAACGAGTGGCGAACGAGTGACGACGTACCGCCTCGTTAAGCTGGCGGGCAAGGGGCGGGGACAAGAAGGCTCGGCGCGGCGTCGGAGGCGCGATGAGTGAGGAGCGGCCGTTCGAGCCGGTCAGCGATGGTCCGCGGGTGATCGTGGTCGGCGTCGACGGCTCGGAGACCTCGCTGCGCGCCGGCGCCTACGCCTGGGGGCTGGCCAGGCGGAGCGGCGCGCGGCTGATCCTGGTGCAGGTCACGCCGATGACCACGATCTCCACGCTCACCGCCGGAGGCGCGGCGATCATGCGCGAGACCGCCGAGGAGCTCGCCGAAGAGCTGCGGGCCGAGCTGCGCCGGGTCGCCGAGCAGATGCCCGGCGTACGGTACGAGGTGGTCCTTGAGCACGGGGACGCGGTCACCGTGCTGGCACGGATCGCCGACGAGGTCAAGGCCGACGCCGTGGTCGTCGGCGCGTCCGCCAAGGCGGGGCACCGGTTCGTCGGCTCGGTCGCGATACGGCTGGTCCGCGCCGGGCGCTGGCCGGTCACCGTCGTCCCCTGAAGGCGTGAGCAGCTAGGGCGGGCGCGTCAGCGGTTGCGGTGTCGGCGGCGGCGCTGCGGTGGAGGCTCCGGCCATTGGAGGCAGGCGTTGGCGACCGCGCCCAGCAGCACGATGGCGGCCGCGCCCCCCGCGAGGTCGAGCCCGGCCGTCGCCAGCGCGACGTCCGGTGGGATCCGCAGGCTCAGCGGCAACAGCGTCGCCAGCGACACGGCCGCGGCTCCGACCCACGCGAAGGTCTTCACCGGGGTCTCGGCGACGACCAGAAGGACGTGCAGCAGGGCCGTGGCCTGCAAGACGGCGGCCGCCCCGCACAGGGCGGTGGTGAACGCCGCCGTCATGGTCGGGATATCGTCCGGAATGAAGGCCGGGGCCTCGATGCCGAACAGCCCCCTCAGCAGGCCCACGCCACCCAGCATGAGCGCGGCGACCGTCAGGGCGGCGCCGAACCCGCAAGCCCAGAGGCGCGTCACCCGCACCTGAGGCCGCTCCGACATGGCCTCGTGCAGGCGCACGAACTCCTGGTATCTCGACATCGACGCCACGGCGGGGCCGCGCACCGAAGACCGGCAGCGGAACGTCCGTTCCAGCGGCATCCGGCGCGATCCCCGGCGCCCGCGGCGGCGTTCCGGCGGACCGTGGAAAAAGGGCTCGAACGGCGTCTCCCCCATGCGGAGGTAGCTACCCGGTCCCAATGGCGGGACTCCAGGTCAGATCAGATGTTTTGTGGACTTTTACGGGACGCCCGCCGCGTAGGGCGGTTCCGGCTCCATTTCCACCTGCGTTCCATTGGGCTGCGCCTGCGCCGCGTAGGCTTGGGCGACCGCACGCAGAGCCCACCGCATCCGCGGCAGGTAGATCTCCGGATGGTCGCCCGCCTCCTGGGCCACGCAGGCCATACAATTTCCGGTCCCGGCGGCCAGCTCCGCCTCCACCACGGCCCTGACCTCCCCGGCACTGGGACACCGGGACGCCTGGAGCCGGGAGACGAACAGGGCGCTCGCCCGTTCGGGCACGGTCGGATCGCTCATCGTCGCGCGCCTTCCCCTCCGGGCGGGGCACCCCCGTTGCGGTGGACGCCGGTTCCCCGCCCTGCGTTCACATTGTCCCCGGGAACGATCCCTACATATCGGGAAAAACCCTGACAAGTGGGATACCGTCTGGCGGCCGTCCTGCCACACCTGAGTAACGTTGCGGACGGTCGTCACCACCGAGCCCGGGAGCGAGCATGAACGGCGCCGAGCGTGAGTTCACCGTGGAGGAGGCGCGCGCCATGATCCCCGAGGTGCGCGAGCACGCGGCCGAGATCGTCCGGCTGCGCGCCGACCTCGCGGAGCTCACCCTCGACCTGCGGGTGCGCGGCACCTCGGAACGCGGCGGCATCCCGGAGGTCAAGGCCACCGAGGCACGGCTGGACGAGGAGATCGCCTGGTTCACCGAGCGGGGCATCGAGGTCAAGGGGCTGACCCCTTTCCTCATCGACTTCCCGTCGGTCCTGGACGGCCGCTCGGTCCGCCTGTGCTGGCTGGAAGGCGACACGGAACTGGCCTGGTACCACCGCACCGACCTGGGCTTCGCCGGACGCCGTCCACTCCCCTGAACTGGTCAGGGGATCCCGGAAGCGCCCCGCCCCGGGATCCCCTGGGTCCGTCCCGCACCGGCGACGACCGGCGCGGCGGCTCGTGCTAGACCTGCCCGGCCTTCTCCAGCGCCTCGCAGCAGGTGCCCGTGATCATGCGGGTCACCACGTACGGGTCCACGTTGGCGTTCGGACGGCGGTCCTCGATGTAGCCCTTCTTGTCCAGCTCGACCTGCCACGGGATCCGCACCGACGCGCCGCGGTCGGAGACGCCGTAGCTGAACTCGCTCCACGGGGCGGTCTCGTGCATCCCGGTCAGGCGGCGCTCGATGTCGGCGCCATAGGCGGCCACGTGCTCCTGCGCCTTCGCGGCCAGCGCCTCGCAGGCGGTGATGATCGCGTCGTAGTTCTCGCGCATCGCCTTGGTGGAGAAGTTGGTGTGCGCGCCGGCGCCGTTCCAGTCGCCCTCCACCGGCTTGGGGTCGAGGGTCGCGGCGACGTCGTACTCCTCGGCGATCCGGTACAGCAGCCAGCGCGCCGTCCACAGGTGGTCGGCGACCTCCAGCGGCCCCGCCGGGCCGATCTGGAACTCCCACTGGCCGGGCATGACCTCGGCGTTGATGCCGGAGACCTTCAGGCCCGCCTCCAGGCATGCGTCCAGGTGCCGCTCCACGATCTCGCGGCCGAACACCTCGTCGGCGCCCACACCGCAGTAGTAGAAGCCCTGCGGCGCGGGGAAGCCGCGCTCGGGAAAGCCGAGCGGGCGGCCCGCCTTGAAGAAGGTGTACTCCTGCTCGATGCCGTACCAGGAGTCCTGCGCCGCGTACCGCTCGGCGACCGGACGCAGCTTCGCCCGCGTGTTGGTCGGGTGCGGGGTGCCGTCCACCAGGAAGACCTCGCAGAGCACCAGCTTGGCGTCGCCGCCGCGGATCGGGTCCGGGCAGATGAAGACCGGCTTGAGCACGCAGTCCGAATTGTCGCCGGGCGCCTGGTTGGTGCTGGAGCCGTCGAAGCCCCAGTCCCCCGGCTCGGCGCCATCGGCAAGGATCTTGGTCTTGGAACGGAGCCTGGCGGTGGGCTCGGTGCCGTCGATCCAGATGTACTCGGCCTTATAGCTCAACGTCAGGTCCCTTTCCTCGAAGATCGGCCGCTACGAGCGTTCCAACCAGGCATTTCGGACCTGTTGCCCTTGTGTGAACGGCACGTTACATAACCCCTGACCAGCCAAAACACGGCGAGACCCGGCTCACACCCCACATGCGTAGAGCCGTGGCCTGGGTGTGCTGGCCACGGCTCTGAGCTGGGTGGGCGCGGCAGGGCTCGAACCTGCGACCCCTCGCTTGTAAGGCGAGTGCTCTACCCCTGAGCTACGCGCCCGTCTTGACCGGGAAAGCGTACCCGGTTCTTGGGTGGGTGCGCGAAGCGGTTATGGGGGCGGGATCAGGGCTGGGTCGAGTCGGGGCCGTCCTGTTCGGCCAGGAAGCGTTCGAACTGGGCGGCCAGTTCCTCGGCGGTCGGCATGTCCTGGGATTCGGCGAGGAGGCTTTCGCGTTCGGCGGCGCCGGCGAAGGCGTCGTACTGCTGTTCCAGGGCGCGGACGACCTTCTCGACCTCCTCGTTGCCGGAGACCTGCTCGGCGATCTCCGCGTCGGTCTTGGCGGAGGCGTCCCGCAGGGCCGCGGTGGGCAGGACGAGGCCGGTGGCGTTGACGACGGCGTCCAGGGCGGCGAGGGCGGCGGCCGGGTAGGCGGACTGCGACAGGTAGTGCGGGACGTGGACGGCGAAGCCGATCGCGTCGTGGCCGGACTCGCCGAGCCTCAGTTCGAGCAGGGCCGCGGCGCTGCCGGGGACCTGCACCTTGTCGAACCAGGAGCTCTTGGTGACCAGCTCGGGCCGGGTGGCGTGCGAGGTCATCCCGACCGGACGGGTGTGCGGCACGCCCATCGGGATCCCGTGGAAGCCGACGACCAGGCTGACGTCCAGCCGCTTGACCAGGGTGCGGACGGCCGCGGCGAAACCCTCCCAGAGCCGGTCGGGCTCGGGGCCGGTGAGCATCAGGAACGGGCTGCCGGCCTCGTCACGCAGCAGGTGGACGACCAGTTCGGGGGCGTCGTAGGAGGCCCAGTGGTCGCGGTCGTAGGTCATCAGCGGGCGGCGGGCCCGGTAGTCGATCAGTGAGTCCACGTCGAAGCGGGCCACCACCCGATGTTCCAGGGAGTCCAGCAGGTGCTCGCGGACGAGCCTGGCGGTGGCGCCAGCGTCCACGAAGCCGTCGAGGCTGTGCAGCAGTACCGGCCCGGCCAGCGGGGGCAGGTCCGGGTCCAGCTCGTACAGATCCTCAGGGTTCAGCACCGTCTCCCCCACATCGTCAAGTAGGCAGTCTCCAGACTAAAGCCTTTGTTCTGCCTTCCGATTCCCATGCGGGGCGGCGGACGGGGGTTCAGTGGGCGAAGACCCGGCTGTGCTGGAAGTCCTCGGGGTGCAGGGTGGTCAGTTCTTCCCTGGTCACCTCGCCGCCCCGGGCCATCAGGCGCTCGGCGTGGCGCAGGCGGGCGCGTTCGATGGCGTTGCGGACGGACCGGGCATTGGCGAAGCGGGGCCGTGCGCGGCGCCGTTCGAGGTAGTCGCGGAAGACGGGTTCCGTCTCGGGCGCGAGGCGGTAGCCGTCGCGGGACATCATCAGGCGGCCGATCTCCTCCAGTTCGCCGGGCTCGTAGTCGGGGAAGTCGATGTGGTGGGCGATGCGGGAGCTCATGCCGGGATTGGACGAGAAGAAGGCGTCCATCCGGTCCTTGTAGCCCGCCAGGACGACCACCAAATCGTCCCGCCGGTTCTCCATGACCTGGAGCAGGATCTCGATGGCCTCCTGCCCGTAGTCGCGCTCGTTCTCGGCCCGGTACAGGTAGTACGCCTCGTCGATGAACAGGACGCCGCCCATGGCCCGCTTGAGGACCTCCTTGGTCTTGGGAGCGGTGTGGCCGACGTACTGGCCGACCAGGTCGTCGCGGGTGACGGCGACCAGGTGGCCCTGGCGGATGTGGCCGAGGCGGTGGAGGAGTTCGGCGAGCCTGGTGGCGACCGTGGTCTTGCCCGTCCCGGGGCCGCCGGTGAAGCACATGTGCAGGTTGGGCCGTCCCGAGTCGATGCCGAAGCGGGCGCGGGCACGGTCGACCAGGAGGAGGGCCGCGATCTCGCGGATCCTGGTCTTGACCGGGCGCAGGCCGACCAGCTCGGTGTCCAGGGCGTCCAGGACCTCGTCGATGCGCGAGTCGGCGCGCTCCCTCCCCAGGTCGATCCGGGCGCCGGGGGGAAGCGGCGCCGGGCCCGGCAACGGCTCCGCCACAGCGGGGACGGACCCGTTGCCGGACGATCCGCGACGCATGCCGAATCCGGGGCGTTCGCTCATCGGTGGCGGTCACCTTGCGGACGGTCGAGGGCGTACGGGTGGAGGCGGAAGCGGACGCGCCGGTCGGAGGTCTCCTCGCGGTCCAGCCGGAAGCCGGGCTCCTCGGCCGGGCGCTGGACGATGAACGACAGCGCCGTGGTCTGCCTGCCGTAGCCGGCGTCGTAGGCGTTCAACCGGATGTAGTGGTCCGGGTAGGCCCTCCGGCATTCGTTCAGCTCGTACAGGACGCCCGCCGGGTCGGTGAGGTCGAACATCGGCAGCCCCCACATCTCCCAGTACGAGTTGCGCGGATGCGGGTCGTCGGTGAACTCGATCGAGCACGGCCAGCCCTTGCCGAGGGCGTAGGCGACCTGCGCGGCGATCTCCTCGTCGGTGAGGTCGGGCAGGTAGGAGAAGGTCCCTTGGGTGATCCGCATCAGCTGCTCACAGGGGTCTCGACGACGTCCGGCGTGTCGGTGGACTCGTAGGTGAAGGTGATGTCGCCCCAGGTGGAGAGGGCCACGTCCAGCTCACGGCTGTGCTTGGCGGCGGCCCGCAGGATGTCGGGGCCCTCGGCGAGGAAGTCGCGCCCCTCGTTCCGCGCCTTGATCATGGCCTCCAGCGCGACCCGGTTGGCCGTGGCGCCCGCCGCGATCCCCATGGGATGCCCGATGGTGCCGCCGCCGAACTGAAGGACCACGTCCTCGTCCAGATAGTGCAGGAGCTGGTGCATCTGACCGGCGTGGATGCCGCCGGACGCGACCGGCATACAGCCGGGCAGGGACGCCCATTCCTGGTCGAAGTACAGCCCCTTCACAGGATCGGCGGCGATCTTGTCGAGCCGGAGCGTGTCGTAGAAGCCGGCGACGCTGTTGGGGTCGCCCTCCAGCTTGCCGACGACCGTCCCGGCGTGGATGTGGTCCACCCCGGCCAGCCGCATCCACTTGGCGATCACCCGGAAGCTGACCCCGTGGTTCTTCTGCCGCGTGTACGTGGAGTGCCCCGCGCGGTGCAGGTGCAGCAGCACGCCGTTGGCCCGTGCCCAGCGCGCCATGGACTGGATCGCCGTGTATCCGACCGTCAGGTCGATCATCACGATGACGCTGCCGAGCTCCTTGGCCAGCTCGGCCCGCTCGTACATCGCCTCCATCGTGCCGGCGGTCACGTTGAGGTAGTGACCCTTGATCTCGCCGGTGGCGGCCTGTGCCTTGGTGACGGCCTCCATGCAGTACAGGAAGCGGTCGCGCCAGCGCATGAACGGCTGGGAGTTGATGTTCTCGTCGTCCTTGGTGAAGTCCAGGCCGCCGCGCAGCGCCTCGTACACGACGCGCCCGTAGTTGCGGGCCGACAGCCCCAGCTTCGGCTTGACCGTGGCGCCGAGCAGGGGGCGGCCGAACTTCCCCAGGTACTCGCGTTCCATGACGATCCCGTGCGCGGGGCCCTGGAACGTCTTCACGTAGTGCGGCGGGATGCGCATGTCCTCCAGCCGCAGCGCCTTGAGGGCCTTGAACCCGAACACGTTGCCGATGATCGACGAGGTCAGGTTCGCGATCGACCCCTCCTCGAACAGGTCGAGGTCGTAGGCGATGGAGGCGATGAACTGGTCGTCCTGCCCCGGGACGGGGTCCACGCGGTAGCACTTGGCCTGGTAGTTCTCGTACGAGGTGAGCCGGTCGGTCCACACCACCGTCCAGGTGGCGGTGGAGGACTCGCCCGCCACGGCCGCGCCCGCCTCCTCCGGCGGGACGCCCGGCTGCGGGGTGATCCGGAAGGCGGCCAGGATGTCGCTGTCCTTCGGCCGGTAGTCCGGGCGCCAGTAGCCCATCTCCGCGTACGGGATCACGCCCGCCGCCCATCTGCCCGCGCTCATCGTCCCCTCCGTCCTGTCGACGCTTCCAGCGTGCCGGGCGGATACTTGCCATGTCCATCAAGTGTTCGGCGCCTATAATCAAGTAATCACTCAAGAATCGGGACCATGACCGAGGCACGACTCCGCACCTTCACCGCGCTCGCCGACACCGGTTCGGTACGGGAGGCGGCCCGCCGTCTCTACGTCACCGAGTCCGCGGTCTCGGCGTCGGTGGCCGCGCTCGCCCGCGAGCTGGGCGTCACCCTCGTTCGGAAGGAGGGCCGCGGCCTGCGCCTGACACCCGCCGGAACCGTCTACGCCGCGTACGCCCGGCAGGTCCTGGGCCTGCTCGAACAGGGGCGCGCCGCGGCGCGCGGCGCGGCCGATCCGGCCCGTGGGACGCTCCGCCTGGCCGCCGTCACCACCGCCGCCGACCAGGTGCTCCCCGAGTTGCTGGCCGCGTTCCGAGCCCGCTTCCCCCACGTGGAGCTGGCCCTGGAGGTGGGCCCGAGCCGCCAGGTCTGGGGCAGCCTCGCCGCCCACAAGGCCGACCTCGTCCTGGCGGGACGCCCGCCCGCGGGCTCGGCGACCACGGTCCTGGCCCGGCGGCGCAACGAGCTCGTGGTCGTGGGCTCACCCGCCCTGGCGGCGGGGTTCTCCCTGGCCACGACCCCGTGGGTGATGCGCGAACCGGGGTCGGGCGTCCGCGCGACGGCCGAGACCTACCTCGCGGAACGGGACGCGACCCCGCCCAGCCTGGTCCTGGGCTCGAACGGCGCCGTCATCGCGGGCGCCGCCGCCGGGCTGGGCGTGACGCTGGTCTCCCGGGACGCGATCGGCACCGAACTCGCCACCGGCCGCCTGGTCATCGTGGACGCGCCCGGAACGCCCCTCGACCGGCCCTGGCACGCGGTGTCCGGCGCGACCCCCACGCCCACCACGCTGCTGTTCGTCGAGCACCTGCTGGACGCCCCCGGCTGGACCGCTCCACGCCCCTAGCCGGACGCGAGCCAGACGGCCACCGAGAGCAGCGCCAGGCTCCCCGCGACCATGAACAGCCCGGTCCGGCTCCACACCCTGGGCGGCGCGACCCGCGCCCACCCGGCCACCAGCAACGCCGCGACGTCCAACGACACGGCCAGCACGCCCATGCTCCACCCCCGATGACCGGAAGTCTACGCGGGCTCCGGCTTGAGTCTCCGGCCACCGGAAGGTCCACACTCATCGGCATGACCGATCCCGACGTCGCCCTCACCATCGGCCAGTTCTCGCGGCGGACCGGGCTGCCGGTACGCACGATCCGGCACTGGTCGGACGTCGGGGTGCTGCCGCCCGCAGGGCGCAGCGAGGGCGGTTACCGCCTGTACGACGCGGAGTCCGTGGCACGGGCCGAGCTGATCAGCACGCTGCGCGAACTGGGCCTCGGCCTGGACGACGTGCGGCGTGTGCTGGAACGGGAGGTCGCGGTCGCCGATGTGGCGGCCGTCCACCTCAAGGCGCTGGACGCGCAGATGCGCACGTTGCGGCTGCGCCGGGCCGTGCTCGGCGCCGTCGCCAAGAGAAGATCACCACTGAAGGAGATGGCCCTGTTGCACAAGCTCGCGCGGCTGTCGGCGGAGGAACGCCGGCAGATCATCGAGGACTTCGTCCGGGACGTGTTCGGCGACGTGGACGCCGACCCGCGGCTTCCCGAACGCATGCGGGTGCCGGTGGACCTGCCCGACGACCCCACGCCCGAGCAGGTGGACGCCTGGGTGGAGCTCGCCGACCTGGTGGCGGACCCGGACTTCCGGGCCACCGCGCGCCGCGTGGCCGAGCAGAACGCGGCGGGACGTCCGAAGGAGGGGCCGGGGAGCGAGCCCGGCGCCTTCCTGTGGTTCGCCAAGAAGGTCACGGGCCTGGTGGGTCCGGCGAGGGAGGCCGGGGTCGCCCCCGGATCACCGCAGGCCGCGGAGGTCGTCGACCGGCTGCTGGGCCCTTCCGCCGACCGCGAGGCGGTCCTGGAGCGGCTGGAGGCGTCGTCGGCACCGGCGATGGAGCGGTACTGGCGGCTCCTGGCCATCGTCGCCGGGAAGCCCGTGCCACCCTCGCGTTCCGCCGACTTCGCCTGGCTCGCCGAGGCCCTGCGCGCCCAGGCGCGCCGCTGACGCGCCCCTGACGCGCCGCTGAAAGGCACGGCTCCGGCTTCCCCTAGAATCCGGTTCGAGTCCATCGAGAGGGCCGAGAGTGAGTGCCGACCGTCCGTACGACATCGTGCTGTTCGGGGCCACCGGGTTCACGGGCGGCCTGACCGCCGACTACCTGGCCCTGCACGCGCCGCCGGGCACCCGCTGGGCGCTGGCGGGACGCAATCCGGCGAAGCTGGAGGCGACCCGCCGGCGGCTCGCCGCCGCCGACCCGACGCTGAAGGAACTGCCGCTGCTGCACGCCGACAGCACCGACGTCGCGTCGCTGGAGCACGTCGCGCGCGCGTCCAGGGTGGTCGTCAGCACCGTCGGGCCGTACGTCAGGTACGGCGAGCCGCTGGTGGCCGCGTGCGCGAAGGCGGGCACCGACTACCTGGACCTGACCGGCGAGCCCACGTTCGTCAACCGGATGTACGTCAAGTACCACGCGGAGGCGGTACGGAGCGGGGCCAGGCTCGTGCACGCGTGCGGGTTCGACTCCATCCCCGCCGACCTGGGCACGCTGTTCACCGTCCAGAAGCTGCCGGAAGGTGTGCCGCTGCGCGTGGAATGCTTCATGCGGCTGAGCGCGAGCTTTTCCGGCGGGACGGCGCATTCGGCGCTCGCCGTCGTCTCCGACCTGCGCGGGATGGCGCGGGCCGAGCGTGAGCGGCGGGAGATCGAGCCCCGGCCGGAGAACCGCCGCATACGCCTCGCGCGGCGTCCCAGGCCCCGCACGCGGGTGAAGGGCTGGACGCTGCCGATGAGCACGGTGGACCCGCAGGTGGTGGCCCGCTCCGCCGCGGCGCTGGACCGCTACGGTCCCGACTTCACCTACGGGCAGTATCTGGCGACGCGGCGGCTGGCGTCCGCCGCGGGCCTGGCCGCCGGCGTAGGGGTCGCCGCCACCCTGGCGCAGCTACCGCCCACCCGCGCGCTGCTGGAACGCCTGGCCACCGCGCCCGGCGAGGGTCCGTCGGCGGAACAGCGCGAACGTAGCTGGTTCCGCGCGACGTTCGTCGGCGAGGGCGGCGGCGAGAGCGTCGTGACCGAGGTCGCGGGCGGCGACCCCGGATACGGCGAGACCGCGAAGATGCTGGCCGAGTCGGCGCTGTGCATGGCCCACGACGACCTGCCCGAGACCGCGGGCCAGGTCACCACCGCCACCGCCATGGGCGGCGCCCTCATCGGACGGCTTCAGCGCGCCGGGATCACCTTCAGGGAGATCGTTCCGCCGGAGCCGGGGGACTAGCCGAGGGGACGGGGACCACCGCCTCGACGGTCGTCCCGACGCCCGGACGGCTGCTCACGGTGACCCGGCCGCCCAGCAGCTCGGCCCGCTCGGCCATGCCCCGCAGCCCGTAGGTGTCGGGGCGGCGCCCCCGGGTCCGGGTGAAGCCCACGCCGTCGTCCCGCACCACCAACCGCACCCTGTCGTGGTCGTGCTCAAGGAGCAGGTCGACGGACGAGGCGGACGCGTGCCGTACGCAGTTCCCGACCGCCTCCTGCGCGATCCGGTACAGCGCCGTCTGGACGTGGTCGGGCAGCGCCTCCTCCAGCTCCCCGGTCACGGCGACCGTGACGTCCAGGTCCCCGGCGCGTCCGCCGACCTCGCGGGCGAGCGTGGCCAGCGCCGCCGACAGGCCCAGGTCGTCCAGGACGGGCGGGCGCAGCCCGCCGATCGCCGCGCGGGTCTCGGCCGCGGCCAGCTCGCACAGCCGCCGCGCCTGCCTGATCTGCTCCCGCGCCTCCGGGTGGTGGTCGGGCAGCGCGCCGTCCGCCGCCGACAGGTGGAAGCCCAGCCCGGCCAGCCGCTGCGCGATGCCGTCGTGGATCTCCCTGCTGAGCCGGGACCGCTCCGCCTCCTGCACCTCGACGGCCCGCTCGGCGAACCGCTCGGCGGCGCGCTCACGTTCCCGCGCGGCGCGCAGCCGGCGGCACGAGCACAGCACCGGCGCGAACAGGTCCGCCAGCGCGGTGACCAGGGCGGCGTCCCGCGGGTCGCAGGGGCCGGCCGACCGCACGTCCAGCACCGCGATCGTCTGCCGCCCGCCGCGGACCGGCACCGCCACACCGCGGCCGTCGGCGTGCTCGCGCGGGCGCCCGTGCGCGGCGACCCAGCCCGCGTCGCCCTCCCCCAGCGGGACGGGCGGCCCGGCCGAGCGGGTCAGCGCCCGCTCGTCGCCGTCCAGGACGTACACCTCGCAGGACACCAGGTCCCGTGCCGAGCCGACGACCAGCCCGGCGATCTCGTCGGCCATGCCCGGAAGCTCCCGGTCCGAGCAGGCCACCGCCACGATCCGTACCAGCAGCTCCCGGTCCATGAGCCGCACCGGCAGGCGCACCTCGCCGGGAGAAGGGCGCGTGGTCACCGGAACAGCCCCTCGCGGAGGGCGACGGCCACGGCCGCGGACCGGTCGGTGACCTCCAGCTTCCGGTACAGCGCCCGCAGATGGCTCTTCACCGTCTCCTCGCTGAGCACGAGCCGGGCCGCGATCGCCTTGTTGGACAGCCCGCCGACCAGCAGCGACAGCACCTCGCTCTCACGCTGGGTGATGCCCCGTCCGGCGCCCGGCCAGAACTCGCCCCGCGTCAGCCGGGCCGCGGTCGCCGCCATCCGCCCCGCCAGGGTCGGATCGACCACGGTCTCCCCCCGCGTGACCTCCTCCAGCCGCCGCACCAGCTCGGCCCCGTCCACCCGCTTGAGCAGGTAGCCGCCCGCCCCGGCACGCAGGGCCTCGAAGACGTACTGCTCGTCGTCGTACACCGTCAGGAACACCACCCGCGACTCCGGCACCCGAGCCGTGATCACACGGCACAGGTCGAGGCCGCTCTCGGGACCGAGCCGCACGTCCAGCAGCACCACGTCCGGGCGCAACGCCGTCACCAGCCGCGTCGCCTCGGCGCCCGTGCCCGCCTGCCCCACGACGCGCACGCGCCCCGCGAAGCCGGCCAGCATCGCCTGTAACCCGGCAAGGATCATCTCGTGGTCGTCGACGACGACCACGCGCACAGGGGCTCCCACCCAGGCACGATAACAATCGCAAACTACCGGTGAGTAGGTCGGGTCGCCGCCCGTCTCCCCCGGATCACCCGCGAACTCCCCTGATCGGGGGACGCGTCGCCGGAACGGCCGTCCTACCGTCGTCCCGGACAACCGAAGACCGCCGGACGGAGGACTCGGATGCCCCATCGGATCGTGCACATGCTCCGGGCGCGGGGATCGGCGCGGCGCCCCGTCATGCTCGCCATCGCCGGCGACAGCGCGGCGGGCAAGACCACCCTGACCCGGGGCCTCGTACGGTGCCTCGGCGCGGACCGGATGACGGCCGTGTGCGTGGACGACTACCACCGCTACGACCGCGCGGAACGCAAGGGCAAGCCGTTCACCGCACTCAACCCCGCCTGCAACCACATCGACATCATGGAGCAGCACCTGCAACTGCTGTCGATGGGCGAGCCGATCCTCAAGCCGGTGTACGACCACGCCACCGGCGAGCTGGTCCGGCCCGAGCTGGTCGAACCCCGCGACTTCGTCATCGTCGAGGGCCTGCTGCCCCTGCACACCCGCCTCTCCCGGGCCTGCTTCGACATCACCGTCTACCTGGACCCGCCCGAGCCGCTGCGGCACAGCTGGAAGATCCGCCGCGACTGCGACAAGCGCGGCTACACCCCGGAACAGGTCAAGGCCGAGCTGGCGCGGCGGGAACCGGAGAGCGCCGCCTACATCCGCCCGCAGCGGCGCTGGGCCGACATCGTCGTCAGGTTCGCGCCCGTCGAGGGACGGCACGACCCGCCCGGAACCCCGCTGTCGGCCGAACTGCTGCTACGCCCCACCATCGACCATCCCGACCTGGCCACGGTCGTCGGCGAACCGGGCGGGGAGACCGCGATGCACCTGCGCCTGCACCGCGACACCGACGGCCGTCCCGTGGACGCCCTCCACGTCCACGGCTACGTGTCACCCGAGGAATCACAGGTCGTGAAGAAGGCCATCTGGGAGCGCCTGGGCCCCCACGCCGGCGACGGCGCCCTCAACCCCGAGGCGCTGGGACGGCTCGGCGAGCACGGCACCAGCGACCCCCTGGCCATCACCCAGCTCCTCCTGCTCTATCACCTGCTGGACGCGGACACCCGCCAAGCCGCGTGATCCCGCCGGGCGGGGTGTGCCGTCGGCTCCACGCGCCATCCACCGTGACGGCACATCCCGCGCGGCGTCCGTAGAGAACCCCGATTTCCGCGGTCGGCGCGGGGAGGCCCCGGGCAACGTCTCCGGGCCGCGCGGCCGCGGCGAGCCGGGGGGCCGCCTCGGTGGGCGCCAGAGGGCGGCACCCCGGCTCATCCCCTGACGGCGGCCTGCTGGTCCTTGTCCGTGGGGGTCGAACCTGTGGACGGAAGTTCGCTCCAGGGGATCTGCGGGCGGTCGCGGGCGACGATGGCCAGGGACTGGCCGCCTCTGACCGTTTCGCCGGGCGTGGCGGCGAGGCGGAAGCGGGCGTTGGGGCGGTGGGACTCGCCCACAGCGAGCAGCGTGCTTCCGCGGTGGAGCAGGAAGATCGCCAGGTCCAGGCGGAGCCATTCGCCGGCGTTCTCGGGGATGTCGACGCGGAACAGGGTGGAGTCGCTGTCGAGCGTGCTGGCCAGGTTGTGGTAGATCTGCGCGACCCCGGGGTTGCGGATCGCGACCGCCACGACGGCGGGATCGTCGATGTCGACCGGCTCGATGTCGGGGTCGACCAGCGCCAGCGCCTCGTTGATCTCCATCCGGGAGCCGCCGTCGTGAACCCCCGCCAGCAGGTGCTGCGCCGGGTGCGCCCCGTTCCTGCGCAGGAACGCGTTCACGCTGAGCATGACCCGGACGGTCTCGTCGTCGTTGTGCCCGATGACCAGCACGGTGCGGGCCTCGGCCATGGCCGCCCGATCGAAGGCGGTGTCGTCGAAGAGCACCACGTCGTACACGTCCGGATCGGGGTTCTCACCGGACAGCTGGTCCGGCCAGAAGACGGCGACCACGGGGGTCCTGGCGAAGTGCGGGTCGGCGCGCAACTGCCCGATGATCGCGCGCAGCCCCTCCCGCTCGTAACCGATGATCACGATATGGCCGCGGTGGTGGAGCGTGGCCCGGCCGTTGGCCTTCATCGTCCTGCCCTTCGCCATCCAGAGGGTGAGCTCCGCGAACAGCATCAGCCCCGCGGTCAGGCCCGCCATGATCACCAGTACGCCGCCGACGCGGCCGCCGGTCGTCTCGGGGTAGAGGTCGCCGTAACCGACGGTGGTGGCGCTGATGAAGAAGTACCAGACGTAGTGCAGCGGGTCCCTGATCTCGGCGTCCGGCTTCTCGAACGCCACGATGAGCAGCCAGCCCACGATCGCCGCGCCGAACATCACCAGCGCGGGGAGGCGCCAGGAACGCGCGGCGACCCGGTGGACCAGCCGCTTCAAGACGATCGGCATCGTCCGCCCCCCGTCGTCACCCGCTTCGTCATCCACGACCGCCCGACGTCTCCGCTGCGACCACCGATCCGTCGCTCGCGAATGTTGCGTCGCAGGCTGGCAGGCTGCGAACGGCACGTCAACCCCGCACCGGGGCGCAGAGGGCGGGCGCGGCGGCCGGTTGAGGCCGGTCGGGGCGCCGTGCCCTTGACGATCAGCTACCGGGAGCCCTCTTGAAGAAGCGGGTCAGTGCCGCCGCGACCTCTTCGGAGAGGCCGGTGTCGGACGGAGGGGCCCCTGAACGCACCAGGTCGACCGGGCGTCCCTCGTCACCCTCGTCCCGTACCGCCTCGCGGGTGTGCCCGCAGTCGCGGCACTCGATCTCGCCCAGCCGGCAGCCCAGCGCCAGCGAGCCGCACGCGACACAGCGGTCGAGGGCCGCCGCCGTCTCGGGGACCTGCTGGCAGTCAGGGCAGATCAGAACCTGCCGGTCGGCGCGGACTCCGCGCTTCCACGGGCTCGCGCCGCGGACGGGGTCGGTCTGCCGCGCCCCGCATCGGAAGCAGGGCATCACACCTCCCACGGTGCATGGGCCACGCTGGCCGGGCCGGGACCGCGCACGACGGGCGGCCCCGGCCCGCGGGCTCACAACTCGGCGAGCGCCTTGCGGTACTCGTCGAGGTCGCGCGCGTCCGGGACGGCGTTGACCACCTTCCACCGGACGGTGCCCTCGGTGTCGATGATGAAGGTGCCGCGCAGCGCGACCCCCCGCTCCTCGTCGAAGACCCCGTACCGCTGCGCCGTGCCACCGTGCGGCCAGAAGTCCGACAGCAGGGGGAACTGGTACTTCTCCTGGTCCGACCAGGCCCGCAGCGTGAACACCGAGTCGACGGAGACGGCCAGCACCTGGACGTCGTCCGCGCTCCCCGCCTTGGTCGCCGCCCCCAGGGTGGGCAGTTCGTCGCGGATCGCGCAGAGCTCGCCCGTGCACACGCCGCTGAACGCCAGCGGGTAGAACACCAGGACGACGTTCTTGGCGCCGCGGAAGTCCGCGAGCTTCACCGGCGTCCCGTGCTGGTCCTTCAGTTCGAAGTCCGGCGCGACGTCGCCTACCTCAACCGCCAATGCCTCTCCTTGAAACCGGGCGTAGCCCCGGGGGTCTGGGCAGCGCCCCCGCGGGCGACGCTGTTCGGTCCCCGCCGCGAGCGGGGCGAACGTTCACCCCCCACGGCCGTGCGGGGCGGGCGCCGGCCGGCGCCACAGCGGCCAGTCTGCCACCTCGTCCCGTCGCCGCGGCGGGCGCGTGCCGGTTACGGGACGGCCGAGGGCGACCGTGCCTCCGGCCGCGGCCCGCCCGGTGTCCGGCGCGAGCCACCCTCCCGGCATGTCGGGCGCGCCGGTGGCCTACCGGACGCGCCCGGACGGGACTACTTGCGGACCTTCGGGGCGACCAGGCGGGTGCCCGACCATTCGCGGGCGGCGCTGACGCTGCTGGTCTGGGCCAGCCCGGCGGTACGGGCCGCCTCACCGATATCGCTGGGCTCCACATGGCCCTCCCGCCCGGCCTTGGGCGTCAGCAACCAGATGTGGCCGCCACCGGTCAAGGGCACCATCGCGTTGGTGAGTTCGTCGAAGAGGTCGCCGTCGTCCTCGCGCCACCACAGCAGCACGACGTCGACCACATCCTCGTAATCCTCATCGACGAGCTCGTTCCCCGTGACGGACTCGACGGATTCGCGCAGTTCCTCGTCGACGTCGTCATCGAAGCCGATCTCCTGCACCACCTGGCCCGGCTTGAGGCCGAGCCGTTCGGCCAGGCTGCGCTCAGACTGCGCCTGACCAGCGGTCGCGCTCACGAAAGTCCTCCCATGGTCGGTAGCCCGTCGGATGCGGTTCCGGGCCGCCGGCGGGACGTCCCGGACACGCAGGTTCGTGTTTTGCGGGACAGTCCACACAAGTAAGTGGCCCCAGCGCAAGTGTCTTCACGGCTTTTGGTGGCCTCATGGGCCCTGAAACGGTCCTGGCGGTCACTGCGCACACGTCGAGCGTAACAATGCGCGCTCATCCCGCAAGAAACGTCAACCGTACCTGACGATCGGGATTGTCGATATTCAGATCGACCAAAGCCACCGATTGCCAGGTTCCCAACGCCAGCCGCCCGTCCACCACGGGCAGCGTCGCGTACGGCGGCACCAGCGCCGGCAGCACGTGGGCGCGGCCGTGGCCGCGCGAGCCGTGGGCGTGGCGCCACCGGTCGTCGGGGGGCAGCAGGTCACGCAGCGAGGCCAGCAGGTCGTCGTCGCTGCCCGAGCCCAGTTCGATCAGCGCGATGCCGGCGGTGGCGTGCGGGACGAACACGTGCAGCAGCCCGTCCCCGCCGGCCGACGAGGCGAAGTTCTCGCACTCGGAGGTGATGTCGTGGACGACCTCCCGGCTCCCGGTGGTCACTCGGACAACGGTGCTCTTCATACTTCCGAGGTCTACCCCATCGGGGATCGCGGATTCACGCCCTTCCGCCGGGCGCGGCCGGCCCCGGCGCGCTCCCGCGCCGGCGTTCCCCGCGGAACGCTCCATGGACGCGCGGCACTCCATGGACCGGCGGCCCGGCGGCTCCTGCGGTTCCCCACGCGGGGCGGGTCAGGAGTCGGCGCGGGAGCCCTGCGCGGAGGCCGGGGCCTCCACGACGGCGTCCGGGCCGGGGAACACCATGCCGGTGTGCCCGTCGTCGAAGCGGACCACGTACGGCGGCCCGCCGTCACGGCCGCGCACCTCGACGATCTCTCCGGACCTGTCGGGCGCGCCCACCGTGTTGCCGTGGACGTGCAGACGATCTCCGACCGATGCGTTCATCATTCCCCCAGGCGCGCGCGTGGCCGCGGCTGACCGTCCGCGGCCGTCCGGGTGGTCTTGTCCGCCTTCTACCTTCGTACGAGTTGACTGCTCGGCCAAGAGGGGTTCCAAACCCGGACGGAATACCCGTCCCGATGTCCCCACACGGAACGCGCCGGGCACGCTTGCACCCCCTGTGACCGGGGAGAATGGTTACTGGTTGGTAGAGATGCGTTAGCCGTCATAAACGGCGACGATGGGGATCACGTACCACCACGACGGCCAACGGTCGTGCGGGACCGCCGCCGGCTCACCGGGCGGGCGACGGTCTCACCAGGAGAGAACGGTAAGCGCAGAGGGGACCCCGTGGCTTCCGGACGTCAACGCTATTCGATCATCAGTGACGGCCTGCCCAGCCAGCTTCCGGACATCAATCCGGACGAGACCAGGGAATGGCTGGAGTCGCTGGACACGGTGATCAAGACCGAGGGCCGCAGCCGGGCCCGCTACGTGATGCTCCGGCTCCTCGAACGGGCCCGCGAGCAGCAGGTCGGGGTGCCCGGCCTGCGCAGCACGGACTACATCAACACCATCCCGCCGGAGAAGGAGCCCTGGTTCCCCGGCGACGAGCACATCGAGCGCCGGATCCGCGCCTACATCCGCTGGAACGCGGCGATCATGGTGTCCCGGGCCAACCGCCCCGAGCTGGGGGTCGGCGGCCACATCGCCACCTACGCCTCCGCCGCCTCCCTGTACGAGGTCGGCTTCAACCACTTCTTCCGCGGCAAGGACCACGGCGAGTCCGGCGACCAGGTCTTCATCCAGGGCCACGCGGCCCCGGGGATCTACGCCCGCGCGTACCTGGAGGGCAGGCTCCCGCAGGAGAAGCTCGACGGGTTCCGGCAGGAGATATCGCACCCCGGCGGCGGCCTCTCGTCCTACCCGCACCCGCGGCTGATGCCGGACTTCTGGGAGTTCCCCACCGTCTCGATGGGGCTCACCGCGATCAACTCGGTCTACCAGGCCCGGTTCAACCGCTACCTCTACAACCGCAAGATCAAGGACACCTCGCGCTCGCACGTATGGGCGTTCCTGGGCGACGGCGAGATGGGCGAGCCCGAGTCGCTCGGCGCCATCGGCCTGGCCGCCCGCGAGGAGCTCGACAACCTCACCTTCGTGGTGAACTGCAACCTCCAGCAGCTCGACGGCCCCGTCCGCGGCAACGGCAAGATCATCCAGGAGCTGGAGTCGTTCTTCCGCGGCGCCGGCTGGAACGTGATCAAGGTGGTGTGGGGCCGCGACTGGGACCCGCTGCTCGCCCAGGACGCCGACGGCGTCCTGGTCAACAAGATGAACACCACGCCCGACGGGCAGTTCCAGACCTACACCGTGGAATCCGGCGCCTACATCCGCGACCACTTCTTCGGCGACGACCCGCGGCTCCGCAAGATGGTCGAGCACCTCAGCGACGACGACCTGCGCAAGCTGTCGCGCGGCGGGCACGACTACCGCAAGGTGTACGCGGCGTTCAAGGCCGCCCGCGAGCACGTCGGCCAGCCGACCGTCATCCTCGCCCACACGATCAAGGGCTGGACGCTCGGCCCCGACTTCGAGGCCCGCAACGCCACCCACCAGATGAAGAAGCTCACCAAGGCCGAGCTGAAGGAGTTCAGGGACCGGCTCTACCTGGACATCCCCGACTCCGCCCTGGAGCAGGAACTCCCGCCGTACTACCACCCGGGCGAGGACTCCGACGAGATCGAGTACATGCGCGAACGGCGCGCCGCCCTGGGCGGGTTCCTGCCGAAACGCGTCGTACGGGCCAAGCCGCTCAAACTCCCCGGCGACCCCGTGTACGCCGAACTGAAGAAGGGCTCGGGCAAGCAGAACGTCGCCACCACCATGGCGTTCGTCCGGCTGCTCAAGGACCTGATCAAGGACTCCACCATCGGCGCGCGGTTCGTCCCGATCGCCCCGGACGAGTACCGGACGTTCGGCATGGACTCGCTGTTCCCCACCTCGAAGATCTACTCCCCGCACGGGCAGACCTACGAAGGCGTCGACCGCAAACTGCTCCTCGCCTACAAGGAATCCGAAAGCGGGCAGATGCTCCACGAAGGGATCAGCGAGGCCGGCTCGATGGCCTCCGTCATCGCCGCCGGCACCTCGTACGCCACACACGGCGAACACATGATCCCCGTGTACATCTTCTATTCGATGTTCGGCTTCCAGCGGACCGGCGACCAGATGTGGGCCCTGGGCGACCAGATGGGACGCGGCTTCCTGCTCGGCGCCACCGCGGGCCGCACCACCCTCACCGGCGAGGGCCTCCAGCACGCCGACGGCCACTCCCCCCTGCTCGCCGCCACCAACCCGGCCTGCGTCCACTACGACCCTGCCTGGGCGTTCGAGCTGGCCCACATCGTGCAGGACGCGCTTCGCCGTATGTACGGGGCCTCCGAGGAACACCCGCAAGGCGAGAACATCTTCTACTACCTGACCGTCTACAACGAGCCGTACCAGCAGCCCGCCGAACCCGAGAACCTCGACGTCGACGGGCTCCTCAAGGGCCTCTACCGGCTCCGCCCGGCCCCCGAGACCGACAACGACCAGGCGCCCAAGGCCCAGATCCTGGCGTCCGGCGTAGGCGGCCGATGGGCCCTCGAAGCACAGCGCCTGCTCGCCGAGGACTGGGGCGTCGCCGCCGACGTCTGGTCCGCCACCTCCTGGAACGAACTCGCCCGCGAAGCCCGCGCCTGCGACGAATGGAACCTGCTGCACCCCGACTCGGAACAGCGCGTCCCCTACGTCACCAGGGCCCTGGACAACGCGCCAGGCCCGATCATCGCGGCCTCCGACTTCATGCGCGCCGTACCCGACCAGATCGCACCCTGGGTCCCCGGCGACTACACCTCACTGGGCACCGACGGATTCGGCATCTCCGACACCCGAGCCGCCGCCCGCCGGTTCTTCCACGTCGACGCCCCCTCCATCGTCCTCGCCGTCCTCACCCGACTCGCCAGGCGCGGCGACATCAAACAAGAAACCCTCCAACAAGCCATCGAACGCTACCGACTCAACGCCGACGTCAGCACCGTCTTCGCCGGCGGCGTCGGCTCCCCGGAAAGCAACACCGGAGGAGAAGCTGAGTAGTTTTGCAAGCGAGAGCTGCGCTCGTCGCTGGCGCTCCTCTGTGTTTGTTGGCGGTGCCTGCGGCGTCGGGCGCTGGGCGCCCTCCTTCTCCGGCACCGCGTGCGATCGCTGCATCGCTCCGACTCGCCTTGGCGGCTCGCTGCGCGATCAGGTTCCTCGCAGGCTCGGAACCTGCCTCCGGACGCGATCGCAACGCGTGCTTATTGGCGGTGCCTGCGGCGTCGGGCGCTGGGCGCCCTCCTTCTCCGGCACCGCGTGCGATCGCTGCATCGCTCCGACTCGCCTTGGCGGCTCGCTGCGCGATCAGGGTCTCGCTGGCGCTCGCCCCTGCCTTCGGACGCGATCGCAACGCCTGGGCGACCGTTCGGGGCTGGGGCGGTGGCTGAGGTGGTCGATTAACAGGTGAGAGGTGCCGGACGGTTCGTGATCACGGAGGTGTAGGCCGTGATGACGACCACCGGCAGGGGGGCTTCCGGAGCCCTTGGCTCCGGAAGCCCCCTTCGTACTCTCTGTCAGGGTTGGACGGGCGGGGGTGTGAAGACGCCGAAGCGGTTGCCTGAGGGGTCTTGCAGGTAGGCGAAGACCAGGCCGGTGGGGCCGGTCGTGGGTTCCAGGGCGACCTTGCCACCCAGCTTCTCGGCCTGTGCACAGGCGGCGCGGACGTCCTTGACCACCACCAGGAACATGGCGTGGTTCTCACCGGCCGGCTCGTAAGAGATGCCGCCGCTGGGGGTCTCGGCGCCCGGGTAGTTGATCAGGTCGTAGCCGTCGCCGTCCGGGTCGAGGGTGAACTTCCAGCCGAACATGCCGCCGTAGAAGCGCCGTGCGCTCTCGGAGTCGTCGGTGCCGATCTGGAACCAGCTCACGGTGTCGTAGGGGGGTGCCTGCATGATGTCCTCCGTTTCAGATGACTCAGGTGATCGCCACCCGGAGCGGTGAGCCCCGTGGCGTACGACCACCACGATCCGGCACTCCCGCGACAACCCCCTGTCGGTGTTTACGAACGGATCTTCGATGTAGCGATCAGCTCTGTCTCCAGACCGGGCGTACCAGCGCTGGCCCAGGATGGGCGCGGGCCTTCGGTGTAGGTGGGCGGCTTTTGGCGGGTCAGATGAACTCCAGGGGGCGGAGGACGTGGTCGGGTGGGGCGGCGCAGTGGTCCTGGACCTGGCGGTCGGGGGCGGTTTCTTCCAGGAGGCAGGCGCGGCGAACTCGGTCTACGCGGAAGACTCGGGAGTCGCGGCGTAGGCGGCACCAGGCGATCAGGTACCAGTTGTGGGTGGTGCCGTTGAAGGCGACCGGTTCGACGTCGCGTTCGGTTTCCGCGCCGTCCTTGTCGACATAGGTCAGACGCACGACGCGGCGGGCCGCCATCGCCTGCTCCAGGACGGCGGGGACGGAGCTGGGGCGGTCGGAGTCGGGGTCGGTGAGGAACCCGATGCGCCCGGCCAGTTCGCGGGCGGACTCGCCGTCGGCCGCCGACATCACGCTGAGGATCTTGTGGAGGGCGGTGCGGGCGGAGCGGGAGAACGGGGTGCCGTCCGCGCGGCCCAGCATGATCGCGATGGCGACGGCCTCGGCGGGGGTGAAGTTGAGCGGTGGCAGCGTGCGGCTCCGGTCCAGGGTGTAGCCGCCGTTCCGGCCCACGTCGGCGAAGATCGGGACGCCGGCCTGCTGTAGCGCGGCGATGTCGCGTTCGATCGTTCGCAGGCTCACCTCGTAGCGGGCGGCGAGCTCGCGCGCGCTGACCCGGCGCGGCGCGGCGGCCCGGAGCTCCTCCACCAGGGCGTACAACCGGTCTGTACGGTTCACCCGGCGACCGTACGCCCCGCCACCGACAGTTTCCGTCTCACAGGCCGCCGAGGAAGTCCAGCAGGGCCTTGTTGACCTCGGCGGGGCGTTCCTGCTGGGTCCAGTGGCCGCAGCCGGGCAGCCAGACGGTGCCGCGGAGGTTGGGGACGAAGTCGGCGAGGCGGTCGGCCGCGGCCCGGCCGCCGCCGGTCAGGACGGGGTCGCGGTCGCCGCCGATGAAGAGGGCGGGCGGGGTGATCGGGGCGCGGTGCCAGGCGGCGGTGAGCTCCCAGTTGCGGTCCAGGTTGCGGTACCAGTTGAGGGGTCCGGTGAAACCGGCGTCCTCGTACTCGCGGACGAAGACGGCGATGTCGTCCTCGGTGAGCCAGCCCGAGAGCTCGCCGGGTGCGACGTCCGACAGCATCCCCCCGCCTTCGGGGACGGACGGGAGCACGCCGAGGTCCCCGGACGCGGCGTACAGCATGCGGCGGAACGTCTCGGCCCTGTCGCGGTCGAACTCGGCCTCCGGGACGATCGGCTCCTGGAAGTACACCATGTAGAAGTCGTCCCCGTACAGTTCCCGCATGGCCTGGACGGGCGGGCGCGACGACCGGGGGCGGTGCGGCACCGACAGGCAGGCGACGCCGCGCACCCGGTCGGGACGGAACTGGGCGGCGCCCCATGCCACCGGCGCTCCCCAGTCGTGCCCGACGACGACGGCCTGTTCCCGACCCAGGGCGTCGATCAGGCCGATGGCGTCGCCGACCAGGTGGTGGATCGTGTACTGGTCGGCCTCCGCGGGGCCGCCGGTACGGGCGTAGCCGCGCTGGTCGGGTGCGACGGCGTGGTAGCCCGCGTCGGCGAGGGCGGTGAGCTGGTGCCGCCAGGAGTACCAGCATTCGGGGAAGCCGTGCAGGAGCAGCACGAGCGGGCCGGATCCGGCCTCGGCGATGTGCATGCGCAGCCCGCTGGTGGACTCGACGAAGCGATGGGTGATCTCGGCCATGGGAAGGACGGTAGCGCCTGTACGCCATCGCCGGTGGCCCCAGTATGCGACGCGGTTCCCGTCCACATGGAAGGTGGGCGGATTATGTCGGCTCACTCCATAGGAGGGGACGCCTCACTCTCCGTAGGTTCGGCCCATGACATCCCAGTTGGACGGCAGCCCGGACCTTTCGGGCCGCACGGCGCTGGTGACCGGGGCGGCGGGCGGGATCGGCCTGGCCTGCGCGCGCCGGCTCGCGTCCGCGGGGGCCGATGTGGTGGTGACCGACATACGGGCGGCGGCGGCCGAGGAGGCGGCGAAGTCCATCGACGGCGAGGGCGGGGGCCGCGCCCGGGCGGTCGTGGCGGACCTGGCGGATCTGGACGCGGCGGAGGCGCTGGCCCGCGAGTGCTCGCCCGACATCCTGGTGAACAACGCCGGGATGCAGCATGTGGCGCCGCTGGAGACGTTCCCGCCGGAGGTCTTCTCGCGGATGCTGCGGGTGATGTTGGAGGCGCCGTTCCGGCTGGTCAGGGCGGGGCTGCCCGCGATGTACGAGCGGGGCTGGGGGCGGATCGTCAACATCTCGTCCGTGCACGGGCTGCGGGCCTCGCCGTACAAGGCGGCGTACGTGGCGGCCAAGCACGCCCTTGAAGGGTTCTCGAAGGTGGTGGCACTGGAGGGGGCGGAGCACGGGGTCACGTCCAACTGCGTGTGTCCCGCGTACGTCCGCACGCCGCTGGTCGAGGGGCAGATCGAGGATCAGGCGCGGGTGCACGGCCTGCCCCCGGACCGGGTGACCTCGGAGGTGCTGCTCGCGAGGGAGGCGGTCAAGCGGCTGATCGAGCCGGAGGAGGTCGCCGAGCTGGTCGCCTACCTGTGCGGCCCGGCGGCGGCGATGGTGACCGGCGCGTCGGTCTCGATGGACGGAGGGTGGACCGCGCATTGACGGCATGCCGAAAATGACCCGCATGTCCTGCACCGTGTTCCTTGAGCTGCTGGCACGCGAGGCGTCTCCCGTGGAGTTCGAGGGGCCGCTGGTGGAGGCCCGCGCCGCGGGCGCCTCACCGGAGACGCTGGCGGAGCTGGAGGCCGCCAAGCTCGCCGCGCTGCGGGTCCGGTCGATCATGAATCGGCACGCCCGCCGGGAGGCGGAGCTGGAGGCGCTGTTCGACACGGCCAGCGACCTGGCGGGGCTGCGCGACCACGACGCGGTGCTGGAGGCGATCGTGCGTCGCGCACGGCGGCTGCTGAACGCCGACATCGCGTACATGACGCTGAACGACGACGAGCGCGGCGACACCTACATGCGGGTGACGGACGGGTCGGTGTCGGCCGCGTTCCGCAAGCTGCGGCTGCCGCTGGGCGCGGGCCTGGGCGGGCTCGTGGCGCAGACGGCGATGCCGTACACCAGCGCGCACTACCTGGAGGACCCGCAGTTCAACCATCGCGGTTACATCGACGAGGCGGTGGCCGAGGAGGCGCTGGTCGCGATCATCGGGGTGCCGATGAAGCTGGGCAGCCGGGTGATCGGGGTGCTGTACGCGGCCAACCGCAGCGAGCGCCCGTTCGGCCAGGAGGAGGCGGCGCTGCTCAGCTCGCTGGCCGCGCACGCCGCGGTGGCGATCGACAACGCCCGGCTGCTGCAGGAGACGCGCACCGCCTTGGAGGAGCTGAGCGCGGCCAACGCGGTCATCCAGGCGCGCAGCGCGGCCGTGGAGCGCGCGGCGCAGGCGCACGACCGGATGACCGCCCTGGTGGTACGGGGCGGGGGCGCCGCGGACGTGGCGGCGGTGGTCACCGGGATCCTCGGCGGGACGCTGCACGTCCTGGACGCCGACGGCCGTCCCCTCGCCACGTCGGGTCCGCCCGCGCCGTTGGAGGGCGAGGAGCTGTCCGGGGTGCTGGCGTCCGCGTACTCCTCGCGCGCCCAGGGACGTACGGTACGGCGCGGCGACCTGTGGATCGCGTCGGTGTCCACCGGCGACGAGGTGCTGGCCACGCTCGTCCTGCGCACGGCGGACGAGGTGTCGGACGCCGACCAGCGCATCCTGGAACGCGGCGCGCTCGTCACCGCGCTGCTCGTCCTGCTGCGCCGCAGCGTCACCGAGGCCGAGGGCCGGGTACGCGGGGAGCTGCTGGACGACCTGCTGAACGAGCGCGTCACCGACGCCGACGCGTTGAAGACCCGGGCGCGCCGCGTCAACGTGGACCTCGAGACCCCGCACGTCATCCTGTCGGCTCGCTGCCCGGCGCCCGAGCATCGTGGCCGGGCCGCGTTCTGGGCGGCGTCGCACGCCTCGATAGCGCACGGCCTGTCGGCGGCGCGCGGCGAGGAGATCGTCCTGTTGCTGCCCGGCGACGATCCCGGCGACACGGCCCGGCGCGTCGCCAAGGAGCTGAGCGCGTCGCTGGCCGCGCCCATCACCGTGGGCGCGGCGGGACCCGTCGGCGGCCCGGCCGGGGTCGCCTCCGCGCACCGGGAGGCGCAGCGCGCCGCCGACGCGCTCATCGCGCTGGGACGCGCCGGCGACGGCGCGAGCGCGGGCGAGCTGGGCTTCGTCGGTCTCCTGATCGGGGACGACCGGGACGTGTCAGGCTTCCTGGCCTCCGCGATCGGCCCCGTCCTCGACTACGACGCGCGCCGCGGCACCACCCTCGTCCGGACGCTGGAGGACTACTTCGGCACCGGCTGCAGCCTTTCCAGGACGGCCGAACGCCTGCACATCCACGTCAACACCGTCACCCAGCGCCTGGACCGGGTCGCCCACCTCCTGGGCGAGGACTGGCAGACCCCGGACCGGGCCCTGGAGATCCAGCTCGCCCTGCGCCTGCACCGCCTGGCCCAGTGACCTTCGAGATCCAAGCCAAGGGCGTCAGCTATCCGGCGTACATCCGCAGCGGGCGGCGGTGACCGCGGCGGATGGGCGTTCAGGTTTTGGCGTCCACCGCCTCACGTTCGGGGACCGCGTCCGCTTCGGGTTGCTTGCGGGTTCGCCGCGCGGCTATGAGGGCTTGGGCGGTGCCCCAGATGCCCCGGCGGAAGAGCAGGACGATGAGGATGAAGATGCTGCCGGTGACGATGCCGGTCTCCTGGAAGCCGGCTGTGGCCAGATAGTCGTTCAACTGGACGATGAGGGCCGCGCCCACGGCACCACCCCACAGCGTGCCTATGCCGCCCAGGACGACCATCATCACCGCCTGCCCCGAGGTGGTCCAGTAGACCTCCTGCAAGGACGCGAAGCCGTGGCTTATGGCGAACAGGCCACCGGCCACACCGGACAGGGCGGCCGACAGGATGAACGCCAGGAGCTTGTAGCGGTCCACCGGGTAGCCCAGGGCGCGGGCACGGGACGGGTTGTCGCGGATCGACACGAGCACCCGCCCGAACGGGGAGCGCACGATGCGCCAGGCCACGAACATCCCGGCGAGGATGAACGGCAGGCCCGCGTAGTAGAAGAAGAACGGGTCGGACAGGTCGACGCCGAAGAACTCGCGCGGGATGCTCTGCAGGCCGTTCTCGCCACCGGTGACGCTTCGCCACTGGTTGGCGACGAAGTACACCATCTGCGCGAAGGCCAGGGTGACCATCGCGAAGTAGATGCCCTGGAGCCGTACGGCCAGGAACCCGATCGGCACGGCCAGCACCGCCGCGAACGCGGCGCCCCCCAGGATCGCCAGGGGGAACGGGACGCCGACGTGCACGGCGATCAGGCCCGTGCAGTACGCCGAGCCGCCCCAGAACGCGGCGTGCCCGAAGGACAGCAGGCCGGTGAAGCCCAGCAGCAGGTCGACGGCCGCAGCGAACAGCGCCCAGCAGATGATGTCCAGCGCGATCGGCGGATAGATCATCCAGGGCAGCGCGAGGGCCAGGAACAGACCGACGGCCGGCAGGACCGGGCGCCCGGCGAGCCGGGAGAGGATCATCTGAACGCCTCCTCGCGTCCGAACAGGCCGGCCGGACGCCACAGCAGGACGGCGGCCATCAGGATGAACACCAGGGTCTGCGACAGCGCCGGAACGTAGAAGTTGCCCAGCGCCGACACCACGCCGACCGCGAACCCGGCGGCGACCGAGCCGAACACCGAGCCCAGGCCGCCGATCACCACCACCGCGAACACCACGATGATCAGATCGGCGCCCATCAGCGGGTTGACCGCGCGCATCGGCGCGGCCAGCACCCCGGCGAACCCGGCCAGCGCGACGCCGAACCCGAACACCGGGGTGACCCAGCGGCCCACGTCGATGCCCAGCGCCCGGGTCAGCTCGGGACGCTCGGTGGACGCGCGGACGATCATCCCGACCCGGGTCCGGGTGAGGACGACCCAGACCGCCCCGCACACCAGCAGCGACACGGCCAGCACGAACACCTGGTAGGCGGGGTAGGTGAACACCACCAGATCGATGGAGCCGGAGAGCTGCGACGGGCGCGGGTACGGCTGGGAGTTGACCCCGTACTCGCGCCGCACCAGGTCCTGAAGGATCAGCGCCAGGCCGAAGGTGAACAGGAAGTTGTAGAGCGGGTCCAGCGGCGTGAGCCGCCGGATGAACAGCCGCTCCAGGACCACGCCCACCGTCCCCAGCACCAGCGGCACCAGCGGCAGGGCGATCCAGAAGTTCACCCCGAAGGAGTCGAGCAGGATGAAGGCGCCGAAGGCGCCGAGCATGTAGAACGCGCCGTGGGCGAAGTTGACGACGCCGAGCATGCCGAAGATGACGGACAGACCGAGGGCGAGCAGGGCGTAGAACGCCCCGCTCACCAACCCGTTGAACGCCTGCTGAAGCACGTGTCCCGCCTACAGCGCGCAGGCCGAGTCGGGCTGCGGCTGGAACGCCTCGACCGCCGGGATCGTCTTGACCACCTTCAGGTAGTCGTACGGCTCCTTGACCTCGCTGGACGGCTTGACCTGCACCAGGTAGGAGTCGTGGATGAGCAGGTGGTCCTTGGCGCGGATGCTGCCGCCACGGGCGAACATGTCGTCGATCTTGCGGCCTTCGAGCTGCTTGACCACGGTGTCGGAGTCGTCGGTGCCGCCGCGCTGCACCGCCTCCAGGTACTGCAACGCCGCCGAGTAGTTGCCCGCGTGCGAGGCGGTGGGCCGCTTACCGGTCTTGGCCTGGAAGCGGTCGGCCCACGCCCGGTTCCGCTGGTCGAAGTTCCAGTACCAGAAGTCGGTGTACTGCGTCCCGGCCATCGCGTCGGGGCCCAGCGAATGCACGTCGCTGAGGAAGACCAGTCCGGCCGCCAGGCCCACGCCCTTGTCCCGCAGCTTGTACTCGTTGTACTGCTTCACCACGTTCACCAGGTCACCGCCGGCCTGCATGGTGCCCAGCACCTGCGGCTTGGGGTTCAGCGTCGGCGCCTTGAGCAGGAACGTGGAGAAGTTGTCGTTGGGGAACGGGGTGGGATCGGACTTGACCACCGTTCCACCGGCCGCCTTCACCGCCGCGCTGAACGTCCGGTTCATGTCCTGCCCGAAGGCGTAATCGGGGTAGACGATGTACCAGGTCTTGGCGCCGCCCTGGGTCACCACGGTGCCGGTGCCGTGCGCGAGCATGTACGAGTTGTACCCGTAGTGGAAGGTGTACTTGTTACAGCTCTTGCCCTCCAGCTCGGTGGTCGCCGCACCCACGTCCATGAAGATCTTCTTCTTGTTCTTGGCGACCGTCGCCACGGCCAGCGCGGCCGAGGAGGTCGGCACGTCCAGGATCACATCGGCGCGCTGCCTGTCATAGAGCTGCTGGGCCTGGGTGTTGGCCACGTCCGGCTTGTTCTGATGGTCGGCGGCGACCACCTCGATCTTCTTGGCGACGGCCTTGTCACCGTACTTGGCCTGGTAGTCGGCCACCGCCAGCCGCACCGACTCCACGGAGTTGCGGCCGGACACATCGGCGTAGATGGCGGTCTGGTCGTTGAGGACCGCCAGCACCACCTTGCCGTCACTGATCGCCCCGCCCGAGCCGCCGGGTCCCCCACCACAGCCGGCCAGCAGCACGCCCGCGGCCATCAGGCCGCCCCATCTCCACAACCTCATCGGGGGGTTCTCCTTCATTGCCGATCGGACGCCGATGCAAGATCTGTCATCGCACCGGCCCGGATGCCGGTTCAGATTCCGAGGTATTCCAAGAGCTCGTGTTCGCGCCGGCGGACCTGGTCGTTGTCGAGCGACTCCACGACCCGGCCTTCGGCCAGCAGGTAATGCCGGTCGGCCACGGTGGCGGCGAAATGGACGTTCTGCTCGATGAGCAACACCGTGATCCCCGCCGCCTTCACCTCCCGCAGGATCTCCCCGATCCGCTCGACGATCAGCGGCGACAGGCCCTCGGTCGGCTCGTCGCACACCAGCAGCCGCGCGCCCATCCGCAGCACGCGGGCCAGCGCCAGCATCTGCTGCTCGCCTCCCGACAGCTTGCTGCCGGCGAAGCGGCGGCGTTCCTTGAGCACCGGGAAGGTGTCGTAGACGCGTTCCAGCGACCACGGCTCGGGCCCCACCCGCGGCGGGAGCAGCAGGTTCTCCTCCACCGACAACGTGGCGTAGATCCCGCGGTCGTCGGGCACGTACCCCAGCCCGCGGGCCGCGCGCCGGTGCGGGCCGAGCCGGCCGATGTCCTCGCCGAGGAAGGTGACCGAGCCGGTGGCGTGGGTGTGCAGGCCCATCACGCAGCGCAGCAGCGTGGTCTTCCCCGCGCCGTTGCGCCCCACCAGCGTGACGATCTCTCCCTTGCCGACCTGCACGGACACGTCGCGCAACGCCTGCGCCTGCCCGTACCAGGCCGACAGTCCCTCAACGCTCAGCATGCGCATCCCCCAGGTAGGCGGCCACCACGCGCGGGTCGTGGCGGATTTCGGCGTACGGCCCCTCGGCCAGCACCCGGCCGTGCTGGAGCACCGTCACGGTGTCGGCCAAACTGGCGACCACGCTCATGTTGTGCTCCACCAGCACCACCGTCCGCCCGGCGCGGATCCGCTGGATCAACCCGATGGTGCGGTCGATGTCCTCCACCCCCATCCCGGCGGTGGGCTCGTCCAGCAACAGCACCTTGGGGTCCAGCGCCAGGGCGAGGGCCAGCTCCAGGGCCCGCTTGCTCCCGTACGAGAGCGACCCGGCGGGCACGTCGGCCAGCGCTTCCAGCCCGACCTGTTCCAGCAGGTCGTCGGCGCGGCCGGTGAAGCGGCCCAGCGCGCGGTCCGACCGCCAGAACCGCCATCCCAGCCCCGACGACGAGGCCAGCGCCAGTTCCACGTGCTCACGGGGCGACAACCCCGCGAACAGGCTGGTGATCTGGAACGACCGCGCGACCCCCCACCGCGCGATCTCCTCGGGGCGCCGTCCCGCCAGCTCCCGCCGGCCCGCCAGCACCACGCTGCCCGACGTCGGCTTCACGAACCCGGTGAGCAGGTTGAACAACGTCGTCTTCCCCGCACCGTTCGGGCCGACCAGGGCGTGCACGCCACCCTCGGCCACATCAAGATCGACACCGTCCACGGCACGGAACCCACCGAACTCCCGCACCAGACCCCGCACGCGCAAGACGGGAGCCGGACCGTCACCGCGCCGATCACTCATCCGACCTCCTCGCGGTCATGGCGTGACCCGGACCACATCCGGACGCCATGACCGTGAACGCTAGGTCGCGCCCGGTGACCCGGCCATGTGAGGAGCGCACATAATCGATCGCCTGGATAAGGGCTCGGACCACACCGCATGCCGGACGGCCTGGGCATCCATGTCTTGACCTGCGGGCATGGTGGCCGGCCTGCCGCCTGTCGCACCCCGGCATGGAGGATCCGCCCACACCGGCAGTGTGAAGAGTGGAGCCCGCCAACGTGGCCCGCGTCGCATCCTGCCGGGAGCATGCAGGCCATGCTTCGCCGAACAACGATCGTCCTCGCCGCCGTGCCCGCCGCCCTCGCCCTGGCGGGGGTGGACGCCGCGGCCGGAGCCACGTCCACGCGGGCGGACGCCGACCGCTGCGCCCACGCGGAACGGATCCGCGTCCCGGGCGCCGAGCGGCAGGTCGCCGCCTGTCTGGACGACCTCACCACCGCCGGCACGGTCGCCTCCGGCCACACCGTGCCGGCCGACTACGCGGGCCTGCATGCCGCGGGCACGCGGAACCCCAGCGGCGTCCCGGGTGTCCAGATCGACGGCTACTTCCCGGACACCTCCACGTTCAACACCACCCACGGCTGGAACCACGACTCGCAGTTCGTGATCCGGCTCCCCGAGCGATGGAACGGCGGCCTGGTCGTCTCCGGCTCTCCGGGGACGCGACGCCAGTACGCCAACGACGTGACCATCTCCGACTGGGTCCTGGCCAAGGGGTACGCGTTCGCGTCCACCGACAAGGGCAACAGCGGCGCCGAGTTCTACCGCGACGGCGACCGGCCGGGCGACGCCATAGCGGAGTGGAACCACCGCACAACGCAACTGACCCGCGCGGCGAAGGCGGTCGTGGCGCAGCGCTATGGGCGCGCGCCTCGCCGTACATACGCGGCCGGGATTTCCAATGGCGGCTACCTGGTGCGCTGGCAGTTGGAGAACCGTCCCGAACTCTACGACGGCGGCGTGGACGCCGAGGGCACCCTATGGCGGCCCGATGGCCCCAACCTGTTCACCTACCTGCCGCCCGTTCTGCGCGCCTACCCGTCGTACGCGTCCACCGGTAGCCCTGCCGCACACCAGGCCATCTTGGACGCGGGCTACACGGCCGGGTCCGAGTTCCTCTGGGAGTATCACCACACGGTCTACTGGGGCCTCACCCAGCGCATCTACCGTGAAGAGCTTGACCCCTCCTATGAGGGCGAGGACGCGGACTACGACTACTTCGCCCGTCCCAAGGAAGTCCGCAAGGCGGTGGCGCGCATTTCCCTGACCGGACGCATCCGCAAGCCGATGCTCACGCTGCATGGCACGTACGACTCGCTGCTGCCCATAGGGAAGAACTCCGACCTCTACGCGCAGATGGTCCACTCCAAGGCCAAGGGAAAGTCGAAGGGAAAGGGCAAGGGGAAGGGCTCGGCGTCCGCGCACAGCTACTACCGCTACTACCGCCTGGAGACCGGCAACCACGTGGACGGGCTCTATGACGCCTATCCGGACAAGCTGCGTCCGCTGCTCCCCTGTATGCGGGCGGCGTTCACGGCCCTGGAGCGCTGGACCGCCCCTAAGGGCCAGGCCCCTCCGCCCAGCGCCACGCTCCCGCGTCCGGCGACCGGGGATCTGGTCAACACCTGCTCCCTGACACGCTGAACGGGCCTAGGCGGACCGCAGATGGCGGGTGGCCGCGAAGCGTGCGGGGGTGATGCCCAGGTGGCGCCTGAAATGCCGCGTCATGTGCGCCTGGTCGTAGAATCCCACCTCGGCCGCGACCTGTCCGGGCTGATGCCCCTCGATGAGAAGCCGCCGCGCCCGTTCGATACGGCGCCCGGTCAGATAGAGGTGCGGCGGAAGGCCGAAGGTCTGCTTGAAGCACCGTACGAGATGGGTGGGGTGAGCGTGCAGCAGCGCGCCGGCCTCACGCAGGGAGATGCCCGTCTCGACCCGGGCGTCCAGCAGGTCGCGTAGGTCGCCTGCCAGCCGCGCGGCGTCCCGTCCGCTCCGGGACGCGGCGGGGACGCTGCCCAGCCGCCGGACGAGACGATCGTTGATCAGCGCCAGCCGGGACTCGGCCTCGAACTCCTCGCCCGGCTCGTCCAGCGCGCGATGCAGCTCGTGGACGCGGCGCCGCAGGAGCCGGTCGGCGAGGACGGGCGCGTCCACCGCCGGGCCGATCATGCGTTCGGGCAGCATGCCGCCGTCGAGGTACACCACCCGCTTGCGGAAGCCCTCGGGCGTGGCGGCCCGCCCGTCGTGCGAGACGCCCGGCGGCAGGAGCACCACCTCCCGGCCCCCAATGTGGTGGCGGCGCCGTCCCAGCAGGAACTCCACGGCCCCGGTGTCGACGATCAGCAGCGTCCAGGTACCGTGGGTGTGCGCCGGATAGGCATGCCCCACGAAGCGCGCGTGGAAGACCTCCGCGATCCCGTGGACCTCGGGCCGCCAGGCGAGCATCTGGACGGCCCGGTCGTCACCGGCCATGCCAACAACGTACAAGACGCCGCCCGGCGGTCCCGGCAGGCTGCTCAGGGAACCGAACGAGCCGAAGAGAAGGAGCCGGCACCCTTGGCACCGGTCTGGGATACGAAGATCGCCGTCGTCGTCCGGGAGGATCTGGCGGTCTGGCAGAAGCTCAACGTCACCGCCTTCGTCGTGAGCGGCGTCGCCGCGACGGTGGACGGCGTCGTGGGCGAGAACTACAGGGACGCGACGGGCAACGAGTACCTGCCCATGTTCCGGCAGCCCGTCCTGGTGTTCGCGGCGAGCGCGGACCAGTTGAAGAAGGTCCACGAGCGGGCCCTCACCCGTGAGGTCCCCATGGCCGTCTACACCGAGGAGCTGTTCGCCACGGGCCACGACGACGACAACAGGGCGGCCGTGGCCGCGGTCGAGGCCGAGAAGCTCAACCTGGTCGGCGTCGCCCTGCGCGCCGACCGCCGGATCGTCGACAAGATCGTCAAGGGTCTCGCCCTGCATCCCTGAGACGACGGACGGCCGCGCGACCTCAGGTCAGCGGTATCTCCTCGTGGGGCGCGCCGGAGTGCTGGAGCCTCGCGATCCCGAGGGCGCCGTGGCGGCGGACGACCTCCGAGATCAGCGCCACCGCGCGGGGCAGGTCGTCGCGGACCAGGACGTCGATCAGGGACGTGGTCTCCACGAAGCCGCCCCCCGGATCCTCTCTGCTGACCATGCCGCCGGCCTCCGCCCTGCCCAGGCCGGCCTCCTTGAGCGCGCCGCTCAGCTCCGCCGCCACGACGCCCCCGAGGGAGCCGGGACGGCCCTCCACGTCGAGGCTCAGGCTCAGCTCCCAGGAGCGGGCGTCCGCCAGCGGGCTGCGCCCGAACCACCGCTTGACCAGCGTTCCCTGGCCGAGACCGGCCAGCGTCTCCACCGCCCAGCACGCTTCGGCCCGGCTCACCGGGTCCTCCAGGGCGCGCGTCAGGACCGGGTGGCGGAACCCGGCGGCACGGAGCGCTTCGGCGAGGGACGCAAGGTGGGCGTGGCCATCGGCGGTCACGGTCCGTTCCAGGGCCGATCGGACGGCCGGTTCCCGCAGCGCGGGGTCGTCCACGGTGACGAGCCGCCCGGCCCGCTCCAGCAGGCCCGCCCATTCGGAGAACGGGAAGGAGTCGGAATCCGGAGTGCGCGTGGAATACAGGGGGCGCCTGACGTTGAGGTCGTAGGGCTGGTCCACGGCCAGGTGACCGTCGGGCCTGGTCGTCCAGTTCAGGCCGGTGCCGCCGAGGTCGCGCAGCTCGTACCAGTCGCGGGTCTCCGGACGGGGGCCGCCGTCGCCCCGGCCCGGCCTGACGAGGTGGAAGGCCGCGTCGACCAGCGGCGTCATGACGTCCACGTCGTCGTGGTCGTCCAGCACCGCGAAACGGGCCAGCAGCGCCAGCATCGGGCCCGGGTGGCGCAGCGAGGGATCGTGCAGGGCCACGGCCCGGCACAGCAGGTCCAGCTCCGGCCAGCGCATCAGGTGCGGGTGGAAGTGGGCCTGGTCGTCCCAGGCCACCTGGACGGCCTCCGCCAGCCCCGGGGCGACGAGGCACAGCCCGTAGTAGCCGAAGAAGTCCAGCGTGAGAACGAGCCCGTACCCGTCGCCGACGGCGAACTGCGCCTGGAGGTCCTCCTCCTCGTCGTCGAAGGCATCGTCGAAGGCGTCGTCGGCGACGTCCTCGTCGAAGAGGTACACGGGCCAGAAGTCGGGCTCGGCCATGCGGGCTTTCAGCGCGTCGTCGAGCGGCATGGCCAGCAACCTAGACGATTTCAGGACGCGGCGGACCAGACGAGCAGTTCCTCGGCGGTGAAGGTGTTGACGACGCGCTCGGGCGGGACGCCGCAGCGGGCGGCGCGTTCACAGCCGTAGGGCTGCCAGTCGAGCTGGCCCGGGGCGTGCGCGTCGGAGTCGATGGAGAAGTGGCAGCCGGCTTCGACGGCCAGGCGGAGGAGGCGTTTGGGCGGGTCCAGGCGTTCGGGACGTGAGTTGATCTCGACCGCCACGCCGTAGGCGGCGCAGGCGTCGAACACCAGGGCCGCGTCGAACTCCGACTCCGGGCGCAGGCCGCCCCGCCTGCCGCCCGCCTTGACGATCCGGCCGGTGCAGTGGCCCAGGACGGTGACGCGCGGGTTCGCGATCGCCGCGACCATCCGCCTGGTCATCGCGACCCTGTCCATGCGCAGCTTGGAGTGGACGCTGGCCACGACGACGTCCAGCCGGTCGAGCAGATCGGGGTCCTGGTCGAGGGAGCCGTCCTCCAGGATGTCGACCTCGATGCCGGTGAGGATCCGGAACGGGGCCAGCTCCTCGTTCAGCTCGGCGACGACGTCGAGCTGCGCGCGCAGCCGGTCGGCGGACAGCCCGTTGGCGACGGTCAGGCGGGGCGAGTGGTCGGTCAGCGCGATGTAGTCGTGGCCGAGGCTCCGCGCGGTCTCGGCCATCTCGCGGATCGGGGATCCGCCGTCCGACCAGTCGCTGTGGGTGTGCAGGTCGCCCTTGAGCGCGGTGCGCAGCCGCGCGGCCGACTCGTCCGGCGACGAGCCCTCCGTGGCCTCCAGCCGCCGCAGGTAGACGGGGACCTCGCCGCGCAGCGCCTCCTCGATGACCAGGCCGGTCACCTTGCCTATGCCGTCCAGCGCGGTCAGCGTCCCCTCGCGGGCGCGGGACTCCAGTTCGCCGGGCGGCAGGCCACCGGCGACATCGGCGGCCTTGCGGAAGGCCCGCACACGGTAGGTCGGCTCGTGCGCGCGCTCCAGCAGGAACGCGATCCGGCGCAGTGCCTCGACGGGCCCGAGGCGTGCGGAGTCGTCCCCCCGCGATGGTTCGTCCACGGTTTCGACCGTACCCAGGTATTACGACGGCGTGGCACTCCAGTGGCATTCGCACATGCCCGCACCCGCTCTAGCCTGGGCGCATGGCGGGTGAAGGCAAAGGGGAAGGAAGCCTCCGGGACACGCTGGGACTGCTGGTCATCCCCCTATGGGAGGCGCTTCTCCGTCCGGCGGCGCCCCGCGACCCGGACCGGCCCTGGCCGCCCCTGCCGCGCTGGGCGCGCCGCCGCGTCGAGGGACGGGTCCCGTTCGCCGCGGCCGTGCAGGTGATCGACCTGCTCATCGCGCTGGCCTGCTACTTCGGCACGTACTCGCTGCTGATGACCGAGGTCGCGAAGCGGGACCTGCACCCCTGGAACGGCGAGCTGATCCTGTCGGCGCTGGTGGCGTCGGTGCCCCTGGCGCTGCGCGAGCGGCATCCGATGGCCGCCTGGCGGATCTTCCTCGTCGGGATGGTCCTGGTCGGCCCCTACCGCTGGACGGACGTCACGTTCGCGGGCGGCACCGGTGTCACCGGGCTGCTCGTCCTCTACACGGTGGCGGCGCGCTGCTCCCGGTCGCTCACCATCGGGGTGGGCCTGCTGTCGATGGCCGGGATCCTGATCATCGCCCCGGAGAACGACGCGGGCACGTCCTTCCTGGTCCCGCTGCCGCTGGTGGTGGGGTACGCCGTCCAGTACCGCAGGAACGCCCGCCGCGAGCTGGCCGAGCAGGAGAAACGCCACCAGGAGGCCGAGGCGGTGCTGACCGAGCGGCAGCGCATCGCCCGCGAGCTGCACGACGTGGTCGCGCACCACATGTCGATGATCGCGATCCAGGCGGAGGCGGCCCCGCTCAAGGTGGCCACGGTGCCCGACGAGACCCGCGGGGACCTGGCCGAGATCCGCGCGACCGCGCTGGCCGCGCTGACCGAGATGCGGCGGATCCTCGGCGTCCTGCGCACCGAGGACGGCTCGCAGACGGCGCCGCAGCCCGACCTGGGAGGGCTGGAGGAGCTGCTGGAGGGAGGCCGCGGCGCCGGCCTGACGATCGTCACCAGGCTGGACGCGGGCCTGGCCGGGCTGCCCTCCGGCGTCGGCCTCACCTCGTACCGGATCGTGCAGGAGGCGCTGAGCAACGCCATGCGGCACGCCCCGGGCTCGAAGGTGGAGGTGGCGATCCGCCGCGAAGGCGGGATACTGCGGCTGGACGTCGTCAGCGGCCCGCCCGCCGACGGCCGCCGCCCCACGCCCTCACCGCCAGGCGCCGGGCACGGACTGGTCGGCATGCGCGAACGGGCGGCCATGCTGGGCGGCGACCTGGTCGCCGAGCCCACGCCGGAGGGAGGATTCGCCGTGCGCGCCACGCTGCCGATCACCGGAACTGCCGCATGACGGACTCCCGCATCCGTGTGGTGATCGTCGATGACCAGGGAATGGTGCGGACGGGGTTCGGGGTGTTCCTCAACTCCCAGCCCGACATCGAGGTGGTCGGCGAGGCGTCCAACGGCGAGGAGGCGCTGCGCGTCATCGCCGGGCTGAGGCCCGACGTCGTCCTGATGGACGTGCGGATGCCGGTCATGGACGGCCTGGAGGCGACCCGCCGCCTGCTCGCCGGCGAGCCCGCGGAGCCCGGCGCCTCCGGGGAGCCCGGGAAGAACGACGACCGGCCCAAGGTGCTGATGCTGACCACCTTCGACCTGGACGACTACGTGTACGAGGCGCTGCGCGCGGGGGCCAGCGGGTTCCTGCTCAAGGACGCCTCGGCCGCCGAGCTGTCCGACGCGGTCCGGATCATCGCGGCCGGGGACGCGCTGCTCTCCCCCTCCGTCACCCGGCGGCTGATCGCCGAGTTCTCCCGGCTGGGCGCGCCGCGCTCCCCGTCCCGGACGAGGCTGGAGGAGCTGACCGAGCGGGAGACCGAGGTGCTGACCCTGGTCGCCCGCGGCCTGTCCAACACGGAGATCGCGACCGAGCTGGTCGTCGCCGAGCAGACGGTGAAGACCCACTTCGGCCGCATCCTGATGAAGCTGGGCCTGCGCGACCGGCCGCAGGCGATCGTCTACGCCTACGAGACCGGGCTCGTCCGGCCGGGCGGCTAGCACCCCTCGTACCGGGGTCGTACGGGACGAGACGGCTCCCCGGGTTGATCCGCGCGACGGCCCCCGGCTCCTAGCTTCCTGACTCAGCCGAACCACGCTGAGCAGGAAGGACGCGCCGCCGTGCGTACAGCGCACCGCACGATCGCCACCGCCGCCCTGGCCGTCGCGGCGGCCGGTTCGACCGCGGCCGCCGCCCCCGCGCGTGCCGCGCCCTACCGGGCGCCCGAGGCCGTGCCCGCGCTCGCCGCGCCGGCCCTCACGGTCCGGTACGCGGCGGTCGAGCGGAACATCCGCACGGCGCTGGAGGCCGCCGAGCGGGCCGACGACGGCGACCGCCGGGCGGCGCTGGCGGCGTTCCTCTCCCCCGGACGTCGGTTCCTGGCGTTCGACGCACGCGGGAACGGCCGGGTCGTCGAAGTGATCGGCGACCTGGCGCGGGCGGACCGGGTGGCGGTCGTGGTGCCGGGAGCCGACGGGCGGCTCACCAACTTCGACTCCTGGAAAGGGGCGGGCGGCGGCGCGCGTGCCCTTTACCGCCAGGCCCGCGTGAGCGCGCCGTCCGCACGCCTGGCCGTCGTCGCGTGGCTCGGGTACGACTCGCCGTCCACGCGGAGCACGGCCGTCCTCACCGACGGCCGGGCGGACGACGCGGGCCGGGAGCTCGTCCGCTTCCTGACCGGACTGCGCCATGTCAACGGCCGGGCGCGGGTCGCGTTGCTCTGCCACAGCTACGGGTCGGTTGTGTGCGCGAAGGCGGCGCCCGGCCTCGGCCGCCGGCGCCTGCCCGTGGACGAGATCGCCCTGTACGGCAGCCCCGGCGTCAACGCTGGCACGGCCGGCGCGCTGAGGACCGGCGCGCGGGTCTGGGCGGGACGGTCGGACGGCGACTGGACGCGGTTCGTCCCCAAGGTGCGCGTCGCCGGGATCGGCTTCGCCCACGACCCGGCCGCTCCCTCGTTCGGTGCGCTCCGCTTCGACGCGGGACGCGGGCCGCACAGCGCCTACCTGCGTCCTGGGTCGGTCTCGCTCCGCAACCTCACCCGTATCGCGCTCGGCCATCACTCGGAGGTCACCATTGCTCGCCACAGCCGAACCCCCTGAGGCGGCACCGCCCGGCCTGGCCGCGCGCATCGACGCCGCCACGCCCCCGGGACGTGACCGCGCCGTGGACGCCCTGCGCGCCTTCGCCATCCTCGGCGTGGTGCTCGGGCATTGGCTGGTCACGGCCCTGATCGTGACCGGCGGCGGCGAGCTTCGGGCGGCGAGCCCGCTGGCGGCGATGCCCGCGTTCACCCCGATCTCCTGGGCGCTTCAGACCCTCGCCCTGTTCTTCCTGGTCGGCGGCTACACCGCCGCCAAAGGGTACAGGCCGGGGGACCCGTGGGCGTCCTGGGCGCGGCGCCGGCTCGTCCGGCTGGTGCGTCCCGTCCCCTTCCTCCTGGCGGCATGGGTGCCGATGGCGGGCGCGCTGCTGTGGGCGGGCCTCTCCCCCGGCACGATCCACGCGCTGATCAAGCTGGTGCTGAGCCCGCTGTGGTTCCTGGCGGTGTACGGGACGCTGACCGCGCTCACCCCGCTGATCGTGGGGTTCCACCGCCGCGCCGGGACCCTCTGCGCCCTCGCGGTCGTCCTCGCCCTCACCGCCGCGATCGACCTGGTCCGCTTCGGGCTGGACGGGCCGGAGTGGATCGGCTGGGCCACCGTCCTCACCGGCTGGCTGGTGCCCTTCCTCCTCGGGATCGCCTGGGCGGACGGAACGCTCGGCTCCCGGCGCGCCGCCGCGTCCCTGCTGGCCGGGGGCGTGGCCGCCACGGCCGCGCTGGTGGCGTGCGCGGGCTATCCGGCGAGCATGGTCGGCGTCCCGGGCGCCGAGGTGTCCAACCTGAACCCGCCCACCCTGGCGGCCGTCGCCTTCGGCATCGCCCAGGCCGGCCTCGCCCTTCTCGTCCGTGACCGGCTGGCACGCTGGATGCGCCGTCCCCGGGCCTGGGCGCCGGTGGCGCTGGCCAACCTCGCCGCGATGACGATCTTCCTGTGGCACCAGACGGCGATGATGGCGGTCACGGTCGCCGCCCTCACGGTCACGCGCACGGCGCCGGGGCTGCACACGGCGCCCGACCACCCGGCCTGGGCGCTGGAACGGCTGGCCTGGCTGCCCGCCTTCGCCGCCGCGCTCGCCGGGCTCTTGGCTCTGGCCCACCGTTTCGAGAGGACTTCCAGACGAGCATGCCGCCGCCACGCACGACCACCGGGCGCGCCCGACGGCTACGACGGGTCCTCGCCTGCGCCGCGACGATCGCGGGGGTCCTGCTGACGACCGCCGGGACCGGCCGCTCCGACCCCTACTCCGCGCCCATGCCCCTGCCCGCCCTCACCCCGTCCATGCTCGGCGCCCGGTACGCGATCGAACGCGCGTCCATCCAAGAGGCGCGGCGGACCGCCAGGGACGTCGGCGACCGCGACCGGGCCAAGGCGCTCACCCGCTTCCTGAGGCCGGGCCGCACCTTCCTGTACTTCGACCCGCGCGGGACGGGACGGGCCATCTGCGCAACCTCTCCAACATCGCCCTCGGCAGGGCGTCCCATGTGACCCGTACCTCCCACAGGTGACCATCCTGCGGGCTTCCACCAGGAACATCGCAGACCTTCCCCGGCCGTCGCGGGCCGCCCCACACCCGGAACGGTGGCACCCTGGGGACGTGGACACCATCAGCGACGCCTCGATCAGGGAGCAGACGACCGAACGCCTGGAGAAGGCGATGGGGTCCTTCGGGACCGCCGCGCTGGCTCGGATGGAGGAGCAACTGCCCTGGTTCCGGCGGCTGTCGGCGGACCAGCGCTCCTGGATCGGCCTGGTCGCCCAGGCGGGCATCGCCGCGTTCGTGGAGTGGTTCAAAAGCGCCGAGAAGACCCGCCCCGCGATCGCCGGGGAGGTGTTCGGCACCGCGCCGCTGGAGCTGATGCGCTCCATCAAGCTGCACCACACCATCGACATCATCCGCGTGATCATCGATGTGGTGGAGAGCCGGCTGGACGAGCTGGCCGCGCCCGGCGGCGAGATACAGCTACGCGAGGCGATCCTGCGCTACACCCGCGAGGTGGCGTTCGGCGCCGCCCAGGTCTACGCCCGCGCGGCCGAGACCCGCGCCGCCTGGGACGCCCGCCTCGAGGCCCTGGTCGTGAACGCGGTGATGCGCGGCGAGGTCGACCACGGCATGCACTCCTGGGCCGCCGCCCTCGGCTGGACCGCCAAGCCCGTCACCGTCGTCGCCGGGTTCACCCCCGAGGACGAGGAGCCCGAGGTCACCATCGACCAGATGCAGCGGGCCGCCCGCCGCGCCAAGGTGGACGTGCTGGCCGGCGTCCAGGGACGCCGCGTCCTGGTGATCGTCGGCGGCACCGAGGAACCGCTGCAGGCCGTCCGCCCCATCGCCGCCAAATGCGGACCCGGACCGGTCGTGATCGGGCCGCTCGTGGACGACCTGTACGCCTCCACCGCCTCGGCGCGCGCCGCGATGGCGGGACTGGCCGCCGCCTGCGGATGGCCGGACGCGCCCCGCCCCGTCCTGGCCACCGAGCTCCTCCCCGAGCGGGCGCTGGACGGGGACGAGGCCGCCCGGCGGTACCTGGTGGAGGAGGTCTACAACCCGATGCTCGCCGCGGGCGCCCCCCTGCTGGACACCCTCACGACCTATCTGGAGCAAGGGTCGTCGTTGGAGGCGACCGCGCGGCTGCTGTTCGTCCACCCCAACACGGTGCGCTACCGGCTGCGGCGAGTCGCGGAACTGACGTCGCTCACACCGACCGACGGGCGCAACGCCTTCACCCTCCGGATCGCCCTCGTCCTCGGCCGTTTCTCCAACCGTCCGGCACGCCTCTAGACGCCTTGTAGGTGTCGTACAAAGCCCATCACGCAAACTTCGTGTGGACCGGCATCGAGTCCGATCACCCCTACCGGCAGGCTGGACTGCGTGATTCTGATCGCGTCGCCCGGCCAGGGCGCTCAAACCCCCGGATTCCTGCAACCGTGGCTAGAGGTCCCTGGAGTCGCCGACCGATTGGCCTGGTGGTCCGCGGTCACCGGGCTGGACCTGGTCCGTTACGGCACCACCGCCGACGCCGAAGAGATTCGTGACACCGCCGTGGCCCAGCCGCTGCTGGTCGCCGCGGCCCTCGCCGCCTACGAGACCCTGTACGGCCCCGGCTCCGCGCCCGAAGCGGTCGCGGGCCACAGCGTCGGGGAGCTGGCCGCCGCCGCCATCGCCGGCGTCCTGACCCCCGAGTCCGCGCTCGTCCTGGTACGGGAGCGCGGCCGGGCCATGGCCGAGGCCGCCGCCGTCACCGAGACCGGCATGACCGCCGTCCTCGGCGGCGATCCCGACGAGGTCCTCGCCGCGATCGACAAGCACGGCCTCACCCCCGCCAACGTCAACGGCGCCGGGCAGGTCGTGGCCGCCGGAACCACGGAGCGGCTCGCCGCGTTCGCCGACGAGCCCCCGGCCAGGGCCCGCCTCCGCCCCCTGTCGGTCGCCGGCGCCTTCCACACCGAGCACATGGCGCCCGCCGTCGACACGCTGCGCAGGCTCGCCCCCGGCGTCCCGGTCGCCGACCCCCGCGCCACACTCCTGCAGAACCGGGACGGCGCCGCCGTGAGCTCCGGACGCGAGTTCGTCTCCCGGCTGGTCGACCAGGTCAGCGCCCCCGTCCGCTGGGACGCCTGCATGGCGACGATGCGCGACCTCGGCGTCACCGGCATCATCGAGCTGCCACCCGCCGGAACCCTGGTGGGCCTGGCCAGACGGGAGCTCAAGGGCGTCCCGGCCGTCGCCCTCAAGACCCCCGACGACCTCGGCAAGGCCCGCGAGCTCATCGAAGGAGCGGGCTCATGAAGCTGCGCGTGCCCGCCGCCGTCCCCGGGTCGAGGATCCTGGCCTTCGGCGACTACCAGCCCGCCCGCGTCGTCACCAACGACGAGCTGGCCGAGACGGTCGACACCAGCGACGAGTGGATCCGCACCCGGGTCGGCATCGCGTCCCGCCGTATCGCCGGACCCGAGGAAGGCATCGTCGAGATGGCCGTCCACGCCGCCGGCAAGGCGCTGGCCGGGAGCGGGCTCGGCCCCGGCGACATCGATCTGGTCGTCCTGGCCACCTGCTCGGCCGAGTCGCCGATGCCGGCGCACGCGCCCCAGGTCGCCAGCCGGCTCGGGATCGACGCGCCCGGCGCGTTCGACCTCAACGCCGCGTGCGCGGGGTTCTGCTACGCGCTCGGCACCGCCGACGCGGCGGTGCGCGCCGGCACCGCCCGCAACGCCCTGGTCATCGGCGCCGAGAAGATGTCGGCCTGGCTGGACTGGTCGGACCGCTCCACCAGCATCATCTTCGCCGACGGCGCCGGCGCCGCGGTGGTGACCGGCAGCGCCGAGCCCGGCGTCGGCCCGGTGGTGTGGGGCAGCGACGGCGACCACCACGACAAGATCATCATCCCGGACCGCAACGCGTTCATCCGGCAGGAGGGCCAGGCGGTCTTCCGCTGGGCGACCGGCGCGATCGCCCCGGTGGCGCTGGAGGCGTGCGAACGCGCCGGCGTCGCGCCCTCCGACCTGGCCGCGATCGTGCCGCACCAGGCCAACCTCCGCATCGTGGACGCCATCGCCCGCAAGGTGAAGGCGGCCAACGCCGTCGTGGCCGACGACATCGTCCACTCCGGCAACACCTCGGGAGCGTCGATACCGCTCGCGCTCTCCCGCATGATCGAACGCGGCGACGTGCCGTCCGGCGCCCCGGCCCTGCTCGTGGGGTTCGGCGCCGGGCTGGCCTACGCCGCGCAGGTCATCCAGATCCCGTAGCCAGGGACCCGACCCGGAAGAAGGAGAACGCACACATGGCAGTGGCCAGCGAAAAGGAGATCCTCGAGGGTCTCGCGGAGATCATCGACGACATCGTCGGCATCGACAAGTCGGAGGTGACCCCGGAGAAGAACTTCATCGACGACCTCGACATCGACTCGCTGTCGATGGTGGAGATCGCCGTGGCCGCCCAGGACAAGTTCGGTGTCGAGATCCCCGACGACGAGCTCCGCAACCTGAAGACGGTCAAGGACGTCATCAACTTCGTCCAGAACCTGCAGCAGTAGTACGGGGCGCCGCGGCGGCTGCCGGCGCGCCGCGGCCCCCATCCCCAGCTTTGCGAGGAGCACTCACGAATGACCACTAGCCAGACCACCGTCGTCGTCACCGGGCTGGGCGCGACCACGCCGCTCGGCGGCGACTGGCCGTCGACCTGGTCAGCGCTGCTCGCCGGAAAGTCCGGGGTGCGGACGCTGGACTGGGACGACCTGGACAAGCTGCCGGTACGGTTCGCCGCGACGCTCGCGGTCGACCCGTCCGAGGTGATGCCCAAGCAGCAGCTGCGGAAGCTCGACCGGAACCAGGCGATCGCGCTGATCGCGGCCCGGGAGGCATGGGCGGACGCCGGCTTCGCGCCTCCCGCGCCCAAGAAAGGACGCCCCGCCGAGCCGGCCGAGGGCGACACGGTGGACGGCGACCGGCTCGGGGTGGTGGTGTCCAGCGGCATCGGGGGCCTGCACACCGCGCTCAACAGCCACGACGTCAACCGCGAGCGGGGCTGGCAGCGGGTCAGCCCGTTCACCGTGCCGATGCTCATGCCCAACGGCGCCGCCGGCCATGTCGGCATCGAGTTCGGCGCGATGGCCGGCTCGCACGCCCTGGTCAGCGCCTGCGCGTCCAGCGCCGAGGCGGTCGGCTACGGCATCGACATGATCCGCGCCGGTCGCGCCGACGTGGTGATCTGCGGCGGCACCGAGGCGTGCATCCACCCCCTCCAGCTCGCCTCGTTCGGTTCCATGCGCGCCCTCTCCACCCGCAACGACGAGCCGGAACGGGCGTCCCGTCCCTACGACAAGAACCGCGACGGCTTCGTCCTGGGCGAGGGCGCCGCCGTGATGATCCTCGAATCCGAGGAGCACGCCCGTGCCCGCGGCGCGAACATCTACGGCATCGCCGCCGGCTGCGGCTACTCCGGCGACGCCTTCGACATCGTCCAGCCCGACCCCACCGGCGCCGGCCAGTCCAAGGCGATGCGCCGCGCCATCCAGAACGCGGGCCTGGAACCGTCCGACATCGTCCACATCAACGCCCACGCGACCTCGACCCCCCTGGGCGACGTGGCCGAGCTCAACTCCATCAAGGCCGCCCTGGGCCCCGAGGCCAGCGCCAAGGTCAACATCACCGGCACCAAGTCCATGACCGGCCACCTCCTGGGCGGCGCCGGCGCCCTGGAATCCATCATCACCCTGATGGCCCTCAAGGAACGCCTGGTCCCCCCCACCATCAACCTGGAGGACGTGGACGACGAAGTCGACCTGGACATCGTCCGAGGCGAACCCCGCCCCCTCCCCCCCGGCCCCCTGGCCGCCCTCAACAATTCCTTCGGCTTCGGCGGCCACAACGTCTCAGTAGTCCTAAAAACCGCCTAGAAACCCCAAAAAGGCCCGCCCCAAAGGGGCGGGCCTAACGCATGCCCCAGCAACCGCACGCACCCGCGCAATCGCACACCCACCCCACCCCGCCACCCATCCCCAAACGGCGTCCAAGCATCGCGATCGCGACAAAAGCAGGGGCGAGCGCCGGCGAGCCCCTGATCTCGAAGCGAGCCCCCGAGCGAGTCGAAGCAATCCAGCGATCACACGCAGCCGCGACAAGCGACGAGCGCAGCTCGCGGCTGCAATAAGCAACTCCGCACCCACCCCAACCCCAACCCCGAACGGCGCCCAAGCGCTGCGATCGCGACCGAAGGCAGTTCCGAGCTTGCGAGGAAGTGATCGCGAAGCGAGCCCCCAGGGCGAGTCGAAGCGATGCCAGCGATGGCCGCAAGCACGACAAGCGAGGAGCGCCAGCGACGAGCGCAGCTCGCGCATGCAAATAAACACCTCTCGCAACTACCTCAGCCCGCAACCCCAACCCCGAACGGCGGCCAGCCGTTGCGATCG
>NZ_BSTM01000011.1:0-148624 GCF_030269515.1 Actinomadura sp. NBRC 104412 | reverse complement strand
CCGCGACCGAAGGCAGGTTCCGAGCCTGCGAGGAACCTGATCGCGAAGCGAGCCTCTAGGCGAGTCGGAGCGATGCAGCGATCGCCGCAAGCACGACAAGCGAGGAGCGCCAGCGACGAGCGCAGCTCGCGCATGCAAATAAACACCTCTCGCAACTACCTCAGCCCGCAACCCCAACCCCGAACGGCGGCCAGCCGTTGCGATCGCGACCGAAGGCAGGTTCCGAGCCTGCGAGGAACCTGATCGCGAAGCGAGCCTCTAGGCGAGTCGGAGCGATGCAGCGATCGCCGCAAGCACGACAAGCGAGGAGCGCCAGCGACGAGCGCAGCTCGTGCTTGCAAAAACTACACAGCAGCGTGGAGCCATCTGACGGGGGCGCCGTCGCCGGCTCGGCGGAAGGGTTCGAGTTCGTTGTCCCAGGGGGTGCCGAGGAGGCGTTCGAGTTCGTTCTCGAGGGTGGTCTTGCCGGCGGCGGCGTTGGCCATGGCGGTGCGCAGCCGGTCTTCGGGGATCATGATGTCGCCGTTGGCGCCGATGACTCCGGTGAAGACGCCGAGGGTGGGGGTGAAGCTGTAGCGGACGCCGTCGCAGCCGGCGGTGGCGTCTTCGGTGACCTCGAACCGCAGGAGTTTCCAGTTGCGCAGCGCGGAGGTGATCCCGGCGGCGGTTCCGGGCTTGCCCTCCCAATGCAGTTCGGCGCGCAGGGTCCCCGGCGCGGCCGCCTGGTCGGCCCACTCAAGGGACACGGGCACGCCGAGTACACCTGCGGCCGCCCATTCGATGTGCGGGCTCAGCGCAGGTGGCGCGGAGTGGACGTAGAAAACGCCACGTGCGGTCACCGGACCTCCTGGATCTGTACTGAGGCTCGTCTTCCCCTACGGCCTCGGGCATCCCAGGACGGTTTCCGCGTCCCTCATTGTGCATCATTGACACCGGTCGCACCACCACACGACCGTGTTCGCTTCCACCTTTCCACCACGGGTGGTGTTCCATCGGTCACAGCGGTGACGGGTCCGGCGGGGTGGCGAGCGGCGGTCGGGTGGCCGTCGCATCGGTGAAGCTAGGGGCGGGGTGGTCCCGGGTGCGAGGGACCGCGGTCCCGGTGCGGCCGGGTTTCAGCGGGGCCGGGCGAGCCTGCCGCGGGCGGCGGCGAGGGCGGCCGCGGCGGCGATGAGGACGGCGAGGTACGCGACGTAGTCGCCGAGGCGGTCGTAGGGGGTGCGGGACGTGGACGGCGGGATGTGCAGGGTGACGACGGTGGATCCGCGGTGGTCGGTGTCCATCCATGCCAGCCGCCTGCCGCGGGCGTCGAAGGCGGTCGATACCCCGCTGAGCGCGGCTTGGACGGCGGGTCGTCCGGTTTCGGCGGCGCGTACGGCGACGAGTGAGGCGTGCTGCGGGGGTGCCCAGCTGCCTTGGAACGTGGAGGTGGACGACTGGTACACGAGGAGTTGCGCGCCGCGTCGCACGACGGCGCGGCCAAGGTCGGGGAAGGTCGATTCGAAGCAGATGAGCGGCCCGAGGGTGAGCCCGTGGGTGGTCATGACGCTCGCGCCGGTGCCGGGGACGCGGTCTTGTCCCGCGGCGCGGCTGATGCGGCTCAGCCAGCCGAATCCGGAGCGGAACGGGATGTATTCGCCGAAGGGGACGAGCCGGGTCTTGATGTAGCGCTGGTGCGTCCCGTCGGGGTTGATGAGGATCGCGCTCTTGGAGATGCGGCCGTCGGCGTCTCTGGCGTCTTCGTTCACGAGGATGGGGGCTTCGGCGGCCAGTGCCCGGAGCCGGGTGGCGATGTCGGGGTGGCGGGCGATGGCGTGGCCGACGCTGCTTTCGCCCCAGACGATGAGGTCGGCGGGCGGGGTCTGCGCGGTGATGCGTTCGCCTGCGCTGAACCGGGTGGGAGGGCTGTGGACGACGCCGGGTTGCACGAGCGCGACCCGCATCGTCTTCTCGGTGGACGGTGAGGTGCGCGCGGCGTAGGTGAGCGGACCTGCGACCAGCAGCAGCGCGAGCAGTACACCGCCGGTGCGTACCCAGGGGCCGCGTCGGGGAGGCCGCAGGGCGAGGACGATCGCGGTGTTGGCGGCGACGAGCACGAACGACAGCAGCCACACCCCGCCGATGGACGCCAGGCTGAGGATCGTCGGGTGGTTCCACTGGCTGACCCCCAGCAGCCCCCATGGCCCGCCGAGGCTGGGCCAGGAGCGCGCGTACTCGATGGCGACCCAGATGGACGGCAGGACGATGACCGCCACCGCTGAGGAACCCAGCCATCGCGCGGCCGCGCCCCATGCCGCCCACAGCGACCCGAAGACGGCGGCGACGAGGACGAGGCCGGGCCCGATGTTGGGGAGCGTCCAGTAGAGGACGGCCGTCAGGTAACCGGCGCCGAACCACCATCCGCGCGTGCCCGCCGCCCGTACGCCGGGGGCGGACCGCATCAGCAGGAGGCCGGGGACGAGGATCACCCAGGCGAGCCACGAGAGGCCGGGCCTGGGGAAGGTGAGCACCGGCAACGTTCCGCACAGCAGGCACGCCGCACGTACCCGCCACACGGCCCAGCGTCCAGGCCGGGCCGTGGTCGCGGCCCGCGCACCCTCACCTAGGACAGGGGGCGTGGGAGCCAGGGTTGAAGGCGCCGGAGGTTCCGGGGCGGGCGGCACGCTCCCGCTGCGGAAACCCTCGCGGCCGATCACGTTCCCAGTAACGCACATTTCCCTGAAAGACCGCCGCTGGGGGACATCAACCGGCACTATGGGTCATGTAATCATCACTCCATGTGATCGCTACTCTATGCGATCGCCCCTGCCCGCAAGTTCCCACGAGTCCCACGATTCCCCAAGGAGGAAGGTCGGATGTTCGATCAGGAGGCCCGGCTGGAGCGGCTGCTGGCCCGCCATCGCGACGCCGTCGTCGTGGAGGCGGCGCCCGGACGGCGGGCGCTGGTCAGGCGCGACCAGTTGCTGGTCGCCGGTCCCGACGCGCCGGCGGCGCGGGATCTGGTGCGCCGCTGGTACGACTCGGCGCACGACGAGCACGGGGTGACCTGCCTGCGGTTGCGGTCCCGCGCCAAGGTGGACGTCTGCGAGATGGCGTCCCTGCTCGGCGGGGACGGCGGGAGCGGCGGCCGGCACCGGCGGCTGAACGTCTCCCCCAACCACCTGGTGTGTGGGCAGCCCATGTGGTGGAGCGGCCCCGCCGACCTGCCGCGTCCGGCCGCGCCCGTTCCCGCGCCGCGTGCCGGGGCACCCGTGCGCCGCCCGGTCACCGTCGCCGTTCTCGACACCGGGCTCGCACCGCATCCGTGGTACGAGGACACCCCCTGGTATGCCGAGCACGGTGCCGAGGCCGCGGAGGTCCTGGACGCCGACCTCGACTACGAACTGGACTCCCAGGCCGGGCACGGCACGTTCATCGCGGGGGTCGTGCTGCGGTACGCGCCGTCGGCCCGGCTGCGGGCGTACCGCGTGATCGGCGGGGACGGTGTCGGGGACGAGCTGGAGGTCATCGGGGCGCTGGCGCGGCTGGCCGCGGACGGCGGCGCCGACGTGGTCAACCTCTCGCTCGGCTGCCACACCTTCGACGACCGGCCCTCGCCGCTGATGGCCCGCGCGTTGGCGTCCCTGGGCCGCGGCACCGCCGTCGTGGCGTGCGCGGGCAACGCGGCCACCGACCGGCCGTTCTGGCCGGCGGCGCTCAAGCAGGTGATCTCGGTCGGCGCGCTGGGTCCCGGTGGCGACCGCGCCTGGTTCTCCAACTACGGCTGGTGGGTGGACGCCTGCGCGCCCGGCGTCGACATCGCCAGCAGCTTCGTGCGGTTCGACGGACCCCGCCCCGGCCCGGACGACCCGGACCGGTTCGACGGGTTCGCCATCTGGAGCGGCACCTCGTTCGCAGCCCCCGCCGTGGCGGGACGGATCGCGGGCCTGGCCGCGTCCGAGGGCGTCGGCGCGGTCGAGGCGGCCGGGCGTCTCCTCGACCCGGCCGCCCACCGCACGCTGCCGGACCTCGGCGTCCTCATCACGTCCTGACCGCGCCCTCCCCCGTACCCAGTGGTGACATGTCTTCAGACGACGACGGCCCCGGCCACGTCCGCCTCTGCGACGACCCGCCCGGCACAGGGCGGGACGACGCGGAGAGCGGCGAGGTGGCCGAGGCGGTGATGCGGGCCGGTGATGGTGACGGGGCGGCCTGGGCGTGGCTGGTCGACCGCTACAGCGGGTTGCTGTGGTCGATCGCGCGGGCGTACGGGCTGAGCCAGGCCGACGCCGGAGACGTGGTGCAGACGACGTGGCTGCGGCTGGTGGAGCGGATCGACCGGATCGAGCGGCCCGGCTCGGTCGGCACCTGGCTGGCGGTGACCGCGCGGCGGGAGAGCCTGCACGCGTCCCGGCGCGCGGCGGCGCGTGGGGCGGCGCTGGACGACGCGGTGGTGTCGGCGCCCGGTGGCGTGGCGCCGGAGGACGTCGCCCTGGCGCGGGAACGGGTCGGGGAGGTGGCGGAGGCGCTGGCCGCCCTGCCTCGCCGCTGCCAGGTACTGCTGAGGTTGTGCGCGACGGCACCCAGTTACGCCGAGCTGGCCACGGCGCTGGGGATGCCGGTGGGCAGCATCGGCCCGACCCGGGCGCGTTGCCTGAACGGCCTGCTGCGGAGGCTGGACCCGTGAACGACGACCTGATGGCCCGGGTGCGGGCGGCGTTCCAGGCCCTCGACCCGGTGCCCTCGGAGGTGCTGGCCACCGCGCGTTCGGCGCTGACCTGGCGCGTCCCCGGAGCCGAAGTGGCCGAGCCCGCCCCGGCGGACGCCGGCCCGCCGGCCGCCCTCCGGGGCGGGGAGGGGACGCGGACGCTCACCTTCGCCGCGTCCCGGACGGTGATCGAGCTGGAGGTCGACGGCACCGGTCATGGACGCGGGATCGCGGGCCGGCTGGCCCCGCCGATGCCGGCCGAGGTGCGGGTACGGCATCTCGCGCTGGTGCCGGAGCAGCCTCGGGCCCGCGCGGATCAGGCCGGTCACTTCGCGCTCCCCGCCCTGCCCGAGGGATTGGTCAGCCTGGCGTTCCTGCTGCCGGACGGCTCGTCCATCGTGACCAGCTGGATCCGCCTGTGACCGCTGAGGGCGAGGCGGAGGGGCTCGTCGGGCTGGCGGCGTCCGATCCCGTGCTCGCGTACGAGCGCGCCAACGCCTTCCTTAAGCGTTCGCCATCCTCCTGTGCGGCAAGGGTCGTCGCGCTGCGCGCGGCGGGGTTGGCCGCCAAGGAGCTGGGTCTCCTGGAGGAGGGCATCGAACGGCTCCAGGAGGCCCTGGCATGCTCCAAGGGCTACGAGGCCGCTCTCGTGCGGATGAACCTCGTCGGGCTGCTGTCCGCACGCGGCGACTGCCAGGGCGCACTGGCCGAGGCGGCACGGGCAGAAGGAATCCTGCGGGGACGCGACGCGAACCGCCTCGCGGCCAACGTCGCTTGCGCGCTGGCCCGCGCCGGGCGACTCCCCGAAGCGGATGCCGTGGCTTCGCAAGCCCTTCCGCGGCTCCGCCAAGACCACGACCCCGTAACGCTGACGGGGCTGCTGACGAACCTCGGCCTGGCCCGTGCACTGCGCGGCGATCTGGGCACCGCCGAGGCGACCCTGTCGGAGGCGGTGGCGGTCGGCGAGGCGGCGGGGCTGGGGCATATGGCCGCGATGGCTCGGGGCAACCTCGCGTTCGTGGCGTCCCGGCGCGGGGACATCCCACGGGCGCTGCGGCTCTTCGCGGCGGCCGAGCCTGCGCTGACCCGGGAAAGGGTGGCGCAGTGCCGGTTCGACGTGGGCGAGACCCTGATCCAGGCGGGTTTGCCCGGCGAGGCCCGTCCGCTCCTTGAGGCGACGCTGCGCGAGGTGACGGCGAACGGCTACCAGTGCGACATCGCTGATGGGCTGTTGCTGCTCGCGCACGCCGAGCTCGCCGATGAGGACGCCGAGCGGGCGGCGGAGACGGCCGAACGCGCACGGGCCGCGTTCGCGGACCAGGAACGCACGGGCTGGACGCTGCTGGCCGACCATCTGCTCATCCGCGCCCGCTGGGCCGCGGGGGACCGTTCCGCGGTGTTCCTGCGTTCGGTGGTGGCCACCGCGGAACGCCTGCACGAGCGCGGCTGGGCGGAGGCGTCCGCCGAGGCGCGCATCATCGCCGCCCGCGTCGCCCTCGCCCTCCACCGGCCCGCGGGGCACCTGCTGGAGCCGGTGAGCCGGATGCGCGACCGCGGCCCCGCGTCCCTCCGCGCCGCGGCGTGGCATGCGACCGCGCTGGAACGCTGGGCGCGGCGCGACCACGGCGGCGCACGCGACGCCATCGGGGAGGGGCTGCGTGCGGTCGAGGAGTACGCGGAGGTGTTCGGCGCGCTGGAGCTTCGGGCCCGCGCCGCCGGGCTGGGCGATGAACTGGCACACCTGGGCTTGCAGATGGCGCGTTCGCCTGTTGAGTTGCTGTCGATGGAGGAACGCCGTCGCGCCCTCGCCCGGCCCGCCTCGCTGCGTCCGCCACGCGATCCCGCACGGGCGGCGGCGCTGTCGGAGCTGCGCGCCCTCAGTTCCCAACGCGCATCCGTCCTGGCCCAGGACGGGACGTCCGAAGCCTGCGTACGCGAGAGATTGAGGCGGGTTGAGGCGTCCATCCAAGCCCGGACGCGCCGCCGCCAAGGCGACGGCCGTCAGCACCCAACCGGGTTCGGCACCGACCGGCTCGTGTCGGCCCTCGGCAGCGGGCGGGCGCTGCTGGAGTACCTGCGCATCGGGGACGAGCTTCATGCCGTGACGGCATGCGGGGAGCGTTTCCACCGGTTTCGCCTGGGGTCGTACGCGGATGTGGTGGACGACGTGAGGCTGGCGCGCTTCGCGTTGAAGCGGCTCCTTGAACGTGCAGGCGACGCCCACGCACTCAAGGGCCTCCAGCATGCGTGCCGGCGCCTTGACGAGGTCTTGCTGGCGCCCGTGCTGCACGGCATCGCCGAGCGGGATCTGGTGCTCGCTCCCATCGGGTGCCTGCACGGCCTTCCCTGGGCGGCGCTTCCCTCACTCAAGGGCCGTCCGTACACGCTTGTCCCGTCCGCTGCCACTTGGCTGCGGGCGCGCGCCGTCGATGCCTCGCGGAGGGAACGGGTCGTTCTCATAGCCGGCCCCGGGTTGGAGCACGCGGAGCAAGAGGTGAAGGCGCTGTCCCGCCTCTTCCCCCAGGCGCGCACGCTCACGGGCGCCGCCGCGAAGGCGGAGGCCGTGCGTGACGCCCTGGACGGGGCCGACCTCGTCCACCTGGCCTCGCACGGCGAGTTCCGCGACGGCAACGCCCTCTTCTCGCGGCTGCGGCTGGCGGACGGCCCCTTGATGCTGTGCGACCTGGAGACGCTGGACGCGCCACCGCGCCTGCTCGTCCTGTCCGCCTGCGACGCCGGGCGCGCGGCGGACGGGGACGCGGTGATCGGGATGGCCGGTGTCCTGCTCGCGCTCGGCACCGCCACGGTGATCGCCAGCGTGGGGCCCGTCCGCGACGACGAGGCCCCCGGCTTCATGACCGCCTTCCACACCGGCCTGGCCGCCGGCCTGCCGCCCGCCCGCGCCCTGGCCGCCACGCCCCGCACCCCGGGCGTCACCGGCTTCAACTGTTTCGGCGCCGGTTGAGGGTGCGCGCTAGGCGTCGCCGGTCGCGACCGGGTTGGTGGGGTCGGCGATCCAGTTGGACCAGGAACCCACGTACAGGGCGGCGGGGATGCCCGCGAGGTTGAGGGCGAGGATCTCATGGGCGGCCGTCACCCCGGACCCGCAGTAGGCGCCGACGTCGGTGGCATCGGTGGCGCCGAGCTTGGCGAACCGTTCGCGGAGGAGGCCGGGCGGCAAAAAGCGGCCGTCCACCCCCACGTTGCCCAGCGTCGGCGCGTTCTTGGCTCCGGGGATGTGCCCGGCGACCGGGTCCACGGGCTCGTTCTCACCGCGGAAGCGTTCGGCGGCGCGGGCGTCGAGGAGAGCCCCGGCCTTGGCGACGGCCGCGGCCCCCTCGGCGTCCAGCACCGGGAGCCGGTTCGGACGGGCCACGAAGTCGCCGGGTTTGACCGAGGGCTCCTCGCCGGTCACGGTCAGCCCCGCCTCGTTCCAGGCACGGAACCCGCCGTCCAGCACGCGGACGCGTTCGTGGCCGAAATAGCGCAGCGTCCACCAGAGACGGGCGGCGGACGTGGAGTCGGCGTCGTCGTACACCACCACGAGACGGTCGCCGGACACCCCGGCGCGTCGCATCGCCGCCTCGAAGTCGGCGGGCTCGGGCAGCGGGTGCCGCCCCGCCGGGCCGGGCGGGCCCGCCACGTCACGGTCCAGGTCGACGAACACCGCGCCCGGCAGGTGCCCGCGCCGGTAGGACTCGATGCCCGGCGGCCCGTTCACATGCCATCGGACGTCCAGGAGGACGGGCGGAGGATCCTGACGGAGCAGGCGGGCCAGCGCGGCGACGTCGATGAGTGGATGCACATCGCCAGTTTGACCGCCATTGCCCGGTTTCGGGAGGGGCGAAGTCGCGTTCGTCACCTCTCCGAGCGTACGGGCCCGTCCGATCCCGGCCGGGGCAGGACGCGCCGGACGGCGCGGGACAGCGCGGGACAGGCATCCAGGGCGGACACGAGCGGGCGCGACGGTCAGTGGCGCGCGTAGGTCAGGAGGGGCACCATCATCTCCGCCGGGACGAGGGAGCCGTGCATGCCGACCATCCTGTTCAGGTACGGCTCCCGCTCCGACGCCACGATGGCGAGGTCGGCGTGCGGCACCGCGATCACGTCCCCGACCCGTTCGAGCAGGTCGGGCTGCATCGGCCCGAACAAGCCCGCCGCCACCGCCTCGTCCCGCGAGAACACCCACGCCTTGTCGCCCAGCAGCCCCTTCCAGGCCGCCAGGACGTCCTCGTGGGCGCCGGGCTCGCTGTAGACGTACCGGGCCCGCGCGTCTCCCCCGAGCAGCGCGACCCCCTCGCTGAGCTCGGCGGTGGTGTCGAAGTCGACCCGCTCCACGGGATCGATCATGCCGTGGTCGGCGGTGACGTACAGGGCCGTGCCCGGGGGCAGGACCTCCGCGAGCTGCTCGGCGAGGAGGTCGACGAAACGGAGCTGATGCCGCCAGTCCGGCGATCCGACCCCGAACCGGTGGCCGGTCGTGTCGAGATCGGCGTGGTAGACGGTGACGAAGCCGCGGCCCTCCTTCCGCAGGGCCCGTTCGGCCCGGCCCACCAGCGGTCCGAGCCCGTCGGCCGCCATATAGGACGCCCCGCGGGTCGTGGCCTGGGTCAGGCCCGTCCCCCGGTAGAGGCCCAGCGCCACGTACGACACGTTCACGCCGTCCGCCGCCGCCTCCTCGTACACGGTCGGCGCCGGCTGGAACGTGGCCGGGTCGACGGTCTCGTCCTGCCAGCGCAGGCAGTTCAGCAGCCGCCCGGTGCCGGGGATCGCCACCTGTACCCCGAGCAGGCCGTGCCCGCCCGGAGGCAGCCCGGTGGCCAGCGACCCCAGGCTGGTGACCGTGGTCGCCGGGAACCCCGAGGTCAGCCGGGTGCCGGGGAGCGAGGCCAGGAACGGCGCCTCGTGCCGGTGCGCCTGGAACAGCTCCCAGCCGAGCCCGTCGATGATCAGAACGCAGACGCGGGGCATCGCGGGCAGGCCCAGGACGTTCGGCCGCCCGGGGACGCCGAGCGACGCCAGCACCGACGACGGCAGATCGGCGAGCGCGCCCGTTCCGTACGCCGGAACCGGCGGGACGCTCACAGGGACCTCGGCTCGATCATGCGGGGGTCATCCGGTTTCCTCTGGGAGGGCCGCCTGCGGGCGATCAGCGGGCGGTCTCGGCGGACAGGGCCTCGGCGAACGCCAGCACCTGGGCGACGGCGTCCCGGCCGTCGGCGGCCTCGCTGACCCGCAGGGACAGGTCGTCGGAGGTGACACTGCCGGTGTAGCCGTGGTCGGCCTCGCAGTTCTCGTCGCCGCAGGTGGCCGGTTCCAGGTCGATGTGCGCGATGGCGCCCCAGCCGATGGTCAGCACGACCTCGGTCGGCGGCACACCCGGCACGTAGGACGCGGGGTCGGGGACGACCCGGGTGACGGCGACCGACTGGACGCGGTCCAGCCTGACCGCCTCCGTCGTGGTGGACGCGTGGGGCTGCGCCATGCCGTCGCCCGGCGGGTGCTCGTCGGTATGGCAGACCAGCAGCCGGGACGCCGACAGCACCAGGACCGTCACATGCCGCCGCACTTCCATCGCGGGGTCGAACGTCGCCTCGTGATGCACCACATAGGCGATCACTCGCTCATCGCCTATGGCCGACTCGACCGCGTCCGCGACCAATGCCGGGTAGTAACCGCTGCGCTCGATGGCCGTGCGCAACCCGTGAGCCGTCGCTCGGGTTTCCCTCATGACCCCATCCTGCCCTGTCCCGGGCGCGCGGTGCACACAACGTGGCCGCAACATGGTCATTTGGGCCCCTCCCCGGCCGTCCGGGAGCGTGGGCCGTAGGAGAGGACGCCCGACCTCAGGGTAGGGAAGGGGCATGTCCGACCGAGACCCCATGCCGTCACCGCCGCCGGTTCCGCCGCCCGGCCCCAACCCGGAGCCTCCGCCGCCGTCCCCGGTGCCGCCTCCCGAACCACCCCCCGGGCCGTCGCCTGAGCCGCCGCGCAGGCCGCCGCAACCGGTGCCGCCCGGCCCCTCGCCCGATCCGGTGCCCCCGAAACCCGAGCCACCCGACCCCGTACCGCCGGGGCCGCCGCCGGAGCCCGTACCGCCGATGCCGCCACCGGAGCCGGAGCCACCCGAACCATCACCGGACCCGTATCCGCCGACGCCCAATCCCACGCCGCCCGAGCCACCGAAGGAGGCAGCGGTGCTGAGGGGTGCCTAGCGGAGGCGGCGCGGCCCAAGTTCGGGGCGGGGGCCGCGTGGACGCTCCAGGCGGAGCGTCACCTCCCTCACGGCACAGCCCCATGGGCCCACCACGACCGGGTCGAGTTCCAGGCGAGCCACCTCGGGAAGGTCGTCCCCTAGGCGGGACACCCGCAACAGCAGATCCTCCAGTGCGGGCACGTCGACGGGCTCGGCTCCCTTGTGGCCCAGCAGAAGAGGGGCCGTGCGGATGGCGCGTACCAGGTCCGATGCCTCGACATCGGTCAGGGGCGCCAGACGGTACGCGCGGTCGTCCAGAAGCGCGGTGGTCTCATCCGCGAGACCGAACGAGACGACGGCGCCGAACGACGGATCCTCCATGGTGACGATGCGCGCCGGGATGCCCTCCCCGTGCTCGTTTTTCTCCACGATGGCGATGCCGTAGCAGCCCAGCAGTTCGGCGGCCTGCTCATGGGTCGCCTCCACGGAGACGCCCGTATCCAGCCACTCCCCTACCAGCGCACGGGCGCGCTTGCGGTCGGTGCCCTCCAGCTCGGGCAGCCGCCCCTGCGGGCGTCGCCGCCACTGCGCGTACCGGATGACGTACGCCAGGGCCCGGACGGCGTCCTCCGGGGCCGGGTACGAGGGGACGGAGCCCGCACCGGGCATCCCGTCCGGCCCCGGGATCCTCAGATCCTCGGGCATGCCCTCCGACCCCAGGTAGGTGGCCACGATCGGCTTGGAGGCGCCCTTCGCCAGCCGCAGGATCTTTTCCGGGACGCGCACGTCGTAGCCGCCGACGGTGGGCGGGGTGAACAGGGCCACGACCGCGTCCACCTGATCGTCCTCTAGGGCGCTCGACAACGCGGCCTCGTAGTCGTCGGCGTCCGCGCGGGGACCCAGGTTGACGGGCGCGGCGGCGTCCAGCCCCAGCGCCACGGCCGCGTCCTGGGCGAGCAGGCCCAGCGAGTCGGAGTTGTCGATGATCATGACGCGGTCGCCGGTGGGCAGCGGCTGGTAGGCCAGGAGCTGCGCCACGTCGAACAGCTCCGCCAGGTCCTCCACCCGGATCACCCCGGCCTGCGCGAACAGGGCGCTGACCGCGTGGTCGGGCAGGCTGAGGGCCTGCGCCGCGTGCCCGAGCGGGACGCCCTGGGTGCTGCGCCCGCTCTTGACCGCCACGATCGGCTTGCGGCGGCCGAGGCGGCGGGCCAGCCTGGCGAACTTCCGCGGGTTCCCCAGCGACTCCAGGTAGAGCAGGACGGCCTTGGTGGCCGGGTCCTCCTCCCAGTACTGCATGAGGTCGTTGCCGGACACGTCCGCCCTGTTGCCCGCCGACACGAACGTGGACAGGCCCAGCCCACGCTCCGCCGTACGCTGCAGGATGGCGATGCCCAGCGCACCCGACTGCGAGAAGAACCCCACAGGGCCGCGGCCCGGCATCGTAGGGGCGAGGGTCGCGTTCAGGCGCACATCAGGGTCGGTGTTGGCGATGCCCAGGCAGTTCGGCCCGACCACACGCATGCCGTAGGCGCGCGCCAGCCGTACCAGTTCCTCCTGGCGTTCCCGGCCTTCCGCCCCCGTCTCCCCGAACCCGGACGACACCACGACCAGGCCGCGCACACCCTTGCTTCCGCACTGCTCCACCACCTCGCGTACCGACGAGGCACGCACGGAGACCACGGCCAGATCCACATCGTCCGGGATCTCCAGCACCGACGCGTACGCCCGTACGCCGGCGACCGCGGTGGCCGTGGGGTGCACCGGGTAGACCGGGCCGCTGAAGTCACCGGTCAGCAGGTGCCGCAGGACGCTCCGTCCCACGCTGTGCTCGGCCCGGCTCGCGCCGATCACCGCGACCGACCCGGGGAACAGCAGCCGCTGGATCGACCGGGACTCCGCGCGGTGCTCGCGCGCCGCCATGACCTCCACCGAGGTCTCGGTCGGCTCCAGGTCGAGCACCAGCTCGATGACGCCCTCCTCGAACCGCTGCTCGGCCCGGTAGCCCACGTCCCGGAACACCCTGGTCATCCTGCGGTTGTCGGGCAGGACGCTGGCGACGAACCGGTCCACGCCGCGTTCCCTCGCGGCCGCGGCGATGTGCTCCAGCATCACCGCGCCCAGGCCCCGCCCCTGGTGGGCGTCCTCCACCAGGAAGGCCACCTCGGCGGTGCCGGGACGGTCCTTCAGCCGGTCGTACCGGACGACCGCCACCATGGCGCCGCCGATCGTCGCGATCAGCGCGACCCGGCGGTCGTGGTCGACGTTGACGAAGTGCTCGATCTCACGGTCGGACAGCCGGGGCCGCGGCGAGAAGAACCGGTAGTAGATCGACTCGGGCGACAGCCGGGTGTAGAAGGCGCGCAGCAGATCGCCGTCCTCGGGCCTGATGGGACGCACATGGGCCGTCCCGCCGTCGGCGAGGACGACGTCGGCCTCCCAATGGTCCGGGTACACGTTCCCGAGATTAGGGCACCGCGCCCCGGACCATCGGATTCGTGCCGTCTCCGGCGCTGATCGGAATCCCGTTCGGTCGCGGTCGCCGGGAAATTCGCCGGGTTCCCCGGTTTCGCTGCGCGTTCGAGACCTAATCGGGGGTCAAGAGCTGTTACGGTCGACCACACGCCCAGAATGCCGCTCGCGCGGGCCGTGTTGATCGAGGTGATGACTCCATGACGCGCGTGGTCGTGGTCGGCGATTTGATGACTGACACCGTGGCTCGTGCCGCATTCCCCCTGGCCAAGGGCAGCGACACGCCCGCCGCCGTGACGACGCACGGAGGCGGCTCGGGCGCCAACGTGGCCTCGTGGCTGGCCCTTGAGGGGATCGAGGCGGCGTTCGTCGGCCGCCGTGGCTCCGACATCGCCGGCCGGAACCGGGACATGGAACTGATGGGGTACGGCGTGGACGCCCGCCTGGTCATGGACCAGGAGCGTCCCACCGGGACCTGTGTGGTGCTGATCACCCACAAGGGCGACCGCACCATGCTGTCCGACCCCGGCGCCAACGCGGCGCTGCTCCCGGAGGACATCGAACGCTGCAGAGACCTGTTCCACCAGGGAAGCCACCTGCACCTGTCGGGCTACGCCCTGATCAACGAGGGCTCCCGCAAGGCCGCCATCCACTGCCTGGACCTGGCTCGCAAGTCCCAGATGTCCATTTCGGTGGACGCGGGCTCGTCCTCCCCGCTCAAGCGGATGGGCGCCGAGCCCTACCTGGAGTGGACGCAGGGCGCCCGCCTCCTGATCGTCAACGCCAAGGAGGCGGAGGTCCTCACCGGCCGTGACCTGCCCGACCAGGCGGCCAAGGTGCTCACCGCCTGGTATCCGGAAGTCGTGATCATGAACGGCGCCGAGGGCACGCTCTGGTACGCCAACCGCCGCCCCGAACCGGTCACGGTCCCCGCCGAGCCCATCGACAAGATCGTCGACGGCACGGGCGCCGGCGACGCCTTCATCGCCGGCTTCCTCCCCGCCTGGCTCGACGGCAAGCCCCCCGCCGAGGCACTGGCCGCCGGCAACCACCTGGCCGCCCGCGCCATGCAACACCTAGGCGCCCGCCCCACCCTCGACGTGGTGGACAACCAGATCAAGAACTAACCAAACGGGCCGTGGTGCCCCGACCACCACACCGGCCGGCGCACCACGGCCCGCCACCAACCCACCGTCCGCCCCAGCCCCCGCCACCCGGCATGCGTCAGCTAATGACACCCAGGGCGAGGGCGAGCAGTCATGCCCGGCCAACCCGCAGGTTCAGAAGCACAACCCTGACCCGAGGCACGTGCCACCAGAGCACCAGCCACCACACTCAGCATGCGACCCCGCCGTTCAGCCTCAACGGTGGCACCGGCGTGCCCGGCCGCTGAATCCAATGGGTCAGGTGGCGACAGCCAAGGCCAAGGGCAGCACGGCCGCCAAGCGCCCTGGCACCGCCGCCCGTTCGACACGCCACCGTGGATCCCGAGGCATAGGCATCAAGCGCTGATGAAGCGCCAGCCGACCGCCCCCCGAAAACGAAACCGCCATTCGACCCCGGCAGGTGCCACTTTGCATGCCCCGGCTGCTGGAACTCGTACGGGTCAGGTGGTGACGGCCAGGGCCAAGAAGACACGGCGGGCCGGCCTCCTCAGCGCTTCCGCCGGTTCGGGCGCGACGGCTTGGGGGCGAGACACGGGCCATCGAAGCGCTGGTGCAGCGGTGACCGCGGCGGTCTCGACAGCCAGAACGCCGTCCGAACCTGAGAGTTGGCGCCGGGCTTGGCCTGCGGGCTTGAGGCTGGGACGGCTCAGGTGGTCGACCGGGACAGGCGAGAACGGCGAGCCTGCTCCTCGGCGCACATGTTGGTTCGGACGCGGCAGCTTCGGGGGGCGAGACACGGGCCATCGGAGTGTTGGTGCAGCGGTGACTGCGGGAGCCGCGACAGCGAGCGGGCTGTTCGGGCTTGGTGGTTGGTGTTTGGCCCTGGGGTGGAGGTTGGGTGGGTTAGGTGGTTATGGCCAGGGTTAGGGGGAGGACGGCGGGGGCGCCGGCTTGGCGTAGGTGGTGGGTTGCGACGGTCATGGTCCAGCCGGTTTCTATGCGGTCGTCTATCAGGAGGATCGGGCCGGGGTTCTCGCGGACCGCTTCGGCCACGGGGGCGGGGAGGGTCAGGGTGTGCCAGATCGAGCGGAGGCGGTGGGCGCTGTTGTGGCGGCGTGGTGCCGGGTCGCTTAGGGGGACGAGGTCTCCCAGATGGGGCAGGCGGCCCAGGTGGGAGAGGCTTCGGCCCAGGCTTGCCACCAGTTGGGGGCGGGTGCGGGACGCGATGGTCACGATCCCGGTGGGGCGGGTCGTCCAGTCCCAGGCGGCCAGGACCTTGACCACGGCGTCCAGCATGTCCTTGGGGATCTCGGTGTCGGGGCCCGCGAACAGCTCGCGGAGGCGGTTGCCCCAGCCGATATCGGTGAGGCGGCCCAGGGCTCGGCCCTCCTCGGCCAGGTGCTCGGCGGGGATGCGGCCGGAGAGGCCCAGGTCGTCCTTGACGCCGGTGGGCCACATGCGGCGTGGCTGGACCTCGACGCCGGGGCGGCGCAGGCGGGCGCGGGCTTGTGCCGTGCCGGTGTCGGAGACGTCCGTGGGCCAGTGGTGGCCGGTGCAGTTGTCGCAGCGGCCACAGGGCTTGGCGGCGGGGTCGTCCAGGCAGCGGCGGAGGAACTCCTCACGGCATCCCTTGGTGGCCAGGTAGTCGAGCATGGCGCGTTGCTCGCGGGTGCGTTCGGCGGCGACGCGTTCGTACCGTTCGCGGTCGTAGGACCACTCGCGACCGGTCGCCGTCCAGCCGCCCTTGACGCGCCGTACGGCGCCGTCGACGTCCAGGACCTTGAGCATCATCTCCAGCCGGGCCCGGCTGAGATCGACCCGGGTTTCGAGGGCGCCGGTGGACAGCGGGCGTCCCGCGGCCTGGAGGACGTCGAGGGTCGCGCGGACGACCGGCTCGGGAGGGAAGCCCAGGCTGGCGAAGTAGGCCCAGATATCGCGGTCCTCGGTGCCGGGGAGCAGGATCACCTCGGCGCGGTCGACGCCGCGGCCCGCGCGCCCGATCTGCTGGTAGTACGCGACGGGCGACTGCGGCGCCCCCACGTGGACGATGAAGCCGAGGTCGGGTTTGTCGAAGCCCATGCCCAGCGCGCTGGTGGCGACCAGCGCCTTGAGCTTGTTGTCGAGAAGGTCGCGCTCGGCCTGAAGGCGCTCGGCGGGCTCGGTCCTGCCCGAGTACGCGGCCACCTCGTGGCCACGGTCACGCAGGTAACCGGCTATCTCGTGGGCGGCGGCGACGGTCAGCGTGTAGACGATGCCCGACCCGGGGAGCCGATCGAGCTGCTCGCCCAGCCACGCGATGCGCTGCTCGGCCTCGGGTAGCCGTACCACCGCGAGACGGAGCGAGTCCCGTTCGAGGGGGCCGCGGAGCACCAGGGCGTCGCCGGCTTCGCCGTGCAGGTCGGCGGCCAGTTGTTCGGCGACGTCCTGGGTGACGCGGGCGTTGGCGGTGGCGGTGGTGGCGAGGACGGGGATGCCCGGGGGCAGGTCGGCCAGCAGGGTGCGGATGCGGCGGTAGTCGGGGCGGAAGTCATGGCCCCAGTCGGAGATGCAGTGCGCCTCGTCCACGACGACCAGGCCGGCCCCGGCGGCGAGCTTGGGGAGGACGAGGTCGCGGAAGTCGGGGTTGTTCAACCGTTCCGGGCTGACCAGCAGGACGTCGACCGCGCCCGCCTCGACCTCGGCGAAGATCGGTTCCCACTCGTCGGTGTTGGCGGAGTTGATCGTGCGGGCGTGGATCCCGGCCCGGTCGGCCGCCTCGATCTGGTTGCGCATCAGCGCGAGCAGCGGCGAGACGATCACCGTGGGACCGGCACCGCGCCGGCGCAGCAGCCGGGTCGCCACGAAGTAGACGGCCGACTTGCCCCAGCCGGTGCGCTGCACGACCAAGGCCCGGCGCCGTTCGACGACCAGCGCGTGGATGGCGGTCCATTGGTCGTCGCGCAGCCGCGCCCGCTCGCCCGCGAGGGCGCGCAGGCAGCGTTCGGCCTCGTCGCGCAGCGCCGTGACGTGCTCGGAAAAGCTCATTCACCCTTGCTACCAGCCGTCGGCGGCCCGCCGGAACGGAAATCCGAGTCTGTGGACAACCCGGTCCGCCCGTGGCTTGATCATGATCGGTAAGTGGGTAGGTTCGGGATGGATGGGTGTGCGGCGGCGGAGTCAGCGAAGTCAGGGAGGCGTTGGACCGCGCATGGGCCGGGCCACGGAACGCTTGCGGCGGACCTGGCACGTCCTCATGGACACCACGCCACCCGAGCCTCCCGAGGACGAGCCGAGCGAAGTCGTCAGCGCGCGGGCCATCGACCTTGTCCTTCGCGTGGGCGAACTGCTGCTGGCCAGCGGCGAGACCACCGAACGCGTGAACGAGGCGATGCTGGGCCTGGCCGTCGCCTACGAACTGCCGCGTACCGAGGTCCAGGTGACGTTCACCAGCCTGCTGGTGTCGGCGCACCCCGGTGGCAGCGCGCTGCCGGTGACAGGCTCGCGTGCCATCCGGCGCCGCACCCCCGCGTACTGGCGGCTCATGGAACTGCACGAGCTCATCCACGACGCCGCCATCGGGAAACTGGATCTGGAGGAGGCGCACGAAAGGCTCGCGCAGATCAAGCGCGGCCGTGGCCCGTACCCTCCCTGGCTCCTGGTGATGTCGTTCGGGCTGATCGCCGCGTCCGCGGGTGTGCTGGTGGGCGGCGGGCCGGTGGTCGCCGCCACGGCCTTCGTCGCCACGGTGATCGGTGACCGCACCGCCGCCGCGCTGGCCCGCAGGGGCATCGCCGAGTTCTTCCAATTACTGGCCGCGTCGTCGATAGGCGCCTCGATCGCAGTCCTCGTGGTGGCGATGGGCAGCCCGGGCAGGGTCTCCACCGTGGTCACGGGCGCGATCCTCGCCCTGCTGCCCGGTCGTCCCCTGGTGGCCAGCATCCAGGACGGCATCACCGGCGACCTGGTGAGCGCGGCCGCACGGCTGCTGGAGGTCTTCATCATGCTCGCGGCGATCGTCGCGGGTCTGGGCGTGGTGGTGTACTTCGCGGTGCAGTTGGACATCGACATCAACGTCAGCGACCTGCCTAGCTCCCCTGCCGTGTTCTCACCCGTGGCCGTGCTCGCGGCCGCCGGTGTCGGGTTGGCGTTCGCGGTGTCCCTGGCCGTCCCCAAGAACGTGCTCTTCGCCGCGGCCATCGGCGGGGCGCTCATCTGGAGCATCCACGTGCGCCTCCACCACTGGGAGGTGGCCCCGGTCTTCAGCGCGGCCATCTCCGCCGTCATCATCGGCATCCTCGCCAACATGCTCGCCCGGCGCCGCCGCGCGCCCGTCCTGCCGTACGTGGTCCCGGCCATCTCACCGCTGCTCCCCGGGACCCTGCTCTACCGGGCCATGGTCGAGCTCAACACCGGGGACCCACAGGGCGGCGTGCTCAGCCTCATTGGTGCGCTGTCCGTCGCGCTCGCGCTCGGCGCGGGCGTCAACCTCGGCGGCGAGCTCGTCCGCGCCTTCCAGCACGTCGGTCTCAGCGCGTCCGGCCGCTGGGCCCGCCCGGCCGCCCGCCGCACGCGCGGCTACTAGCCCTGGCGCGATCGGACGAGGGCTGAATGTCGGTGGCCCTCGCTATCTTTTCGCGCATGTACCGACAGGGAGACATCCTCATCCTGCCCATCCCCGAGGAGGAGGTCCCGCAGACCGTCCGTGACCTGCCGCCCGCGCCTCGCGACGATCGGGGGCGCATGGTGCTCGCCCTGGGCGAGGCGACCGGTCACGCGCACGCGATCGCCGCGCCCGGCGTGCTTCTGCGCGACTCCGACCCGTTCGTCCCCGACCACCTGCATCTGCCGTCAGGAGGGCGGCTGGTGCACGAGGAGCACGCTGCGATCACGCTGCCCAAGGGCTGGTACCGGGTCGTCCGGCAGCGCGAGTACGTGCCGGGCGCCGTCCGCGTCGTCGCCGACTGACCCGACCCCTACCGGAGACCAACGTGCCCACCACACCCCCCATGCCGTCCGAGGCCGTCACCGACGTCCCAGAGAACCGTTCCGGACCCGAGGCGGAACCGGCCGTTCCCGCGCGTTCGCGCGGCGACATCGTCCTTGACTGGCAGGCCGCCGCGTTCGCGTCGGGCCCCACCGGCCCCGATGAGCGTGAACGGGCCGAGGCCGGAGTCCACGCCGCGTACACCGCCGCGGGGCTCGCCGCCCCAGAGCGCATCGTCTGGGTCCCTTCACCCGCGTACGGGACGGTCGCCGCCGCCCTGATCGCGGGCCATGGGGAGGAGTTGCGGCAACGGCTGTCGAAGAAGACCAAGCGGCTGAGCCGCTACCTTGAGGCTGCCTCCTCCCTGGTCGATGTGAGCGACGCGGGCGCGAGCGTACGGGAGGTCCTGCGTACCGACCCCTGGGAGCAGGCCCGCGGCTCCGCGTCCTCCGAGCTGGGACCGGAGCGCTGGGCGCAAGCCTGGGCGCAGACCGGCGGCCGCCTCTGGAGCCAGGTCGACGAGCTCGTGCTGCGGATCCGGGAGGCCATCGGCGGGCTCCCCGCCGCCAATGACCACAGGAACGTGGCACGGCTGCGCGGCGCGACGCTCGACGCGATCCTGGGCCAACATGACGCGCCCTGGCTGTCGCTGGTCGAGTCCCTGGGCGGTCTCGGAAAGGACGGCCCTCCCGGCACCGTTCTGTCCGGGGTGGCCGAGGTCGCCCGCGTGGCGGGCTGGTGGTGGCCGTACGAGCGCGTCGCGATCGTCTCCGAGCGTCCGGTCGAGCTGCACCGCGACGAACCGGGGCGGCTGCACCGCGGCGACGGACCCGCCTTGGCGTACTCCGATGGGTTCGCACTGCACGCATGGCGGGGCATGCCGCTGCCCGCGGGCTTCATCGAGTCGCTGACCGACCTGTCCCCCGCCCGCATCGACGCCGAGTCCAACGCCGAGCAGCGCCGGGTCATGCTGGAGATCTACGGCTATGAGCGCTACCTGGCCGAGACCGGCGCCAAGCCCGTCCACCGGGACGAGACCGGCGTGCTGTGGCGCATCGAGCTTGACGGCGACGAGCCGATCGTGATGGTCGAGGTGGTGAACTCCACGCCCGAGCCCGACGGTTCGCACCGCACCTACTACCTGCGCGTCCCGCCCCGCACGCGCACCGCCAGAGAGGGGGTCGCCTGGACGTTCGGCATGGACGAGTCCGAGTACCGTCCCCGGAAGGAAACCTGAACGGCTTGCGCGACCGGCCGCGCGCACAACGGCCCCCGCAGGGCCTCAAAGACCGGTCGGGTAGCTCCCGGCCAGCCTGGGCGGGTGTCCCTTGATGACCACTTCCCTAGTCATCAGGGGACACCCGCCCTGCACCGATCACGAGGGCCAGGCGAAGGGGACGCGTTCCAGGACGCCGCCCGCGAAGACGTCGTAGAGGCCCAACGGCTCCAGATGAACGTAACCGATGTGGCAATCGCAGAGGTCCAGCGGGCATGGACGCGGGCGCAGGGCGGCGCGGAACGACCCGTCGTAGAGGTTCCCCAGCACGGCCGGGACGAAATGGCAGCGCCGTACCGTGCCGTCACCGTCCACCGAGATCACGGTCTCGCCCGTCCGGCAGGGCAGGCCGCGGCTGGGGTGCGGGTCGCGGCTGAGGCCGAACAGCGGGTCGATCTCGCTCCAGAGCGCGGCCTCGGCGTCGGTGTAGGTGGCGCCCTCGGCGGCGTTCACCCAGAGGTACACGTCCGCGGGTAGGTCGGCCCGGAGCCGGCGGGCGGCGTCGAGGTGCTCGGCCTTGCCGACGATGCCCACGCTGAAGCGCACACCGCGTTCGGCAAGGTCGCGGCACTTACCGAGGAAGCGTTCGTAGGGCACCTGCCCCGGGTGGTACGTGCACCACAGGGCGAGCCGGGACAGGTCCGCGTCCGCCGTCCAGTCGACGCGGTGGCTGAGGTTCGTCTGGATCGCGGCCCGTCGCACGTGCGGAAGATGGCTGAGTTCCACGAGCGCGCGCCGGTACCAGGATCGGACCAGGCCCTCGCCCCAGGGCGTGAACAGCACGGAGATCCCGTGGTCCTGTTCCCGTACCCACCCGGTGAAGCGCTCCAGCGCGTTCCGATCGGCCCGCAACTGCTCGGGCGTGTCCCTTCGCTTGGCGAAGGGGCAGTACGGACAGTCGTAGTTGCAACTGGCCAGCGGCCCCCGATACAGAACCGTCAGGTGTTCTTCCAAGCGACAACCCTCCGCACCATTCGCAGTGCCCCTCCAGCCAACCAGACGTTGCACCCGCCAAGGCCGCCTACGACCCCGGCCAGGGGGTCAACGCGCTTCGTAGGTGCTCATCAGCCGGTGGACGGCTGGAGAGAAGAGGGCGGGGCCTATCGCATCGGAGCGCGCCAGCCCTTCGGGGGTGAGGCGCAGGGCCGTCTCGGTTCTGTCCAGCCAGCCGCGCTCGATGAACGTGGACAGGTCGAAGTCCTCGGCGGCGTCGGTGCCGAAACGGGCGCGGTAGGTGGCACGGTCCAGTCCCTCGGCCTGGAGCAGGGACTGGATGAGGTGACGGCGCCGGCGTTCGTCGTCGCTAAGGGAGAAGCCGACCCGGGCCGTGGTGAAGTCGGTTTCCGCCACGTAGTCGTCGATGATCGCTCGGACGTGCCTGGCCTCGACCGCGTACTCGAACGAGTAGTGCAGGCGCGTGGTGTAGGAGCGGGCGCCGCAGCCCAGGCCCACCATTCCGTCGCGTTGGCAGCAGTACTCCGTTCCGGTGGGCGTGGCGGTGGGGAGGCGGAACATGCGCATGGAGACCTGCTCGTAGCCGTTGGCGAGAAGGTGGTCACGGCCCAGGCGGTAGAGCTCCATGCGCTGGTCGTCCCACGACCCCCGGCGGGCCAGGCCGGTCAGCGGGCGAACATACAGCGGGTAGAGGTATAGCTCCTCGGGACGCCAGGTCAGGGCGGTGTCCAGGGAGTGCAGCCAGGTGGCGGGGGTCTGGCCGTCGATGCCGTAGATGAGGTCGATGTTGAGGGTGGGGAAGCCCACGGCGCGTATCCGGTCCAGGGCGGCCTCCACCTCGGCTCGTTTCTGGGGTCGGACGGCGGCGCGGGCCTCCTCGTCCAGGAAGCTCTGGACGCCGATCGAGACGCGGGTCGTGCCGCGCTCGGCGAGGACGGTGAGGCGGTCGGTCGTCGCGGTCGCCGGGGACGTCTCCACGCCCAGCGGGATCGAGCCCAGGGAGGCGAAGCGCGCGGCGATGTCGCAGAGGCGTTCCAGTTCGCGGGCGTTCAGGTAGGTGGGGGTTCCGCCTCCGAAGGCGGCCATGGCGAACGTGGCGTCGCCCAGCGCGTCCTGGACGGCGGTCGCCTGGCGGTCGAGCGCGTCCAGGTAGGCACGGGTGAGGTCTTCGGGTGCGCCGGTACGGGTGAAGAGGTTGCAGAAGCCGCACCGCATCTCGCAGAACGGGATGTGCAGGTAGAGGAAGAGCGCGGAACGGTCCTCCTCACCCCACACGGAGTGGAGCGAGGGGCGGGGTGTGAGTGGACGGTACGCGGTCTTGTGCGGATAGGCGTAGACGTACTGCTGATAGGGACCGGTCATGTCAGAACGAACTCTCCGTATGGGACGGTCCAGACGACCTCGTGGCCGATGCGGTGACCGGTGTGGCCGTCCTCGCCGTACGCCGTTCCGTGGTCGGAGCAGACGATCACGAAGGAGGGCCGGCGCACGAGGGCGAATAGGCGGCCGAGGTGCCGGTCGGCATGGCGGAGCGCGGCGGCGTGGGAGTCGCGCGAGTCGTCGCCGGGTGCGGCCCCGTCCAGGTAGAACCAGTTCGGCTGGTGCAGGGCCGCGACGTTGAGCAGGAGGAACAGCCGTCGCGTGGACGGAAGCCGACGCAGGATCTCGGCGACGCGGTCGATCTGGTTGGGGAGGGAGTCGGGGTCGGTGACGCCGAACCCGGGTTCCCAGTGGCTCTCGGCGAAGAGGGCGGGCAGGGCGGAGCCGAGGGGTGTCAGCTTGTTGAAGAAGCCGACGCCGCCGACGCAGACGGTGTGGTACCCCGCCTGGGCCAGCCCGGACGGCAGGTCGGCGGCGTCGAACACCCAGGTGCCAGGGGCGGTGGTCTCGCTCCCAGGGAACCGGCCGGCGAACAGGCGTGGATGTGGGCCCGGACGTGCCGGTGTAGGCAGGAACCCCGCCAGCATCGCGGCGTGTGCGGCGTAGGTGAAGCTTCCAGGGGTGTGGCGGCGTTCCCACTGGCCCCCTGGGAGGAGGCGGCAGAGGTTCGGTGTCTGCCCGGTGGCGGCAAGCTCGGCGGCCACATCGTAGCGGAGCGTGTCCAGCGTCACCAGCAGCACGTCGTGGCTACCGATGATCTCGTTCATGTCATACATGCCGGGACGCCTCACGCGAGCGCGATGACCTGTGCCGTGGTGGCGGTGACCTGCGCCGTGGCGGCGGTGACCTGGGCGGTGTAGGTGTCCTGCCCGGCGAACCGGGTGCCGGGCAGGCCGGTGATCCCGGGCAGCAGGTCGCCGAACGCGTTCACCTCGCCGACCGCGTACCGCTGCCAGCCGATCTGGACGAGCAGGTCCACGCCCACCATCAGGCTGCGCGGGAAGCACGCCGCCGCCCGCGCCGCGACGTCAAGGGCCCGCGCCCAGCCGGACTCCCCCATCGCCCGGCGCACGGCGTCCACGTCGCCCCGCGTCCCCCCGAGGTGCAGGTTGGTCATGGGCGACCGGCTGCTGCGCACCACCACATGCGACGGCTCCCCCGCGGTCACGACCACGCGCAGGTCGAGGACGCGGCCGTCCAGCGCCGCCTTGGGCAGCCACCGCTCCACGTGGAGCCCGTCCGGGGCCAGCGTGTCGATGAGCCGCGCCACCTCGGCCTCGGTCTCGTACGTCTGGACGCGCAGCGAGTTGTAGTAGCCGTCCCCGGCGGGCGAGGGCGCCGCAGAGCTGATGGCCCTGATCCGGCCCCGGCGCGCGGTCTGCAAGGCCACCACGCCGGACGCGGACGACCCGTGCGCCGGTTTGACGAACACCCGTGGCATGCCCGCGTCCGCCATCCGCTCGCGCAGTTCCGCGTAGCCGTGGACTGGCGGCAGCGCCTCCGGGACGGGAACGCCCGCCGACTCAAGGCGCGCATGGCAGCGCCGCTTGTCGCACATCACCGCGATCTCGGCCACGTCGTTGAGCGGCCGTGCGCCCGCCCGTTCCCCCGCGGCGGCGACCCGTTCCAGGGCGGAGGTGAAGGACGCGTACCACCGTGCGCCCCCGCCCACCCGGGCGGGATTTCCCGGACCGCGCAGCAACGCATCCACCGCCGCGTTCTCGCCAGGCGAGTCCAAGCGCAGCAGCGAGCCCGGCGCGATCGACGGGTCACCCCGCACGGCGTCCGTCCAGGGGACGAGGTGAGGCGGGGGCAGGCCAGCACCGCGGCAGGCGGCGGCGAACAACTCGGTGCGGCGGTCACCCGGCGTACCGAGCACGGTGAACATCATTCGGACACCGCTATGTAGGAACCGGCGCTGTCCCAGACACGGTCGCGGCGGAGCCAGGTCGCGGCACCGGTCGCGTCCGTCAGGTCGAGGGAGACACCGGGCAGCGCCTTGCGGATGCGCTCCACCATGTCCTCCGACAGGAACGCGTGGTGCAGGTCGAGGTCCTTCAGGTGGGTCAGGGGCTGGCCGGTCAGCAGTGCCTCGGCGCCACGGTCCGACAGCGCGCCCATGGACAGCGCCAGCGACTCCAGGCGGGCCACGACCGGCGCCGACGCGATCGCGGCGGCGACCTCGTCCTGGATGTCGGCGTTCTGGAGGCCGAGCCGCCGCAGCGCGGGGAACCGCTCGCCGGTCAGGACGGGACCCAGGTCGTCGAGCGTGGCCGTCCGCCCGCGGTCCTCCGCGCCCAGCCACAGGTCGAGGTGTTCGAGCGCGGGCAGGTCACTGCGCGCCACCCCCTGGACGGCCTCCGCGGGCAGCCCTCCGGATTCGAAACGGACCGTCCTCAGCCGTTCGTGGCGCATGGGCTCGAACGTCAGGCCCTGCCCGCCGCGCGCCTCCACGTGCTCAAGCGACGGGTACTTCTGGAACAGCGGGGTGAGGTCGGACTGCTCGATCCAGGAGATGTGCAGTTCCCAGTCCAGGATGTCGCCGAGGAACAGCGCCCGCAGGTTCGGCAGGTCGCCGGCGGCCTCGCTCAGCACCTCGACGGGGTCGTGGTCGTACTCCCACCAGCCGATGACCAGGTGCGTCACCCGGGCGGTGTCGACGAGGTCGAGGAACCGGGCGAAGTTGTCGAGGAAGTCCCTGTACAGTGCCCCGTCGTCGGCCATGACGTAGCCGACCCTCCAGGCGACCCGGGAGGGATCGGCCAGGGCGCCACCCTCGAACCCGTCCTCGCCGGGATCCCCCGTGAACTCCTTCACGGGCAGCCCGGCGAACTCGGTCAGATATTCGTTGATCAACGTGTCCTCGCGGTCCCGGTTCTGCTGCTTCGCCTGATTCTCGTCATCATTCGGCCACGGCCACATAGGGCCAGCGGTCCTGCGGGTCGTGTCCCTCGCTCAGGTCGACGGCCACCCCGGGCAGCGCCGCGCGCACACGGTCGGCCATCGGCTCGGTCAGGTAGTGGTGGTGCAGGTCGAGGGACTTCAGGTGGGTGAGCGGCTGCCCGGACAGCAGCGACTCGGCGCCCCGGTCGGTGAGGACGCCCATGGCCAGGCTGAGCGATTCCAGCCTCGCCACGACCGGCGCCCCGGCGACCGCGGCGGCGAGCTCGTCCTGGATCTCGCTGTCCTCCAGGCCGAGATGGCGCAGGGACGGCAGCCGTCCGCCACCCAGGATCGGCGCCAGGTCGGCGACCGTCGCGTCGCCGCCGTAGTTGCCGACGCCCAGCCACAGGTCGAGGTGCTCCAGCGCGGGCAGGTCGCTGTCGCCCAGCGCCCGTACGACGGCGCTGGGCAGGCCGCCGGTCTCGAACCGCAGCGTCTTCAGGACGGTACTGGTGAGCGGTCTCAGCGCCAGCTCCTGCCCGCCCCGTACCTCCAGGTGCTCGAGCCGAGGGAAGGCACCGAACAGCGGCGTGATGTCGGACTGCTCGATCCAGGAGATCTCCGCCTGCTCCATCACGATGTCGCCGAGGAACAGCGCCCGCAGGTTCGGCAACCGGTCGGCGGCGTCCACCAGCAACCGCACCGGGTCGGCGGCGCCCTCGTCGTAGTCGGCGCCCCAGTAGCCGACGACCAGGTGCGTCACCGCCGCGGCCCCGGCCGTGTCCAGGAACTTCCGCAGGACGTCGGCGAAATCGGGGCCCTCGAACCAGCTCCCGATCCGCCAGGCGTGGTCCCCGGCATCCGAGGACGGTTCCCCTGCCAGGGACTTCTCGGCGGTCCCGTAGTTGGAGGCGGCGTCCTCCCCCTCGTGCTCGTGCTGGAAGTCGGCCACCGCCTTCCCGGCGAACGTGTCGAGGTGCTGGTATATGGCCATCGGATCCCTTTCACGATGTGGAGGGAACCGTCCTATCAGCCGCCGACGACAAGCGAAGGACATCTGCGGCGAACCGCGCCACCGTTCACCATCCGCGACAACGCGGAACCGGTTCGTCACCGGGACGAGGACGGATGGGCCGGGCAAGCCGCCCGTGGCGGCCGACGCGAAAGTGTGACGAGCAGGACTGATCGAGACGGGTGAAACTAGGCGACTTGGACGATTAAAGTGGATCAGCTTGAGGGGCCCTCACCGGGAGGGCCCTTGCCATGCCCTCCCGACCCCTGCTTGCCGAGTCCTCTCCACCCCTGCTCAATCCACGAGGTCAGCGGAAGATGAACGACCACGACGTGCACGCCGAGTGCCTGCGGCTGCTCCGGGACGGCCTGCCCGAAACCGCCCACGCCGGCCTGGACGACGGCCAGGAGTTCGTGCCGCTCTGCCTCGACGTCGACGGCGACATCGCCGTTGTCACGTTCCTAAGAAGGCAGGGCGACCTCACGCGCAGCGTCCCGCCCTTCATCGAGGGCTGGACGTTCCACCGCCGCGACGGCGAGTGGCTGGAGCTGGGCGGCGCGGGCGGAGCCGCGCCCGACCAGCCCCTGGCCCGCCGCTCCGCCGCCGAGCTCGGCGGGCCCCTCCTGCGCTACGGGACGGGCAAGACCGTCCGCAACGCCAACCGCCTGCTTCCCTGGGGGGCCAAGTGGGTCAGCCAGGCCCGCCTGTGGGTGGCCTCGGAGGTCGCCGCCCTGCGCGTGGGCAGCCGCCTGCTGAAGGTCCCCGCGCACGGGCACGCGGTCGTGGTCTGGGGGGCGCGCCGGGCCCCGGTGGTGGAGGCCCTGTCCGAGGACGGCACCGTCCTGGGCACCCTCGACCTGGGCCCGGCCATCGCCACCCCTGCCTGACGGGCGCGCCCGGTCACTCGACGCGGGCCAGGACATCCGGGCTCAGGTCGCCGGGGCGGGTGTGCCCCGACAGCGCCAGCGTGAGCTCCAACTCGGCCATCACGCAGCGCAAGACGTGCCGCACACCCGCCTCACCACCGAGGCCGAGCCCGTAGGCGTAGGGGCGTCCCACCAGCACCGCCTTGGCGCCGAGGGCGAGCGGCTTGGCGATGTCGGCACCCGTACGGATACCGCTGTCGAACAGCACCGTCGTCCGGTCCCCTACGGCCTCCACGATGGCCGGGAGCGCGTCCAGGGACGCGATGGCCCCGTCCACCTGCCGCCCGCCGTGGTTGGAGACGATCACTCCGTCCATCCCCGCGGCCACGGCGCGGCGGGCGTCGTCGGGCTGCTGGATGCCCTTGAGCGCGATCGGGCCGTCCCAGCGCTCCCGGAGGAAGCCCAGATCGTCCCAGGTCAGCGTGGGATTCCCGAAGTTGGCGACCCAGTGCAGGAGGGCGGTGTCGCGGTTGGCGTCGGTGACCGGCCCGCCGACCGCCTTCTGGAAGACCGGGTCGGCGAAGTAGTTGGCGACACCCACCCCGCGCAGGAACGGCAGGTACGCCTTATCGAGGTCGCGCGGCCGCCACGCCATCGTGAACGTGTCCAAGGTCACAACCAGGGCGCTGTAGCCGGCCGCCTTCGCGCGTTCCAGGAAGCTGGCGGCCAGGTCGCGGTCCTTGGGCCAGTACAGCTGGTACCAGCGGGCGCCGTCCCCGTTCGCCTCGGCCGCCTCCTCCATCGTGTAGGACGCGGCCGTACTGGACACCATCGTCAGCCCGCACGCCGCCGCGGCCCGCGCCGTCGCCAGCTCCCCGTCCGGATGGAACGTGGACTGGACGCCGATGGGGGCGAGCAGGACGGGCGCGGGCATCGCCGTGCCCAGCACCTCCACCGACAGGTCGCGGTGAGCCACGTCCCGGAGCATCCGCGGCACGATCCGCCACCGGTCGAAGGCCGCCCGGTTGGCCCGCGCGGTCGCCTCGCTGCCCGCCGAGCCGGCCACGTACCCGAACGCCCGTTCCGTGAGCCGCTCGGCGGCCAGCGCCTCCAGCCTGGTCAGATCGGTCGGCAGCTCCGGGAGGACATCGCCGAGTCCGTTCAGGTAGATCTCGTTCTGGAAGTCGGCCAGCGGGCTCATCGCATACCTCCTCGGCGATCGCCCCGTCCACCACCCCCCGGTTCTCCGGCGCGCCGGAAGGCGGTGCGGTGCGAATCTGTCTCAGGGACCCGCCACAATGTCCCACATGGCACGACGCGGATCCCAGGCCCCTCCACCGCCCGACTTCGAAGAGAACATCATCGACGTCGATGTCTCCGAGGAGATGCGCGGCAGCTTTCTCGAGTACGCGTACTCGGTCATCTACCAGCGGGCGCTCCCCGACGCCCGGGACGGGCTCAAGCCCGTCCAGCGGCGGATCGTCTACTCGATGAACGACATGGGGCTGCGCCCCGACCGCGGCCACGTCAAGTGCGCCCGCGTCGTGGGCGAGGTGATGGGCAAGCTGCACCCGCACGGCGACAGCCCCATCTACGACGCCATGGTGCGGATGGCCCAGCGGTGGGCGATGCGGATGCCGCTGGTCGACGGGCACGGCAACTTCGGCTCGCTCGGCGGCGACGACCTGCCCGCCGCCATGCGGTACACCGAGGCGCGGATGAGCCGCGAGGCCACGCTGATGGTCGAGTCCATCGACGAGGACACCGTCGACTTCCGGCCCAACTACGACGGCCAGGAGAGCGAGCCCGAGGTCCTGCCCGCCGCGTTCCCGAACCTCCTGGTGAACGGCGCGTCCGGGATCGCGGTCGGGATGGCCACCAACATGGCCCCGCACAACCTGGGCGAGGTGGTCGCCGCCGCCCGGCACCTGATCGACCACCCGGACGCCACACTCGACGACCTGATGCGCTTCGTCCCCGGGCCCGACCTGCCGACCGGCGGCCGGATCGTGGGCCTGGACGGCATCCGCGACGCCTACGAGCGGGGCCGCGGCACCTTCCGCACCCGCGCCACCGCGCACATCGAGAACGTCACCCCGCGCCGCAAGGGCATCGTGGTCACCGAACTCCCGTACGCGGTCGGCCCCGAACGGGTCAAGGCCAAGATCAAGGAGCTGGTCAACGCCAAGCGGCTCAACGGGATCTCCGACCTGAAGGACCTCACCGACCGCAACGTGGGGCTGCGGCTGGTCATCGAGGTCAAGAACGGCTTCAACCCGGAGGCGGTGCTGGCCGAGCTGTACCGGCTGACGCCGATGGAGGAGACCTTCGGCATCAACAACGTGGCGCTGGTCGACGGCCAGCCCCGCACGCTGGGGCTCAAGGACATGCTCCAGGTGTACGTCGACCACCGCATCGAGGTCGTCCGGCGCCGCTCGGCCCACCGCCGCAAGAAGCGCGAGGACCGCCTGCACCTGGTCGACGGCCTGATGATCGCGCTGCTCAACATCGACGAGGTCATCCAGGTCATCCGCGACAGCGACGACGCCGCCCAGGCCAAGTCCCGGCTGATGCAGATCTTCGAGCTGTCGGACGTCCAGGCCCAGTACATCCTCGACACGCCGCTGCGCCGCCTCACCCGCTACGACCGGCTGGAGCTGGAGAAGGAGAAGGAGCAGCTGACCAAGGAGATCGCCCAGCTCACCGCGATCCTCGAATCGGAAAAGAAGCTGCGCGGCGTGGTGTCCAAGGAACTGGCCGCGGTCGCCAAGGAATACACCACCCCGCGCCGCACCGTCCTGCTCGAATCGTCCGGCCAGGCCGCGACCGCCGAGGTGCCGCTGGAGGTCGCCGACGACCCGTGCCTGGTGCTGATGTCGTCCACCGGCCTGCTGGCCCGCACCGCCTCCGCCGAGCCGCTCGCCGCGGACGGCCCCCGCGCCCCGCACGACGTGCTGGTGTCGGCCGTACGCGCCACCGCGCGCTCCCAGGTGGGCGCGGTCACCTCCACGGGACGGATGATCCGCATCGAGGTCATCGACCTGCCCACACTGCCGACCTCGGCCTCACCCCCGTCCCTGGCGGGCGGCGCCGCGGTCACCGAGTACGTCGAGCTCGAACCCGGCGAACGCGTCGTGGGCCTGGCCGCCCTCGACGCCCCGTTCGCCCTGGGCACGGTCCAGGGCGTGGTCAAGCGGGTCGTCCCCGACTACCCGGCGAACCGCGACGAGTTCGAGGTCATCTCCCTGAAGGACGATGACGAGGTGGTCGGTGCCGTGATGGCCGCCGACGACGACCATCTCGTCTTCATCACCAGCGACGCGCAACTGCTGCACTTCGCGGCGTCCAACGTCCGCCCCCAGGGCCGCGCGGCCGGCGGCATGGCGGGCATCAAACTGTCGGCCGGTGCCCGGGTCATCTGGTTCGGCGCCCTCGCCCCGTCCCGGGAGTCCCGCGTCGTGACGATCTCCGGGTCGTCCTCGGCCCTGCCGGGCACCCAGACCGGCGCGATCAAGGTCTCCGACTTCGCCGACTTCCCCGCCAAGGGCCGCGCCACCGGAGGCGTACGCTGCCACCGCTTCCTCAAGGGCGAGGACACCCTGATCATGGCCTGGGCCGGCCCCACCCCCGTCAAGGCCGCCTCCGACACAGGCAAGCCCCTCCCCATCGACCACGCCCTAGGCCGCCGCGACGGCTCCGGCGAGAAACTGGAAACCCCCATAGCCGCCCTAGGAGGCGGAGTGATCGCAGCGCACGAACCCGTGTGACACATGTGAGGGGCACCCCCGGGGTCAGCGGCCCCCACCGCTCGCGACGGTGACCGCTGACCCCGGCGGGGGGCTCCCGTAGGCTTCGCCCCTCGCCCACGCTGTGACTTGATGGAAGCGGCCTAGCGGGTAGTTACGCCAGCGACCCACCCGACACCCCGTTCCCACGCTGGCCCGAAGACACGACCACTCACCCCGCAGGGACTCCACCCCACACCCGCGTCACGGCGAGGGGCACCCCACCCCGAAGCAGGCCACGACACCCCCACCCTGACGGGGCCTGCCCCCGCCAAGGCACGGTAGACCGGCCTACCGGGCATCATGAGGTGGCCCCCTGGACACCACACGACGCTTGATGAGCAACCCCCGCTAACCCGAAAACCCACAGCGGCGACCACTCACCCGGCGGAACTCCTTCCTACGCCCCGGCCCAGGATTCAGCGCCCCTTTTTGGGTCCGCCCCTTACCCTTTGGGGGGCGCACGCAGCGGGTCATTGTGGGGGTCTCCCCCTGATGGGGGTGCGCGCTTCCGCGTTCGTCGCAGGGCTCGCGGCGATGATCTCTGACCTGCGGCGCCCGGTCGGTTCCCGTTGGGGGTGGGTCAGTTATGGGGCGGCCGGCGCGCGGTCATTTCTCGAAGTCGTCCGGGCCCCAGTAAGCGCGCATCTCAACGATCTTGCCATCGTCGTTGAACGTCATCGCGTCGATGGCGCGGATCCGCAGGTTCATCGCCGGGACTTCGATGGTGAGGGCCATGGCGGCGCCCTTGCCATGCGAGCCGCGGATCGGCCCGTCCAGGGTGAGCTTGGTGCCGGCACTGATGGCTTTGGCGTAGAACTCGTCGATCGCGGGACGCCCGGAGATCTGCGGCTTGCCGACCGGGTCCTCGATCACGGCGTCGTCGGCGAACAATGCCGCGATCGTGGCCGCGTCCCCCTCGTTGAAGCTGTCGACGTAGGTCTGAAGGGCCTTCTTCATCTGCTCCTGTGCCGGCATGCGCTCACCCTACTTTCGCTCGGGACGCAACGGATCGTACTAAGCGCCCGCTTCGTACGGGCACTGCGCGGGCCTTGGTTCCGGCCGGGCACCACGCCGGGAGAGAATGGCGCCATGGCGATCGCATCGTTCATGGTGCCTCTGGGCACGCCCGCTCCCGACTTCACTCTCCCGCCGGTCGGCGGCGGCCCCGCCGTTTCTCCGGGGACGTTCGCGGACGCGCCCGCGCTGCTGGTGGTGTTCCTCTGCAACCACTGCCCGTACGTACGCCGCGTGGAGAAGGCCCTGGGCGAGTTCACCGCCGACTATGCCGCCAAGGGCCTGGCCACCATCGGGATCTCCAGCAACGACACCGTCCAGTACCCCGATGACGACGCCGCGCACATGCGTGAGCAGGCCGAGCGCGCCGGTTTCACCTTCCCCTACCTGCTGGACGAGACGCAGGAGGTCGCGCGCGCCTACCGGGCGGCCTGCACTCCCGACTTCTTCCTGTACGACGCGGACCGGCGGCTGGCCTACCGCGGCGAGTTCGACGGCGCCCGTCCCCGCAACGACGTCCCATCAGACGGCGCCACCCTACGCGCAGCGGCCGACCTCGTCCTGGCAGGAAAGGCCGTCCCAGAGCCGCACACGCCCAGCCTGGGGTGCAGCCTCAAGTGGAAGCCCGGCAACGAACCCGGCTGAACTCCGCCGACGCTCAGACCGCCCACAAGCGAAGCTTGCGGTAACGGCGCTCCCAGGTCAGCCGGTTGAGGCTGCGTACCGGCGGGGGCAGCGTGGCCAGGAACCTGCTCCGCTCGGTGGGCGCGATCCCGTCGATGACCCACGGCACGAAGACCGCCGTGCCCTGGACGCCCTGGCGGCGCCGGATCTCCTCGGTGAACGCCTCCCAGTCCCCCGGTGTGAGCACGGACCGAACCAGCGGGAGCGCGGACCGTTCCTCATGGCCGAGGTGTTCGTCGACTGCCGCCCGTAATGCCTCCACATGCTCAAGCAGACCGGCCGCCCCGCCCAGCCCCGCGTCCACCGCGGCGAGCAGCGGTTCGATCCCGGAGTGCTCCTCCGCCATCTCCCTGAGCAGCGCCAGCGCGCTCGGCATGCCCCGCGCCGCCCGCTGGACCCGTGGCCACAGGACCGTGTCCTCGACGGTGTGGTGGATTCGGAGCTGGTGTTTGAAATTGGCCCATCCCGCACGAACCCGCGGTGAGGAGGCCCTGCCCGCCGCCACAACGTTTGCAAGCCGGTCGAGATCACGACGGAAAGCGTCGTGAGCCGCATACATGACCATGAAGTCGATGCTCATGAGGGATCCCCTTACGGGGTGCCGCGCAGAATCACTTGCTCCATACACTCAAGACGCTGCGGCTCCCCTGGGCGTGACGCGACAGCAGCCCGCTGAGACACAGGCCACAGTCCCCAAGTCACAAGCGAAGGGCAAACCCGGGCTGATCGTGCGCCTGGCCGTGGCGCAGGGAGTGTTCAGGCAACGGGTGACGCACCTGAAGCGGTCGGCCTTCGACCTGATGCTCGCCGCAGCCGCCTGCCTCACGCAGGCGATCGGATACTACGAGCCCCAGGCGAGCAGCGGTGGCCTGCTGGCCCCGCACCGGCGAGGTGTGCGCACACATGTCATAGAGAGGGAGGCCAGGGGCGAAGCCCCAAGGGGGTGCAGGGGGCGGAGCCCCCTGCCGGGGTCGTAGGGGCGGAGCCCCTACCCGGGGTCAGTGGCCACCGCCGCGAGCCGTCAAGGCGAGCGGCGGGGGTCGCTGACCCCCGCACCGGGGGGCGTGGGGGGTCGCCCCCCCACAATGAGTCGCCACCGCCGCGAGCCGTCAAGGCGAGCGGCGGGGGTCGCTGACCACGCACCGGGGGGCGTGGGGGGTCGCCCCCCACACCGACGCGTCACGTATCTATGCGTTCTATGTCTAGTTCTGTTGCGCCTGCGGTGATGAATTCTCTGCGGGGGGCGACCTCGCTGCCCATCAGCAGGTCGAAGATCCTCTCGGCTTCCTCGGCGTCTTCGATGCGGATGCGGCGGAGGATGCGGTGGCGTGGGTCCATGGTGGTTTCGGCGAGTTGGTCGGCGTCCATCTCGCCCAGGCCCTTGTAGCGCTGGACGGGTTCCTTCCAGCGGATGCCGCGGCGTTCGAGCTCCACGAGTTTCTTGCGCAGCTCGGCGTCGCTGTAGCAGTAGACGTACTTGTCCTGGCCCTTCCTGGGCTTGATGATCTCGATGCGGTGCAGGGGCGGGACGGCGGCGAAGACCCGGCCCGCCTCCAGCATGGGGCGCATGTAGCGGTACATGAGCGTCAGCAGCAGGGTGCGGATATGGGAGCCGTCCACGTCGGCGTCGGCCATGAGGATGATGCGGCCGTAGCGGGCGGCGTCCAGGTCGAAGGTGCGGCCGGAGCCGGCTCCGATCACCTGGATGATCGCGGCGCATTCGGCGTTCTTGAGCATGTCGGCGACGGACGCCTTCTGCACGTTCAGGATCTTGCCGCGGATGGGCAGCAGCGCCTGGAACTCGGAGTTGCGGGCGAGCTTGGCGGTGCCGAGGGCGGAGTCGCCCTCGACGATGAACAGTTCGCTGCGGTCGTCGGCGGTGCGGCAGTCGACCAGCTTGGCGGGGAGCGCCGAGTTCTCCAGGGCGTTCTTGCGGCGCTGGTTGTCGCGCTGGGTGCGGGCGGCGATGCGGGTCTTGGCGGCGCCGACGACCTTTTCCAGGACGGTGCGCAACTGCTGCTTCTGGCCGCGCGGGGGGTTGTCGAACAGGGCCTTGAGCTCGCGGCTGACCACCTGGGACACGATCCGGGTGGCGGCCGAGGTGCCGAGCACCTCCTTGGTCTGGCCCTCGAACTGGGGTTCGGGGAGCCGGACGGTGACGACCGCGGTCAGGCCCTCCAGCACGTCGTCCTTGATGACGTCCTCGTCGCCGTTCCTGAGCAGCCGGGTGGCGCGCAACTGGTCGTTGATGACGCGGACGAGCGCGCGGTCGAAGCCCCGGACGTGGGTGCCGCCCTTGGGGGTGGCGATGACGTTGACGAACGACTTGGTGATGGTGTCGTAGCCGGTGCCCCAGCGCAGCGCGACGTCGACCTCCAGGTCCCGTTCGACGTCGGTGGGGACGAGGTGGCCCTGGTCGTCGAGCACGGGGACGGTCTCGGTGAAGTGCCCGCGTCCCTGGAGCCGCAGGACGTCGATGATCGGGGCGTCCTTGGCGAGGTAGGAGCAGAACTCGCCGATGCCGCCGTCGAACCGGAAGGTCTCCTCGACGACCTCGTCGCCGCGCTCGTCGCGGACGTCGATGGTGAGCCCGGGGATGAGGAAGGCGGTCTGCCGCATCCGGTCCATGACCAGGGACTGGTCGACGGTGGCGCCCTTGAGGAAGATCTGGGTGTCGGGCCAGAACCTGACCCGGGTGCCGGTGGTCCTGCGGGCCACCTTGCGGATCTTGTGCACTCCGGAGCGCCGCTTGAACCGGGAGGTCGGGCGTTCGTCGGCGAACTCGCCGGGCAGGCCGCGGCGGAAGCTGATGGCGTGGGTGTGGCCGTCGCGGTCGACCTCGACGTCGAGCCGTGCGGACAGGGCGTTGACGACGGAGGCGCCGACGCCGTGCAGGCCGCCGGAGGCGGTGTAGGACACGCCGCCGAACTTGCCGCCGGCGTGCAGCCGGGTCATCACCAGTTCGACGCCGGACAGCTTGGTCTTGGGCTCGATGTCGACGGGGATGCCGCGGCCGTTGTCGCCGACCTCGAAGGACCCGTCGGCGCGCAGCACGACGGAGATGTGGGTGCAGTATCCCGCGAGCGCCTCGTCGACGCAGTTGTCCACGATCTCCCAGAGGCAGTGGGCGAGCCCACGGCTGTCGGTGGACCCGATGTACATGCCGGGTCGCTTGCGCACGGCCTCCAGGCCCTCCAGCACCGAGAGGTGCCGGGCGGAGTAGCCGTGCGTGTCGTCGTCGGTGCTCACTTCAGCTGTCGCGGCGGTCAACGTGCGTGTGCTCCTCGGGAAATTCCGACATTCGGCAGCAGGGTACCGTCACTGAACGCGTCACCAGCTTCAGCGGCCCTGGGCGTTTCCATCGGGGCGCCGTCTCGTTCAGGGAGGGGTCGCGCCCGCCGCCCGCCGTCATGCCCCAGCCTACGACCAGGCAGGGTGGCGCGGGCTTCACGCGGCTCGGTCACCCGGCACCTCCTCCAGCACGTCAGCGACCATGGTCGAACATACTATCGACAGCGTCGGACAGGACGCGCCATCCGATCCGGCGTGTCGGTCCCCGCAAATCCGACTTCAGGAGGTGCCGGTCCGGTGGCCGGGGGGCCTACGGTCCTCTGCATGGCACATACGATCATTACGGACGGTCTTCGCAAACGGTACGGCGAGGTCCGTGCCGTGGACGGGGTCTCGTTCGAGGTCGCCGAAGGCGAGTTCTTCGGCATACTCGGGCCGAACGGCGCGGGCAAGACGACCCTTCTGGAGATCATCGAGGGGTTGCGGGAGGCCGATGGGGGCTCGGTGTCGGTGCTGGGCCAGGCGCCGTGGCCGCGCAATCCGAGGCTGCTGCCGCGGATCGGCGTCCAGTTGCAGTCGTCCTCCTTCTTCGAGCGGCTGACCGCGCGGGAGCAGTTGCGCACGTTCGGCTCCCTGTACGGCGTGCCGCCGGCGAAGGCGGACGCGATGCTGGAGACGGTCGGGCTGAACGACAAGGCCGACGTGCGGGTGGAGAAGCTGTCGGGCGGGCAGGCGCAGCGCCTGTCGATCGCGTGCGCGCTCGTCCACGACCCCGAGCTGGTGTTCCTGGACGAGCCGACCGCGGCGCTGGACCCGCAGGCCCGCCGCAACCTGTGGGACGTGCTGCGCGCGATCAACACCGAGGGCCGCACGATCGTGCTGACCACGCACTACATGGACGAGGCCGAGCTGCTCTGCGACCGGGTGGCGATCATGGACGCGGGCCGGATCCTGCGGCTGGGGCCGCCCGCCGCGCTGGTCCGCGATCTGGACGCGCCGACCAGGATCGGCGTCGCCAGCGGCCTGCTGACGGCCGAGGACGCCCGCGCGCTGCCCGGCGCGGACGAGGTCGCCGACGACGGCGTGTCGCTGGTGATCTCCACCCGCGCCCCGTCGGAGGTGGTGGCGGCGATGGCGGCCCGCGACGCGCTGGACGGGGTGCAGATCCGCGGCGCCACCCTGGAGGACGTCTTCCTGGAGCTGACCGGGCGGGAGTACCGGGCGTGACGGGCCTGCACAGCTTCCGCAGCCTGTGCCGGGCGATGGCGCTGGGGTTCGCGCGGGACCGGGGCGCGCTGTTCTTCACGATCCTGTTCCCGCTGATGTTCCTGGTGCTGTTCGCCGGGCTGTTCGCCGACCAGGGCACCTCGAAGGTCAAGGTGATCCAGGTCGGCCCGGCGGCGATCCTGGACGGCGCCGTCGCGGGCGGCGGCGGGGAGCTGGCCCGGGTCATGGAGGTGACCAGGAGCTCCGACCGGGCCGGGGCGCTCGACGAGGTCGCGAAGGGCGACGCCGACGCGGTGGTGGAGCAGCGCGGGGGTGAGCTCGTCGTGCACTACTCGGCGGCGGACTCGGTGAAGTCGGGGACGGTCCGCGGGCTGATGAACTCGATCGTCCAGGAGGCGAACATCGCCGCGAGCGGGCGGCCCGCCGCGTACCGGCTCACGGTGGCGCAGGTGGAGGACGACTCGCTCACGGCGATCCAGTTCTTCACGCCCGGCCTGCTGGGCTGGGCGCTGGCCTCGGCGGGCGTGTTCGGTGCCGCGCAGACGCTGGTGACGTGGCGGACGAAGGGCATCCTGCGGCGGCTGCGGTTGTCGCCGGCGCCGGTGTCGGCGGTGTTCGGGGCGCGGGTGACGGTGAGCGTGGGGATCGCGATCGTGCAACTCGCGCTGTTCCTGCTGGTGGCGCGGTTGCCGTTCTTCGACCTCCAGTTGAGGGGCGCCTGGTGGATGTGCGTCCCGATGGTGGTGGCGGGCGTCCTGGCGTTCCTGGCCATCGGGACGGTCATCGGGGCGTGGGCCAAGACCCAGGAGGCGGCGCAGACGGTGGGCCAGCTGGTGGTGCTGCCGATGGCGTTCCTGGGCGGCTCGTTCTTCCCGCTGGACGTCGCCCCCACCTGGATGCGGACGGTGTCGCACCTGTTCCCGCTGCGCTATCTGAACGAGGGCATGCTGGACGTGATGGCCCGCGGCCAGGGCCCGGCGTCGGCCCTTCCCGAGATCGGTGTGCTCCTGGCCATAGCGCTGGGCGGAACATTCATCGCGCTTCGCCTGTTCAGATGGGATGACGCCTGAGCGGAGGCTGTGATGTCGGTCACGAATTGAGCCATTCCGCTGTGGGCGTACGAAGAAACAGGTTGGGAACGTCAGCGTCGGGTTAGATGTTGTCCTAAGTACCGACCCCGAGCATGAGGAAGGTGCCGTGACTGGAGCCCTTGCCCCGACCAAGCCGCTGTCCGTCGCAGACCGCTGCGACCGCTGCGGTGCTCAGGCCTACGTCCGTGCGGTCCTTGTAGGCGGCGGCGACCTTCTGTTCTGCGCCCACCACGGCCGCAAGTACGCAGAGGCGCTCCGCTCCAGTGGGGCCGACATTCAGGACGAGACCGACCGGCTCAACGAAACCCCGGCCACCGCGCCCGACGACGAGCGCTAAGCCTTGAAATAAACGAACACGGGAACGGCGGTCACCGGTAACGGTGGCCGCCGTTCGTCACATTACGGAAATCCGCGCGCCCGAAGACCCTCTTCGCCCTTCCGGCGGGCCCGGCGGATTTGACTACACAGAGCTATTATCCGGTCACTCTAGGAATGGGTTGGAGACGGAACGGCCGTGCTGATCCTGCTGCCGCCATCGGAACGCAAGGCGCCGGGCGGGGACGGTCCCCCGCTGGATCTGGCCGGGCTGTCGTTCCCCGGGCTCAACCCCGTACGGGAACGGGTCATGGACGCCCTCGGCGAGGCGTGCCTGCGGGACGACGCGCGCGATGTGCTCGGTCTCCCGGGCGGGCAGGCCGACGACGCGCTGGCCCGCAACCGGATCCTGCGCCAGGCGCCCACGCTGCCGGTGTCGCGCCTCTACACCGGCGTCCTGTACGAGAACCTGGCCTTGAACGAGCTGTCCCCCGAGGCGGCCGGGAGGGCGAACGACCAGATCATCGTGTTCTCGGGGCTCTGGGGCGCGCTGCGCCTCACCGACAGGATCCCGCCGTACCGGCTGGCCATGGACGTGACGCTGCCCCCTGAGGGCAAGCTGGCCGCTCTGTGGCGCCCGGCCCTGCGGGAGGCCCTGGGCTTTGCCGAGGGCCGGCTGATCGTGGATCTGCGGTCCGGGCCGTACGCGTCGGCGTGGCGCGCTCCCGCTCCGTCCGTCCCGGTGCGGGTGTTCCGTGAACGGATCCTGGGCGGCGTACCCAAGCGTTCCGTGGTGAGCCACATGGCGAAGGCGACCCGGGGCAAGGTGGCGCGCGACCTGCTGGAGGCGGGCGTCGAGGCCGCCACGCCCGAGGAGCTGCTCAAGGCCGTGGCCGGGCTCGGTCACACGGCCGAGCTGAACGACGGCCGCCTGGACGTGATCCTGCACGCCTGACGGGGTGCGGGATCAGGGCCGGGTCACACCGTGGTGATGTTCAGGTGGCGGCATGCCTTGATGTACTGCGAGACCTCGTTGCCGCCTAGGTAGCTCCAGGGGAGGCTGCTGGGCCTGCCCATGGTGCGGAGCAGGTGCTGGCGGGCGGGACGGCGGGCGTCGGCCAGGTGGAAGGCCGCACCGAAGATGTTGTGGGCCTCGATGGTGCGGGGGTGCGGATGCCCGTGCCCCTCGAACCAGCCACGGGCGGCGGCCTCCACGTCCCGGCACTCCTCCGTCGTGAACCACGACGACGCGCCCCGGATGATCCCCTGCCGTTCCTGGACGAAGTATTCAAAGTAGGCCAGCGGGAGCAGCGCGGCCCGGGGGTCCTCCTGGCCGGCCGTGCCGGCGGCGACGCGGGCGAAGTCGAACATCTCCTCGGGCACACCGCCCCACTGCGGCGACAGGCTCACCACGCGCGCCACATGCGCCCCGTACAGGGTGGGGTGGCGCCGGTAAGCCTGCTTCCACAGCTCGTCCTTCTCCTCGCGGTCCACGTCCAGGCCGAGGGCCAGCCACAGCATGGACTCCCACGGGACGGGGTCGTCCGGCCACATGTCGGCCGCACGCATCAGGGGGCCGCGCGCCGCCTTCATCTTCTTGCTGTAGGCGGTGTACGCGGACGCCTGCACGGAACGGGCCCGCGCGTCCGGGCGGATCCCCCACGCCTCCTCCACCTGCGTACGGCCCAGCCACAGCCACAGATCGGGGTTCCCAGGGGCCTCGGCGAGCAACGCCTCGATGTACTGGGACGAGCCGACCGCCGCCTTGGCCAGCGCCTCCACCCGCTGCGAACGCACCTCCGGATCGGCCCGCGCCTCGGCGAGAACCCGCGCCCCGACCCGCATGAACCGGTCCTGGACGGCGTCGACGGCCTGATCGAGCACGGGATCCATCCAGGGGCGCCCGCCGACGACCTGTGCCGTGCGGACGCGGAGCGCCGTAGGAGCACGGCCGAGCCTGTTCTGCCCCACCGCACCTCCATGTGCCCGGTCAAGCTCCATCAGTCCCATGGTGGGGAAGCGTAGGAAGGGGCGACACGAATGGCGCTACCTCGGTGTAAAAGGTGTGTTACATACCCAAAAGCATCATTGACCTGGACGTTCTGCGCCCGCCGTCCGGATGGGACCGTGCCACAGCCCGAGCGGCCGCGCCCGAGGGAACATTTCCGAAACAACGCCATGGGAAGGCCACGGACCCGTCCCACAGGCCCAGGCGCACCTGCTGACCACAAGCGGTCAAGCGCGTACCGCCCAAAGCCGGAAGGCCACCTCACCGTGAACGGCGGGATGGCCCTGCGAGCACGCCATGGCGGCTCGCTGCTCGTCCGGATCCGGTCAGTCCAGGTAGTCGCGCAGCACCTGGGACCGGGACGGGTGACGCAGCTTGGACATGGTCTTGGACTCGATCTGCCGGATCCGCTCCCGGGTCACCCCGTACACCTTGCCGATCTCGTCCAGCGTCTTGGGCTGGCCGTCGGTGAGGCCGAACCGCATCGACACCACCCCGGCCTCACGCTCGCTGAGCGTGTCCAGCACCGAGTGCAGCTGCTCCTGCAGCAGCGTGAAGCTGACCGCGTCCGCCGGGACGATCGCCTCGGAGTCCTCGATCAGGTCGCCGAACTCGCTGTCGCCGTCCTCGCCCAGCGGGGTGTGCAGGGAGATCGGCTCGCGGCCGTACTTCTGCACCTCGACGACCTTCTCCGGGGTCATGTCGAGTTCCTTGGCCAGCTCCTCGGGGGTGGGCTCGCGGCCCAGGTCCTGGAGCATCTGGCGCTGGACGCGGGCCAGCTTGTTGATGACCTCGACCATGTGCACCGGGATGCGGATGGTGCGGGCCTGGTCGGCCATCGCGCGGGTGATCGCCTGCCGGATCCACCAGGTGGCGTAGGTGGAGAACTTGTAGCCCTTGGTGTAGTCGAACTTCTCGACCGCGCGGATCAGGCCCAGGTTGCCCTCCTGGATCAGGTCCAGGAACAGCATGCCGCGGCCGGTGTAGCGCTTGGCCAGCGAGACCACCAGCCGCAGGTTGGCCTCCAGCAGGTGGTTCTTGGCCCGGCGGCCGTCCTCGGCGATCCACTCGAAGTCCTCGCGGTCCTCCTGCGACATCGTGTGCGCCTCGGCGGCCAGCCGCTCCTCGGCGAACAGTCCCGCCTCGATCCGCTTGGCCAGCTCGACCTCCTGCTCGGCGTTCAGCAGGGGGACCTTGCCGATCTGCTTGAGGTAGTCCTTGACCGGGTCGGCGGTGGCGCCGGCCGCGGCGATCTGCTGGGCCGGGGCGTCCTCGTCGTCGTCGCCGAGGGTGAACGCCTCCTCCTCGGAGGCGCCCTTGTCGCCGGCCTTGCCCGCGGCGGCCGGGGCGACCGCGGCGACGGGCTCCTCCTCGATCTCCCCGGGCTCCTCGACCTCGACCTCCACGACGGCGTCCTCGACCACCTCGAGGTCGTCGCCCTCGAGATCGTCGAGATCGTCGTCGAGCTCGGTGACGTCCACGTCGTCGAGATCGGGCTCGTCGGCGACCCGCTTGGCGGCCGGGGCGGACGTGACCGGCCCGGCGGACGCGGCGGACCCGCCGCCCTTGGAGCCGGACGCCTGGGCCGCCGCAGCGGCGGCGGCGGCCTTCTTGGCCGCGGCCTTCTTGCCCTTGCGGGGAACCCTCCGGGCGGCCTTCCTGGACGGCGCGGGGACCGGGTCGGACACCTGCTCGGCGTCGCCGGCACCGTCCTCGACGACGGCGGTCACCGTGTCGGGCTGCTCCTTCGCGGCTGCGGCCGTCCTGGGCCTGCGCGCCGCCGGCGCCCGCTTGCGCGAACGCTTGGGCGCCGCTGAGTCGGCAGCGCTCACCATGACGGTCACACCCTCCTTGCTGAGGCTCCGCAAGATGCTTGAGGCCGCAGACACGGGGATGTCGGCCTCCTCGAACGTACGTCGTACGTCCTCGATTTCAAGGCGATTGTCCTGGGACCGTCCACGCTCGATCAGTTGCGCGATGACATGCTCGTGCAGATCTGACGCTTTCGAGGTCGAGCTAGCAGGCGACACAAATACCTCTCGAACGAACGTGTGGCTTGGTTGACCCCAAGTGCCCTGACGGGCTCGGCCTCACACTGGGTGGGACCACACACTGGGCAGGCCACCCCATGCGGGACCGCAACGTACACCACTTACTAGGGTCAAGCATTCTGGCACGGCGCGCATTCCGCATCGATGTCCTACCCGGTAACACACCACCTTAGGGGGCGCTGGGCGGTCCTTCGTACGAACGAGGCCGTCTCATGGTTCCCGAAGGGACCTGATCCGGCCGCTGTCGCGCGATCCCGGGGCTCGGCCGGTCAGCCGGGCTCCGGGGGGACGTGCAGGGCGAGTACGGTCACATCGTCCACTTGCTCGTAGCCGGCAAGCATCCGATCGACCAGGAAGTCGACGAGTCTCTCCGGATCTCCTACCACTTCAGGTGGGGCATCGGCCGCGACGGCGACCAGTTCCTCCAGGCCCGCGTCCACCCCACGCCTACGGTTCTCCACAAGTCCATCGGAATAGAACACCACAGTGTTGCCGGTCTGGATGGAAAATCTTGTCTGCTGCCGCTGGGACGGCCAGCCGAGCGGGGTGCCCGGCTCCAGCCCGCTGACCCGCGCGGGCTCGTCGGCCGAGATCAGCAGGGGCGGCGGATGGCCGGCGTTGCTGAAGTCGCCCTCCCCGGTCTCGGGGTCGATCACCGCGTAGGCGACCGTGGTGAACTGCTCCTCGTCCTCGGTGGCGGAGAAGAGCCGGTCGAGCCCGGCCAGCACGGCGGCGGGCCGGGGGTCGTTGAGGGCCAGCGCCCGAAGGGCGTTGCGGACGCGTCCCATTCCGGCCGCGGCCAGCACGCCCTTGCCCATGACGTCGCCGACCGCCACGGCGAGCCGGTCGTCGGGCAGCCGGAACACGTCGTACCAGTCCCCGCCGACCTGCACGTGCCGGGTGGCGGGGTTGTAGCGGGCGGCCAGCACCATGCCGGGCAGCTGCGGGAGGTCGCTGGGCAGCAGGCTGCGCTGGAGCTCCTCGGCGGTGCGGTGCTCGCGCTCGAACAGCAGGGCCCGCTCGACGGCCAGCGCGCACTGGCCGGCCAGGGCCTCCAGGAAGACCCGCTCCTCCTCGGTGATCTCCCGGGGCCGGGTGAAGGAGAACCGCAGGGCGCCGATCGGGGCGCCCGCCGCCAGCAGCGGCAGGCCGACCCAGGCGCGCTCCTCGGTGTGCTGGTGGAACAGCCCGGCCTCGTCCCGGCCGAGCTGGAGCCGCAGGCTGTTGGGATGCTCGGCCAGGAACGGCCGGCTCTCCCTGACCGCCACCGACATCACGGTCTGGTCGCTGACCTTGATGTCCTCCCGGGACGCCGCGCCCGGACGGGACTCGCCGGAGCCCTCGGCGCCCGGCTGGGACGGGGTGACGATGCTCAGCCTCAGCTTGTCGTCGTCCAGCAGCGCCACCGCCGAGTAGTCGGCGCCGATCGCCGACCGGCCCACCTCGGTGATCACCTGGACCACCTGGCTGACCGTCAGCGCCTCGGCCAGCATCGAGGTGGCCTGCTGAAGCCTGGCGGTGCGCAGCGCGGCGGCCGAGAGCTGCTCGGTCAGCCGGCCGCGCATCTCCTCGGCCTCGCGCTGGCCGGTGACGTCGGTGTTGGCGCCGACCCACTCGATCACGGTGTCGCCGCGCCAGATCGGCACGGCGCGCACGTCGAAATGCCGGTACGCGCCGGTCTTGGTGCGGATCCGGTAGTTGGTCTCGAACACCCGGTTGTCGTTGACGCACTCGCGCCAGGTCGCCTCGATCCTGGGCCTGTCCTCGGGGTGCACGACCGACAGCCAGCCGCCGACCGCGTAGTCGTCGGGGGTCTGCCCGGTGATCGACCGCCATTCCGGCGCGTCGTCGATCACGCCGCCGTCCGGCGAGGCCACCCAGACGACCTGGGAGCTGGCCTCCACCAGCGACCGGTAGCGCTGCTCCTTGCGCCGGATGACCTCCTCGGCGCGGCGGCGCTCGGTCACGTCCACGGCGGTCAGCACCACGCCCGCGGGCGCCTCGTCCTCGCCCTCCACGGGCAGCCAGGTGCAGGCCAGCACGCGCGAGCCCGCGGCGACGGAGGGCGCGGGCGGGCCCGGCACCGGGACGGGCGGCTCCACCACGGGCACCGGCGGCGTCTCCTGCCGGAGCCGCGGGACGACGAGGTCGGCCTCGGGGATGGCCCGGCCGTCGCCGAGCACGGTGCGCAGCGCGGTCTCCACCGCCTCCGCCAGGTCGCCGGGCAGCACCTCGGAGGGCGTGCGGCGCACCAGGTCGGCGCCGGGCACGCCCAGCAGCTCGGGCAGGGCCTCGCTGGCCCGCACGATGCGCAGCCCGGTGTCGAAGAACGCCAGGCCGGAGGGGCCCTGCTTCATCAGGGTGGCGTACAGCGCGGCATCGGACGCTTCCATCGGCTGGCCCTCCACCCCGGTGATCCGGGGATGCGGAACGGACGTGTCGGTGCTCATGGGTCACACCTCCGCCCCAGGGGGTCCCGTACCGCGTGGCAAGTCGTCATCACTATGAGTGAATGGGAGCAGGCTAGCGCTCCCACCTCCATCACAACACCGGTCGGAGTCTGACTGAGCCATTTTCGCCCCGGCGCGTTCGATCCCTTCGGCCTCCTGACGCGCACCGGGCGGAAACGACCCCCTCATCATCCCGATGGTTCGCCGCGGACGGAAGCCCCGCGGGCATCCGAACCCGATCATGACGGTGGCCCGGCCCCGGGCCGCCGCCGAGGCGGGCGTTCCGGGCTCCGGGGTGGCGTCCGCGCGCACGGCGAGTACGTGATGTTACGACGCCCGGCGGCGACACGCCCGGGAAGCGGGCAGGCCCGGCGAGTTCCGTACGGTGCCCGACCGAGGCGATCGCCCGAGCCGAACACCTACGCCTTGGCCTTGGCCTTCATTTCCTGCTTGAAGGCGCGCACCTTGGCGAGCGAATCGGGACCTGTGATGTCGGCCACCGACCGGTGCGACCCCTCCTCCCCGTACACCCCCGCCGCCTCGCGCCAGCCTTCGGGACGCACCCCGTACCGCTTGCCCAGCAGCGCCACGAAGATCTGGGCCTTCTGCTTCCCGTAGCCGGGCAGGGCATTGAGCCTTTTGAACAATTCTTTACCGTCTGTGACGTCCCGCCAGATCGCCCCGGCGTCCCCGTCGTAGTGCTCGACGACGTACCGGCAGAGCGCCTGGATCCGCTTGGCCATCGAGCCGGGATAACGATGCACCGCCGGCTTCCGCGACAGCAACGCCGCGAACGCCTCGGGATCCTGCGCCGCGATCTCCCCGGCGTCCAGGTCCCCGCCCCCGAGCCGCTCGGCGATCGTGTAAGGCCCCGAAAAAGCCCACTCCATCGGCACCTGCTGGTCGAGCAGCATGCCGATGAGGGCGGCCAGGGGGCTGCGGGCCAGCAGTTCGTTCGCCTCGGGGCGTTGCGCTAGGTGGAGCGTGATGGGCATGGGGACAGCTTAGATCTCACCGAATCCTTACGGGGTGGCCGAAGGGCATGGTGGGGGCGCCGTGGGGGTGTTCGAATGGGAATGTGAGCAATGAGGATGCGCGGCGGGCACGGGGCACTCCGGTGGGGCGTCGGGTCGTGCTCGGCATGCTCGGCCTCGGTGCCGCGGGTGTCGCGGTGGGGACATCCCTACAGCGCGGAGTCAACAGCGCTCTGGCGCCCGTGGGGCAGCTCGGGGACGTCCTGCCAGGGGCCGGGGACGGGTTCCGCTACTACTCGGTGGTCGGCGGCGTGCCGCGCCGTACGGCGGCCGATTACAAGCTGACCGTGGGCGGGCTGGTGCGGAAGCCGCAGACGTTCACCATGGCCGATCTCGCCGCGCTGCCGCAGACGCGTCTCACGCGCGATTTCCAGTGCGTGACGGGGTGGCGGGTGCCCGAGGTCATGTGGGCCGGGGTCGCGCTGCCCGATCTGCTGGACGTGGTGGGCGTGTCGGGGGCGGCGCGGGCCGTCCGGTTCACCTCGTTCGACGGGGTCTACACCGAGTCGCTGACGCTGGAGCAGGCGCGGCGGCGGGACGTGGTGGTGGCCAGCGAGATGCTCGGCGGGCCCGTCACCCATGACCATGGCGGTCCGGTGCGGCTGTTCGTGGCCCCCATGTACGGCTACAAGTCGCTGAAGTGGCTGGGCGGGATCGAGCTGACCGACAAGGTCATCACCGGGTATTGGGAGCGGCGCGGCTACGACGTGGACGCCTGGGTGGGCCGGTCGAACGGGCGGGACGATGCCCCTACGTGATCGCCGCACCGAGGGGATGCTGGACCGGTTCTCGCGGGCGGAGCGTTGGATCCACCATGTGACGGCGCTGCTGATGCTGGTGTGCCTGGTGACGGCCGCGCTGCTGTACGTGCCCGCGCTGTCGGCCGCCGTGGGGCGCCGCGACCTGATCAAGCCGCTGCACGTCTACGCGGGGTTCGCGCTGCCCGTACCGGTGCTGCTGGGGTTGCTGTCACGGGCGTTCCGGGCCGATCTGAGCCGGTTCAACCGGTTCGATCCCGCCGACTGGGAGTGGCTGCAGCGCCGTGACCGCCGGGACGTGACCTATCCGAAGGACGGCCCGCCCCGTGGGGTCGTCCCGATCGGCAAGTTCAACCCGGGCCAGAAGCTGAACGCGGCGTTCACCATGGGCGCCATCCTGGTCATGCTGGGCACCGGCGCGATCCTGACCTTTCCCGACCCGTGGCCGGACCGCTGGCGCACCGGCGCGACGTTCATGCACGACTGGCTGTTCCTGATCATCCTCGTGGTGACGCTCGGGCACCTGTGGTACGCGGCCAGGGATCCCGGCGCGCTCGGCGGCATGCTGACCGGGCGGGTGGACCGCGCCTGGGCGGCGCGGCACCATCCAGGCTGGCTCGACGAGCATGAACGTGGGGGTGGAATCGCGTCCGGAAACACACCGGAAACGCCTTCGAAACGGCACCCGGAAAACCCGGACAATCCCCTGAAGACCAGGCCCAACGGGTCTTGAACCGGCGCGGTGGATGTGCTGAGACTAGGACCCGAGGCGAGGTTGGGCGGCACGTCCTGCGCCGGGCTTCCGGCATGGTCCTGGGCGGTGCGCGTGACCGCCGGGCCGCGTCCGACCGGCGGTCACCCCGTACCGCCGGCCCCTCGGGCTCGGAGGCGCGCTGATGCCTGTCATGGCCGATCACCGGAGCGAGACCCGTCTGCTGCTGTCCGGACGGCTCGCGTTGGAGTTCTCGTCCTTCAGCCGCGACACCGTGGAACGCTGTGTCGCGGACGTTCAGGCGTGCATGACCCATCTGGGGCTTGAGGCGACCCCCGCGCTGGTGGAGCGGATGGCCCGGGAGCATCTGGTCGGGATGGTGAAGTCCGAGCCTCCCTCCGGGCGCCCGAGGGCGAACGGCGGGGATCCCGACCGCGCCCCGTGAGCGGCCCGTGCCGTCTTGAGAGCCCTCGGCCGGAAATGTCCGTATCTAGTACGGTCGTCCGGGGGGCAACGGTTCCGAGTCGTCCCATTTCGGCCGAGGACCTGTGTTCCTGGGCGAGCCCGGCCCCCGGATCTGAGAAGCTAGAGGCGTGAGTCCTCGCAGCCGCCGCCGTCCCTCCGGGGATGCGCCGCGGAACGGGCCGCCGCCGTCGGACGAGGTCTTCGCGATCTTCGATGGCATGCTCCGGCACGCCCGCGAACTGCTGGCGGTGCGCAGCCCCCTGGACGCCGAGCTGATCGTCAGCGAGATCCTGGGCTCCTGGTGGGGCGGCCGGGTGCCGGGCGGCGACGTCGAGGAGGTCATCGGGGAGTCCCTGGTCGACTACGCGGGCGACGTGGGCACCCCGGCCGCGCTCGCCCTGCTGACCGGCATGGCCTACCTGGGCACGCCCCGGCAGGCCGCCAAGGCCGAGCGGGCCGCCCTGGCGCTGATGGAACGCGGCGTGGCGCGCCCCGGCTGGGCCGACCGGGTCGGGATGGTCGTGCCCGAGTCCTGCCACGTCTCCCGCGACGTCTACGGCGACCAGGATTCGATCATCTGCACCTACACCTACGGCGGCCGCGACCGGCACGCCCTGGTGATCCTGGTCGACCGCAACAGGTCCGGCACCGTCCACAGCGCCGCGCTGCACGCCTCCGGCGGCCCGCCGCCCCCGCACTCCCTGGAGTCCCTGACCGCCACGCAGGGGCATCTCAGCCCGCCGGCGCCCGGCATGGTCCGGGACGCCTGGGTGTCGTCCCAGGTCGACAAGCTGCTCGACCACTGCCGGCGCGAGGGCAGGACCAACCCGCTGATGCGGTTCGAGGAACTGGACCCCCGCGACACCCGGGCGCTGCTACTACGCGCGCTGGAGCACACCGACGAGACCCCCGACCCGCCCGTCAACGAGAGCTTCGCGTCCTACCACGCGTTCGTCCGGGCCAGGGTGAGCGCGCTGCCGCCGGACGGCCGCGCGCCCCAGCCGTCGGTGTGGGGACGCGACCGGCGGGCCACGCTCGCCGCCAGGTTCCTGGCGTCCGACGAGGCCGGCGGGCTGTCCGACCTGTCGGCCGCCAGCCGCTGCGTCGACCGCATCATCGACTACGGCTGCGCGCACGACTTCGGCCGCCCGTTGCGGGTCAGCCCGATCAAGTGCGAGATGTTCCTGCTGGACTGGCTGCCCCGCAAGGTGCTGCTGTCGCCGACCGAGCAGGAGGCCGTTCCGCACGTGCTGGCCGCCTGGGTCCGCTGGGCGGGCAAGCGCACCGGACTGCCGGAGGAGGGCGTGCGCGCCACTCTGGACGCCGTCTGGGACGCCACCGCCAAGTTCGCCGAGTCCTACCGCGACCCGTCGGCGTTCGGGCTCGACCGCGAGCTCGTGGTGCGGCTGCTGCCGGACGGCGAGCTGGAGGCGCTGCCCCGGCGCGCGTTCGCCCTGCCCTACCTGACCGGCCGCTACAGCCTGGCGGGACGGCACCCGCGGTCGGGACGGCACGGCTCGATCGACCTGTCCAGCCTCGACCCGGCCGACCCCGCCGACCGGCGGATCATGCTGGAGTTCGAGCATCCCGGCGCGCCCGAGGAGCATCTGGAGGCGCACGAACGCCTCGCCGAGCGGCTGTGGAACGGCGACCCGCCCCAGCTCTGGGAGACCGCGCAGGCGCTCCTGGACGTCGGGTACGAGCGCCACGAGATCCTGCACCGGCTCATCGACGTCCTGGACCGCTGGGCCGACGACGAGGCCGGGCTGCGCCGCGCCCTGCGTGTCCTTCGTCACGCCGAGCCGCCGGAGTGACCCCACGGCGCCGCGCCCACCGGCGGACCTCGGTGAACTCCCGGTTTGCCAGCGGCGACCCAGGCGACAATCATCGGGGTCTCGGGTACCGGGCGCGCGGGGGTCGCGGCCCGACCCCGGGTGATAGGGAGTGATGTCGGTGGAGTGGTCCGAGTTCGCGCGGCGTCTGGGACGCGAGCTGGCCGGTCTCGAACGGGACACCATCCTCATCGTGCGCGAGCGCGAGGAGAGCCGTCACTACGTCCAGGCCATGCGCGAGCCCGACCGGCTGTACGCCGAGGCGGTCAGCAACAACTTTCTCGAAGGCCCGCTGCTGCTCACCCTCGCCGACGAGGAGGTGATGAGCGACGCGGGCTGGCGCCCGCCGGCCGACCCGGCGCCCCGCAACTGGTGGACCGAGCTGCCCGCGTACGCGACGGTCGCCGACCACGGCAGGCTCGCCGACGTCATGGTGACCGCGCTGCGCGACGTGCAGGGGGTGCGGCGGCCCTCCGACCTGGTGTACGAGTCGTTCCACCGCCACGGCACCGGCCTGATCGAGCTGCTGGACTTCGGGATCGAGGCGGCCGACCCGTCCCGGATCACCAAGCGGCGCCACACCACCGTGGAAACCGCCACGCCCGCCGTGCCCGCGCTGGCCGCGCCGGTGCCGCCGGGATACGGCGAGCCGGCCGTCCCGGAGGAGCCCGACTCGCTGGAGCCGCGGCTGGCCGACGCCAAGGAACGCGGGGACCACACCACCTACTTCGACCTGCTGCTGACGGCCGACCTCGTGCTGCCCGCGACCGGCCCCGCCGTGGAGGACCCCGAGGCCACCGAGTTCCCCACCACCGTGATCGGCGGGGGCACGTACGTGATGGTGTTCACCTCGCCGCAGGCGCTGGTCCGCTCGGGCCACCGTCCGGGCCTGTACCGCCGCACCTCGTTCGCGCAACTGGCGCTCGGCTGGCCCGACCCGTCCTGGCAACTGGCGATCAACCCGGGCCTGCCCAGCGAGGTCCACCTGGACACGACCGCCATCACCCGCTTGGACGCCAACCAGCGTTCCCTCAACGCTCCCCCACCCGCCGCCGTCCCGCCGCCCGTCCCCGCCCCGGCCGCCGAGCCGCCCGCGCCCGCGATCCCGGTGCGGTCCCCGGACGTCCCGGCCGTCGCGTCCTCGGTCCCGATGCATCTCCCGCACGGCACGCGCCTGTGGCGCTGGGACGGCGACGGCGACGAGGCCGAGACCGCGGTGTTCGACGGCATGACCGGCTCATGGACGCCGGTACGCGCCGACGCCGTCCAAGCACCTCGTACGGACTGACCGGCGTCCGGGCACGACGGACGCGGGAGTGGGACCCGATTGGACTGGAACGACTTCGCCGAACGGCTGGCGGTCGAGCTGATGTGGCTGCCGGAACGGTCGTTCTTGATCGTCCAGCGCACCGGCGGGCTGCCGTACGTGCAGGCGCTGCGGTCCCGCGATACGCTGGAGGCCGAGGCGGTGGGCAGCGCGTACCTCCCCGAGCCCTTGACCCCGCAGCAGGAGCGCCGGCTGGCCGCGAACGACTGGGAACGGCCAAGGGACAGGGACAACTGGTGGCAGCGGGTCCCCGTGACCGGGCGATCCGTCCGCGACCGGGCCGAACGATGCACGGCACTGGCCCTGTGCATGGTCGCGGCGTTACGGGACGCCTATGACGTCCCCTCCCCGCTCGACCTGGTGTACCAGGCAAGGAACGGCGAGACGGGCGAGGCACTGGAGCTGACGGGCCTGGGGATCCCGCGTTCCGCCGAAGAGACGGAGGAGCCCGAGGAGCCCACCGGCCCCCTCACCGGCACCGCCCTGGAGGACGCGCTCGCCGCCGCCCGCCAGCACGGCGACCAGGACACCTACCTGGGCCTGCTCTCACGCGCCGTCCTCTACCTGCCGGCCCCGGCGGACCCGACCTACGACAACGGGAACCAGTACGCCACCACCCGGCTCGGCGACGAGACGTTCGTCCTGGCCTTCACCTCCCCCGAGGCCATGGACCGGTCACTGCGCGGCCAGGCCGTACACCACCGCGAGACGTACCTGCCGGAACTGGCCCGTAACTGGCCCCACCCCGAATGGCGGCTCGCCGTCAACCCCGGCCTGCCCAGCGCCGGGTACGCGGAGGCCGACTCCCTCCCCCGCTGCGAGAAGCCGATCCAGCCCCCCGCCCTGCGGGACGCGGTCATGCAGAAGGTGCTCCCCCATGAGCACGTCGTGCACTACCTGGAGGGCGGCTACGACCTCGTGTGCGGTCACGTTCACCTCCTGCGGGACGTACGCGACCTCGACACCCCCGCCAAGCTGGTCAACCAGCTCGGGCTCCTTTACGAGGGGACGCCGTTCCAGGCGACCGACGAGGCGATCCACGTGATCCGGTGGCCGGCGCACAAGCCGACGCTGTTCCGCCGCCGCGTCACCGAAAGCCCCCCGTCCCCCGGCATCCACGAGTTCACCATCAGCAGCCAGCGCCTCCCGCACGGCGCGGAGATGTACCGGCTCGACCACACCGGCCACGAGACCCTGGTCGCCGCCTACGACGCCGACCTCCGCCGCTGGCTCCCCGTACCCACCAAGGACGGACGATGAGCATCCGGCACGGCTTCTACGCGACCTGGCACGGCACCGAGTACGAAGCGAGCCCCGACGGCTCCCAGGTGCGGCTCTACTCCCTCTCCCAATCCGACGGCTTCACACCCGTGACCCCGGACCGCCACGTCAAGGTCGTCCACGCCGACGATGTCGACCTCACCTACGTGAACACGTACTGCACCTGGCGCGGCGAGAAGTTCGTCGTCCTGGGCGAACACAAGGGCTGGCTACGCGTGGAACACGCAGACGGCCAAGCCCCGGTCGCCGAACGCCTAGGACTGGAAACATTCGACCGAGGCGTCTACCAAACCTGGGCCAAAGAAACCGAAGTAGAAGACCTCCACGAAGAAACCGCCTAAAACACCACCAAGAAGGCGAAGCCCCCAACAGGGCCAAGGGGCAAAGCCCCAAGACGGTGCAGGCGGCGCAACCCCCACACAAGATCAGCGGCCACCGCCGCAAGCCCCCAGCCAGCGGCGGGGACCGCCGACCCCGCACCCGGAGGGCGTACTGGGTCGCCAGTACAAGACCCCCACGAGGAAACGACCTAGAACGCCCCCAAAGGGGCATAGCCCCGAAGGGGGTGTCGGGGGCGAAGCCCCTGACCGGGGTCGTAGGGGCGGAGCCCCTACCCGGGGTCAGCGGTCACCGCCGCGAGCCGTCAAGGCGAGCGGCGGGGATCGCTGGCCCCGCATCGGGGGGTGTGGGGGGTCGCCCCCCACAATGAGTCGGGGGCAAGGGGCAAAGCCCCACGGGGGTGCAGGGGGCGGAGCCCCTGCCGGGGGTGTCGGGGGCGGAGCCCCTGACCGGGGTCAGTGGCCACCGCCGCGAGCCGTCAAGGCGAGCGGCGGTGGTCGCTGGCCCCGCATCGGGGGGTGTGGGGGGTCGCCCCCCACAATGAGTCGCCGCCGCGAGCCGTCAAGGCGAGCGGCGGTGGTCGCTGGCCCCGCACCGGGGGGCGTGGGGGGTCGCCCCCCCACCATGACAAGACGAAAATGGTTCTATGGATATCAACGCCGATCTCGGTGAGGGGTTCGGGCGGTGGGTGCTTGGGGACGATGCGGCGCTGCTTGATGTGGTCACCAGCGCCAATGTGGCGTGTGGGTTCCATGCCGGCGATCCGCTGATCATGCGGCGGGTGTGCGCGGGCGCGGTGGAGCGTGGGGTGACGATCGGGGCGCAGGTGTCGTACCGGGATCTGGCGGGTTTCGGTCGCCGGGAGATGGAGGTGGCGGCGGAGGAGCTGACGGCGGAGGTCCTGTACCAGCTCGCGGCGCTGGACGGTATCGCCCGTGCCGAAGGGGGACGGGTGGCGTACGTGAAGCCGCATGGGGCGCTTTACAACCGCATCGTGCGCGATCCGGAGCAGGCCCGTGCCGTCGTGGACGCGGTGCGGGCGTACGATCCTGGGCTGCCGTTGCTGACGTTGCCTGGGTCCGCGGTGTTCGGGGTGGCGGACGGGTTGACGGTCGTGGCCGAGTGTTTCGCGGATCGCGCGTACACGCCGGAGGGCAGGCTGGTGTCGCGGCGCGAGCCGGGGGCGGTGATCCACGATCGGGAGGCCGTTGTGGGGCGCGCCGTGCGGATGGCGACGCGGGGTTCGGTGGTGGCCGTGGACGGGAGCGAGGTCGCTTTGGACGCCCGTTCGATCTGCGTGCACGGTGACACGCCGGGGGCGGTGGAGCTGGCCCGTGCCGTGCGTGCGGCGCTGGCCGAGGCGGGGGTGACGGTGGAGCCCTTCGCATGACGGGGTTGACGGTCCGCAGGGCGGGGGACGCGGCGCTGCTGGTGGAGACGGGCGATCTGGCGCTGTCGCACCGGTTGAACGCGGCGATCCGGGACGCGGCGATGCCGGGTGTCGTGGATGTCGTGCCGGGTGAGCGCACGGTCCTGGTCGTGGCGGATGCGGAGGCGTGCGATCTGGATCGGCTGGCGGCGCGGTTGCCGACGCTGCCGCTGCCGGAGCAGGTGGCGGGGCGGGGGGCGCCGGTCGAGGTCCCGACCGTGTACGACGGCGCGGACCTGGATGAGGTCGCGGGGCTCACCGGCCTGCCGGTGGACGAGGTCGTCGCGCGGCACGCCGGGTCGGAGTTCACGGTGGCCTACCTGGGCTTCTCCCCTGGTTTCGGCTACTTGACGGGCTTGGATCCCGGTCTTCACGTTCCGCGCAGGGATTCGCCGCGCACGGCCGTCCCCGGAGGCTCGGTCGCGATCGCGGGGCCGTACGCGGCGGTCTATCCGTCGCGGTCTCCGGGTGGCTGGCGGCTGCTGGGGCGGACGGATCTGGTGTTGTGGGACGTGAAGCGTGATCCGCCGTCGCTGCTCCAGCCGGGGACGCGGGTCCGTTTCGTCCCCGTGTCCGGGACGGGCCGGCGGTGATCGAGGTGGTGCGGCCGGGCCCGCTCGCGACCGTCCAGGACCTGGGTCGCCCGGGTCACGCGCACCTGGGCGTGCCGCGCTCGGGGGCGGCGGACGAGCGGGCGCTCCGCCTGGCGAACCGCCTGGTCGGCAATCCCGAGGGGACGGCGGCGATCGAGTTCACGCTGGGCGGCGGCGCGGTGCGTTTCCGGGGCGGCGCGTGGGTCGCGCTCACCGGGGCGCCGGTGCCCGTACGCGTCGGCGGGCGCTCATGCGGGATGAACGCGCCCTGCTACGTGGATCCGGGAGACACCGTCGAGCTGGGCCTGCCCCGCGAAGGGCTCCGCAGCTACCTGGCCGTACGCGGGGGGCTGGCCGTGGAGCCGATCCTGGGGAGCCGTTCCACGGACCTGCTGTCGGGTCTCGGCCCGGCACCGTTGTCGCCCGGCGACCGCCTCCCCATCGGCCCCACGACGGGGCTCGACGAAATCCAGGTGGACGTGGCCCCCTCCCCGGCCCTGCCGGAGGTCCCCGAGCTGCGTCTGCTCCCGGGGCCACGCGACGACTGGTTCACGCCGGAGTCGCTTGCCACGCTGACCTCCGAGCCCTACGAGGTCACCTCGGAGAGCAACCGGGTCGGCGTCCGGCTGAACGGCCCCACCCTCACCCGTGCCCGCCATGGGGAGCTGAGCAGCGAGGGCATGGTCACCGGCGCGCTCCAGGTCCCTCCCAATGGCCTGCCGATCCTTTTCCTCACCGACCATCCGACGACGGGCGGCTACCCGGTCATCGCCGTGATCGCCACCCGCGACATCCCGGCGGCGGCGCAGCTCCGTCCAGGCCAGCGCATCCGGTTCCGCATGTAGCGCCCGGAAGGCGGGTCAGGTGAGGGGTTCGGGGGCGCTGTGGGGAAGGTGGGCTATGTCGTTGTAGCCGCGGATGGACCACAGCCCGTTCAGGACGACCAGGCGGGAGATGGAGCAGTTGTCGGGGGCCAGGAACGCGAACGGGCGGGATCCGGTGGCCGTCGCCACGGCTTGGGCTATGACGCCGCCGTGGGTGACGACGGCGACCCGCTGATCGGGGTGGGCGGCGGCGATGCGGTCGATGGCGTCCTTGACGCGGGTCTCGAACGATCGCATGGGCTCGGCGCCGGGGATGACGTCCCAGCGTTCCTCGGTGAAGAGGCGGCGTGCCACCGGGTCGTCCGCCGCGACGCGGACGCGGAACACGCCGCCTTCCCATTCGCCCAGGTGGACTTCGCGCAGATCCGGCTCGACGACGGGGTCCAGGCCGAGGCGGGACGCCAGCGGCGCGGCGGTCTGGACGGTACGGCGGAGGGTGGTGACGTAGATGGCGTCGACGCGTTCCCTGCCGAGCCGGTCGGCGAGGAGATCGGCCTGTTCGCGTCCCTCGCGCGCCAGCGCCGGGTCGCCCTGGCCGTCGACCAAGGGGAACGGGCGGTCCGGATCGGCGGCCTCGGACGCACCGTGCCGGATCAGCAGAAGCTCGGCGGCGCCGGGGGGCGGGGTGTAGGGCCGCTGGTGGTAGGCGGTCGACTCCTCATCAGCCACGCCCCGCACCCTAAACGATCAGAGGGCGCGGCAGGTGTGCGATCGCCCCGATAAGGGCCGGTTTCAGCCGAGGCGGTGCGTGAGCTCGGAGTACGCGGCGTGCACGTCGTCCACCGTGAGGACGGTCAGGTCGGCGGCGGTCGCGGCGGACCCCAGCTCGGCGGCGCGCAACGCCCGCGACGCGCACGCCTTCTCGTAGATGGACCGGGCGAAGCGGCCGTTGCCCAGCTCGTCGATGCGTCCCAGGCCGCAGACCCGCTGGAACAGCAACGCGAGGTCGTCCAGCGCCGCCTCCTCCCAGCGGTCCCCGCTCTCCTCGGCGATGAGCTGGGCGATCCGCAGCAGCTCGTCGGGACCGTAGGACGGGAAGTCGACCCGGACGTCGAACCGGGACGCCAGGCCGGGGTTGGAGGACAGGAAGCGGTCCATGTCGGCCTCGTAGCCCGCCAGCACGATGACCAGCCGGTCACGGTCGTCCTCGGCCCGTTTCAGCAGCGTCTGCACCGCCTCGGAGCCGAACGCGTCGCCGCCGCCGTAGCCCGGGTTGACCAGCGAGTACGCCTCGTCCACGAACAGCACCCCGCCCAGCGCCGAGTCGACCACCTTGTTGGTCTTGAGCGCGGTGGCGCCGAGATGCTCGCCGACCAGGTCGGCGCGCTGGCACTCCACCACGGACGGACGGGCGAGCAGGCCGAGCGCGGCGAAGATCCGGCCGAGGACCCGGGCCACGGTGGTCTTGCCGGTGCCGGGCGGCCCGGTGAACACGAAGTGCCGGGTGGGCGGTCGGGTGACCAGGCCCTGGTCCTGCCGCATCCGGGCCACCTGGAGCTGCGCGGCGATCTCCCGGACCTGCCGTTTCACCGGGGCGAGACCGATCATCGCGTCCAGGGAGCCCAGCGCCTCGTCCAGCGTGGGCGTCTCGGCGTAGCCGCGGTAGCGCTCGGTGACCTCGGCGTAGGCGGTGTCGATGTCCTCGGCGCGCACGGTGACCAGGTCCTCGGCGGTGGGGGTGCGGCCTCCGGCGGCGGGCGCGTTCCCGACCACCCGCACGTCGCGGGCGCGGGCGGCGGCCTCGGTCAGCGTCCGGACGAACCGGCCGTTGCCCAGCTCGTCGACGATTCCGCGGCGCTCCACCTCCTCGAACCTGGCGACCAGCCGCCGCCGCGCCTCCTCGTCCAGCCGGTCGTCGCGCAGGCCCGTGTGGTACTCGGCGATGCTCAGCAGCTCGCGGGGACGGTAGGACGGGAAGTGCACCCGGGTGCCGAACCGGGAGGCCAGGCCCGGATTGGAGTCCAGGAACTCGGTCATCTGCGCCTCGTATCCGGCCAGGATGATCACCAGCCGGTCGCGGTCGTCCTCGGCCCGTTTCAGCAGTGTCTGCACCGCCTCGTTGCCGAACCGGTCCGGCTGGCCCTCGGCCGAGTTGACCAGCGCGTACGCCTCGTCCACGAACAGCACCCCGCCCAGCGCCGAGTCGATCAGCCGGTTGGTCTTGATCGCGGTGGCGCCGAGGAACTCGCCGACCAGGTCGGCCCGGTGCGCCTCCACCACCTCGGGGGTCGGCAGCAGCCCGAACGCGTAAAAGATCTTGGCGAGCACGCGGGCCACGGTGGTCTTGCCGGTGCCGGACGGACCCACGAACACGAAGTGCCGCATCGGCTTCTCGGTCGGCACCCCGGCCGCGGCCCGCAGATGCGCCGCCTCGATCGAGGCGGCGATCGATCTGACCTGCCGTTTCACCGGGGCCAGGCCGATCATCGCGTCCAGTTCGGCCAGCGCCTCGGCGACGGAGATCCGGGGCTGCCCGCCGTCGTCGCCCCCGTCCGCCGTGGTGGACGTGGCGGGCTCGGTGTCCCGGGAGGCGACACGCCGCTCGTACGCGGCCCGGGTCGCCGCGGGGACGCCGTCCGTGCCGGTGGACGCGCCTCCGTTGGACGCCGGGTCCGGGTCGACGTTGGGGTTCGGGGGGCGGCGCGGCCGGGCCGGGGTCGGCCTCCGGCCGGTCTCCTCAGAGCCTTCCCCCTTGCCCTCTCCCTTGGAGCTGGACTGCTCCTGGACCCACCCGGTCTCGTACGCCTCGGCCGGTACGGTACGCCTGGCCTGGTCCCATCGGTAGCCGAGCACGGCCAGCGCCGCCACCCATGCCGGTACCACGTGCAGGCCCGGGAAGGGGCTCGTCATGGCCGCCGTCACCACGCCCGCCGCGCCCAAGGCGAGTAACGCGGTCCGCCACGGCGCGTACCCGCGCAGCCGCAGCGCCACGAACGCCACCGGCAGGGCCAGCAACGCGAGCAGCGGGGTCGCGTCCAGGAAGGGGCGACCGGGCTGTTCCGGATACAGGTCCCCCAGCGGAACCGACACCACCAGCCAGCAGAACAGGAGCGACACCACCGCCATGCCCGCCGGCGACCGCATGACCAGATGGACCACCACGATCCCGATCACGGTGAACGCGCCCGCGCCGACCGCGGCCGGAGAGAGCCCCTTCAGCAGCACGGTGCCCGCGACCACCAGCGCGACCAGCAGGGCGCCCGCCAGGAACCGCAGCCCCGGCTGGATCTGGAAGTAGCGCCAGCGGACGCGCTCGAAAAGATCCCGCGCCGCGGTCCCCACCGCAGGGCGAGTCCGGAATCTCCTGAACGCAGCCATACAAGGCGAGTAAAGCGCAGTGACCGTCGGAACGGGACTCCCCGGCAAGGGTTCGTTGATTTGTGGCAAGGCGTTCAGGGCGCGCCCGGGACGGCCCTACCATCGAGCGGTACCGCATCCCTGCCCCGTGGAGAACCGAGTTGACCGACGCCGGCACCACCACCCCCGACCCGTCCCATCTGGACGGACTCGCCGCTCTGGACGGTTTGGAGGGCATCGCTGGTTCGGACGTCCAAGACGGGAACGTTCCGGGGGCGGGGCGGCAGGCCGCCGGATACGCGATCGAAGAGGAGCTGTGCTCGGCGCTCCGCCCGCGGCGGCGCGGTCGCGCCGTACCGCTGATCGCGGGAGTGGACGAGGTCGGGCGCGGCGCCTGGGCGGGTCCCGTGGTCGTCTGCGCCGCCGTCACCGACCTGAGCCCTCCGCCCGAGCTGCCCGGACGCGGTGGCCGCACGATCGGCCTCACCGACTCCAAGCTGCTCACCGCCGCGCACAGGGAGCGTTTCGCCGAGGTGCTGCCGGGCTGGCTGGCCGGGCACGGGATCGGTGCCGCGTCCCCCGAGGAGATCGACGAGCTGGGCATGACGGAGGCGCTGCGCCGCGCCGCCGTCCGGGCCCTGGAGGCGCTGCCGGTGCGGCCCGACCTGGTGATCCTGGACGGCGCGCACGACTATCTCGGCGGCCGGTGGCCGGTCCGCTGCGAGGTCAGGGCCGACCAGCGCTCGGTCACGGTGGCCGCCGCCTCCGTCCTGGCCAAGGTCCACCGGGACAGGCTCATGGCGGCGCTGGAGGGCGAGTACCCCGGGTACGGGTTCGCCGACGCGGCCGGGTACCCGTCCCCGGTCCACCAGAAGGCGCTGGAGGAGCGGGGGCCGACGCCGCACCACCGGCTGTCCTGGTCCTATCTGGACGATCTGCCGCGCTGGCGGCATCTGAAGAAGCACCGCGACCCGTCGGCCGGTGAGGGCCAGCTCAGCCTGCTCTGAGCCGTGCCCGCCGGTCCGTCGAGGCTTGAGTCATCCCGGCCTTCATGGGTAGGTGCCCCAAGAGGGAGGTGCCTGCATGCAAGCCGTCGTGAAGAAGCTGATGCGTGAGGCGGGTCACACCTTCGCCGAGGAGGCCGGGATCCCGCTGAAGGACCAGCCCGCCGCCCTCTTCAAGCTCCTGGTGATGGCCAACCTGATGAGCACCCGCATCACGGCCGGTATCGCCCTGGCCGCGACCAGGGAGCTGCTCAAGGCCGGAGGCGGCACGCCGCGCGGCATGAGCAGGCTGACCTGGCAGGAACGGGTGGACGCGCTCGGCCGCGGCCACTACGTCCGGTACGACGAGAGCACCGCGACCCGGCTCGGCGAGATGGCCGAGCTCGTCCAGGACAAGTACGACGGCGACCTGCGCAGGCTCCCGATCGAGGCGGAACGCGACAAGGACCGGGCCGCCGACCTGCTCAAGGAGTTCAAGGGCATCGGCCCGACCGGAGTCGACATCTTCTGCCGCGAGGCGCAGACCGTGTGGCCCTGGCTCCGCCCCTACTTCGACCCCCAGGCGCAGAAGGGGGCCGACAGGCTGGGCCTGCCCACCGACCCCGAGCGGCTCGCCGACCAGGTCCCCGACAAGGACCTGGGCCGTTTCGCCGCCGCCCTGGTGCGCGCGGCCCGCGACAAGAGGCTGGCCGAGGCCGTCATCTCGTGACCGTGAGCCGCCGGGGCGTCAGTCCTTGCCCCTGGCGGCCATCCATTCCAGGTTCCAGCCGTACGCCTGGTCGACCGACATCTTGCCCCAGCGCGGGCGGCCGGGCGGCGGCAGGATGTACCGGCCCTCGCGGCGCACCACCAGCTCGCCGTTGATGTTCTCGATCAGGGCCAGGACGACGTCGCGCGAGGCGTCCACGCAGTCGCCGGTGCGCATCTCGATCGGCGGGGCGCCGACCGGGTACAGGGTGGCGACCGACTCCAGGCCGCGGAAGTCGTCGGCGCCGTCGTAGATCTCGGCGAACACCAGGATCCGCTTGAAGTCGTTGGTGTGGTCCAGGTTGATCGTCAGGTTCTCGCCGGTGGCCACCGCGCCGGACCGGTCGTCGCGGTCCAGCTGGATGTACGGGGGGCGGTTCAGGGCGCCGAAGTCGCCGAGGGCGTGGACGATGCCCTTGCGCCCGTCCCGCAGCTCCCACAGGCAGCACAGGTCGAGGTCGAGGTCGACGCCGCGGCGCAGCTTGCCCATCAGCCCCTTGGCGGCGCCCTCCCTGGCGGTCCAGTTGAGGTTGACCCGCATGTTGCCGCCCCGGGCGCCGTGCTTGGTGAGCGACACCGAGGGCGAGCTCTTGGTCAGCGAGACCGTGCCGCCGCCGCCCTGCTGCTGGGCGGGAGGGGCGGGCGGCGGGACGGGCGCTGAGGGCGGCGGCGGGTACTGGCCAGGGGGCGGCGGGTACTGGCCGGGAGGCGGCGGGTACTGGCCGGGAGGCGGCGGGTACTGCCCGGGAGGCGGCGGCGGCACGGGCGCCGGGCCGGGTGGCGCGTACTGCGGCTCGGGAACGGGCGGCGCGGGCGGCGCGGGCGGCGGAGGTGCCGGAGCCGAAGCGGGCGGGGGCGGGGGAGGAGCGGGCGCCGGGGACGGATCGTCGACGGTGATGCCGAAGTCGGTGGCCAGCCCGGCGAGGCCCGAGTCGTAGCCCTGGCCGACCGCGCGGAACTTCCACGCGCCCTGCCGCCGGTACAGCTCGCCCAGGACGAACGCGGTCTCGGTGGTCGCGCCGGGGTTGTCGAACCTCGCCACCTCGGAGCCGGACGCGGCGTCCAGCAGCCGCACGTAGAGGCCCTGGAAGCCGCCGAAGGTCCCGCCGTCCGCGGAGGCCGCGATCACGATCCGGTCGATATCGGGCTCGACGCCGTTCAGGTCGACCGCCAGCACGTCCCGTACGGTCGGCCCCTGCTGCTTGCCCTCGTGGCGGACGGCGCCCGAGCGGTGCGACGGCTGGTTGTAGAACACGAAGTCGTCGTCCGACCGGACCCTCCCCGCCTGGGTGAGCAGCAGCGCGGAGGCGTCCGCGTCTGGCACGCCGGGTCCGCTCTGCCAGCCCAGCTCGACCTTGACGGACGTCGCCTGGACCGGTGTGTTGGCGCCCTTCTGCATGGACATGAACGCTCCTCCTCATCGTGCGGCACTCCCAACCTATGGCCCGAACGGACAGGTCACCACCTGGACGACTCGCGCGATCCGCGCGGCGAGCGTCATACTCGACGGTCAGGCCCCGGTCCCCTCGCCGGGGCGTGGAAGGAGCCGAGCGCATGCGCTCTCGACCGCTGTACGACGTCGTGGCCCTGCTCGCCCGCCTCGGCGTCGGCGCCGTCTTCGTGGCGCACGGATGGCAGAAGATCGAGGTGGGCGTCACCGCGACCGGCCGCTGGTTCGAGGAGCTGGGCGTGCCCTTCCCCACCGGCGCGGCCGTGTACGCGACGTTCGTCGAACTGCTGGGCGGCACGCTGCTGATCGCCGGTGTCGGGCTGCCGGTCGTCGGCGCGCTGCTGTTCGTGGACATGCTGGGCGCGCTGGTGTTCGTGCACGCGGGCAACGGCCTGTTCGTGGTGAACGAGACCGGGACGGCCGCGCTCAACGGCTACGAACTGGTCGTGGTGCTCGGCGTGGCGAGCCTGCTCCTCGCCGTCGGCGACGGTGGGCGCCTGTCCGTACAGCACTTCCTGCTCGACGGCGGCGGGTCCGGCCGTCCACGCGGGCTGCGGCGCTCGCGCCGTACGCGGGACGAGGAGGAGGACGACGGCCAGAGCTTCGTCGACGCGCTGCGCGCGGCGGAGGAGGAGGCACCGGCCCCCGCCCTGGAGAAGCCGAAGAGGTCCTCGTCCAAGAGCGGCGGAAAGAGCGGCGCCGGCGGCTCGGCTCCGACGCTGCCCGAGGCGGCCGCGCGTCCCTCGTCATCGTCGTCCTCGCCGGGACAACAGGACGCCCGGCTGGCCAGCGACATCGTGTCGGGTACGCGGGGGACGGAGGACGACACCCTGGTCGCCGGGCGGCGCAAGTCGTCGCGCCGGCGCCGTTCCGACACCCAGCCGATGAAGCGGAACACCGGCGGCGACGCCTCGTCCTGAGACTCAGGGGACGCGGGCGGTCCACCACTCGGTGGCGAACTTCTCCCCCACCAGCTTCTCGGCCGCGCGCAGTTCGTCGTCGGCGAGCGTCCCCTCCGCCAGCCCGTACCGGCCGCGGAAGTGCCCGACCATCCGCTTGATGATCTCCTCGCGGGGCAGGCCGGTCTGGCGGCGCAGCGGGTCCACCCGCTTGGCCGCGCTGGCGACGCCCTTCCCCGACAGCTTCTCCCTGCCGATCCGCAGGATCTCCAGCATCTTCGCGGCGTCGATGTCGTAGGCCATCGTCACGTGGTGCAGCACCGCGCCCGACGCCAGCCGCTTCTGCGCCGCGCCGCCGATCTTCCCCTGGTCGGAGGTGATGTCGTTGAGCGGCTGGTACCAGGCCCTGACACCGAGCTCGCCCAGCGCGCCCAGCACCCAGTCGTCCAGGAACGCGTAGCTCTCGGCGAACGACATCCCGGCGACCAGCGACTCCGGCACGTACAGCGAGTAGGTGATGGTGTTGCCCGGCTCGACGAACATCGCGCCGCCGCCGCTGATCCTGCGGACCACCTCCACCCCGTGGCGCTGCGCGCCCTCGGGGTCCACCTCGTTGCGCAGCGACTGGAAGCTGCCGATGATCACGGCGGGCGAGGCCCACTCCCAGATCCGCAGGGTCGGGGGACGTCGGCCCGCGCCGACCTCCTCGGCGAGCACCTGGTCCAGCGCCATGTGCAGCACCGGTTCCTGCGGGGGTTCGTGCACGAGCCGCCATTCATGGTCACGCCAGTCCGAGGCGCGGGTCACGGCACGCCGCACCGCGATCGCGATCGCCTCGGCGGACACGCCCAGCATCACCGTGTCGCGGGGCAGCTCCCGTTCGATCCGGGCGGCCAGCTCGCGCGCCTCCAACCCGGCGGGCCGGCCGTCCAGCGCCGCGTTGATCGCCTCTAGGGCCTCGTCCGGCTCCAGGAAGAAGTCGCCGCTGATTCGCGGCGCCCGCAGCAGCCCGTCCACCACCTCGACATCGGCGACGACGAGCTTGCCGCCGGGCATCTTGTACTCACCGTGCATCACACTGGTGGAACCGCGCCCACCCCCGCCCGATTCCGTCAATTTCGGGCGCTTCGGCGGGGCCTCAGCGGGTGCGGCCGCGGGGCTTGAGCGGGGTCGCGGGCAGCGGCGGGGCGGGGACGGGCTCGCCCTCGAACCCGTGGACCTCGCCGAACCGGTCGCCGTTCACCCAGTCGGCGCGGGCACGGGCGATCTCCTCCCCGCTCCGCGCGACGAAGTTCCACCACATGATCAGCTTTTCCGCGAACGGCTCACCGCCCAGCAGCACCAGCTCGCCGGTCCCGTCCGCGGCCCGCAACGGCAGGGCGTCCCGGCCCGCCCCGAGGTAGAGCATCGAGCCGGGGTCGACGCGCTCCCCGTCCACCTCGACGATCCCCGACATGGTCAGCGCCGCGTACTCGAAGTCGGGCTCCACGGGAAGCCGGACCTCCGCGTCCTCGCGCAACGTGATGTCGGCACCGGCGATCGGCGTGTAGGCGGTGCCGGGCGACACCGTCCCGTCCAGCTCGCCGAGCATCACGGTCGCCTCGAACCCGGGGCCGGTGACCACCGGCAGATCGGCGTGGTGCTCGAACGCCGGCTCCACGTGCCGGTGCTCGTCCGGCAGCGCCACCCACAGCTGCGCGCCGTGCAGGATCGGGGCGTGCTCGCGCGGCGACTCCTCCGAGTGCGCGATCGCCCGCCCCGCCGTCATCAGCCCGAGCTCCTTGGGCCGCACCAACCGCAGGCTGCCGACGCTGTCGCGGTGCAGCACCTCGCCCGCGTGCAGCCAGCTCACCGTCTGCAACCCGATGTGCGGGTGCGGCGGGACCTGCATCCCGGGCTGGTCGACGATGTCGTCCGGCCCGTAGTGATCGACGAAGCACCACGCGCCGACCATCCGCCTGCCCAGGCTGGGCAGCAGCCTGCGCACCACGGTGCTCTCACCCAACGGCACCCGCCGGGACGCCAGCAGCTCATGCACCGGACCTGCCGCGACATGCTCCCGCCCACCGGTCACCACCGGCGCCGGCCGCAACTGAAGATCGCTCACGCTGGCCCCCTCCGTCCACTGACGACTCTACGTGGCGCTTCCGCTCGCGGTGCAGGAGCGGCCGGGCGCGGGACCGGATCTCGGGCCTAGAAGTCCATGCCGGCGCTCGGGTCGCCGGCCGGGGCCTTGTCCTTCTCCGGCCTTTCGGTGATGACCGCCTCCGTGGTGAGGAACAGCGCGGCGATGGACGCGGCGTTCTGCAGGGCCGACCGGGTCACCTTGGCCGGGTCGGTGATCCCCGCGTCGAACATGTCGACGTAGTCGCCGGTGGCGGCGTTCAGCCCCTGCCCGGGCGGCAGGGTGCGGACGCGTTCCACCACGACGCCGCCTTCGAGACCCGCGTTGACCGCGATCTGCTTCAGCGGCTCCTCCAGGGCGCGCCGGACGATCGCGGCGCCGGTGGCCTCGTCCCCGTCCAGCTCGATCGTGTCGAACGCCCTGGTGGACGCCTGGAGCAGCGCGACCCCGCCACCGGGCACGATGCCCTCCTCGACCGCGGCCTTGGCGTTGCGCACCGCGTCCTCGATGCGGTGCTTGCGCTCCTTGAGCTCGACCTCGGTCGCCGCACCCGCCTTGATCACGGCCACCCCGCCCGCGAGCTTGGCCAGCCGTTCCTGCAGCTTCTCGCGGTCGTAGTCGGAGTCGCTGTTCTCGATCTCCACCCGGATCTGGTCCACGCGGCCCGCGATCTGCGCCGCGTCACCGGCACCGTCGACGATCGTGGTCTCGTCCTTGGTGACCACCACGCGCTTGGCCTGGCCGAGCATGTCCAGGGTGGTGTTCTCCAGCGTCAGCCCCACGTCCTCGCTGATGACCTGGCCGCCGGTGAGGACGGCGATGTCGGCCAGCATCGCCTTGCGGCGATCGCCGAAGCCCGGCGCCTTGACGGCCACCGACTTGAACACGCCGCGCACCTTGTTGAGCAGCAGCGTGGCGAACGCCTCGCCCTCGATGTCCTCGGCGACGACCAGCAGCGGCCTGCCGGTCTGCATGACGGCCTCCAGCACCGGCAGCAGGTCCCTGTTCGCCGACACCTTGGAGCCCACCAGCAGGACGTACGGGTCGTCCAGGACCGCCTCGAGCCGGTCGGGATCGGTCATGAACTGCGGCGCCACATAGCCCTTGTCGAAGCGCATGCCCTCGGTGAGCTCCAGCTCCAGCCCGAAGGTGTTGCTCTCCTCGACGGTGATGACGCCTTCCTTGCCGACCTTGTCCATCGCCTCGGCGATCAGCTCGCCGATCTGCGGGTCGCCGGCCGAGATGGACGCGGTGGAGGCGATCTGCTCCCTGGTCTCCACGTCCCTCGCGATCCTGGAAAGTTCCACGCCGACGCGCTCCACCGCGTGCTCGATGCCCCGCTTCAACGCCATCGGGTTGGCACCCGCGGCCACGTTGCGCAGGCCCTCGCGCACCAGCGCCTGGGCCAGGACGGTGGCGGTGGTGGTGCCGTCACCGGCGACGTCGTCGGTCTTCTTGGCGACCTCCTTGACCAGCTCGCCCCCGACCTTTTCCCAGGGGTCCGCCAGCTCGATCTCCTTGGCGATCGACACCCCGTCATTGGTGATCGTCGGAGCGCCCCACTTCTTCTCCAGCACCACGTTGCGGCCCTTGGGGCCGAGGGTCACCTTCACGGCGTCGGCGAGCTGGTTCATCCCGCGCTCAAGGGCGCGCCGTGCCTCCTCGTCGAACGCGATCATCTTCGCGGCCACTACGCCTCCTCTGATTCTCCGGATGGTCCGGGGACGTGCCGGAGCGGCGCCCGCGACGGACGGCCCGCCATGAGGCCGGGGCCACGCAGCCCCGGCACGTCCCGTGCCGGCATCGGTCGGCACTCTACCCCACAAAATTGCGTGGCACGCACTATATGCGCAACACGCAATCAACGGTAGAGTGTGGCTCGTGAACGACGACGACTCCGTGAACATGCGGACCCGGCACAAGCGAGCCACCCGCGAAGCGATCAGCTCGGCGGCGCTGCGCCTGGCGGTGGAACAGGGACCCGAAGGACTCGCCCTCGTACGCGTCCGCGACATCGCCGACGCCGCCGGGGTGTCACCCCGCACCTACAACAACTACTTCTCCAGCCGGGAGGAGGCGATCTGCGCCGTCGAGTCCGACCGCGCCCGGCGCCTGGGCCGCGCGCTCCTGGCACGTCCCGCGGACGAACCACTCCCCCAGGCCATCGCCGCCGCCGTGACCGGCCACTACGGCGATGCCGAACCCGACAGGGCCGGCCTGCGCATGATCATGTCCACCCCGGCGCTGGAGGGCGAGGCCCTGAAGGCCTTCACCACCGCGGAGGAGCCCCTGGCCGCCGCCATCGCCGAACGCGCCGGCACCGCGAAGGACGACCTGTTCCCCCAGGTCATGGCCGCCGCGATCGCCGGCGCCGTCCGCGTCGCGGCCCGCCACTGGATCAACAGCGACGACACCGTCCCCTTCGCCACCGTCCTCAAAGCGGCTCTGCGTCCCGTCCTCCAGGCCGTACCGCCGTCCGACGGGTGACACCGCGAATGGGCGAGAGGCCCGGCACCGCGCTCATTCAGAGGATGCGGTGGCCGACGGCCCGAAAGCATCCGCGGAACTGGAGGCGCGCGCCACGGTGGGCAAGCTGGCCCTCCTGCACTGAACAGACCACACCCAAGCAACGCACCCGCCCTCCCCGCCCCAGGCGAGCACGGCAGAAGGGGGAACCGGCGCCGACCGGTTCCCCCTTCTGAGCTGCGACTTCAGTTGCTCCCGATCAGATGGAACGATGAGGCGGAAGCACTCGTCCCGGAATACTGACCCGGGATCAGCTGCAGCCGCTGGTGGAGCCGCAGCCCTCGCAGACGTAGCAGCTTCCCGCGGGGCGCATCTTGGTGCCGCAGGTCAGGCAGAGCGGCGCGTCGGCCGTGCGGCCCTGGCGGCTCTCGATGATCTCCATCGACGAGTGCGCCTCCTGCGCCGCGGCCGGGGCGGGCACCTCCCGTGGCGGCGCGGCCGGACGGCTGATCTCGGCGGTCTGCGCCAGGTTCTCCCGTAGCTGGTCGTCGTCGTGCAGGCTGGCCGGGTCCTCGCCGTTGACCTGCATCGCCCGTTCCTTGGCCGACAGGATGCCCAGCTCCGCGCGGGTCTCGTACGGCAGGTGGTCCAGGGCCAGGCGGCGGAAGATGTAGTCCATCACCGAGGTCGCCATCCGGATGTCCGGGTCGTCGGTCATCCCGGCCGGCTCGAACCGCATGTTGGTGAACTTCTCCACCCACGTCTCCAGCGGCACCCCGTACTGGAGGCTGATGGAGATCGCCATGGAGAACGCGTCCATCACACCGGCCAGCGTGGAGCCCTGCTTGCCCAGCTTGAGGAACACCTCGCCCACGCCGTCGTCCGGGTACGAGGAGGCGGTCATGTACCCCTCGGCGCCCGCGACCGAGAAGCGGGTCACCGTGGCCGGGCGCTGCTTGGGCAGCCGCTTGCGGACGGGACGCACCTCGGCCGGAGCCTCCGCGGGCTTGGCCTCCTCCTTCTTCTTGGCCGCCGACAGCGGCTGGCCCACCTTGCAGTTGTCGCGGTAGATCGCCAGCGCCTTCAGCCCCAGCTTCCAGCCCTCGAAGTACACCTTCTCGATGTCCTCGACGGTGGCCTGCTCCGGCATGTTGACGGTCTTGCTGATCGCCCCGGACAGGAACGGCTGGGTCGCCGCCATCATCCGCACGTGCCCCATCGGGCTGATCGCCCGCTCGCCCATCGCGCAGTCGAACACCTCGTAGTGCTCGGGACGCAGGCCGGGGGCGTCGATGACATGCCCGTGCTCGGAGATGTACTCGACGATCGCCTCGATCTGCTCGTCCTGGTACCCCAGCTTCCGCAGGGCCCGCGGCACCGTGTGGTTGACGATCTGCATGGAGCCGCCGCCGACCAGCTTCTTGAACTTGATCAGTGCCAGGTCGGGCTCGATCCCCGTGGTGTCGCAGTCCATCATCAGGCCGATGGTGTTGTGACTCACCATGCCGTTGGCGACGTAGGTGACGTTCTCCGGGACCGACAGATCGTACGTCGGCTGGACGCCACCGTCCTCGTTGGCCTCCACCCGCTCGAACAGGTACCCCAGCGCATGCCCGAGCCGCTCGTCCAGCGTGGCGGCGTAGATCTGCCGGGCGAGCCGGCGGGCCACTCCCCCGTGCTCGCGAACCGACTGCAGGACCGCGTCCCTGGAACCGTGCCCGGTCGGAACCAGCTCCTCCCACACAGAGCGCGGCAGAACAACGTAGTCCTCCCCGGCCGACCGCACGGACTCCAGATCCGCCATCAACCGGGCCTTGCGCTCACCCATGAAACCGACGGTCTCGTCGAAGGCCAGCGCGTGATCGGCGTTCCGGAGGCGGACCTGGAAGACGGGTCCGCCGAAGCCGCCGACCGTCTCGCGCGTCGTGGTCGCCAGCCCGAGGGTCAGGAGCAGGGTGCGGACCTCACCGGCGAACGCCTCCGAAGCCGTCGACACGCTGGGGACGCCGTCCGCCACCGTCCCGTCCGCCTCGAACAGACCGCACAGGAAGGCGGAGTAGCAGTCGGGGTCGTTGGTCTCGAGGATCACCGAGGGCACCCGCGGCGTCCAGCCCTTGCCCGCGTGGTCGGCGCCCGGCAGGTCCTTCGCCAGCCCCGCCGCCTGCCACCAGCGCGCCAGCCGGACGGACTGGAGGACGACCTCGTGGTACCCCTCCTTCCGGGAGACCTTGGGCTCGAGCGCGAAGAGCTCCTTGCCGAGCACCCGCAGGCGCTCGACGACATCGAGATCGGCGTCGGCGACGCGGAAACGGACGCCCTTGGCGTGCAGGCCGCCGTCGCCCATAAAGTAGCCGGCCAGCTCGGCCAGCTCCGGAGTGACCACGTCCGGGACCCGGACGCCGCGGTCGCCCGCGTAGTACGCCTCGTCGAGAACCGGAAGCGCGACCTCCCGCGCCCCGCCCACCAGCGTGCGCATCTGGACGGGGACCAGGTCACCGGATCCGATGTCGGCAAGACGCCTCCACTCCCACTCACCGGTCCGCTCGTTCACGACCTTGACGCGGTGAGTGAGGGTGCCCTGGATGGTGTAGCCGCCCTCCGTGCGGATCAGCCTGGTCGGCTCCTCACCGTTGACGAAGAACTTCGTCGCCCGGCGCGGCCCCTCGTCGGTCGACACCTGGAGGTCGAGGTCCTGCCAGCGGTCGCCGTAGACGTCGCCGATCTCCGCCAGCCTGGTCAGGCCGCGCCCGGTGGTCACCAGAGTGTCCCCGGTCAGGCACCCGGTGGGTGCGATCAGGCTGGCCTGGGCGTTGCGGTAGCCGTTCTTCTCCCCGGTCTCCAGGCAGACCTTCCACTGCTTGGTCGCGGCGGCGTGGATGGCCTTGTCCATGTCGTCGAGGGTGCGGATCCCGTCGTTGGCGGCGGCGTGCTTGCGCATCACCCGCTTGTGCGCCTCGGCGTTGCGCGCGTACCCCTCGTACGGCCCGACGACGCCGGCGAGCTCGGCGGACCGCCGGTACGCGACGCCGGTCATCAGCGAGGTGATGGCCGCGGCCAGGGACCGGCCGCCCTCGGAGTCGTAGGCGTGCCCGGTCGCCATCAGCAGCGCGCCCAGGTTGGCGTACCCGATCCCCAGCTGCCGGTAGTCGCGGGTGGTCTGCGCGATCTTCTCGGTCGGGAAGTCGGCGAAGGTGATCGAGATGTCCATCGCCGTGATGATCAGCTCGGTGAGCTTGACGAACCTCGCGACGTCGAACGTCCCGTCCGTGCCCAGGAACTTCAGCAGGTTGATGCTGGCCAGGTTGCAGGACGAGTTGTCCAGCGACATGTACTCGCTACAGGGGTTGCTCGCCGTGATGCGCCCGGTCTCGGGGTTGGTGTGCCAGTCGTTGATGGTGTCGTCGTACTGGATGCCCGGGTCCGCGCACTCCCAGGCGGCCTGGGCCATCAGCCGGAAGAGATCCCTCGCCTTGACGGTCTCGACGACCTCGCCGGTCAGCCGGGCGCGCAGGGCGAAGTCGCCGCCGGACTCCACGGCGCGCATGAACTCGTCCGACACCCGCACCGAGTTGTTGGCGTTCTGGTACTGGACGCTGGCGATGTCCTTGCCGCCCAGGTCCATGTCGAACCCGGCGTCGCGGAGGGCACGGATCTTGTCCTCCTCGCGCGCCTTGGTCTCGATGAACTCGGCGATGTCGGGGTGGTCCACGTCCAGCACGACCATCTTGGCGGCCCGCCGGGTGGCGCCGCCGGACTTGATCGTCCCGGCGGAGGCGTCCGCGCCGCGCATGAACGACACGGGCCCGCTGGCGGTGCCGCCGGACGACAGCAGCTCCTTGCTGGATCGGATCCGGGAGAGGTTCAGGCCGGCCCCCGAACCGCCCTTGAAGATCACCCCTTCTTCCTTGTACCAGTCCAGGATCGACTCCATCGTGTCGTCCACCGACAGGATGAAGCAGTTGTGGACGCGGATGTTGTCGGTGAGGAACTCGCCGCTCTCGGTCTGAATGTCGTAGACGTCCATCGGGCCGAGGTGCTCGATCCGGGTGATCTCGAGAAGCTCGGTGGCCTTCGCGGGCCGTCCCGGCTTGGCGAAGCCCTCGTCCAGCCGCATGGTCTTGGACGGGTCGACGAAGCCGATCTCATCGCCGAAGGCGCGCCGGTCACCGACCGTCTCGATCCGCAGCGTCCAGCCCGGCTCCTGGGCCTCCACCTGGGAGAAGATGCCGAAGCGGAGCAGCAGCCGCTGCATGCCGCGGATCAGCTCCTCGGAGACCAGGTCCAGCTCGACGACGGTGGACGACTCCCGTTCCGACACCGAGCCCGCGGCCTGGAAGACGCTCCGCAGGTACGCCGCGACCACCGGCAGCGGCGCGGTGTAGAGGCGCCGCGGAACCGCCATGTCGGCGCCGCGGGCGCGCAGTCCCCACGCCTCCACGAAGGCTTCCACGGCCTCTCCGTGCAGCCGGGTGTGGCTGCGGTCCGGCCCGTGCCGGTCGATGTCCGGGAAGACGACGCCCAACTGGCGCGACACCCAGTCCAGCTCGGCCTCGGTCACCGTCGTCGCCTCGATGGCGCCGGTCCCGTCCTCGCCGACGAACCCGCCGACCTGCAACCATCCGGCCAGCGCCGCCTCCGCGATCCCGCGGGCGGTGATCTCCGCCTCGCCGTAGGAGTCGCGGCGGTGCCACTGCAACCGGTCCCCGGTCCTCAGCTCGCCGGCTTCGACGAACGCGCCGTACGTGTCGTCGTCCGCCTTCCACACCAGGTGGTCGGCGGTGACATCGAGCGTGTAGCCGGCCTTGGTGTGCAGGCGCAGCACGTCCCGGACACCGTTGGCCTTGGTGGCGACGATGCGGGTGATGCCGTTCGCGTCGTACACCTTGGCGCCGACCGCGTCGTCCTCGACGAGCCGGCCGATGGGGACGAGACCGGCAGGGGTGCTCACCAGCGAGTCGTAGGTCAGGCACGCCGAGACCTGCTGCGGGCTCTTGGTGCCCACGTTGAACCAGACGGGGGAGTTGAAGGCGAACATCTGGTGGACGAGGGCGTACTTCAGCTCGTGCTCGAAGATCTCGGCATCGGCGTCGGTGGCGAAGTAGCCGTGGGCGCGGCCGGTGTCGACGTACATCTGGACGACCCGGTCGACCAGCTGCTTCAGGCTCCACTCGCGCTGCGGCGTGCCGACGGCGCCGCGGAAGTACTTGGACGTCACGATGTTGACCGCGTTCACCGACCAGAAGTCGGGGAACTCCACGCCGCGCTGCTCGAAGTTCACCGAGCCGTCGCGCCAGTTGGTCATGACGACGTCGCGGCGCTCCCAGCGCAGCTCGTCGTACGGATGCACGCCGGGCGTGGTGAAGATCCGCTCGATCTTCAGCCCCTTGCGGCCCCCCTTGCCGCGCCGGGCCGTCGAGCCGCTCACCGTCTCCGTCATGCCTTCCCCCTCTCGGGCCCCCGCCTGCGGGCCCTGTTCAGGACAACCCCGCCCGGCGGCGGTGTCATCCCGCCGCGGGCCCTTGTCTTCGTCTGCTGTTTCCGCTGCTCGAACGCCTAACGAGGCGAGGCGGGCTCCCCCGGGGAACCACCCTTGCGCAGTGCCTCGATCTCCCGCGCGAAGTCGTCCAGCGACTCGAAACCCCGGTAGACGGAGGCGAACCGCAGATAGGCGACCTCGTCGAGGTCCCCGAGCGGTCCCAGAATGGCCAGGCCGATCTCGTGGGAGGAGATCTCCGCCACTCCCGTCGCCCTGATCGATTCCTCCACCCGCTGCCCCAGCTTGGCGAGCGCATCCTCGTCCACCGGGCGGCCCTGGCAGGCCCTGCGCACCCCGGCGATGATCTTCTCCCGGGAGAACGGCTCGGTGACCCCGCTGCGCTTGGCCACCATCAGCAGCACGTTCTCCTGCGTGGTGAATCGCTTGCCGCATTCCGGGCACGACCGGCGCCGCCGAATGGCGGCACCGTCATCGGTGGAACGGCTGTCGATCACTTTGGTGTCGGGGTTTCGGCAGAACGGGCAGTGCACGTCCCCCTCCTTCCCCGTCGCACTCGGAAACCAAATGACCACAAGAACACAACTTGTGGTTAATGACATCCATGTGACTACTAGATGTTGTGGTCAACCGTACGAGCATCCCGATCGCATCGCAACCCGCATCGCCCGCCCCGTTCATAGACACTGGTCACATCGAGGCTCAGCCGCCCCTCCCGGCGTGTCGGCCCCACCCGCGATCCCGTCCCGCGATCCCGGCCCGCTCAGGGGCACGCCGGCCCAGGTGGAGGCGACTCTCCGGCGGTCTGAGCGGGTAGCTTGATTGACGATCACCTAGTGCGAAGTGACGCCGGGCCCTGGCCCGGCTTGGAAGGATCCGAATCATGAGCAAGCTCGCACTCGTCACCGGCGCCTCGTCCGGGATCGGCAGGGCCTTCGCCCAGCGGCTGGCCGCCGACGGTCACGACCTGGTGATCGTGGGACGACGCAAGGAGCGGCTGGACGAACTCGCCGCGTCGCTCTCCGACGTCGATGTCCGGCCGATGGCCGTGGACCTGGCCACCGACGAAGGTGTGGACGCGGTCGCCGAGGTGTGCGCGACGGAGCCGCTGACCATGCTGGTGAACAACGCCGGTGTCGCTCACTACATGCCGCTCGCGGAACTCCCCGCCGACAAGGCCAGGGAACTCACCCACGTCAAGGTCGTCGCCCCGACGATGCTCACCCGCGCCGCGGTCCCCGGCATGCAGGCCCGGGGCGAGGGCACGATCATCAACGTGTCCGGCATGATCGCCTTCAGCGGCCCGGCGCCGCACTCCCAGATGCCGCGCCGCGCCGTCTACGCCGGGAGTCTGGCCTTCCTGGTCGCGATGTCCCAGACCCTGCATGCGGAACTCGAGGGCACGGGGGTCAGGGTGCAGGCCCTGTGCCCGGGCGTGGTGGCGACCGAGTTCCACGAACGCCAGGGCCTCGACCTCAGCGCGGTGCCCCGCATGTCATCGGAGGATGTCGTCACCGCCTCCCTGAGGGGTCTGGAACTGGGCGAGGTCGTGTGCGCCCCGAGCGTCGAGGACGCCGGCCTCCTGGACGCCGTCTTCCAGGCCGACCTCGCCGCGTTCGGAGCCCAGAGTCCCCAGCTCGCCACCCGCTACCAAGGCTGACCCGTACCGTCAGCGGGCCGGGACGCGCAGCCGCTGCCCCGGGTGGACGATGGAGCCGGACAGGCCGTTCAGGTCGGCTATGCGCTGCACGGTGATCCGGGGATCGCCGCCGGGGTCGTTGCGCTCGGCGACGCCCCAGAGGGTCTCGCCGAAGCCGACCACGTCGGTCGGAACGGCACCGCGGGCCAGCGTGTCGTCCCGCCCACCGGCCCGCGCACCGGGGCCCACGGTCAACCAGAACGTCACCAGCAGGACCCCCACCGCGTCAGCCGCAGCGGCCCCACGAGACCGTCCTCGCCACGTACGTGGATCGTGAACGCGCTCCCGTCATCTCGGCCCTCCCCCGGTCAGCCGGTGATCTCCGATCCGATCGAACGCCTGTACGATGTTCTATCGCATGGGTGTGGCAGAACGCGAGACATTCTTCGAACAATTGTTTGATCATTGCGTCCGGACGCGATAGCGTTCATGACAAGGAGTGACCGATCCACCGCCGGGGAGGCGACGAGCGATGAGCAAGGTCCGGGAGCTGCCGGACGGGCCGATGGACGAGAGCGGCCTCACCCAGCGGCAGCGCATGGTGCTGGAGGTGATCCGCGACTCGGTGCAGCGTCGCGGGTATCCCCCCTCGATGCGAGAGATCGGCGAGGCGGTCGGCCTGACCAGCACCTCCAGCGTGTCGCACCAGTTGCGCGCGCTGCAGCGCAAGGGCTTCCTGCGCCGCGACCCCAACCGCCCCCGCGCGGTGGAGGTACGGGTGCCCGGTGCCACCCCGGTCCGGACCGACGACGACGCCTACGAGTCCGCGGCGACCCCGGACTCCTCGTCTCGCCCCGCGCCCGCCTACGTCCCGCTGGTCGGCCGGATCGCCGCCGGTGGCCCGATCCTGGCCGAGGAGGCCGTCGAGGACGTCTTCACCCTCCCCAAACAGCTCGTCGGCGAGGGCACCCACTTCCTGCTGAAGGTCACCGGTGACTCGATGATCGACGCCGCGATCGCCGACGGCGACTGGGTCGTGGTACGCCAGCAGCCGGTGGCCGAGCAGGGCGACATCGTCGCCGCCATGATCGACGGCGAGGCGACCGTGAAGACCTTCAAGCGCCGCGACGGCCACATCTGGCTGATGCCGCAGAACCCCGCCTACGAGCCCATCCCCGGCGACGAGGCGTCGATCCTGGGTCGCGTAGTGGCGGTCCTCCGCAAGATGTAACCCAGCGGCCTTATACATCGCAGACGCAAGCTGCGCTCCCCACCCAGCAGCTCGTCGCTTGCCACACCTACGCCACATCGCCCCGACTCAGCAACGCCTGAGCTGGGACGACGAGCTGAGGCAGTCGCAAGGGCACAGCGTGGGGCGAGCCGTCAAGGCGAGAAGCGCAACTCGCGCTTGCAATCAACACCTCTCGCACCCACCTCAGCCCCCAACCCCAGCCCCGAACGGACGCCCAAGCGTTGCGATCGCGACCGAAGGCAGGGGCGAGCGCCAGCGAGACCCTGATCGCGGAGCGAGCCCCTGGGCGAGTCGGAGCGATGCAGCGATCGCACGCGGTGCCGGAGAAGGAGGGCGCCCAGCGCCCGACGCCGCAGGCACCGCCAATAAACACAGCGCAACTCGCGCTTGCAATCAACACCTCTCGCACCCACCCCAGCCCCCAACCCCAGCCCCGAACGGCGCCCAACCGCCGCGATCGCGACCGAAGGCAGGTTCCGAGCTTGCGAGGAACCTGATCGCGCAGCGAGCCTCTAGGCGAGTCGAAGCGATGCAGCGATCGCCGCAACCGCAACAAGCGACGAGCCGCCAAGGCGAGGAGCGCAGCTTGCGGTTGCAATTAACACAGCACGATGTTGACGATTTTGGGGGCTCGGACGATGACTTTGCGGATCTTTCGGTCGCTCAGGGCTTCCTGGATTTTGGGGGAGGAGAGGGCCTGGGCTTCCAGGTCGGTGTCGGTGATGTCCGGGGGGACTTCCAGGCGGTCGCGGACCTTGCCGGCGATCTGGACGACGCAGGTGACGGATTCCTGGACGAGCAGGGTGGGGTCGGCGGTCGGCCAGCCGGCGGTGGCGACGGGGGCGGGGTGGCCCAGCAGTTCCCAGCTCTCCTCGGCGGTGTAGGGGGCGAACAGGGACAGGACGATCGCGATCGTTTCGGCGGCTTCGCGGACGGCGGGGTCGGCGGGGCCGGGGCCGGAGTCGATGGCGCGCCGGGTGGCGTTGACCAGTTCCATGATGCGGGAGATGGCCACGTTGAACCGGCGGACCTCGATCAGGCCGGTGGCCTCGTCGATGGTGTGGTGGGTGACGCGGCGCAGCTCGGCGGAGCCGGTGGACGGGTCGGCGCCGACGGGGGCGGTGACCTCGGTGGCGATCCGGTGGACGCGGGACAGGAACTTGGACATGCCCTGCGGGGACACGTCGGCCCAGTCGATGTCGTCCTCGGGCGGGCCGGAGAACAGCAGGGCCAGGCGGACGACGTCCACGCCGTATTCAGAGATCTGCTGGCCCAGGTCGACCAGGTTGCCGGTCGACTTGGACATGGCCTTGCCGTTGAGGATGACCTGGCCCTGGTTCAGCAGCCGGGTGAACGGCTCGGTGAAGTCGACCATGCCCATGTCGTACAGGACCTTGGTGAAGAACCGGCTGTACAGCAGGTGCAGGATGGCGTGCTCGACGCCGCCGGTGTACTGGTCGACGGGCATCCACTTGCGGACCTGCTCGACGTCGAACGGGCCGTCGGTGTAGCCGGGCGAGCAGTACCGGAAGTAGTACCAGGACGAGTCGACGAAGGTGTCCATGGTGTCGGTGTCGCGGCGCGCGGGCCCGCCGCACTTGGGGCAGTCGACGTTGACCCAGGACGTGGCGGTGGCCAGCGGGGAGGTGCCCTTGGGCGCCAGGTCGGCGCCGCGCAGGTCGTCCGGCAGCCGCACGGGCAGTTGGTCGTCGGGGACGGGGACCTCGCCGCACGCCTCGCAGTGGATGATCGGGATGGGGCAGCCCCAGAACCGCTGCCGGGACACCAGCCAGTCGCGCAGCCGGAAGTTGACCGCGGCCTTGCCCAGTCCCTTCTCGGCCAGGATCTCGGTGATGCGGGCGATCGCCTCGGCCTTGGGCAGCCCGTCGATGGGGCCGGAGTTGACGATGGTGCCGTCGCCGGGGGTGGCGATGCCGGTGGTGGCCGGGTCGGCGGCGCCGGTGTCGACGACGACGCGGACGGGCAGGCCGAACTTCAGCGCGAAGTCCAGGTCGCGCTGGTCGTGCGCGGGGACGGCCATGATCGCGCCATGTCCGTAGTCGGCCAGGACGTAGTCGGACGCCCAGACCGGGATGCGCTCGCCGTTCACCGGGTTGATCGCGTACCGGCCCAGGAACACGCCGGTTTTCTCCCGCTCGGTGGACAGCCGTTCGATCTCGCTCTCCCTGGAGACCTCGTCGCGGTACGCCTCGAACGCGGCGCGCTGCTCGGGGGCGCAGATCTCCTCGGCCAGTTCGGCGTCGGCGGCGACCACCATGAACGTGGCGCCGTACAGGGTGTCGGGACGGGTGGTGTAGACGGTGACGGGGGCGTCCCGGCCTTCGATGACGAAGTCGACGTCGGCGCCGGTGGAGCGGCCGATCCAGTTGCGCTGCATCAGCAGGACCCGGTCGGGCCACTTGCCTTCCAGGGCGGCCATGTCGTCCAGCAGCCGGTCGGCGTACTCGGTGATCCTGAAGTACCACTGGGTGAGGACGCGGCGTTCCACCAGGGCGCCGCAGCGCTCGCAGTGGCCGCCGACGACCTGCTCGTTGGCCAGCACGGTCTGGTCGTTGGGGCACCAGTTGACCTGGCCGCCCTTGCGGTAGGCCAGTCCCCGCTCGTAGAAGCGCAGGAACAGCCACTGCGTCCACTTGTAGTACTCGGGGTCGGAGGTGTGCAGCCGCCGGGACCAGTCGAAGGACGGCGCGTACCGCTGGAAGGACGCCGCCTGGGTGTCGATGTTGGTGTAGGTCCATTCGGCGGGGTGGGAGTCGCGCTTGATCGCGGCGTTCTCGGCGGGCAGGCCGAAGGAGTCCCACCCGATGGGGTGCAGGACGTTGTAGCCCTTCTGGAACCAGTACCGGGCGATCACGTCGCCGATGGCGAACGCCTCGGCGTGGCCCATGTGCAGGTCACCGGACGGGTAGGGGAACATGTCCAGGGCATAGCGCCGTTCGCGGCCGTCGGCGTCGTCCTCGGCGGCCTTGTACGGGTCCAGCTCGTCCCATCGGGCCTGCCACTTGTCCTGGATGGCCCGGGGGTCGTAGGAGTCGGACGCCCCCGCGGGGTGGGAACCGCCCTGGCTGGAGCGGCCGGCCGGGTCCGCCGGCGCTTCGCGGAGGGTGTCGTCGCTGGTCACGGTCGCTACTCCATGGTGCTGTCGGTACGAGGCGCGGCCCCGCTGGTGTCGCCCTGACATGAAAGGACCCCTCGCACAACGAGGGGTCGCCGCGCGGACCTGCTCTGGGTCAGCGCGGCGGGCCGAGAAGCAGCCGGGACCGCATATAACAAGACTAGCGCAGCGGCAAGGGACGCCGCTGTGCCAATGAACGGCCGGCTTCCCGCCGCTATTCCTGGGTTGTGACGGGTCAGCGAACCGGTTGTGAGCCCGCACCGGGTCCTGGCCGCGACCCTCATTTCACAGTGGAACCGCACGTCACGGACTCGGAGAGGGGATGGCGCGACGCGTCCGGATCAAGCAGGATGATCTCTACCATTCATACACTCGCCGGTAACAACCGACGTGTGACCGGCCTCGCGCGAGGAGCGCCCATGCTCAACCTTTCCGTCCTGCTCGAGGATGCCGCCCGCAAGTACCCCGACCGCGACGCCGTCGTCTTCGGCGACATGCGGTTGTCGTACGCGACGATCGACGCGATCGCGAACCAGGTCGCCGGCCTGCTGCGATCCCGTGGGATCGGCGAGGGGGACAAGGTGGGGCTGTCCTGCCCGAACGTCCCGTACTTCCCGATGGTCTACTTCGGGATCCTCAAGGCCGGGGCCACGGTCGTCCCGCTGAACGTGCTGCTCAAGCCGCGGGAGATCGCCTACCACCTGGAAGACTCCGACGCCAAGGCGCTGTTCGTCTTCGAGGGGACGGCCGAGCTGCCGCTGGGCGAGATGGGGCATGCCGGGTTCCAGAGCGTGGACGGCTGCGAGCACCTGTTCCTGATGACGGCCGATCCCGGCGCGACCGAGTCGCCGTACGAGGACGCGGAGCTGTTCTGGCCGGCGCTGACCGGGCAGCCGTCGACGTTCGAGCCGGCGCTGACGGGGGCGGACGACACCGCGGTGATCCTTTACACCAGCGGCACCACCGGCCGGCCGAAGGGCGCGGAGCTGACGCACTCGAACATGCTCATCAACGCGTTCGTCTCGGACACGATGTTCGACCGGACCGACCATGACGTGTCGCTGGTGACGTTGCCGATGTTCCACGCGTTCGGGCAGTCCTGCGTGATGAACGTGGCGGTGCGGCGCGGCGCGACCATGGTGTTGCAGCCGCGGTTCGAGCCGGCGGAGGCGCTGCGGTTGATGGCCAGGGAGAAGGTCACGGTGTTCGCCGGCGTCCCGACCATGTACTGGGCGCTGCTGTCGGACCAGGGCACCGTACCGCCCGAGGAGATCGCGGCGAACCTGCACACCTGTGTCTCCGGCGGGGCCTCGCTGCCGCTGGAGGTGCTGAAGGGCTTCGAGGCCAAGTTCGGGGTGAAGGTGCTGGAGGGGTACGGGCTGTCGGAGACCTCGCCGGTCGCCACCTTCAACCAGCCGGACCGTCCCACCAAGCCCGGCTCGGTCGGCACGCCCATCTGGGGCGTGGAGGTGAAGCTGGTGGACGAGCAGTGGAAGACGATCGAGGGCGAGGGGCCCGGCGAGATCGCGATCCGCGGCCACAACATCATGAAGGGCTACTACGGGCGCCCGGAGGCCACCGCGGAGGCGATCAAGGACGGCTGGTTCCGCACGGGTGACATCGCCCGCAGGGACGAGGACGGCTACTACTACATCGTCGACCGCTCCAAGGACATGATCATCCGCGGTGGGTTCAACGTGTACCCGCGGGAGATCGAGGAGGTCCTGATGACCCATCCGGCGGTGTCGCTGGCCGCGGTGGTGGGCGTCCCGGACGAGGCGCACGGCGAGGAGATCAAGGCGTTCGTGATCCGCGAGCCGGGCGCCGAGATCACCGAGGACGAGCTGATCGCCTGGGGCAAGGAGAACTTCGCCGCCTACAAGTACCCGCGCGTCGTGGAGTTTCGGGACGAGCTGCCGATGACCGCCACCGGCAAGATCCTCAAGCGCGAGCTGCGGTAGCGCGAGGCGCCCCTCGCCCGCCGGTCCGGCTCCCGGACCGGCGGGCAGGGCAGGCGGGCAGGGCGGGCGGGTCGGGCGGGTCAGAAGGTGTACGGCAGGCGCTTGATGCCGTTGATGAAGCTGGACTCCAGGCGGTCGGGCTCTCCGGCCGCGCGGATCCCGGGGAGGCGGCGCAGCAGCGTCCGGTACATCACGGTGATCTCGCGGCGGGCCAGGTGGGCGCCGAGGCAGAAGTGCGGGCCGGGGCCGCCGAAGCCGACGTGCGGGTTCGGGGCGCGGGTGATGTCGAAGCGCTCGGGGTCGGTGAACACGGTCTCGTCCCGGTTGGCCGACCAGTAGTAGAGGAGGAGCTTGTCGCCCTCCTTGACCTCGTGGCCGTTGAGCGTGGTGTCGCGGGTCGCGGTGCGCCGCATCCAGATGACCGGGGACACGTACCTGACGATCTCCTCCACCGCCCCGGCGACGCGTCCCTCGAAGTCCTCGGTCAGCAGGGCCCGCTGCTCGGGGTGGCGGGTGAACAGGTCCAGGGCGTGCGCGATGGCGTTGCGCGTGGTCTCGTTCCCGGCCACCACCAGCAGGATGAAGAACGACCCGAGCTCCTGGTCGGTGAGCGCCTCCCCGCCGTGCCGGTCGTCGTCCGCCCCCACCTCGGCGTTGACCAGTGCGGAGGTGAGGTCGCCCGTGGGTTCGGCGCGACGGCGCCGGCCGAGGTCCTCGACCAGTTCCTTGAGGGTGCGGCCCGCGTTGAGCAGCGCGAGGGCGGCCGCCTCGGGGTCCTCGGGGAGGTACTCGGGGTCGTTGCCGGCGAGGATGACGTTGGTGGCGTCCAGGACCGTCGTGTAGTGCTCCTCGCCGATCCCCATCAGATCGCAGATGATCTTCAGTGGGAGCCGCGCGGCCACGTCGCGGACGAAGTCGCCGCTGCCGGCGCCGGACGCGACCCGCTCGACGATGCCCTCGGCGACGCGCTCGACGTCGTCCTCGAACCGCCGGATCATGCGGGGCGAGAACGCCCGGGACACGATGCGGCGGATCTTGGCGTGCCGGGGGTCGTCCATGCTGATCATGGAGCCGAAGTACTCGTTCATCTCGGCCGGCAGGTCGGAGATCTGCGTGGCGCCCTTGCCCGAGCAGAAGTCCTGGGGGCGCCGGGACGCCTCGACCACGTCGGCGTGCCGGGTGAGCGCGTAGTAGCCGGGGCCCTGCGGGACGATCACGACGTCGGGCTCGTCGAAGCGCACCAGTCTCGGTTCCCAGCGCAGGGTCTTGAACGCCTCGTGCCGGTAGTCGAGCGGCCGCCGCCAGAACTCCGTATCCGTCAGGTTGATGTCCTCGACCTTCAGCATCCCGTCTTCCCGTCTGCCGCCCGGTGCCAGAACCGTCCAGAATCAGCTAGAACGCGATTCTGTTTTACACGTACCTTGTCAGAGTCAAGCGGCGGAGGGCGACCTCTGGACGAGTGACACAGGTCACTCCCGACTTATCCTGCCGTATCACCCGGAGGCGATCCAGGCGAGGATGCGGGCGTTCACCTCGGCGGGACGGTCGAGGTGCAGGAAGTGCCCCACGTCCGGGACGATCTCGGCACGCGAGCCCGCCGGAAGCCGTGCCAGGACACCCGAGACGTCCCCGCCCGGGGCGACCGCGTCCACTCCCAGGCACCCGTCGTCGGCTCCGTGCAGATAGAGGATCGGGCGCTCCCCCACCAGGCCCTCGGCCTGCTGGTCCGCGGCGTAACGCGGCACGTGCCGGGACGGGTCGAGCATGGCGCGGTAGTAGCCGATCGCGGCTTCCCTGTTCTCCGGGGCGGCCAGGCAGTCCATGACGTGGCCGACGTTGACCGCGCGGCCGTCCTCGTCGCGCGCCTGGGCCGGTGACCAGTCGCGCCACAGCCCGTCCACGAACGCGCGGTCCAGCGCGGCCTCGGCCAGCGGCGTCTGGAACAGGAAGATGTAGAACGACCGCTTGAGCTGCTGGTAGCCGAAGAACGACCCGGCCAGCGCGCCCAGCGGCGGCAGCGCCAGCGTGACCACCTTGCTCCACGACTCCGGTGAGCGCCCGGCGGCGCCGTAGGTGGCGGCGGCGCCCCAGTCATGGCCGATGAGCACGGCGTCCGGGCCGCCGCCGAGCGCGGCGTGCAGGGCGTTCACGTCGGCGGCCAGGGCGGCGGTCTGGTACGCGCCGTCCTCGGGGATCGCCGTGGGCGCGTACCCCCGCATGAAGGGCGCGACGGCGCGGTAACCGGCGTCCGCGAGTTCGGGCAGCAGGTGCCGCCAGGTGTACGCGGAGTCGGGGAAACCGTGCAGGCAGAGCGCGAGCGGCCCGCCCTCCGGACCCGCGGCCAGGTAGCCGAACTCCAGGTCGTTCGCCTTGACCGCGCCCCGTTCGATCCCCCGGCCGGCTCCGGATCCCGCGTCACCCATGAGCGCCCTCCTCGCGATTCGAGGCGCCATTATCCCCCGCTTCGCCCGGACCCGGCCTACCCCACCAGATCACCTAACCCTTCGGATACCGCTGTGAAGCCCCATGATTGCGTCGGATTCCGTGCTGACCTAGCATCGATTCAACTGGATCACTCATACGGCCTCGAGGAAGAGTGATGACGGAACAGCGGAGCCACCAGACCGCCGCCCGCGACCACCTGTGGCTGCATTTCGCGCGCCACTCGGCGTACGAGAACGGCGGTGAGGTCCCGCTGATCGTCCGTGGCGAAGGCCCCTACATCTACGACGACCGCGGCCGCCGCTACCTCGACGGCCTCTCCGGGCTGTTCGTCGTCCAGGCCGGGCACGGGCGCGAGGAGCTGGCGCAGGCCGCCGCGAAACAGGCCGCCGAGCTGGCGTTCTTCCCGCTCTGGTCGTACGCCCACCCGCAGGCCGCCGAGCTGGCCGAACGGATCGCGGCGCTGGCACCGGGCGACCTCAACCGGGTCTTCTTCACCACCGGCGGCGGCGAGGCCGTCGAGAGCGCCTGGAAACTCGCCAAGCAGTACTTCAAGCTCACCGGGCGCCCGGCCAAGCACAAGGTGATCAGCCGCGCGGTCGCGTACCACGGCACCCCGCACGGCGCGCTGTCGCTCACCGGCCTGCCGGACCTGAAGGCCCCGTACGAGCCGCTGGTGCCCAGCGCGTTCCGCGTCCCCAACACCAACCTCTACCGGGCCCCCGACCGGGCGCTGCGGGACGACCCCGAGGCGTTCGGGCGGTGGGCCGCCGACCGGATCGAGGAGGCCATCGAGTTCGAGGGCCCGGAGACAGTCGCCGCCGTCTTCCTCGAACCCGTGCAGAACGCCGGCGGCTGCTTCCCGCCCCCGCCCGGGTACTTCCAGCGCGTCCGCGAGATCTGCGACCGCCACGAGGTGCTGCTGGTCTCCGACGAGGTGATCTGCGCGTGGGGACGGCTCGGCGCGATGTTCGGGGCGCAGCGGTACGGCTACCGGCCCGACATCATCACCTTCGCCAAGGGCCTGACCTCCGGGTACTCGCCGCTCGGCGGAATGCTGGTGGACGACGCCCTGTTCGAGCCGTTCCGCAACGGGACGACCATGTTCGCCCACGGCTACACGTTCGGCGGGCACCCCGTGTCCGCCGCCGTCGCCCTGGCCAACCTCGACCTGTTCGAGCGCGAGGACCTGCCCGGCCACGTCCTGCGCAACCAGGACGCGTTCCGCGCCACCCTGGACCGCCTGCGCGACCTCCCGATCGTCGGGGACGTGCGCGGCGACGGCTACTTCTACGGCATCGAACTGGTCAAGGACCGCGACACCCGGGAGACCTTCGACGACGAGGAGTCCGAACGGCTGCTGCGCGGCTTCCTGGACCGGGCCCTGTACGAGGCGGGGCTCTACTGCCGCGCCGACGACCGCGGCGACCCCGTCGTCCAGCTCGCGCCCCCGCTGATCTGCGACCAGAGCCACTTCGACGAGATCGAGCAGATCCTGCGCGGCGTCCTCACCGAGGCGTGGTCGCGCATGTGACGTCCACCGGCGGTGTCACGCCGAAGGCCCCGTACCAGGGCGGCGGTACGGGGCCTTCCGCTGGTCTCCCAAAAGCGCGGGGTCAGGAGCCCCAGTCCGGGCGCAGCGGCATGTGGGCGTCGCCGCTGTCGTCCAGCTTGACGCCGAGCGTCTGGTGGAGCTGGATCCAGTTCTGCTCGAAGCCGATCTGGCAGCCGGCCATGTAGACCTTCCACACCCGGGCCGTGCCCTCGCCCACCTCGGCGACCGCCTCGTCCCAGTGCTCGTCCAGGTTGCGGCACCAGCCCGCCAGCGTACGGGCGTAGTGCTCGCGCAGATTCTCCTGGTGGCGGATCTCGAAGCCGGCGTCGTTCATCCGCGACTGGATGTAGCCCGGCCCCTCCAGCTCGCCGTCGGGGAACACGTACCGGTTGATGAACCCGCCCTGCTTGATCGGCGGCGCGATGTTGTCGGGACGGGTGATGGTGTGATTGAGCAGCCGCCCGCCCGGCTTGAGCTTCCCGTACAGGAACGAAAAGTACGCGGGCAGGTTCTTCTTGCCGATGTGCTCGGTGAGGCCGATCGAGCTGACCCGGTCGAACCCGGTCTCGGTGACGTCCCGGTAGTCCAGGTGCCGCACCTCGGCGAGCTCCGACAGGCCGCGGTCGGCGATGGCCTTCTGCGCCCACTCCGCCTGCTGCTTGGACAGGGTGACGCCCAGCGCCTTCACCCCATACTCCTTGGCGGCGTGCATGACCATGCCGCCCCAGCCGCAGCCCACGTCCAGCAGCCGCATGCCCGGCTTGAGACCGAGCTTCTTGGCCACCAGGTCGTGCTTGAAGTACTGCGCCTCTTCGAGGGTCGAGTCTTCCTTGGGAAAGCACGCGCACGTGTACGCCATGGACGGCCCCAGCACCCACTCGTAGAAGGTGTTGGACACGTCGTAGTGATGCGAGATCGCCTTGGCGTCGCGCCGCTTGGAGTGCCGCAGCCACGACGGCACGCGACTGAACGGCGCCTCCTGTGGGGGCGGGTCGAGACGCCTGCTCACGGCGGCGCGCAGCAACGGGTCCTTCAGGACCTCCCGGAGCACCTTGAGCTTGTCGCTCACCGTCACGTCACCGAGGGCCTGCGTCATGGTGGACAGCGCCGTGTACATGTCGCCGCTGACGTCCAGGTAGCCGCTGACGTACGCGCGGGCCAGTCCCAGCGAACCAGGCGAGTGCACCAGGTAGGACACCGCGTACGGCGACCGCACCTCGAACCGGATCGCGGCCCCCTGCCGCCCCGCGCGAGAGCCGTCGTACGCGACGAACTCCACTGGCGTATCAGGCCCGACAAGCTCCTCGAAGACCCTGGCCAGCGTCATGATGATCCCTCCTGTCTTTCCACCCCGTCCGCAGGGGTGCCGGCGTCACCGCCCGGCCGAGCCTGGGGGCTCCCCCGATGCCCGGACGTGTCCTACCCGCTAGCGCCCGCGCACGCACTTGTCATAGAGGTCCAGAAGCCGCTTCCCGGGGTCGTACGCCTTTTTGAGCCGCTGGTAGGTCTCCCCGTCGTAGTGACGCCAGAACTCGTCACGGCTGTAGAAGGACGTCGAGTACAAGGACTTGTGCGCGTCCAGGGCGGCGACCTTACGCTCGATGAGCCTGTTGTGGTACTCGGGTATCTGCCCCGGGGGGAGCCGGACCGTCCCCCAGAAGCCGACGTTCACGTACGTGCGCCCTGGTTCGAGCGGGTAGAGGGGCCAGCGGTCGCGCGCGCGCAGCGGGCACAGCCAGATCGGGCTCATCCCCACCTTCTCGTGGAAGAACTCCAGGAAGTCGGGCAGCCGCTCCACGGGCACCTCGATGTCCTGGATGACGTCCTCGCGGGGACGCTGGCCGCGCCACCGGTCCACCCGCGCCATGATGTGGAAACGGCGGTCGTAGGCGACGAGCTTGCGGTAGACGTCCGAACGCTTGGCCTTGTCCGGCCACAGCCTGCGCACGACCGGGTTCTGGACGCCGAACGCACCCGAACACCAGAACCAGTCGGTGTCCCAGCGCCAGATGTAGTCGCGGACCGTCAGGAAGTCGACCGAGCGCTCCTGGATCGACCGGTAGTAGATCCGCTGGCCCGTGTAGTCGGACGTGTAAGGGGCGGTGTCGGTGAACGTGCCGAGGGTGAGGTACTGCTCGTTCGCGGAGAAGACGGTGCCGTCCATGAAGTCGACGTGCTCGCCGTCGTACGCCTCGTCCTCGGTGATCTTCGCGATGACCCGGGACAGCTCCGCCGCGTCCCCGAACCTCAGGTGGCGCAGCCGCACGTAGGGCTTGACCGGGATCAGCTCGATCTTCAGCCGGAGGCTGTAGCCGAGCGTCCCGTAGGAGTTGGGGAAGCCGAAGAAGAGGTCCCGGTGCTCGTTGTCGGGGGTCGCCGTGACGATCCGCCCGTCCCCGGTGAGCACCTCCATCTCCAGGACCGCCTCGTGCGGCAGCCCGAGACGGAACGAGGTCGACTCGATCCCGAGGCCGGTCACCGCCCCGCCCAGGGTGATCGTCTTGAGTTGCGGCACCACCGTGGGCATCAGCCCGTGCGGCAGCGTGGCGTCGACCAGGTCCTCGTAGGTCGTCATGCCCTGCACCTCGGCGGTACGGGACCCCGGGTCGACGCTCAGCACCCGGTCGAATCCGGACACGTCCAGCCCCGGCGCGTCCGACGGGTCCCGCCACCGGAAGAGGTTGGAGGTGCGCTTGGCCAGCCGCACCGGCGCCCCCTCGGGGATCGCCTCGTACGACCTCCGCAGCGCCTCCACGGCCCGCTGATGATCGCCCTTGACCAGTAGCTCCGTCATCCACCCCTCCAGTGCCGTGACCAGTAAAGCGACCGACCACATGTATCTTCCACATGATTGCGGCGAGAGGGTCGTCACAGGACACAGAGGGAATAAACCCCAGCGACCCGACCCGCGCCGTTCCCACTCTCCCACCAGAAGGGCGCGCGGGGCGGGACTGGGCGGGCTACTTGACCAGGCGGAGGATCCACGGGTAGCGGAAGGGCGCACCCGTCAGGCCGACCACGGCGGCGACGGCCGCGACGGCCCAGCTCACCGCGTACACGATGGCGCCGATCCCGAACGTCACGATCGTCACGAGCAGCAGCGTCAGCTGGAAGTTCACCGCCTCCACCGCGTGCCGCCTGACGTACGCCGAACGCTTCCCGCTCGTCAGCATCAGGACCAGCGGGCCCACGAACAGCGTCGCGATGCCCGCGCCGTGCGCCAGTGCCGCCAGCATCCGGTCCTCGCCGGTGACGGACCCGGACGGCGGGCGGGCCACGCTCCTCACCGGAGCCAGGTCCCGCGTGACCGCGGCCAGATCGCCGCGGGTCTTGGACGTCATCGCCAGATGCATCCGCATGTCGAACTCGTCGTGCTCCAGGCGTCCCTCGGCGTACGCCTCCTGGAGCCGTTCCACGACCTGGTCCCGTTCGGCATCGGAAACGCGCAGCTCAGGTGCCGTGTATCCACCGTTCATGGCTCCATGGTGAACGCCCGCCCACCCTCGTCACCATCAGGGAAACCCCCCAACCGCCCCTGAGATGCCCCCCATCACCGGGACGATCCGCCTTCAGGGACGCCGGGAGCGGGCGCGCGGCAAGGCACCGGGCCTCAGCGATCGGTGTAGATCTTCCCCGGTACGAGCGGCCCGCCGAACAGCTCGGACACCGTGACGAAGAAGTACCCCTTGCGCGACAGCCGTTCGATGATGCGGGGAACGGCGGCGACGGTGCTCGGATGGATGTCGTGCATCAGCACGATGGCTCCCTTGCGGGCCTCATGCGACACCACGCGTGCGACGTTCCGCTTGTCACGGACCCGCCAGTCCAGCGGGTCCACCGACCACAGCACCTGCGCCAGCCCCAGCTCCCTGGTGATGGCGGCGACCCCCTTGTCGGTCGCCCCGTACGGCGGCCTCATCAGCGTGGGCGTCACCCCCGTGACGCGCCGGATCACCTCCTGGGTACGCCGCAGTTGGCGACGGACCGCCCGTTCGGACGGCCGGCGCAGATTCGGATGGGAGTACGAGTGGTTGGCCAGTTCATGGCCTTCCCTCGCCTCCCGGGCGACGATCTCGGGGTACCGCTCGACATTCTCGCCGACCAGGAAGAACGTGGCCCTCACTCGATGGGCGGCCAGCGTGTCCAGCAGCCGACCCGTCACAGGGGCCGGGCCGTCGTCGAAGGTGAGCGCGACACACTTCCTCGTCCGGCAGTCGACCGCCAAATCAACAGGATCAAGCGGCCTCGCCGGTACTTGGGCGGATTCAACGCTGACAACCCGGACGCCCGCACGACGCCCACGTTCGGTATTACCGGAGGGCGCGCTCTGCGTCGCAGTCGGCATGGACGCGGCAAGGCAGCCACAAATGGACATGCCCATGGCCACCGCCGATGAGCGCAGTGTCAAACCAGCCCACCGCCCTGCCATGAACGCTCCCCCGACCACGCCCATAGTTGATCTAGCCAGTCTAGGCAGGGGGCACCACAGCACCGTGGCCACGTCACGCCCGTGTCGCCGGGGAAACCCTTTTCGCCCGACATTCGTTATCGTCGTGTTCGCACAGTGACTCCGGAGGGGTTCCGGGGCGGCATCAGACGACGGGACGCACCATGAGGTTCCGGGACCGGTTCGGCCTTCGCAAGAAGCGCGGCTCCTCGGTGACCAGGCTCGACCGCGAGGCCACCGACGCCGACATCGAGGCGCTCATCGCGTTCGCGCGCAGCCGCCAGGGCGTGGAGTTCTTCGTCGAGCCCGAGACCTTCGCCACCGACACCACCGCCGTGGCCGTCGCCCACGACGGCGAGTGGACCCGGCGCCGTGTCGGGTCGCCCCAGGTCATCGCCAAGGTGGCACGCAATCTCGGCCTGCCCGTCTACGACGTACAACTCGTCGGCTACCCACCCCGCATGAGGGCCTGGAACGAACGCAACCGCGACCGCCGAATAGACCCCGGCTCCCCCGGCGAAGCCGTCCGCTCCTAAGCCCCGGCACCCCACCCCCGCACAACAACCACCCCCCAACAGCCCGAGGCCCCGTCCAACAGGCGACGCCCCGACTCTCCCGCCCCAACCTCCCCCGTCTCCCACTTTCCCCTGTCTCTTGAATCTCCCCTGTCCCCACAACCTCCCCTGCCCCCGCAACGTGGCACCCAGCCCGCTACGGGGGGCCACTACGGGAACCGTGAGGCGCCAACCGCGACCACCGTTGCGGCCTCCCACGGGCTGACCACGGGCTGAACTTGGCCGCCGTCTGCATCGGTGCTGCGAGCGCGAATCCGAGCGCTTCCTGGTCTTCGTCGGCATCGCCGCCACCCTCATCTGCCAGCGCCGGCTAACCATATGAAGGGGCGTCCAAGACGAAAGCGCTCCTAGATAGGAGACCGGCGGCCACGGCGTAGCCCGCCGGGCGGGTTTACGGGGGCCGGGGGGCCTGTCGTCTGGGCGTCATTCCCGCTCCTCTTCGGCGTAGATGTCGGCGAGTTCTTCGGGCGACATGCGGAGGCGTACTTCGGACGGCGGGACCCCGGCGTCGATGACGCTGCGGAGAAGCGCGGCCATCGAGTAGTCGGGCGACGCTCGATCGAGAGCCACGTTGGCCAGGCTCCCATCGCCTCCCACGTACGCGGCGTACGCCAGCAGGCAGGCGGGGGCGTCGGTGAAGCGCTCGTCGACCCGGCGCAGGATGTCGCGCCAGAAGCGGATGTCCTCCGTGGGGTCGTCCTCGTTGATGCGCACCCACGCCTCGTCCCGGACCCGCAGCTCGCGCAACGCGAACCCGAGCCAGGCGACCTCCTCGTCCCGTGGCGTCCTTCTCCGTCCGGCACCCGCGCTTCCGGGTTGGCGTGCCTGGTCGTATCCCGAGCTCGCCTTCCGACGTTCCCCGCTGAGCGGCGCAGCGTCCGTCAGTCCCGGGGCTTCGGGAGCGCGCTCCCCCGCGACCTGGGCTGGACGCTCCTCGCCCCAGGCCGCACATTCACCGGCGCGCTTCACGGCCTTGGCGGGATTGGCGAACCCCGCGGTCACGGCCGAGCCCGCATCCCTTGGGACGCGGGGTGCCGTGGGCTCCGCTTCGGCGGTGAGATCCGCGCCAGGCACCGGCGCCCCGGCTGGACGTTCCGAAGTCTCGGACGCGCGTCCAACGGCTCCGGCGGCGCGCTGCGGTGAGGCGTCTGGAGGACTCGCGGTCGTTGCCGTGGCCGGGCGCTTCCCACCTGACTTCGCGATCTCCTGAGAATGCGCCTCAGCCGATTCGTTGGGCTCGGCGGCGCCCTCCAGGGCGGCCCCCGCGGCATCGACAGGATGCCGGTCGACAGGTACTACCTGAGCCGCCGCGTCACCGGCGCGGACCGACGGAGCGCCCGCAGGACCCGCGGTCGTTGCCGTGGCCGGGCGCTTCCCACCTGACTTCGCGATCTCCTGAGAATGCGCCTCAGCGGAATCGTTGGGCTCGGCGGCGCCCTCCAGGGCGGCCCCCGCGGCATCGACAGGATGCCGGTCGACAGGTACTACCTGAGCCGCCGCGTCAATGGCGCGGGCCGACGGAGGACTCGCGGTTGTTGTGTTGGTGGGGTGTTCTTGGGTGGGTTCGGTGGTGTGGGTTTGTGGGGGGTAGTTCAGCAGGGTGGCGAGGAGGGTTAGGCCTTTGTGGATGAGGTGGTGGCGGTATTGGGAGGTGGGGAGGGTTTCTTTCCAGGTTTTCAGGTGGTCCTCTATTTTTTGGGTGGCTTGTTGCATTGTGGTGTGGGGTGGGCCGGTTTGGGGGGCTACCGTTCGGCGGAGTTCGGAGCGGTCGGCCAGGGCCACGTGGCCTGAGTAGGTGGCCTGGGCGGCTACGACACTGGTGGAGATGTCGCAGGGGCGGCCGTCGGCGTCCGGGGCGGTGAGGGACCACCAGTGGCCGTCGGTCACCCGGGCCGCGTCCGTCACCGCCATGCCGTGGTGAAGGAGGCGGGCGCCTGTGGTGGCGGCGGCCCTGTCCACTCGATCTTTGGGGCCGTAGCCGACTATCAGGGATTGGCGGAAGTGGTTGTCGGCCAGCATGGCGGCCACCCGTTCCGCGGGCTCGTGCGGGTCTTCGGATGGGAGGTCGATGCGGATGGCGCAGGTGTTGTGCGGGCCGTCGTAGCCGATCACGACGAGGCTCTCGACCGGGTGGAAGCCGAAGAGGTAGGGAATGGCGGCGATGGCGTCGGCGATGTTGCGGATGACCATGGGGGTCCGGCCAGGCGGCAGTTCGTTCATGTGTTCGACTGTGGCGGGCCGGGCGTCCGGTCGAAAGGGGGGTGGGAGCCTGTGGATAAACGGGGCCGAGGGTTACCTCTGAAATGTATCGATATTTTCGATTTGCCAGCGGCCGTTGCGGTGGACGGCGCCCACGGAGAACATCGTGGCCGAGTAGGCGGTCTGGTTCTTGTCCGTGCGGGTGCTGCGCTGGTCCGCGAAGATCAGCAGGCGGGCCCTGTCGCCGGTCAGCATGCGCACGCCGCTGTCGGTGACCGTGGTGGTGAGGATGAGGCGCTGCTCCGGCGCCTGCTTGCGCACCAGGGCGATCATCTCGTTGTACTGCTTGACGGCCTTGCCGGTCAGGAGCGTCTGCGCGGCCCGCTCGGTCTTGCCGACATCGGTGTAGTTGTACGAGAAGACCGTGTTGATGATGTCGGTGACCTGGCCTTTGAGCTCACTGGTGCGGGCGGTGTCGGTCAGGGCGGTGTTGCGTGCGCTCGCGGAGTCGTTCAGCGTGTGCGCCTGGCGGGCCGACCAGGCGGCCACGCAGCCGAGGATGATGGTGAGGACGGCCAGGGCGGCGGGGAGCCGTGGGTGCCGCCACACCGTGCCGAGCTTGGTCATCGTCGTCCCGCCTTTCACCCGGTCGCCCCTGCCGGTGCCTGTGCCAGCGCGCTCAGCTTCCAGCCCGTCGCGGTACGGGTGAGCTCTCCCATCAGCCGCGTCTTCTTGACGACCGGCTCCCCCTTGGGCGGGGTGACGGTGATCTGGACGCCCACGATCACGCTCGCCTTGCCCGCGTGCTGGTCCAGTTCGGTCACGGCCGCGTCCAGCACCTTGGCGGACGTGATGGTCTTGGCCTTCTTGACCTCCCGCTCGAACGCCGCCCGGCCCTGCACGATCTGCTGGTACAGCTCGCTGGTGGACGAGTCCTGCCACAGCTTGAGCCCCGTGTTCAGGTCCCGGTAGTCGAGGGTGTTGAGGTTCAGGACGGCCTGCTCCCCGGCGCGGAGGACCTCGTCGCGGGTCTCGGAGAAGCGGAGTGACTCGTCGTGCGCCGCCCCGTACCACGACCAGCCGAACCACGCGGCGCTCAGCAGCGCCAGCACCGCCAGGACGAGCGCGGCGGTCCGTCTGCTCGTGGGTTGCTCCTCCGGCTCCGCCGCCTCAGGTTCTTCCGGTTCCGCCTCCTCCTCCGTGTCGGCGGTCTCGGACTTCTCACTGTCCTCGGTCTCGTCCGGGGCTTCGTCCTCGGATTCGCCCAAGGTTTCGTCCGGGGTTTCGCTCGGCGCCTCGGGGGTCTCGGAGTCTTCGGGTTCATGCGGCTCGTCGGCCGGGGCTTCGGGAGCGTTCACGGTGGTGGGTTCCATTGGGCGCCTCTCAGCTCGACCGGATCTCGGCGATGCGCCATTGGCCGTCGCGGAGGTGGGCGGTCACGACAAGCTGGGCGGCGGCGGTGCCGCCCGCGGGCCGGCCGTTGCGGGTGCTCTGCTGGTCCAGGAAGGCCAGGAGGGTCGCGCTGTCGCCGGTCAGGCGGGTGACGCCGATCCGGACGACGCGGGTGGACAGGTCCAGCTTCTGATTCGGGGCCTGCTGTTTGACCTGGGGGAACAGGCCGCGGTACTGCTGGGCGGCGCGGCCTTCCAGCAGTTGGGCCGCGGTCCGTTCGGTGGTGGCGACGTCGCCGTGCCGGTACGAGAAGATCTTCACCAGCGCGTTGCTGACATCGCCGGTGACCTTGGTGGTGGCCTCGGCGTCCAGGAGGGCGCGGTTGGCGGACGGGACGGTGTCCCGCTGCTGCGTGGTCAGGGCCAGGACGGCGGCGCCCGCGAGCGCGAGGACCACGGCGAGGACGAGGGGGCGCCGGTGCGCTGCCATGGAACTCCTCACCTGGTGCCCGCCGGGAGTGAGGTCAGCGACTTGAGCTTCCAGCCCTCGGCGGTACGGGTCAAGGCGGCATCGTAGCGCCGTCTCTGGACGGTCGCCGCGGCTCCGGGACGGGTGATCTCGATCCGGACGGTGGCGATGACCCGGGCGGTGCCGGCGCGGCGGTCCAGGGCGGTGAGGGCGGCGTCGGAGACGGTGCCGGTGGCGCTGGTGCCGGAGCGCTGCACGGTCCGGCGGCTCTCGTCACGGGTGCGTCTCAGCTCGTCGTGCAGCGGACCGGTGGACGCGTCGAGCCAGCTTTGCAGTCCCTGGTCGATGCGCTTGGCGTCCATGGTGTTGAGCGCCGCGATCTGCTGCTTGGCGGCGATCACGACGCGGTCGCGGTCGCGGGCCATGTCCTGGGTCTCGCCCTGACGCAGGTCCCAGTACGTCCAGCAGGACCAGCCGAGGAAGACCGCGGCGGCCAGCACCAGGGCCCAGGCGAGCCGTGTGCCCCGGCGGCTCGGCTCGGCGGCCTCCTGTTCCGGCTGTTCTGAACGCTCTTCGTCCACCTTGACGGGGGCTTCCGTGGAGTTGCCGGTCATCGGTCCGCTCCCAGGCCGAGAAGGTCGCCCATGTCGGGTTGCCGCGCGTCCACGCCGGGGAGGCCGAGCGCACCGGGGAGGCCGGTGTCCGGGGCGGAGGTGAGGCCCACCAAGCCGGGGCGGGCCGGCTCGGGGACGCCGCCGCGCGGGGCGTTGGCCGCGCCACGGACGTTGACGCCGCTGCTCGCCGGCATGGTACACCGCGCACCGGTGTTGAGCGGCGGCCCGGCGGAGGTGTTGAGCCCGTTTCGGTACGTGGTGCCGCCGTACCCCTGGGTGCAGGGCAGCGGGTCGAAGAAGGTGGTGACGAGCCCGAAGCGGATCTTGCCGTCGTTCACCACGGTGGAGCCGATGGCCGTCACCTGCGGTAGCCGCACCATCAGTTCCTCCAGTCCGTTCACCCGGGTGACGGTGAGGTCGGACACGGTGAGGAGGTTGGCGATGACGACGGCGAAGCTGGGGTCGAGGTCGCGCAGCAGTCCTGCGATCTCCGAGCTCGCCTGGGGGGAGACCGCGATGAGCCTGCGCAGGTCGGCGTCGGAGGTGCGCAGTTGTTGCGCGAGGAGCCTGGAGCCGTCGGCGAACGCCTTGAGCGCGGCGGCCTCCTGGTTCTGCGTGCGCAGGGCGAGTTCGCCGTCGTGGATGAGCGTGCTGGTGGGACGGATGTTGGCGTCGGCGGCGCGGATGAAGATGTTCTGCGCGTCCATCAGCGCCTGAAGGTACGGCCCTTGCCCGTTGAACGCCCGGTAGAACTCATCTACGACGATCCGCAGCGACTCCAGCGGTACGGAGCCGGTGAAGTCCTTGGCGGACTTGAGCAGGTCGGTGACGGGCGCGGGCGTGGTGGTGACCGAGCGCGGTATCACCGTTCCGTCGCGGAGGTACGGGCCGCGGTTGTGCGAGGGACGCAGGTCCACGTACTGCTCGCCGACGGCGGAGAGGTTGGCGACGACCGCGCGCAGGTTCGACGGGATGGGCGGCGCCGAGTCGTTGATCTTCAGGTCGGCGACCACGCCGTCGTCGGTGAGATGCAGGTCGCCGACCCGGCCGACGGAGACGCCCCGGTAGGTGATGTTGGAGCCGGGGAACAGCCCGCCGGTCTCGGCGAGTTCGAGCTTGGCGACGTAGTAGCCGCGCAGGCCGATGTACCGGCCGAGGTCGGCGTACCGGGACCCGATGAACGCGATCACCGTCACCGAGATGACGAGGAACGCGAGGGTCCTGAGCCGCGTGCCGAGGGTGATCATCAGCCGCCTCCCTGTCCCGGGGTGAGCTCCGGCAGGATCCCCGCGCCGCCGGACGGGGTGCCCGAGTCGGGCGCGGTCGGGCTCGCGGACGGCGAGGGCGTGCCGGGGACGATCGGCGGTTCCACGACCGACGGCGTGTCGGCCGGTGGCAGCGGCAGCGTCGGGACGCCCCGCGCGTTGGACGCCGCCTCCGGGGGAGGCTCCTCGGCGTCCGTGAGCGACGGGATGAGCTGGGTGCCGGGCACGGCCGTCACCGACAGGTACACGTTGAGGTAGTCACCCTTGACCGCGTTCAGCACCTCGTCGGTGAACGGGTAGGTGAACAGCACTTCGAGCGACCGCGGCAGGTCCTTTCCGGCGTCGGCGAGCTTGCGCAGGATGGGGGCGAGGGCGCGCAGGTCGGCGACGAAGTCCTCCTTGGACGCGTTGATGGTGCGCACCGCGACGTCCGACAGTTCGTCGAACTGGCGCAGCAGCCGGATGAGGGCGCCGCGCTGTTCCTCCAGCACCTTGAGCCCCGGGCTGAGGTCGGTCAGCACCGTGTTGATCTTCTGGCGGCGGGTGGACAGGGTGGCCGACAGCCGGTTGAGGCCGTCCAGCGCGGCGACGATGTCGCTCTTCCCGGCGTCCAGGCTGGAGGTCAGCTCGTTGAGGCGGGAGAGCAGCGACTTGATCTGGGGCTCGTTGCCGGCGAGCGCCGCGTTGATCTCCCGGGAGATGGTCCGCAACTGCGGCAGCCCTCCGCCGTTGAGCAGCAGCGACAGCGCGCCGAGCACCTCTTCGACCTCGACGTTGCGGCCGGTCCGGGACGCGGGGATGCGCGACCCGTCGCGCAGCGTGCCGACGGCGCCCTGGGACGGCGCGGCGAGCTGAATGTACTTCTCGCCGAGCAGGCTGGACTGCTCCAGCCGTGCCGTGGCGTTGGCGGGCAGCCGCACCTTCCCGTTGAGGACGATGGTGACCTGCGCGGTCCAGCTGTTCACGGGCAGCGACACCTTGGACACCCGTCCCACCGCGACGTCGTTCACCTTCACGGCGGCCTGCGGGACGAGGTCGAGCACGTTGGTGAACTCGGCGGTGACGGTGTACGGGTCGTCGCCGAGGTCGGCGCCGCCGGGGAGGGGAAGGTCCTGGATCCCGGTGAACCCGCCCCCGCACCCGCTGAGGAACACGGTGGCGGCCGTGGCGACCGCCATCGCCGACGCCACGGAACGCCGCGAACGGAAAACCTGCCCGCGCTCGCGATGGCTCATGACCGGTCCCCCTTCCCCTTGGCGGGGGGCGTCCCGAACGTGTCGCCGGAGGCCGGCAGGGGCAGCGGCGGCAGGATCCCGGTGGCCGACCCTTCCTCGACCGGGGCGAGCGTCCCGGCCCGCTGCTTGTCGCACAGCGCGCCGATCGTCGGGTCGGTCCTGGCGGCGGTGCCGCACACGGGGTTGCCGGTGCCCTGGGTGATCGCGTCCAGGGCCGAGCGCGCCGCGGACACCCCGGAGTCCGGGAACATGCTGATCTCGTTGAGGTTGCCGCGTCCCATCAGCGTGCGGGTGGCGGGGTCGTAGCTGTTGACGAGGTTGGTGGCGGTGAGCGGCAGCACGTCGAACGCCTCGGCCAGCGAGTGCCGCTGGTCGACCAGCACCTGGGTGATGGACGCGAGCCTGTCGATGTCGGTCTTGAGCAGCGTCCTGTGGTCCCGGATGAACGTGCGGACCTGGGCGAGCGCCGCGGCCAGCTCGCGCAGCGCGGCGCCCAGCTCGTCGCGGTCGGCGGCCAGGAACCCGGTGACGTCGGCGAGCTGCCGTTCGGCCATCCGCACCTGCGCGTCGTTGTTCTTGATCATTGTGGTGAACTTCTGCAGGTTGGAGATGGTCGCGAACAGGTCGTCGCTGGAGTCCGCCAGCGTCCGGCCGGCCTGGCCGAACTGCGCGATCGTGTCGTTGAGCGCTTCACCGTTGCCCTGCAAGTTGTCCGCCCCGACCTGCAACGCGCGGGACAGGGCGCCCTGGCGGTTGACCCCCTTGGGGCCGAGGTCCCCTGCGATGCGTTTGAGGCTGTCGTAGAGCTGGTCGAGTTCGACGGGCGTCTGCGTGCGCTCCACCGGGATCACGGCTCCGTCCCGCATCTGCGCTCCGCCGGTGTAGGCGGGGGCGAGCTGGACGTAGCGGTCGGCGACCACGCTGGGCGCGATCACGACGGCCCGCGCGTCGGCCGGCACGGGCACCTTCCGGTCCAGGACGAGCCGGGTGCGGACCCGGGTGCCGATCGGGGTGACCTCGGTGACGGTGCCGACCTTGACGCCGAGGACGCGCACGTCCGACCCCTTGTACAGGCCGACGGCCGCGGCGAAATGCGCCTCGACGCGCCTGCCGACCGGCCCTCCGGCGACCGCCCACAGGGCCACGGCCATCAGGACCAGGGCGAGCACCAGCGCGATGACGGTACGGCGGCGTTCGCGCCACACGCGCCTGCGCATGGACATCTCCATCATCGGCCTGCACCTCCGGAAGTGGTGCCGGGCCTGGGCGGCATGCAGCCGGTCTCAGGCTGCGCACCCGGTGCCGTGTACTCCTTGGGGACGACCCCGCACAGGTATCCGTCCATCCAGCGTCCGTTGCCGAGCGCGTTGCCGAGCAGGCGGTTGTAGGGGCCTGCCACCGCGAGGGCGCGGTTGAGGTTGTCCTGGTTGCGCTGGAGGACGTCGGCGACGCGTTCGAGGGACCGGAGTGCGGGGCCGAGCTGGGCCTGGTTGTCGGCGACCAGCCCGTTCAGTTCCCGTGCGAGTGACTGCGCCCCGACCAGCAGCCCGTGGATGGCCTCGCGGCGGCGTCGCAGCTCGGCCAGCAGCAGGTTGCCGTCCTGGAGCAGGCGGGCGAACTCCCCGCTCTGCTCGGCGAGGACGCTGGTGACGCGGCGGGCGTTGGCCAGCAGCCGCGCGAGCTGCGCGTCCCGGCTGGAGATGGTCCGTGACAGCGCGGACAGCCCGTCCAGGGCCTTGCGGACGTTGGGCGCGGTGTTGGTGAACGTGTCCGCGATCGTTTCCAGGCTTTGCGCGACCGTGACGGTGTCGAGCCGGTCGAGGGTGCCCGACAGCTCCTGGAACGCCTGCGTCACGTCGTACGGCGACACGGTACGGCCGACCGGGATGCGCTGGCCGGGGTCCTGCGCCGCGGGTCCCAGCGGGTCCACGGCCAGGTACTTGTCGCCCAGCAACGTCTTGATCATGATGGCGGCGGTGCTGCGGTTCCCGATCCAGGTGTCCCGGACCCGGAAGCTCACCTTGACCTTGTTGCCGTCGAGTTCCACGCCGGTGACCTCGCCGACCTTGACGCCGGCGACGCGCACCTCGTCGTCGGGACGCAGCCCGGCGGCCTCGCTGAAGTCGGCGGTGTAGGTGGTGCCGCCGCCGATCACCGGGAGGTCGTCGGCGCGGTAGGCCACCAGGGACAGCGCGAGGATGATCGCGAGTCCGACCACGGCGACGGCGATGGGGTTGCGTTCCCGGACCGGCTTGCGCAGCAGCGGCCCGCGCGTCCTGGTGCGCTTCGCGGCGGAGGGCTCCCGCGTGGCCTTCATGCCGGGAATGAGGCTCTGCTCGGGAGGTTCGGTCATTGCGGCCTCCCGCATCTCGCGATCGACTCGTCCTTGATCGGGACGCCGGTGGGCGGGTCGCTGCCGTCGTTGTAGGTGACGCCGTTGACCGTGGCCTGGCACATGTAGAGGTTCAGCCACGACCCGTACGAGCCGAGCCGGGCGATGGTGGTGCTCTTCTCCGGCAGGGTTCGCAGGAAGCGGTCCAGGGTCGGCGACTCTTCGGCCAGGTTGCCCGTCAGGCGGCCGAGGTTGGTGATGCTGTCCTTGAGCGGCGCGCGCCCCACCTTCAGCAGGTCGGCGGTGCTGTTGGTCAGCTCCGACATGGCCTGGATGGCCTGGCCGAGCGGTTCGCGGTCGGCGGCGAGCCCGGTGGTGAGCCTGCGCAGGGTGACGATGAGGTCGGCGAGCTGGTCGCTGCGCGCGTTGATGGTCTCCAGCACGTCGTTGAGGTTGTCGATGACCTGCCCGATGACCTGGTCGCGGCTGGCCAGGGTGCTGGTGAGGGACGCGACGGTGCGCAGCAGCGAGTCCATCGTGGGCCCCTCGCCCTGGAGCACCTGGATGATCTCACCGGCGAGCTGGTTGACGTCGGTGGGCGACAGCGCCTGGAACAGCGGCTTGAACCCGTTGAACAACTGGGTCAGGTTCAGCGCGGGCGTCGTCTGCCGGATCGGGATGGTGCCGCCGCGCGGCAGCACCTCGCCGGGCGGCCCGGTGCCGCGGTCCAGCTCGATGAACCGCTGCCCGACCAGGTTGAGGTACTTGATGGTGGCGGTGGTGGACGCCGGCAGCTTGCGCCCGGTCTGCACGGTGAACCGCACGCGCGCCTGCCGCCTGTTCACCACGTCGATGTCGGTGACCTGCCCGATCCGCACGCCCGCGATCCGGATGCTGTCGCCCTCGATCAGCCCGGTCACATCGGCGAAGATCGCGTTGTAGCGGTCGGCGCCGCCGACGCCGGTGTTGGCGACACTGATGGCCAGGACGGCGGTGGCGGTCACCGTCACGACGACGAACAGCGCCGACTTGATCAGGGGCCCGCCCAGGCCCTTGACGTTCATCCTCACTTGAGGTTCACCTCCGCCCCCCGGTAGATCGGGCCGACCAGGACGCTGCTCCAGTCGGGCAGCGCCGTCGGCACCTCCTGAAGGGACGGCGCCACCAGCTCGTTCACCAGCGTGTTCTCCTGCGGCGAGTTGGGCAGCCCCAGCCCGCCGGGCGGGACGGCGACCGGTGCGGTCTGGTCCGGCTGCGCGGCCAGGGGCCGCGTGCCACCCGAGGGGTCGAACGGAACCGGGTAGCAGCGCGGCCCGCCGGTCGCCGTGTAACGCGGCGTGTCACGTCCGGGGATGTAGCGTCCCTTGGACGGGACGACCTTGACGTCGACCCGCAGGCCGGGACGCCCCGTCCCCTTGCCGAGCAGCCGGTCCATCTCTGGCATGAAGTCGTTCAGCATCGAGAACACGCAGGGGAACTGCGGCGAGTACCGGGCCAGCACCTCCAGTGACGGCCTGCTCCGGTCGGACAGCCTGATGAGGTTGCCGGAGTTCTGCCGCAGGAACGTGGTCAGGTCCTCGGTGCCCGCCGTGACGGTGGAGTACAGCTCGCTGAGGTTGCGGCGCTGGTCGACGACGGTACGGCTGGTGTTGCTGAAGTCGTACAGCGCGTCGAGGATGTCGGGGGTGGCCTCGCTGTAGTGGTGGGTGAACGCGACCAGTTCGTGGATGTTGCGGTTGAGCGTGGGCAGGTCGGGGTTGAACTTCTTCAGGTAGGCGTCCAGCCGCACCAGGGTTTCGCCCAGGTCCTCTCCCCGTCCCTCCAGGGCCTGCGCCATCGCGGTGAGCGTCGCCGACAGCTTCGCCGGCTGGACGGAGTTGAGCAGCGGCAGGGTGTTGTTCAGGACCTCCTGGAGCTCCACCGCGTTGGCCGTACGGTCCTCGCTGATCACCGAGCCGGCGGTGAGGCGGGCCGGGGACGGTTGCGCGGGCGGGATCAGCGCGACGAACCGCTGCCCGAACAGCGTGGTCGGCAGCATCTGGGCGGTCACGTTCGCCGGGATCCGCGGCACGGACTCGGGTTTGAGCGCCAGCGTGAGCCGGGCGCCGGAGCCGTCCGCCTCGATCTCCCGCACCTCGCCGACGACCACGCCGCGCAGCTTGACGTCGGCCTGCGGGTGCATCTCGTTGCCGACCGAGCCGGTGCGCAGCGTGACCATGGCGGCCTCGGTGAACCGCTTCTGGTAGATCGCCACGGACAGCCACACCAGCAGGGCGGGGACCAGCAGGAACACCACGCCCTGCAGCCGCAGCAGCAGTGTCGCCATCGGGCCTTCGTGTCTCATCGCATGCTCACCCCGCGACCTTGACGGTGGTGGTGGCGCCCCAGATGGCCAGGCTGAGGAAGAAGTCGGTGACGCTGATCAGGACGATCGCGGTGCGCACCGCGCGGCCGACCGCGACGCCCACCCCCGCGGGGCCGCCGGACGCGCGGTAGCCGTAGTAGCAGTGCGCGAGGATCACCATCACGCTGAAGATCAGCACTTTGAGGAACGACAGCACCACGTCCGTCGGGGACAGGAACACGTTGAAGTAGTGGTCGTAGGTCCCCGCGGACTGCCCGTTCACCCAGATCGTCACCTGTCGGGAGGCGAGGTAGGAGCTGAGCAGCCCGACCCCGTACAGCGGGATGATCGCGGCGGTGCCGGCGATGATCCGGGTGGTGACCAGGTAGGGCAGCGACGGGACGCCCATGCCCTCCAGCGCGTCGACCTCCTCGTTGATCCGCATCGCGCCGAGCTGGGCGGTGAAGCCCGCGCCGACCGTGGCCGACAGCGCCAGCCCGGCCACCAGCGGGGCGATCTCGCGGGTGTTGAAGTAGGCCGAGACGAACCCGGTGAACGCCGAGGTGCCGATCTGGTTGAGCGCCGCGTACCCCTGGAGCCCGACGACGACGCCGGTGAACAGCGTCATCGCGAACATCACGCCGACCGTCCCGCCGATCACCGCGAGCGCGCCGGAGCCGAACGCGACCTCGCCGAGCAGCCGCTGCACCTCTTTGAGGTAGCGGCGTAGCGCGCGGGGCGTCCACAGCAGCGCGCGGACGTAGAAGCCGAGCTGGTCGCCGGGCTTGTCGAGCCAGGCGAACCAGGAGCCGGGACGGCGCAGCCTGGAGGAGGTGGAGGCCATCGCGTCACGACCCCTTCGGCGGCACGACCTGGAGGTAGATCGCGGTCAGCACCAGGTTGACGAAGAACAGCAGCAGGAAGGTGATCACCACGGACTGGTTGACCGCGTCCCCGACGCCCTTGGGCCCGCTGCCGGGGTTGAGGCCCCGGTAGGCCGCCACGACACCGGCGATGAAGCCGAAGATCAGCGCCTTCAGCTCGCTGATATAGAGGTCGGGCAGTTGTGCGAGCGCGGAGAACGAGGCCAGGTAGGCGCCGGGCGTGCCGCCCTGCATGACGACGTTGAAGAAGTAGCCGCCCATCACGCCGACCACCGAGACCAGGCCGTTGAGCAGCACGGCGACCAGCATGGCCGCCAGGACCCGGGGGACGATCAGCCGCTGGATCGGCGAGACGCTCATGACCTCCATGGCGTCCATCTCCTCGCGGATGGTCCGCGAGCCGATGTCGGCGCAGATCGCCGAGCCGCCCGCCCCGGAGATCAGCAGCGCCACGATGATCGGGCTGGCCTGCTGGATCACCGCGAGCACGCTGGCGCCGCCGGTGAACGACTGCGCGCCGAGCTGCCGTGCCAGCGACCCGACCTGCAACGCGATCACGGCGCCGAACGGGATGGACACCAGGGCGGTCGGCAGGATCGTCACCGAGGCGATGAACCAGAACTGCTCGATCAGCTCCCGGACCTGGAACGGGCGCCGGAACATCTGCCGCAGCACGGTGGCGCCGAGCGCGAACAGCCGGCCGGTCTCGCGCAGCGCGCCCGTGCCGGGGATCGGGGCGCTGGGCGGCGCGGTCACAGCGACGCCCCTCTGCGGCGTGGCAGCAGACTGGTCACGATCGCCTCCTGCGCGGGCGGCGGCAGCGTCGGCAGCATGGACATCACCCGTTCCCTGCGGCGCGCGACCGCCTTGCGCTCGGGCATTCCCGGGCTGGGTTCGAGCTGCGGGACGATCTCCGGGACGCGGGTGCGCGGGAGCTGGAGCGCGGCCTCGGCGGCGAGCGTGGCGGCGTCCTTCTCCTCGCTCATCCCGATCGGGCCCTGCCGGGAGCCCCGCAGGAACTGCGCGACCACCGGCTCGTCGCTGGTCAGCAGCACCTCCCTGGGCCCGAAGGTGACCAGGTCGCGGCGGAACAGCATGCCGATGTTGTCCGGGACGGTGGACGCGATCTCGATGTTGTGCGTGACGATCAGCATCGTCGCGTCGATCCGCGCGTTCAGGTCGATCAGCAGTTGTGACAGGTAGGCGGTGCGGACCGGGTCGAGGCCGGAGTCCGGCTCGTCGCACAGGATGATCTGCGGGTCCATCACCAGCGCGCGGGCCAGGCCGGCGCGCTTGCGCATGCCGCCGGAGATCTGGCCCGGGAGCTTGCGTTCCTGGCCGGCCAGACCCACCATCTCCATCCTTTCCAGGACGATCCGGCGGATCTCCGACTCCTTCTTGCGGGTGTGCTCGCGCAGCGGGAACGCGATGTTGTCGAACAGGTTCATCGACCCGAACAGCGCGCCGTCCTGGAACATCAGCCCGAACAGGCGGCGCGTCTCGTAGATCTTGCGCTCGGGGTCGTTGACCATGTCGACGCCGTTGATGAGCACCCGGCCGCGCTCGGGCTTGAGCAGCCCGATCAGTGACTTGAGGAAGACCGTCTTGCCGGTGCCGGACGGGCCGAGCAGCACGCTGACCTCACCGGCGGGCAGGGTCAGCGACACGTCCCGCCAGATGGTCTGCCGCCCGAAGGACTTGGTCAGCCCTTCGACGACGACTTCGAGTCCCATTCGACGAAATCCATTCCGCAGAAGCCGAACATCGATCTTTTGAAACCGGCCCTGAATAGCGACCGCCATCGAGGTTGCGACATCGGTCGCTACTGGCCGGTACGTTACTTCCGGCGCACAGCGGGGCGCAAGTAATCCACGCGGATGAATTCCCGCCCGAGGCATCGTTGTCACCGAATGACAATCGCTACCGAACGGTTTGTCTCCGAGTGCGCGTCCGGCGGTGGCACGGTGCATCTGCACAGGTCACGGGATGGTATCGGGAAATGCACAAAAGGACCTGTCAACCCCTTGACATGAATATGCCGTCATCGAATGCCGCCGCACAGAACGGTCCAGCGGCGGCTTTGATCGTTCCCTTAATGGATTGCCGAACGCCACGTCCCCCGCGTGCTGCTAGGATCATGCGCATGAACTTCTTCTTCCTGCGTTAGGGATCCGCCGGCGAGGCGAGGAGCCCCCGTCGCCGGCGATGCGGGACCGGCAGGCCGCCCGTCCCGGGTCCTGACGTGGGAGAAGAAGATCATCATGCGCATGGTGGCGCGTTGCGTCCGCGGGCTCGAATCCCTTCTGGCCACCGAGATCCTCCGGTACGAGGTCGGCACCGTCACCCGGATCGGGCATCGCGAGGTGCGGTTCCGCACCGGGTCGTCCCCGGCCGGCACGGCGGGGCTGCGCACGGCGGACGACGCCTTCCTGCTGGTCGCTCGCATGCCCGACATCGGCCCGTCCAGGGCGGCGGTCGCCGGGCTCACCGAACTTGCCGCCTCGGCCGACCTGCGCCACGTCCCCGCCACGCGGGGCGTGGAGGTGTCCGCATCCTTCCTGGGACGGCGCAGGTTCAACCGGTACGACGCAGAGGACGCCGTGGGCCGGGCCTTGGCGGCACGCCTGGGCGCCTCGTACCACTCACGGCGGGACGGCGGCCAGCCACCGCCGGGCTGTCAGGGGTGGCGGCTCACCTTGGACGGGACTCACGCCATCCTCATGCTGCGCGTCTCGGAGCGGCCCCTGCATCGCCGCCCGTACAAGCGCAGCACCATCCCTGGCACGCTGCACCCACCGGTGGCCGCCGCCATGGCACTGCTGGCCGACATCCAGCCAGGCCAGGTCGTGGCCGACCCATGCTGTGGTGCGGGCACACCCCTCATCGAGGCGGCCAGTCTGCACCCGGACGCTCGGTTCCAAGGCTTCGACACGGCAACCGTCGCGTTGCGAGCAGCACGCGAGAACGCGCGGGGGCTACCGATCGTCCTTCGCCGAGGGGACGCGGGCGGCCTTCCTCTTGGGGACGCGAGCGTGGACAGGGTCATCACCAACCCGCCCTGGGGCGCACAGGTCAATCCCTCCGGTCTGCTCGCCCGCAACCCGCACCGCTTCTGGACGGAGCTGCGCCGCGTCCTCGCGCCCAAGGGAGCCGCGGTCGTCCTCATCCCCGACCCGGGTGCTCTGGCGTCCGCGATACGCGAGGGTCTGACACCCGTCCACTTGCAGCAGATCAGGCTTGCGGGGACCCACTCACATCTCGTCCGGCTGCACCGGCCGTGAGGGGTGGGGCTGGTCGGGGTGCTTGCGGGTGTACGTCGGCTCGGGGTGCTCGGTGAAGCCGAGGGACCGGTAGAGCGGGATCCCGAACTCCGTGGCGTGCAGGTCGACGCGGTCGAGGCCACAAGCGTCGAACCAAGCCAGCAGATCCTTCATGATCGCGCGGGCGTGGCCGCGGTGCCGGTGGGCCGGGTCGGTGATGACGCCGAAGATGTAGCCGACGCGGCCCGTCCGGTTGTACGGGGACGGAAGGCGCTGGTCGATGACGCCCATCCCGCACGCGATGGGCCCGGCGGCGCCGTCGCCGACCACGGCGATCCGCGTGTCGTCCGCGGCGAGCCGTTCCTTGAGCGCGGCGGCGCAGGCGTCCCGCCACCCGTCCTCGAAGGGCGCCTCGCCGAAGTCGTTCCTCAGCTCGGCGAACATCTGCCCGCGAAGCCGCACCAGCCCGGGGATGTCCTCAACGGTCGCCTCTCGCACCTCCGACATGCCAACACCCTACGTCCGGCCTCCGGGCGACCGCCGCGCCGGAATACTCGGGCATGTCCCAGGTGGGCACGCCTTGCCGCGCGTGGCAGCCGACCGAGGAGACCGCGACCATCGTGGCGGCGCCGCCGAAGAAGAGCAGCGTCAGCATCGTCTCCGACCCCGCCAGTCCGGCGAGCACGGCCCACACGCTAACGATCACGATCAGGGACGCGAGGACGGTGGAGGGGCGCGCCTGCGCCACCACAGCGGCAGCGCCCGCCCGATGATCGCGGCCATGGCGAGGGCCGCCGGGCACGGCTGCCTGGGGAGGCGTCCCGCGCAGTACGGAAGCCGAGCAGCACGCAAGTCGTTGGAGGACGTTGACGTGGGGAGGCCGAGCAGACGGCGCCGGTCTTGCTGGACACGTCCGGAGCGGCGGCGTCGATGGCTGCGGGTCGCGGGCTTCGGCGTCGCGGGGGCCTGCGGGATGTCCATGGCGGTCGTGGCGGTCAGCCTGATGGGGAGGACCCGTCCGCCACCACAAGCACTCCGGACGCGCGACGCACGCTGCTGGGCCTCGGATGAGCACGCGGGATCTACCCCGGATCTCCACAGGACGGCCACCACTCGCGGCCGGTCGCCTGCGTCCAATGAGGCATGCGCGTGAAGATGATCCTTCCGGCACTGACCGAGGCGACCTCTCCGTTCTTCCGTCCGATCAAGTATTCGCTGTTCCCGCCGCTGGGACTGGCCACGCTCGCCGGCTACCTCGACCCCGACGACGAGGTCACGGTGACCGACGAGCACGTGCAGAAGGTCGACACCTCCGACGAGCCCGACCTGGTCGTGATCCAGGTCTACATCACCTCGGCGCGGCGCGCGTACGAGCTGGCCGACCTGTACCGGAGCCGCGGCGCGTACGTCTGCCTCGGCGGGCTGCACGTGACCTCGCTTCCGGACGAGGCGGCCCGGCACGCGGACACGATCTTCTGCGGTCCCGGCGAGGACACCTGGCCCCGCTTCCTCGCCGACTTCCGCGCGGGGCGTCCGGCGCCACGGTACGAGTCGTCCGAACGCACGCTCGCGGGCCTGCCGCCGATCCGCCGCGACCTCATCGCCCGCGAGCGGTACCTGGTGCCGAACTCGATCGTGGTGTCGCGCGGCTGCCCGCACGTGTGCGACTTCTGCTACAAGGAGGCGTTCTTCGAGGGCGGCAAGTCGTTCTACACGCAGACCGTCGACGCCGCGCTCGCCGAGATCGAACGGCTTCCGGGCCGCCATCTCTACTTCCTGGACGACCATCTGTTCGGCAACGCCCGCTTCGCGTCCGCCCTGTTCGACGGGATGCGCGGGATGGGACGGCTCTGGCAGGCCGCCGGGACGGTGCAGGCGGTGCTGCGACCCGGGCTCCTGGAGAAGGCCGTGGAGTCGGGGCTGCGCAGCCTGTTCGTCGGCTTCGAGACGGTCAACGCGGGCAACCTCACCGAGCAGCGCAAATGGCAGAACATCGACCGCGACTACGGCGCGGTCGTCCGCAGGCTGCACGACAACGGCGTGATGGTGAACGGCAGCTTCGTCTTCGGAATGGACGAGGACGACCCGGGCGTCTTCGACCGCACGGTCGAATGGGCGATCGGCCAGGGGATCGAGACCGCCACCTTCCACATCCTGACCCCGTACCCCGGCACGCGCCTCTATGACCGCATGGCGAAGGCGGACCGGATCCTGCATTCCGACTGGGACCGGTACGACACCCGGACCGTCGTCTTCAAACCCGCGAAGATGACCGCGCGCCAGTTGGAGGACGGATACTGGCGCGCGTACCGCGACTTCTACCGCTGGGGCTCGATATTCCGCGGCGCCGCGACCAAGCCGACGTTACGCGGAAAGGCGAGGCACGCCGCGTACGCGGGCGGCTGGAAGAAGTTCGAGCCCGCCTGGGACCTGGTCATCCGCGCCAAAAGAGCGGGCCGCGCCCTGCCGTTGCTGGAATCCATCCTGGCCGGGTTCGGCACATATCGCGCCGAACGTCGAGAACCAGCGAAAACGGCGAGCCCTGCTCTATAAGATCACTTACATGGGCCGCTCCTGCATCAAGCCCTTCGTGATCGTCACGGCCGCGGCCTGGCTTGCTGACACTTCTCCCGCCGATCCGGAAAAGCCACGGCGCCGGAAGCCTCCGCTGCGAGGATTTCGGCCCCGATGGGTTCTGCCCGACGGAACTGCTGGTGGACCGGCTGGCCGGTGCCGATGTCCTGGTCGCGGTCCTGATCGCGCCGACGCTGGTCCTGTTCGCCCTCGCCGGGGAAGGGCGGCGCTGGTCGATCGCGCGGGCCGCCTGGGTGGTCTTCCTCGGCCTGTACTGGCGGTGATCCTGATCATCGGGCTACTCACGTTGACGGCGGCGGATTACGTCGCCCGCTGACCGTCAGAGGTCATCGGTCGGGATGCCGCAAGCGTCCAGGAGGGCACTCGGAAGGTCCTGCTTCTTACTCCCGGGACTGATGTAGACGGCCCTTCCACCCGGCGGGAGCGCACTCAGCTTGGCGGCCATCTGATCGAGTTCGGCGGCGATCTCATTCGCCGCCCGCCGCCCGTACTGCGGGTCGCGACTCCAACTGGAGCCGTCGATGTCCTTGGCCGCGGCGCGGATCTCGGAGGCGGCGTTCCTGAACGCCTTCGCGTGGTCCGCGGAATACCGGCTGTGGCCGAGGCTCTTCTTCTCCAGCGAGCCCAGCTCGTGGCTGATACGCCCGCACGGATCCGCCGAGTACCTGAGGTCGGTGGCCAGACCGCACCCGGAGGAGGCGAGAAGCGCACCACAGATGGCGAGCGCACCGGCCGGCTTGGCGACAGAATCGATCATGAAGATCCTCTCCAGCCCCGCATCGCGATTCCCCGCCCTCCACAATGATCACTTTGACGCCCCATTCCGGCACGAGGTTCCCGTAATGGAGGCCGAATCAAGTCCCTTCCGAGCGGCCCATGGCGCACCGGGCCCACACCCACTTGCCGCCGTTGGGGTCGCGGGTCACCCCGCACGAGGTCGAGAGCGCCTGGACGAGCGCGAGCCCCCAGCCGCCGTTGTCGTCGAAGCTCTCCTCGGAAAGATTCAGGTCGTCGAGGCTGAGCTCGGCGACCGGCCGGGGCTCGGGCATGCGGGCGCTGGAGTCCCACACTGCGAAGAAGATCCCCTGTCCGTCCCGCCCGATCTGGAGGACGATCTTCTCGCCGGGGGTCACCTCGGCCGCGTTGGTGACCAGCTCGCTGACGATAAGAAGTGCATCGTTAAGAATGGCGGAATAGTCCCATTTGCGAAGCCGAGCGCCCGCAAGCGCCCGCGCCACCCCTATCACCGCAGGTGAACCCGGCATAGAGAAGATCAATTCATCAGCCTTCGTCGCACCCATGTCCTCTCCTGGCGCTGGTTCCGGGTTCTCGGCGATAAGGATCACTGCATCGCTCTAAACTTTCCCTGTACTCAGCCAAACTGGAAACAGGAGGAAACGTGCCCATCGTCCGCGAGCCCCTCGACCCGAAGATCTCCATGTGGCACTTCTTGGCTGTACTCATGCGCTTCTGGAGGGAGAAGACGGGGCTGTCACTCACCCAGTGCGGGGAGATCATCGGCGCAGCTCGATCCACTGTTTCCAACATGGAGGCAGGCAGGCGGCGCCCCAGCGACGATCAAGTACGTCTTCTCGATCGGACATATGGGACGGGCATCCTATTTCAGGTATTGCTCTGGTTTGCCCGAATGGCTCATGACCCTGATTGGGGCCGCCAGGTCGATCAATATGAGAAGGAAGCTCTCTCGATCAAGACCTACCACGGCCAAGTCGTGCCTCTGGCGCTGCAGACGGACGACTACACTCACGCCTGCATCAAAGCGAGCAAGTTCAAGGACGTGGAGGGTATTACGGCCCTTCGCCTCGCCAAGAAGCAGGCTTACTGGGAGAAGGAAGAGGAGCTGCTCACCTGGACGCTGATCGATGAGGCGGTGCTGGCCCGTCCGGTCGGAGGCAAGCAAGTCATGAGAAAGCAGCTGGAGCACCTGCTGGAGAAGGCCGCCCTCCCTCACGTGAGCCTCCGAGTGGTCCCCTTCTCCTCGGGCGAGCACGTGGGGGTCGATGGATCGGTCCAGATCCTCACGTTGGAAGACCGCGATGTCGCATACTCTGGCGCTCAGAACGGCGGACGCTTGATCGAGACACCTCGCGAAGTGCGCGAGTTGTCCCATATCTTGGACCGTATCGGCGTGAAGGCGGCATCCGAGGAAGCCTCACGCCAGATCATCGAACGATACTTGGAGACGTACTCATGATCGTGCAGTGGCGCAAGAGTTCGTACACCGGCGGTATCAACGACAATCAGTGCGTTGAGCTGGCTCCTCTCAAGCAGGGTGTCGGCATCCGGGACTCCAAAAACCCGGAGGCCGGCCACCTCACCCTCACACCCGCCGAGTTCGGCACCCTCCTGAACTGGATCAAGCGGCAAGTGGAGTCATCCTAATGACTGAGCGATGGCGGAAGAGCACACACAGCGGCGGTGTCGACGACCAGCACTGCGTTGAGCTGGCACGTCTTGAGCAGGGGGTCGGAGTCAGAGACTCCAAGCACCCGGAAACTGGGCACATCACCCTCACGTCCATGGAGTTCAGCGCCCTCGTGAGCTGGATCAGGCGCCAGGAACCGTAGGCATGACCGTCCAATGGCGGAAGAGCTCCTATAGCGGCGGCGCAAACGACGACGTATGCGTTGAGCTGGGTCGTCTTGCACAGGGAGTCGGGATCAGGGACTCCAAGGACCCAGATGCCGGGCATCTCACCCTCACGCCTTCCGCGTTCGGCACCCTGGTGAGCTGGATCAGGCAGCATCAGGAGTCATGGCGATGAACGTTCGGTGGCGGAAGAGCAGGTACAGCAGCGGTGTCAACGACCAGCACTGCGTTGAGCTGGGCCGTCTTGAGGAGGGCATCGGGGTGAGGGACTCCAAAGACCCGGATGCCGACCACCTCACCCTCACACCCGCCGAGTTCGCAACCCTCGTTCGTTCGATCAAGCGGCACGGGGAGCGGTAGCCATGACCGTCCAATGGCGGAAGAGAGGCTCGCATGCTCCTCGTCGTCCTGACGCCGGGCCAAGGACATGACCGTCAGGCGCAGGCGATCGTGGTGGCTCCGCGGAACGCTGACCACCGTCGGCCATGGTGCTCGCCCCACTCTGACCTGCATCGACGCGGTTGTCCGGTCGACGCCGGGGCGAACCGGAACCCGGAGCGATCCGTGTAGGCAGTGAATGGTCTGCCGGGTGCACCTTGCTCCCTGCCAGGGGCACGACCAGGAGAAAGGTGGTACCGACATGAGGTTGCGAGGACTACGGCCGAGAACCGTAAGCGCGTTCCTGGTGGCCGTGACCGCCGCCGCGGTCGTCTCTGTGGGCGCCCCCGCCGCGGCCGACGAGGTTCCGGTGTGGAACGGCTTCGGACGTGGCCTGACGGCCCAACGCGCCATCGAGAAGGCGATCGACGACGTCGAGATCATGGCCAGCTCGGAAGGGCTCTTCGACTGTGAGCTCGTGGCGGAGCCCATCGTCTGGCCGCCCGACCGCTCGAAGGGCGAGACCTCCTTCACCGCGGGCGTGGACATGATCTGCGTGTGACCTCAGACCGCGCGCCCCAGCCCAGCCGGGCTGGGGCGCGTTCCCATTTGGCGCCTGGGGCGGGTCGCCCGACTTGTCGTCCGGCGGCACAGCCTGAGTTGAGGTTGCGGCGGGCGGTCCAAGGCGTGTTCGCCACTGGGGAGGCAGCGCGAGAGCTGGCGCGAGCAAGCGCCCGCACCCGTGACGGGTGTGCTCACGTTCGCTGTCATTGGATTGCTCATCGGCGGCTGGCAGGCCCGCTCGGCCTGGGACGCGGTCATACGCACCCCATCGTCCCGTTCCGCTGGTCGCAACTACGTGTTACAGGTCAGCGGATTCGCTTCCTTCAGGTGTTCGCGGCCGGGGATACCGGCCCTCGACCTCCTCTTCTGGGCGTCGCTGGAGGTCATCGCCCAGGCGTGGGACAGGCGCGCGGCATCCGGACCGGAATGGTTGTCAGGAATGCCGACCACCTCTGCGCATTCATCCCGGCACCCGCCAGCGAACCTGATCCCGCACCCACGCCCAGTTCGGCATCGGCGACCGGTAATGAGGGCATGGTGTCCAACACCTTCAGCGGCGGGTTCGCCCAGGTGCCAGTGGTGATGGGACGCAACCCCCGATCACCTTTCTCCTCGCACCCCGCGCAGCAGCAAGATCACCGATTGGGTGTTGATCGATCCGGCGGTGCCAGGTCGTGACAGAAACATGGTGCTGCCCGCACACTGCCGCTGGCACTGCCGGCGGCCTTGCCCGACTCACATGCCGTGAACGAGTTTCTGCACCGCACACGCCTTGCCCATCCGATTCACCGTCCTTGCTCGTCAGGCCCGCCTTCGTGACTGCTCACTCGGTGACAATCACTCCTCGCAGGATTGCCACTTGTGAATATTGCCGTGGGTCGGCCCGATGAGTCAGGCTACGAAGGTCCAATCGGATTTTCGATGGAGTGAGGACGGCCCACCCCATGAAGTGCTCCAGCCATGCGGTCAAATGGGCGGTGGCGGCGGTCGCCGCGTGGCTGGTTCTGGTCTCCTGCGGCGGGTCCTCCGGCGAGGACGGCGCAGGTGCGGCGCCGCCGACGGCGTCGGGCACGCCGAACGCCGCCGTTTCGTCGCCCTCGGCCAGTCCCTCCGCTCAGCCGACGCCGGGCACTCCGGCCCCACGCAATGGGCGGCCTTCCGGTCAGTCGAGCCGCCCGGCTGCTCGGACCACTATCAAGAAGGTGCTGTCGGACTGCATGCGTGAGCATGGCGTCGTGCTGCCGACCGACGGATCGGTCTGGTCGCCGTCCCCTGGGGCCGACACCGCCAAGGCCCAGGCCGCGCTCAAGGAATGTCTGAAGAGCCTTGCCCCGATGTCGCGTGCTCAGCCGGGTAACTGAACGTCCGCTGGACGTGAGAATGGCGGAGTGACTTGGCGACGCTCCTCCAGTGGCGCAGAAGTTTCTCAAAGCCTGCGTCGAGCTGGGCGTCGTGAGCCAGGCATCGGGGTAAGGGACTCCAGGACCCGGAGGCGTACCCAGTTCAGGGAGTCGTTGTGATGAACGAGCGGCGGCGCAAAAGCACTCACAGCGGCGGTGTCAACGACCAGCGCTGCGTTGAGGCGCCTTGAGCGGAGCATCGGAGTGAGAGACTTCAAAGACCCGGATGCCGGGTACCTCACCCTCGCATCCGCCGAGTTCGTCGTGAGTCGGATCGAGCGCGGGGAGCCGTGACCATCGGCAGGGTCGACCGGGCCAGTCGGGTGATCGCGGCACCGCCGGAGGCCGTCTACGGCGCCCTTCTCGACCGGACGGCCCTTGAGTCCTGGCTGCCGCCGGACGGGATGAGCGGGCGCATCGAGCGGTGGGATCCCCGGCCCGGCGGCGGGTTCCGGATGGTGCTCACCTACCTCGACCCGACCGGGAGTCTTGGCAAGACCACGGATGCGACTGACGTCGTCGACGTGCGTTTCGCCGACCTGGTACCGGCGGAGCGCGTGGTGCAAAGGGCGGTGTTCGAGGCGGACGACCCCTCGTTCGCGGGCACCATGACGATGACCTGGCATCTGGCCGCCGCCGGTGACGGGACCGAGGTCACCGTCACCGCCACGGACGTGCCGCCCGGCATCGACCAGGCCGTCCACGAGACCGGCATCGCCTCCTCGCTGGCCAATCTCGCCTCGTACGTCGAGTCGGCCGACTGACATCCGGCCCGTGCCGTGTTACTGGCCGGTGCGGCCGTCGATGCGTTCGCGGAGCAGATCGGCGTGGCCGTTGTGCCGGGCGTACTCCTGGATCATCGAGGCGTAGACCCAGCGCAGGCTCATCTCATGCTCGCGGCGCGGATCGACATAGACCTCGTCGAGCGCACGGTCGGCGACCAGCCCCCGGATGACCTCGATCTCCGCCGTGTACGTGGCGAGATCGGCCTCGGCGTCGGCGTCCTCCACATCGAATTCGGCGTTGAGGTCTTCGTCGGTCACATACAGGTACGGCACCTGCTCGCCGGCAAACCTCGTCCGGAACCAGTCCCGTTCGACCTCGGCCATATGGCGGACCAGCCCGAGCAACGTCAGCTCGGAGGGCTCAACGGCACGCAGCTTCAACTGTTCGGCGGTCAGGCCACCACACTTCCATAAAAGCGTCTGCCGATGGTGGTCCAGCCACGCATCGGCCAGGGCGCGCTCATCCCCGGTCGGAACCTCCAGAAACCGCAACGAACGTTCGACTTCGGGCGCAGTCCACACCATCGGCCCAGCATGACACAAGGACCATCCCTACCGCTCGCGGACCTGGAGCGGCTCGAACGCCGGCCATCGTCGGCCATGACGGCCGCCCGACCTTGACCCGCGCCGACGTGGCCGTCTGGTCGAGGCCGGGGCCAATCAGGACCCGGAGTGATCCGTGTAGGCGGTGAACGCTCCGCCGGGTGCGCCTCGCTCCCTGCCAGGGGCACGACCAGGAGGAAAGGTGGTATCCGACATGAGGTCGCGAACCGCGAGCGCGTTCATCACCGGGAAACAAAGAACGGCGCCCTCTTATCCGATGGCGACAATGCCATCCGCCCATTCCGGCCATTTTCCTCCCTGCTCTTGTCACCTTTTCCAGGCGGCGTTAATCTACATTCGTCCAGCCATCCGAAGATATGTCGGCAACGACATTTCCCCCCTGTGTGCCCGGGCGAATCGACCTCGCCCGGTGGCGGCCGGTCGATGTCCGCCACACGTGATCGTCATCCGGAATCACCGGTCGTTCGCACCCGGATCCACCGTCCACGCCGCCGATCCCGCCCCTTCAGGAGGAGCTTATGGCGCGTACGAAGACCCGCCGGTCCAGAATCAGCAAGATCGCCGCACTGGCCACCGCGTCGACCGCGGCGGCCGCCGTTCTCTCGGTGCCGGGCGTCGCCCAGGCGGCTCCGTTCCTCAACGTGAGCTACCCATTCACCGGCACGAGCCACATCGCCGGGCCCGACGACGATCTGGCCCTCGGCCCCGGCACGCTGAGCGCGCGCCTCGACTTGGCCACGGGTGAAGCGACCGCGAGCGTCAACCTGCCTCCGGCGTCCGGTTCGTTCGAGCTGATCGGCTTCCTCCCCGTGTCCACGACCGTGACGTTCACCGAAGTGGGCCAGTCCACGGCCTTCGTCAACCCGCGCGGCGGCGCGACCGAGGCCAAGGCGAAGATGAACATCAAGCTCTCCAACGTCAAGATCGCCGGCATTCCGGCGCTGGTCGGGGACCACTGCCAGACCGAGACTCCCGTTGATCTGACGCTGAACTCCGGCCCCGACTGGGCCGTCCTGACCGGCGGCACGTTCACGGGCACCTACACCATCCCCAACTTCGAGAACTGCCTCCTGTCCACCTGGTTGATCAACCTGGTCATTCCGGGCGCCAACAACACGATCACGCTGAACCTGAGTCAACCCACGGTCACCCCCGGGTAACCGCGTAACCCGGGGCGGGTTCGGGACCTGACCATCAGCCTGCCTCCGACTCCCCCGCATCGAGGCCCGTCGTCGTCCACCACACAGACGGCGGGCCTCGATTCATGCCAGATCACCGGTCTCCCGGGTACCGCAAGCCATTGCCCTTCACCACGAACCCTCTCGCAGGCGCGACCGGCACGCGCCGACCGGCGACGGGTATGTACCGCCGCCGACGGCCGTTGCAGTGCGGTGGACCGGACTGGAGCCCACACCGAACGCGCGTCCGCCGCGACAAAAAGCGCAGAAGGGCGACGCGAGCGGTCCCGTACTCGGCTGATGGATGGAACAAGACGCGCCCGGCCTGCATGGTCACACTGGTCACCCATGCGCGGCGGCAGGGCGGTTCGGGCGGTTGATGGAGACGTCAGTCGGAAAGCCGGTCCAGCGGGGGATGGCCCAGCTTGCCTTGCAGGTCGTTGACCTGGGCCAGCAGTGCCGGGGGAAGCTGGTCGGCCGGAATGCCTTTCCCGCAGCCGGGAGCCATCGGGCCGGTGAAGTCCGGTAGCTCGTCGCCGCCCGGCAAGGACGGCAGCGACGCCACGCCCTCGTCCGGGCCGAGGAACTCCCGCAGATCTCGCTCCACCTGGTCCGGGACGGTCGCCAGGTCCTCGTACCGGACGCGCAGGCAGGATTCCGGATGGGCCTCTTCGAACGCGAGCAGCGGCCCGGCATGGGCGACCCAGTAGGCGGCAAGCGCGCTGACGGCGCTGTCCGGGTGGGCGGTGACGAACGACGCGAACGCCGGGCCGGACAGTCCCCACGGGTGGTTGGCCTGAAGGATCGAGTAGATCACGTCCGGGCAGGACCGGTGCAGGCACACGAACCGGGCCTTGGGGAACACCTGCAGGAACGCCTCGGCGGATCCCTGCTGCGCGACCGCCACCTCGCACCAGCGCGAACGGCCGGTCTTGAGCACAAGAGCGGTGATCATCCCCTTCATCAGGGAGCGGACGGAGGCGACGGCCATCGCGGAGGGGGGCGCTTGGGGACGTCTTCCTTCCACATGCCGCCATGTGGCGAGCGTCTGCTCGCACAACGGCAGCAGCCCGGTGCCCTGGGTGAACGCCAGGTCGGAGCGATCCGACAGCAGATTCCGCAGCCGCCACATCCCAGCCTGGGAGTAACTCATCAGGATGACCGGAGCGGTGCGGCCGCCCCCACCGGTATCGATGTCACCAGCCGGACGGACGGCCGGCCGGCCGTGGGCCCGGCCACCGGCCTTGGCATCCTTGGGACGCGACCTACCGAGCGTCATGGCCGCTCCCCCACCAGTGATGCATCCGGCGCGGCGCCCTGGTCCCGTTCCGTCTGCATGGGCCGGCCCCACGAGGTCAGGCCGAGCAACTCCGACAGCATGCCGACCCTGGCGACGGTGGCCACCCCGTCGGCGCCGCCTTCGGCGGTGTACCGGAGCTGGTAGCGGCGCAGCGCCACCGAAAGGTTGAGGGTGCCGTCTATCACCGACTCCCAGGTCTCGGCGGAACCGATGATGTCCCAGTCACTGTCATCGTCTTCGTCTTCGGCGTCTCCCTCAACGCCGGTGCCCTGCAGCGGGGTGACCGTACGCGCCTCCAGGTCGACCAGCCACCCGGAGCCGCCGCCGGGCGCCGCCTCGGAGGAAGGCGTGATCACCACGGTGAAGGAATCCTTGGAGTACGGGTCCCAGTCCCGGATGAACCGGTCGTCGATCCGCGACAGCGCGGCGTTGAGGCGCTCGACCAACCCTGGGACGGAGATGGCGGCCGGTGCGTCTCCGGCGTCGGCGGACGCCTTCACCGCCTGCCGGTCACCGATGTCGGCGCGCAGGTCGGCGGGCGCGTCGGCGGTGCCCCAGCCCTCATCCACGGGAACGTAGCCCAGCTTGCCCGCCAGCTCGTTCATCGTGGCGCGCACCTGGGCCGGAATCAGGCCCGCCGGGATGGACCATCCCCGGCCCACCGAGTCGGACGTGATCTTCGAGGTGTGCCAGATCTTGTAGTCCGCCGGCCCGAACCTCTCCCGTTCGGGCGAGAAGCAGTGCTCCGAGATGCCCGGTACCCGCGGTACTCCCAGGAAGTCGAAGATCCCCTGTGCGACGCTCTCCGGGTCGGCGACCAGGTCCTCGTACCGGACCGTGTGGCACCGGTCCGGGTACCGGTCCCGTGCGGCCAGGATCGTGGCCGCGTTGTCCACCCAGAACCGGGCCAGCGCGAACACCGAGTTGCCCGGGCTCTCCGCGCCATACCGGTCGAACCCGTACCCCTGCAGCCCCCACGGGCACGCCTCGATCCCGGACGCGATCACGTCCATCGGATGCCGGAAAAGGCACAGGAACTTCGACTCCGGCCACACCCGGCTCATGAGGTAGGCGAACCGGGCCGTGCCCAGGCTCTTGTCGCAGTACCGCCTCTTGCCTCGCCGGGCCAGGTACGACCCGACCATCCGTTCCATCGTCTCGCGGACCCCGGCGATCGCCGCATCCGGTATCTCCGGCGGCTCGTCGCCCCGGTTCTGTGACAGCGGTGCCCCCTCGATCAGCGACCACACCGTGGCCAGTTGCCCGCACAAGGTGGGCACATTGGTCTCCGGCGGGCACGCCAGGTCCGGGTGCGCGTCGAGCAGGAAACGCAGCAGCGTCGACCCTGACCTCGCCGCGCACAACACGAACACCGGCTCGGCGGACGCCCCCATCGGGAACATACCGGAGGACGCCACCTCGGCTACGGACTCCTGCATGATCACCAACCAATCTCGGGCCGCGGACCACCGAACGGCCTTTCGCCTGGACACTCGAAGCAACGATGACTAACCGCTTCCGACGTTCTTCTGCTTCTCGATGGAACTCAAGGTCCGGCGACCTCGGACGCAGGGGGGCTGGTGATGGTGATTTGCGAAGAGCCAAGGTCGAAAACGCCGCCGAACGTAACGGGAAGTGGCCTAGTACCGGGTACGGGCGCCGGGATATTAGGGCAGGTAGAGGCTTGGATACGGTTGCCAATATTGCCTCCAGTGCCCGTCAAGAGGGTCATCCTCGCGTTGGGAGGGTTGGTGTAGGACAGGCTTACGCTCCCGAAGGTTTCCGCCGTGCATGGCCCACTGGTTCCCGGGACGCCCGTCCCGGTCAGCTGCAGCCGTATACCAGTGATCTTGCCGTCCACCGTTCTCGTGCCGGCGTTGTAACTGGAGGCGACCAAGCCCGCCGTCCCACGCTGCACCACCTGCCACGTACTACCGCCGGGGCCGGTGCAGTTGCGGAAGGAGAAGCGCACGGTGCCGATGTTGCCGCGAGGAGGGCCCGTTGTATCGGGCACGGCACCTGACACGTCCGTGTCGCACGTTGCGATATTGTTGACTAGGTGTTTGAAATTCACAGAGCCGGAGCTACTGTAAGTGCCGCCATTACTGACGGTCCAGTACGGCACCTTCGTAGGATCCCCACCCTGCAAACCGTTCGTACAGTTGGCCGGTTGACTTAGCGCCATGCACAGCGGGCCGACGATGATTTTCATATAATTATCGGGACCGGCGACCGTGGCGTTGAGTAGCGGGGTGATATCCTCGCCGCTCGGAGTGACACACCCGGTGAGCCGGGGGATCGTAGCCATTCCCGCCGTTGCCCCGCCAAAACCGATGTTGGAGAATTCCGGCGTCGCGGCCCTGAAACCGGGGCCTCCGCCGAACAGCACCATCCGATCCGGACGGTAGGGACTACTCGGAGAGGTCAAATGCTCGCTGGTGCGGCAGTTGCCGCCCACGTCCAGCGGTACGCCGTTCACCCTCACATCCGACAGCCGTAGCGACAATCTCGCCGTCGCAACGAGCGAGAAGGGCTCCCCGACCGGAGTAAGCAGAGGCTGGAATACAAGGGACCGGATCGGTTCGTCTTCCACCTGGCTTATGTGGACGGTGGCGGTGACCGGCATGAATCCGAAACCCAGGAACGTTCCCTGCGCCGGGGGAAACTCCTTCCGTCCCTGATAGAGGAGGTCCGCCACGACCAGCGTGCAGTTATACCGTACCCCGTCCACGGGAAGCGCCTGCACAGCCCAGCCCCGAGCGTCGGGGTCGGTCGCAGGGCCAGGGTGATCCGCCTTGAGCAGCCCGGGAACCGGGTAGCCCACCCTTACCGCGCTCTTCAGCTTCGTGGCGTTGGCATGACCGGCCAGGTATCCGCTCGCCGCCAGGAACGTGGCTGTAGGCCAGTTCTCGATGTCCCCGCACACCTCACTGGCGCGGACATCGAGATCCTCGTAGACATCGATACCGGCCGAGGCCAGGTTGTCCGCGCCGGGTCCAGCGATGATCCCGCGGGGGCGACCGGCCTGCGTCGATGTCGTCTCCGGCGCGTTCGGCGCTGTCGGGGGCTCGGCGGGCGTGCTGCTCTCGGACACCGGAACGGTGACCAGATGACCGCCCTGGCCCGGGTTGAGGGTGCACGCCAGCGGCATGGTGGCAGGGTCGGCGGCCGAGCCGTCGGCCTTCTTCGGGGTGAGGGTGAGGCCGAGGAGACCTGCGGTGAACCTCACGTCACCGGGCGCCGTCACCGTCACCGGTGGCACCGGGCCGGAGGCCACGAGGGTGAGTCCACCGGTCTTCGGGAGCGGTGTGGCCGGCGCGGCCAGGCCGGTCCAGGCGGAATCGGACGACTTCCCGTTCTGTGCCACCGTGGTGCCGAGGTCGACGGCGCCGCCGACCGTCGCCACGCCCTGTCCGGCGAGTTCGGCGACCGTGGCGGGCGGGAACGCGACCCGCACGGTCACGTCCTTGGGCTGGATGGCCTGGCCTACCACTCCGGCGCCCGGGAAGGTCGCGTTGACCCGGATGCTCACCTGACGCGGCCCTGGTGCCAACTGGCAGCCATAGTCCAGCGTCACGTCCGCTTCCTGGGGGGCGATCTCAGCCCGGGCGGGAGGCATCAAGGCCACGAGCAGAACCATGCAGCACAACCCCGCGACCCGCGCCCACCTGCCAGCCAAGGCGCCGGAGGATCCGCCAATGGTCCATCTCATGCCGGTGTTCCTCTCCATCTCTCCGGCCGTCCGGCATACGCACGGCGAGACGAGATCGTCGAACCCGCTGGCGCCGGCCCACATCGCCACCCAGCGGTATTGCCACAACACAAGGAAAATCTTCGGACTACCGCTCGGTAGCGTATCGCCCGCATTTCCTCCGAACAACCTTCGAACCAGGTCACCGACCCAGGAACTGCACTTTTATACTTGGGTGACAATGGCCGCTGTCGCGATTATCAGCCGACTATATTCGGCCGTTGGCCGGTACCGTCACGCCGGACGGCCGTCCTTCGGCAGGTGGGTGGCGATGCGGGCCGTCCGCGGCCCCCTGCGGGGGATCGAATGACCCGGATCGCAGTGATGCCGAATCCCTTAACGCTATGACTCGTGGCTGATCGTCTGCACCGGGTCAACCTTGAAGTCGGCCTGGAAGCCCCAAGTGTCGCCGACTTGGAACAGGCCGAGACACCCGCTCACCGCGTCGATGTGCAACGTGCGCGCCACAGGGGTCCCCGGATTGACTCTCAGGATGCCGGTGCTGTTGGTGTAATCGCCGTCGATCTGCGAGCCCGTCAGATGCATGTTGCAGACGTTGTTAATGCCCGTGAAGGTGACGTTGATGTTGGGGCTCAGGCGGTTCGGCGTCACATCGCCCGAGGGGAAGCCGGTGGCTGTGAGCGGGGTGGCGTTGTCCAGCGTGGCGATGAAGCCGAGCCCGAACAGGCTGCAGGGGTCGTCCTCGGTGCCGAACGTGAGGGTGTCGATGGTGCCGAGCTGGACCGGGGGTGCCCCGTTGGTGTTTTCCAGGGTCGCCGTGGCGTCCACCGTGCTGGCGGGGCACACCAGTGAGAAGGGACCGCTGCTGAGGCGGCTCCAAGTGAGGAGGGCGTCGGTGGCGTTGTGACCCGCGATATTCGGCCCGCCGGGGGGTGATGGTCCAGTCCGACGGGGCGGCGGCGGCCGGCTGGACGCCCGCGCCGACCAGCGCGGTCGCCGCGGCACCGGTGAACATGACGCTCGCCACTTTCTTACGCTTACTCACGGGTTACGTCCCTTCCAGTTGGGTGTCGGAGCCGTCCCCGGCGGAACCATCGGGGGTGGCGCCGGTGACGATGTCGGGGCCGGTCAGGAGGCGACGGCCATCAGGCCGAGGCCAGCAGGAACGCGACCCGCGCGGTCACGTCCTTGGGCTGGATGGGCTGGCCCGCCACTCCGGCGCCCGGAAGGTCGCGTTGACCCGGACGCTTACCTGACGCGGCCCCGGAGCCAGATGGCAGCCACGGCGCCGGAGGATCCGCCAATGGTCCATCTCATGCCGGTGTTCCTCTCCATCTCTCCGGCCGTCCGGCAATCGCACGGCGAGACGAGATCATCGAACCCGCTGGCGCAAGCCCACATCGCCACCCAGCGGTATTGCCACAACACAAGAAATAATGTGGACTACCGTCCGGTAGCAATTATCAGCCGACTATATTCGGCCGTTGGCCGGTACCGTCACGCCGGACGGCCGTGCGGCTCGCAAGCCGCACGGCCGTCCTTCGGCAGACGGGTGGCGATCCGGGCCGTCCGCGGCCCCCTGCGGGGTGCCGAACGACCCGGATCGTAGTGATGCCGATTCCCGTGACGCCTATGATTCGTGGCTGATCGTCTGCTTCGGGTTGACGGTGAAGTCGGCCTGGAAGCCCGCGTTGTTGCTGACTTGGAACAGGCCGAGACACCCGCTCACGTCGTCGATGTGCAACGTGCGCGCCCCAGCCGGGTTGACTGCCAGGACGCCGGTGCCGTTGTTGTAATTGCCGGCGATCGTCGTGCCCGTCACGTGCATGTTGCAGACGAAGTTGGTGCCCGTGATGGTGGCGTTGATGTTGGGGCCCAGGCTTCCCTGCGTCACACCGCCCGAGGGGAAGGCGGTGGCGTTGAGCGGGATGGCGTTGTCCAGCGTGGCGACGACGCCGAGCCCGAACAGGCTGCAGGGGTTGTCCTCGGTGCCGAACGTGGCGGTGTCGATCGTGCCGAGCTGGACCGGGGGTGCCCCGTTGGTGTTTTCCAGGGTCGCCGTGGCGTCCACCGTGCTGGCGGGGCACACCAGTGAGATGGGACCGCCGGCGGTGTCGACGGTGAGGATCGCGTCGGTGGCGTTGTGACCTGCGATCCCCGACCCACCGGGGGTGATGGTCCAGTCCGACGGGGCGGCGGCGGCCGGCTGGACGCCCGCGCCGACCAGCGCGGTCGCCGCGGTACCGGTGAACATGATGCTCGCCACTTTCTTGCGCTTACTCACAGGGTACGTCCCTTCCAGTTGGGTGTCGGAGCCGTCGCCGGCGAAACCATCAGGGGTGGCGCCGGTGACGATGCTGGGGCCGGTCAGGAGGCGACGGCCATCAGGCCGAGGCCGGCGGCCACTGAGGCTTTCTCCACGGCCTTGCGCCTTGCCGACCCTTCCGGGGTGGGGGTCGCCCGGCGGTCGCCGGGATTCTTCGGACTCGTAGGGGTGGGGATCCGGGGGACGGATATCACGGTCCTTCTCTGGGCGGCTCCTTCGGCTGTAGAACTGGAGGCGGGCAGGATGGAACGGGAGTTTTCGCCCTATCGACGGCGGGCGGCAGCACCTTTCTGCTAGGCTGCGCCATTCCGCCGGGGCGGCTCTACCAGCGAGTAAACTAAGCTTAAAGTCCGTGGTCGACAAGCCCTGATTCCGGAAGATCTTCAAAATCTTGCGTTTCTTGTCACGTGATGATGAAACCGGAGCGAGATCTGTGCGGAAGTGAGTGCTCCGCCCCTCGCGTCCGACACTCCGCGTACACCATCAGCGCTGCTCAGTGGCCGATTGCAAGATCATTAACGAGCTCGGCCCATGATCGCCCCGGACCGGTGCACGGAGCCGCCGATTGGGTTACGTTTGACGCGCCTGAGATCACCCCCGGCCCCGATGAATGCTCTCGGGCCCGGGGCGTTATGCAACCGATATCGCTGGCAGCAATGGCCCCACCGCGGCCGGGACGCTCCCTGTCGCCGTCCGCGGCGGCACGCGGCAGCGGTGGCGGGAAGGAGCATCGACGATGGCGCGCCCCCTCGAATCCGGTAGAGCGGACCGGCCTCCAGGACGCCTTTCGCCGCAGGTTGCCGCCGTTCTGCGGCCCGAATTGGACTCGCTCGCCGAGGACATCATGGCGGAGATACGGCGCACCATTCCCGCGTACGCGCGGCTGCCGGAGAGGGGCGAGCGGCAGGAGCTGCGGCTGGGCGTGGAGCAGGTGCTGCGCACGTTCGTCGACCAGATCTCGGGCTCGGAGGAGTCGCGAGAGCAGCGCGACGAGCTGTGCCGATGGCTGGGGCGCGGCGAGGCGTACCGGGGGCGGAGCCTGGACGCGCTGCAGGCCGCCTACCGCATCGGCGTCCAGGTCGCCTGGCGGCGGGTCGCCGAGATCGGCCGGCGGCACGAGCTGTCGTCGGCGGTGATGTCGCAGTTGGCGGGGGCGCTGTTCGCCTACATCGACGAGCTGGCCTCGCTGTCGGTGGAGGGGTTCCAGGAGGCGCGGGCGCGGGTGGGCGACTCGCGCGCCGAGGCGAGGCGGCGGCTGCTGCGGCTGCTGGTGGGGCGGCCCCGTCCCACCAAGGCGGTGCTGGCGCGGGCGGCGGAGGCGGCGGGGTGGAGGGTGCCCGCCGAGGTCGTCCCGGTCGCCGTGCCGCCGAAGGCGCGGACGATGCCCGAGGCGCTGGACGCCGGTGTGCTGAGGGATCTCGACCGGGCCGAGCCGTATCTGATCGTCCCGGGGCCGCTGGACGAGGAGCGGCTGGCGAGGCTGACGGCGGCGCTGCCCGAGCGGCGCGGCGCGCTGGGGCCGTCCGTGCCGCCGACGGAGGCGACGGACTCGCTGCGCTGGGCGCGGCGGACGCTGACGCTGATGGACGCCGGAATCCTCACCGTCACCGGGCTGGCGAGGGCCGAGGACCATCTGCTGGAGCTGTGGCTGATGGCCGACGGGGCGCTGCTGGACCAGGTGGCGCGGCAGCGGCTGGCGGTGCTGTCCGGGATGGGCGACGGGCGGAGGCGGCGGCTCATCGAGACGCTGGGGGCCTGGCTGGAGAGCGAGGGGAACGCGGTGGAGACGGCCGACCGGCTCCAGGTGCATCCGCAGACCGTCCGGTACCGGTTGCGGCAGATCACCGACGTGTGCGGGGACCGGCTCGCCGACCCCGATTCCCGATTCGCGCTGGAAGCGGTATTACGGGCGGAACGTTTGAGGCGGGGCGGCCTTCCGGAACTTCCGAAAAGGGGGTCACCAGATGTTTCGGGGAGGTGACACAGTGCGGTTTTAATAATTCGTTACCTGACAACCGGGACCTCTGATCTACGTTCGGTGTGCTTCACGTCACAACCGGACTACCGAGGAGTGTGCAGGGGTCCCCCGCTCGGCGCGCTCCCGGGTGAGATGCCTTTCGCCGAGGCCGACAGTTCGCCGGCGACCCCGCCGGCGCGGGAAACACGCCCATGGCCTGGGCGAATTCGGAGGTGCAGTGATGACGCGTACGCTCCACCAGGGCAGGCCGGAGCTGTGCGCCCCCCTGCCAAGGCACCTGGCCGCCATGATGCGGCCCGAGCTGCCCAGTCTCGCAAAGGAGATCATCGAAGAGATCAGGCGCCAGATCCCGGAATACGGACGTCCCATTCGCGGCCCTTATGTGCAGGCGCTGCAAATCGGCGTCGAGCGCGCGCTCGCGCATTTCGTCGATCAGATCGACGACCCCGACGCGCCCCGCGAGCGGCACGAGGACACCTATCGCAGGCTGGGCCGTTTCGAGGCGCAGGAGGGCCGGACGCTGGACAACCTGCAGGCCGCGTTCAGGATCGGCGCGCAGGTCGCCTGGCGGCGGGTGATGCGGGTCGGGCCGCAGCGCAACCTCTCCTCGGTGGTGATGGCGCAGCTCGCGGACGCGCTGTTCGCCTACATCGACGAGCTGGCCTCGCTGGCCCTGAAGGGCTACCTGGAGGCGCTGCCCGCCGAGGAGCTGGAGGAGCACAGGCGGCGGCTGCTGCGGATGCTGCTGCGCCGTCCCAAGGCGTCCCGCCGCGCGATCGACGAGCTGGCCGAGCTGGCCGAGTGGACGGTGCCCGAGGAGGTCACGCTCGTCGCCGTGCCCGCCGGGTCGAGGGTGGTGCGCACGGCGCTGGACGCCGACGTGCTCGCCGACCTCACCGACGGCGAGCCTCGCCTGCTGGTCCCCGGCAGGATGACCGAGGAGCGTCTGCGGATGCTGGCCGAGGCGTGCCCCGAGGGGCGCGCGGTGTCGGGCGTGAGCGTCCCGCCGTCCGGCGCCGCCGACTCGCTGCGCTGGGCCCGCCAGGGGCTGGCGCTGGTGGACGCGGGGATCCTGGACGACGGCCCGGTGACCCGCTGCGAGGACCACCTGATCACGCTGTGGCTGCTGAACGATCCGGCGCTGCTCGACCAGATCGCCCGGCGCGCCCTGGCGGGGCTGGCGGGGCTGAACGAGGGGCAGCGCGAGCGGCTGCTGGAGACGCTGCGGATCTGGCTCACCACCCGTGGCACGGCCGCGGAGATCGCCGAGGAGCTGCACGTCCACCCGCAGACCGTCCGGTACCGCATGCGCAAGCTGGAGGGCCTGCTGGGCGAGCGCCTCACCGAGCCCGAGTCGCGGTTCGCGCTCGAGGTGGTGCTGCGGTCGATGTGGCTGCGGCGCCGCGCGGGCGTCCCGGACGGGCTCGGCGAGCCCGACGTGCCCGCCGCCCGGCCCGACGGCGCGGCCACGGCCGCGGACGAGCGGGACGGGCTCGGCCCCGACGACCGTCCCGGCGCCGTCCCGCGACCGCGGCGGCCGGGCGCCTCCGAGCGGGTGAAGGAGGCGCGGGCCGAGGCGGGGAAGGAGCCACGGAAGGTGGCCAAGCGGCCCGCCGTGAGCGCGTCGCGGGGCGGGACCGGACGGGCGGCGGACGCGGCCGGCGGCGGCGTCGCGGCGCTCGGCGTGCGCGCCCGTGACGGGGCCTCGGCGGAGGCCGGGATGCGCACCCGATGACAACCGCGCGGGAGGATCACGAACTTCCCGACAACGCGGTGGCGACGGGGTTGATCCGGGCGTCAGGTCCGTGCTCCCATGCGGTTCCGGGACGTTCTCACCGTCCCGACGGGACCTGACGACCGGACGCCTGGAGGTGCGTGGCGGTGCGCTCACGAGCGGGGGGTTCCCTCGTGGCCGGGCTCGGAATGGCGGCGATCCTGTCCGTGGCCACGGCGCCACCGGTGATCGCCGAACCCGATCCCTCCCCGACGCCGAGCGAGGAGACGACGGCGCCCGACCCCAGCGAGAACCCGACGCCCGACCCCAGCCAGGAGCCCACGCCGGATCCCAGCGAGGAGCCGACACCGGACCCGACCGAGGACCCGACCCCCGATCCCAGCGAGGACCCGACGCCCGACCCGAGCGAGGATCCGACGCCGGACCCCAGTGAGACGCCCACGCCCGACCCGACGGAGACCACGCCGGGGCCGGGCACGGGCGACCCGGGCGGCGGCGACCCGGCGCCCGCCAAGCCGGTGCTGGGCCTGTGGGTGTCGACCGACTCCTCCAGCATGAGGCCGGGCGGGTCGATCACCGCGACGCTCAAGGTGAGCTCGGCGAAGGCCACCGCGCACGGCACCGTGGTGCGGCTGTCGGCCTCGGGCGCCTCGGTGTCGCCCCCCGCGCAGGGGATGGGCAGCGTGGGCAGCGGCGGGCGGACGGCCAAGGCCACCATCACGGCCCCCGCGAACGCCAAGCCGGGCACGATCAAGCTCACCGCGACGGCGTCGGCGTCCGGCGCGGCCACCGTGACCAAGCGGTTCTCCCTGATCATCCTCACCCCGTCCGGCTCGCTGCCGCCGGGGATCTCGCTGTCGAGCCTGCCGCCCGACCTGCCGCCGCTGACGCCGCCGCCGTACGACCCGATGGCGCAGTTCCCCGCGTTCCCGCAGGTGACGTTGCCGCCGGTCGCCTCGCCGCAGATCGCGCCGAGCGTGCCCGTCCTCGGCCGCTCGTCGTCGGTGGCGCTGCGCGCGAACACCTACCAGGAGGGCTTCGGCGTCGACGACCTCGCGGCGATCCAGGCGGGATGGCTGGCGGCGCTGGCCACGTCCAGCGGGCTGCTGCTGGCCCGGGTGCGCCTGGTCCGGCGCGGGCGGCCGCTGCCCGCGTACGCGCGGCGCCGGCCGGCGGGACGGCCGCGGACCCAGGCGCGGCTCCGCACGATCCCGCCGCGGCCCGCGTCCGCCCCGGCCCGCGCGTTCTGGCTGCCGCTGAGCCCCAAGGGCGCCGTCCGGCTCTGAGCCCCCCGAGGGATCGGGCCGTGTCCGCGGCGCTCGCGGGCTTCGCCGCGCGATTGTCCCCGGCGGGCGGTAGCGTTGGCCGACGTGCCCGCCCCTGATCTGCTGACCGGCAGCGAAACCCAGATTCCGGACGTCGCGACGCTCCTCGAAGCCGCCGTGAAGGCCATCGGAGGGACGGAACGTCCCGGGCAGGTCGAGATGGCCCGCGCCGTCGAGCGGGCGATCGCCGAGGGCGAGCACCTGGCGGCGCAGGCCGGCACCGGCACCGGCAAGTCGCTGGCCTACCTCGTCCCCGCGATCCGGCACGCCCTCAGCGCGCGCACCACCGTCGTGGTGTCCACCGCGACGATCGCGCTGCAACGCCAGCTCGTCGACCGCGACCTGCCCCGGCTGGCCGAGGCGCTGGAGCCGCTGGTCGGGCAGGAGCCCAAGTTCGCGATCCTCAAGGGCCGCCGCAACTACCTCTGCCTGAACCGCGTCCAGACCGGCGCCCCCGACGACCCCGAGGACGAGGGGGCCTCGGGGCTGTTCGACCCGCAGCGGCTTTCCGCGCTGGGCCGCCAGGTCAAGCGGCTGAACGAGTGGGCGGAGGAGACCACCACCGGCGACCGCGACGAGCTCGTCCCCGGGGTGAGCGAGCAGGCGTGGCGGCAGGTGGCGGTGACCGCCAGGGAATGCCTGGGCGCCCAGCGCTGCCCGCAGGGCACCGAGTGCTTCTCGGAGCTGGCGCGGGCGCGGGCCGGCGAGGCGCACATCGTGGTCACCAACCACGCGCTGCTGGCCATCGACGCCCTGGAGGACTTCCAGGTCCTGCCCGAGCACGACGTGGTGATCGTGGACGAGGCGCACGAGCTGGTCGACCGGGTCACCTCGGTCGCCACCGGCGACCTGAGCGCGGCGGGCGTGGAGACGGCCGCGCGCCGCTGCGGACGGCTCATCGAGGACGGGGTGGCGGATCGGCTCAAGGAGGCCGCCGAGGGGCTGGGCCTGGTCCTGGAGGACCTGAACGACGGCCGTATGGACGTCCTGTCCCCCGCCCTCGGCACCACCCTCGCCGCCGTCCGGGACGCCGCGCACGGCTGCCTGACCGCGCTCGGCCCGGAGAAGAAGGACGCCGACCCGGCGGACATGGGCGCGCGCAAGGCCGCCCGCTCGGCGTTGGAGGAGCTGCACGACACGGCGGGCCGGATGCTGGAGTCGTTCCAGCCGGAGATCTCCGCCCGTTTCGAGGTGGTGTGGCTGGAGAAGCCGTTCGCCCAGGACGGGCGGCCCGCGCGCCCGCCCACGCTGCGCATCGCGCCGATCGGGGTCGGCGGGCTGCTGCGCACGACGCTGTTCGAGCGGCGCACCGCGATCCTCACCTCGGCCACCCTCACGCTGGGCGGCTCGTTCGAGCCGCTGGCCCGCCAGTGGGGGCTGCCGCCGCTGGACGGCCCGTCCGGGGATCAGGCGCCCAAGGACGCCCGCGCCGCCGCCGAAGGGCTGGCCCGCACCGCCACGAAGGAGGCGGGGGACGGCGACGGAGAGAAGCCGGTCACCTGGTCGGCGCTGGACGTCGGGTCCCCGTTCGACCACCCCAGGGCGGGCATCCTCTACGTCGCGCGCCATCTCCCCCAGCCGGGGCGGGACGGGCCGGCCGACGCCTACCTCACCGAGATCACCGAGCTGATCGAGGCCGCGGGGGGACGCACGCTCGGGCTGTTCTCGTCCATGCGGGCGGCGCGGCGCGCGGCCGACGAGCTCAAGGACCACCTGACCCACCCGCTGCTGTGCCAGGGCGACGACTCCACCGCCCTGCTGGTCAGGCAGTTCGCCGAGGACGAGCGGACCTCGCTGTTCGGCACCCTGTCGCTGTGGCAGGGCGTGGACGTCCCCGGGCCCTCCCTGCAACTGGTGATCATGGACAGGATCCCGTTCCCGCGTCCCGACGACCCGGTCTCCTCGGCGCGCTCCCGCGCGGTCGCGGCCAAGGGCGGCAACGGCTTCATGGCGGTCGCCGCCACCCATGCCGCGCTGCTGCTGGCCCAGGGCGCGGGACGGCTGCTGCGGTCGATGGACGACCGGGGCGTCGTGGCCGTCCTCGACCCGCGCCTGGCCACCGCCCGCTACGGCGGGTTCCTCAAGGCGTCGCTGCCCCCGTTCTGGCCGACGACCGACCCCGCCGTCGTGCGGGACGCCCTGCGCCGCCTGGACGCGGCGGCGGCCGGTGCCTAACCCGAACCGTCCCCTTCGGGCGGGCGCAGGCGGCGGCCCGAGACCTCGTGCGGCTCCAGCCGGATGTACACGGGGCGCTCGCCGCCGGGCCACGGCTCCACCGTCGGGAAACCGGGGCGCTCGTGGTCGGGAAGGTACTGCCCGCCGCCGCGCAGCAGCACGCTCCAGCCCGCGCGCTCCTCGGGCTTGATCTCGTCCACCTCGAACGCGATGCGGATCGCGGTGCCCGTCATCGCGGTCGCGAGGCTCTGGTTGAGGCGCCCCTCCAGGCTGGTGCGGAACACCACGGCGTCCCCGTCCATGGCGAAGTTCACCGGGATCACCGTCGGGCCCTCGCCGTCGTCGAAGCCGACCCTGCCGATCCCACCGCCGCGGATCAGCTCCAGGCACTCCTCACGGTCCAGCGACTCCAGAACCGAGTGGCCGGCCGTTCCCTCTCCCCCGGGTGTGCTCATGGTCCGACCCTTCCCCCTATCGCCGCCGTCAACGCGGCCCGAAGCGGACGGATCGCGCCCCGGCACCGGATCGCGCCCCGGACCGGGCCGACGTCAGCGGCGCCGGGTCTCCAGGAAGTCGCCGATCCGCCCGATCGCCTCCTCCAGGTCGTCGGCGTACTGAAGCGTCACCACCCGGAAGTGGTCGGTGGCGGGCCAGTTGAACCCGGTCCCCTGCACGACCAGGATCCGCTGCTGCTCCAGCAGGTCGAACGCGAACCGGACGTCGTCCTCGATCGGGTACATCTCCGGGTCGAGCCGCGGGAAGACGTACAGGGCGCCCTGCGGCTTGACGCAGGACACGCCGGGGAGCCCGTTCAGCAGCTTCCACGCCCGGTCGCGCTGCTCGCCCAGCCGCCCGGTGGGCAGCACCAGGTCGCCGATGCTCTGGTAGCCGCCGAGCGCCGCCTGGATGGCGTGCTGCCCGGGGACGTTGGGGCACAGCCGCATGTTCGCCAGGATCTCCAGGCCCTCGATGTAGGACTCGGCGCCGTCCATGGGCCCCGACAGGACGACCCAGCCGGAGCGGAAGCCCGCGACCCGGTAGTTCTTCGACAGCCCGCCGAAGGTGAGGCACAGCAGGTCGGGCGCCAGCGAGGCGATGGAGATGTGCTCGGCGTCGTCGTAGAGGATCCGGTCGTAGATCTCGTCCGCGAAGATGATCAGCCGGTGCCGGCGGGCCAGCTCCACGATCCGCTCCAGCACCGGGCGCGGGTAGACGGCGCCGGTCGGGTTGTTCGGATTGATGATCACGATCGCCTTGGTGCGGTCGGTGATCTTGGCCTCGATGTCGTCCAGCGCGGGCGCCCAGGCGGCGGCCTCGTCGCACAGGTAGTGGACGGGCGTGCCGCCGCACAGCGACACCGCGGCCGTCCACAGCGGGTAGTCGGGCGCCGGGATCAGCACCTGGTCGCCGTCGTCCAGCAGCGCCTGGAGCGTCATCACGATCAGCTCGGACACGCCGTTGCCCAGGTAGACGTCCTCCACGTCCACCCCGGCCACGCCCTGCTCGTGGTAGCGCTGCGCCACGGCGCGGCGGGCGGGCAGGATGCCCTTGGAGTCGCTGTAGCCGTGCGCCTCGGGCAGGTTGCGGACCATGTCCTGGAGCAGCTCGGGCGGGGCCTCGAACCCGAACGGCGCCGGGTTGCCGATATGCAGCTTGAGGATCTTCTGCCCCTCCGCCTCCAGCTGCCTGGCCCGCCTCAGCACCGGTCCCCTGATGTCGTAACAGACGTTGGTCAGCTTGGCCGACTGGATGACCTGCATGGATCCACCTTAGCCACGGACGATCAGCGTCGTCCGCCCGGCCCTGTGAAGCCCATGCCGGACTTTTACGGCGTGCCGCCCGTCCTCGGGGACCGGGCGGCACGCCGCGTGCCCGGCGCTCAGGGCGCCGCGATCGAGTCGAGGACGCCCCTCGCCGCGGCGCGGCGGGCCGGGCGGACGGACGCCAGGACCCCCGCCACCGCGCCCACCAGGACGATCGTCCCGAGCTGGACGGGCAGGGCCGCGAACGGATCGCCCATCGCGCGGGTGAGGCCCCAGCCGGCGAACAGCCCGAGCCCCGCGCCGCCGGCCGTGCCGAACAGCGCCACGATCACCGCTTCCCACCGCACCATCGACCGGACCTGGGGACGGGTCGCGCCGACGGCCCGCAGCAGCCCCAGCTCCCTGGTGCGCTCGTGGACGGAGAGCGACAGCGTGTTGGCGATGCCGAGCAGCGCGATCACGATCGCCAGCGCGAGCATCCCGTACACGATGCTCAGGAAGGTGCTCATGTCGGCGGTCTGCGCGGCCACGTAGCCGTCCCGGTCCTGGACGGGCGGCGCCCCGTGCGGGCGGGCCAGCGCGCTGATCGCGTCGCGCGCCTCGGCCTCGGAGGCACCCGGACGCAGCTTGACGAACGCCATGCCGTCCAGCGACCGCCCGTTGTGCGCGTTCCAGGCCGTCCGGGGGATGAGGTAGTCGCCCGCGACGTCGGCGTTCCGGTAGACGGCGCCGACCGTGAGGGTCTGCCGCGAACCGTCGGCGTACAGGACGGGCACCGGCGTCCCGACCCGCCAGCCGCGCTCGGCCGCCGCCTCCTCCGACACCGCCAGCGTGTCCGACAGCGCGCCCGCGGTCACGTCCAGGTCCAGGACCCGGCCGAGCCGTGCCGGGTCGGCCACGCGGACGCCCGCGTTCTCCCCGGCCAGCCGGGCGTTGCCGCGCCCGATCCCGGCGGCGGCCTCGACCTGCGGCAGCCGCGCCGCCGCGTCGGTCAGGTCCGTGCCGAACCCGCCCGTGTCGTTGGTGCCGCCGTTGATGATCAGCCCGTCGCGGAACGAGCCGGCGACGCCGTCCTCCACGGACGCGCGCAGCGACCCCGCGAACACCGTCATCAGGGTGACGACCCCGACGCCCACCATCAGCGCCGTCGCGGCGCCCGCCGTGCGGCGCGGGCCGCGGGCCGCGTTGTCGCGGGCCAGCCGTCCCGGCACCCCGCGCAGCCGCGCGGCGGGAGCGCCGGCCAGGGCCGCGGCGGGACGGGCGGCGACCGGGCCGAGCATCACCATGACCGCCAGCAGCATCACCGCGCCGCCGCCGGTCAGCGGCAGCGACCCGGCCAGCGCGCCCGCGACCACGGCGCCGAGCGCGACCGCCGCCAGCGTCACGCCGGCCACCGCCCGCGCCGCGGACGGGCGGACCGTGCGCTCGGTGGCGACCTCGCGCATCGCGGCCAGCGGCGCCACCCGGGACGCCCGCACCGCCGGGGACAGCGCCGCCAGCAGCGTCACCACCACCCCGACCAGCGCGGCGATCAGCAGGCCGGCCGGGGTGATCACCAGTCCCCGTACCGTCAGACCGGCGCCGCCCTCGGCGAGCAGCGTCTTCAGCAGTTGCGCGCAGCCGATGCCGCCCGCCAGCCCGGCCAGCGTCGCCACCACGCCCACCACCATGGCCTCGGCCGCCACCAGCGCCAGCACCTGGCGCCGCGAGGCGCCCACGGCCCGCAGCAGCGCCGACTCCCTCGTGCGCTGCGCCACCGTGATCGCGAAGGTGTTGTGGATGCTGAACGCCGCCACGAGCAGGGCCACCGCGCCGAACGCCGCCAGCGCCAGCCGGAACGCCGACAGGAAGCCCTTCTCGACCGTCTCCTGGCCCTCCCTGGCCAGCACCCGTCCCGTCACCGCCTCGGCGCCTTGAGGCAGGACAGGACGGATCCTGGCGGCCAGCTCCTCCTGGCTCACGCCCTCCGCCGCCCTGACCAGCACGCCGGTGATCCTGGACGGGTCGCGGCCGACGTGCCGCCGCGCGCCCTCCAGGGAGAAGGCCGTGAACTGGGCCTGGCCGAAGGCGTCCTGGTCCCCGAACCGGGTGATCCCGACCACCGTGACCGGCGTCCGGCGCGGCGTCAGGACCGCCGTCCGGTCCCCGACGCGCAGGTGGCCGTCGCGGGCGAACCTGCGGTCGATCACGACCTCGTCCGGGGTGCGCGGCGCCCGGCCTTCGACGACGCGGTACGGGTTCAGCGCCGGGTCGTCGATCCAGTTGCCCGCCGTGCGCGGACCGCGTGCGTTGATCACCGTCCCGTCCTTGGCCAGCAGTTGGCCGGAGCCCTGGATGACCGGCTGCACGTTCGCCGCGCCCGGCACCCGGGCGATCCGGTCCACCGCGGACGCGTCGATCTCACCGCGCAGCCGTCCCGGCGCGTTCGTCACCTGCGTCGCGTTCCGCACGCTCACATCGGTGTCGGCGTAGGCGCGGGCGAAGAACCCGTCGATGCTCCGCGACAGCGTGTCGCCCAGGACGAGCGTCCCGGTGAGGAACGCCACGCCCAGGAAGACCCCCACCAGGGCCGCCACCAGCCGACGGCGCCGCCCCCACAACTCCTTGATCGCCAGGCTTCTCATGACGTGAGACCTCGCATCCGGTCCAGGACTGTGGCCGGGGCCGGGTCGCGCATGACGTCGACCACCCGGCCGTCCGACAGGAAGACGACCGCGTCGGCGCGGGCCGCCGCGACCGGGTCGTGGGTGACCATGGTGACGGTCTGGCCCAGGTCGTCCACGGCGCCCCTGAGCAGGTCCAGCACCTCGGTGCCGGTTCGGGAGTCGAGGTTGCCGGTGGGCTCGTCCGCGAAGACGATCTCCGGGCGCGTGATCAGCGCGCGGGCCAGCGCGACGCGCTGCTGCTGGCCGCCGGACAGCTCGGCGGGACGGTGCGCCAGCCGGTCGCCGAGCCGCAGGATCCGCACCACCGTCTCCAGCCACTCCGCGTCGGGACGGCGGCCGGCGAGGGTGAGCGGCAGCGTGATGTTGTCCCTGGCGGTCAGCGTGGGGAGCAGGTTGAACGCCTGGAAGACGAACCCGATCCGCTCCCGCCGCAGCCGGGTCAGCGCCCGGTCCGACAGCGCGCCGAGCTCCTGGCCGCCGACGTAGACCTGCCCGGAGGTCGGGGCGTCCAGGCCCGCCACGCAGTGCATCAGCGTGGACTTCCCCGCCCCGGACGGCCCCATGATCGCGGTGAACCGTCCCTTCGGGAAGGTCACCGTGACCTCGTCGAGGGCGCGCACCGCCGTGTCGCCCGTCCCGTAGCTCTTGGTGAGGCGGACGGTGCGCGCCCCGCCCTCCTGGTGTGCCGCCGTCCCTTCCGGCGGCTCCTTCGTCGCGTTCCCTGCCTGTGCCTGTGCCTGTACCTGTGCCTGTGTTCGTGCCTGTGCCGTGCGTTCCATGGCCGTGATGGTCGCGGGACGGCATGCTCCCCGTCGTCGGGTGAGGAGCGTCACCCGGACTGCTCCTCCGGTCGCATGCGCGCGGGTTCCCCTACGTCAGCGGTCGTACGGCCGCGCTTTTATCAGACGTCGCGTCCAATCTGTGACCGGGGCAACATTACAAGCAGCCTTGCTTGTTTCTTGCCCCGCTCCTACCGTCGAAGACGTGTCAGCGAGCAAGCGGCCACGCCCCCACCGGCACCCGGGCGGGCGCCGCACCCAGGAGCAGCGCCGCGCCGAGACCCGCCGCCGGCTGATGGCGGCCACCGCGGACGCGCTGGCCGACGTCGGCTGGTCCGGCCTGTCCACCACCGAGGTCGCCCGGCGGGCCGGGGTGTCGCGCGGCGCGCAGCAGCACCACTACCCCACCAAGATGGCGCTGGTCGCGGCCGCGCTGGAGCACCTGCTCGACCGGCTGCGCGCCGAGTACGAGGAGGCGTTCGACGCGCTGCCCGCCGAACGGCGCGACGTCGCGGGCGCCATCGACCTGTTCTGGGACACCATCCGCACGCCCCCCGCCGTCGCGTTGCTGGAGCTGGCACTGGCCGGGCGCACCGACGAGGAGCTGCGCGGGCTCAGCGTCGACCTCAGCGAACGGGTGGTGCGGATCGTCAAGGAGGTCTTCCACGGGCTGTTCCCCGAGACGCTGCCCGAGGACCAGGTCGACACGCTGATCCGCGCCCTGTTCGCGCTGCTGGTCGGGCTGTCCCTGCAGAACTCGCTGGACGGCGATGCCTCCGGCCACCAGGCCGCGGTGCTCGCCAGGCTCAAGGACTTCGCCCGGCTGATCGTCCCCGAACCCGCAGCCCCGGCGGTACCGGTGGCCGAGAACCCGCCGGCATCCCGTACGCCCCATCAGCCAGCCAGGGAGCACGCGCAATGACCAAGGCACCGACCCGCCTCGCCGAGGAAGTCCGCGAGCAGGTCAAGGACCGCACGTCCTACTACGGCGTCATCGACCGGCTGAACAAGGCGTCGGTCGACAAGCACTGGGAAGCCTACGCCGACATCCCCTGGGACGACCCCGAGTACGCGATCGACCCCGAGGACCCGCGCTGGATCCTGACCGACGAGGACCACCTCGGCCGCACCGAGTGGTACCGGTCGCAGCCCCCCGAGGTCCAGGCGCGGATCGGGCTGTGGCGGGTCGCCACCGCCATGAAGATCGGCCTCCAGTTCGAGAACCTGCTCAAGCGCGGGCTGCTCAACTACGCCTACTGGCTGCCCAACGGGCGCCCGGAGTTCCGGTACGTGTACCACGAGACCACCGAGGAATGTCACCACGGGATGATGTTCCAGGAGTTCGTGAACCGCACCGGGCTGCCGATCCGCGGCATGCCCCGCGCGCTCACCGCGCTGGCGCAGGTCGTCCCCTGGATCCCGCTGGTCAGCACCGAGCTGTTCTTCGTCTTCGTGCTGGGCGGCGAGGACCCGATCGACTACAAGCAGCGGCAGTTGCTCAAGGGCGGGCACGTCAAGCACCCGCTCGAAGAGGCCATCATCAGGATCCACGTCGCGGAGGAGGCCCGCCACATCTCCTTCGCCAGGCACTACCTCAAGCACCGGGTGCCGAGCCTGTCCCGCCCCAAGCGCCAGATGATCGCCCTGCTCAGCCCGCTGATCCTGGGCCGGATGGCGCGGATCATGCTGTCACCGCCCGGACCGATGGTGCGGCACTTCGGCATCCCCAGGGACGTCGTGCGCGCCGCGTACCGGGGCGGCGACCACCGCGACGACCTCAGCGACTCGGTCGGCAAGGTCCGCGACCTGCTCGCCGAACTCGGCCTCGTCACCCCGGTCGGCAAGCGGCTGTGGAAGCTGATGGGCGTCTGGGACGAGCCCGGCGTCCGGCGCGGCCAGGCCGCCGGGCGACCCGCCCCGGGCGCGGCCTCCCCGGACGAGCGGGCGGCACGGTGAGCGTCGCCGTCGTGACCGGCGGCGCGTCCGGCATCGGCCGGGCGATCGCCACCGCGCTGGTGGCCCGCGGCGACACCGTCCTCGTCACCGACATCGACGCCGACGGCGCCCACAGGGTCGCCGACCGGCTCAACACCCTCGGCCGCGGCAAGGCCGCCGCCGCGGCGCTCGACGTCACCGACGCCGCCGCGGTGGCCGCGACCTACCAGGGCGTACGGGACGAGCACCGGCGGCTCGACCTGGTCTTCAACAACGCGGGGATCGCGGTCGGCGGGCTGGCCGAGGAACTGACCCTCGACCACTGGAACCGCGCCATCGACATCAACCTCAAGGGCGTGGTCCACGGCGTGCACGCCGCGTACCCGATCATGCTGGAGCAGGGGTCGGGGCACATCGTCAACACCGCGTCGCTGGCCGGGCTGGTGCCGATGCCGGCCGGCATCCCCTACACGGCGACCAAGCACGCCGTCGTCGGCCTGTCCCTCGGCCTGCGCGCCGAGGCGGCGGGACGCGGGGTCAAGGTCAGCGTGGTGTGCCCCGGCTTCGTTGACACCCCGCTGCTGGTCAACGTCAACCCCGGCCTTCCCGAGACCCGGCTGAGCGGGGACGCCAAGGCCGACATCGCCAGGGCGGCGCCCCGCCTCTACACCCCCGAGAAGCTGGCGCGCGACATCATGCGCGGCGTCCGCCGCAACCAGGCGCTCATCGTCGCGCCCGCCAACGGCCGCGCGGCCTGGCGGGCGGCCCGGCTCAACCCGGCCCTGGCGGTACGCGCCGCGCGGCTGTTCGTCGACCGCATGCGCGCCCGTCAGCCCGGGTTGTAGCAGGGCGACTCCAGGCGATGGGCCTTGGCGGTCGGCCCCGGCGCGAAGTCGGTGATCACCTTGGAGCCGGTGAACTCGCGGTCGTCGGGACGGGCGATCACCGACTCCCTGAACGCGGCCGCGTTCGGCGTGCCCGAGAAGTTGCCCGCGTGCCGGGGCAGCATCCCCTCGTAGTCCACGGTGGTGGTCTGGCTCAGCGCCTCGTACACGCCGTCGCGGGTCAGGTTGCCGTTCGCCGCCGCCCGCTCCAGCATGGCCTTCAACGGATAGGAGAGGACCCACCCCGAGGTGTAGGCGTCGTCCGGCAGCACCCGTCCCAGCGCCTGCCGCATCGCGGTGTGCCCCGGCGAGTCGTAGGCGAACGGCTTCCACGGCGACACCACCAGGTAGCGGGCCTTCATCGCGGGGGCCGCCGGGGTCCTCAGGATCGCCGCGGTATAGGTCGGGTTGTTGCCCATGAAGCGGCCCTGGAAGCCCGCCTCCACGGTCTTGCTGACGATCGCCGCCGTCTCGGCCGGGCCCGCCGTCACCACCACCAGGTCGGGCTTGCGGGTGAGGATCGTCTGGATCGCCTTCTCCTGCCGGCCCGCCCCCTGCGGGATCTCCAGCTCCGAGAAGCTCACCCCGCGCGCCTCCGCCCCGATCCGCGCGCCCGCCGCCGCGTCCCCGCCGTAGTCGCCCGGGTAGTGCACCGACAGCACGCTCTTGGCCTTGAACTGGTCGACCGCGTAGTCGACCGCGTTCATCGCCTCGAAGCAGTAGGACGCGCCCGACTCCAGGATCACGTCCTCGAACTCCCACTTGGACGGGTAGGAGGCCGGAACCGCGATCATCCGCGCCGAGCGCAGCTCGCCCAGGATCGCCTCGGTGGTCGGCGAGCCCAGGCTGTGCGCCAGCGCCAGCACCCGGCCCTTGATCTCCTGGAAGGCGCGGCGGTGCGTGGCCGGGTCGTACCTGTTGTCCCGGACGTAGGTGTGCACGTCCACGTCGTAGCCGCCGATGCCGCCCTGCCGGTTCACCCGGTCCCAGAACGCCTTCTGCGCGACCACCATCGGCGTGCCCAGGTCCGTGAAGGGACCCACGGTCAGGTCGGAGATGATGCCCAGGTAGATGCAGCCGTGCTCCTTGTTCACCGCCCGGGGGCACGGCTCCTCGGTCACCCCCGGGACCGGCGCGGCCGAGCCGCCGTCCGAACCGATGCCGCAGCCCGTCACCGCCGCCAGCAGCGCCGCCCCGGCGAGCGCGGCGCGCAGCGCCCTCCTCCTGGGCGGCCGTACGCGCCTCGGGCTGTCACAACGCGCGGAGTCCATCGATCACTTCCTTGAGAATGCGCACGTCGGGAGGGCCGGAGGCGACCGGCCGCTGCACTTCCACCAGGCCGCGCTCCAGCAGGTCGCCCAGCAGCACGCGGACGACGCCCACCGGAAGCCGCAGATCCGACGCCAGCTCGGCCACCGGCACGGGACGCAGGCAGCGCTCCAGGATCCGCTCGTCCTCGGGGGTGAGCAGCACCGGATCGGGCGGCGGCACCTCGGCCGTCACCACGACCGCGATGAGGTCGAGCTCGCCGCCGGGGCGCCGGCTGCGGGTACGGCCACGGGTCACCGCGAAGGGACGGACGACCGGCCCGGCCTCCTCGTCCACCCACAGGTCGTCATCCGGGCGGCGCCCCCGGCGCCGGTCCGGGTACCCGCCGGGGAGGTCACGCGACATCAGGCACCGCCGGAGCCGGGGGCGGTGTCCGTACCGTCCGTGCCGTCCGTGCCGCCCATGTCGTCCGCGCCGTCGGTGCGGTCGTCCGCCGCGGGCGGGTCCTCGGCGGCGCCGTCGTCCTCAGAGGCGGCGGAGGATCCGTTGCCGGACGACGAGGGGCGGGGGGCGAACCAGTCGGACTGGTCGGAGCCGCCGGACGCGCGTGCCGTGCCGTTCTCCGCGTCCCCGGTGGCGCGGCCCCGCTCCCACCCGCGCTGCATCGTCGACATCAGGTCGCGGGCAGCCTCCGGCGAACGCCCCTCACGCGGCTCCTCGGCATGGACGGTCGGGTCGCCGCCCCGCCCGGTCCCGTTGTCGCGGTCGCCCGCCGCCGAAGCACGGAGCTGCGGCGCCATATGCGTCTGGCGGCGCCGCGTGGGCAGCGGGAACCACTCCCCGTTCGGCTGTGCCCCGTTCCCGTCCGGCTCCTCGGCGTCGTCCGGCACCTCGCTGAACTCCGGCCGCCCTGCCGCCCGCGCCCCGGAGTAGGAGTCGCGCAGCGTCGTCACCGGGTCGGCACGGTCGGCGGGCGCGCCCGGCACGACCAGCGCGGGCGGCTCGCCCGGCCGGGACACGCCCCCGTCCCGCGCCGCCCGCTCGCCGCCGCCCGTGACCGCGTACGCCGCCGACCGTTCCGGCGGCTCCACCACCAGCTCGTGCGGGATCAGCGCGATCGCGATGATCCCCCCGTACGGCGACGGGCGCAGCGTGACCTTGATGCCGTGCCTGGCCGCCAGCCTCGCCACGACGAACAGGCCCAGCCGCGCGCTGTCGTCCAGGTTCAGCTCGGGATCGGTGGCCAGCAGCCGGTTCAGCTCGGCCAGCGTGTCGGGCGCCAGGCCCAGGCCCCGGTCCTCGACCTCCAGCGCGAAACCGTGCGCGACCTCCTGCCCCGTCACCCGGATCGGGGTGCTCGGCGGGGAGAACGCCGCCGCGTTCTCGATCAGCTCCGCCATCAGGTGGATGGTGTCGGCGACCGCGGGACCGACCAGCGCCGTCCGTCCCATCGGCACCACCTCGACCCGGGCGTAGTCCTCCACCTCGGCCGCCGCGGCGCGCGCCACGTCCACCAGCCGCACCGGATCGCGCCACGTCCGCCCCGACGGGCGGCCCGACAGGATCACCAGGCCCTCGGCGTGCCGCCGCATCCGCGTCGCCAGCGAGTCCAGCTCGAACAGCCGTTGCAGCTCGTCGGGGTCCTCGGTGCTGCGCTGCATGCCCTCCAGCATCCGCAGCAGCCGCTGGAGCAGCGACTGGTTGCGCCGCGCCAGCGTCACGAACACCTCGTTCAGCCGCCGGTGCGCGCCCGCCTCCGACTCCGCCGCGCGCACCACGGCCGCCCGCGCCTCGGTGAACGCCCGGTCGATCTGCGCGACCTCGGTGACCCGGTACCGTCCTCCCCGCGAGCTCAGCGGGTCGTCCAGCGGGACCTCCTCGCCGCGCCGCGCCCGCTCGCTGATCAGCGGCAGCCGATGCTGCGCGAACTCGGTCACGGACGCGGCCATGTCGCGGCTCTCCACGATCAGGCGGCGGCCCGCGCGGATCGCGATCAGGACGGCCGCCACCACGGCCAGCAGCCCGAGCCCGCCGGTCAGCCCGAGCCGCATCAGCACCGCGCTCGCCTCGTCCCTGGCCCGCCGCGTGTTCTCCGCGCGGATCTGCGACGACAGCGCGGCGAGCTGCGCGTCCGCCGCCTCGGTCGAGGTGTGCCACGCGCCGATGTCCACGTCGGGACGCCCGGACGTGGCGCCGTCGCGCATCAGGCGCTCCTGGAGGTTCTGGAAGCGGCGGAACTCCGGGCCCGTGACGATCCGCTCGTACCGCGCCCGCCAGGCCGCCGGAAGGCCGCGCGACGCGTCGGAGTACAGGAACCGGTGCGCCCCCGCGAACTGCACCAGTTGCAGGTGCTCGTCCTCGCTCAGCCGGCCCGCCGCCAGCGCGCCGGTCACCAGCGCGTCCTCACGGGCCAGGTTCTCCCTGGCACGATCCAGCGTGCGCAGGATCCGGCTCTGCCGCACGAGCTGCGGGTCCATCGAATGGACCTCGTCGTAGATCTCGGCCGCCAGCTCGATGTACTCGGTGTAGCGCGACAGCGCCTCGGCGCGGTTCAGGCCACGGCTGTCCACGGCCGCGCGCAACCCCTCAAGGCCGCCCAGCGCGGCCGCGAACCGCACCATCCGCTGACGGGTCGCGGGACGCGTCGCGCCCGCGATGTCGTCGTCGGCCGCGGACGCGCGGAACCGCTGGCGCGCCCGGTCGGTCGCCGCCCGCTGCGCCTCGAACCCGGCCCGCCCGATCGTCGCGTCGTCCCCCAGGGCCGACAGCGACATCCGCCGCTCGTCCTGCAACGCCGCGATGACCTGGTCGGTGGGCTCCAGCACCTTCTGGGTGAACGTGCGCGCCCGCGTCTGCCGCAGGCTGTCCTGAAGCGAGGTGGTCGCCGCGACACCCCACAACACCACCAGCGCGGTGACGGGCGGGACCAGCAGCAGCACGATCCTGGACCGGACCGACCTGGCCCTGCCCCGCAGCAGCGCGGGCCTTCTCGCCGAGATCAGGCTCGGGCGGCTCGGGTGGCGGTCCGGGCCGCCGGGGCCGTCTGGGCCGCCGGAAGGGCTCCGCCACCCTCGCGGCCGGAAACGCCGGGCCATCACGCCTCCAGGCGACTGGCACGGACAACGCTCATGACGACCCCCGCCATTATGTGAGCCAGCTCACTCGGTAGCCCGGAACGCTACTGCATCATCCCGAGACACTTGGGCCAAATGACTCACGCGCCCGAATCGTTACCTATGTGTAACTTGGGCTCTGACCTTGATCAACGGCTCGATCGCCGTCCGTACGGGCACGCATCCGGAGAGCGTCGTGCGGGGCGGTTCCCTCGGCTCACGCCCACCCGTCCCGCCGGCCCGGAGGCCCTGTGGGCACCGAGGCTGCGGGAGAGGCACGACCGGTGACCGAGGACGCCGCCGGATCGGGATTCAACCTGACCAGCAGCAGCGCGGCGTCGTCGCGGAGCCGCCCGTCCACATGGGCGCGCAGGCCCGCCTCCAGCGCCGCCGGCAGCGCTTCGAGATCACCGTTGTTCGCGGCGGAGACATGCTCGACGAGCGGGAAGAACCGGCCGTCCGCGTCACGGGCCTCGCTGACCCCGTCGGTGTAGAGGAGCAGCCGGTCGCCCGGGACGAACGGAACCTCGAACACCGCGTCGGCCGGGTCCGGGCCGCCCACCACACGGTGCAGGCCCAGCGGCGGCGCGCAGACGGCCCCCGGCGGCTCCGCGAAGGTCACCGCCCCGCCGGAGAGCACGAGGGGAGGCGGGTGCCCGCAGTTCACCACCCTGGCGCCACCGCCCCCGGCCGGAATCTCGACCAGCACCGCCGTGACGAACTCCTCCTCGTGTCCCTGCGCCGCGAGGAACGCGTCCAGCCGCGCCGCCACGCCCGCCAGCGTCGCCTCGTTCCATGCCAGCCCGCGGAAGGCGCCGAGCACGTCGGCGGCCTTCTCGACCGCGCCCAGCCCCTTGCCCATCGCATCGCCCATGATCATGCGGATGCCGTAGGGGCTGTTCACGATGCCGTACAGGTCGCCGCCGACACTGGCCTGCGCGTCCGCCGCCAGATAGCGCTCCACCGCGTCCACCGGCCCGACCCGGCGCGGCACCGGGCGCAGCACCGCACGCTGCGCCGCCTCCGCCACCCGGCGCAGCCCGTCCTGGACGTCCACGCCCCGCTCAAGACGGCGGAACGCGACCCACACCATCGCGGTCGTCACCGCAGTCCCCAGCAGGCTCGTGGTCACCGCCACCGGCCGTTCCGCCCAGTGCAAGAGGCCCAACGGCGCCGCCACACCCAGCGTGGCCAGCGCGACCCCCGCCAGCAGCCGCGTCCCCGCCGGACGCAGAACCGCCGTCGCGGGAACCACGGCCAGCAGCGCCATCAGCGTGGTGGGGTCCGGCAGGAGCAGATCCAGCGCACCGATCAGCGCCAGCGCGGTCAGCGGCACGAGCACGGCCTTCAGCGCTCTCCTGGGCTCGTCGGTTGAGGGGAGGTCCGACCGGAGCATGGTGGTTCGCCGATCTTCTCGGACGGCGTCAGCACGCCGCCGGACGATGCCAGTGGCCGAGTGTAGTCGACCCGATACGAAACGAATCCGGCTTCGATGAACCGGTTCGCCGGGGACGTCCTCTGCTGCCGACGAACGTGAACACGCGCACCCCCGGCCGCGTCCAGACGACAGCCGCGTCCCGCGCCGCCTGGTCGCGCTGGTCGCCCGGCAGGTCACGCCCCTGTGCCGCGCATATGCTCACCATCCGGATCGGCCCGGGACCCGCCCAGTCGAGCGACTCCCGGATATATCGCTGGACGACCGCCAGCCGCCGGGACTGGGCCGAGCCGGGATCGTCGTAGGCGTCATGCCAGGCGTTCCGATCACGCACGCCCCGCGCGGCTCGCTCCATGCGGTGACCTTATGGCGCCAGGTAGCGGCAATAGGGATGGTCGCCGCCACCTGACCGCACCCGGACGGCGCCCTTGCGGAACGGTCACCTACGTTCGCTGGACAGCGCCGGGTAATGCAGGTCGAAGGCAGGACGTTCCGACCTGATCCGGGGGATCGACCTGAAGTTGTGCCGGGGAGGCGGCGACGACGTCGCCCATTCCAGCGAGTTGCCGGACCCCCACGGGTCGTCGGCCTCCACCCGGGTGCCGTGCCGCGTCGTCCGGTAGACGTTGTAGAGGAAGAACAACGTCGACACGCCCAGGATGAACGCCCCGATGCTCGACACCCGGTTCAGCGCGGTGAACTCCGCGGGATAGTCGGCGTACCTTCGCGGCATTCCCTCCACGCCCAGCCAGTGATGCACCAGGAACGTCATGTGGAAGCCGATGAACAAGAACCAGAAGTGCAGCCTCCCCAGGGTGTCGTTCAACAACTTCCCGGTCATCTTCGGCCACCAGAAATAGAAGCCGGAGAACATCGCGAACACCACGGTGCCGAACACCACGTAATGGAAGTGCCCCACCACGAAATAGGAGTCGTGCGCCTGGAAGTCCAGCGGCGGCGAAGCCAGGATGATCCCGGTCAGCCCGCCGAACAGGAACGTCACCAGGAACCCCACCGCGAACAGCATCGGCGACTCGAAACTCAGCCTGCCGCGCCACATCGTCCCCACCCAGTTGAAGAACTTCACCCCGGTGGGCACCGCGATCAGGAACGTCATGAACGAGAAGAACGGCAGCAGCACCCGCCCGGTGGGGAACATGTGGTGCGCCCACACCGTCATCGACAGCCCCGCGATCGCGATCGTCGCCGCCACCATCCCGATGTAGCCGAACAGCGGCTTGCGGCTGAACACCGGAATGACCTCGGTGATGATGCCGAAGAACGGCAGCGCGATGATGTAGACCTCGGGATGCCCGAAGAACCAGAACAGATGCTGCCACAGCAGCGCACCGCCCAGCGACGGGTCGTACACGTGCGCGCCGAGCCTGCGGTCCGCCTCCAGCGCCAGCAGCGCCGCCGCCAGGACCGGGAAGGCCAGCAGCACCATCAGGCTGGTCAGCAACACGTTCCACGTGAAGATCGGCATCCGGAACATCGTCATGCCCGGTGCCCGCATACCGATGATCGTGGTGATGAAGTTGACCCCACCCAGAATCGTCCCGAAACCGGACAGCGCCAGGCCCATCACCCACAGGTCGCCGCCCACGCCGGGCGACCGTACGAAGTCGGTCAGGGGCGTGTACGCGGTCCACCCGAAACTGGCGGCACCATCCGGAGTGATGAACGAGGCGAAGACGATAAGGCCGCCGAACAGGAACAGCCAATAGCTGAACATGTTGATCCGGGGGAACGCCACGTCGGGCGACCCGATCTGCAACGGCATGATCACGTTCGCGAACCCGATGAACAGCGGTGTCGCGAACAGCAGCAGCATCACCGTCCCATGGATGGTGAACATCTGGTTGTACTGCTCGTTGCTCAGGAACTGCCGGCCCGGCTCGGCCAGCTCCGCCCGGATCGCGATGGCCATCAGCCCGGCCAGCAGAAAGAACACGAACGAGGTGATCAGGTACATATATCCGATCACCTTGTGGTCGGTGGTGGTGATCCAGGAGACGAAGACCGAGCCCCGGGTGCGCCGTAGGGGCGGGGCCTCCGGGATAGGGCGACCGAGCAGGGTCATGCCGGACTCCAATGACGGAAGTGCGCCACGTCGGAAGGTCCCTCCCAACTATTCGCCAGTGCTCTTGGCGGTGCAAGGGAGGTTCCAGGCGCTTATGGACATAGGCTGGAAGTCGTGGAACGAATTTTGGTGAGCTCTTGCCTGCTCGGTAGCCCCGTCCGCTACGACGGCGCCGCCAAGCCCGTCCACGCCACCATCGTCGACCGCTGGCGCGCCGAGGGCCGGCTTGTCCCGTTCTGCCCGGAGGTCGCCGGCGGCCTCACCGTCCCCCGCGAACCGGCCGAGCTGACCGGCCCGGCCGCCGCGGTCCTGGACGGCACCGCCCGCATCCTCACCATCTCAGGCGCCGACGTGACCAGCGAATTCGTCCATGGCGCCCACCGCGCACTGGAGGCCGCGAAACGATCGGGTGCCCGCATGGCCATCCTCAAGGAAGGCAGCCCGTCCTGCGCCACCACCCGCGTCTACGACGGCTCGTTCACGGGCACCCGCGTTCCAGGCACCGGCGTCACCGCCGCTCTCCTGGAACGCCACGGCATCCGAGTCTTCCCCGAAACCGCCCTGGACGCCGCAGCCGCCCACCTCACCACTCTGGAATCCGCCTAGGCCCCGCTCGCCGGGTCGCCCTTCCACAGAGTGAACGCACAAAAAGAGAGGGGGAGGACCCCGCCGAGATCACCTCGGCGGAACCCTCCCCCTCACACAACAAGTCCGGCGGCGTCCTACTCTCCCACACAGTCTCCCATGCAGTACCATCGGCGCTGGAGAGCTTAACTACCGGGTTCGGAATGGGACCGGGTGTTTCCCCTCCGCCAAAACCACCGAACGACCCACACACACCCACCCCCACAAGGGAGGCCGGTGGCAAACTCGTTCACCAGCCAGCCACGGCCGGATCAACTTATCAAACCACGAGCAGGTTCCCGTTTTGTTGCCTGAGAACCACACAGGGACGCGAACACCACACAACAAGCGACCACAACACGTGTGTGTCAAGCCGCTCGGCCTATTAGTACCGGTCAACTCCACACCTCACAGTGCTTCCATCTCCGGCCTATCAACCCGATCATCTACCGGGGGCCTTACCCCACCCCAAACAGGGCAGGAGGGAGAACTCATCTCGAGGAAGGCTTCCCGCTTAGATGCTTTCAGCGGTTATCCCGACCGAACGTAGCCAACCAGCCATGCCCCTGGCGGGACAACTGGCACACCAGAGGTCCGT
>NZ_BSTM01000010.1 GCF_030269515.1 Actinomadura sp. NBRC 104412 | reverse complement strand
GACTACCTGCAGGCCGTAGCCGACGAACTCAACAACCGGCCCCGCGCTATCTTCGGGTTCAAGAAGCCGAAGGAAGTGTTCGCCGAGCTACTGACCAGCGGAGTTGCTTCCACCGGTTGAGGGCAGGCGCTACTACATCGGCTACATCGACTTCAAAGGCGAAGAGGTCGAGGGACGGCATGAGCCTCTCATCAGCGTGGAGCTGTTCGAGCGGGTCCAAGACATCATCGAGATGCGCTCCACCGCCGATGAGCGCCGCCGCGTCCATCACCATTACTTGAAAGGCTCCCTGTTCTGCGGCTCCTGCAAAGCCCGCAACATGAAACGCCGCATGGTGCTGCAACTCACCACCAACCGTCACGGCACCACCTACCAGTACTTCTTCTGCACCGGCAAAAAGCACCACAATTGCCCGATGCCGCACATAAGCGTCATGCGCCTGGAGGAGATGGTCGAAGAGCACTACACCACCATCCGGTTTGCTCCCCAGTTCATCGCCGACGCCCGCGACATCCTGACTGGCCTCCTGAACGAAGACCGAGCCAGCCTGCGCCTCCTGCACCAGCAGCTCACCGCCGAACTCGAGGCCCTCGATGCCAAGGAAGAGAACCTCCTCGACCTGGCTGCCGATGACGAGCTGCCCACTGGGAAGATCAAGGCCAGGCTGCGGGACATCGAGCGGCGCCGACAGCACCTCACCGAACGCCTCAGCCACACCAGCGACGATCTCGAGCACAGCGCCCGCCTCATCGACCTCGCCTTGACACTGCTCACCGATCCTCAGGGCGCCTACCTTCGTAGCGACGACCATCAGCGCCGCCTCATGAACCAAGGCATTTTCCAGGCTCTCTACGTTGAGGAAGACACCATCACCAGCCAACTCAGGGAGCCCTTCGCCAGTCTGCATGCTGTGCAGGCCACGTGGGTGGATGAGCCGCAGGAGACAACCAACACCGCTCACGTCAGCCAACCCAGCACAGACAACAAGGGCGCAGCAGCCGATCAGCGCCCACCAGAGAGCCTGTTGGGCGCTGCCACCGCAGCAACCGATGACGATGGCATGGATGCCCATCAGGGCGCTGACACGCCCCGAGACAGCAGAAGATCCCTCCCCCTGACGGGGAAGGGATCTTCATGGGTTAATACCTTGCAAGTCCTACTAGGTGGTACCTGGGTGGCACCGGGTTCTAATAGGGCTAGCGTGGTGGGCGATACTGGGTTCGAACCAGTGACCTCTTCGGTGTGAACGAAGCGCTCTCCCACTGAGCTAATCGCCCTGGCGGAGCGGCCTGGTGGCGTTTCCGACGTGACGACTCTAGCGCATTCCGGGGGTGGTTCGCGCGCTGGAGTTCAGCTCCAGGGGGTGTAGTCGGCGATGGCCCACGGGAGGGTGAAGTCGTAGACGACCAGGTAGGCGATCACGGCCGCGCCGGCGAGGATGCCCAGGGTCACCGCCGTGATGGTGTTGCGGCGCTTCTTGCGGGGGTCGAGGGCCTTCTCCTTGGCCTTCTCGGCGGCCTCCTTGGCGCGGTGGAGGGCGCGCTGGGCCCAGGCGAACTCGGTGGCGAGGATGGCCAGGCCCAGGATCAGGCCCAGGATCCCGGGGCCCGGGGTGATCATCATGATCAGGCCGCCGGCCAGGACGGTCACGCCGACGGTGAAGACGCCGATCCGCCAGGCGGTGTTGAGCAGGGCGTTCCGGCGGATGTAGGCGCGGAACCTGGCGTACGGTTTCGGCCCGACCTCCTCGAGCGGCGTCGGGGCCTGCTTCTCTTCCTTCATGGCCACGGCATTTACTCTATGACACCCGCCACACATCGTGGTGCCTGGCCGCATCGGGCCGCCGGGGGGCGGTTCCGCAACTCTGGGCGGGGCTTCGATCGTCACACATGGCGAGTGCCGGTGTCGACGCCTCCGGTTCCATATCCGATTCTGCCCAGGTCAAAAGGGATATTACGGGGCGTGAGGTCGGTCACAGAGCGTGCGGGCGGCGGAATGTTCCCCGGTGTTCCGGCAGTTACGCGTCATAGATCGCGGGGATGTCCGTGGGAGGGAGTGAGCCCGCACCGGAACGCCCGCGTCCCAGCGGGACCGACGTCTGAAGGAATGTGGCCATGAGCAGCAGTACCACCGTCTCAGCGGAGCTGGGCCTTCGTCTCGTCGTCCCCGACCGCACCACCGTTCCGCTGCTGGCCGGTATGGAGTACGCGGCGGACGACCCGTACGCCATCCGAATGGCGTTCTATGTCGGCGAGGACGAGCCGGTGGAGTGGATCTTCGCCCGCGAACTGCTCACGGTCGGCATCGTGCGCAAGGTCGGGGACGGCGACGTAGAGGTGTGGCCCGCGGGGTCGGGCGACGACACCCTGCACATCGCGCTGTCGTCGCCGTTCGGCAACGCCCTCTTCGAGGCGCCCCTGTCCCCCGTCGCCGACTTCCTGCACCGTACGTACGAGGTGGTGCCGGCCGGCCGGGAGGGGGAGTTCATCGACATCGACTCCGAGCTGGAGGATCTGCTCTGGCCGTCCTGACCTCACTCGCTGAGGCGCGCGATGTGGCGCATCTTGTTCATCGCGTCCAGCGCCGCCACCTTGTAGGACTCGGCGAGCGTCGGGTAGTTGAAAACGGCGTTGACCAGGTAGTCGACCGTTCCGCCGCACCCCATGACGGTCTGCCCGATATGGAGGAGCTCCGTGGCGCCCGTGCCGAAGACGTGGACGCCCAGCAGGCGCCGGTCGTCCGGTGAGACCAGCAGCTTGAGCATCCCGTAGGAGTCGCCGATGATCTGGCCGCGGGCCAGCTCCCGGTAGCGGGAGATCCCCACCTCGAAGGGCACCTTGGCCTCGGTCAGCTCGTCCTCGGTACGCCCCACGAAGCTGATCTCGGGGATGGTGTAGATGCCGATGGGCTGGAGCTCGTGCATGCCGTGGACGGGCTCGCCGCAGGCGTGGTGGGCGGCCAGCCTGCCCTGTTCCATGGACGTGGCGGCCAGCGCGGGGAAGCCGATCACGTCCCCGACCGCGTAAATGTGCGGGACCTCGGTGCGGTAGTTCTCGTCCACCTTGATCCGGCCGCGGTCGTCGGGGGCCAGGCCGGCCGCCTCCAGGTTGAGCTCGTCCGTCATGCCCTGGCGGCCGGCCGAGTACATCACCGTGTCGGCGGGGATCCGCTTGCCGCTCTCCAGGACGGTGATCGCGCCCCTCGACATCCGTTCGACGGAGGCCACGGTCTCCCGGAAGCGGAAGGTGACGGCCAGGTCGCGCAGGTGGTACTTGAGGGCCTCGACGACCTCCAGGTCGCAGAACTCCAGCATCCGGTCGCGCCGCTCCACCACCGTGACCTTGGTGCCCAGGGCGGCGAACATCGACGCGTACTCGATCCCGATCACCCCGGCGCCCACGACGACCATGGTCTCGGGGATGCGGTCGAGGTTGATGATCCCGTCGGAGTCGATCACCGTCCGGTCGTCGAACTCGACGGTGCCGGGACGGGCGGGACGGGTCCCGGTGGCGATGACGATCTTGTCGGCGGTGTACTTCTGCTCCCGGTCGGTGCCGTTGCCGACCCCGATCGCGTGCGGTTCCAGGAACCGCCCGGTGCCGGGCAGCATGGTGACCCGGTTGCGGGACAACTGGCTGCGCACCACGTCGACCTCCCGGCCGATCACGTGCTGGGTGCGCAGCCCCAGGTCCTGAACGGTGATCTCGTCCTTGACCCGGTAGCTCTGCCCGTACAGCTCGCGCTGGTTGAGGCCGGTGAGGTAGAGCACGGCCTCGCGCAGGGTCTTGGACGGGATGGTCCCGGTGTTGATGCAGACCCCGCCGATCATGTTGCGCCGTTCGACGATGCCCACCCGCTTGCCGAGCTTGGCCGCGGCGATCGCCGCCCGCTGCCCGCCGGGGCCGGAGCCGAGCACGAGAAGGTCGAAGTCGTTCACGGTCCCCAGTCTGACCGGATACCGGGTTCCTCCATAAGGCCCTTTGGGGAACGAATCGCGTCCGGCCCGGAACCGGGAACCGCCCATAAGGCCGGGTTCCAGCGGGCATTGGTACGGGCATGGACGTTCTCGGCATTGACATCGGCGGCTCCGGCATCAAGGGCGCTCCCGTCGACCTCGTCAAGGGCGAGCTGTCGGGCGAACGCCACCGGATCGACACTCCCAGGCACGCCGAGCCGGAGCCGGTCGCGGAGGTGCTGGGCCGGGTCGTACGGCATTTCGGGTGGACGGGACCCATAGGCGTGACCTATCCGGGCGTGGTGGTGGACGGGGTCACCCGGTCGGCGGCCAACGTGTCGCGCAAGTGGATCGGCCTGGACGCGGCGAAGCTGCTCGGCGAGGCGGCGGGAAGGCCGGTGACGCTGCTCAACGACGCGGACGCCGCCGGGATCGCGGAGATGCGGCACGGCGCGGGACGGGGCCGTGACGGCACCGTGGCCGTGCTGACGCTGGGCACGGGCATCGGCAGCGCGCTGTTCAGCGACGGTGTGCTGGTGCCCAACACCGAGTTCGGGCACATCGAGATCCGCGGCAAGGACGGCGAGGTGCGGGCGGCCGCGAGGGCGCGGACGGAACACGATCTGAGCTGGGAAAAGTGGGCGGCGCGGCTCTCGGAGTACCTGACCAGGCTGGAGGCGCTGATCTGGCCCTCGCTGTTCGTCCTGGGCGGCGGGGTGAGCCGCAAGGGCGGCCGGTTCCTCCCGCTGATCAAGGGGGTGCGGGCGGAGATCGTCCCGGCGAGGCTGGTCAACAACGCGGGCATCGTGGGCGCCGCGATGGCGGCCGCGGCCGCCGCCGAGGCCCCGGGCGCGGCGGACCCGGTCCGTTCGGCGGGCCGCGGCACCGCCCCGGCGCCCGTGGGGCCGGTCGGGTCGGGGGCGTCCTCAGCCTGGTGAACGTGCCTGGACGCCCGCCAGGGAGCGTGCGAGGCGGCGTGCGGTGTCGGCGTCGACCGGTGCGTGGCCGACCATCAGGCGGTACCAGAGCACCCCGTACGCCTGGTCGGTGATCAGTTCGAGGTCGGCGTCGTCGCGGAGTTCGCCGCGGGCGCGGCCACGCGCGAGGATCTCGGTGAACGCCTCCCGCCTGCGCCGCGTGAACTCCGCCATCACCTGGGCGATCCCCGGGTCGCGCTGGGCCTCGGCCATCGCGGCGCGCAGGAGCGGGGCCACCGTCTCCCTGCCCGCGCCGCCGAAGGTGGCGACCAGGAAGATCTCCAGGTCGCCCAGCAGCGTCCCGGTGTCGGGGACGGGCGCGATCTCGTCCGCCCGGTCCGCGACCGCCTCCAGGACGACGGCGCCCTTGGAGGGCCACCAGCGGTAGATCGTTTGTTTCCCCACCCCCGCGGCGGACGCGATCTCCCCGATCGTGACCTCTCCGCCGCCGGGACGCGCGAGCAGGGCGGCGGTGGCGTCCAGGATCGCGCGCCGTGCCGCCTCGTTCCGCCGCCGTCCGGTGTGCGCCCGGGTCCCCTTCGGCGGGGATGTCTCCCTCGTGCCCGCTTCCCGCATGGGACGGATCCTAGCGTTGACGAGACCGCTCGTCTCGGCAAAACTTGTCGAGACACACAGTCTCGACAAGTTTGGGGAGATCGGCATGAGCGCGACCGGCCACAGGAAGGCCCGGCCCAACGACGACTTCTTCCACCGCAGGCTGGCCAACCCGATCATGCGGCGCATCGCGGGCCACCTTCCCGGGCAGGCCGTGCTGGAGACGACGGGGCGGCGCACCGGCCTCAAGCGCCGCACCCCGGTCGGCGGGAAGGTGCGGGACGGGTCGTTCTGGATGGTCAGCAACCACGGGACCGGGTCCGACTACGTCCGCAACATGCAGGCCGACCCCCGCGTCCGCGTCCAGGTGGGCTCGCGCTGGCGGACCGGGACCGCCCATCTGCTGCCCGACGACGATCCCCGCGAACGGCTCCGGCACCTGCCCAAGTTCAACGGCTTGATGGTCAGGCTCATGGGCTCGGACCTGCTGACCATCCGCATCGACCTCGACCCGCTCCCGCGCGACTCGTCCTAGACCGCGCCGCCGCCGGCCGCGTCAGCCGCAGAGGGCGACCACCTCGTTCTCGTGCGACTCCAGGTGGTGCATTCCGGGGGCCTCCGCCTGTAGCCGCACGCGGTCGCCGCGGATGACGTCGCGGCGGCCGTCCGGCCGGACCAGGACCGTCCCGGCGGCGTCGAGCGCGATCAGCTCGTCCTCGACCCGCAGCAGCAGCGGCGTGCCCTCCTTCGGGGACGCGGCGATCGCGGTACGGCCCGCCGCCAGGGCCCCCAGCACGTCCCCGTCCTCCGCGAGCACCCAGGTGACGGGCGCGCCGAGCGGGCGGCCCTGCGCCGGGTCGTGGAAGTCGCTGCCGCCGACCGGGGCCAGGTCGTCCCGCCACAGCCGCGCCCAGGCCAGCGGCGCGCCCCAGCGCCGGTCCCACCACGAGGTGTGCCAGATCTCCGCGAGCCGCGGCCGTCCCGAACCGTCGCCCGCGTCCGGGAGGGGACGCCGCCAGGCGGAGTCCCCGCTCAGCGGGTGGTTGATCGACATCACCTGCGCGCGGGCGGCGGCGTGCTCGGCCCAGGCGTCGGCGGGACGCCTGAAGTCCACCCAGGCGTCCTGTCCGTCCCCGCCGAACACGTTGGCGTGGCCCAGGTCGGTGGTGACCTCCTGGCCCGGGACGAGGACGACCCCGCTGTGCGACTGCGCCGCCGGAAGCTCGGCGTGGTGGCTCACCGTGTTGTGGTCGGTGACCGCCAGGAAGTCCAGGCCCTCCTCCGCGGCCAGGCAGGCAAGCTGCGGAACGGTCAGGGTCCCGTCGCTGTGCACCGTGTGCGCGTGCAGGTCACCGGCCATCCACCGCATCCCGGCGGGCGCGGGCGGCTCCGAACGCCGCGGCCGTTCCGGGACGAGGGGAGGCCGCACGGCCTCGGGCACCGGCGGCGCGGCGTCGGACGGCGTGACGACGACCTCGTACGGGACGCCCTCCGGGCCCACCCGGTGCAGTCCCAGCCAGACATGCCACAGGCCGGGCTCCGGCTCGCCGGGAAGGTAGCCGGGCGTCGCCCAGTCAGGCGCGATCGTGAACGACCGGCGCGCTCCCCCGGACCAGCCGCGGAACCCGGCCGGGCCGTGGCAGCCCAGGTCAAGGACCCCGCCCTCGTACGACAGTTCCACGGTGAGGGACCCGCATCCTGGCGGGACCTCCACCGGCAGCTCGCGCAGGGGCGCGACGACCCGGTCCTCAAGGGTCCACCGGCCCCGGTGCACTGTGGGCCTCATCGTTCCACCACCGTCGTGATCTCGGCGTTCTCGTGGGGTGACGTGCTCGCAGACTTCTCCACGACGGCCACCTTCCCCGCCAGAGCCCTCCTGACCACGCCGTCCGCCGAAGCATGCGGGTCCTTCAAATATTCGGGAAGCACCCCATACCGACACGACCCTCTTTTGAACGCGAGCGGCGACCGAGGTGGGTCAGGGGTCCATCAGCTCCGCGGCGCGGGCCGCGAAGACCTCCATGGCCTTGGTGGTGACCGGGCCCGGCGCGGCGGGCAACGCGGTGCCGTCCACCCGCGCGATCGGCTGGACGTCGCGGGTCGTCGAGGTCAGGAACGCCTCCTCGGCCCGGTACAGGTCGTCCAGCGGAAGGTCCTCCTCCTCGGCGCCGAACCACTCCATGACCAGCGCGCGGGTCACCCCGGCCAGACAGCCCGACGACAGCGGCGGCGTGACCAGCCGGCCGCCGCGCACCACGAAGATGTTGCTGCCGGTGCCCTCGCAGAGGTTCCCGGCCAGGTTCCCGAAGATCGCCTCGCCGCCGCCGCGCTCCTTCGCGTACGCGAGCGCCACCGCGTTCTCGGCGTACGACGTGGTCTTCAGGCCGGACAGCGCCCCGCGCTCGTTGCGCGGCCACGGCACCACCGTCACCGCGGCGGTCGCGGGGAACGGCCGCTGCTCGGCCACGATGATCGAAGCGGTGGGGCCCTCGTCCCCGCGGTCCGAGCCCAGCGGCCCGGGCCCGCTGGTGTAGGTGATGCGGATCCGCGCCAGCGGCCACTTCGGCGCCGCCGCCAGCACCTCCAGGGTGCCGTGCGCCAGCGCGTCGTGGTCGGACTCGGGCAGTCCCAGACCGGCCGCCGACCGGGCCAGCCTGCGCAGATGGCGTGTCAGCGCGAACGGCTCCCCGTTCGTGGCCTTCACCGTCTCGAAGACGCCGTCCCCGACCATCATGCCGTGGTCGAACACCGACACCCGCGCCCGATCGGGATCGAGCAGCTCCCCGTTCAGCCAGATCTTGCCCTGCCCTGCCGTCACCGGCAGCCACCTCCCAAACGGCCGGGCCGTCCGAGGCCCGGTCCTCGCGCTGTATCCAGGGCCCATCGGACCCGCGTGACCTGCCCGATGTCGCGCCGCGACAGGCCGTTCTCCGCTTGTCACACGCCCGGCCGCCGGGGCGGCACAGTCCGGCGTCCACCCGGCCGCCGACCCCACAGTACGACCCCCGGTGGACGGGTTCGAGCCCATCCGGGAACGCCGGCCGCCGGACTTCGGCGTACCCGCGACCCCGCCGCACGGAAACACGCCGCCTCAGCTCGCCGCCCGCACCCGTTCCGCCATCGGCGCGGCGACCGGCGTGATGTCCGGGTCATGTCCGCCTCATGTCCGGTCATGCCCCTGCCCTGGGCGTCCCATCCTTCGACGCCGATCGAACCGTCCCGTAAACCGGTTTGGGGAAGCGGCCGGGACGCGCTAACCTTGCTCCGTCGCCGCAACGGGCAACGGCCCCGAGCAGCGCACGCGGAAGTGGCTCAGGGGTAGAGCATCACCTTGCCAAGGTGAGGGTCGCGGGTTCAAATCCCGTCTTCCGCTCTGAGGTGAGGCAACCGTCTCGCTCTGGTGGAGTGGCCGAGAGGCGAGGCAACGGCCTGCAAAGCCGTGTACACGGGTTCAAATCCCGTCTCCACCTCGACGACGCGCCCCCACAAGGGGCTTGCTCGCGGGCGATTAGCTCAGTGGGAGAGCGCTACCTTGACACGGTAGAGGTCACTGGTTCGATCCCAGTATCGCCCACCACATAACCTCCCGGCTCACTGCACCGGCCATGGCCAACGGTGATTCCGCGACGGCGCTCAGGTTGTCGATTCGTCGCCGTTCCGTGGTCACGGGATGATCGAGCGGTGACCACGATCATCGACAAGATCGCCTGGATTGAGCTGGACGACGGCAGGATCCTCAGCACCCGTTCGCACGGCAAGGACGTCTACTACATCCCCGGCGGCAAACGGGAAGCCGGGGAGACCGACCTTGACACCCTGATCAGGGAGACGGCGGAAGAACTCGCCGTCACCATCGTCCCGGCCACCGCCGCGCACGTGGGCACGTTCCGCGCGCAAGCCCACGGCCATGCCGCCGGCGTCACCGTGCAGATGACCTGCTACACGGCCGAGCACCGTGGCCGGCCGACCCCCAGCAGCGAGATCGCGGAAGTCGTCTGGCTCACCTACGCCGACCGCGACCGGGTCTCCCCCGTCGATCAGGTCATCTTCGACCACCTGCACCAGGCCGGGCGGCTTCGCTGACGGTGTTCAAGGACGAGCGGGCCGTGGCGCCACTAGGCCCTCAGTCCTCGGTCCACGACGACGGTGCTGCCGGTCATGCCTGCGCCGGTGTCGCCGATCAGGAAGGCGACCGCGGACGCGAGAAGGAGGCCCGGAAGAACGGCCCGGGTCATGTTGAGTACGGCGGCCTTGGTGGTGCAGTAGGCGAGCGTTCTCTCCTCGCCGTAGAAGGAGTCGGCCGAGCCGGAGTTGACGATGGAGCCGCCGCCGTTGCGCCGTGTCGCCCGCGCGGCGGTCTGCATCATCATGAACGCGCCGCGGACCTCCTGGACCAGCCTGGCGGCCACCCAGTCGGCACGCCCCACCGCCCAGCCCGGCTGACAACGTCCCGACCTGCCCGCCGAGGGTCCGTCCGGTTCACAGCCGCCGACCCGGCTCGAATCGGGCGGTACGCCCGTGATGTGATCGCTAGCTTTGTGGCATGGCTGATGCTGTTTCGTACAGGCCGAACGACTTCGTGGCCCTGATGATCCTGGGCGTACTGCCATGCATGACGTTGGGACTCATCATCGGCGGAATCGCCATCGAACGGGAGTCGCCGGGGCACGGCGGAACCGTAATGATCGGCTCTTCGGCTCTGCCGGCCTTCTTCATGTTCATGTCCATTCGCGGCTGGTTCAGTATCCATGTCGACGCCGAGGCACTGTCCATCGTGGGGTTCCTCGGCCTGTGGCGTGCCCGGATGCCGTGGAAGGACCTTGAGGCGGTGGGGCTCGTCCCGGCCCAGGTAGGGATGTCCCGTGAGATGCACAAGGAAACGCTCAAGAGCAAAGCGGGCAACCCGAAGAGGCTCAACGTTCCCGTGCTCGCCGTGCGACCGGTCCGGCCCTACTCCAAGGCCCCTTGGTGGGCGCTGCGCTGGGACAACGAACACCGGCTGCTGTGCATCGCGGGCCTGGACAACTGGTCGGCCTCCCGCCAACAGATCATCCGCGACCTGCGGCGGCTCGCGGGGCCGGCCTGGCGCGAGGAACTGCACATCTGACCAGACGGCAGCGCACTTCCAGACGTGCAGACGCGAGCCCGCTGCCCGGCCCAGGTGGCGACCCTTTACCGGACGGCGGCACCGCGAGGATCGCTTTCAACGCGCTCATCGGCCGATTCGCGAAATCACGCTTGGCCGTCCCTCCGGAAGAGCTCCTCATCAACGGGCTTGGCCGCACTGCCGTCCTGTGGCATCGCGTCGGCGTCGCCCCTACCGAGCCTGTCCGGTACGTTCCTCCTCAAGCCAGTCCCCCCGCGCTTTGTCCTGGAGGTTGCCCATGACGTCGGAGTCGTCCGCCATCCCCCCAAGACCATGGGAGGTGGTCGCCGTTCTGATCTGGGTGGGCCTGTCTTGGGCTGCGGTGACCACGTTCGGCTTCGTCTATTCGGATCCCATCACGGGCGAGGACATCTTTTACACGCTGGGGTTGACGGTCATTCTCGGATTATGGATGTGGCGGGTCTGGGATGGCGGACCCATGGCCGTCCATTACATGCGGCAGTTGCTCTTGGCATTCGGGGTGTTCGCCCCGGGCGGCGTGGCGCTCCTCGTTGTGTTCACGCTCAGCGGGTTCGAGATGAGGGGCGTCTTGGAGGACTGGCCCACTGCCAAGCTGGCCGTGCGCACCCTGCCGGTGATCGCGTTCGGCGTGGTGTCCTTCACGCTGTCCAGGATGCTGCGCCGGCCGATCGTGCGTGCATGGATCAGTGCGCGGGCCGCTGCGGGGCGACCGGACGCCAGGGCCTGAACGGTCAGGATCCATCGTTCGGACGGCAGTGCCGGGTGAGGACCGGGGGCAGTGGCACGGCGTGGCCGTCGCGCACGCACACATAGGTGATCGTGCCGACGGCCACCAGGTCGTCGCCGTACCGCATCGTGAAGACCATTGTGAGCGACGTCCTGCCCAGTCGGGCGGGAGCGCTTTCGACGGCCAGGACCTCGTCCAGGCGGGCAGGGCGATGATGCTCGCAGCCGCTCGCCTTTATCACCAGGTCGTGGCCGTCCCGGCGCAGGGATTCATAGCCGCCCAATCCGTCCAGCCAATCGAGGAACGCGTCCTCGAAGAATTCGTAGTAGCGCAGGGCGTGCATCATTCCCTGCGCATCGCAGTGCCTGGGCCGTACGCGCAACTCAGAGATCACGGAAAGAATCCTAGGGGTGTCGGCGCGTACGGCTTCGTCCGCCGGCACGCGCCGCGGCGAGTGATCCGTGATTTTCGCCATGTGAATTCACCTCGACCTGTTCAGCCGCGTCCTGGCATCGGTTGAACGGCTCGCCCCGGACACGATGCATTCCCTTTGAGCGGACGGCATCTCCGGCGTCGCGTACCCCCGCCGGTCGGCCGGTGAGGGCGGCGACCTAACATACGTACATGCACGTACGTATGTTACTGGAAGGGGCGCGCCGATGGGCTACCTGAGGTACGTCGCGGTCGGGGACAGTCAGACCGAGGGGCTCAACGACGGGGACGAGCGGACCGGCTACCGGGGCTGGGCGGACCGGCTGGCCGAGATGCTGGCCGCGGAGGAGCCGCGGTTCCGGTACGCCAACCTCGCCGTCCGCGGGAAGCTCGCCCGGCAGATCCTCGATGAGCAGGTGGGCCCCGCCCTGGCCCTGGAACCGGACCTGGTGACGGTCACGGCGGGAATGAACGATCTGATGCGGCCCGGCTTCGACGCCGCCGCCGTGGCCGAGGACCTGGACGCGATACTCGCGGCCTTCACCGGCGCCGGCGCATGCGTGGTGACCTTCACCTACCCCGACATCGCCCGGGTCGTCCCCCTGGCCCGGCGCGCGCGGCCCCGGGTGCTGGACTTCAACGCGCGCATCCGGGAGTCCGTCCGCCGCAACGGCGCCGTCCTGGTGGACACCTTCCACCACCGGGTGACCACCGATCTACGGATGTTCAGCCCCGATCGCTACCATCTGGCCCCGCTCGGGCACGCGCGCCTCGCCGCCGCCGTCGCCGAGGCGCTCGGCCTGCCCGGCAGCGACCAGACCTGGACCGAGCCCCTTCCGCCGGTGCCTCTCCCGCCGCCGTGGCGTCGCGCCGGCGCCGAGCTGGTGTGGGCCGCGGCCTTCGCGGGGCCTTGGGCGGCCCGCCGGCTGCGGGGCCGGTCCTCCGGCGACGGCCGCACCGCGAAGCGCCCTGAACTGCGACCGATGATGTGAGCGGCAGGGGGCGGCCGGTCTCCCCGGCCGCCCCCGGTCCTTGGGTGATGGCGATCAGGGACCGGCACCGCTTCGCTCGGGTGGTGCGCCGGTGAGCTCGGCGACCAGCCTGTCGGCGGCCCACAGGCCGTTGAAGGCGGCCGAGTCGGACCAGGGAAAGCCGAGGTAGTCCCCGGCCAGCACCACCGGGCTTGCTGCGGGCAGCCGGGTGCGGTAGCGCCGCACCGCCTCCGCATGCCCGATCGGTACGTAGGGCATGGCCTCCTGCCAGCGGGTCACCCGGCTGTCGGTGACACGGTCCGCGAGCCCCGGCAGCCATGGCGCCACCGCGTCGACGGCGGCGGCGCGGACGGTGGCGTGATCGGCGGTCGCCAGCCGTCGCGCGGCGTCCTGCCCGAACATCACGGTGAGCACCTCCCCCGGCCCGGCGTTGGTCCGCGAGTGGACGGCGACAGCGGCCAGCGGAGAGGACGACACCGGTGTCACCAGGACTCCGTACGCGCCTCCCAGTTCGTCCTCGGCCAGCGGCTCGGCCAGGGCGAGCCCGGCGAGCAGCCCGCGGCTGTAGGGCGTGGAGAGCACCGCGGCCTCGTCGGGAGCCGGGTCGGCCAGGATCCTCGTGGCCGCGCCCGCGGGGACCGCGATCACCGCCGCCGCGGCTTCCCGCCGACCCTGCGAGGTGGTCAGGACGACGCGACCGCCAGGGGACTCCGGCCGCTGGACGCGGTCGACCCGGACCTCGTACTCGATGGTCAGCGTGTCCGCGAGGGCGCCGGTCAGCGTCCCGAGCCCGCCGCTCAGCGTGAACGCCGAGGCGCCGCGGGCGGAGAAGGCCGCCAGGGTGCCGGGCAGCGCGGCGCTGTTGGCATCGAGTTCCTGGAAGTAGAGGCCGTGCACGGTCGGGGAGACGAGCCGCCGGGTCAGGCCCTGCCCGAACCGCTCCCGCGCCCATTCCAGCCCGTCGCGCTCGCCCAGATCGGTCCAGCGTCCGAGGTCGTTGGTCGGGCGGGCGGCCAGCTCGCGGCGTGCCACCCATCCGCCCCGGGCGGCGGGGACGAGGTCACGGCTCCGCAGCAGGCCGCCGGCCACCATGGACAACGGCCTGCGGGTGTCGAAGCGCCAGGATCGGCCGTCGTCGGCCACCATCGTCCGGCCGGAGACCGTGGTGATGCGGTCCTCCAGCCCGAGCGTCGCGAGGAGGCCGGGGATGGACTCGTAGCCGGTGGACAGGAATTGGGCGCCCCGTTCCATGAGCCCTTCCCCCACCGCCTGCGTGGACATGCGCCCGCCGGGGGCGCGCTCCGCCTCGAGGACGGTCACGCGCAGCCCGGCCGTGGCCAGCCGATGGGCGGCGCTGAGGCCGGCGATGCCCGCGCCGACGACGACCACCTCGTCCGAACGATCACTGCGCATGCGTCACGCGTCCTTCCTCCGTGGAACGCTTCTGCGGCCCGGCCTCCGCCGGTGGATCCGGAAGGACGGCGCGGCACGTGGCCACGATCAACTTATCGACCAAGGCCGGTGGCGGCCGGCCGTCCAGCAGGTAGCGGCGGACGCCGCCGTAGGGGACGTCGACCACGGCGAACATGAGCCGCCGCCGGTCGATGCCTGGATGTGCCGCCGCGTACGCGTCGAGCGCGGCCATCACGCGGGCGTTGACGTCCTCGTCCATGCCCTCTCCGGGCGGCGGATGCCTGATCAGGTCCTTCCGGCGGTGCAGGAGCAGCAGCGCGGCCTCGGCCGGATGCGCGCGGCACCAGCGCGGAGTATGGAGAGCGGCGGCCTCGGCGTCTCCGGCCTCCAGGGCCGCCACGAAGCCCTCCTGGAATCCGCGGACGCTGCGCAGCCAGAGAGCGGAGAGCAACAGGTCGCGTGAGCCGAAGCGATGGTAGAGCGATCCGGTCGGGGCGTCGAGCCGGGACGCGATGGCGGACATCGTGACGGCGCCGGGTCCGCCTTCCGCCACGAGGTCCAGGGCCGCGTCGAGGATCTGGTCCCGGCTGAACTTCGCAGGTCTTCCCATGCGCCCCCATCCATGTTTTAGTTGGATTGTTCTAGAATACATCTTCTAATAAGGAGACGCATGCGCACCGCCGTCGAGGTCGTCCAGCGCTTCTATGCCGCGGCTCAAGCCGCGGACGGCGCAGCGATCATGGCCTTGCTGCATCCCGATGTGCAGGTCCACACGGCACCGGGCATGCCCTGCGGGGCCGGCGGTGCCTTCCATGGGCCGCGGGACGCGCTCACCCGGGTCTGGGGCGCGGTCTTCGCCGACTTCGACACCGCCCCCTACGCCGAGAGCTGGCACGAGACCACCGACGGGACCATCGTCGTCACAGGCCACTACCGGGGCAGTGCGCGCGCGACCGGACGGCCCCATGAGGCCGAGTTCGTCCACCTCTGGCGGGTCACCGGCGGGCGGATCTCCTGGCTGCACCAGTACACCGACACCGCCCGCTGGCACCAGGCCCTCACCCCCGCGGCCGGCTGAGACGGCGACCTGGATCGGGCGGCCCTGCGGGACACGCAAAGGCCGCCCGGCCGCGCTCCACGGTCGGCCTGTCTGGTGTTGAACGATCGTCGGCCACGGCAGGGGCCATGGGGCCGTCCGCCGTGGCCGGGGTGGGAAAGGCCGATCAGCGCGCTCCGGCGGCTGTCGGCGGGGTGACGTGCTGGTGCGCGGCGGCGCCGGACCGGGCGGCGTTGGGGGCGTACAGGACGAGCGCCCAGGCGAGGCAGGCGAAGGCGGCGGTGTGCACCACGGTGCGGACGATGTTCCAGGTCACCCATCTGTCCTCGAAGTTCGCGCGGGTCGCGGACAGGTCGGCGATGCCGGCGGGGTCCCCGGCCCGGTCGAGCCGATCGTTGAGCGGGATGTTGATGCCCCGGGTGATGAGGAACGCGACCAGGTAGAGCGCGAGCCCGGCGAGGATCCAGGGCAGCGCGGACCGGCCGTGACCGCGCCAGGCGAGGACGGCCGCCAGGATGATCAGCGGGAGCGAGCCGACGAAGGGCAGCAGGAACCAGGGATTGATGATCGCCCGGTTGATGTTCTGCATCGCCTCGACGAGGGTGCGGTCGGACGAGCGGCCCAGGCCCGGCATCACCGAGCAGGCGTAGGCGAACAGCAGCCCGGCGACGAGCCCGGTGCTGACCGTGGACGCCATCAGGGTGATGGATTGCAGGGTTCTCATCCGGGTCACCGCCCGTTCCAGATGCCGGTGGCGGCGGCGTCGCGCGCGTAGTCGGTGAAGTCGCGGGCCGGGCGGCCCAGCACCTGCCGGACGCCGTCGCACACGTAGGCGTTGCGGCCGTCGAGCACGGTGGCGAACAGGTAGGTCAGCAGGTCGATGACGTCGGCGGGGACGTCCTGGGCGGCCAGGCCCGCGGCGAACTCCTCGGCGGGGATCCGCCGGTAGGCGATGGTGCGGCCGGCGGCGGCGGAGATGGCGGCGACGGCCTCGGCGAAGGTCAGCAGCCGCGGGCCGGTCAGCTCGTAGATCCGGCCGAGATGCCCGTCCTGGGTGAGCACGGCGGCGGCGACGTCGGCGATGTCGTCGGCGTCGACGAACGGCTCGCCCACCTCCCCGGCGGGCAGGAGCAGCTCGCCGTGCACGAGGCCGTCCACCAGGTAGTCCTCGCTGAAGTTCTGGTCGAACCAGCTACAGCGCAGGACCGTCCAGTCCGCGCCGGAGGCGGCCAGCACCTTCTCGCTGGCCTGGGCCTCCTCCTCGCCCCGGCCCGACAGCAGCACCAGACGGCGGGTCCCCGACCGCAGCGCCGTCTCGGCGAACGCCCCGATCGCCTCGGGTGCTCCCGGCGCCGCGAGGTCGGGATAGTAGGACAGGTACGCCGCGCCGACGCCTTCCAGCGCGGGCTGCCAGGTGTCCGGGTCCGCCCAGTCGAAGGGCACCCCGCCGGACCGTGAGCCCACCCGCACCGGGCGGTTCTGCGCGGTCAGCCGCTGCACGATGCGCCGCCCGGTCTTTCCGGTGCCTCCGGTGATGAGGGTCATATCGCCGGTCATACCGTTGCTCCTTCGTTGAGAGATAAGCGCGGCTTCTTCGGGCCGCGTCTCAACGGTCGCCCCGGAGCGGGTTGGCAACAATGGCCAGGTGTGCAACGGTCGTTAACCTAGGGGTTCACGATCGGGGGTCGAGGTGGAACGGCGCGATATCGAGATCTTTCTGACGCTCGCGGAGGAGCTGCACTTCGGCCGTACCGCCGAACGCCTGCACGTGTCCACCGCGCGGGTGAGCCAGACGATCAAGAAGCTGGAGCGCAGGATCGGCGCGGCCCTGTTCGAGCGAACCAGCCGCCGGGTCGTGCCGACCCCGATCGGGCGGCGCCTGGAGGAGGATCTGCGGCCCGCCTACCAGCAGATCCTCGACGGCATCGACAGGGCGATCTCCGCCGGGCGCGGGGTCGACGGGCTGCTGCGGGTCGGCTTCGTCGGCACCGTCGTCGGGCGGTTCCTCCACCAGGTCTCCGCCAGGTTCCAGGCGCGGCATCCCGGCTGCCAGGTGCAGATCGTCGAGGCCCGTTACAGCGACTTCCTCGACCTGCTGCGCGGCGACGAGCTGGACCTGGTCCTGGTCCCGGTCGACGTCGACGAACCCGGCATCGTGTGCGGTCCCGTGCTGTTCCGCGAGCCGGTCGTCCTCGCGGTCTCGTCCCGGCACCGTCTCGCCCGGCGCGGCTCGGTCTCACTGGAGGACCTGAAAAGCGAACGGGTGTTGCGGCCCCGCGGCCTTCCCGCCTACATGAACGAGGGCCTGGTGCCGTCCCGCACGCCCGGCGGCGCGCTCGTCGGATCCGGTCCCGAGTTCAGCACCGTCCAGGAGATGCTCTCCCTCATCGGCGCGGGCCTGGGCGTCTTCGTGGTGCCCGCCCACGCGAGCAAGTACGACACCCGGCCCGACATCGCCTACGTGCCCATCCTCGACGGACCGGCCAGGGAACGCCGGTTCGCCTGGCGCGCCACGGCCGAGACCAACCGGATCCGCGCCTTCACCCAGGCCGCCGCCGACATCATCGCGGCGGAGGGAGGATTCGAGACGGTGACCGTGCCGCCCGCCCGGCGACCCGGCGCATAGCCGCGAACCGGGGGTCGTCGCGGCTCAGGGTTTGCGGCCGATGCCGGCCATCTGGTCCATGTCCCGGACGACGCCCAGATCGATGCCGTCCGGGCGCCATCGCGTCGTGGTGACCAGTCCGGGTTCCAGCATCTCCAGCCCCTCGAAGAAGCCGGCGATCTCCTCGGGATGGCGCGGGACCAGGGGCGGCTTGCCGACCTTGTTCCACTGGGCGGCGCCCCTGTCCATCACCTCGCTGTGGACGGCATGCGCGATCGCCAGGTGGCTGCCCGGCGCCACGGCCTCCAGCAGCCGGGCGACGATCTCCCGGGCCTGGGCCGTGTCCGGGATATGGTGCAGGATCGCGATCAGCATGATCGCGATCGGCCGGTCGAAGTCGAGGACGCCGGCCGCCTCGCTCAGGATCGTCTCGGGATCTCGCAGGTCGGCCTCGATGTAGTGCGTCGCGCCCTCCGGGGTGCTGGTCAGCAGGGCCTCCGCGTGGACCAGCACCAGCGGGTCGTTGTCGACATAGACGATCCGCGATTCGGGGGCGATGGACTGCGCCACCTCGTGGGTGTTGTTGGCCGTGGGCAGGCCCGTGCCGATGTCGAGGAACTGCCGGATCCCGGCCTCGCGGGTGAGATGGGAGGTGCCGCGCACCAGAAAGGCGCGGGAGGCGCGGGCCAGAGGGATCACATCCGGGTTGACCCGGGCGACCTGCTCCCCCGCCGCCTGGTCGGCCGGGTAGTAGTCCTTGCCGCCCAGGAACCAGTTCCAGACCCGGGCCGTGTGCGCCACGCCCGTGTCCAGGTTGCGCTGCCGCCGTTCGGCGGAGGAGTCGCCGTTCACGAACGCATCTCCGTCCTTTCCGGACGAAAGGCCGCTGGGAGCGCCACTATATCGGTGGGCACGATCCCTGGGCACGATGTCACGAGGCGCGGGCGCGCGGGAACCACGCGGCCTCTCACGCCGCCGGGTCCGCGGCCCCTGTCAGGATCGGCGTCGCTCCGCGGACGCCGCCGACCAGGGACGAGCGTTCCTCCTCCAGCCGGAACCGGACGGCGGCGAGCCCGGACTCGCCGCATCCGTTGAGGGCGGCACGGCTGAGTTCGTCCGCCAATGCGAGATCGAGCCGTTTCAGCGCGAAATACAGGTCGGCCAGCATCCTGTCGTCCTCCGGCGGCCGCCCGTCCCGCCAGGCCATCCGCGCGACCCGGTTCTTGAGCGCGTACAGGGCCGGGCGGGCGATGCCGCGCTCCCACTCCACGACCTGATCGACGATTCCCGCCACCACGGGGTCCTCGTAGCGCACCTCGTACTCGACGATGGTGGCGGTCCGGGGGCCGAGCAGGTCCTGGTCACGCAGGACCTTCACCGAGGGGCTTCCCTCCAGCGGCCGCATGCGGCTCAGCGGATAGGTCACGAAGCTGTCGTGCGGGGACGCGGGCAGCAGGTCGTTCCGCCGGATGAAGGCGACGTTCTCCTGGAGCTCGGCGGGGGTGACCATCGGGTCGAACATGATCCACCCGCAGGCCGCCTGGATGCCCAGGTCGGTGAGCGTGTTCAGGGCCAGCTCGTTGTCCTCCGGCCGGACGCCTTTGTAGTAGCGCCGTAGCTGGCCCGCCGCACCCGACTCGATTCCTAGATAGATTTGTTTGAGTCCTATCTCGTGCAGGCGGCGCAGCGCCTCGATCCGCTTGTGGTTGTTCTTGTGGTCGAGGTGCGCGCCCATGTCCAGCAGATCGCCGTTGCCGCCGCGCCTGTTCCGGCGGATCACGTCGTCCACCCGCATGGCCATGTCGAACGTCGGCATGGGAATTCCGTCGTCGAGCAGTTCCCGGCGCAGCCCGTACAGTTCGTTCGAGAACGTCAGCGCACGCTCCGGCTGGTCGGCCATCCACTCCTCGTCGGCGAAACGGATATGGGAGATGCCGTAACGCGCCAGGACCGACAGTTCTGTCAGGACGGAATCCTTTCCGCGCGGCCGCCAGTCGCGTGAACCGGCGTCGGGCATGATGGCGCAGTAAGTGCATCCCCAGCCGCTCTTCTTATGCGGGCAGCCCCGGCTGGCCTCGACCCAGACCTCCTCGTACAGCCCGGGTGTGTAACGCGCGAACAGGCCGTCCCAGTCCGCCGGGGGCAGCAGTTCCAGCTCGAACCTGTTGGCGTCGGAGAGCGTGGGCCGCCCGGCCTCCGACCAGGCGCATCCCGGCAACCGCCGGGGATCCACCTCGCCTTTGGCGACCTGGGAGACCAGGCGCAGCAGGAACATCTCGCCCCGGCCGACGCAGCAGAGCAGATCCGGATACCTTTCCAGCAGCCACGGGTAGGCGTAGGTCGGCAGCACATTGCCGGCCACCACGCGGGAACGGTCGAACCAGCCCTCCTGCCGGAGCCGGTCCAGCAGGAGCCCGGCCTGCCTCAGGGTGCCGTACTGGGCGGAGATCCCGATGATGTCCGGCCGCTCGGCGTCGAGGGCGGGGAGCAGATCCGCCTCCAGATCACTGAGCTGCAGATCGGTGTAGGTGACGGAGACGCCGTTATGGCGGGACCTCAGGAACGCGCCCAGCGTGATGATCGCGAGTGGCGTCGTCGTGAGCGGATAGGACTCCGCCTGAAGGCTTACGAGATGAACGCGCATCGCCGTGACCCCAATCGTTTGGCATTGCGGACGATTTGCTTCACGGCGACCTCCGCGCGCACTTGGCGAGTATGGCGGTGTTGGCCGCCGACAGGACCTTGTCGGTCCGTACGATCTCGACGTCGTCGAGCAGGAAGCGACCGATCTCGATATCGCGATGACCGGCCACGATCGCTTTCGCGGGCGCGATGTCCCGATGCCTGAAGCGCAGCACATTGCAGAACCCGACCATGTCGGCGGGTCTCCCGGGAATGGCGCCGGCGGACGGCGTCAGCGTCCGGCGCACGGCGGCGCGGAGACGGAACAGCCTCCAGGCCGGGCTCGCGTGCACCTGCGCGAACACCGTGGCCCGTGAGATGGCCAGCCCGCGAAGGGACAGCTCCACGGGCCCGACCCTGGACAGGCAGTCCGTCAGCGCCTCTTCGATCCGTTCGACCGGGACATCGCGGTAGGCGTCCAGGTTGGTGAGGGTCACGTGGAGGTCACCCACCGGGTAGACGTAGTGGCCCCCGTGCGCGTCACCGGCCGGAAGCACCGCCTCCCGCAACCGCGCCCCGAGGTGATCCGGAACGCGGACGACGCTGGTGAGGATCGTGCCGCTCGGCGAGGGGACCCAGATCGTCGGGCCGCCACGGGACAGATGCCATGCCTCGCGCCTGCGCAGCGTGGAGAACAGCAGCCTCGAAAAGGGCATGGAGAAGATCGAGCGTTGTGCGTGGGTCGCCGGCAAGCCTCGCTCCTGAGATCGTTCAACGGTCGTGTCCATCGGCGGGCATTCTCGTGCGGGAGGCGAGGTCCGGGCGGGCGGTCGACCACATACGCCGGCGGGATCCCGTTCACGACGGCACCCGTCCTCGCAGCGGTTTCCCGGTCGCCGACCGGGGGATCGCCGCGACGCGTTCGATACGCGCCGGCACCTGATGCGGCGCCAGCCTCTCCCTGCACCAGGCGATCAGGGAGCCTTCGGCGGCGGCGTCCCGCAGCACCACCCGGGCCACCGGCACCTGGCCGCGTACCCGGTCGGGGGCGGGCAGCACCTGGACGTCCAGCACGCCGGGGTGAGCGGCCAGGACCCGTTCGACCTCGGCGGGGCCGACCTTCTCGCCCGCCACGTTGATCATCGTGTCGACCCTGCCGAGCAGCCTGATCGCGCCGCTCGACGGGTCGATGGAGGCGAGGTCGCCGGTGCGGTACCAGCCGTCGTCCAGGTCGAGCGGCCGCATCCCGCCGGGTTCCATCCGGCCCGCCGCCATCCCGTCCGAGGACAGCAGCAGCTCCCCTGTGGTGCCGCCGCGGCCCTCTCCGTCCGGCGCCGGGTCCCCGGTCTCCGCCGCCGTGTCGATCCTGACGGAGATCCCCGGCAGCGGGACGCCGACGTCTCCCGGGTCGTCCTCCCCGGTGACCGGCTTGAACGCGATGATCCCGGCCTCGCTGGATCCGTAGCCGTTGTAGAGCGTGAACGAGTACCGGCGCAGGAGCCGGGCGGCGGCGCCGGGCGGCAGCGGAGCTCCGCCCGACACGCAACCGCGCAGCCCGGCGAGGCCCTTGGTATCCCCGGGCGAGGGCGCGGCGTCCTCTGGCAGCCCGGCGATCAGGTTGTAGTGCGACGGGAGCGCGACCATCGTGTGCGCGCCGTGGTGACGGGCCGCGCGGTCCAGTTGGGAGGGCACCGAGCGCGGAGAGCAGAACCACACCGGCGCTCCGCGCAGCAAGGGCGCCAGCAGGCCGGTGCTGAACCCGTATCCATGGAAGACCGGCGCGCAGGTCAGCACCGGGGTGTCCGGCCCGTACCCCAGGAACCTCGCGATCCGGCGGGCGCTGAGGAGCACCGCGGTGGCGGTCGTGACCACCCCGGTCGGCGTTCCGGTCGAGCCCGAGGTGAGGAAGATCTGCGACCGGCCGGGGAGGCCGGCCATGCCGGGCGCGTCGTCGGAGCCCCTCTCGTCCCACCGCAGCCACAGGCCGGTGTCCGCGAGCCGCCGTTCGTCGGCGCCCGGTGTCCGTGCCCTCCCGTCGTGCAGGGTGACGGCTCCGGGCGCCGACTGCGGCATGGCGGGATCGCGGTGGACGATGGGAAGGCCGGCCAGGTCACAGCCCAGAGTGGCCATGGCGGTGGCGACCGGGTCCGACAGCTCCGCGTTCACCGGCCGCCGGTGCGGCACACCCGGCCCGGTGAGCCGTTCGGCCAGCGCCTCCGCGGCGTCCAGCAGGGCCTGGAAGGTCCAGACGCGTCCGTTGTTGACGATGGCCGCCGCGTCCGCCGCGCCGGGACCCTGCCGTACGGCGTCGGCGATGCCGCCAGTGCTCATGGTTGCCTCCCGTTGGTGGCGGTGGCGGGGATCGGTGTTCCGGGCACGGCGGTTCCCGCCGGTGCCGGCCGGTGCTACAGGTGCTCGACGGCGTAATCGGCGATCTTGCCGACCGTGCAGAAACGGTCGAGACTCAGTTCCTCGTCCGGGATGACCACCCCGAACTCGGTCTCCAGCCAGACGAGGGCCTCCAGGATCATCAGGGAGTCGAATCCCGGGTAGTCACGCAGGTCCTTGTCCTCATCGACCTCCAGGTCACCCAGCTCCGGCAGCGCCGCGCGCAGGTGGCCGGTCACGGAGTCGACGATCTGATGGCGGTCGGCCATGGTCGCCTCCCGGTTCTCCGGCGGGTCTCTTCGGTGGGCGGGTGGTCGGTCCGGGACGTCGCCGTCATCGCCGGGCGGCCACGGCCAGGGCGGGCTGGCGGCGCCATCCGTCGGCGCCGAGGACGGGTGGCGGTAACCGTTCGACCAGGACGAAGCGGTCCGGCAGGGCGACGGTCGCGTCCTGCGCCAGGGCCGCGAAGCACCGCTCCGGAAGGCGGTCGAACTCCCGCCTCGGCACGGGCCCGGCCAGATAGGCGACCAGTTCGTCGCCCACCGCGAGGTGCACCGCCTCGCGGGCGAGCCCGGCCCGGTCCGCGACCATCGCCGCGGTGGCCTCCAGGTCGGTCCACGACTCGCCCAGCCTGCGCCATTCCGGTCCTCGGGGGAACGGGACGAGTCCCGATTCGGCGATGGCGGCCCGCGGCTCGTCGCCTGCCGTGGCGACGTGGACGACCAGCCGCTCGATCCCGAACAGGAGCGCGCGGACATCGCCGGGCGGTAGGCAGGCCGTGTCCGCCAGCACCGAGATCCGGTCCTCGAACGGGAGGTTGGAGATGACCAGGCATCTGACCCCCTCCACCTCCCGTTTCTCCGTCCATCTGAAGGCGGTGCCGGGGCGCAGCGCGGCGAGCGCGGCCGACAGGTCCTCGATGGGTTCCGGGATCGGCGGCGGCGCGGCGACCGGCAGCCCCATCGTGTTGATCATGGTGTCCAGGGCCGTGCGGGTGCCTCGCCGCGTGTCGAGGTCGTCCAGCAGCGCCCGGATCTTCACCGGCGAGCACCGCGCGTGGCGGGCCGATCGGATCACCTCGTCCTGGACGGCCCGCGCGGTCACCGCGAACGAGCCCCGGTCGAGGTCGAAGACGACCGGGACCTCCTGGAGGAAGATCTCGACGGAGTCGTTCCGTTCGGGCCCCCACCGATTACGGACCTGCACCTTCACGGCGCACCGGTCGATGTCCGCCAGATGCCCCAGGTGCAGCGCGAGCGCGGCGAGGACGACGGAGTTGGCGGAGATCCGGTATCGCCTCATCAGTGCCGCCACTCCCAAGGCGAGGGCCGGCGAGGACAGTTCCCCGCGCCAGTAGCGGGGAGCCGGGTCCGTTCTCGGACGGGTGGCGAACATGGTCCGCGGGAACCTCTCCAGCCTGGATCGCCAATGGTCGAGCGACCTGGCCTCGATACGCCGGCCGAGGTCGGAGTTCTCGAACGCCGCCTGGTCGATGGGCCGATGCTCCGGCGGCGCACCGGGATCCCCGCCGCTCAGGAGCCTCTCCAGATCGGCACGGAGGATCCGCCCTCCCCACGCGTCGGCCACGATATGCGAGAACGCCAGGACGACGGCCCGGGGCGCACCGCCTTCGACGCTGATGCCGGCGCGCACGGGCAGCTCGTTCGCCAGATCGAACGAACGGCCCGCCAGCCGCGCGGCCAGTTCCTCCACGCTGCGTTCCGGGCCGGCACGGATCTCGCTGATGCGGAGCTCCAGCTCACCGTCGCTCAGCTCGACCTGGTAGGGCTCCAGGTCGTCGCCGAGGGGATAGGTGGTACGCAGCGAGGCGTGCCTCTCGACCAGCGCCGTCACCGCGCCCGCGACCTCGCCGACCGTCGGCCCGGCCGGGACCGGGACGACGAGCGTGAGGTTCATGTGCTCGTCGTGCGGGGCCAGGGAGGCGGCGGCATCCCAGATGAAGCGCTGCCCCCAGGTGAGCGGCCCGGTGGCCGGGTCCGGCACCCGCGCCGCGAACCGGACCACGACCCGTCCCTCGTCATCCATCGTCGCGGTTCTCCCGAAGCCGGGTGACCTCCCGGAGCCGGGTGTCCTCCGGGAGCCAGACGCGCATGGTCGCGGGGCCGCGATTGCCCCACATGTGGTACGGGACCAGCGTCGTCGCCCCGGGGGCACGGGCTTCCGGACGCGGCGCGCCGTAGGGCCATGGACCGTCCCCGGACACCGTCCGTGCCGGGACGGAGAGCAGGATGCGGCCGAGCCCGTCGCCGTCCCTCAGCTCCCGTGGCGGCGCCGACGTGTCGACGTGAAGCCCGGCCAGCGGCGGGTCGTCGTCGAGGGACTCGGCGCAGTAGACGAGCGGACCGCGCTCGACCGCCACGCACCCGCGGACCGCGTCGATGCGCGGGTCGGGACGGGTCCAGCGCGGCTCCATGGGCAGGTCGAGGCGTATCTCGTCGCCGGGACGCCAGTCGCGCTCCTCGACCAGGTAGGACTCCGTCCGGCCCGCCCACGGCGGGATCCGCACCGACAGCCGCCACGGCCCCCCGTCCGTCTCGTCCACCCGCACGGTCACCTCACCGGACCAGGGATAGCCGGTGTCGACGCGGAGCCCGACCCGGCGCCCGTCCTCCAGCGTCGTCTCGATCGTGCACGGGGCGAGCTGCTGCACTTGGACGCCATGGTCGTCGCGCGTGGCGATGTAGCCGCCGAGGCTGGAGAACGTGCGCGCCAAATTGTTCGGGCAGCACGACACGCTGAACCACGGCGCCCGCAGCGGCGCCTCCACGCGCGGGTTCACCACGTCCGGATCGGGCACCCGACCCGGCACCCGCACCTGCAACGGGTTGGCGTAGAAGAACGCGTGGCCGTCCGCCGCCGGGGAGGTGGCCACCACGTTGTAGAGGGTGCGCTCGGCCAGGTCGGCGTAGCGCGGGTCGCCGGTCGCGAGCAGCAGCCGCCAGCACAGCATGACCGACGCGACGCCCGCGCAGGTCTCGGAGTACGCGCGGTCGGGCGGCAGCTCCCAGTCCTCACCGAACATCTCGCCGCTGTGCCGCGACCCCATGCCTCCCGTCAGGTAGGTGCGGGCGGCCACCGTACGGTCCCACTGGTCGATGATCGCGGCCAGCAGGTCCTCGTCGCCGGTCTCCACGGCGACGTCCACGGCGCCCGAGGCCAGGTAGAGGGCGCGTACGGCGTGGCCGCGGAACACCCTGGCCTGCCGGACCGGCATGTCGTCCTGGAAGTAGGCGCGGCCGAGGTGGATGTCGTCGAGCACCGGCCGGCCGCGCCGTTCCACGAACAGCCTGGCCTGCTCCAGGTACCGCTCCTCCCCCGTCACCCGGAACAGCTCGACCAGCGCCATCTCGATCACCGGATGTCCGCACACCGACTCGCGGGCCCCGTCCGCGAACTCCCGGCAGACGTGATCGGCGGCGCGGATGGCGACCTCCCCGAGCAGGCCGGGGCCCGGGGAGCGCAGCGACGCCACCCCGGCCTGGATGAGGTGGCCGAAGCAGTACAGCTCGTGGCCCCACTCCAGGTCGGCATAGCGGTTCCCGCGCCAGCGGGTGTTCAGGTACCCGTCGGGCTCCTGCGCCCCCGCGATGATCTCGGAGAGCTCGTCGATCCGCGCTTTCAGGCCGGAATCGGGCTCGCGCCCCGCCTCCCAGATCATTCCCTCGAGCAGTTTGTAGATCTCCGAGTCGCTGAATTCGCGGCCCCGGTGCGGCGCGTCCGGCCGGCGGAAGTTGTCGATCCAGCCGAGGCGTTCCTCCCATGACCGGCAGTGTTCGAGGATCACATCGGCGTTCAGTCTTTGCCGGTCTCCCCAGAAGCCCGGCGCCAGCCGCACTTCGTCGATGCCGAGCGGGCGCAGCCGCCCGCCGCTCGGAATCACAGGTTTACTCACGGAGCACTCCCGGTTGGACGTCGCACACGTACCAGCGCCGTAACGGACATCTAGGTGGTCATTTGAAGGAGCCGAAGGTAACGATCTCGTAGTGGATTGTCGGGATAGTCGCACATCCAGGGTTTCCTGGGTCCGGCGAAATGCAGGACGGCGGCGGTCTCCTCCTCGGCCAGCAACCGGGCGAGCGGAAGCACCGGCTCACCTCGATGGACGTACCCGCCGAGCTGCACGAGGGGAGAGAAGGCGAACGTGTTCCATTTGCGGTCGAGCCGCAGCCAGTCCTCGTCGGCGGCCAGGTTCATCGCGTCCTGGTCCCAGTACCGGAGATTGTCCTGGCGCTCGACCAGAAGGCGGGACGCCGTCGCGAAGAAATCCCGCCGGCGGCATTCCTCGATGTCGACCAGCAGCACTCCGTTGTTGAAGTACTCGCGATCCCCGCTGAGTCCCAGGTCCTGCCATCCGGGCAGGGCCCGGCCGAGCCGGAGCACGGGTTTCGTCGGGTCGGGAACGGCGCCGAAGGGCGCCCCGTCGAGGGGCATTGCCAGCAGTGGGCGAATATCCTGCAAAAGGATGATGTCGACGTCCATGTAGAGCACGACCCGGTGGTCCGGGATGACCTCGGGAATGGCCAGCCGCGTGTACGTCGCGTCACTTCCGGTACGGAACGCCGGATACCTGGGGTCCGGCGGCGGGACGAGCCGAAGATCCACCGATATTCCCAGCCGGTCGGCGTTCGAGCGGATCGCCGTGCGGCTCTCCTCCTGGAGACCCTGGTGGATCACCAGGAGCGTGATGTCCGCCGCCGCGCCGGGCTCCGCCGTGGCGATCGACTGCATCAGCACGCAGAGAGGCCGGACGAAGCCGTCGTCCACACAGCAGACGATGGGTGCGAGCTCAACGGTGTCCGAAGGCATCGGTGTCACTGGCCCTGCTGCCGCGGTACGGACCCCACCGTCTGTTGTGCCTCCTTCAGCGCCTCCTCCGGCGTCTTGGTACCGGTGAGGGCCGCCTGGATCGCCGTCCAGACCGCCTGCGACACCTTCGGGTAGTTCGCGCCGTACTCGGTGGTGCGCGGCCGCGCGGTCAGCGACTGCTCGGCGAACACCGCGTACTCCTCGCCGCCCTTCAGGAACTCGGCGGTGACGGCCGGCTTGGTGGGCACGATGTACATCTCCTTGGTCAGCTGTTGCATGACCGCGGGTTCCTGCGTGCCCTTGACGAACTCCCAGGCCCACTTCTTCTGCGCGCCGTTGCCGGAGTCGCCCAGCGTCCAGGTCTCACCGCCGAGCGGGGCGACGACCTTCTGCCCCGGCCGCTGCACCGGGACCTTCGCGATGCCGTAGTCCTGGTTGTACTTCCAGCCCGCCTCGTTCAGCAACGGGAAGATCCACGGCCCGTTGATCATCATGGCGGCCTTCTTCTGCAGGAACTGCTGGGGCAGCTCGGGAGACTGGTCCCACTGGAGCACCGACTTGGACATGTAGCCCTTCTCGGCCCAGCCGGTCCACAGCCGGAGGGCCTGGACCCATGGCGGGGAGTCCACCTGGGTCATGCCGCCCCCGCCGCTCCACGCGAACGGCTCCAGTTGCCAGGTGGACTGCTCGTCGGCCGGGGCGGAGACCGCGATGCCGTAGGTGGGCGGTTTCGTCAGCCTCGCGGCCGCGTCCGTCAGCTCGGCCCAGGTCGTCGGCGGCTTGATGCCGGCGTCGTCGAGCATCTTCTTGTTGTAGAAGAGGCCGACCGAGTTGGAGCCCACCGGATAGCAGTAGTGCCTGCCCTTGAACTCGCACTCCTTGATGGCGCCCTCGTAGTACCCCTGCGTGGTGTAGCCGGGCAGGTCGTCGAAGGCGCGTAGCTGCCCGGTGGCCGCGACCTGCTGGAGGTTCGGGTTGTCGATGATGACGATGTCGGGCATGTCTCCGGCGCTGGCCGCCTGCAGCACCTTGGGCATGAGGTTCTCGAACGGAACGCTCTGCCGCCTGACGTCGACGTTCGGGTGCTTCGACTCGAACGTCCTGATGTAGGCGTCCACGGCCGTCTTCCCGCCGCCGGCCGTGTAGTAGTCCAGCAGGGTCAGCGTGACCTTGCCGTCCCCGCCCGATTCGGAGCCGCCGCACGCGGCGAGCGCCAGGGTCAGCGCCGCCACGGCCGCGCCCACCCCGAACCTCCTGCATCGAGTTGCCGTTCTGTCCATGCGAACCTCCGGGGTGGGAGTGGGGTTGGGGTTCATCCCTTGACCGAGCCGAGCGTGAGGCCGGCCGCGATGTAGCGCTGCGCGGCGATGAGCAGCATCGCGGCGGGCAGCAGGCCCATGACGGCCAGCGCCATCGCGGCGCCGAGATTCTGCTCGAACTGGCCGAAGTAGTTGTGGATGCTGAGGGTGATCGGGGCCATTTCGCTGCTGCCGGGCAGCAGCGTCAGCGCGAAGATGAAGTCGCCCCAGCCGTTGAGGAACGCGAACACCGCCACCGTGATGATCGCCGACCGGCTCATCGGCAGCACGATGCTGGTGAACGTCCGCCATTCCCCGGCGCCGTCGACCTCGGCCGCCTGCAGAACGTCCGCCGGCAGCCCCAGCATGAAGGCGCGCACCACCAGGATGGCGAACGGCACCGCGTAGCTGGCGTCGGCCAGGATCAGCCCGGGATAGGTGTTCAGCAGGTCCAGCCGGTGGTACAGCAGGAACAGCGAGTTGGCGATGACGATCGACGGCAGGATCTGCGCCACCAGCAGACCGCCGACGATGATCGCGGTGACCCGGAACCGGTAGCGGGCCAGCAGATGCGCCGCCGGAAGCGAGATGGCCAGGGTCAGCAGCGCGGTGCCCACGGCGATCAGCAGCGTGCTGAGGACGTGGCCGCCCTGGACGTCGATCACCTCGCGGTAGTTGTCGAGGGTCGGGTCCGGTGGCCAGAAGTTGAACCGGGCGCCGATGAGCTGCTCGTTGGTCTGGAACGAGGCGATGATCACCGCGTACAGCGGGAACAGCACGACCACCAGGGAGAGCAGCGCGGCGATGCTCGCGAGCACGGTGGTGACCGGACGCTGCCGCCGGTTCATGACAGCCCCCCGCGCAGCCACTGCCGGTTGAGCCAGATGTAGATCGGCGCCGCCAGCAGGGCGATGACCAGCAGTACGGTGTTGAGGGCCGCACCCGCGCCGTAGTCGTACTGCTGGAACGACAGGTTGTAGGCCCACGTCGCCAGGATCTGCGTGGTGTTGGCCGGGCCGCCCTGGGTCAGCCCGATCACCACGTCGAACACCTTGACGGTGAAGACGAACCCGAGCACGAACGCGACCTCGATGACCGGTCGGATGATGGGGAGCGTCACCCGGATCAGCCGCTGCCAGGCGTTCGCGCCGTCGATCATGGCGGCCTCCTGGAGCTCGGCGGGCACGTCCTGCAGCGCGCTGTACAGCAGCACGGTGAAGAACGGGATGCCGATCCAGATGTTGGCCACCAGGATGCTGACGAAGGCCCAGTCAGGGGTGAGCAGGAACCCGATCGGCTCGTCGATGACGCCGAGGGCCTGCAGGATCCGGTTGACCGCGCCGGCCTCCAGTTGGAGCAGGTACTGGAAGGTGAGCCCGGTGATCAGGAGCGGCAGCAGCCAGGGAATGATCACCAGGGAGCGGGCCAGCCGGCGCAGCGGGAACCGCAGGTTGAACAGCAGCGCCAGGCCGAGCCCGATGAGGAACTGGAAGAACAGCGATCCCGCGGTGAACAGGAACGTCCGTACGATGACGCTCTGCGTGGTCGGGTTGGACAGGACGGACTCGTAGTTGGCCGGCCCGGCGAACGGCGCGAACAGCGTGGAGATCGTGGCCGGCGAGGTCTCCTGAAAGCTGAGAAGCAGGTTGTAGGCCACGGGCAGCGCGAAGGCGAACAGTACGTACAGGCCCGCCGGCACCAGGAAGACCAGCCGGGACCACCGGCGGAACCGTGCCACCCGAGTGGAGGGCGCCATGTCCGGTACGCGCGCCGTCCGGGTCGCCCGCGTCTTCTCCGCGGGTGGGGCCGCACTCCCGGTCATCGCGGCTCACCCGAGTCCGTCTGGACGCCGGACACCGCGGCGAGCGCCGCCCGAAGGATCCCCGCAATGCCTCGACTGGAACTCCATGGCGTCTCCTCCTCGGAGCGGTCCCCGTCCGGCCAGATCGCTCGCGCCGAAAAAGGTTTTCGGTGGTTCTTAGTGGTATAGATCTAGAGAAGGCTCCTGTCAACGGAATGTTTCCGGATCGTTTCGGGAGCCCGAGCCCCCAGCAGATGAAAGGGTTTCACTGTGGCCCACAAGCGGCCGGTCACGATCAGCGACGTCGCCGCCCGCGCCGGGGTGTCGATCGCCACGGCGTCCAAGGCGCTCAACGGGCGCGAGCAGGTGCGCGCCGAGACCCGCGCCCGGGTGCTGCGGGTCGCCCAGGAGCTCGGCTTCGAGCCCAACGCCCTGGCGCGCGGCCTGCTGTCGGGCCGCACCCAGACGGTCGGCCTGCTCACCGGCGGCGTCGACCGCTTCAGCCTGCCGGTGCTGCTCGGCGCCGAGGACGCCTTCGGCGCGGGCCAGATGTCGGTGCTGCTGTGCGACGGCCGCGGCGACGCCATCCGCGAGCAGCACTACATCCGCACCCTGCTCGCCCGGCGCGTCGACGGCCTCATCGTCGTCGGCGAGAGCACCGACCCGCGGCCCTCCATCACCGAGGGCCTGCCGGTCCCCGTGGTGTACGCCTACGCCCCGTCGACCGACCCGAACGACGTCTCGTTCGTCCCCGATGACGTGGGCGGCGCCGGGTTGGCCATCAACCACTTGCTCACCCTGGGCCGCACGCACATCGCGCACGTCACAGGCCCGCTCGACTACCTGGCCGCGCGGGACCGCGCCGCCGGGATGCGCGCCGCCCTGGAGGAGGCGGGCCTGCCGCTGGCCGGTGGCGAGGTGCTGTACGGCGCGTGGTCGCAGCGCTGGGGCCGGCAGGCCGCCGAGCTGCTGCTGGCCCGGGTCCCCGACGTGGACGCGGTGTTCTGCGGCAGCGACCAGATCGCCTACGGGGTGGCCGAGGCCGCGCACGAACTCGGCCGCCGGGTCCCCGACGACCTGGCGGTCATCGGCTACGACAACTGGGACGTCTTCGCCACCGAGGCCCGGCCGCCGCTCACCACCGTCGACATGAACCTCGAACGCCTCGGCCGGGCCGCCGCCCAGCAGTTGTTCGCCGCCATCGACGGCGGCGCCGGCAGCGGCGTCCATCGCATGCCGTGCCGCCTGGTCGTCCGCGACTCCACCGCGCCGCAGCCACGCCGCGCCGCGCCGGACGACCGGGACTGACGGCCCCGTTGACGACCGAACCGGCCGAGCTCACGGTCACGGGCACCGAAAAGGCTTTCGCGCTTTCGGCCGACGCCGGCCACGACTCGCGAGCCACCGGGAAGAGCGCGCCGACCAGGGCGTACTCGGGCCGCCGCACCCCGGACCCGCTCCGATCACCTTCCCGGAGGAGGCGTGATGTCAGCGGCACGACCTTCCTGGCAACTCCGGCGAGCGCCACCGCACTGCCGCACGAAGCCGGCGGTCGCGGCGGGTGTGGGGCGTGCCTTCCGGCTCAGGCGGGTCGTTTGATGCCGACGCCCGTCCAGAGCCAGAAACGGTCCGGGTCGGAGGGGCCTTCGGAGCGCCACTGGTCCGGCGGGACGATGCCCGGTTCCACGATCTCGAAGCCGTCGAAGAACCGCGCGACCTCCTCGCGGGTGCGGATGGTCGCGCGCGCCTCCCGGTTGATCGCCTCCTGGAGCTCGCGGCCCTTGTCGGGATCGGCGTCGCCGGTGATGTGCGAGAAGATCAGGTAGCTGCCGGGCACCATGGCGTCCCGCAGCCGGGCCATCAGACCGTACGGGTCCTCGTCGTCCGGCACGAAGTGCAGCACGCCGAGCAGCAGCAGGGCCAGCGGCTGGGTGAAGTCGATGAGCGCGGTCACCTGGGGGTGGGACAGGATCTCCTCGGGGCGGCGCACATCGCCCTGCACGACCGTGGTCGTGGCGTCGCTCGCCAGCAGGGCCTCGCCGTGGACGCGCACGATCGGGTCGTTGTCCACGTACACCACGCGGGCCCCGGGCGACGTGCGCTGCGCGATCTGGTGCGTGTTCTCGGCCGTGGGCAGGCCCGAGCCGATGTCGAGGAACTGCCGGACGCCCTCACCGGCCGCCAGCTCCACCGCGCGCTTGAGGAACCGGCGGTTGGAGCGGGCGCTGCGCGGCAGTTCGGGTGCCACGGCCAGCGCGCGTTCGGCGACCTCGCGGTCGGCGGCGAAGTTGTCCTTCCCGCCGAGCCAGTAGTCGTACACGCGCGCCGGGTGCGCGATGTCCGTCTTCAGGTCGATTGGAGGCACCTCGTCCGTCGCCATTACCCCTCCGGCCGCTACGTTCCCGAACGCTTGCTTTCCACCGAAAAGCCTGTTGGCAAACCTACACCCCGGGGGGCGGCCGTCGCGGCGATCTTGACCCTCCGCGCCCCGGGAACCCTGGCGGACGGCCGCGCCCCGCGAGCCCCAAAGGGAGCGAAAGGGGACTTCTGGGATGGGTCATCAGTCGGCACAGCCACGGCGGCCGCCCTGTCACCTCCGTCCCGCGGCCGACCAGGCTGGAAGGTGACGCAGCCACCGGAGCGGCCGAGGAGGGCTACTGATGCGGGCGATGGTCTATCACGGTCCCGGAGTCCCCTCCTTGGAGGAGGTGCCCGAGCCGGAGATCGTCGACGAGCGCGACGCGGTGGTCCGTGTCGACGCCGTGTCGATCTGCGGTACGGAACTGCACATCCTCAAGGGGGACATGCCCGATGTGACCGACGGGCGGATCCTGGGGCACGAGGCCGTCGGCACGGTCGAGTCGGTCGGCTCGGAGGTCCGGATGATCCAGCCGGGCGCCCAGGTCCTGGTGTCCTGCATCGCCTCCTGCGGGACATGCCGGTTCTGCCGCGAGGGGCGCTACGGCCAGTGCGTCGGCGGCGGCGGCTGGATCCTCGGCCACAAGATCGACGGCACCCATGCCGAGTACGTCCGGGTGCCGTTCGCCGACACCTCCGTCCACCCGGTGCCGGGCGACATGCCCATCGAGGACGTGCTGATGCTCTCCGACATCGTGCCGACCGGCTACGAGGTGGGGGTGCTGAACGGCGGCGTGGGCTCCGGTGACACGGTCGTCGTGATCGGCGCCGGTCCCATCGGGCTGGCGGCCATCATGACCGCGCGGATGCTCAACCCCTCCCACATCATCGCCCTCGACCTGGCCGACGCCCGGCTGGGGACCGCCGAGCGGTTCGGCGCCGACATCACCGTCAACAACGGGCGGCGGGACCCGCGTGACATCGTCATGGAGGCGACGGAGGGGCTCGGCGCCGATGTGGCGATCGAGGCGGTGGGACGCGCGGAGACGTTCGAGCTGGCGGTCGCGCTGATCCGTCCCGGCGGCCGGGTCGCCAACATCGGCGTGCACGGCAAGCCCGCGACGCTGCACCTTGAGGAGCAGTGGATGCGGAACATCACGATCACCACCGGCCTGGTGGACACCTACACCATCCCCATGCTGCTCCGCCTTATCGCGGGCAGGCGGCTGGATGCCGGACGCTTCATCACCGACCGCTTCGGCTTCGACGACTTCCGCGAGGCGTACGAGGTCTTCGGCCACCCCGCCGAAACGGGAGCGATCAAGGTCCTCGTCACCCCCTGACCGCGCGGCGGGCGCCGCCGTCAGACGTCGATCTGGGCGCCCACCACCACGGTCCGGGTCTCGGGCAGGTGGAAGTGCTCGGCCGGGCTGGCCGCGTTGCGCGCCAGCGCGAAGAACAGCTTCTTGCGCCACCCGCTCATGCCGGGGGCCTTGGTGACGCGCAACGTGATGTGCGACAGGAAGTACGAGGCCCCGTCGGGGTCGATGTCGAGCTCGATGTCATGGCGCACCGCCCGGGACGCCGCGGCCAGCCGCAGCGCCGCCGGGATGTCATGCGGCTCCTTGAAGCCGTACCGGGCGGTGAGGTGGACGATGCCGTCGGCGCGGTAGCGGAGGTTGTCGACGGTGAGGCGTTCCTCGTCCGGAACCTGCGGGACGTGTTTCGAGGCGGCCGAGAGGATGACCACGTGCTCGTGCAGGACGTGGTTGTGCTCCAGGTTGGCGCGCAGGGCCAGCGGAGTGGTGTCCTTGCCGTGGTGGAGGAACACCGCCGTGCCGGGGACCCGGAGCGCCCCGGTCCTGTGCAGGTCCTCGATGAAGTCCGAGAGCGGGCCCTCCTTGGCGGTGCGGCGGGCGGTGACGATCTCGTGGCCGCGTTTCCAGGTCCGCATGACCGTGAACACCACCACCGCGACCGCCAGCGGCAGCCAGCCGCCGTGCCCGACCTTGGTCAGGTTCGCCGTGAAGAAGGTGATCTCCGCTCCGCCGATGACGACGGCGGCCCCGGCCACCTTCCACGCGGGCCAGCGCCACCGCATCCGGGCCACCACCAGCAGCAGCGACGTGGTGATCAGGAAGGTGCCGGTGACGGCGACGCCGTAGGCCGTCGCCAGCCGCTCCGGCGAGCGGAAGCCCATCATCAGCACGAGCACGGCGATGAACAGGATCCAGTTGACGGCGGGCACGTACACCTGCCCGGCCTCCTGCTGAGAGGTGTGCCGGATGCGCAGGTAGGGCAGCAGGCCCAGCTTCAGGGCCTGGCCCGACACCGAGAACGCCCCGGTGATCACCGCCTGCGAGGCGATCACCGTCGCGGCGGTCGCGAGGATCACCATGGGCAGCCGCGCCCAGCCGGGGAACAGCAGGTAGAACGGGTTGGCGGTGTTGGCGGGGTCGCGCAGCAGCAGCGCGCCCTGCCCGAGGTAGTTCAGCGTCAGCGCGGGGAACACCACCCAGAACCAGGCGCGCCGGATCGGGCGGAGCCCGAAATGGCCCAGGTCCGCGTACAGGGCCTCGGCACCGGTGATCACCAGCACCACGGCGCCCATCGCGATGAACGCGACGTAGGGGTGCCCGGCGGCGAAGGTGATCGCGTACGTGGGCGACAGCCCGGCCAGGATGCCCGGCCGCCGCGTCACCTCGGCCACTCCGCCGGCCGCCAGCGCGGCGAACCAGAGCAGCATCACCGGCCCGAACAGGTTCCCCACCCGGTGCGTGCCCCAGCGCTGGACCAGGAACAGCACGGTGAGGATCGTCACCGAGACCGGGAGGACCAGGTGCGACAGGGCGGGCGTGGACACCTGGAGGCCCTCCACCGCCGACAGCACCGAGATGGCCGGGGTGATCATGCTGTCGCCGTAGAACAGGGAGGCGCCGAGCACCCCGAGCACGACCGCCACGGTCCCGCGTCCGCGCGCGTCGTGCAGGGTCCTGCGCGCCAGGGCGGCGAGCGCCATCACCCCGCCCTCGCCCTCGTTGTCGGCGCGCAGGACGAAGAGGACGTACTTGATCGAGACCACCAGGGTGATCGACCAGAACACCATGGAGATCACGCCGTAGACGTCCTCGCCGGTGGGGCGGACGGCGCCGTGCTCGATGGAGAAGACCGTCTGCAGCGCGTACAGGGGGCTGGTGCCGATGTCCCCGTACACCACCCCCAGCGCCCCGGCCGACAGCGCCGCCCTGCCGCGCGCGGTGCCCGTCGAGCGGCCGTCAGCGCCGGAGGGCCCGCTGACCGGCGCGAATTCCGTCATGGACGACGCCTACCCGGCCAGCACGGCGGCACTCGACGCGCCGGGACGCGGCCACCCGCCGGCCGGCTACACCGCCTCGACGAGACAGCCGAACGCCGCCACGATCATGACCGTCCGGGCGGCATGGGCGATCTGCCAGAGGTCGCGCACATCCGCCCAGTCCGCCGGGGGCGCCGCCGCGTTCCAGCCGAGCTGCTCGACGTTGATCGGCCCGTTGACGGCCAGGGTGACCAGCAGGCTCAGCGACAGCAGGACGAACGCGACCAGCGCCGGCCGCGGCGCGGGGCCGCGTCCCCTGCGCGCCTGGACCGCCAGCGCGGCCACGGCGACGAACGTGGGGACGAAGACCGCGCCGACGAACGAGGTGAAGACGCCGAACTCGGCCTGCCTGACGGCGACGTACTCCGGGCCGTCCAGGCGCCGCAGCGCCAGTTCGAGGAACAGCACGGTGACGGCGACGCCCGCGTTCAGTCCGGCGCCCAGCAGGCCCACCCGCCGTGTGATCTTGACGAGCGTGACGTCCGGCATGGCGCGGCCCCCGGTGGACGGGCTACCCGGCCGCCGGGCCGGCGACGGGACGCGCGCCCTCCGGAGGGGCGGGGAAGCCGCCGGCCAGCGACTCGTAGGCGTGGGCGACGCGGAGGCAGGTCGCGTCCTGGAAGCGGCCGCCGACGATCATCAGCCCGACGGGGAGGCCGCCGGACAGACCGGCCGGGACGCTGGTGGCCGGGTGGCCGCTGACGTCGAACGGCGCGGTGTTGGGGATCATCTCCAGGGCGCGGGCGATGGAGGTCTCCCGCGGCTCCGACGGCGCGACCAGCGGTGTCGCGACGATGGGGAGGGTCGGCATGAGGAGCACGTCGAAGGAGGCCAGCGCCTCGTCGTAGTGGCGGCGCACCTCGAAGGCCAGGTTGCGCGCCATGGCGTAGTGGCGCCCGTGATGGTGGTCCAGCGAGTACCGGCCGCCCAGGGCGACCAGCTTGACGGTCTCCGACCACTGGTCGGCCACCTCGCGGCGCTGCCTGCCGTAGAAGGCCATCAGCTCCGGGTCGTACAGGCCGTCCCAGTTGTAGCCGTAGCCGTTGCCGTCGACCATCTGCACGGTGGCGCCGTCCGTCGCGATGACGTTCCAGACGTGCATCGCGTGCCGGTGCCAGGGGATGCTGATCTCTTCGACCCGCATCCCCGCCTCGCTCAGGCGGTCCGCCGCCGCGCGGACGGCCTGGTCGACGCCGGGGTCGGAGAGGCCGGGAATGCCGAAGCCCTCGCTGACCACCGCCGCCCGGAGCCCGGACACGTCTCCGGTCAGCGCGCCGAGGTAGTCCTGCGTGCGCAGGTCGGCCGGCTGGCGCGGGTCCCAGCCGTCCCGTCCCGCCAGGACGCCGAGCAGCAGCGCCGCGTCCTCCACGGTGCGGGTGATCGGCCCGAGGTGGTCGAGCGTGAACTCGATCGGGAACGCCCCGGTGTACGGGACGAGGCCGTGCGTGGGCTTGTGGCCGACCACGCCGCAGAACGCGCTGGGGATCCGGATCGATCCGCCCTGGTCGCCGCCCAGCGCCAGATCCACGTCCCCGGCCGCGACCAGCGCCGCGCTGCCGCTGGACGACCCGCCGGACGTCCGTTCCGGGTCCCACGGGTTGCGGACGGGCCCGGTCACGGAGGTGTGGCTGGCCCCGGAGAAGCACAGGTCCTCGCACACCGCCTTGCCGGTGATGGTCGCCCCGGCGGCCAGCAGCCGGGTCACGACGGTCGCGTCGCGGCTCGGTACGAAGCCCTCCAGAGTGCGCGAACCGTTCATCATCGGCACGCCGGCGACGGCGATGTTGTCCTTCACCGCCACCGTGCGGCCGGCCAGCGGGCCGTCCTCGGCCTCGCGGAGCTCCGTCCTGACGGTCCAGGCGCCCAGCGCGTTCTCGGCCGGCTCGCTCCAGGACCGGCCGTCCGGCGCCTTGGGCGCGGTCTCCGCGTACAGCTCCTCGACCGCGTCATGGGACGACAGCAGGCCGCCGACCAGCGGCTCGAACGAGGCCAGATCCTCGTCGCCCAGATGCATCCCGTAACCACGGGCGATCGCCGCGAGTTCGCCCTTGCCCGGAACATCGACAGCCACGTGCCACCTCCGCGCCAAGGACCGGGGCGCCCCCGGCGCACTCCACCCGGCACCGGCCGTAACGCCGCCGACCCCGGAATGACCCTAAATTCGCATATTGATCAGGTCAATAAGTGATCGCCCCTCCGTGGGAGATCACAGGCCGAGCTTGCGGTGGTCCCAGGAGACCGTGCGTTCCACGTGCAGCTTGACCGCGACGCGTTTGCGGATCATCGCCTCCACGAACGGGCGCATCTCCTCGGTGTAGGGGCCCTGGTAGCGGCTGAACACGCTCACCCCGACCTCCCACAGCCGGTCGGGGTCCTCGATGATCTCGGCCCTGCCCACCAGCTCGACACCGCGCAGCCGCTCGTAGGAGTCGCCGTCCTCGACCAGCACGGTCATCCGCGGATCGCGGCGGAGGTTGACGACCTTCTGCGACTTGGCCTTGGTCTCGAAGGCGACACAGCCGTCCAGGAACCCGTACCACATCGCGACCAGATGGATCGACCCGTCGGGGCCGATGGTCGCGACCGACATGGTGTGCCGCCCGGCGAGGAACTCCTCGACCTCGGCGTCGGTCATCCTGATCTGGGCCCGCTGGTTGACCCCGGCGGCCCGCCGGTTCGCTGCCACGCTCGTCCCCGTCCGTGGGAATTGAAACCCGAATCTAGTTCGACGGTAGCGGGGGCCGATCGGCCGGGCAAGGGATCATCGCTCCGGATCGGGATCGAAGTTGTTCCTGCGGCCCTCGCGGACGTACTCGACCGTCGACCTGATGTGCGCCTCGCCGTGGACGGACCTCTTCTTCGCGAGATGGCCGAACATCTGGATGCCGAAGCCACCGTCGAGGTCGTCGACGACGCGCTGCTTCCAGGGACGCCGGACGATCTGCGTGGTGAGGCGGCGGACGGTGCGCGGCTGCGTCAGGATGTGGGCCGCGATCTCGCGGGCGCGCGGGACCAGCCGGTCGCGCGGGACGACCTCGTTGACCATGCCCCATTCCAGGGCCTTCTCCGCCGTGATGGCCTCGCCGGTGAGCAGGGCGTAGGCGGCGCGCTTGACCCCGAGCAGCTCCTGGAAGGCGTTGTGGATCCCGTCCGCGGGCACCGAGCCGATGTCGTAGTGCAGGTCGAAGATCGTGGCGCCCTCGGCGGCGAGCGTGAGGTCGCACATCAGCACGATCTCGGAGTGGAAGCCGGGGCCGTTCATCAGGCCGATGGTCGGGATCTCCAGGTCGTTGACGAGCGCGGAGACGTTGATCCGGCCGTCCTTGTAGGCGTACTCGTACGCCCAGTACTCCAGGTCGGCGTCCTCCAGGGCGAAGCCCTCGGGGTCCGAGCCCATCATGAACTCCTCGCCGGTGCCGGTGAGGATGAGGATCTCGTTGTCCGGGTCGGCCCCGACCGTCTTGAGCATCTGGCCGAGCGCGCGGTGGTTCTGGACGCTGAGCTGGACGGGCCCGCCGAGGGTGTGGGCCTCGACCAGCAGGACGCCGTCCTCGTCGCGCTCCATGCGGAAGAACTCCTTGAAGCGCTCGCTGTACTCCTCGAACCTGGGCGGGTCGACGAAGGACTGGAGTGACATCGGCCGGTCCCTTCACTGGTCGGTGCGGCGCCGGGGTCCCGGGCGCGGGTCGTGCCGCTGGACGGGCACGTCGCCCAGGTCGCCGGCGGCGTGGACGACGCGGCCGTCCACGACGGTCAGGTCGGAGGTGATCGCCGGGAGGTCGTCGTCGGCGACGGTGAAGTAGTCCGCCGACAGGACCGCGAGGTCCGCGCACGCCCCCGGGGCGAGGACCCCGCGCCGGTCCTCCTCGAAGGACAGCCAGGCGCTCCCCCTGGTGTAGGCGTCCAGCGCGGCCTCGCGGCCGAGGCGGTGCCGTTCGGCCCGGGCGGGACCGCCGTCCTGGGGACGCCCGGTGACGAACCACCGCAGGGACCGCCACGGGTTGTACGAGGCGCTGCGGGTCCCATCGGTGCCGGCGCCGAACGGGATGCCGAGGTCGGCGATGTCGCCCAGCGGCGGCCCGTTGCGGACGGCCTCCTCGCCCCACCGGTCCGCGCACACCCGGGCCTTGTGGACGAGCCGGCCCTGCAACGCCAGCGCGAGCCCGAGGTCCCGGACGCGCGCCAGGTCCTTCTGCCCGATGCATTCGGCGTGGCACAGCGACCAGCGCAGATCGCGGACCGGGGTCTCGGCGTCCACCCGTTCGATCGCGTCCAGGATCCGGCCGATCGAGCTGTCCAGGATGGCGTGCACGGTCATGGGCCAGCCGCGCCGCGCCGCCCGGAGGGCCATGGCGGCGAACTCCTCGTACGCCTCGTCGGTGATCTCGAACGGGACCATGCCCTCCCAGTCATGGCAGCCGAAGTGCATGACCTCGCCGACGCCGAGGACGGACAGCAGGTCGTCGCCCACCGCCGGGTCGAGGAAGGACTGCCAGGCGGCGATCTCCTCGGCCTCCGACCCGGGCGTGAGCGCGCCGAGGTTGAGGCGGACGCGGATGGGCAGGTCGCCGGCGCGCCAGACCGCGCGGATCGGGCGGTACCTGTCCGGGCCCATGCCCAGTCCCCCGGCGTCGATGACGCCGGTGAGCCCGAGCGCGGCGAGGCGGGAGAAGAACGCCCGCGTCGACGCCTCGGACCGTTCCGGGCCGGGCGTGAGGGCGACGCGGTTGATGTGCTGGTAGGCGCCCAGGCCGGCGAGCCTGCCGTCCGGGGTGCCGTCGTCCGAGCGATGGAGGACCCCGCCGTCGGGGTCCGCGCAGCGGCCGGTCCAGCCCAGGGTGTTCAGCGCCTCGGCGTTCAGCACGCCGTGGTCGTCGTGCCCGTACAGGGGATGGACGAAGACGGGGTGGCGGGGCGCGGCGGCGTCCAGTTCCTCCTTGGTCGGCATGCGCCTCTCGGCGAGCTGCGCGGGATGCCAGCCGCCCAGCACGGTGATCCACATCCCGGGCTCGCGCTCGGAGGCCGCGCGCCGCACCGTGTCCAGGGCCTCGCCGATCGAGCGGACCTCCGTCCAGTCGAGCTCGTCCAGGTAGCTCCAGCCGGCGCGGACGGCGTGGAGGTGCGAGTCGACCAGCCCCGGCACGACCCGCCGTCCCCCGACGTCGATGACGGTGGTCGTGTCGCCCGCCGTGGCCGTCGTGCGGCTCTCCGGGCCGATGTCGGTGATCCGCCCGCCCGTGACGGCGATGGACGTGGGGTGGCCGTCGCCGACGGGGCAGCCGAGCCCGGTCCAGATCTTCGCGCCGGTGAGGATGAGATCAGGGGCCATGGACGACCTCCTCCGCGAGGGGGATCAGACGGGTGCGTACTCGCCCTCGTCGGGGGCGGGCACCGGTGCGGTCGGGGGCGCGTCCGTGCGGCCCGCGGCGGACCATGCCTCGTCGACGAGCGCCTGGGTGGACAGGCCGTAGCGGTCGAACAGGTAGGCGGCGGTCCGCGCGCCCTCGGCGAAGGTGTCGCGCAGCCCGACGCGGCGCAGCGGGCGTCCGAGCCCCGCCTCGGCGACGGCCTCCGCGACGGCGGAGCCGAGGCCGCCGACGATCGAGTGGTTCTCCGCCGTGACCAGGGCGCGCGCCCCGGCCGCCGCCGCGAGGACGGTACGGGTGTCCAGCGGCTTGACGACGGGGACGGCGACGACGCCCGCGGACACGCCGTGCCGGGCGAGCGCGGAGGCGGCGGCCAGCGCGGTGGCGACCATCATGCCGCAGGCGTAGATGACCACGTCGTCGCCGGGCACGAGGATCCGCGCCCGGTCGAGGGTCAGCCGGTGCCCCGCGTCGAAGATCACCGGGATCTCGCCGCGCTTGAGCCGTACGTACACGGGTCCCGGCACGTCCACGACGGCCTCCGGGACCTGGGCGGCCTCCACGGCGTCGGCGACATCGACGACGGTCAGGTTCGGCAGCCCGCGCATCAGCGCGAGGTCGTCGATCGCCTGGTGGCTCGGCCCGCCCGGCGTCGACACCCCCGGCATGAAGCCGACGATGCGCACCGGGAGGTTGGGATAGGCGATGGCGTTGGCGATCTGGTCGTAGGGACGGCGGGTCGCGAAGACGCCGAAGGTGTGGACGAACGGGGTGTGGCCTGAACGCGCCAGGGCGGCGGCCATGCCCATCATGTTGGCCTCGGCCATCCCGGCGTGGATGAAGCGTCCGGGCAGCTCGGCCTGGAACAGATCGACCTCGCATTGCCGGGTCAGGTCGCCGCTCAGGCACAGGATGTCGTCGCGGCGGCGGGCCAGGTCGAGCAGCGCCCGCCCGTAGGGCTTGAGCTCGGTCCGGTACGGCGGTTCGCGCACGCGTTCACTCACGGGTCGGCTCCAGCCGGGACGTGAGCTCGGCGACGGCGGCCGCGGCGAGCTCGGGGGGCAGCTTGATGAAGTGGCCGTCGGCGTCACGGGGAAGGCAGTCGAGGCCGTGCAGGGTGGACGTCCGGCAGATCAGGACGCTGGGCCGGCCGGTCTCGGCGGACGCGGCCTCCAGCGCCGCCCGTACCGCGTCCACGTCGTGGCCGTCGAGGTCCTGGGCGTGCCAGCCGAAGGCCGACCACTTGCCCGCGATCGGCTCCAGCGTGGTGATGCCGCTGACCGGCCCGTCCACCTGCGAGTCGTTGGCGTCCACCAGCACGGTGAGGCGGTCGAGGCGGTGGTGGGCGGCGAACATCGCGGCCTCCCAGACCTGCCCCTCCTCCAGCTCGCCGTCGCTGACCATCGCGTACGTCCGGGCGTGCTCCTCGGGCGCTCCGTTCCGGGAGCCGGATCGGCGCAGGCGGTCCGACAGCGCGAAGCCGACCGCCGCGGACAGCCCCTGTCCGAGGGAACCGCAGGTGTGGTCGAAGACGGGCGACCGTTCCGTGCCGATCGCCTCCAGCGGGGAGCCGTCCTGCCCGTAGGAGGCAGCGGTCTCCTCGTCCAGCAGGCCCAGCTCCGCCGCAGCGGCGAACGGCCCGATCACGTAATGGCCCGGCGAGCACACCAGGCGGTCGAGGCCGGGACGTGCGTGGGAGAACAGCGCGGCGACCTGCTCGGCGGACGAGAGCGCCTGGCCGAGGTAGCCGAAGCCGTGCGGCGCCACCATCCGTACCGCCCGGAGCCGGATGCGGAGGGCGAGCTCGCGCGGGTCGTCCACCGTCCAGGCCGCCTCCGGGTCGGAGACGCGAAGAGACGCGGTCATCGTCCCGCTCCCTCGAAGTGGCAAAGTGGCCTAGCCGGATTGGACAACGCCTCCGGGAGGGTGTCAAGGCCGCAGGGAGGCGATGTGCCGGAGCATCGCCTCATGGTGGCGGTCGACGGCGCGCTTGGCGGCCTCGGGGTCCCGCGCGAGCACGGCGGTCGCGATCGGCTCGTGCAGGGCGAGGTGCTGCCGCGGATCCGACCGCGCCAGCCAGTCCGGCACCGCCTCGGTGTCGACCCAGTCCTTGTACTCGTAGGACAGCACGGCGGTGTGGATGCTTTCGTACATGGCCGCCAGGTAGGGGTTGCCCGCGGCGCGCACGACCGTCGCGTGGAAGACGGTGTCGGCCGCGATCCACTCGGAGACGCTGCGCGTGCCGTCCCCGAGCCGGTCGAGGGACCGCCGGACGGCGGCGGCCTCTTCCTCGTCCAGTTCGGGTGTCCTCGCCGCGGCCTCCTGGACGCCCAGCGTCTCCAGCCACAGGCGCAGTTGCAGGAGCCGGCCGACCGAGTCGCGGTCGAAGTCGAGCATCAGGTTGACCGACGTGGTGACCATCGTCTCCGGCCGCCGGATCACGTACGCGCCCGAGCCGCGGCGGATCTCGACGAGCCCCATCAGCGACAGGGCGCGCAGCGCCTGGCTGACGGTGGGACGGCTGGCGCCGAAGCGCTCGGCCAGCTCCCGTTCGGGCGGCAGCCGGGCGCCCTCGGCGATGTCCTCGCTGAGGATGAGGCTTCTGATCCGCTCGGCCAGGTCGTCGGCCAGCCGGGTCGTGGTCAGCGGCGTGATGCCGGGCAGGCTGACGGGATCGGGCCGCCGCCGGGATGTCTCGGCCACGGCCCACTTATATCTCACCTCCGGCCAAGTGGCCATGCCACCTGACCGCCCACTGGGTCACCGGTGCGTGCTCGGCACGGCGACAACACCCCGGCCGTGGACGCAAGAGTGTCGTGGGGACGAGGTGGGCCGTGGAACCCTGGTGTACGTGAATTCACCACGTGGCAGGACCGGCGCCCAGCAGGTGATGGGCAGGCCCCGGGTGACCTCGCGAGCCACCATGGAGCGGCTCGCCTTCGAGCTGTTCGCCGCCAAGGGGTTCGACGAGACCACCGTGGACGAGATCGCGGCGGCCGTGGGGATCGGGCGGCGGACGTTCTTCCGTTACTTCTCGTCGAAGAACGACCTGGTGTGGGGGGACTTCGAGGAGCAGTTGCGCAGGCTGCGCCGCCTGCTGGAGGAGGCCGACCCGCACCGGCCGATCATGGACGTGGTGCGCGAGGCCGTGGTGGAGTTCAACCGGTTCGACCCCAGGGACGTGCCCTGGCACCGGCAGCGCATGCAGCTCATCCTCGGGGTGCCGACCCTTCAGGCGGACGCGACGCTGCGGTACGAGTCGTGGCGGAGGGTGATCATCGAGTTCGTGGCCGCGCGCACCGGGCTGCCGGAGTCGGCGATGGAGCCCCAGCTCGCCGGGAACGTCGTGCTCGCCGGGGCGCTCACCGCGTACCAGGTGTGGCTGGCGGGAGAGGACGAGACGGCCCTGTCGGGCCTGCTGGACGAGGCGATCCGGCAGGTGGCGAGCGGGCTGACGGCCGTCCTGGAGAAGGGTTAGCCCAGGCCGCGATCGATGGCGTGGGCGATGAGCTCCCCGATGAGAACGGCCGTGCACGCGGGTCCTCGTACCGGCGCCACCGGAAGGATCGAGGTGTCGGCGACGCGGAGCCCGGTGAGGCCGTGGACCCGCCCCCAGGCGTCGACGGCCGCGGACGGGTCGCCCGCCGGGCCCATCGGGACGGTGCCGCAGGTGTGCTGTGACGTGCCGAGGTGCGCACGGATCCACAGATCGAGCAGGCGATCGTCGTCCAGCGTCCTGCGGACGGGCCCCACCGGCCCTTGGGAGACCTCGCCGAAGGCCGCCGAGTCCACCACGGCCACCGCCGCCCGCACCGCTTCCCGCATCCGGCGCCGGTCGGCCTCGGTTCCCAGGTAGCCGTAGTCGATGCGCGGCGGCGCTTCGGGGTCGGCCGACACGGTGCGCAACCCGCCCGTCCTGCGGGGCGTCTGCACCGAGACAAGGAAGGCCATGGGGGCGCCGGGAACGGCCGTCGTCCCGTCGACCAGCCCGGAGACCGGGACGAGGGACTGGAGGATCTCCACGTCCCCTGCCAGGTGAAGGACGCCGCCGAGCCATGAGCCGCGAGGCGCGTCCATCCGCCGCCGCGGCGTCCACTCCAGAACGATCTGCGGGTGGTCGCTGAGCGCGGCGCCCACCGCGGGCAGGCCGTGGACGACGGGGACCCCGGCGCGTTCGAGGTCCGCGGGCGGGCCGATTCCCGAGAGATGCAGCAGGCGCGGGGTGACCAGGGAGCCCGCGCACAGCACGGTCTCCCCCGCCTCCACCACCGTCCAGCGCCCCTCGCCTCCGGCGACGACGCCCACCGCCCGGCCGCCGCGCACGACCACCGACCGCACCGGGCGGTCGCCCACCACGGTGAGGTTGGGACGAGTGGCCGCCTCGCCGAGCAGGTAGGCGATCCCGGTGTTGACGCGGCGGCCGTCCACCGTGTTGGACGGCACCGGCCCGAAACCGGGCGGCTCCTGTGCGTTCTTGTCCGGCTCCGGCGGATGGCCCAGTTCGCGTGCGGCGGCCGCGAACGCGGCGGCGGCGGGATGGCCGAGGCCGACGCGCCGTACCGGAACCGGCCCGCTGTCACCGTGCAGCGCGGACGCCCCATGGTCGAGGTCGGTCTCCAGAGCGCGCATGAAGGGCAGCGCCTTCTCGTACGACCAGAGGGGGTCGCCCGCCGCCGCGGCCCAGCGGGCGAAGTCCGCGCGCCGGGCCCGGATGAAATAGCCGCCGTTGACCGTGGTCGAGCCGCCCAGGATGCGCCCCCGGACGGCCGCGTACGGCCTGCCCGGCATCAGATGGGCCGGGAAGGCCCGCACACCCGCGTGTCCCGGCTGCGCCCCGGGGACCAGGCGGGCGTCCAGGAGCCCGGCGGGGAACCCGGACGGGTCGCGCGGCGCCGGTCCCGCCTCCAGCAGCAGGACCCGGCGGCGGGGGTCCTCGCTGAGCCGGGCGGCCAGGGCCGCGCCGCTGCCGCCCGCGCCCACCACCAGGACGTCAGGGCGCCGATCAGGCATCGTCCCGGACCGCCCCTTCCTTTTGACACTCGATGCACTTAGTATCCGGTTAACCCGCCTACCAGGCCGGCCGATCAAGGAGGAGGCCATATGGACACCGCAACCGGCACCGCCCCCGACACCAGGGACCAGGCGGCCGACGACGCCCGGGCCGAAGAGCTCGCCCTCGCCGACTCCCTTGTCGAGGAAGTCTCGATCGACGGCATGTGCGGCGTCTACTAGACCGGCCGTGGCTCCCGTCATGTCAGGGTTCGACCTCGACCGCGCCTGGGACCTGCACCCGCAGGTCTCGGTGCGGCCCGAACCCTTCGGCGCGCTCCTCTACCACTTCGGGACCCGCAAGCTGTCGTTCCTGAAGGACCGCCGGCTGCTGGAGGTCCTGCGGTCGCTGGGGGACGCGCCCACCGCCAGGGCCGCCTGCGCGGAGGCCGGCGTCCCCGCGTCCGACCTGGACGCCTTCGGCGCGGCGCTCGGCGCCCTGGTCAGGTCGTCCATGATCGTCGAAAGGACCCCATGACCGTCACCGCGCCGCGGGCCACCGCGCCAGGGACGCGGCTGGTCGACCTGTTCGAGTACGGGCTCGACTCGCCGATCTGCCTGACCTGGGAGCTCACCTACGCCTGCAACCTGTCCTGCGACCACTGCCTGTCCAGCTCGGGACGGCGCGACCCGCGCGAGCTGAGCACCGCCGAGGCCAAGGCCGTCATCGACGAGCTGGAGGCCATGCAGGTCTTCTACGTCAACATCGGCGGCGGGGAGCCGACCGTCCGCCCCGACTTCTGGGAGCTGCTGGACTACGCCACCGCCCACCACGTGGGCGTGAAGTTCTCCACCAACGGCGTCAAGATCACGCCGGAGGCGGCGCGGAGGCTGGCCGCCAACGACTACGTCGACGTCCAGATCTCGCTGGACGGCGCCACCGCCGAGGTCAACGACGCGCTACGCGGCCGCGGCTCCTACGCCACCGCCCTGCGGGCCATGGCCAACCTCCGCGACGCGGGGATGAGGAACTTCAAGCTCTCGGTCGTGTGCACCCGCCACAACATCCCGCAGATGGACGCCTTCAAGGCCCTCGCCGACGAGTACGGCGCGCAGCTCCGCCTGACCCGGCTGCGCCCGTCCGGCCGAGGCGCGGACGTCTGGGACGAGCTGCACCCCACCAGCGGGCAGCAGCGCGAGCTGTACGACTGGCTGGTCGCGCACGGCGACAGCGTGCTGACCGGCGACTCCTTCTTCCACCTGTCGGCCTACGGGAAGTCGCTGCCCGGCCTCAACCTGTGCGGCGCCGGGCGGGTGGTGTGCCTCATCGACCCGATCGGCGACGTGTACGCCTGCCCCTTCGCCATCCACGAGGAATTCCTCGCCGGGAACGTCCGGGACTCCGGCGGGTTCGCCGGGGTGTGGCGCGAGTCGGAGCTGTTCCGCAGGCTGCGTGAGCCGCAGCACGGTGGCGCGTGCACGTCCTGCGGGTTCTACGACAGTTGCAAGGGCGGCTGCATGGCCGCGAAGTTCTTCACCGGACTGCCGCTGGACGGCCCGGACCCCGAATGCGTCCAGGGCCACGGCGAGGCGCTGCTGGCCAAGCGGCCCGCGGACCGGGCCGGCATCCCCAAGCCCTCGGCCGACCACTCCCACCGCACCGCGCCCGCACGGCGCGGCCCGGTGCCCGTCCGGCTCCTCACCCGCCGTCCCGGACCGGAACGGCCACCGGTGAGCGAGTGCGCCGAGGATCCGCTGGCCGGCCTGCGCGTCCCGTAACGACCGGATCGAGAAGAGACAGCAGAGATGTTCAGGAACCCCTGGTTCGAGACCGTCGCCGAGGCGCAGCGGCGGGCCAAGAAACGGCTGCCGTGGATGGTGTACGGGGCGCTGCTCGCCGGGTCGGAGCGCGGCCGGACCATCGCCGACAACACCGGGGCGTTCGCCGAGCTCGGCTTCGCGCCCAAGGTCGCGGGCCACAAGGCGCACCGGGACCTGTCCACCACCGTGATGGGCGTCGAGACGGCCCTGCCCGTGGTCATCTCCCCCACCGGCGTGCAGGCCGTCCACCCGGAGGGTGAGGTCGCCGTGGCGCGCGCCGCGGCCAACCGGGGCGTGATCATGGGGCTGAGCTCGTTCGCCAGCAAGCCCATCGAAGAGGTCGCCGCCGCCAACCCCAACGTCTTCTTCCAGATGTACTGGAGCGGGGACCGCGACACGATGCTCCACCGCATGGAGCGCGCGCGAAAGGCCGGCGCCAAGGCGCTCATCGCCACCCTGGACTGGTCGTTCTCCAACGGCCGCGACTGGGGCAGCCCGATGATCCCCGAGAGGATCGACCTCAAGACCGCGGTGAAAATGGCGCCCGGCGTCCTGCCCCACCCGGGCTGGCTGTGGCGGTTCGCCAGGACCGGCCGCATCCCCGACCTCACCACGCCCAACCTCACGCCGCCCGGCGGCGAGGCGCCCACCTTCTTCGGCGCCTACGGCGAGTGGATGCAGACACCGCCTCCCACCTGGGAGGACGTGGCCTGGCTCCGCAAGGAATGGGGAGGACCCTTCCTGCTCAAGGGCGTCACGAGGGTGGACGACGCCAAGAGGGCCGTCGACGCGGGGGTCACCGCCCTGTCGGTCTCCAACCACGGCGGCAACAACCTCGACACCACGCCCGCCACGATCCGGCTGCTGCCGTCCATCGCCGAGGCGGTCGGCGACCAGATCGAGGTGCTGCTGGACGGCGGGGTGCGGCGCGGCGGCGACGTGGCCAAGGCGCTCGCCCTGGGCGCACGGGCCGTGCTCATCGGCCGCGCCTACCTGTGGGGCCTGGCCGCCAACGGGCAGGCCGGGGTGGAGAACGTGCTGGACATCATGCGCGGCGGCCTCGACTCCGCCGTGCTCGGCCTCGGCCACTCCAGCGTCCACGACCTGTCCCCGGCGGACCTGCACATCCCGCCCGGCTTCCGCGTGACGCTCGGGGACGGGACCGGGTCCGCCGGCTGACATGCCGAGCCTCGGGGAGCACGACCTGGCGGGAGCCGCCTGGCCGGACGTCCTGGCGGACCCGCTGGTCCTGCTGCCAGTCGGCTCGACCGAGCAGCACGGGCCGCACCTGCCCCTGTCCACCGACACCGTGATCGCCCAGGCCGTCGCCGAGCGCGCCGCCGGGATCCTGCGCGGACGCACCGCCGGGCAGGTGCTCGTCGCCCCGGCGATGCCGTACGGGGCCAGCGGCGAGCACGCCGGCTTCCCCGGGACGATCTCGATCGGGCACGCCGCGCTGTACGCGGTGATCGTGGAGACCGTCCGCTCGCTGGCACTGTGGGCGGGGCGGGTCGTCCTGGTCAACGGGCACGGCGGCAACGTCCGCACGCTCGACGCCGCGGTGGGCCGGCTGCGCGCCGAAGGGCACGAGGCCGCGTGGATCGGCTGTGAGGCCCCGGGAGGCGACGCGCACGCGGGCGTGACCGAGACCTCCGTGATGCTGTACCTGGCGCCCCACCTCGTACAGCCGTTCGGCGAGGTCGAGGGGGACACCCGCCCGCTGGCGGAGATCATGCCCGACCTCGTGGCCAAGGGCGTGCGCGCGGTGTCGCCGTCGGGTGTCCTGGGCGACCCGGCCGGGTCCTCGGCCGAGCGGGGACGCGCGATCGTGGCCGCCATGGCGTCGACGGTCGCCGCGCGGATCGGCGGCGGGCGCGTGGAGGAGAGCGGACGCCTCATCGATCCGGGTGTGGCGTCGCCTGGGCCGCCCCCATGAGGGGCGGAGCCGTGAAAGGGTTCCGGGCGTGGTGAGCGAGAGGCGTCCGGCCGTGCTTCCCGTGGGCTTCCGGGTGGCGCTGGACCGGTACGCGTCGCCGTGGTCGGGCGGACGGGTGATCACCGGCGGCTCGCCGTGGAAGGTCGTGCGCCTCGGCGAGGCCGCGCTGCCGCACCTGGCGGCGCTGCGCCGCGCGGGCGCCGGCGGCCTGGCCGTCGCGTCGCCCGTCGAACGCGCCCTGGCCCGGCGGCTCCTCGACCACGGCCTGGCCCATCCGGTGCCGGCGCCCCGGCCGGGGCCGCATGACGTGACGGTCGTGGTGCCCGCCTTCGGACGGGCCGGCGAACTGGACCGGACCCTGGCCGCCCTGAAGGACGTCCCGGTGATCGTCGTGGACGACGGCTCGCCGGACCCGGGTCCGCTGCGCGAGACCGCCGACGCGCACGGCGCCCGGCTGGTGCGGCTGGACCGCAACCGCGGTCCCGCCGCCGCGCGCAACGCCGGGGCGCGGCTCGCGCGGACCCCGTTCGTCGCGTTCGTGGACTCCGACTGCCGCCCCGCCGCCGGCTGGCTCGACGTGCTGATGCCGCACTTCGACGACCCGCGCGTCGGCGCCGTCGCTCCGCGGATCGTGCCCCGGTCCGGCGACCCGCGCCTGCTGGCACGGTACGAGGCCGCGCGGTCGGCCCTGGACATGGGACGGCGGCCCGCGCTGGTCAGGCCGGGCGGCAGGCTCGGTTTCGTCCCCACCGCGACCCTGGTCGTGCGGGTGGCGGCGCTGGAGGAGGCCGCCGCCTTCGACGAGGCGCTGCGGCTGGGCGAGGACGTCGACTTCGTGTGGCGGCTCGGCGACCTCGGCTGGAACGTGCGCTACGAGCCCGCCGTCCAGGTCGCCCACACGCCACGGCTGCGCCCGGTGGAGTGGGCACGCCGCCGCCACGAGTACGGCACGTCCGCGGCCGATCTGGCGCTGCGCCACCCCGGCCGGCTCGCACCGGCGCGTCCGTCCGCGTGGAACCTCGCCGTGCTCGGCCTGCTCGCGCGGGGGAACTTCGGTTCGGCCGCGGTGTGCCAGGGTGTCGCCTCGGCGCTGCTGGCCAGGAGGCTGTCATCGCTGCCCACCGGCTGGAGCCTGGCTGCGGCCGTCGTCGCCAAGGGCGTCGTGGCCGATGGTGCGGCGATCGGGCATGCGCTGCGCCGCGAGTGGTGGCCTTTGGGACTGCTCGCGATGGGCGCTTGCGGGCGCAGCCGGTTGGCGCGCGGCGCCGTGCTGGCCATGCTCGCGCCCATCGCCCTGGAGTGGGTGCGGGAACGACCGGATGTCGATCCCGTCCGGTACACGCTGCTGCGGCTCGCGGAGGACGCCGCGTACGGATCGGGGGTGACGGCGGCAGCGGCCCGTGCGCGTACCGCCGCTCCCCTGCGTCCCGAGGTCCGTCTCCCCGACGGGCTGGACCGGTGGGTGCGCCGCCTGAGGCGGCCCGGCGGCGGAGGGCTCAGCGGTTGAGGGCCCCGAGGTCGACGCGCATCTGCGAGCCGGTGATGTACTTGGCCTCGTCGGAGGCCAGGAAGGCGACCATGTTGGCGATGTCCTCCGGCTCGACCATCTCGTACGGCAGGCCGGCCATGTAGATGGGGCCGTAGGCGGGCTCCACGTCCAGCAGCTCCTGCATCGAGGTGTCGGTCATGCCCGTCCGCACGCCGTGCGGGTGGATGCTGTTGACCCGGATGTCGTACGAGGCCAGCTCGTTGGCCAGCACCTTGGCCAGACCGGTCACGCCGTGCTTGGAACTGGCGTAGTGGGCCAGCAGCGGCAGCCCCTTCAGGCCCGCCACCGAGCTGGTGATGATGACCGATCCGCCCTCGCCCTGCTCGATCAGCGTCGGCACGGTGGCCTTGACCGTCTTCCACACCCCGGTGAGGTTGACGTCGATCACGTCCTGCCACTGGCGTTCGGTGATCTCCCAGGCGCGGCCGTAGTTGACGATGCCCGCGTTGGCCACCACGATGTCCAGCCGCCCGAGCTCGGCGACGCCGTCGCGGACGGCCGCCTCCAGCGCGCCCAGGTCGCGGACGTCGGCCTTGCGCGCCAGGACGCGCCGCCCCTGCTCCTTCACCAGCCTGGCCGTCTCGTCCAGGTCGGCCTGCGTGGCCGGCGGGTAGAGGACGTCCGGGCCGGCCGACTCGGCGAGGTCGACGGCGATGATGTCCGCGCCCTCGGCCGCCAGCCGTACGGCCTCCGCGCGGCCCTGCCCGCGCGCCGCGCCGGTGATGAATGCGACCTTGCCCGTCAAGCGTCCCATGGCTGTCCTCCGTGACTTCCCCCACGCCGGCCTTTATCAGCCACAACAGGATGGCACTCGGTGCCAAAAGAAACAAGGGAGGAAAGGGATCTTGGCTAGCCGGCGGGGTCGACACGGACGTCGGTCGTGGCCACGCCGGGCGCCAGGAACCCGAGGAGCCCGCGCCCCTCCTCCTCCAGCTCCGCCAGGGCCGCGCCGGGCAGCGGCTCGAACGGCGTCAGGACGAGCGTGGCCGAGGTCTTCCTGATCGCGGCCTTCCACGTGCCGCGCACGAAGCCGTCCCACAGGAAGGAGGCGGGGACCCGCAGGTTCTTGGTCACCAGGCGCGGCCGGTGCTCCTCGGACACGATCCGGCCGCGGTCCGCGTACGCCAGCACCAGGCCGTCGAACTCGGGCAGGAACCGGGCGGGCGCGGCGACCTCCGCCTCCGGGCGCGGCGCGTCCGGGAGGTCGAACAGTTCCCTCCCGTTCTCGTCCCGGAAGACCCGCAACCGCGGGCGCAGCTCCTCGAAGACCGGCTTCAGGCCCTTCAACCCGGACCAGGTCTGCATGTCGGCGACGCCGGCCAGCCCATAGGACGCCAGATAGCGCAGGACCAGGGGAGCGGGTGACTCGTCGGGCGCGATGGGCTCGCCCAGCCACAGCTCCGCGAGCGTGAAGTCCGCGTTCGCCGGGAAGGCCCACGGGTCGCCGGTCGGCACCATCACGAGCGGCAGTTGCATCCGCACCGCGTAACCCAGCGCGCGCTCGTTGACCTGCGGGAACCGCTCCCGCAGCCCCTCGCGGATCGTCCCGAAATCCGCGGGGCCCTTCTCCAGGATCGCCCGCGCGGCGGCCAGCAGCTCGCCCTGCTCCGGCAGCGGCCCGCCGAGCCGCTTGGCGATCGACGCGGCGGAGGCGGTCAGCACCGGCTGCACCGGCGCCCGGAAGGCGAGGTAGTCGGCCGCGCTCAGCAGGTGCAGCGTGCCCCGCACATGCGTGGCGCGCACGACCTCACGCCCGTGCAGGGCCTGGCGCAGCAGGTCGGCGGAGAACCCCGCGACACGGCTCCACAGACCGACGAACGGGGGCCTGGCCTCCTGCGCCTGCATCACCAGCAGCCGCTCCACGGCCGCGGCCGCCGTCACCTCCTGACGGGCCAGGAGCATCTGCCGTGCCAGCGCCGCCCGGTTGAGCCGCGACCTGCTGAGAACCTCATCCACGCGACGTGATCCTATCTGCCCGACTCCAGCGGCGGCCGGCCTGGTCAGGCTGAGGCGTCCCCCGTCTTCGACGGACGTATGGGATGGTCGTAGGCGGTGCGGGAATCGATCAGCGGACGGGTGATGTCGTGGTCGCCCACGGCGAGGGTGAGCTGAAGCCGGCTCATGAGGACGGGTGGTCGCCGAGCGCGCCGGCGAGTTCGGCGCGGGAGGCGACGCCCAGCTTCGGGAACACCCGGTACAGGTGCGACTCGATCGTGCGGTGGGAGAGATAGAGGCGCTGCGCGATCTCCCGGTTGGAGAGGCCCTGTGCGGCCATCTGGACGATCTGGAGCTCCTGTTGCGTGAGCTCGACCGGCGAGTGGCGCTCGCGCCGCCGGCTCCGCTCGCCCGTCGCGCGCAGTTCGCGGCGGGCACGCTCGGCCCACGGGCCTATCCCCAGGGCGTCGAAGGCGTCGCGTGCGGCGCGGAGGGGGGCGCGTGACTCGATCAGCCGCCGCCGGCGCCGCAGCCACTCGCCCTGGGTGAGCAGGAGCCTCGCCCGCATCAAGGCCGTGGCCTGCCCGCCTTCGCCGAGCGCCCGCCGGAAGGCGCGCTCCGCCGCCTCGCCGTCGCCGGTGGCGGCAAGCTGCACCTTGGCGAAGAGCGACTGGGCGTGGACCCATGACGCCGGTGCCTGAGGGACGTCCTGCTCCAGTTCGGCGAGCCGCGCCAGCGCCTCGTCGCGGTGACCGCTGTGCGCCGCGGCCTCGGCGAAGTCACCGATCGCGTGCCGACGGGCCGGGGCGTGAGCGGCCGGGTCACCGGGCTCGAAGATGCGGCGCAGTTCCTCGTAGGCGGCGGCGTGGCGTCCCTCGGCCAGCTCCAGTCGTCCGCGCGTGTGCTGGACGAGGGCCAGCAGCGCCGTCGCGCCGGCCGGAAGCGCCACCCGCTCGGCCTCGGCCGTCAGCCTCTCGACACCCGTCCGATCGCCGCGCAGCGCGGCCAGGCCCGCCCCGGCGACCCGTCCCGCGGCCTGCCACAGGGGCCGCCCGGTCCTGCTCGCCTCGTCCGAGGCCGCCGCCGCGACACCCAAGTCCCCTACCTCCAGCGCCGCCCACGCCTGCATCGGAAGGACGTGCGCCAGCATGCGCACCCGCCCCTGCTCGCGCAGCCTGCGGACGGACGCGGACAGCAGCGGAAGCGCCCGGTCGAACGCTCCCACCACGAACGCGGCGATGGCCCGCGAGTACAGCGCGGTGGGGTCCTCTCCCGGCACGGCCTGGCGCAGACCGCACAGGACGGACGGCGCCCGCTCGATCGGTGCCGCGAGCGCGTGGACGCACAGCAGCCGGTCATCTCGGCAGGCGACGCCGAGCGCGTCCGCGGCGCGCACCACCTCACGGCCCTCGTCCCGGAGGTCGCCCCAATAACAACGCGCGGCGGCCGCCATGAGGAGGTTCAACGCGAGGTCACGATCTCCAGGGCGGGCCTCGTCCACCAGGGCCCGCACCCGCCCGGTGTCGCGCAGCGGCAGGTCGTCCTCGATCCACATCCGGTAGGCGTGCTCCTCCGGGCCGAGTTCCAGATGCTCGGTCTCGCGCAGGAGCCGGAGCACCGTCCCGCCGCGTCCCCGGTCGTTCGCCGCCGCCGCCGCGTCCAGCAGCAGGCGCCCCCGGCGGGCGGGGTCGCGTGCCAGCGCGGCGGCCCGCTCGAAGGCCGCCTCGGCGGTGCCGATCGCCCCGCGCCGGAGCGCCCGGCGCCCGGCCTCGGCCAGTTCGGCGGCGACCGCCTCGTCCGGCCCGACCGCGGCCTCCGCCAGGTGCCACACGCGCCGGTCGGGGTCGCCCTCCAGCGCCTCGGCCAGCGCCCGGTGCGCCGCATGCCGCTCGGCCAGGCTCGCCGCCTGGCGGATGGCCGCCCTGTAGAGGGGATGGCGGAACCGGACCGTACGGTCGCCGGTCTCGATCAGCTCGGCCCGTACCGCCGGGGCCAGGTGCTCGACACCGCGCGGCGCCCCGTCGACGATCCCGGCCGCGGCGAGCGCCGGGGCCAGCGGGCAGTCCTCCTCCAGCGCCGCCACGCGCAGCACGGTACGGGTCGGGGCGGGCAGCTCGGCGGCCCGCGCACCGAACGCCCGCTGAAGCCGCGGGGTCAGCGGCAGACGGGCGGGCGGCGTCTCCTCCTCGCCGGGGGCCGCGTGGTCGAGGGCCTGCGGGAGTTCCAGCAGCGCCAGCGGGTTGCCGTCCGCCTCGTCCAGAACGCGTTCGCGGACGCCGGGCGGCAGGCCCGGGAACCTCGACGTGAGCAGCCGCCGCGCCGCCTCGCGCGGAAGCCCGCCGAGCCGGACCTCCACCGGCCCCGCCTCCCACAGCGGGCTCTCGTACCCGTCGCGGATGGCGGCGACGAGCACGATCGCTTCGGGGCCGAGCCGCCGTCCCGCGAACGCCAGCGCGTCGGCGGTCGGCCGGTCCAGCCATTGCGCGTCCTCGACGGTCAGGAGCAGCGGCCCGCCGGCGGCCTCGGCGCCGAGCAGCCCGAGCGTGCCTAACCCGATGAGGAACGGGCCGGGGGTCGCGACGGTCTCCGCCATGCCGAACGCCGTCCGCAGGGCGTCGCGCTGCGGGGCGGGCAGGTCGTCCACCCGGTCGAGAAGCGGCCGCAGGAGCCGGTGCAGCCCGGCGAACGGCAGCCCGCTCTCGGCCCGCGCCCCCGCCGTGGTCAGCACGCGCACGCCGCGCTCGGCGGCCCGCCGCCGTGCCTCCGCAAGAAGCGCGGACTTGCCGATCCCCGCCGGACCCCTCAGGAGGATCGCCGCGCCACGGGTGTAGATTCCGTCCAGCGCACGGATGATCGTCTCCGCGGACATGCCCCCAGCATGGCCGACACCCCGGTACCGGTCCGTCCTGCCGGACGGGCGTTGCCGAATCCTTGGATCGCACCTAGGCGAGCGGAGCGCGTGCCATTAAGGTCAAGACACCCGAGATTCTCGGCGACCCCCTGGAGGACGGCCCATGCTCATTGAGAACACCTTCGAGGTCGAGGCCGATCCCGACGTGGTCTTCGCCTTCCTGCAGAACGCGCACAACGTCGCGGCGTGCTTCCCAGGGGCGGAGCTCACCGAGGAACTCGGCGACGACTCCTTCCGGGGCAAGGTGAAGGTGAAGCTCGGCCCGGTCACCGCGTCGTTCACCGGGACGGCCACCATCGTCGAGCTGGACGAGAAGGCGCGCACCGCCGTGCTGAGCGCGAAGGGCAAGGACGCCAGGGGCGCGGGCACCGCCCAGGCGAAGGCGAAGATGCGCGTGGAGCCCTCGGGGAACGGCGCGCAGGTCTTCCTGGAGACGGACCTGACCGTCTCGGGCAGGCTCGCGCAGTTCGGCCGGGGCATCATGGCGGACGTGTCCGCACGCATGGTCGGCGACATGGCCAAGTGCGTCCAGGAGCGCATCGAGGCCGAGCAGGGCGAGCGGAAGCCCGCGGCGGCAGAGGCCGAGCCCGCCGCCGAGCAGGCCGCCACCTCCGAAGGCGCCGAGCCGAAGACCGCCGAGCCCAAGGCGGCCACCGAGACCAAGCCGGCCGAGCAGCCGGCCTCGGCGATCAAGGGCACCACGCTGTTGAAGGTGATGGTGGCCGGCATGTTCCGCCGCCTGTTCGCACGGCTGAGGGGACGCTCCCGCACCTGACCCCGCGGCGCACAACGTAAGGGGTGCGCACAACGTAACAGGGGCGAAGCAAACGGGCGTTAGCGTGATCGTCTTCAGGCGGGCTTGAGGGCGAGGGAGCGGCGCCATGGGGTCGACGATCTGCTTCGGGCCACCCAGGTGAGCGGGTTCGCGTTGCGCGCCGGAGGTGTCGCGGCGGTCGCCGCCGGTGTGGCGGCGTCGGTCCTGGCGGTGGCGCTCGCCGGCGGCGGTTCCGGCGACGGCGCGCAGGTCGTCCCCGGTCTGGACGAGGCGGGACGGCTGACCGGCTGGGGGCTCCCCGCCGTGCGGCTGGCCCTGGACGGGCTCGCGGTCCTGACGGTGGGCGCCGTGCTCGCGGCGGCGGTGCTCATCCCGCTCGACGGCGGGAGGCTGGCCCCCGCGGCGGCGCGCCACCTCCGTGCGGCGGCGTGGCTGTCGAGCGGGTGGGCTCTGGCCGCGGCGGCGACGCTCGCCCTCACGCTGTCCGACGTGCTCGGGGAGCCGCTTGGACGGGTGCTCACCACCGGTAGCGTCCTCCAGCAGATCAGGGACCTGCCGCAAGGAAACGCACTCGCGCTCGTCGTGGCACTGACACTCGCCCTCGCCGTGCTGACATGGACGCGGCGTACGCCAGGCGGCGCGCTGGGGGCGCTGGCGCTCGCAGGGGTCGCGTTGCTGCCCCCGCCGCTCACCGGGCATTCGGCTGCGGCGACCAACCATGGGGCGGCGGTGACGTCCCTGGCCTTGCACGTCGTCGGGGTGGCGTTCTGGGTGGGCGGGCTGGTGGTACTCGTCGCGCACGCGGCACGGCGCGGGCCGCGGATCGAGGTGATGTGCGAGCGGTTCGGGCGGATGGCCCCGTGGTGCTTTCTCGCGGTCGGCCTCAGCGGCGTCGCCAACCTGGCCACCCGCACACCGAGCGTCGCAGATCTGGTGGCGGGCGACTACGGCCGGCTCGCCATCGCCAAAGGGGTCGCGTTCGCGGTCCTGGGGTGGTTCGGCTGGTGGCATCGGAGGCACACGCTCCCCGCTGTCGCCGCCGGCTCCGTCTACGGGTTCGCCCGGCTCGCGACGGTGGAGACGGTGGTGATGGCCGCCGCGATGGGGCTGGCCGTCGCGCTGAGCCGTACCGCACCGTCCGAGGCGGCGGTCGAGGAGGGCGCGGTCCAGGCGCTGCTGGGTCAGGCTCCGCTCGCGGAGCCGACGCTGGGGCGGCTCGCGACGCTGTGGCGGTTCGACCTCTTCTTCGCCGTCCTTGTCGTGGTGCTGGCCGGTCTTTACGTGGCCGGGGTCGCGCGGAGCCGTAGCTGGCCGAAGTCGCGCGTCCTGGCCTGGTACGCGAGCCTGCTCGTCGTCGTTGTGGCGACGCAGTCGGGGGTCGCGCGGTACGCGTTCGAGGAGACGGGCGCACTGGTCGTCCAGCAGGCGCTGCTGACGGGTCTGGCCTCGTCCCTCCTGGTGGCGGGCGCGCCGATACGGCTCGCGCTGGACGTGGTGCGTCCCGCGCGGATCGATGGGGACCGGGGTCCGCGCGAATGGCTGCTCCTTCTGGTCCGCGCGCGCGGAGCCGGCCGGGCGGTGGGGGCCGGGCTGCTCGTCACGGGCTCGCTTCTCCTGTACCTGACCCCGCTGGGTGACGGGCTCCGGCGGGGGGAACTGAGACATCTGGCCGTGAACCTGGCGTTCCTGGCCGCGGGTGTCCTGCTCTTCCAGAAAAGGGTCAGCGCGGCAGCAGGTGGCTCAGATCGGCCGCGCAGTCGCGTACCCGCCGCAGGATCGGTGTCTCCAAGGCGGTGATGCGATCCGGCGGGCCGCTGACCGCGAGCCCCGCCACCAGCGTGCCCGAGGCGTCCCGTACGGGGACCGCCAGGCAGCCGCGGCCCGCGCGTAACTCCTCGCACTGCCTGGCCAAGCCCTCGTTCCGTACACGGTCCAGCTCGCGGTCCAGCGCCACGGGATCGGCGATCGTGCGCGCGGTGAGCCGGCGCAGACGGCCGCCGCCGGCCGGCGACCGCCAGTCGCCGTGCTCGGCGAGCAGCAGCTTCCCGAAGGCCGAGGCGTGCGGGTGCCGGGACAGGACGGCGTCCGACGTCGGCGGGTGGTCGGGGTCGGAGTCCAGCATCCGCAGCCGTCCGCGCCGGTAGGAGACCAGGTTGATCGCCAGGCGGACCTCGGAGCGCAGCCCGGCCAGCGCGTCCGCGGCCGGGCCGGGCAGGCGCGGCGGCGCGACCGCGCCGGCCAGCTCGATCACCTTGCGGCCCAGCGTGAAGCCGCGCAGATCGGGCAGCCGCACCAGATACTCCTCGGCCACGAGCTGGTTGACCAGCCGGTACGTGGTGGCCGGCGGCAGCCCGAGCGCGGTGGAGATCTCCTTGGCGGTCACGCCGGGTCCCGCCCGCGCGACCTCCTCCAGGACGCTGAGGGCGTTGTGGATCGCGTTCGGCTGGCGGCCGACGGGCGGCAGGTCAGTGGCGGCCATGGCGGCTCCGCTCGCCCCAGGACGGGCCTTCGGGCAGCGCTCCGGGCAGCACGTCCTCCGGCGCGGCCGGGTCGAAGTACCCGATGGCCGCGGCCCGGTGCGGCGCGCGGCGGCGGACCCGCAGGAACCAGGCCATGCCCAGGACGAGCGTCAGGCCGAACAGGCCGAGCAGGCGGACGCGTCCCTCCCCCGCCATGGTGACCACCACACCGGCCAGGACGGCGGCGGACGCGCAGGCCGCCAGCACCGCCGTGCCGGTCGTGGCCGGGACGTGCTCGCCGATCCGGTGCAGGAAGAGCGGGGCGGCGGCGCAGACCAGCAGGTAGGCGGCCAGGAACGCGAGAACGGTCAGCGCCGACAGCGCGCCGGACAGCGGCCCGGGCGGCAGGCCCATCGCCCACAGCGCGCCGGGCAGCGCGATCGCGAACGGCGTCATCGCGTACGCGGCGGCGTGCGGGGTGCGGCGGCGCGGATGGGTCCGGCTGAGCACCGCTGGAAGCATCCCTTCGCGCCCCATGGTGAACAGGACGCGGGTGACCGCGTTCCCGGACGCCATCGCGCACGCGAACAGCGACGAGGCCAGCCCGAGGTGCAGCAGCCCCGGCAGGAACGGCGCCGGTCCCTCACCGGGCGGCCCGGCGCCTCCCGGTCCGGCCAGGTGCAGCGCGCCCGCGAGGACGAAGAGCAGCCCGCAGCCCGCCGGCGTCCAAATCACCACGCGCGGGACGACGGCGAACGGGCGGCGCGTCTCCACTCCGAGACCGCAGCCGCTCTCGAACCCGACCAGCGCCGTGACCGAGACGATCAGCGCGGAGGCCGCCGTGCCGGAGGCGTGGGAGGCGGCGGGAAGGCCGGGCGCCCCGGTCGCCGCCGACAGCAGCAGGACGGCGAGCACGGTGATGACCGAGCACGCCTCCAGCAGCAGCGTCAGGGACGCCGAGATCCGCACGCCGCGGATGACGCAGGCGGTCATGACCGTCCCGAGGAGCGCCGCCGCGAGCAGGGTGGGACCGTCCCCTCCGGCCGGGAGCGGCACGCCCGCCTCGGTCAGGAACCCGGCGGTCCGGCGGCCCGCGCCGAACAGGCACATCACCACCAGCGCCCCGTACGCGAGGAGCAGCAGGCAGCCGGTGAGGAAGCCCCCGGCGGGGCCGAGCCCCTTGGCCGCGTAGGTGTAGAGCGACCCGGCCGCGGTGATGCGCCGCGCGAACTGGGCGATGGCCAGCGAGACCAGCACCATCAGCAGGGCGGCGAGGCCGAGCACGGGCACCGCGACGGCGCCCAGGGAGGTGGCCAGGCCGGTCGCGGACACCATCCCGGGGGACGGCGCGACCGTGGCGACGGCCTGCGCCGCGACGGGCAGCACGCCGAGCCGGCGACGGTCCAGGCCGCGCCCGCCCCGCGGCCCGGAGACCGGGGTGTCGCTCCTGCTCAGGGCCTCGGCGATGGCGGTGGCGAGTGCGCTCACATGATCCTCCCCGCGCCGTAGCGATCATGAAGCTAGGTGATCGGCGTCACCCCCGGGTTGCGCCCGTGTTACGGCAGGCGACGCGGCGAGTGAGAAGGACGGCGCCGTGCTTTCCCGTTCACCGCGCCGGATTCTTTTCGGCCGGGTAACGGCGGCGAAACCGGCCCGGCCGAAGGTGAGGCCGTTCCTTACTCACCTTCGGGAGGGGCCATGGACGAGGCGGACGAGCGCGAGCATCGCGCTCCGCCCTGGAGATCGAGGGCCCAGCGGTTGCGATGGGGGATGGTCGCGGCGGCCTCCACCGCCGTGGTGGCGCTGGGCCTCAGCGGGATCGTCGGCGCGACCGCGTCGGCGCCACCGGACACCGACGGCGCCGCCTCACCGGCGTCCACCGCGGGTGTCGCGGAGCCGACGGCCACCGCGCCGCCGGCCGGCGGCGGATTCGGCCGCGACCAGCTCACACCGGCCGAGCTGCGACAGGCGAAGACGGCCGCCGCGAACGGGCTGACCGGCACCGACGTCAAGGGGGCTCCGGGGCCGGAGTACCTGTCGTTCGAGCTGGCCGCGCCCAAGCCGGGCGAGGACGGCCCGGACGCGCCGAGGCGCGCGGCAGTCTACTTCTACGACTACACGTCCGAGAAGCTGATCAAACGGGTGGTGAACCTGCGCACGGGCGCGGTCGAGGGCACCTTCAGCCGCGGCAGGATGCAGCCGCCGCCCTCGGAGCGGGAGACCGCCGAGGCCGTGGCCATCTTCCTGGCCCACCCCCTCAGCGCCGACTTCAAGGCCAGGTTCGGACGGGCGGCGGGCCGCGCGTTCACCTCGGCCGCGCAGGTCCAGGCCACCGCCACCACCTACACCGCGCGGCCCGCCGACACGGGTGCGGACCAGTGCGGCGCCAGCCGGTGCGTGCAGTTGTTCACGCGCGTGCCGAACGGTCCCTTCATCGACATCACCGACATCGTGATCGACCTGTCCGGTCGCACGGTGGCCCGCCTGAGGTAGGAGCCCGATGTATCCGAACGCGCGACAGACACCGGCGGCCCGGAGGCCGCGCAGATGGAGATGGGGCGCCGCGGCCGTGGCGCTGGCCATGGCCGGCACGGGCGCTGCGGCGGCCCCGGCCGCCGCAGCGCCCGACCGCGACCGCGCCGAGTACTGCGGCGACAACGCCATGGTCGAGGAGAAGCTGCCGAACGGCAGCCGGTGGCAGCTGTGCTGGCACGTGGACGAGAAGACCGGCCTGGTGCTGGAGAAGGTGGCGTTCAGGGGCCCGCGGGACAAGGCCCTGCTGAACGTCCTGGACTCGATCACGATGGCTCAGCTCAACGTGCCCTACGACTCCGGCTTCAACGAATGGAACGACATCACCTCCTACGGCTTCGGCGGGGACTTCATGGAGCCGATGGACGGGGACGACTGCGAGGGCAAGCGCCGCGCCGCGTGGACGGGCGCCGGCGAGGACTCCAAGAGGGTCCTGTGCGTCAGCGAGCAGGAGACGGGCCTGGCGTACCGGCTGCAGGGCCCGTCGCCCACCAAGCCGTACGCCAGGATGGGCCACGACCTGGTGCTGAAGACGATCTCGAAGGTGGGCTGGTACGAGTACCTGACCGAGTACCGGCTGGCCGACGACGGGCAGATCAGCGTCCGGCTGGGGGCGACCGGTGACCTGGCGCCGCGCGACTACACCACCCCGGACGAGGGCTGGCCGATCGGACCCGGCCAGAGCGACTACTCGGTGAACCACTACCACAGCGCGTTCTGGAAGGTGGACTTCGGCATCGGCGCGAACCAGAAGGTGGAGCAGTACGACACCGCGCCGACCGGCGAGCGGGGCCGCCGCGCCGCGATCTACAAGACGAGGAAGAAGGACATCACCACCGAGGACAACCTCAACACCGCTCTGCGCCGCTGGTGGCGGGTCGTGTCGCCGGACAGCCGCAACGCCGACGACCACCCGCGTTCCTACGAGCTGGAGCTGGGCACCTCCGACGCCTACGAGGAGCACCCGGAGACCATGCCGGACGTGACCTTCACGCAGTACAGGCCCTGCGAGAAGTTCGCCACGTTCAACCAGGACCCCGAGTGCCCCGGCACGTCCATCCTCGACTACACCGACGGCGAGACGATGACCGACCCGGTGGCGTGGGTGCGGATCGGCTTCCACCACGTCCCCAGGGACGAGGACCAGAGCCCGATGCCCGTCCACTGGCAGGGGTTCGAGCTGGTCCCGCGCGACTTCAGCGCGCAGAACCCGCTGATCCCCGACGACCGCCTTCCCGTCAACGGCGACGGCGTCGACGGGAACGGCACGGCGTGACCCGTCTCCCCCACCGCCCGTCCCGCGCCTCCTTCCGGCGCGGGACGGGCCTCGCCGTGGCCGCGGCGCTCGCCCTGTCCGGCTGCGCCGCCGAGCCGCCCGCGGAAGGCGACCCCGGCGGGCGCACCGCCGCGTTCGCGCAACCGAGAAGCGCGCCCGCGCCGCCCACCGCCACGGCCTCCGTCGCGCCGCCCAACTCGCAGGACGTGACGTTCGCGGCCATGATGATCGTCCACCATGGCCAGGCGGTATGGATGAGCCGGACGCTGCTGGGCAAGCGGGACGTCCCCGAGCGGGCCGCCGCCGTCGCCGGCTTCATCCGTACCGACCAGCAGCGCGAGATCGACGAGATGAACCGGTGGCTGGCCGCCTGGAGGAAACCCGTGGTCAGGCAGGACGACCCGCGCGCCGCCAAGCTCCACGGAGACGGCCACGGGATGCTCGGCAAGGCCCGCCTGTCCGCGCTGGAGTCGGCCACGGACGGGAGGCACGCGACCCGCCTCTACCTGCGCGGGATGATCGAACACCACCGTGGCGCCATCACCATGGCGCGCGCCGTGCTGCGCGTCGGTCGCAACGTCTACATCCGCAACCTGGCCAAGCACATCATCAACGAGCAGAGCGCCGAGATCGAGGCGATGACCCGCCTGCTGGAGGACCCGGCCTAACCGTTCCGGGGCTTCTCCACCCGGGCGGAGATGCCCGACCAGCCGGTGCCGGAGAACAACCGGACCACCATCGAGATGCCGGCGTTGCGGGCGCCCGCCACGACGATCGGCAGGTGCTTGGGCGAGTCCTCGGAGAACATCGGGTCGAAGCCCTCCAGTTCGGCGTCCTCGTAGTCGCCCCTGCGGCCCTGCGCGTTCAGGCTTTTGCCGACGCGGTGGAAGTCGGCCTTCGGCCGCCCGCAGCGCTCCACCAGCCAGGTCCGCACGTCCTCCTTGGACATGCCCGCCTTGGCCAGTAGTTGCGCGTGCTCGGGGCAGAACACCACCCCGGCGCTGGCGTTGCGGAAGATCCAGCTTCCGGTGCGCGACAGGGTGTCGGCGAAGTCGGCGAGCACCTTCTCCGGGTCGTCGGTGTGCCGGTTGTCGATGTACTCGCTGGTGCGCAGCAGCGTCGTGGACACCGCGTCGCAGCCCGCCGTGACGCCGCCGTCCACCGACAGCGGCTCCCAGGGGCTCTCCTCCTCGTTCTCGGCGATGCACTGCGCCCACCGTCCGGGGATGCCCTGCGTGGCCTGCTCCAGGACGTGCGGGACGACGCCGAGCGCGTTGCGGACGATCAGGCCGATGGCGCGGGCCACGGTGGCGTTGGCGCGGAACCCGGGGCCGAACACGCCGCCGGTGCTGTTGAACCCCAGCCGGTGCCGCACCGGGCCGTTCACGACGATCAGCGGCGCGGGGCCGCTGGTGCTCTGCCAGCCGCCCCCCACCACCGCGCGTTCCAGCATCAGCGCGTCCCAGGCGGCCAGCACCACCGGGAAGTGCTCCGGAAGGCAGCCCGCCATGATCGCGTTGATGGCGGCCAGCTCGACGGTCACCTCCCGCTTGAGATGGTCGAGCCGGCCGATCACCTCATCGGCGGGACGGGACGTGGTGGCCAGGAACTCGTCGGCCCGCGCGCGCGTCGGCGGTACCACGGGCAGGCCGTCGGTCCAGCCCCGCTCGTAGACGTACTCGATCGACTTGCACGCGAGCTCGGTGAGCTCCGCGGCGTCCGCCCCGTCCAGGGCCTGCTCGGTCATCGGGACGCCTGCTCGGTGACCCGCGCCACCACCACCGGCAGCAGCTCCTTGGCGCGCGCCTTCACCTGCTCGGGGTTCAGCACGGCCACCGGGTGTGGCGTCAGCAGGAACTCGAACTCCGCGTCACCGTGCACGTCCGCCATCGCCCGCGCGGTCACCTCGAAGGCGTCGCTGCAGATGACCGCGGTGGGCAGGCCCGCCCGCTCGAACGCGATGCCGTCCGCCGCCGCGGAGGCGCTGCACGAGCCGCAGTCGCCCACCCCGGTGACCACCACGTCGCTGACGGCCGCGATCTCCTTCAGCAGCGGATCGTCCACCGGGAAGGCGAACGCGTGCTTGGTGCGCTGGATCGTCACCGTGGCGCCGTGTTCGCGTTCCAGCAGCCGGCCCAGCTCGGCCAGCAGCGGCGCCGCGTTCTTCTTGGTGTTGTCCAGCAGTCCCACCCGGGCGCCCGCCAGGCTCGGCAGCCGGCGCGCGACCGCCCGCTCCTGCACGGCGGTCCGCTGCGACTGTCCGGTGGGGTCGAGGATGTGGTCGAACATCCCTCACCGCCTCATTCGTGTCCGGCAGTTCCGACGGCCGGGGCGAGGCCGCGCTGGGGAGCGGGCGGGCTCCGGCCCTGTCACAGCACTGTAGGTCGGCACCGCCCCCACGCGGACCGCCCCTTTCGCGACGCGGAAGGAAACAGGCAATTCACCCCCCAACCACAGACGGAAGGGCACCGAAAATACCATTTCCGATGGATGGAAGACTTTTCCGAACCTTTTTCATGACTTCCCCAAGCCCAGCGATTTATGTAGCCTCGTTCACACATGTGTAACCTGGGTCACATGGGCGGGACAAGTGGGTGAGTGGGTATGACCGTCCAGGCAACCGGCCCCGCGGGACCGAATCGCCTCACTGCTGCGCAGCGGGTGCTCTCGATCCTGGGGGTCTTCGATATCGACAATGCCGCGCTTTCTCTCAGCGAGATCAGCAGACGCACCGGCCTCACGCTCAGCACCACCCACCGGCTCGTCAACGAGCTCCGCGTCTGGGGTGCGCTGGACCGTGACGCCGACGGCAAATACAGCATCGGGCTCCGCATCCTCGAACTGGGCACCACGTCGCAGGGCCTGCGCCTGCGCGAGGTCGCGCTGCCCTTCCTCGAAGACCTCCAGCACGCCGTCCGGGCCAACATCCATCTAGCGGTCGCCGACGGCCACGATGTCATCTACATCGAGTCACTGCGCGCCCGCGAGGGCGTCCCCGTACCCAGCCGCCTGGGCGGGCGCTGGCCGATGCACGCCACCGGCACCGGACTCGTCCTGCTGGCGTTCGCACCACAGGAGTTCCAGGAGGAGGTCCTGTCCTCCAAGCTGCGCCGCTTCACCGAGTACACCCCGACCGATCCGGACGCACTACGGCACCGGCTCGCCGAGATCCGCAGATCCGGCGTGGCCATCATCGAGAACCAGCTCACCTACGACGCCCGCGCCATCGCCGTCCCGATCCGCGGCCCCCGCGACCGCGTGATCGCCGCCGTGGGCCTCACCACCCCCACCGACATGCCACCGCACGCGCTGGTCCCCGCCCTGGCCGCGACCGCCCGAGGCATCTCGAGAACCCTGGGAGCCCCCTCCGCCGGCGGAACCCAGGGCCGCACCGTCGCCACCCCCCGCCACACCCGCGGCCTGGGACGCCCCGTCCCACCCGAAACCCGGCGCACCATCCCCACAGAAGCCCGCCGCACCGTCCCAACCCGCCCCCGCCAACCCCGCACAGCCAAGCAAACCCCCTGACCAAAAGGGGGCAAGGGGCGAAGCCCCAGGGGGGTGCAGGGGCGGAGCCCCCTGCCGGGGTCGTAGGGGCGGAGCCCCTACCGGGGTGGGAGGCCGTGGCCCGGAGCGAGTTCTACGAGCGCAGGGACGCGGCATCCCGCCCCGCACCGGGGGGTGTGGGGGGTCGCCCCCCCACACATGTCACAGCCCCCCACATATGTCACGGCACAGAGGTGATGGGTTTTCCTACCGGGTAGCGGTGTGGGGGGCCGCCTTCCACGGTGAGGATGTGGCCGGAGATCCACTTGGCGCGGTCGCTCAGCAGGAACAGTGCGGCGTAGGCGATGTCCCAGGAGGTGCCCTCGGTCTTCAGTGAGGTCGCTTCCAAGCGCGGTTTGCGCATTTCCTGTGGCATTCCGCCGCGGGCGGCGAACGCGCCGTAGATAGCGCCGACTTGGACGCAGTTGACGCGGATGCCTTGGGGGCCGAGTGTGGTCGCGGCGCCTTCGGTGAAGTTCTCCAGCGCGGCTTTGGCGACGCAGTAGACCATTCCTGGGCCCCGGTAGCGGGCGCCGACCGATGAGATGGTGACGATGGAGCTTCCGCGGGGCAGTACGGGCACCGCATGCCGGGTGATGCTCCACGCCGATTTGAAGTTGGCGTCCATGAGTTCGTCGAACCGCTCGGGGGTCACTTCGAAGACTCCGGCGCGGTCGCCGACGGCGACGGTGTGGACGAGGGTGTCGAGCCGTCCGAAGTGGGAGACGGTCTCGGCGACGGCGTCGGCGCAGGCCCGGTCGGAGGTGACGTCGGCGATCACGGGTATGGCCTCGCCGCCGTCCGCGGTGATGCGGTCGACGGTGCGGGCGGCGGCGTCCTTGTCGCGGTCGAGCACGGCGACCCGGGCGCCGTGGGCGGCGAGGAGCATGCAGATGGCGTAGCCGACGCCGGGGTAGGCGGTGTTCTGGCCGCCTCCCGCGACCAGGGCGGTGCGGCCTTCCATCCAGCGCGGCCCCGCGTCGGCGAACGGATCGATCAGCGGGTCGTCCGTCATCGGTGTGCCTTTCTGGTCGGCCCGGTCATTCGACGCGGGTCAGCTGGGACTTCATCTCCGAGCGGGCGATGGTGCCGGGTGGGACGAGCGTCACCGCCGCGGGCACCGTCAGCCGCGTTCTGATCAGGTCCTCGATGTCGCGGCGCAGCGTGTCGTGGTCGCCGGGTTCGGCGCCCCATTCCGCTTCGACGCGCAGCGGCGGGTCGACGCGGTGGCCGCTGCGGTCGGGCCGGATGATCTGCACGACTCCGCTGGTGCGGGGGTGGAGGGTTTGGACGAGGTCGCGGACCGCCGTGGGGAACACGTTGACGCCCAGGACGATGAGCATGTCGTCGGTGCGTCCCACGCAGCGGATCAGCGGGGCTCCGTCGTGCGCGAGGCCGGTGACCACGATCCGGTCCCTGGTGCGGAACCGGACCAGCGGGCAGCATTCGCGGTCCACGGAGGTGTAGACGAGTTCGCCGGTGGCGCCGGGTTCGGGGTCGACGGGTTCACCGGTGTCCGGGTCGATGAGTTCCACCACCACGTGGCGGCCGCCGGTGAAGCGCATGCCGTCGGTGCCGGGGGCCTCGCCGAACAGCACGGGGGCCATGTCGGCGTTGCCCAGGCCCTCGGTGACCTTGCCGCCCCACTCGCGTTCCACGTGGGCGCGGAACGCGGGTTCGCCGCCGCCGGGCTCGCCGCCCACGAAGATCTTCCGTATGCCGAACTCGCGGGGGTCGCGGCCCTTGCGCTCCCTGATGTACTCGGCGAGGTAGCGGACGTAGGAGGGGGTGGCGTGCAGCGCCGTGATCCCGAGGGTCTCCAGCGCCAGCACGGCCTTCTCCGAGGCGCCCGTCCCGATCGGGACCATCGTGCTGCCGATCCGTTCGATGGCGTCCCGGATCGGCAGCCCGCCGACGAACAGCGTCAGGCCCGCGCCGTGCAGCACCACGTCTTCGCGTGTGGCGCCCATGGTGCGGAACGCCCGCGCCACCATTTCGGTCCACGCCTCCGAGTCGCGCCGGGTGACCCCGACCCAGCTCGGCGTTCCGGTGGTGCCGGTGGAGGCGTGCACCCGGATCACCTCGGTGAGGTCCACGCCGGCGTGCCGGCCGAGCGGGGGCGCCGCCGCCTGCGACTCGCGCAGTTCCTGCTTGCCGGTGAACGGTAGTTTGCGCAGGTCGTCCAGGGACTCCAGCGCGCCGGCGTCCACTCCGTGCGCGGCGAACAGGTCGGCGTAGAACGGGGAGCGCGCGGGCAGGCCCTCCAACTGCGCGCGGAGCATCGCCGTCACGGCGTCCCTGTCCTCATCGGCGACGAAGCCAGGCTTGCTCACGAGAGTTCCTTCCGGACGGTGGGAGCGCCGACGTTCAGTGCTCGTGGACGATGACGCCGCGGATGTTCTTGCCTTCCTCCAGGTCCCGGTAGGCGTCGTTGACCTGGTCGAGCCGGTACTTGCGGGTGATGAGCTCGTCCAGTTTGAGGTCGCCGGCCCGGTAGAGGCCGAGCAGTTTCGGGACGTCGTACAGCGGGTTGCAGTCGCCGAACAGGGCGCCGCGCACCTGCCGCTGGTAGCTGATGAGCAGGCCGGCGCGCATGTGGACGGCCTTCTCGGTGGCCTTGCCGACGGCGGTGATGGTGACCTTGCCGCCCTTGCCGGTCATCAGCACGGCCGCCTCGACGATCTCCTGGGTGACCACGCCGGGGGTGCAGATGACGTGGTCGGCCAGCTGCCCCCAGGTGGTCTCGACGACGAAGTCGTGCGCCTCGCCCGCCGTGGCGAAGGCGTGCGTGGCCCCGAACGTCTTGGCCATGTCCCGCTTGAACTCGACGGGGTCCACGACCACCACGTTCTTGGCGCCCGCGTACCGCGCGCCCTGCACGGCGTTGCTGCCCACGCCGCCCGCACCGAAGATCACCACGGTGTCGCCGGCGCGGACGCCGGCCGCGTACACCGCGGAGCCCCAGCCGGTCGGCACGCCGCACCCGACGAGCGCGCCGATCTCGAACGGGATGTCGTCGGGCAGCGGGATGCACGCCCATTCCGACACCACCGCGTACTGCGAGAACGTGCCCAGGGTGCAGAACCCGCCCAGGTCCTCGCCGTCCAGGTGGAACCGGAACGTGCCGTCGAGGAACATGCCGGTGCCCGCGTTCAGGCCCTTGACGCACATGTTCTGATGCCCGGTCGAGCAGGGCCGGCACGCGCCGCACGCGGGGATGTAGGAGCAGACGATGCGGTCGCCCGGTTTGACCCGCCGCACGTGCGGGCCGACGGACTCCACGACTCCGGCGCCCTCGTGCCCGCCGACGACGGGCAGCCGCACCCGGGCGTCGCCCTTGGTGATGTGGTGGTCGGAGTGGCACAATCCCGCCGCGTGGAACCTGACCCGCACCTCGTGTTCCTTGGGCGGGTCGAGACGGAGGTCGGCCAGCTCCCAGCCGAGGTGCGGCTCGCGGGCGATGGCGGCGTGGGTGGTGAGCGTGCTCATCGCGTCCTCCCTGCTCGTAGTAACGCAGTGCTCATGGCGCTCCGACCTTCATGGACGCCGTGTGCGGCAGTACCTCGGCGCCGATCAGCGCGATGTGGTCCAAATCGTGGATGTCATAGATGTGCAGGTAGACGGTGTCCGCGCCGAGAGCGGCCAGGGCCGCGATGCGCTCGGTGACCAGCTCGGGGGAGCCGATCGCCGCGTGCCTCCGCATGAAGTCCGAGCCGATGATCTCCGCCCGCCGGTCCACCTCGTCCTTGGTGGTCCCGCAGGCGACCGGCACCACCGAGGACCGGCGCGCCTCGGCGGGGTCGCGGCCGATCGCCTCGCAGGCCCGGGAGAAGCGTTCGTGCCGCTCCCGTACCGCGTCGTCGTCGCCCAGCGCCGTGTTGAACTCGTCGGCGTAGCGGGCGGCCAGCGCGGGGGTGCGCTTGGGCCCGGACCCTCCGATCAGGATCGGGGGGTGCGGCGACTGCGTGGGACGGGGCGGCGCGTGGTTGTTCTTCACCTGCCAGTGGACGCCGTCGAAGGAGAAGCCCGTCGTGTCGTCCTCCGGGACGGTCCACAGCCCCTTGATGATGGCCAGTTGTTCCTCGAACCGGTCGAACCGCTCACCGGCCGTCGGGGGGAACGGGATGCCGAACGCCTCGTGCTCGCGCTCGTACCAGCCGGTGCCCAGGCCCAGCTCGACCCGGCCGCCGCTCATCTCGTCCGCGGACGCGACGATGTTGGCGAGCAGGCCCGGGTGGCGGAACGTGGCCGCGCCCATCAGCGCGCCGAGCCGCACCCGCCGGGTGTCCCTGGCGAGCCCGCCGATCGTCGTCCAGCAGTCGGTCGGGCGGAACGTCCGGTCCTCGGGGTCCACGCCGAACAGGTGGTCGGAGCGGAAGAACGCGTCGAACCCGGCCTCCTCGACGGCCAGGGCGAGCGCGAGGATCTCGTCGTACCGGGCCCCGTGCCGGGGCTCCATCAGGACGCGGAGCCGGACCCCCGTGGTGGCCCCGGCCTCGCGGGCCTCGCCCGCGTCTCGGTCGTCAGAGCGCGGTGCCACGAAGCGACACCGCCTTCACGTGCGTGTACTCCTTGACCGCGTCCGCGCTCATGGTCCGGCCGAAGCCGCTGCGCTTGTAGCCGCCGAACGGCGCGCCGATCACACCGGGACCGAGCGCCGCATTCACCGCCACCTGGCCCGCCTGGATGCCGCGCGACATCCGCACCGCGCGCCCGACGTCCCGCGTCCACACGGAGGCGACGAGCCCGTACTCGGTGCCGTTGGCCACCTCCAGCGCCTCGGCCTCGCCGTCGAACGGGATCACCGCGAGGACCGGGCCGAAGATCTCCTCCTGGGCGATCCGCATGTCCGGCCGCACCTGGTCGAACAGCGTGGCCTCCACGAAGTAGCCGCGCTCGAACTCCTCGCCGGACGGCACGCCGCCGCCCAGCACCAGCTCGGCGCCCTCCTCCTGGCCCAGCCGCACGTAGCCCATCACGCGGTCGTGCTGCTTGGCGTTGATCAGCGGGCCCATCTGCACCGGTTTGTGCCACGGCCCCACCTTGACCTGCTTCATCCGCTCGGCCAGCCGGCGCACGACCTCCTGGTGGACGCTCCGGTCCACCACGACGCGGGACCCGGCGGCGCACACCTGGCCGGTGTTCAGCGTGATGCCGGCGACGATCGCGGGGATCGCGGCGTCCAGGTCGGCGTCGTCGAAGACGACCTGCGGGGACTTGCCGCCCAGCTCCAGATGCAGCGGGGTGAGGTTCTTGGCGCACGCCTCCATCACCGCCTGGCCGGTCTGCGGCGAGCCGGTGAAGCTCATCCGGTGGACGCCGGGGTGCGCGGGGATGGCGGCGCCGGCCTCGGGCCCGTACCCGGTGACGACGTTGACGACCCCGGCCGGGATGCCGGCCTCCATCGCCAGTTTGGCCAGCGCCAGCGGGGCCAGCGGCGCGTCCTCCGCGGGCTTGATCACGATGGTGTTGCCGGCCGCGATGGCCGCGCCGACGTCGTTGGAGAACATCGCCGCGGGCGCGTTCCACGGGATGACGCTGCCGACCACGCCGTACGGCTCGCGCAGCGTCAGCCCGATCACGTCCGGGGAGTGCGTCGGCATCGAGGTGCCGAGCACCTTGTCGGCCTGCCCGGCGATGAACGTCAGGATCCTGATCGGCGCGATCGGGCCCCAGTGCGGCCTGCCGACGTCCTGCGACTCCAACCGGTCCAGCTCGGTCTCATGCTCCTGGATGAGCCGCACCCACTTCATGATGAGCTCGGCCCGCGCGGTGGCGCTGGTGTCGCGCCACGCGGGGAACGCGGCCGTGGCCGCGCGCACGGCGTCGTCCACGTCCTCCGCGGTGCCCCGCGGCACATGCGCCAGCGTCTCCCCGGTCGCCGGGTTGATCACCTCGATGGTCTCACCGCTCCTGGCGGGAACCCACTCGCCGCCGATCAGATGGGCGTTGTCCACCCGCAGCGCGTCCTTCGCCGCATCGGACAGCACGGTCGTCATGCCTGCTCCCTAGGCCCTCAATGCTCGTGTCGTTCCTGGGGCGATCCCCCAGACGTTCCGGACGGCTCCGCCGTCAGTGCCCGTGCCACCCCTGGGGGCGATCCCCCAGACCCCCAGAACGGCTCCGCCGCTAGTGCCCGTGCCGCCCCTGGGGGCGGTCCCCCAGACCCCCAGAACGGCTCCGCCGCTAGTGCCCGTGCCGCCCCTGGGGGCGGTCCCCCAGACCCCCAGAACGGCTCCGCCGTCAGTGCCCCTGCCACCCCTGGGGGCGATCCCCCAGACCCCCAGAACGGCTCCGCCGTCAGTGTTCATGGATGATCACGCCGCGGACGTTCTTGCCGTCCAGCATGTCCTGGTAACCCTGGTTGACCTCGTCCAGCCGGTAGCGGCGGGTGATCAGCTCGTCGAGCTTGAGGTCGCCCGAGCGGTACAGGCCCAGCAGGCGGGGCACGTCGTGCAGCGGGCGGCAACCGCCGTAGATGGCGCCCTGCACCCGCCGCTGGTAGCCGATCAGCATGCCGGGGTGGACGTCCAGCGTGCCGCCGCCGACCGCGGTGATGGTCACCTGGCCGCTCTTGCCGACCACGTTCAGCGCGTTGTGGATCACCTCGTCGTGCAGCACCCCGACCGTGATGATCGCGTGGTCGGCCAGCTCGCCCCAGGTGGTCTCGACGACGAAGTCGTGCGCCTTGGCGGCGTCGGCGAAGGTGTGGGTGGCGCCGAACACCTCGGCCATCTCCCGCTTGAACGGGACGGGGTCCACCACGATCACGTTCTTGGCCCCGGCGAACCGGGCGCCCTGCACCGCGTTGCTGCCCACTCCCCCGGCGCCGTAGATCACCACCGTGTCGCCCGGCCGGACGCCCGCGGCGTACACCGCCGAGCCCCAGCCGGTCGGCACCCCGCAGGCCACCAGAGCGGCCACGTCGAACGGAATGTCATCGGGGATCCTGATGGCGGAGAACTCGGAGACGACCGCGTACTGGGAGAACGTTCCAAGAACGCACAGCCCGCCCAGATCCTCGCCGTCGAGATGGAAGCGGAACGTGCCGTCGGGGAACATTCCGGTGCCCGCGTTCAATCCGGCGTCGCACAGATTCTGCCGTCCGGTCGAGCAGTAACGGCACGAACCGCAGGCCGGAATGAAGGAGCAGGTCACATGATCACCGACCGCGACCCTGGTCACCCCTTCACCGACCGCGTCCACGATGCCGGCACCCTCGTGACCACCCACGACGGGCATCCGCATGGGTGCGTCGCCCTTCTGGATATGGTCGTCGGAATGGCAGAGTCCGGCCGCCATGAATTTGATGCGGATCTCGTTGGCCTTCGGTTCGTCCAGCTCGACGTCGGCGATCTCCCACGGCCTGCCGGGCTCCCGGCAGATCGCGGCTCGGGTGATCATTCCCATTGGAGCCTCGTTCCATTGTTCCGGTCGCCGGCCGGCTCGCCGTTCTCACTATGACTATGCAGAGCGGGCGACCATGGGATCGATATCTCTTTCATGACGCGGAAGCCGCGGGGGGCGGCGTGGCGTCGCCGGCCTCCCCGTCGAGCGGGAAATGGCAGGCGACCTGCCGCCGGGGCCCGACCTCGCGCAGCGGCGGCGTCTCGGTGGCGCACCGGTCCTGGGCGAACGGGCAGCGGGTGCGGAACCGGCAGCCGCTGGGCGGGTCGATCGGCGACGGCGGCTCGCCGGGCGGCGGCGCCGGGCGGCGCACCTTCCCGGTGGCCGGGTCGAGCCCGGGGATGGAGTTGAGCAGCGCCGAGGTGTAGGGGTGCAGGGGCTTGCGGTACAGGACCTCGGACGGGCCGATTTCGGCGATCTGTCCGAGGTGCATCACCGCCACCCGGTCGCTGACCTGCTTGACCAGCGCCATGTCGTGCGAGATGAACAGGTACGACAGGCCCAGCTCCGAGCGCAGCCGTTCGAACAGGTTGAGCACCTGCGCCTGGATCAGCACGTCCAGCGAGGCCACCGGCTCGTCGCAGACGACCAGCGCCGGGTTCAGCGCGATGGCGCGGGCGATGGCGACGCGCTGGCACTGGCCGCCCGACAGCTCGTGCGGGCGCCGCCTGCCGTACACCGACGGGTCGAGGCCGACCAGGTCGAGCAGCTCGGCGACCCGCCGGCGGCGCTTCTCCGCCGGTTTGACGCCGTACCCGACCAGCGGCTCCTCGACCAGCTCGGTGACGCGCCACTTGGGGTTCAGGGAGCCGAACGGGTCCTGGTAGACCATCTGGACGTGGCGCCGCGCCCGGGTGAGGGCCTTGCGGCGCAGCCGCATCAGGTCCGTGCCGAGCAGGTGCACCTCGCCCGATTTCGGGCGCGGCTCCTGAATGATCGACCGGGCCAGCGTGGACTTGCCCGAGCCCGTCTCGCCGACGATGCCCAGGGTCTCCCCGCCGGCGATGTCGAACGACACGTTCGACACCGCGTGCACCACGGCTCCCTTGACGCCGCCGGGGCCGCGTACGGCGAACTCCTGGACGACGTCGCGCACCTCCAGAAGCGGCTCACCGGGGGCGCGCGGCTCCAGACCCTCAAGGCCCGCGGGGGCCTTGGCTTCGTCCCTCTCCTTCGAGACGTCCTTGGAAGCGTTCTTGGAGACGTTCACGGGGGCGGTCATCGGCCTGCTCCGTCCTCGCTGGTGTCATCTCTGGGGGCGGTCCCCCAGACCCCCCGAACGGCTCCGCCGCCGGCGCTCGTGTCATTTCTGGGGGCGGTCCCCCAGACCCCCCGAACGGCTCCGCCGCCAGCGCTCGGGGTCGCCGACGCCGGGACGGCCGCCGCGGTGTTCCAGCACGCCCACCAGTGGTCGGGCTCGTGCTCCTGGAACGGCGGCGCCTCGGCGCACCTGTCGGTCGCCAGATCGCAGCGCGGCCGGAACGGGCAGCCGTCCGGCAGCGCGGCCGGGTCCGGCGGCTGCCCGGAGATCACCGGCAGCTCCCCGTGCGGCGGGCGGTCCAGCAGCGGGATGGCGCCGAGCAGCGCCCGCGTGTACGGCATCCGCACGTCGGCGAACAGCAGGTCGGCGGAGGCGTACTCGACCGCGCGGCCCGCGTACATCACCACCACGCGCTGCGCGTAGCTGGCCGCCAGGCCCAGGTCGTGGCTGATCAGGACGATCGCCATGCCGAGCCGCTCGCGCAGGTCCAGCAGCAGCTCCATGATCTGCGCCTGGGTGGTCACGTCCAGCGCGGTGGTGGCCTCGTCGGCGATCAGCAGCCGGGGCTCCCCGGCCAGCGCGATCGCGATCACCACCCGCTGCCGCATCCCGCCGGACATCTGGTGCGGGTACTCGTGGAAGCGGCGCTCGGCCGCCGGGAGGTGCACCAGCTTGAGCAGCTCGATCGCGCGCTTCTTCGCCGCGTCCCGATCCAGGTCGGAGTGCCGGCGGATCGCCTCGGTGATCTGCGTGCCGATCTTCATGGTCGGGTTCAGTGAGCGCGCGGGGTCCTGGAACACCATCGCGATCTCCGAGCCGCGGTAGCGCCTGATGGCCTGCTCCGGCAGCCCGATCAGCTCGTCGCCGTCGAACCGCACCGATCCGGAGATCCGCGCGGAGGGCGGCAGCAGCCCCATCAGCGTCCGGGACGCGACGGTCTTGCCCGACCCCGACTCACCGATGATCGCGAGGATCTCGCCCTCGTCCAGCGTGTACGACAGCCCGTTGACGGCGTGCACCAGGCGGGCGCCCTGGGTGAAGGTGACCCGCAGGTCCCGCACCTCGAGCAGTCGCCGGCTGGTGCCGGGGGCGGCGTCTGGGGCGGAGCTCATGGGCGACTCCATCGGTTCATCGGGAACTCCATCGCGAGCGCAGGGCGTCGCCCAGCAGGTTGAAGGCCAGCACGGTGATGAAGAGCATCAGGCTGGGCCAGATCACCAGCATCGGCGTCGCCGACAGGCTCGCCTGCCCTTCGGAGATCATGTTTCCCCAGCTCGGCGCGGGCGGGGCGATGCCCAGGCCGAGGAAGCTCAGCGCCCCCTCGATCACGATGATCAGACCCATGCCGAGGATGCTGAACGTGAGGAGCTGCGGCGCCACGTTCGGCGCGATGTGCCGCAGCAGCATCCGCCAGGTGGGCGTGCCGCACAGCTTCGCCGCCGCCATGAACGGCTGCTCGCACAGGCTCAGCGTGGCGGCCCGCGCGATACGGGCCATCGCCGGGATGCTGAAGAACCCCAGCGCCAGGATCGTGTTGATCCGGCTCGGGCCCAGGCTCTGCGCCACCGCCAGGATCAGCACCAGCGAGGGGAACGCGATGAGCACGTCGAACACGCGCATGATCAGCATGTCGGTGGTGCCGCCGAAGTACGCCGACAGCGCGCCGAACGAGCCGCCGATCGCCATGCCGATCACGTTCACCGCGATCGCCACGGTCAGCGAGTTGCGCCCGCCGTACAGGATGCGCGCCAGGATGTCGTTGCCGTTGGGGTCGGTGCCGAGCAGGTGCCCGGCGGAGAAGGACGGCAGGTAGGCGTCCACGATGTTGCCGCCGGTCGGCTTCGGGATCGGCAGCACCAGCGGCCCCAGGAAGCAGGCCAGGGCCACCAGCGCGACCAGCCCGGCGGGGATGAGGACGCCCAGCCGCCGCACCCACGCGCGCCGCGGCGCCTCCGCGGCCGGTGCGGTGACGGCCGGCGCGGTCTCAGCGATCGCCATAGCGGATCCTCGGGTCGAGAACGGTCTGGAGCAGGTCGGCCGCGAGGTTCCCGAGCACCGTCACCACGGCGAAGAACACGACCACGCCCTGGATGAGCACGACGTCGCGGGAGTTGATGGCCGAGAGCAGCAACTGCCCGGTCCCGGGCAGCGCGAAGATCTGCTCGATGATCACGGTGACGCCGATCAGCGTGCCCATGTTCAGCCCGACCAGCGCGATCAGGCCGTAGGAGGAGTTGCGCAGGGCGTGCCGCACCAGGACCTGCCAGGGGTTGACGCCCTTGGCCCGTGCGGTGACGACGTAGTCCTGGCCCTGCATCTGGTCCACCAGGTCGGCGCGCAGGAAGCGGGTGTACACGCACATGAGCGGGAAGCCGAGCGCGACGGACGGCAGGACCATCGAGCTGAGGTTGCGCCCGACGCTCTCCGTCAGCGGCACGAACCCGATGGCCGGAAGCACCCCGAGCGTGACGGAGAACACCAGCACCAGCAGCAGGGCGAGCACGTAGTTGGCCATCGACAGGCCGGTCACGTTGACGACGGTGACCAGCCGGTCGAACGGGCCGCCGGGCCTGCGCGCCGCGACCAGCGCCAGCGGCACCGCGCACGCCAGCGCGCCGACCAGCGTCAGCGTGACCAGCTCACCGGTCACCGCCAGCCGGTCGACGATCTGCGTGGCCACCGGCTGCCGGTTGATCAGGGACGTGCCCAGGTCGCCCTGGACCGCGCCGCCGAGCCACTCCAGATACCGCTCGTGGGCCGGGCGGTCGAGCCCCATCTGGATCTCCATCGCCCGGATCTGGTCCGGGGTGGCCTCCGGGCCCAGCAGCGCCTGGGCCGGGTTGCCGGGGATCAGGTTGATCACCCAGAAGGTCAGGATGGTGACCCCCAGCATGATGGGGATCGCGAGCAGGAGCCTCTTGACCACCAGCCGCACGGCGGGCGACCGGAGCATCTGGGCCCAGATGCCCCGGTCGCCCGTCCGCCGCTTGGCGACGACCGCCGTCACTGCGCCTCCCGCCCGGTCGCCCGGTGCGTCTTCGGCACGGTCACTTGGCCCTCCAGACCTCGTCCCAGAGGATGCCGGAGTTGACGACCAGCGGCGGGATCTTGGTGGTGAGACCCGGGCCGTACACGCCCTTGACCGCCAGGTTGGCCGGGGCGAAGGCGAGGCCGAACGGCGCGTACGCCTTGTCGCTGATGTACTTGCCGGCGTCGGCGTACAGCTTGTCCCGCTTGGCCGGGTCGACCTCGGCCGCGGCCTGGTTCAGCATCTGGTCCAGCTTCGGGTCTTTCACGCCGGTGAACGGCGAGGTGGAGGCGAACCGGAACGCGACGCCGACGCCCGCGGCGGGATCCCACGCCCCGGCGGTCTGGAGCATCGCCTGCCACTTACCGCTGTTGAACGCCTCGACCAGCCGATTCAGCTGGTAGTCCTCGATCTTGACGTTGATGCCGGCCTGCCGCCATTGGGTCTGTAGTGCGATGTTCACCTGCCGCGCGACGTAGTCGCCCAGCGTGCCCAGCGTGACGGTGATGCCGCCGACCTCCTGCACGAGCCGCTTGGCCTCGTTCAGGTTGTAGGTGCGGTAGCCGGGCACGCCCTCCTTGTGGTGGAAGAGCCCGCCGGGCGCGGTGAAGGTCTGGCTCACCGGGAACCTGCCCTTGAACACGCCCCGCGCGATCGCCTGGAAGTCCGTCGCGTAGTAGATCGCCTGCCGCGCCTTCTCGTTGTTGAACGGCGCGATCTGGGTGTTGAGCTGGATGACGTACGGGGAGGTCGGCGGCTGCACCGTCACGGTGAGCCTGTCGTTCTTGGTCGCCTGGTCCAGCAGCGGGGTGGTGGTCATCCCCTCGAACGCATCCGCCTGGCCGGCCAGCAGCGCCTGGTAGGCGGCCTGGTCCCCGCCGATCGACTTGAAGGTCAGCCGGTCGAGGTAGGGCAGGCCCTTCTTGAAGTAGTCGGGGTTGCGCTCCAGCACCAGCTCCGAGCTGAGCCGGTTGGACACGACCTTGAACGGTCCCGCGCCGACCGGGGTGACCCGGAACTTGGCCTCGCCCATCCGCTTCAGCGCGGCCGGCGAGACGATCCAGTTGACGTTGGAGATGGGGATGTTGTTGATCGCCGACGCGGTGGGCTGGGTGAAGCGCAGCACCACGGTGTCGCTGCCCTCGGTGCTGATGCCGTTCTTGGCGAGCTGCCAGATCGGCCGGCAGGTGCAGGTGGACTTCATGTTGCGGTCGATGTTGAACCGCACCGCCTCGGCGTCGAACGGGGTGCCGTCGGTGAACTTGATGCCCTGCCGGATCTTGATCTTGAGGGTCCTGCCCTGGTCCAGGACCTGGTAGCTCTCGGCCTGGTGGGGCACCACCTTCGCGCCGGTGCCGTCCGGGTTGGCGGAGATGACGAACAGCCCGCCGTAGATCGCCGCCATCTGGGCGATGTTGGCCCCGCCCGTGGTGTTGGTGGCGGGGTCGAGTCCCGACGGCCAGCTGCCGTCGAAGGAGGCGTCCTTGAGGACCGTGATCTGGCCGCCCCGCTGCGGGGGTCCGGCGGACGGGGAGCCCTCGGTGGAGGCTCCCTGCTGGCTGCACGCGGTGGCGGCGAGCGCCACCGCCAGGAGTCCAGCCATCAGCTGGATCTTTCTTCTCACCTGCGTCCTCCTGCTTCAGTGACCGAGACGCAATGACCGTTGTCGGTTCCGCGGAGGGCCCGGGCGGAGGGCCGGGGACCTCGGAGATGGAGCCCGCCCACCCCCCAATGTGGCCTGGCTCACTGATGCGCTTAGGGCGAGGTCACCACACGGCCCCTGGCTGGCATAGCGCCCTTTCGTGGGACGGAAGACAAGCGCCCGGCCGCCACCCGGGCGGCGACCTCGGTTTCCGTGACGCGAAACCCCCGTCGCGTCCGGCCGCGGGAGCGGGACAGGGTGGGGACGGCCGGCCGGTTCGCACCCGCGCCGCGCGCCCCGAGCCGCCGCCCGAGATCCACCCCCGAAGAAAGGCCGCCTGCCATGGGAGAGACCGTCCGCGCCGCCGTCCAGGTGGGCCCGGGAAAGATCGAGATACGCGAGTTCCCCCGTCCCACGATCGGAGCGGACGACGGGCTGCTGCGCGTCGAGGCCAACGGCATCTGCGGCAGCGACGTCGAGACCTACCGGGGCCATCTGGGCCGTGACCGCACCAAGCCGACGATCCCCGGGCACGAGCCGCTGGGCATCATCGAGGAGATCGGCGACGAGGCCGCGGCGCGGTGGGGCGTGCAGCCGGGCGACCGGGTGGCGCTGGAGGTCATCGTGCCGTGCCACTACTGCCAGCACTGCCTCACCGGCCGCTACCAGTCCTGTCCCAACCGCAGGGCCGGGCACGGCGTGAGTCCCATCGACCTGGAGCCGGCGCTGTGGGGCGGGTTCGCCGAGTACCTGTACCTATCGCCCGGCACGGTCGTCCACAAGATCGACAAGAATCTGCCGGCCGAGGTCGCGGCCATGTACAACCCGCTCGGCGCGGGGGTGCGCTGGGCGGCGCACCTCGGCGGCGTCGGCCTCGGCGACACCGTGCTGGTGCTGGGCGCCGGGCAGCGCGGCCTGGCCTGCGTCGTCGCGGCGCGCGCCGCCGGCGCCGGGACGATCATCGTCACCGGGCTGGAGGCGGACGCGCACAAGCTGGCGCTGGCCCGCGAGTTCGGCGCCGACCACACGATCACGGTGGACGGTGACGGCGGGGAGGACACCGTCGAGCGGGTCCGCGAGATCACCGACGGCGCGATGGCGGACGTCGTCCTGGAGCTGACCCCGATGGCCGCGCAGCCGGTGACCGACGCGCTGCTGGCCGCCCGGCACGGCGGCCGGGTGGTGCTGGCCGGGCTGAAGGGCGGCAAGGAGATCCCGCTGCGCACCGACCTGATCATCAACCGGGCGCTCAACGTGGTCGGCGCGTTCGGGGTGGACGCCCGCGCCAACGAGGAGGCGATCGCGATCATCGAGTCCGGCCGGTTCCCGCTGGAGCGGATGCACACCCACACCTTCGGGCTGGACGACTGCGCGCGGGCCATCGAGACGCTGGCCGGCGAGGTGCCCGGCGAGGAGGCGATCCACGTCTCCATCCACCCCAACGGCTGACCGGAGGCCCCGAATGCTCGTCGACGCGCACGCCCACCTGCTGCCCCGCGACTACCCGGCGGACGCCCCCGAGTGCTTCCCGAAGATGGAGCCCATCGACGGGGACACCGCGCGCACGCTGCTGTTCGGCGCCGTGAGATTCACGGCCCGGGACGTGTTCTTCGAGGCCGAGCGCAGGATCGAGGAGATGGCCGCGTCCGGGGTGGACGTCGAGGTGCTGACGCCCATGCCGCCGCTGCTGCGCTACGACCTGCCGCTGCCCGACGCGCTGTCGCTGGCCCGGCACATCAACGAGGCCACCGCCGCCCTGTGCTCGGCCGACCCGTCCAAGCTGATCGGGTTCGGGCTGGTGCCGATGCAGGACCCGGAGACGGCGGCCAAGGAGCTGACCGCCATCCGCGAGGCGGGGCTGCACGGCGTCGAGATCGCCTCCAACGTGAACGGCGCGTCCATCGGCGACGAGCGGTTCCTGCCGTTCTTCGAGGAGGCCGAGCGGCTCGACCTGCCGATCTTCGTGCACGCGCTGCCGACCCCGACCGACCGGCTGCCCAGGGCCGCGATGGGCACCTACGTGGTGGGCCTGGAGGGCGCGCTGGCCGCCGCGTCGCTGATCACCGGCGGCACGGCGGCCCGATGCCCGGACCTGCGGATCTCGTTCAGCCACGCGGCGGGCGGCTTCCCGTTGATGGTGCCGCGCGCCCAGTACTTCTGGGGCGGCACGTGGAACGAGGAGCCGCCCGTCAAGGAGCGCGCCGTCATGCCGGACGACGGCCCGTCACCGCTGGAGTACGCGCGCCGGTTCTACTACGACTCGATGGTGTTCGACAGGCGGGCGCTGCGGTACATCATCGACCTGCTCGGGCACGACCGGATCCTGGTCGGCTCGGACTTCCCCGCGATGCCGCGCGAGGAGCCCGCCGGCCGCTCGCTGCGCACCATGGACCTGCCCGACGCCGTACTGGAGGACATCACCTGGCACAACGCCTTCCGCTTCCTGGGCGTCGAGCCTCCGGCCTGAGAGCCGGCGCGCCCGCTGGACGGGCTCAACGCCCGTCCCCGCGCGTCCTGACCCGTTCCCTTTCCGGTGCGTCCCCCGGCACGGCGGGACGCACCGCGGGGGTCAGGCACATCAGCGACACCATGAGCGCCAGGAAGACGGCCATGACCGCGCGCAGCCCGGCCGACTCGGCGGCCAGGCCGATCACCGGCGGGCCGACCAGGAACCCGACGTAGCCGACCGTCGAGACCGCGGCGATCGAGGCGCCCGGCTTGTCCGGGAAGCGCCCGGCGGTGTGGCTGAAGGTCACCGGGATGATGGCCGCCAGCCCCAGCCCGATCAGGATGTAGCCGGCCAGGCCCGTCCACTCCCAGGGCAGGGTGACGGCGAGGGCGGCGCCGGACGCGGCGACCAGGGCGCAGCCGCGCAGGAACCGGTCGGGACGCATCTGCGCGCGGATCCGGTCGGCCGCCAGCCGGCCCGTCACCATCCCCGCGGAGAAGACCGCGACGCCCGCCGCCGCCGTGAAGTGCGTGACGTGGGCGACGTCGTGCAGGTACACCGACCCCCAGTCGTTCATCAGCCCCTCGGCCATCAGCGCGCAGAAGGCGATGGCGCCGGGCGCCCACAGCCCGCGCACGGGCAGCGCGATCTGCCGGTCCGCGGGCCGGCCCGAGGGCGGGTCGTGCGGCAGGAGCCTCGCGGCGACCAGGCACACCGCCAGCAGCACGACCGTGGCCGCCAGGAAGTGCAGGTGGACGTCCACCCCCGCGTGCGCGGCCAGGCCGCCGATCCCCGCGCCGATGACACCGCCCAGGCTGAACATGGCGTGGAAGCCGCCCATGAGGGGACGCTGGAACGCCCGCTCGGCCAGGGCGCCCTGGGTGTTCATGGCGACGTCGAGGGCACTGTTGCCGATCGCGAACAGGGCCAGCATCGCGGTGAGGTAGACGAGCTGGGGCGCCATCGCCACCAGCGGCAGCGCCCCGAGATACAGCACGGCACCGGCCAGCACCCGCCTGCTCCCGAACCGCGCGACCAGCGCGCCCGCCAGCGGCAGGCCCACGATGGCGCCCACGGCCAGGCCGGTCAGCGCCACCGACAGGTCACCGGGCGACAGGCCGAGGCCGTCCCGCACGGCGGGGACGCGGGCCGCCCAGGTGGAGAACGCGGCGCCGTTGGCGAAGAAGACGGCGCCGACGGAGGCCCGCACCGACCTCTTGCCGGACGGGACCGGGACGGCGCCCGTCCCGGGGGGTTGGTCGCCGGTCGCGCCGTCGTCCGCGGTGCGCGCGCCGCCGTCGGCCCTGCGTTCGAGCATGGTGTACCCCTGGTGATCGAGTCCTGGAATGGATCCGGAGCCGCCCCGAGGGCCGGGTCCGCCCGGCAGGATCCGGATCCTGCCGGGCGGCGTCGGAGCCCGCTCAGCGGGTCCTGGTCCGGGCCCGCCGGGCGGGGTTTCGAGCGCGCGGCGCTCAGGTCTGCTCGACGGCCTCGCGGCGGAAGGCGACCGTCGCGGTCGGGAGCTCGGGGAAGGGGCCGAGCGCGCCGGCGAGGGACTCCAGGCCCTGCGCCAGCGTGACGGCGGGCCGGTATCCGATGCCGCGGAGCTTGGAGATGTCGGCCACCAGGCGGAAGCTGTCCTCCATCTGGGAGGTGTCGGCCTTCAGCCGGGCCGGGCGGCCGGTGGCGGTGGCCACGGCGTCCGCGAGCTGGCGCATGGACGTCTCCGTCCCGCTGCCGATGTTGTACGCCTCGCCCGGCGTCCCGTTCTCGGCCATCGCGATCAGCGCGGCGCAGACGTCGGAGACGTGCACGAAGTCGCGGGTCTTGCGGTCGATGTCGCCGACGACCGGGATCGGCAGGTCGTTGAGCTGCCAGCGCATGAACTGGGAGACCTCGCCGCCGGCGGTGCGCGGGTCCTCGCCGGGCCCGTAGATGACGAAGCAGCGGCCCATCACCACGGACAGGTCGACCGCCTCGTGCAGGCTGCGCAGGGTCAGCTCGCCGGAGAACTTCGAGGCCCCGTACGGCAGGAACGGGCGGGTCGGGTGCTCCTCGTCGATGGGGAAGCGCTGCGGCGTTCCGTACACGATGGCGGAGGACATGTAGACCAGCCGCCGCACGCCCATCTCGACGCAGGCGTTGCCGACATGGCACGTTCCAAGTCCGTTGATCTGAAAGTCGAACCTGGGGTACTGGACCGAGCGCGTCCCGCTGGCGTTGCCCGCCAGGTGGAAGACGGTGTCGACGCCGCGCAGCGCGAGCAGCGTCTCCCCGTAGTCGCGCAGGTCGGCCCGCCGGTACGAGACGCCGGGCAGGGCGGCCAGCTCGGGCGAGGGCTCGTCCAGATCGACGACGACCACCCTCCTGCCCTGGCCGGCCAGCGCCGAGACCAGATGGCCGCCGACGAAGCCCGACCCTCCGGTGACGGCGACGGTGTCGTTCCGGGCGGCGGTCTCCGGCGATGTTGTGTCCATGATGAGACTCCTGGTCTGTGCGCCCGTTTCAGGGCGCACGGGGGTACGAAGACAGGATTGGGAGAAGACGGGACCCTCGATCGGCGGCCGCTCTTCGGGACGGCCGCGCGCACCGGGCCCTCGCGGGCCCGGGCGGCCCGTCTCAGCTGCGCAGTGCGGCGACCCCGCGGTGCACCGCGCCGATCATGTGTTCCACCTGCGCGTCGGTCAGGTGGTCATAGATGGGGAGCTGGATCTGGTGCTCGAAGTAGGTCCGCTCGGCGACCGGGCACTCGCCGTAGCGGTGTCCCAGGGACCGGAACTCGGGCAGCAGGTGGATCGGGAAGTACCGGACGACGATCTCGATGCCCTCCTCTTCCTGCAGGTGCTTGATGAAGTCGTCCTTGGGCGCGCCGACGGTCTCGGGGTCGTAGAACAGCGTGTACAGGTGGTAGACGTGGCGTGCGTAGGGCTTCTCGTTCTGGACGCGGATGCCCGGGACGTCCCGGATCCCCTCGTCCAGCCGGTGGGCGATCTCGCGGCGGCGCCCGTTGAGCCGGTCCAGCTTGCCGAGCTGGACGATGCCCAGCGCGGCGCTCAGCTCGCTCATCCGGAAGTTGTTGCCGACCAGGTAGCGCCCGTCCACGTAGTCGTGGGTGTAGGACCGCAGCACGTGCGCGTCGCGGTAGTACGCGGGCTGCCGGTACGGGCCGATGGCGGGCTCGTCGCGCTCGCGCATCGGGCCCCACACATGGATGGTGCCCAGCGCGCGGGCCATCTCGGCGTACCGGTCGTCACGGGTGACGAACGCCCCGCCCTCGCCAGTGGTCATGTTCTTGAGCGAGTGGAAGCTGAAGCAGCCGATGTCGCCGATGGTGCCCAGCGCCCTGCCCTTGTAGGTGCCGCCGGCGACATGGGCGCAGTCCTCGACCACGGTCAGCCCGTGCCGCCTGGCGATCTCCATCACCGGGTCCATGTCGACGGCCTGGCCGCCGTAGTGGACGACCCAGATCGACTTGGTGCGCTCGGTGACCAGCGGCTCGATCGTGGCCGGGTCGATGTTCAGGCTGTCGGGGTCGATGTCGGCGAACTTGATCACGCAGCCGCGGGCCTGGAGCGGCCAGGTGGTCACCCAGAACGTCTGGGGCGTGGTGATCACCTCGTCGCCCGGCTGGAGCTCCAGCACCTGTGCGGCCAGGAACAGCGCCGTGGTGCAGGAACTGGTGGCCTGGACATGGCGGGCGCCCAGGAAGTCGCCCAGCCGTGCCTCGAACTCCTTGCCGCAGGGACCCATCGCCAGGGTGTCCTGGGTCAGCGCCTGGGTCACGGCCTTGATCTCCTCGTCGCCCGGCCTGTTGGAGATCCCGCTGTAGGGGACCACGTAGGTCATGCCGGCACTCCTCTCCCTTGATCTGACAGCTGTAATCCAGTGCGCGATATGGGTGTCGCGGGTCGAATACGCAGCCGCGTGAACCCTCGAAGGCCCCTCGAGGGCGCGCCCGCCCAACGCGACCGGCGCCGGACCTGTGAAGGCAAATCCAATCTGTAGTTACGGCCGCGGCCGAGATCATTCATTCCCGGCCCCGACCACTCCCGCACCTCGATGTTAAGAGGACTGTCATGTCGACCGGTATCGATCGCGGGGAAGAAAATAGTAACCCGGGTCTCGCGGTCGGCGCCACTCATCCAGGCCAACGTAAAGAAACGATGTTCCGGAGGTCGTCGATCGAATGCGTTCGACGTTCTTCCCCGGTGAAGGCGCGATATTACCGGCCACGCCCCCGTACCAGAACATGTCAGATAAGATCAGGAAATATCACCAGCCGGTCCAATCGCGGGATATCACCGCTGACGTCCGCCCATGTCCTGCGAAGACTTGACCAGCGGGCGCGGTTCGCACCCCCGCCCGGGTGAGCACGATCTCACCCCGGGACACCACGATCCGGTACGGCAATAACCACTGGAAATATCGGCAACAGCACCGCCACGAAAAGCGTCACCCAAGCAAAACAATGGCTATTTATTCTCAGTGACCGGGTCCGGCGAAGGGGCATTGCGTTTCCTTGGAAACCGCCTGTTAATCTGGGCTCATGACCCGTCCAAGGACGGCCTTGGTGACCGGCGCCTCACGCGGCCTCGGCGCCGCGGTCTCGGCCGCGCTCGCCCGCGACGGACTGAACGTCGCGCTCAATTACCGGCGTGACAGCGCCGCCGCCGCGTCCCTGCGCGAGCGGATCACCGCCGCCGGCGGACGCGCCGAGCTTTTCCGCGCCGACGTCACCGACGAGGACGACGTCGGCCGCCTGTGCGACAGCGTGCGCGAGACCTTCGGCGCGATCGACGTCCTGGTGCTCAACGCCACCGGGCCGCAGCCGGATATCCCCGTCGAGGAACTGCGCTGGGCGGACGTTCTCGCCCAGATGGAGTTCTTTGTCAAGAGCCCGCTCCTGCTCGTCCGGAAGGTCGTGCCCGGAATGAAGGAGCGCGGCCACGGGCGCATCGTCCACATCGGGTCCGACGTGGTCCATCTCGGCCCGCCGAAATCCAGCGCCTACGTCGCGGCGAAGTCGGCCCAGCTCGGGCTCGCCCACAGCTGGGCGCGCGAATTCGGCCCGCACGGCATCACCGTCAACTTCGTCGCGCCGGGGTGGATCCCCACCGACCGGCACCAGGGCATCCCCGCCTCGCTGAGGGAGGAGTACGCCCGCGACGTCCCGCTGGGGCGCCTGGGATCCCCCTCCGACATCGGCGAGGCGGTGGCGTTCCTGGCCTCCGACCGCGCCGCGTTCATCACCGGCCAGACCCTCACCGTCAACGGCGGCACGACCCTCTCCTAGCCCACCTCTCGGCCCAGCTCTCGGCCCGCCTCTCAGCCCGCCACCTCCAGCACGACCTTCGTCCAGCCGGGCTCGCGGCGGTCGAACGCCTCGTAGGCCCGCATGACGTCGGACATCGGCTCCTCCTGGGCGACCACGGTGGTGGGGTCGGCGCGGCCCGCGGCGATCCTGCTGAGCAGCCCGGGGACGTACCGGCGGTGATTGCAGTTGCCCGACTTGATCGTGAGGTTGCGCTGCATCGCCTTGCCCATCGGGAACGACTCGAAGGAGGGCGGGTAGACGCCCACGATCCCGATCGTCCCGGCCTTGGCGACCGCGTCCACCGCCCAGCGCAGCGCCTGGCTCGGAGCGTCGCCCGGCTTCCACTGCCCGTCATGGGGGTTGGTCTGGGGCGCCACCTGCCTCACCTCCTCGGCGAACCTCCTGGTGGCCGGGTCGTCACCGGTGTGCGCCGCCGGACCGGCCTCCGCGGTCTCGGCGTCCACCCCCACGGCCTCGATCACCCGGTCGGGGCCGATGCCGCCGGTCAGCTCCCGGGCGGCGGCGACCGGGTCCTCGATGTTGACGTCGATGGTCTCGGCGTTCTGCAGCCGCGCGTCCTCCAGCCGGTCGGCGTTGCCGTCCGCGATCAGGACGCGCCCGGCGCCCTGGATCCGGGCCGACAGCGCGGCCAGTTGCCCGACCGGCCCCGCGCCCATCACCATCACCACGTCGCCGGGCGCGACCTCGGCCAGCCGCGCGCCGAACCAGGCGGTCGGGAAGATGTCGCTGACCATCAGGGCCTGCTCGTCGGTGACCCCCGGAGGGATCGGCACCAGGTTGGTATGCGCGTACGGGATGCGCGCGTACTCCGCCTGTAGCCCGTCGAAGGGCCCGGTCTGCTCGGGGCCGCCGTAGAAGGACGTCCCGGCGGCCGGGCCGTTGGGGTTGGCCACGTCGCACTGCGCGTAGTAGCCGGCCCGGCAGTAGACGCAGCGGCCGCACGCGATCGTGGAACAGACCACCACCCGGTCGCCCACCGCGAAGTTGCGGACCTGCGGGCCGAGCTGCTCGATCACGCCGACCGCCTCGTGGCCGAGGATCGTGCCGGGCCGCATCCCCGGCACCGTGCCCCGGACGACGTGCAGGTCCGTCCCGCAGATCGCGCTCGCCGTGATCCGCACGATGGCGTCCGCGTCGTCCTCGATCCGCGGGTCGGGCACGTCCTCCATCGCGATGTCCCCGACACCGCGCCACACCACAGCCTTCATGACCCCATTCCCCCAAGCGTTGGTCGATCGCGATCACAGTGCTTCGTTCGCGTTCGTGCCCGTAAGAAGGGGTCTGACACTTATGTACGAATCGGCGGGCCCGGATCAGTAGCCGAGATCGCGGCGCCGCAGGCCCAGATAGCCGCCCGCCAGCAACGCCGCCAGCACGGCCGCCGTGACGGCAAGAGGCGTGGCGGTGAGGCTCTCCAAGGGCAGCTCGGGAGTGTGGGCGAAGGGCGAGACGGCCTTGGTCCAGCCGGGAAGGTCGATCGCGTCGGAGAACATCGCGATGAACACGCAGTACGCGAACACCACCCAGGCCACGGCGGCGGCGGCCCTGGGCAGCCAGCCCAGGCCCAGCACGGTGAGGCCGACGAGCAGCCAGACCGCCGGGACGTGGACGAGCGAGGCCCCCATCAGCCGCGGGATCTGCCCGGGGTCGGAGGCGGCCAGCGCGTAGGCCACGCCCATGCCGAGCCCGGACACCACCAGCAGCGCCAGCGTCCCCGCCAGCGTCACCACCAGGTGCCCCGAGAGCCACCACAGCCTGCTGACCTTGGTCGCCAGGATCGGCTCGGCGCGTCCCGAGGTCTCCTCGGCCCGCAGCCGCATCGCGCTCACCACGCCGTAGGCCGCGGCGAGCAGGGCCACCGCCACAAAGCTGAAGGCGAAGTAGGAGTCGATCAGGTTCGCCCGCCCGCCGAGGAAGTCGGCGACCTCCGGGTTGTCCTGGACGAACTCGGTGACGGTGTCGCCGATCGACCCGAAGCCCACGCCCAGCAGCGCAAGCCCGGCCGCCCATCCCGCGAGCGTCCCGCGCTGCAGCCGCCAGGCCAGCCCGAGCGGGGACCCCAGCGACCTGGGCGCGGCCGGCCGCCCCTCCCGCTGCGCCACCAGCCCGGCGCCGAAGTCCCGCCGGTCGAGCAGCGCGAACCCGGCGGCCGCCAGCAGCGCCGCCCCGGCCAGCGGGAACAGCAGGGGCCACCACCGGTTCTCGACGTAGGGGAACGTGCGCTGCCCCCACCCGATCGGGGACGCCCAGGACACCGCCCCGCCGCCGACGTCGCCGATGGCGCGCAGCGCGAACGCCGCTCCGAGGGCGAGGGCGACGGAGCCGTAGGCCGCCCGCGCGCCCTGGAACACCTGCATCGCCGCCGCCGCCAGCCCCGCGAAGAACAGGCCGACCACGGCCACGGCGGCGCCGAGGACCAGCGATCCGCCCGCGGGCAGCCCGGTGCCGATCCCGGCGAGGACGACCAGCAGCCCGAGCGCGAGGTCGGCGATCGCCGCCAGGCACAGCGCGGCGGTCACCGGGGCGCGCCGCCCCACCCGCGCCGAGCGGATCAGCTCGGCCCGTCCCGTCTCCTCCTCGGTACGGGTGTGCCGCCCGACCAGGAACATGTTCATCAGCGCGACGACGACCGACAGGAACGCGAAGACCTCGAAGACCACCTCGCCGCCGATCGTCTCCAGCAGCTCCTGCGGCCCGCTCATCGCGACGACCGCCGCGTTGGCGCCCAGCGTCTCCCGCAGGTTCGCCAGGTCCTGCGGCGTGTCGTAGACGCTCTGGCTGCCCACCGACTGATAGGCGAACAGGAACGTGGCGCCGAGCAGCCACCACGGCAGCAGGAACCGCTCACGGCGCAGCAGGAACCGCAGCATCGTGCCGGTCCCCGCGAACGCCCCCGGAACCCTGTGATCCTCGTGCGCCACGGCGGGCCGCTCGGTGGTGCTCATCGTTTCCCTCGTGGTTGCGTCCCATGGAAACTGCGATCAACACCACGGTAGCCCTTGGCCCGTCAGCGGGCCATGGAGTCAGGCCATGATCAACGGTGCTCGACGGCGTCGGCGATGAGGTTCAGGCCGATGCCGAGCATCCAGAAGTCCTTGAAGAGGGGGACGCCGGACTGCGTCGGGAAGATGCTGCCCGGCTTGCGCAGGCCGGGCGCCCGCAGGTAGAGGCCGACCAGGCCGCCGGAGAAGCCGGTCAGCGCGGCGCCCGCGACGGCCGAGGGGACGAACGGCGCCAGCACCACCGACCCCACCACGACCTCCGTGAGCGACAGCAGCCGCAGGAACCGGGCCGGCGGCACCTTCTCCAGGAACGGGAACGCGCCGACGGCCATGCCGTGGTACCCCTGTGCGGCCTCCTCGGCGGCTCCCCACTTCTCCAGCCCGGAATTCAGGATGAACACGCCGGTGGTGACCCGGCCCGGCACGTGCCGCGGCCTGATGGACAGACGCATGGGACCACCCCTCCCCCTCGCATGCGATCGATCCACCCCCCATACCCGTGGTGAGCGGCCGAACCGGTTCCGCCGCAGGTCGTCAGCTCGCCGCGGCCAGCATCCCGTGCGGGTCGATCACGTACTTCCGGGCCGCGCCCTGGTCGAACTCGACATAGCCCTCGGGCGCCTGCTCCAGCGGGATGACGGTCGCGTTGACGTTCCGCGCGATCTGCACCCTGTCGTGCAGGATCGCCATCATCAGCTGCCGGTTGTAGCGCATGACCGGGCACTGACCGGTGGTGAACCCGAGGGACTTGGCCCAGCCGAGCCCGATCTGGATCCCGAGCACGCCCTCCCTGGCGTGCTCGTCGGCGGCGCCGGGGTCGCCGGTGACGTACAGGCCGGGGATGCCCACGGCGCCCGCCGCCCGGGTGATCCCCATCAGCGAGTTCAGGACCGTCGCGGGCTGCTCCACCCCGGACTGCTCGCGGCCGTGCCCGCGCGCCTCGAAGCCCACGCAGTCGACGGCGGCGTCCACCTCGGGAACGCCGAGGATCCGCTCGATCTGCTCGGCCACGTCGGCATGCTCCGACAGGTCGATGGTCTCGCAGCCGAAGCTGCGGGCCTGGGCCAGCCGGTCGGCGTTCAGGTCGCCCACGATCACCACGGCCGCGCCGAGCAGGAAGCAGGCGGTGGCGCAGGCCAGGCCGACCGGCCCGGCGCCCGCCACGTACACGGTCGACCCGGTGGTGACGCCCGCGGTGTAGGCGCCGTGGTAGCCGGTCGGGAAGATGTCCGACAGCATGGTCAGGTCGCGCATCTTCGCCAGGATCGTGTCCCGGTCGGCCGGGATCTTCAGGGCGTTGAAGTCGGCCCAGGGCACGACGGCGTAGTCGGCCTGGCCGCCGTGCCAGCCGCCCATGTCGACGTAGCCGTAGGCGGCGCCGGCCCTGGCCGGGTTGACGTTCAGGCAGACCCCGGTGTTGCGCTCCTTGCAGTTGCGGCAGCGTCCGCACGCGATGTTGAACGGCACGCTGACGATGTCGCCCTCCTTGATGAACTCCACGTCCCGGCCCGTCTCGACCACCTCGCCTGTGATTTCGTGACCGAGGGTGAGCCCGCGCGGGGCGGTGGTCCGGCCGCGCACCATGTGCTGGTCGGAGCCGCAGATGTTGGTGGCGACGGTCCGCAGGATCACCCCGTGCTCCAGCTTGCGGCCGTTCTGCTCGGGCAGCTCCAGCTTCGGATAGGGCAAGTCCTGGACCTCCACGTTGCCCGGTCCCATGAAGACGACGCCTCGGTTGTTCGCCATGGCCGACCTTTCCGCCCATCGTTAGGATCTCGGTCCGCGCATGCCCGGTCGCGCGCGGGCCAATACCGGCGGCACGTGATCATCGAGTAAACGATCGGCGGTGAACGGGACCCCGCCTCGTACCGCGGGACGTGGCCGCGGGTGAACCGCCGGTGGCGGGACGAACGTACGAGGTGGTAGACCCCGACCGAGCCATGTATCGCCGCGGAGGAAGCCCTGACCACCGAGAATCTCCTTGAGCGCGAGTCCCGCGAGGACACCCCGGCCACCGCCCTCAAGGGTCCCGGCACCGATGGCACGACGGCGGACGGCACGACGGAGGACGCGGGGCGCCCCGCCCGCTCCCGGCGCCGCACCGTCGTCAGGCGCGCCCTCACCGTCCTGGCCTCGCTGCCCGTGCTGTTCGTGCTGGTCGTCCCCGACGACCTCGACCACTTCACCCCCGCGGCGTTCCTGCGGATCCCGGCGGACGCCGTCCTGGCCGTCGGCCTTCTCCTGATCTCGCGGTGGCGGCCACGGCGCGTGGCGGGCGTGGTGGCGGGGACGGCGCTCGGCCTGCTGGCCGTCCTGAAGATCTTCGACCTGGGGTTCGGCGGGGTGCTGGCGCGGCCCTTCGACCCGGTGCACGACTGGAGCCTGCTCGGCGCGGGCCTGGACTTCGTGAAGAGCTCGTACGGCACGGCGGGCCAGGTCGGCGTCGTGGTGCTGGTCGCGCTGCTCGCCGCCGGGATGATCGCCGTCATGACGCTGTCGGTACGGCGCCTGGCGGGGGCCGTGCTCCGGCACGGCGGCACCGCGACCGGCACCATGGGCGTGCTGGGCGCGCTCTGGGCCGTCTGCGCGCTGCTCGGGGCGCAGATCGTCCCGGGCGTGCCGGTCGCGACGGGCGGCGCCGCCGGGCTCGCCTACGACCAGGGACACCGGGTGTACGAGGGTCTGCGCGACCGGGCGGCGTTCGCCAAGGAGGCACGCGTCGACCGGTTCCGCGGCGTCCCGGGCGACCGGTTGCTGACCGGGCTGCGCGGCAAGGACGTGGTCGTCGCGTTCATCGAGAGCTACGGGCGCGACGCCGTCGAGGACCCCGAGTACGCCCCCCGGGTCGGCACGGTGCTCGATGAGGGGACCCGCAGGCTGCGCGCGGCCGGGTACGGTTCGCGCAGCGCGTTCCTCACCTCCTCCACGGCGGGCGGCGGAAGCTGGCTCGCGCACGCGACGCTGCTGTCGGGGCTCTGGATCGACAACCCGCGGCGCTACAGCGACCTGGTCGCCGGCGACCGCTTCACCCTGAACGCCGCCTTCCACCGCGCGGACTGGCGCACGGTCGCCGTCATGCCGGGCATCACCCGCGCCTGGCCCGAGGGACGCTTCTACGGCTTCGACCGCGTGTACGGCGCGTCCGACCTCGGATACCGCGGCCCGCGGTTCAGCTACGCCACCATGCCCGACCAGTACACCCTGGCGGCGTTCGAACGCCTCGAACGCGACCGGCGTGGCCGCGCGCCCGTCATGGCGACGATCCCACTGGTGTCCAGCCACGCGCCGTGGGCGTCGATCCCGAGCCTCATCGACTGGAACGCGGTCGGGGACGGCTCGGCGTTCAACGGCATGGGCAAGGGCTACAACGCGGCCTGGCCGTCGCGCGACAAGATGCGCGGCGAATACCGGCGTTCCATCGAGTACTCGCTGAACACCCTGATCGGCTACGTGGAGAGGCACGGCGACGAGAACCTGGTGCTGGTGTTCCTCGGCGACCACCAGCCCGCCCCGCTGATCACCGGCGCGGGCGCGAGCCACGACGTGCCGATCACGATCGTGGCCAAGGACCGGGCCGTGCTGGACAGGATCTCCGGCTGGGGCTGGCAGGACGGCCTCAAGCCCGCCCCGGACTCCCCCGTCTGGCGGATGAGCGACTTCCGCGACCGGTTCCTGACCGCCTTCGGGCGGCAGGACGCCCAGTAGCGGGACGGGCAGGCCCCGGCCGGCGGCTCACAGGCGGGCGTGGGCGCAGCCGGACCGGCGCGTGTTGCAGGATGAGGGGATGCGCGCACGCCCGATCTCGCCCGGCCTCGTCGTGGAGGAGCTGTGCGAGCGCATCGCGGCGGCCTCGCCCGGCCGGTGGCTGCGGGTCGCGGTGGACGGGGCCCCGCCCGCCGGTCCCGGACGCCTCGCCGACTCCCTGGTCGAGCGGGTGCGCGCCCGGGGACGGGCCGTCCTGCGGGTGTCGGCGCGCGACTTCCTGCGCCCGGCCTCGCTCCGGTACGAGTTCGGACGGTACGACCCCGACGTGTTCTACGACGAATGGCTCGACGAGAACGGCCTCGTCCGCGAGGTCCTGGGACCGCTGGAGCCCGGCGGCACGGGGAAGGTGCTGCCCAGCCTGTGGGACAGCGTCCGCGACCGGGCGACCCGGGCCCGCTACGTGACCCTCCCCGCGGGCGGCGTGCTGCTGCTGGACGGGTCGCTGCTCCTCGGCCGCGGCCTCCCGTTCGACCTGACCGTCCATCTGAGCATGTCCCCCGCCGCCCTGGCCCGCCGCACGCCCGACGACGAACGCTGGACGCTGCCCGCCTACACCCGTTACGAGAACGAGGCGCGTCCCACCGCCCGGGCCGATGTGGCGATCAAGATGGACGATCCCGGCCACCCGGCCCTGATCCTCGCCGCGGACTGACCCGCCCTCAGTGGGCCGCGGCGTTCCAGTCCGGGCCGATGCCGGTGGCGACCTCCAGGCCGACCGAGATCGGGTAGGCGGTGGCCATCCGGTCATGGACCAGCTCGCGCACCGTGTCGCCCTCGCCGGGCGCCACCTCCAGCACCAGCTCGTCGTGGACCTGGAGCAGCAGCCGGCTGCGGAGCCCCGCCTCGGCGAGCGCCGCGTCCACCCGGAGCATCGCGATCTTGACGATGTCGGCGGCCGAGCCCTGGACGGGGGCGTTCAGCGCCATCCGCTCGGCGGTCTCCCGGCGCTGCCGGTTCTCGCTGGTCAGGTGCGGGAGGTAGCGGCGGCGCCCGAGAATCGTGCGCGTGTAGCCGGTGTGGCGGGCCTCCTGGACGGTGTGGTCGAGGTAGTCGCGGACGCCGCCGAGACGCTCGAAGTAGGCGTCCATCAGCGGGCGCGCCTCGCTTACGGCGATGCCGAGCTGCCGGGCGAGCCCGAACGCCGACAGGCCGTAGGCGAGCCCGTACGACATCGCCTTGATCTTGCGGCGCTGGTCGGCGGTGACGGCGCCCGGCGCGACCCCGAAGACCTGCGCGGCCATGGTGGTGTGCAGGTCCTCGCCGGAGGCGAACGCGGCGATGAGCGTCGGGTCCTGGGAGAGGTGGGCCATGACGCGCAGTTCGAGCTGGCCGTAGTCGGCGGTCAGCAGCGACGCGTAGCCCTCCCCCGGCACGAACGCCCGCCGGATCCGCCGCCCCTCCTCGGTGCGGATCGGGATCACCTGGAGGTTGGGCTCGGTGGAGGTGAGGCGCCCGGTGGCCGCGACGGTCTGCTGGAACGTGGTGTGCACCCGGCCGTCCGCGCCGATCTCCCGGATCAGCCCGGCCACGGTCATCCGCAGCCTGGACCGGTCGCGATGGCGCAGCAGGATCTCCGGAAGCCCGTTGTCGGTCTGGGTGGCGAGCCAGGTCAGCGCGTCCACGTCGGTGGAGTACCCGGACTTGATCTTCTTGGTCTTGGGCAGGCCCAGCTCTCCGAACAGCACTTCCTGGAGCTGCTTGGTGGAGCCGGGGTTGAACGGGTGCCCGGCGATCGCGGCGGCCTCCGCCGCGGCCCGTTCCATCTCGCCCTCGAAGTGCCGTTCCAGCTCGCGCAGCAGCGGCGCGTCCACGCACACCCCGGCGCGTTCCATCCGGGCCAGCAGATCGGCCAGCGGCAGCTCGACGTCGTTCAGGACGTCCTCCATGCCGGTGCCGTCCAGCTCGGCGGTGAACCTGTCGGCCAGCTCCAGGACGGCCCGCGCCTGCAACATGCACCCTGCGGCCCCTTCGTCGGGCGGGCGCCGTCCGAGGTAGCGGGAGGCCAGGTCGGGGATGCCGTAGGCGGCGAGGCCGGGCAGCAGCAGGTAGGCCGCGACCGCCGTGTCGGTGGCGACGCCGTCGAGGCGCCACCCGCGTTCCCCGAACACGCGCAGCAGCGACTTCACGTCGTGCAGGGCCTTGGGACGCCCCGGGTCGGCGAGCCACGCGGTGAACGCGCGCTCGTCGGACTCGGTCATCCTCGCGGGCTCGAAGCACGCGGCGAATCCGTCGGCGGTGGCCAGGGCGATGCGGGCGATGTCGCCCTCACCCCGTGCCCAGGTCCCTTCGGCGGCCAGCGCGACGGGGATCGCGGCGGCACCGGCGCCCGCCGGGGAGGCCCGCGTCCGGAACCACTCGGGCAGTTCGCCCGGCTCCAGCTCGCGGCCCTTCAGCGGCTCACCCTTGACTCCCGCGCGCTCGGGCGCGGAAGGGGCCGCTCCCCCGCCCGGGTCGGCGGCGAACAGCCGCTGCCGGATGCCGGCGTTGCGGAACTCCAGGTCGTCCAGCAGCGAGCTGAACGTCCGCAGGTCGTAGGGGCGGCGCCGCAGATCGTCCAGGGTCACCGGAAGGTCGACGTCGCGCACCAGCTCGGTCAGCCGCCGGTTCAGCCGCACGGTGTCGGCGGCGGCCCGCAGCCTCTCCCCGGCCTTGCCCTTCACCTGGTCGGCCGAGTCGAGCAGCGCGGTGAGCGAGCCGTACTCGCGGATCCACCTGGCCGCGGTCTTCTCCCCGATGCCGGGGATGCTCGGCAGGTTGTCGGACGGGTCGCCGCGCAGCGCCGCGAAGTCGGGGTACTGCGCGGGGGTGAGGCCGTACCTCTCCTCGACCCGCTCGGGCGTGTAGCGGATCAGCTCCGAGGCCGTCCGGTAGAAGTACAGGACCGTGACCCGGGGGCCGACCAGTTGCAGCGCGTCCCGGTCGCCGGTCATGATCAGCACCTCGTGACCCGCCGGCACGGCCCGTGTGGCGAGGGTGGCGATGATGTCGTCGGCCTCGTACCCCGGGACCCGCAGCGTGGTGATGCCCATGGCGGCCAGCAGCTCGTCGAGGATCGTCATCTGGTCGCCGAAGCCCTCCGGCGACCGCGCCCTGGTGGCCTTGTACTCGGGGAACGCCTCGGTGCGGAACGTCGTCCTGGACACGTCGAAGGCGACCGCGGCGTGCGTCGGCCGCTCGTCGCGCAGCACGTTCGCCAGCATGTTGGCGAAGCCGTAGATCGCGTTGGTGGGCTGGCCTCCGGTGGTGCTGAAGTTCTCCACGGGGAGCGCGTGGTAGGCCCGGTAGGCCAGCGAGTGTCCGTCGAGGAGGAGCAGCCGGGGCCTGTCGGTCATGGCCACATCTTCGCAGGTCCCACCGACAGTCCGCGGTGCCCCCGGGATCCTGGTTGTGTCGTTCGACCTACTCTGTGTGACATGCCGCCCCTATCATGACCGGTGATTCGCCTGGGCGCGGCGGCGCGAGCGGGGTCGCGCCCGCGTGCCGTCACGCCGCTCGCGCGAGTCGGAGATGCGATGAGTTCCCCCCACGCCACGTACCGGGCGATCGTCTGCGTCGACATCGAGGGATTCACCCGTCCCGACCGCCGCGACCCCGATCAGATACGGATGCGGGAGGGGATGTACGCGGCGCTGGAGCGCGCCTTCGCCGCGTCCGACGTCCCCGCCGCCTACCACGAGGATCGCGGGGACGGGGGGTTCTTCCTCGTCCCGGTGGACGGCCCGCAGGCCCGGCTGGTGGAGCCGCTGCCGTTCGAGCTGGCCGCCGAGCTGGGCCGCTACAACCGGTCGGCGGACGCGCGCTGCCGCATCAGGCTCCGGGTGGCGCTGCACGCGGGGTACGTGCGGCACGACACCGAGGGCGTCGTCGGAACCGAGCTCAACCTGGTGTTCCGGCTGCTGGACGCGCCCGCCCTGCGGGAGGAGCTGCGGACGGCGACCGGCGACCTGGCGTTCATCAGCTCCGCCGAGTTCCACCGCTCGGTCATCCGGCAGCGGCGCGGCTACCTGCCGGGCGACTACCGGCGGGTCCAGGTCGTGGTGAAGGCGACCGACTGCGAGGCGTGGATCTGCATGTGCCCGGCGCAGATCGGGGCGGGCCGCGACTACGGGGAGAGGATCGGCCCGGTCGAGGAGCGCCTCGCCGAGGTGGAGGAGACCCTGGCCGAGGCGCGGCGGGTGCGGGCGGAGACCGTCCGGGCGATCTGCTCCCCCGTGCCCGAGGTGCCCGATCCGGCCGCCGTGTTACGCGACCGCCTCGCCTCGCTGGACGAGGCGCGCCTGAACCGCCTCTGGAAGGACGTCACCGTGCGTCTCGCCGAAGCCGAGGGCGCCGCCGAGACCGCCCTCGGCGAGGCCCGGGAGGCTCTGCGCGCGGTCAAGGCGCCGATGCGTCACCACAAGGAGCTGCGGGGCAGGCTGACCTCGTACGAGGCGATGGCCCACGACCTGGGCCGTGCCGAGGACAAGCAGCTGGACCGGCTCCGGGAACGGGTCCGCGACCTGCTCAAGGCGAAGCCATGCGACCTGGTGGAGGCCGAGGCGGCACTGGAGCGCTACATCAACGGCTTGCACGGAGGCGACCGATGAACGAATGCACCCGTTGCGGCCAGGGCACCATCACCAACGGCTTCTGCGACTACTGCGGGTTCGCGCCGCCACCGCTCGCCGACCGTGGAGGCTCGGGCGGGTACGGTACCGGGACGCCGCGTCCGGTCGCGCCGGAACCGCGACCGGAGTCCCCGGTCCCGGCGCCGCTGCGTTTCGCGCGTTACGGCCCGCTGGAGATGGCCGGGGTGGACTCCGTCCCGTACCAGGACCCGAAGAGGCTCAAGCTCACCCCGACCTCGGGCGAGGGCGCGCGGCTGCGGCCGGGCGAGCTGGTCGGCGGGCAGTACCGCGTCGAGGGCTGCCTGGGGCGCGGCGGGATGGGCTGGGTCTACCTGGCCTACGACAACAACGTGGGGCACTGGGTGGCGCTGAAGGGCCTGCGCGGGACCGACCCCGACGTCGCGGACGTCCCGGAGGCCGAGCGGGCCGCGCTCGCCGCGGTGAACTACCCCAACATCGTGAAGATCCACAACTTCGTCCAGCATCCCGCGCCGGAGCCCGGCACCGACCCGGCGGACGTGCAGCGCTACATCGTGATGGAGTACGTCGGCGGCCGCACCTTGCAGGCCCTGCTGAACGAGAGGCGCAGGGCGGACAAGGACGCGGTGCTCCCCGTCGAGCACGTCATCGCCTACGGGATCGAGATGCTGCGTGCGCTGGCCTACCTGCACTCCCAGGGGCTGCTGTACTGCGACCTCAAGCCGTCGAACGTCATGCAGTGCGAGCGGCGGCTCACCCTGATCGACCTGGGCGGCGCGCAACCGATGGACGGCACCGCGCACGGTGTCGGGACGCCCAGGTTCATGGCGCCCGAGGTGGCGATCCGTGGCGAGCAGCCGTCGATCCGCTCGGACCTGTACACGGTGGGCCGCACGATGGCCATGCTCAGCCTGCCGCCGGGGCCCATGCAGGACGCCGAGTACGGCCTGCCGGGGCGCGCGTCGGCGCCGCTGCTGGAGCGGTTCGACTCCTACTACCGGCTGCTGCGCCGCGCCACCGCCGACGACCCGGCGGATCGGTTCGCCGACGCCACCGAGATGGAGGAGCAGTTGTTCGGCGTGCTGCGCGAGGCCGTGTCGGCGCCCCGCAACTCCGAGCCCTGGCCGGTGCCGTCCACCCTGTTCGGGCGGGAACGGGCGGTGGTCGGCGCGGGCATCATCGCGACCGGCGCGGCGGCGCCCGCGCCCGCGCCGCTCACGCCGAGGTCGGCGGTGACCGCGCTGCCCGTGCCCGTGGTGTCCGGGTCGGACGGCGCGCCGGGCCTGCCGGACCTGGCCGGCCACGAGCCGCGGGAGATCGTCGAGAAGCTGACGGGGCCGCGCGGCCCGCGGATCTCCTCGCTGGAGGAACGGCTCGTCCTGGCGGGGGCGTACCTGGACCTGGGCCGCCGGGCGGAGGCCGAGGCGCTGCTCGCCGTGCTCGGCGAGAGCCCGCACAAGGACTGGCGTGTCGACTGGTACCGGGCGGCCGCCACCCTGGCGGCGGGCAGGCACCGGGCCGCGGGGCGGATGTTCGACCACCTCTACACGCGGATGCCGGGCGAGGCCGCGCCCAAGCTGGCGCTGGCGTTCTGCCGCGAGGACGCCGGTGACTTCGCCGGGGCGGCCCGGCACTACGAGAGCGTGTGGCGCACCGACCACGGCTACCTCAGCGCGGCCTTCGGCCTGGCCCGCGTCCGCCTGGCCATGGGCGACCGGGACGGCGCGGTGCGCGCCCTGGACGAGGTGCCGTCGCTGTCCCGGCACTACGGCGCCGCGCAACTTGCGGCCATGGCGGCGGGCCTGCGCGGGCGCCCGTCCTCGGACCTGTCCAGGGAGGCGCTGCTGGCGGCGGCCCGGCGGCTCGGCCACTCCCGCATCGACGGCGTGCTGCGCAGGCGGCTGGAGGCCGAGGTGCTGGAAGGCGGGCTCGCCTGGATCCAGACCGGCCAGGACGAGCATCCCGACACGGACCTGATCGGCACCAGGCTGACCCAGCGCAGCCTGCGGCGCAGGCTGGAGCGCACCTACCGCGAGCTGGCCTGGTTCGCCACCGACACCGACGCCAAGCACGCGCTGGTGGACAAGGCCAACGCGGTACGGCCCATGACTTTCCTGTGAAGGCGGCATGCAGACGATGAGCGGACCGTCCGGCGACCCTCCCGAGCTCACGATCGAGATCCACCAGAACCCGTATCTCGCCGTGGCCGAGACGGAGGTGCACGCCATCGCGAAGGTCCGGGCGACGGGCGACGCCTCGGCCATCCGCGGCGCCCCGCGCCCCGCCGCCGAGGTCATCATCGTCGACACCTCCGGGTCGATGCTGGGCGCGCGGCTGGTGGCGGCCAAGCGCGCGGCGCGGGCGGCGGTGGACGCGCTGCGGCCGGGCGTCGACTTCGCCGTGATCGCGGGCGCCGCGGACGCGGCGATGGTGTATCCCCGCGACCGGCTGCTGGCCCGCTTCACCGAGACGACCAGGCGGGACGCGCATCTGGCGATCTCGCGGCTGTCGGCGGGCGGCGGCACCAGGATCGGCCGCTGGCTGAGCCTGGCCGCGGAGCTGTTCGCCGCGGACGACCACCCGATCAGGCACGCCGTGCTGCTGACCGACGGCAAGAACGAACACGAGACCCCCGAGGACCTGGACGCCGCGCTGGACCGCTGCGCCGGCCGGTTCGTGTGCGACAGCCACGGGGTGGGCGCCGACTGGGAGCCCGCGGAGCTGCGCCGGGTGTCGGCGCGGCTGCTCGGCCGGTTCGGGATGGTCGCCGACCCCGGGGACCTGGCCGCCGACTTCGCCGGGATGATCGAGCAGGCGATGGGCAAGGCGGTCGCCGACGTGACGCTGCGGGTGTGGACGCCGCACAACGCCACGCTGCGCTTCTTCAAGCAGGTGTACCCGGCGCTGCGCGATCTGGCCGGCGGCTGGGCCGAGACGGGACCGAGCACCCCCGGGCCGAAGACCGCCGAGTTCCCGACCGGCATCTGGGGCGTGGAGGACCGCGAGTACCACCTGTGCGTGACGGTGCCGCCCGGCGAGCCGGACCAGACCATGCTGGCCGCCCGCATCTCCGCCGTGCTGCCCGGAGAGCCGCCGGACCGGCCGCGGGCCACCGGTCAGGTGCTGGCCACCTGGACCGGCGACGAGGCGCTGTCGTCCCTGCACGACCCGTCGGTCGTGCACTACCAGAAGCTGGAGGAGCTGGCGGACGCCTCGCAGCGGCTGCTCAGGTCGCACGAGGCGGGCGACGCGAGGGCCGCGGCGGCGGAGCACTCGCGGGCGCGGAGGCTGGCGGCGGAGACCGGCAGCGAGGAGATCTCGATCAGGCTGGACCGGTTCGCCGACCCGGAGAGCGGGATCCTCAAGCCGCCCGGACAGGTCGGCAGGGCCGACATCGTCGGCCTCGACACCCATTCGAGCGAGTCCATGCGCCCGCCGCCGGAGGCACCGTCCGAGCGCGAGGGCGGGGCCGAGGGCTGAGCGTGGCGTCCAAGGTGGTGTGGCTCCCCCGGGTCCTGCGGCTGCACGGCGGCATGCGGATCTCACGCGCGCTCCGGCTCTTCCGCGTCGGCACCACGCCGGGACGCGTGCGGGCGCTGACCGCGCTGGTGCTGCTCTCGCTCACCGCCCTGTGCTCGGTCATCGGCCTCGGCGTCGCGGACGCGCGCGAGGCGCTGCGGGCCGTCGGGCACGACGAGGGCCCGATGGTCGTCGCGACCGGCGACGTCGCCCTGGCGCTCAGCGACATGGACGCGCAGGTCGCCAACGTGCTGATGACGGGCGACGAGGAGGGCTGGCTGTGCGAGCCCGGCGGGGACGGCGGCGGCTGCCGGCGCAACCCGCCCCGCTACTCCTACGACCTGCGCCGCGAGGACGCCCAGCGCGCCGTGCTCCAGGCGGCGCGGCTGGCCGAGGACGACCCCGTCCGGCTGCGCACCGTCCAGTCGGTGCTGGACGGGCTGCACCAGTACGACCGGCGGGTGCAGGCCGCCATGGAGCTGGGCAGCCGCGGCGAGCACGCCTACGGGGCGCTCCCGGCGAACGCGGCGGCGGAGTACCGGGCGGCGACCGCGCTGATGACCCAGGACCTGCTGCCGAAGGCCGGCAACCTCACGCTGGACGGAGCGGCGATCGTCGACTCCACCTACAAGGAGGAGCGCTCGGCCATCCGGTGGGAACGGGGCAGGGTGATCGCCCTGGGCACCGCGGGGGTCCTGGCGCTGGTGACGTTGCAGATCTACCTGGCGGTGCGGTTCCGGCGGCTGGTCAGCCCGCTGCTGGCGGCGGCGACCGTGGCGCTGGCCGGGCTGGCGGTGGTGGGCGGGTCCGCGCTGGCCACCGAGGCGGACCGGCTGCGCGTGGCCAAGGAGGACGGCTTCGATCCCGTGCTCGCACTGTCCCGTATGCAGTCGCTGGCCAAGAGTCTGGACGCCGACCGTAACCGGGCCCTGCTGGACCCGGGCGAGGCCGACCGCTACGACCAGACGTACCTGGAGAAGTCCCAGGCGATCCTCTACATCGCCGGTGTGAGCGACCTTGAGGAGTACTACACGCAACTGGAGCAGCGGCTCGCGCGCTATGCCGGAGACCCGCGAGCGATCGGCTTCGGCGGCTTCTACGGAGCCCGCGCGCGGAGGGTCGCGACGCCCGCCGAGCATCGGGTGCTCGTCCGGCTGCTGTCGTACTACCGGGCGTACCAGAGCAACGACCGGGCCGTCCGGCGGCTGGCCGCGGCCGAGCGCGCCGGCCAGGCGGCGAGGACGCATCTGGATCCCGGCCTTCCCTATCTGCCGCATCCCGCCTTCCGGCAGCACGATCAGGAACTGGACGCCACCTCCGGGCGCCACCGGTTCGTGACCGAGCGGACCGTGCGCGGCGGCGAGTCGGCGCTGGCGGTCTGGAGGTGGGCGCTGCCCGTGTCCGCCCTGGTGATCGCCGCGCTGCTGGTGGCCGGGGTGTGGCCGCGCCTGCGCGAGTACCTGGGCACACCGCCCACGGGCGGAGAGGAGCACGGCTGACATGCGCGGGAGACAGCGGGCGGCGCGCGCCGCGTGGAACGCCGTCGCCCTGGCCGTCCTGGTCACCGTGGCGGTCGTGGTGGCCCTGCCCGGCCACCCGCCCGACCGGATGACGGCGGGCTCCTCGATCCTGGGCGCCGACTCGCTGGTGATCGGGGTCAAGCCGGATCAGCCCGGACTGGGCCTGCGCCTGCCCGACGGCACGTTCAGGGGCTTCGACGTCGACGTCGCCCGGTACGTCGCGGGACGGCTCGGGGTGCCGCCCGGCCGCGTCAGGTTCCATCCGACGCCGTCCAGCGAGCGGGAGGAGGTGCTGCGGAACGGCATCGTCGACCTGGTGTTCGCCACCTACTCGATCACGCCCGAGCGGCAGCAGCTCGTCACCTTCGCCGGACCGTACTACGTCGCGCGCCAGGACATCCTCGTCCGCGGCGCCGAGAACGAGATCGCGTCCGTCCAGGACCTGGAAGGCCGGCGGCTCTGCGCGGTCGACGGGTCGCATTCGTGGCGGCGGGTCACCGAGGAGCGCGGGGTGGACGCCCGGCTGGTGCCGTCCCCGTCCTACAGCGCGTGCGTCGACCTGCTGGTCAGGGGGCGGGTCGACGCGGTGTCCACCGACGACCTCATCCTGGCGGGGTTCGTCGGCGCCGACCGCACGGATGTCAAGATGGTCAACGCCCCCTTCACCAGCGAGCGGTACGGGGTGGGCCTGAGGAAGGGCGATGTGAAGGGCTGCCAGAGGGTCAACCGGATCCTCACCGAGATGTACCAGAGCGGCGCCGCCGAGACCCTGCTCCAACAGTGGTTCGGTTCGGTGGACCTGGAGGTCGTCACCACCGTCCCCGAGTTCGTCGGCTGCTCCTGAGCCGCCGGGCGCGAACGGCCGTGCCGGGCGGTCTCAGCCGGTGGGCACCCATTTCGGGGCGGTCCCGAACCAGTTCGCGTACGCCCTGGCGTACCGGCCGTTGCGGGCCGCGTCCGCGAGGGCCGCGTTGACCTGCCTGGCCAGCGCCCTGTTACCGGGGCGGATGCCGAACACCACGTTCTCCATCGGGCCGAGTTCCGCGGCGATGCGCAGCCTGCCGTCCCGCACGCGCCTGTTCACCAGGTACAGGGCGAGGCCGCCGTCGACCACGGCCGCGTCCAACCGGCCGTTCATCAGCATGTACTGGATGATCGCCCGCTCGGTCCTCTGCACCAGGATGGGCGTGCCTCCCTGGGCATTGTGCCGCTTGACCGCCTCCTCGCCCACGACGTCGCCCTCGATGACGCCGACGCGCTTGCCGGCGAGGGAGGCCAGCGAGGTGTGCCGCGCCTCGGCGCCGGTGAGGATGGCCGGTCCGCGCCGCAGGTACGGGGCGCTGGGCAGGAACAGCTTCCTGGTGTAGGCGTTGTCGGGGAAGGCGCTGGCGGCCAGGTCGCACCGGCCGCGCCTCATCGCCGTTCCCTGCACCAGGTCGAGCGACTGGACGGGCGTCACCAGCGGGGTGACCCCGAGCCGCTCGGCCACCAGGATCAGCAGGTCGATGTCGAAGCCCTCCGCGGTGCCCCCGCCCTGCTGCCCGGGAACGGTCGAGCCGCCCTTCGGCGCGATGTACGGGGGTCCCGCGAAGCCCTCGCAGATCGTCAGCCGTCCGGGACGGACGAGCGGCACCTTGGTGCCGGGCGGCATCCTCGCCATCGGTCCCGTCACGGGCGGCAGGCGCGGAGCGGCGGGCGCGGGCGACGCCGACGTGGGTCCGGCGCCGGCGTCGCCGCCGCCACCGTCGTTCCGGAAGGGCTCGGGGACCAGGCATCCGGAGAGGCCCAGCGCCGCCACGGCCACCACCGCCGCCACGGCCGCGGGCCGGACGCCCCAAAGTCGATCGATCATGCGCCAATGCTGCCAGGGGCCGGTTCCCGTCCGGGATGGATCACCTATTCGGCATGAATCGCGGTCGCGCGCCTCCAGCGCTCATCTGAGTGCTCATATGAGTGCTCATCTGAAGGCTCATCGTGTGGACAGGCGCTCGGCGAGGGTCGCCGCGGCCGCGATGACCAGCCGCCCGTACTCGGGGTAGAGGTCCGCGGTCATCCGCATGGACGGGACGGAGACGCTGATCGCGGCCACCGGCCTGCCGTCCCGGCCCAGGACCGGCGCCGCGACCGCCGCGATGTCGTCGCGCCACTCGCCGCTGTTGGTCGAGTACCCGCGCTCGCGGATCAGCGCCAGTTCCGCGCGCATCCTGCCGGGGTCGGTGATGGTGGTGGCGGTGTGCTGGACCAGCCCGCCCGTCAGATGCCGCTCGATCACCTCGGGCGGGCTGTGGGCGAGGATCGCCTTGCCGTTGGCGGAGGCGTGCACCGGGAGCGCCTTGCCCAGCGGCAGGATGATCCGCAGCACCTTGGGCGTCTCCAGCCGTTCGATCAGCACGGCGCTGTCGCCCTCGGGCACCGCCAGGTGGATGGTCTCCTCGGTGCGCCGGCGCAGGTCCTCCATCACCGGCACGGCCGCGTCGCGCAGGCTCAGCTCGCCGGTGGCGTGCCGTCCCACGTGCAGCGCCTTGGCGGTCAGCACCCAGCGGGTGACCTCGCCTCCCGCCGGGCGGATCCAGCCCGCGGTGGCGAGCGTGCGCAGCGCCCGCTGGACGGTGCTTTTGGGCAGGTCCAGGACGCGGGACAGCTCCCCCACGCCGGCCGGCTGCCGGACCGCCACCTCCTCCAGGATCCGGAGGGTGTTCACCACGTTCTGCACGCGCCCTCCCAGACAGGACTCCGCCGGACGGCGGCACGCATTGACGGCATCTGAATACGAACTTACTCTCCCTGTACCTCTGTACGGAACGTGTGCCGTGTCACGGTACGGCATCGGTGAGCGGAGAGGCGGAGAAGCGTGGCCGGTGGGCGGCATCACCTTCAGATCCCCGGACCGACCAACGTCCCCGACCGGGTGCTGCGGGCCATCGCGGCGCCCACCGTCGACCATCGCGGGCCCGCGTTCGCCGCCCTGGCCCTCGACCTGCTGGAGCGGCTGAGACCGGTGTTCGGCACCGCCGGCCCGGTGATCGTCTATCCGTCCTCGGGCACCGGCGCGTGGGAGGCCGCGCTGGTCAACACCCTCTCCCCGGGCGACCGCGTGCTGGCCTGCGAGACCGGGCACTTCGCCACGCTGTGGCGGGACATGGCCGAGCGGCTGGGGCTGCTGGTGGAGTTCCTGCCCGGGGACTGGCGGCACGGCGCCGACCCGGACGCCATCGGCGAGCGGCTCGCCGCCGACCCCGCCCACGCGATCAAGGCGGTCATGGTCGTCCACAACGAGACCTCGACCGGGGTGCGCAGCCGCGTCCCGGAGGTGCGCGCCGCCCTCGACCGGGCCGGTCATCCGGCGCTGCTGCTGGTCGACACGATCTCGTCGCTGGGCTCGATGGACTACCGGCACGACGAATGGGGCGCGGACGTCACGGTCGGCTGCTCGCAGAAGGGCCTGATGCTGCCGCCGGGGCTGGGGCTGAACGCCGTGAGCGAGAAGGCCCTGGAGGCGTCACGGTCCGCGCGGCTCCCCCGCTCGTACTGGGACTGGGAGCCGATCCTGGCCGCCAACCGGAACGGCTTCTACCCCTACACGCCGCCCACGAACCTGCTGTACGGGCTGCGCGAGGCGCTGACGATGCTCGAAGAGGAGGGGCTGCCCGCGGTGTTCGCCCGGCATGACCGGCACGCCGAGGCGACGCGGGCGGCGGTGCGCGCGTGGGGCCTGGAAGTGCTGTGCGCCGACCCCCGCGAGTACTCCAGCTCGCTGACCGCCGTGCTGCTGCCGGAGCCCCACGACGCCGACAAGGTCCGCCGGATCATCCTGGAACGCTTCGACATGTCGCTCGGCACCGGGCTCGGAAGGCTCGCCGGGCGGGTCTTCCGGATCGGCCATCTCGGGCAGTTCGACGACCTGTCGCTGGCCGGGACGCTGGCGGGGGTCGAGATGGGCCTCGCCGCCGCGGGCGTCCCGATCGAGCGCGGCGGCGTGACGGCCGCGCTGTCCGTCCTGGAGCGGGCATGACGGCCCCCGCGGACGCCCCGGCTCCCGAGGAGATCCGCGCCGCGCTCGCGCCCGTCCTGGAGGGCTCGGTACGGATCGACGACTACACCCGCCACCTGTACTCGGCCGACGCCAGCATGTACGCGATCGAGCCGCTCGCGGTCGCGTTCCCCCGGCACGCCGGGGACATCGCCGCGATCGTGGAGACCGCGGGGGCGCTGGGCGTCCCCGTCCTGCCGCGTGGTGGCGGCACGAGCCTGGCGGGGCAGACGGTCGGGCGGGCCGTCGTGTTCGACTGCTCCCGGCACCTGGACCGGATCGTGCGGATCGACCCGGGGTCGCGGCGCGCCGTCGTCCAGCCGGGGGTCGTGCAGGACCAGCTCAACCGGGCCGCGGCGGCGCACGGGCTGGTGTTCGGCCCGGACACCTCCACCAGCGACCGCGCCACCCTCGGCGGGATGATCGGCAACAATTCCGCAGGCAGCCACTCGGTGCTGTACGGGTCGACGATCGACCACGTGGAGCGGCTGGAGGTCGTCCTGTCCGACGCCTCGCGGGCGCGGCTCGAACCGGTCGCGCTGGACGAGGCGCGCGCCCGTGGACGCGCCCGCGGCGGCCTCGAAGGGCGGATCTACCGGGAGCTGCCCGGCCTGCTGGAGCGGGCCGCCAAGCCGGACGGGTTCCCGCCGTACTGGCGGCACTCGGGCGGGTACCGGCTCGACCGGGCGTGGGACGGCACCCGCCTCGACCCGGCGAAGCTCATCGTCGGGTCGGAGGGCACCCTCGCCGTCGTGACCGAGGCCGAGGTGCGGCTGGTGGAGCGGCCCAAGGCGCGGGCGATCGCGGTCGGGCACTTCACGTCCACCCCGGCGGCGATCGCCGCGACCGGGGACGCGCTGGCCCTGAACGCCGCGTCCGTCGAGCTGATGGACGACACGATCCTGCGGCTGTCCCGGCAGCGGGTCGAGTACGCGGGCCTGTCGGGGATCCTGGAGGGCGAGCCGCGCGCCCTGCTGTTCGTGGAGTTCTTCGGCGACGACGACGGCGAGGTCGCCGCGCGGGTCGAGAGGCTGGCGGCGGCGTGGGAGCGCGGCGGGCACGGCTACCACACGCTCCGCGCGCTGACGCCCGGGACGCAGGCGGCCGTGCGGAAGGTGCGCAGGGCCGGGCTCGGGCTGCTGATGGCGTCCAGCACGGGCACCCGCAGGCCGCTGGCGTTCGTCGAGGACACCGCCGTCCCGCCCGATCGGCTCGAACCCTACGTCCGCGAGTTCGCGGACGTGCTGGACCGGCACGGGCTGCACGCCGGGTTCTACGGGCACTGCTCGGTCGGCTGCCTGCACATCCGCCCGTTCGTGGACGTGCGGGAACCCGGCCAGGTCGAGACGATGCGCGCGGTCGCCGGGGAGATCTCCGAGCTGGTCGCCCGGTACGGCGGGGTCAACTCCAGCGAGCACGGCGACGGCCTGGCCCGCTCGGAGTTCAACCGGCGGCTGTTCGGCGCGGACCGGTACGAGGCGATGCGGGCGGTCAAGCGGCTGTTCGACCCCGAGGGGCGGCTGAATCCCGGCAAGGTCGTCGACGCCCCGCCGATGACCGGCAACCTGCGCGACCGCGCGCTGCCCGCCGCCGTCCCGCTGGCCACCCGGCTCGCCTTCCCCGCGGGCGGGATGCGGGACGCCGCCGATCGCTGCCAGAACATCGGCGCCTGCCGCAAGGACGCGACCGGGGTGATGTGCCCCTCCTACATGGCCACCCGCGAGGAGGAGCACTCCACGCGCGGGCGCGCCAACGCGCTGGTCAAGGCGCTGTCCCAGCCGGACCCGAAGGCCGCGCTCGGGGACGAGCGGCTGCACGAGGTGCTGGACCTGTGCCTGGAGTGCAAGGCGTGCAAGTCCGAATGCCCGCTGGGCGTCGACATGGCCTCGCTCAAGAGCGAGGCGCTGTACCACTACCACGCCGCGCACGGCACGCCGCTGCGCGCCCGCGCGTTCGGGTCGATCCGGCGGCTCAACAGGCTCGGCGCGCTGCTCGCCCCGCTGTCCAACCTGGCGGGACGGGCGGGCGCCGCGCGCGCCGTCCTGGACCGGGGGCTCGACATCAGCCGGCACCGCCCGCTGCCCGCGTTCCGCCGCGACACCCTGCCGCGCTGGTTCGCGCGGCGGCCCGTACCCGAAGGCCCGTTCCCGCGAGGGGAGGTGATCCTGCTCGCCGACTCCTTCACCGCCTACACCGGCCCCGGCACCGGACGCGCCGCCGTCGAGCTGCTCGAACGCGCGGGCTGGCGGGTGCGGCTGACCGGGGGCCGCGCCTGCTGCGGACGACCCGCGCTGTCCAAGGGCCTGCTGGACCGCGCCCGCGAGCAGGCCGCCGCGATGCTGGACGCGCTGACGCCCGCGGCGGCCGCCGGCGTCCCCATCGCGGGCGTCGAACCGTCCTGCCTGCTCACGCTGCGGGACGAGTACGCCGCGCTGCTCCCCGGCGACGACCGTGTCGGCGTCGTGTCGGGCGCGGCGCGGCTCGTCCAGGACCTGCTCGTCGAGGCCGTCGACGACGGCTCCCTGCGCCTCGATCCGGACGCGGAACCCGCCGGCCGGAGGATCCTCTTCCACGGCCACTGCCACGAGAAGGCCGTCACCGGCACCGCGTCCACCCGTGCCCTGCTCGAACGCATCCCCGGCGCCGACGTCCACGAGCTGGACGCCGGGTGCTGCGGGATGGCCGGCTCGTTCGGGTTCGAGTCCGAGCACTACGACCTGTCCATGCGGATCGGAGGGCTGCGGCTGTTCCCCGCCGTGGCCGCCGAGCCCCCGGAGACCCTGATCGCCGCGACCGGCGTGTCCTGCCGCCAGCAGATCGAGCACGGCTGCGGCCGCGCCGCCGCCCATCCCGTCGAGCTCGTGCACCGCGCGCTCGCCCCGCCCTGATCCGCCCTACCGCCATTCGGGGGAGAACGGAGACGCCCCACCGTGTCACCCGAACTGATATCGATCCTCGCCTTGGTGGCGATGTTCGTCATCGCCACCGTCCTGCCCATCAATCTGGGCGCGCTGGCCCTGGCCGGCGCGTTCCTCGTCGGGACGCTGGTCGCGGAGATGTCCGAGGACGACATCGTCGGCGCCTTCCCCGGCGGCCTGTTCGCGATCCTGGTCGGCGTCACGTACCTGTTCGCGATCGCCACCAACAACGGGACCATCGACTGGGTCGTCCGCGCGTCCGTGCGGGCGGTGCGCGGCAGGATCGTCGCCATCCCCATCGTGATGTTCCTGCTCGCCGCCCTCTTCACGGCCATCGGCGCGCCCGCCCCGGCGGTCGCCGCGATCCTCGCGCCCATCGCCTTCGGGTTCGCCGCCGAGTACGGCATCAACGCCATGCTGATCGGCGTCCTGGTCGCGCACGGCACCAACGCGGGGGCGTTCTCCCCCATCAGCGTGCTGGGCGGCATCGTCAACGGCGTCCTGGACGAGGCCGGGCTGGAGGGCAACGATCTCGCGCTGTTCCTCGGCAGCCTGGTGTTCAACGTGGTCTGCGGCGCGATCGCCTTCGTGATCTTCGGCGGTTTCGCCCTCGTGCACCAGCGCCGCATCCAGCCCACGGACGGAGCGGACGGCGGGACGGCCGTGTCCGTACCCGGCGGCGGGAAGCCCGCGTCCGGAGTCGACCCGTCCAGGGAAGGCGTGACCGACACCGGCGCCGACACCGGCACCAGCACCGACGGCAGGGCGGCGACCACCGCCACCAAGACCGGCAAGGAGCCCGCGGGGACGGGCGGGCCGGAGTCCGCCCCGGCGCGCGACCTGCGGCTGACGCCCCACCAGATCCTCACCCTCACCGGGATCCTCGTCCTCTGCGTCGCCACCCTGGCGTTCGAGCTGGACGTGGGCCTGGTCGCCATCACCATCGCCGTCGTCCTGGCGATCACCTCGCCGAAGGCGCACAAGGGCGCGGTGGAGAAGATCGCCTGGCCGACCGTGCTGCTGATCGGCGGGGTGGTCACCTATGTCGGGGTGATGGAGGAGATGGGCACCATCGACTACGTCGGCGACGCGGTGGCGGGCATCGACGCCCCGCTGCTGGCCGGGCTGCTGATCTGCTACGTCGGCGGCGTGGTGTCGGCGTTCGCCTCCACGGTCGGGATCCTGGGCGCGCTGATCCCGCTGGCCGTGCCGTTCCTGCAGACCGGGGAGATCGGCGTGGTCGGCGTGATCGTGGCGCTGGCGATCTCCTCGTCGATCGTGGACATCAGCCCGTTCTCCACCACCGGCGCGCTGCTGGTCGCCAACGTGCGCGGCATGGCGCGCGAGGTCTTCTACCGCAGGCTGCTGGTCTACGGCGCGGCGATCGTCGTCCTCGCCCCGACCGCCGCCTGGCTCTTCCTCATCGCCCCCGGCTGGCTCGACTGAGACCGGGCGCGCCGGCCCCGCGCGATGCGGGGCCGGCGCGCCCTCCCGCCCCCACGGGGTCAGAGGAGGACGCGGACGGGATCGCGGAGGAGCCCGACGAACGTCCGCATCCAGTCGGCCGCGGCGGTGACCTCGATGACACGGGGATCGACGGAGAGCGTCACCTTCATGACCTGGGCCGGCTTCACACGTCCCTTTCTCACGACCGGCTCCTCGTGGACGGCGCCGACCGCCAGGACCGCCGGACGGGAGGGCGACACGGCCGCGTCGACCTCCTCCGTCCCGTACGAGCCCAGATCGATCACGGTGAGGGAGCCGCCGCCCGTCTCGTCCGCGCGCAGTTCGTCCGCACGTGCCGAGAGGTCGCGGAGCGCGGCGGCGAGGGCGGACAGCGGCATCCCGTCGGCGCCCTTCAGCACGGGCGTCACCAGGCCGCGGGCGGTGGGGATCGCGACGGCCACGTCCATGTCCATGTTCACGTCCGGCTCGGCGGACGGGTTCATCGCACGGGTGAGGCGGTGCGCGCGGGCGGCGGCCCTGACCAGCAGATCGTCCAGCGAGATCCGCTCCGGCTCGCCGTCGTCGTTCAGCCGGTCGCGCAACTTCAGCAACCGGCGGACCCGCACCGTGGCCCGCACGGAGATCTGCGGGCCGCCCGTGCGTGCAGGGGCGGTGACGGGCACAGCGGGCACAGAGGTAGGCACAGGGGCACGGAGCGCGGCCCGCACGTCACGGCCGATGATGCGGCCGCCCGGACCCGTCCCGGTGAGGTCGTCGATGCGCAGGCCCGCCTCCCGCGCCAGGCGGCGGGCATTCGGGCTGGCGAAGACGCGCGCGGCCATGTCAGTACGCCGTCATCTCGGCGAGCTTGGCCCTGACCTCCTCGGCCCCGGCGATCGCCGCGCGTTCCAGCACCTTGCTGATGCTCGGGGACGCCTCGCCCCCGGTCACCCGCTGCACCGGCTGGTCGAGCCAGTCGAAGAGGCGGCGCTGGAGCTCGTCGGCCAGCCAGCCGCCGTAGGAGGCGCCCACCGGCCCCTGCTCGGCGATCAGGACGTTGTTGGTCTTGCGGACGCTGGCGCCGATCGTCTCCCAGTCCACGCCGGCGCGGTCCAGCCAGCGCAGGTCGATCACCTCGGCGTCCACCTCGTCCGCGACCTGCAGCACGATGGGCGTCATCGCCAGATAGGTCAGGACGGTCACCCGTGACCCCGTCCGTCTGACGGCGGCGCGGCCGATGGGGATGCAGTAGTCCAGGTCATCCACCGGCCCGAGGCCCGTGGAGGTGTACAGGTCCACGTGTTCGAGGACGACCACCGGGTCCTCGCAGCGCAGCGCGCTGTTCATCATCCCGACGTAGTCGAACGGCGTGGTGGGGGCGGCGATCCGCCAGCCGGGGGCGGTGGCGAAGATCCCCGCGGGGTCCATGGAGTGCTGCGAGCCGTACCCGGTGCCCATGGCGACCTTGCTGCGCAGCACGAGCGGCACGCCGTCCTCGCCGCCGAACATGTGCCGGGCCTTGCCGATCTGGTTGAAGATCTGGTCGGCCGCGACCCACATGAAGTCGGCGTACATCAGCTCCACGACGGGCCGGTACCGGCCGTCCAGCGCCATGCCTCCGGCGAGCCCGGTGAACGCGTTCTCGCTGATGGGCGTCCCCAGGACGCGGTCGGGGTGGGCGGCGGCGAGGCCGCGGGTGGCGCCGTTGGTGCCGCCGTTGAGCCGGTGCACGTCCTCGCCCAGCACGATGATGCGGTCGTCGGTGGCCATCCGCCGCGCCATCACGCCCGACACGGCGTCGATGAACTTCTGCTCGGCCAGCGCCCCGGTGAACGTCTCGCGCTCGGCGAACCGCGCCCCCTCGAACTCGCTCAGGTCGCCGCGCACGCCGACATGCGCGAAGTCCGGCGAGGGCCACTCCGCGGCCTTGATCCGGCGGCGTCCCGGACGTTCGCCCGGGATCTGTTCGACCAGCTCATCGCCGATCTCCGCCATCAGCGCCCGCGCCCGTCCGATGAACGCCTCGCTGTCCTCGCGCGCCAGGACGCCGCGCCGGGCCAGGTGCCCGCGCACCCGCTCGATCGGGTCCCGCGCCCGCCACTCGCGCTCCTCCTCCTTGCTGCGGTAGCCGAACGCGCTGCCGGGGAAGGGGCCGTTCTGGTGGAAGTAGCGGTACACGTCCGCCTCGATCACCGCCGGGCCGTGGCCGCCGCGCAGGTGCGCCAGGGCCTCCTCCATGGCCAGGTGGACGGCCAGGGGATCCATCCCGTCCACCTTCCAGGCAGGGATGCCGAAGCCCGGGCCGCGCCCGGACAGCCGCGGCTCGCCCGTGGCCTCCAGGACGCTGGTGGAGACGGCGTACCGGTTGTTCTCGATGAAGAAGCACAGCGGAAGCCGCCAGGCGGCGGCGAGGTTGAACGTCTCCAGCGTCGACCCGATGTTGGCGGCGCCGTCCCCGAAGTAGGTGACCGCCACGTTGTCGGTCCCGGCCCGTTTGTGCGCCCAGGCCGAACCGGCGGCCAGCGGCACTCCGCCGCCGACGATGGCGTTGGTGCCGATCGCGCCCGCCTCCGGCCACCGCAGATGCATGGAGCCGCCGCGCCCGTGCGAGAACCCGCGGTCCAGCCCGCAGATCTCGGCGAGCGTCCTCAGCAGGACGGCGCGGACCTCGGGGGAGAACTCGCGCGCCGGGTCGATGCCCTTGGGCTCGACGTGGGCGAGGGCCTTGGCAAGGAACTGGTGATGCCCCCGGTGGGAGCCGTTGACGGTGTCCTGGCTGGTGAGGGGCAGGATCGAGCCGACCGCCCCGCCCTCCTGCCCGATGCTGGAGTGCGCCGGGCCGTGGACGAGCCCGTTCTTGGCGAGGTCGAGGACGTACTCCTCGAACGTCCTGATGAGGACCAGTTGCGCGAGCATCGAGGTGAGCAGTGACGGATCGGCCACGTCCCAGTCGGAGTCGGTCGCGCCGACCTCCACCCAGGGCGCGTGAGGATCGAGCCGCTGATGCCGGGGCATGGCCGCTCCCGCGTTTCGCTGTGGTGCAATCGTTTGTAGCGCTTTCAGCGTGACATGCGCTGGATCCAAAATCCAGACCGATCGGGAGTCTGGACCGGTGGTGGGCGGCTGCATACGATACCTGGATCCAATACGGTTACCGTGGCAGGGCGGGAGTGGTGCGTGATGGACGCTGGCGCCGGGACGCCGGGGCTGCCCGGCCTGACCGGCCTCGACCACATCGGGTTCACCGTGCCCGACCTGGAGGAGGCGACCCGGTTCCTGGTCGACGTCCTGGGCTGCGAGTACCTGTACACGCTCGGGCCGTTCCGCGACGACGAGGGCGGGTGGATGACCGAGCATCTGGGCGTCCATCCCCGGGCGGTGATGCGGGAGCTGCACTTCTTCCGCTGCGGCGGCCAGGCGATCTTCGAGGTGTTCGAGTACGCCTCGCCGGACCAGCGGACCGCCGTCCCCAGGAACAGCGACATCGGCGGGCACCACGTCGCGCTGTACGTGGAGGACCTGGACGCCGCCGTCGCGTACCTGCGTGAGCGGGACGTCACGATCCTGGGCGAGCCGACCGCCAGCAAGGGGCCGAGCGAGGGGCAGCGCTGGGTGTACTTCCTCGCCCCGTGGGGGATGCAGTTCGAGCTCGTCTCCTACCCTGGCGGCAAGGCGTTCGACCGCCTGGCGGCGCGGGACCGCCCGGCCGCCTGGACGCGCGGCGCCCCCGGCCGGGATCGGGCGGGCGGGTCATGACCCTGGACGCGACCCGCGAGACGCCGGACCAGGAGGCGGCGCGGAAACAGACGGCACAGAGACAGACGGCCGGGAAGCAGACGGCAGGCAAGCAGGCGACCCCGGAGGCGGCGAGCAGGCGGATTGCCGGATGCCTACGGGAGGAGATCCTCAGCGGCCGGATCGCGCCCGGCGAGCGGATCCGGCAGGAGGAGGTCGCGGCGAGGTTCGGCGCGAGCAGGCTGCCGGTGCGCGAGGCCCTGCGCATGCTGGAGGCCGAGGGGCTCACCGAGCACGAGGCGCACAAGGGCGCCCGCGTTCCCCGGCTCGACATGCACGAGGTGGACGTGATCTACCAGATGCGGGAGCGCCTGGAGGCTCTGGCGCTCGCCGAGAGCCTCCCGCACCTCACCGAGGACGACCTCGACCGCCTCAGGGACCTCCAGCTCCGGATCGAGGCGAACACCGACGTCGGCGAGTTCCTCACCCTCGACCGCGAGTTCCACCTGCTGACCTACCGGGGCTGCCCGATCGACCAGCTCCTGGCGATGGTGGTGCGGCTGTGGAACTCCACCCAGCACTACCGCCGCGCGTTCATGCACCTCACCGGCCCGGAGCGGCGCTGGGTGGTGCACTCGGAGCACCGGCTGCTGCTGGACGCCGTGCAGCGCCGCGACGCGGTCGACGCCGAGCGGTATCTGAGCGGGCACATCCGCCGCACCCGCATCGAACTGTCCCGCCACCCGGAGGTCTTCTCGGAGGTCCCGGCCGGATCGGAGGGGAGGCCCGCCGGATGACGCGGTCGTTCACGTTCACCGTCAACGGCGAGCACGTCACCGTGGAGGCCGATCCGGGCACCTCGCTGCTGCACGTCCTGCGCAACGATCTCGGCCTGCGCGGCACCCGCTTCGGCTGCGGCCTCGGCCAGTGCGGCGCGTGCTTCGTGCTGCTGGACGGCGCCGTGGTCCCGTCCTGCGACACCCCGATGTGGTCGGCGCAGGGCAGGACGGTGGTGACGGTGGAGGGGCTGGGCGGCAACGGCGCCCTGCACCGCGTCCAGCAGGCGATCCTGGACGGCCAGGCGGCGCAGTGCGCGTACTGCATCTCCGGGATAGCGGTGAACGCCGCCGCGCTGCTGGACGCCACCCCCGAGCCGTCGGAGGAGGAGATCACCGAGGCCCTGGACCGCAACCTGTGCCGCTGCGGCGTGCAGCGGCGCGTCGTCCAGGCCATCCTGGCGGAGGTGCGGAAATGACGGGCGCCCCGGTCTCCCGCCATGTGACCGTCGAACCGGACGGGACGATCGAGGTTCGTGTCGGCAAGGTCGAGATCGGCCAGGGCATCGTCACCGCCCTCTCGCAGATCGCCGCCGACACGCTGGGCGTCCCTCCGGAGCGGATACGGATGCTTCCCGCCAGCACCCGGTACGGCCCGAACGAGGGCTTCACCGCCGGAAGCCTGTCGATCGCCACGTCCGGCCCCGCGCTGCGGGCGGCCTGCGCCCAGGCGCGGGCGTTGTTCGTGGCCGAGGCCGCCCGACGCTGGGAGGTCGACCCCGGAAAGATCACCGTCCGGGACGGGCGGCTCTCCTACGGAGACCTCACCACCTCCTACGGCGAGCTGGCCGGGAGCGTCGATCTCGGCGTCCCCGTGGACCCGGACGCGACCGCGGGCGCACCCGCCGAACCCACCGGGCAGATCGGCAGGAGCCTGCCCAGGCTCGACCTGCCGGCCAAGGTGGCGGGGCGACCGGCCTACCTGCACGACCTGCGCCTCCCCGGCCAGCTCTTCGGCCGCGTGCTGCGCCCGCCCTCCCCGGGCGCCAGGCTCCTCCGGTACGGCGCGTCGCGGCTGGACCCCCAGGTCACCGTGGTCAGGGACGGCTCGTTCCTCGGTGTCGTCGCCGCGGACGAGGCCGGGGCCGCCCGAGCCCTCGCGCTCCTCCGCGACACCGCCGAATGGGACGAGCGCGACACCCTCCCCGACGAGAACGACCTGCACGCCTACCTGCGCTCGGGACCCCACCAGACCATCGAGACACCCACCGTCGGCGAGCCGCCCGCCACCGGCCGCAGGCTGCGGGCACGGTACGGCAGGCCCTTCATCGCGCACGCGTCCATGGCGCCGAGCTGCGCCGCGGCCCGCTGGGACGACGACGGCACCATCTCGGTCTGGACGCACAGCCAGGGCATCCATCCCCTGCGCACCGCGATCGCCGACTCCCTGGGACTGGAGGAGTCCCGCGTCCACGTCGACCACGTCGACGGCGCCGGCTGCTATGGCCACAACGCCGCCGACGACGCGGCTTTCGACGCCGTCCTGCTGGCACGGGCGGTGCCCGGCCGGCCCGTCCTCGTCCAGTGGACCCGGCAGGACGAGCTGACCTGGGCGCCGTTCGGCTCGGCGATGTCGGCGGACGTGTCGGCGACCCTCGACGAGGCGACGGGCCGCGTGACCTCCTGGGAGTACGAGCTGTGGAGCCAGGGCCACGCCGGCCGTCCCGGCTTCGCCGGCGCCCCCGGCCTCCTCGCCGGCGCGTACCTGGAGGACCCGCTCGACCTGCCCGCCGCGGCCGATCCCCCGCTCGAACGCGGTGGCGGTTCCCTCCGTAACGCCGTCCCGATCTACGCGTTCCCGCACCGCCGCGTCACCGGGCACCGGCTGCTGGAGACCCCGATCCGTTCGTCGGCGCTGCGCTCGCTGGGCGCGTTCATGAACGTCTTCGCGATCGAGTCCTTCATGGACGAGCTGGCCGGGGCCGCCGGCGCCGACCCGCTGGAGTTCCGCCTCGCCCACCTCACCGACGACCGCGCCCGCGCCGTCCTCGAACGCGCCGCCGAAGCCGCCGGCTGGGGCACTCCCCCGCCCTTCGAGGACGGCGGCCGCGGCATCGGCTTCGCCCAGTACAAGAACGCCGGTGCCTACTGCGCGGTGGTCGCCGACGTCGAGGCCGGGCGGCGGATCCGCGCGCGGCGCCTGACCATCGCGGTGGACGTGGGCCGGGTGGTCAACCCCGACGGCGTCCGCAACCAGATCGAAGGCGGCGCCGTCCAGGCCACGAGCTGGACGCTCAAGGAACGGGTCCGTTTCGACCGCCGCCGGATCACCAGCGGCGACTGGGAGTCCTATCCCATCCTCCGCTTCTCCGAGACCCCGCACGTCACCGTCGACATCGTCGAGCACCCCGGCACGCCCTCGGTGGGCGCCGGGGAGGCCGCCCAAGGTCCCACGGCGGCCGCACTCGCCAACGCCGTCGCCGACGCCCTCGACGGCGTCCGGGTCCGCGATCTCCCCCTCACCCCCGAAGCCGTCATCGACGCCATCAACGGCTGACCGCCGATGGAGAACCCATGTCCGACAGTCCGCAGCCCCCAGAGATGGATTTCGAGGCGGTCTACAGGAGCCCGAACATCCCGTGGGACATCGGCGAACCGCAACCGGCGCTCGCGGAGCTGATCTCCTCGGGCTGGTGCGCGGGCGCCGTCCTGGACATCGGCTGCGGCACCGGCGAGGCGGCCCTCGCCCTGGCCGCGCGCGGGCATCCGGCCACAGGGGTGGACGTGGCGCCGGGCGCGATCGAGCTCGCGAGGCGGAAGGCCGCCGCACGCGGGCTGGAGGCCGACTTCCAGGTCGGGGACGCCACCCGGCTCGACGGCTACGACGGCCGGTTCGACACCGTCCTGGACAGCGGGCTGCTGCACTGCCTGCCGCCGGAGGCACAGCCGCGATACCTGGGCGTGCTGCGGCGGGTGTGCCGGCCGGGCGGCCGGGTCGCGGTGCTCTGCTTCGCCGACGTTCCCGGCGCGCGCACTCCGGACCGCGGCCGGCTCACCGAGGCCCGGCTGCGCGACCTGTTCGCCGAAGGCTGGGACATCGAGGCGCTGGAGCCCGCGAGCATTCTCGGGGTGGTGCCCGACGGCCTCGGCGAGATCAGCGGGTGGCCGCGCGACGACAAGGGCAGAACCCCGATGACGGCCTGGCGCCTGCTCGCCGTGCGGGCACGGCCGTAACCGCCCGCGCGCGTACGGGCCCGATCCAAGACCGGCACGCGATAAACCCTGCGCCGAAAACGTTCCGCGCGAAAAGCGTTCGCCATTTCCGGTGGCCCACGGCAGCATGGACGGGCACCGGCTTGGGGAGGATGGTGGGCCGTGCTGGGGGTACGAGGCGGCTTTGGGGACGGCGGGTCGTCACGGCGGCGGGCGGTTCTGCTGGCCGTGCGTCATTACGGCCGCGTTCTGCGCCGTCAATGGCGGGTCTCGCTGCCGGCGATGGCGCTGCCCGCGCTCGGGAACACCTTTCTGTTCTATCTGACGCCGCTGGTGGTGGCCGCCCTGGTGGGGCATCTGGCCGGCGGCGGCGACAGTGGTCTCGCGGCGCTCCTGCCCTACCTCCTGAGCTTCGCCGGGCTGATGCTGGCGGGCGAGTCGCTGTGGCGGGCGGGGCTGCACTTCGTCAACCGGACGGAGGCCCGGGGCATCGAGCGGCTCGCCATCGACGGCATGGACGAGCTGCTGGCCAAGGACGCCGCCTTTTTCCAGAATAATTTCGCCGGTTCGCTCACCAAACGGATACTGGGCTATTCCGGCGGCTTCGAGCAGTTCACCGACACCCTCGTTTTCTCCATCATGGCGAATGTGGTGCCGCTGTCCTTCGCCTCGGTGGTGCTGTGGCGGTACCACCCGGTCCTTGTCCTCGTGCTGGTCGGGCTGATCACCGTCACCGGTTTCCTCGTCCTCCCGTTCATCCGCCGCCGGCAGGTGCTGGTGGACGGGCGCGAGGCCGCCAAGGTGCGCGTGTCGGGCCACGTCGCCGACGTGATGACCAACATGGAGACGGTCCGCGCGTTCGCCGCCGAGCGGCGGGAGGCCGCCGAGTTCCGCGGCCGGGTCGCCGAGCAGCACCGCCTGACGCTGCGGTCCTGGGACTACGGCAACCTCCGGGTGGACACGATCGTCGCTCCGATGTCGATCCTGACCGCCACCCTCGGCCTGCTCGCCGCGGTGGCGCTGCGCGGCGGGCTGGGGGTGGAGGCCGTCGTGGTGACGTTCTCCTACTACACCCACGCCACCCGGATCATGTTCGAGTTCAACCAGGTCTACCGGCGGCTGGAGAGCACCCTCACCGAGTCCGCCCAGTTCACCGAGCTGCTCCTGGTGCCGCCGACGGTCGTTGACCCGCCCGACCCGCTGCCGCTGCGCCCGGCCGACGCGGCGGTCCGCTTCGAGCAGGTGCGCTTCGCGTACGGTGCCGGCCCGCCCCTGTTCGAGAAGCTGGACCTGGAGATCCCCAGCGGTGCCAGGGTCGGCCTGGTGGGCCGGTCCGGCGGCGGCAAGACCAGCCTGACCCGGCTGCTGCTGCGCCTCATGGACGTCGACGGCGGCCGGATCCTGGTCGGCGGCCAGGACATCGCGCGGCTGCGCCAGGCCGACCTGCGCGAGCTGATCGCGTACGTCCCGCAGGAACCCGCGATGTTCCACCGGTCGGTGCGCGACAACATCGCCTTCGCCCGGCCCGGCGCCACCGAGGCCGAGATCATGCGGGCCGCGCGGGCGGCGCACGTCACCGAGTTCGCCGAGGGGCTGCCGCACGGCTTCGACACCCTGGTCGGCGAGCGGGGCGTCAAGCTCTCCGGCGGCCAGCGGCAGCGCGTGGCGCTCGCCCGCGCCATCCTGCGGGACGCGCCGATCCTGCTGCTGGACGAGGCCACCAGCGCCCTGGACTCCGAGAGCGAACTCCTCGTCCAGGAGGCCCTGTGGCGCCTGATGCGCGACCGCACCGCGCTGGTCGTCGCGCACCGGCTGAGCACGGTCGTCCGCATGGACCGACTGGTCGTCCTGGACCGCGGCCGGGTCGTGGAACAGGGCTCGCACCGGGAGCTCCTCCAGTCCAAGGGGCCCTACGCCCGCCTCTGGCATCACCAGTCCGGCGGCTTCCTCACCGATGACCTCACCGAGGACACCCGCCGCCCGGCCTGACGGATCGGCCGTCGCGCCACCCGCCCCGCCCCGCCGCATGTCACGGACGGGCGAAGTGTCTCGTCTCGGGTTCTGGAGACAAGTCCCATAAGCGGGGCTGGGGAGGGGACGATCATGCGGGTGTTCCTGGCAGGCGGGTCCGGGGTGCTGGGCCGCAGGCTGGTGCCGCGGCTGGTGGAGCGGGGTCACCAGGTGACGGCCACGACGACGGGAGCGGCCAGGCTGGGCCTGCTGGCACGGCTGGGCGCGGAGGGCGTCGTGATGGACGGCCTGGACGCTGCGTCGGTCCGCGAGGCGGTGGCGGCGGCCCGTCCGAACGTGATCGTGCACCAGATGACGGCCATCGGCACGGCGCACGCCGGCAAGGCCGACATGAAGCACATGGACCGGTGGTTCGCCGGCACCAACCGGCTGCGCACCGAGGGGACGGACCACCTGCTGGCCGCCGCCGAGGCGGCCGGTGTCCCCCATGTCGTCGCGCAGAGCTACGGCGCCTGGAACGGCATCCGCGAGGGCGGCTGGGTGAAGACCGAGGAGGACCCGCTGGACCCGATGACGGGAACGCCTGCCGAGCCCGGGATGGCGGCGATCCGCCACGTCGAGGACGCGGTCGGCCGGGCCGGAGGCGCCGTCCTGCGCTACGGCTGGTTCTACGGGCCGGGCGCCATGGACGCCATCGTCGAGCCGGTGCGCAAGCGGCAGCTCCCCCGTCATCGGCGGCGGCGCGGGGCACTGCTCGTGGATCCACCTGGACGACGCCGCGTCCGCGACCGTGCTGGCGGTGGAGTCGCAAGCCCGGGGCGTGTTCAACATCGTCGACGACGACCCGGCTCCCGCCCGCGAGTGGGTGCCGCACCTGGCCGCGTGCGCGGGAGCGAAGCCGCCGCTGCGCGTCCCCGCGTGGCTGGCCCGCCCGCTCGGCGGGACGGTGGCGGTGTCGGTGATGACCGAGGGACGCGCCTTCTCCAACGCCAAGGCCAAGCGGGAGCTCGGCTGGGCGCCGAGCCACCCCTCCTGGCGTGAGGGCTTCCGCGACGTCCTGCTCGAGGACCCGCTTGCGGTTCCCGGCCCGGCGTCCTGACCGGGGGGCGGTCGAGCGGCCGGGCCGGGGCCGGTGGCGGGTCAGTACGGGTTGGCCACGACCAGGTCCTGGGCGGGGAACAGGGTGAGGATCCGGGAGCCGGCCTCGGTGACGACGACCTCCTCCTCGATGCGGGCCGCCGAGAAGCCGTCGTCGGCCGGGCAGTAGGTCTCCAGGGCGAAGACCATGCCGGGTTGCAGCTCGATCGGTTCGCGCATGCTGTTGAGGCGTGAGATGATGGGGCGTTCGTGCAGGCCCAGGCCCAGGCCGTGGCCGAACTGGAGGCCGAAGGCCGCCATCTCGTCCTCGAAGCCGAACTCGGTGGCGCGGGGCCAGACGGAGGCGACCTGGTCGGTGGTGACACCCGGTTTGATCATGGCGATGGCGGCGTCCATCCACTCCCGCGCCCTGGTGTAGGCGTCGCGCTGGCTCGGGGTGGCGCTGCCGACGCTGAACGTGCGGTAGTAGCAGGTCCGGTAGCCGTTGAAGGAGTGGATGATGTCGAAGAACGCCTGGTCGCCCGGCCGGATCAGGCGGTCGGAGAAGTTGTGCGGGTGCGGATTGCAGCGTTCCCCGCTGACCGCGTTGATCGCCTCGACCTGGTCGGAGCCCATCGCGTAGAGGCGCTGGTTGGCCAGGGCGACGATCTCGTTCTCGCGGATCCCGGGTTTCAGCGCCTCGACGATGTCCTGGTAGACGCCGTCGACCATCGCGGCCGCCTGGGTGAGCAGGGTGATCTCGTCCTGGGACTTGAGCTGCCGGGCGTCCAGCATGAGCTGCTGGGCGTCCACGACGGTGAGGCCCTGGCGCTGCATCTCGAACAGGAACGGGGGTTCGACGATGTCGACGCCGACGGGCGCGTCCGCCACGCCCGCGTCCTCCAGGAGGCCCTTGATCTGGCGGACGGCGTCCTCCATGAGCCCGGCGCTGGGGGCGATGGCGCCGCGCAGGCCCAGCATCCCGGCGTGGCAGTCGGCGGGGTCCAGCCACGGGCTGTAGAGGCGGTGGTGGCGGGCGGCGGAGCCGAAGTCCCACAGTTTCGGCTCGCCGCCGCGGGTCAGCAGGGCGTAGCGGGTCATCTTGTCGCCGAGCGCGCCGCCGATCCAGGTCTGCGTGACGTACCGGATGTTGTAGAAGTCGAAGAGGAGGAACGCGCCGCACTCGCTGGCCTCAAGGGACGCCTTGGCGCGGCCCAGCCGGTACTCGCGGAGCCGGTCGAAGTCGACGCGCTGCTCGTAGTCGACGCCCATGTGCCCTGGAGCGGGCAGCGGGGCGGCCTCCGCCGTCATCTCAGTCTCCTTCCTCGGGGCCGGTGCCGAGGCCGTCGTCGACCTCCACGTTCTCCGGGACGAGGTCGAGCCCGGCCGCGGCGGCCTGAAGGTCCAGCAGGATCGCGAAGTCCTCGTCCACCCGCCCGGTCGCGACGCTGGCCTGGATGAGCTGCGCGGTGAGCGCGGTGACGGGCAGCGGGACGCCGAGCCGCCGTGCCGCGTCCAGGCCGAGGTCGAAGTCCTTGCGCAGCAGGACGGGCGTGAACGTGGGCCGGTAGTCGAGGTTCACGAACGCGGGCGACTTGTAGCGGGTGAAGCCCGAGCCCATCACGCTGTTGTTGAAGAACTCCAGGAAGGCGTGGCGCGGGACGCCGCCCTTCTCGGCCAGGACGGTGATCTCGGCCAGCGTCTGGGTGACCACGCCCAGCATCAGGTTGTGCGCGATCTTCACCAGCCGCGCCTTCTCCCCCTCGCCGACGTAGGTCGAGCCGCTGCCGAGATGGTCCAGCAGCGGCGCGACCTTGTCGTAGGTCTCGCGGGGCCCGGACACCACCAGGCTGAGCTTCCCGGACCTGACGACCTTGGCGTTGCCGCTGACGGGCGCGGCGAGGAACGCGGCGCCGCGTTCCTCACAGGCCGCCCGGACCCGGGCGGACGCCTCCGGCGACACCGTGGAGCAGTCGACGACGATGCCGGGCACGGTGTCCCCGCCCAGCAGCCCGCCCTCGGCCAGCAGCACGTCCTCCAGGTCCTCGGAGGTGCCGACCGTGGTGAAGACCACGTCCCTGTCACGCAGATCGGTGAGCGAGGCGCACACGGACGCGCCGTGCTCCTTCAGCGGTTCGGCCTTGGCGAGGGTGCGGTTCCAGGCGGTGAGGTCCACGCCCGCCCGCGCCAGCCGCTCCGCCATCGCGGCGCCCATCCGGCCGGTTCCGATCCAGCCGACCGTGGGGGTGCCCGGAGGGCGGTCGGCTCGTTCTTGCGAGGGGTGTGGGGGGTCGTCCCCCCACCGGGCATCAACAGGTTTTTGCGGGGGGTGTGGGGGGTCGTCCCCCCACCGGGAATCGTCGTGTGTCATCTGCCCCTGCCTCCACAATCGTTTGCGATCTTCATGGGTTTTCCGCCGTTCCGAGCCGGTCCGCGACCCAGTCGGCCGTGTACGGGCGGTGCCAGGGCGCGCGGTCCGCGCACCCGTGGTTGGCCTCCTCCAGCATCAGCAGCTCCACCTCGCCGCCCGCCGACCCGGCCAGGCGCTCCGCGTGCCGCCAGGGGATGAGGCGGTCCTTGCGGCCGAACACGATCAGCAGCGGCGCGGTGATCCGTTTCGCGTGACCGTCCAGGGTGAGCGTCGAGGCGATGCGGTGCGCCTCCTCGTCGGTCCCGGCGTACGACCGGACGCGGAAGGTGTCGCGGGTGAGCGCGGGGAGCCCGTCCCAGCAGTCGCCGAAGTCGTACGGGCCGGCGAGGGCGACGCACGCCTTGACGCGGTCGCCCACGGCGGCGGCGACGCGCGGCGCGTAGTAGCCGCCGAGGCTGACGCCCCACACGGCGATCCGGTCCGCGTCGATCTCCGGCCGCGCGCCGAGCGCGTCCAGGAACGCCTCGCCGGGGCCCGACCAGTCGCCGCGGATGGGCAGGTCGTACTCGGCCTCGCCCTGCCCGGGGCCGTCCACGCTGAACGTGGCGATCCCGCGTTCGAGGAAGGTCTGCTCGACGGTGCGCTGCTCCTCCTTCGTGGAGTCGAGCCCGGAGATCAGCAGCACGGCCGGGTACGGAGCGGCGCCGCCCGAGGGGAAGCGCAGGACGCCGACCAGCCGCGATCCCTCGAACGGGATCTCGACGCGGTGCCCCGGCGGGGACAGGTGCGGGAGGGCGTCGTTCAGGCACCGCACCGCGTTCGCGTGCGCCTCGCGCATCTGGTCCAGGTCCTCGACGAACACGAACTTGGCGAAGTGGTAGTAGATCGCGGCGCGTTCCAGATGGTGTCCCGCCGACAGCGTGCGGCCCTCGGCCAGGGCGTCCCGTCCCAGCGCCTCGTGCTCGGCGGCGACCGCCGACCAGGCCGCGCACCAGTCCCGCCAGTGCTCAAGCCCTTGGGTGACCCGGCCGAAGTCGGCGACGGTCACCCCATTGGTGGTGAAGCGCGGTCCCCAGTGTGCGATGGCCGACGCGACCCGATCGTCCATGCTCCGCCTTTCTGCGAATCGGAGGACGCCGCCGTGCCGCCCGGGAGCGGCGGCGGCGCCGTGCCGGGAGCGCCGCCCAGGTACAGCGCGGCGATCTCCGGGTCGTCCCTGATGGACGCGGCGGGCCCGGCCATCCTGACCTTGCCGCCCTCCATCACCACGCCGTGCGTGGCCAGCCCGAGCCCGAGCCGGACGTTCTGCTCCACCAGCAGCACCGTGGTGCCGGACCGGTGCAGGTCGCCGATGAGCCCGGCCACCCCGGCGAGGCTGTGCGGGTCCAGGCCCAGCGACGGCTCGTCCAGCAGGATGATCTTGGGGTCCAGCATCAGGCAGCGGGCGATCTCCACCATCCGGCGCTGCCCGCCGCTGAGGTTGCCGGCGTGGTCGCGGGCCCGCTCCGCCACGATCGGGACGCGCTCGCGCACCATGTCGAGGCGCTCGCGCAGCAGCGCCCGGTCCTTGCGGATCAGGTACCCGCCCATCAGCACGTTCTCGTGCACCGACATGGCGGGGAACAGCGCCTGCGACTGCGGCACCTGGGCGATCCCGCGGCGCAGGATCTCGTCGGGCGCGCGGTCGCCGATCGGCTCGCCGTTCATCGTGATCTCGCCCTCGCCGCACCGCAGCAGCCCGCTGATCACGCGCAGGACGGTGGACTTGCCGGCGCCGTTCGGGCCGACCACACAGGTGATCGTCCCCTCCGCGCAGTGCAGGTCCACGCCGCGGAGCACCATGCCGCCGCCGTAGCCGGCGACCACCGAGGTCAGCGTCAGCATCTCAGCGCACCCCCTCACCGGCCGGAGGCCCGGCGGGCCCGGCCGGCTCCAGGCGGAAGTCCTCGCCCAGGTAGGCGTCCATCACCGCGGGGTCCTCGCGGATCGTTCCCGGCGGGCCCTCGGCGATCGGCCTGCCCCGCGAGAACACCACGATCGGGTCGCACAGCTCCAGCACCAGCGGGATGTTGTGCTCGACGATCAGGAAGGTCATCCCGGCCGCGTTCAGCTCCCGGATCACCCCGGTCAGCACGCCCAGCATGCTGGGGTTCACGCCGCCCGCGGGCTCGTCCAGCAGGATCAGCTTCGGCTCCAGCATCAGCACCTGCGCCAGTTCGACCAGCTTCTGCTGCCCGAAGGACAGCGAGCCCGCGGGCTCGTCCGCGAACCGCGCCAGGCCGACGATGTCGAGCAGCTCGCGCGCGCGTTCGGCCTCGTGGCCGCGCACGGCGCCGGCCACCATCGTCCGCCAGCGCGCGTCGGGCTGCGGCGCCACCACGTTCTCCTGGACGGTCATGTCCTTGAACAGCCGGGTCACCTGGTAGGTGCGGCCGAGCCCGAGGTGGCCCCGCACCCAGGGCCGCAGCCGGTCGATCCGCCGCCCGTCGAACCAGATCTCCCCGGCATCGGCCGTCATGCCGCCGGTGACCAGGTTGAACAGCGTGGTCTTGCCGGACCCGTTGGGCCCGATCAGCCCGGTGATGGTGCCCTGCCGCACGGTCAGGTCGGCGCCGTCCACCGCCTTCAGCCCGCCGAACCGCTTGGACGCGCCGCGCACCTCCAGCAGCACCCGTCCCGCGTCGGCCTCGTCGGAGTTTCGCGCGGCGCGTGCGATGGCCCGCGCCGGTGGTCCGGAGCCGGCCGCGTCCTCCGGCCAGGCGGTCGCCGCCGCCGTCTCGCCGGTGGGCGCGGGCCGGGACCGCGCGGCCCGTGCCTCCAGCGCGCCCTTCTGGTCGATGAACTCGACGTCGGCGGGGTGCCGGCGGCGCCACCACGACTCGACGGTCGGCAGCACCCCCCTGGGCAGGAACAGCACCACCGCCATCAGCGCCAGCCCGAACATCAGCACCCGCGTCGAGCCGCCGTCCTGGGGGCGGTTGGCGGCCTCGGCGATCAGGTTGACCGCGAACGCGCCGAGGACGGGGCCGTACAGGGTCCCGCGCCCACCGGCCAGGCAGGCCAGGACGATCGTGACGCTGCCCAGGATCGCGAACGACCCGACCGGGTTGATGAAGGTTAGGTAGTAGGCGTAGACGGAGCCCGCCACCCCGATCGGGAACGCGCTCGCCGCATAGGCCACGACCTTGAAGCGGGTCGTGTTGACGCCGATCGAGGCGGCCTTGCCCTCGTCCTCGCGGATCGCGACCAGCCCGGCGCCGAACTTGGTGCGGCGCAGCCACGCGCTGAACGCCACGGTCAGCACGACCATGACCAGGAAGATGTAGTAGAAGGGGATGTTCTGGTAGTCGCGCCCCCAGAACGGCAGGGGCAGCGTGATGCCGTCCGAGCCCAGCGTCAGGCCCCGGGCGTTCACCGCGATGATCTGCGCGGCCAGCAGCATCGCGATCGTGATGATGACGAAGGCGTGGCCGCGGGTGCGCAGCACCACCGACCCGATCGCCACCGCGATGACCGTCGCCACGACCCCGCCCACGGGAGCCGACAGCAGCGGGTTGACGTCCCACCGCACGGCCATGATCCCCGCGGTGTACGCGCCGAGCCCGAGGAACATGCTGTGGCCGATGGAGACGTAGCCGGCGTACCCGGAGATGATGTTCCAGGCGGACGCCTGCACCGCCAGCAGGAACCCGAGCAGCAGGACGCCCTGCGGGTACGGCTCCCACGGGTTGACCACCGGGTACAGCAGCAGCACGAGCAGGCACGCCAGGGCGACCAAATGGATCCGGGGGATCCGCCGCAGCGGCCCGGTGGTCTTCGGCGCGCTCTCCCGTTCCGTCATGGCGCGTCCTCCCGCAGCCGCGCGCCGAACAGGCCGTGCGGGCGGAAGAGCAGGACGGCCATGATGACGACGTAGAAGACCAGGGTCGACCAGGCCAGCGAGCCGTAGGTGGCGGTCAGCGTCTCGGCCAGGCCGAGGATGGCCGCGCCGATCAGCGCGCCGGGCAGGCTGCCCATGCCGCCGAGCACCACGATGCCCAACAGCCGCGAGATCCAGTCGTAGTGGGACGCCGGGAAGAACGGGTACAGCACCGACAGGATGGACCCGCCGACGCCGGTGGTGGCGGCGCCGATCGCGAACGCCAGGGCGGCGGTGCCGGACGCGCCGACGCCGACCAGCGCGGCGCCCGAGGGGTTCTGCGTCGCGGCGCGGATCGCACGTCCCGTCCAGGTGCGGGTGAGCACGAAGTACAGGACGGCCAGCACCGCCATCGCCGCCAGGAACCCGAACAGCTGCGCCTTGGGCAGCGAGATCCCGCCGACCCTGAACGACTCCTCGAAGTAGGACGGGGCGGCCGACTTGAACTTGTTGCCCGCCGTGACGTTCAGCACGCCCTCGATGACCATCGCGAAGCCGAAGGTCAGCAGGACGGACATGGACGGCGGCGCGTTCCGCACCCGGGAGATCACCAGCTTGTAGACCACCCAGCCGAAGGCGAACATCAGCGGGGTGGTGACCACCGAGGCGAGGATCGGGTCGATCCCGGTCTCCCGCCACATCCACCACGTGACCATGGCGATCAGGACCAGGAACGCGCCATGCGCGATGTTGATGATGTTCATCACCCCGAAGATCAGGGTGAGTCCCGAGGCCATCAGCGCGTACACCCCGCCGATCAGCAGCCCCAGCACGATCGCCTGAGTGAGCTGTGTCATCGGCTACTTCCAGCCCGGCTTGGGGTTGATGATGACGCGCGAGGTGGCCAGGTTGGGCGGGCCGACGACCTGGACGCGCCCGGACTGCCACTGGGCGAGCAGGAACTTGCCGTTGGGCTCGCCGGTGGGCTTCCAGCTCAGCGGGCCGAGGATGGTCTGGACGGTGTTGGCGTGCAGCCAGTCGCGGATCTTGTCCTGGTTCACCTCGCCGACCGCCTCGACGGCGGCCTGGAGCACCTGCGCGGCGGCGAAGGCGTCGGCGGCGTCCTCGGCCGGGTCGGCGTTGTTGTACGCCTTCTTGTACGCGGCGACGAACTCGGCGTTCAGCGGGGTCTTGGCCGCCTGGTTCCAGCTCACGGTGTAGAAGACGCCCTCGGTGTTGGCCACGCCGACGCCGTTGGCGTACTGGCTGGAGTTGCTGGGCGCCGAGGTCTGGAACAGCATCTTCGGCGAGTAGTTGAGCTGCTTGAGCGAGCGCACCAGCCCGACACCGTCCTCGAACACCGCGCCCTGCGCGATGAGGTCGGGCTTGCGGTCGGCCAGGGTGCTGGCGACGCTCTGGAAGTTGGTGGTGTCGGCGGGGTACGTGGACCTGTAGACGGTGCGCACGCCCAGCGGTTCGAGCTGCTGCCGCATCGACTCGATGACCGGCGCGGCGAACGGGTCGTCCTGGCTGGGGTAGGCGGCGGTCTTGGGCCGCTGGTCGGCGGGCAGCGACTTGATGTAGTCGACGAACACGTCGGCCTGCCGCGGCGCGGTGGCGGGCTGGGCGAAGAACAGGTACTTGAAGCCGCGGTCGAACATGTTGGGCGCGCCGCCCGCGGGTTCGACGAAGACCATCCGGTTCTTCTCGGCCACCGCCGACGCGGGGTGGTTGAGCAGCGAGGAGAACGTGCCGAGCAGCAGGTCGACCCGGTCCTGGGTGATGAGCCTGGTGTAGTCGGCGACCACCGTGTCCTGGCTGCTGGCATCGTCGGCGATCTTGAGCTGGACCTGGCGGCCGAGCACGCCGCCCTTGGCGTTGACCATGTTGCGCCAGATCTCGTAACCGCGTTTGGCCTCGCTGCCGGGCTGGGAGAAGTCGCCGGTCAGCGGCAGCGAGGTGCCGATGACCAGCGGTTTGTCGGTGTCCCTCGACTGCTCCGACGGCCGCTCGCCGCACGCGGTGAGCGGGAGAAGGAGGGTGAGTGCCGCCGCGAGGGCCGTCGCGCGCCGCACGGTGGTTGGCCGGGGGGATGAGGCGGTCATGAGCCCTCCTCGGTGAGCCTTGTGACGCCTGATCGATCACCGCAATCGATTGCGATGGGCCCGAGCATGTTGTGTGTTCCTGCTACTGTCAAGGGTGCCGCGCGTCTTTCGCGCGGCGGATGCAATCGAGTGTGGTGGCCGGGTGTGCAAGGGAGGGCCTCTCGTGACGCGGCGTCTGGTGGTCGGCACGTTCAGCCCGTCGGTGCCGCTGCGCGCGGCGGCGCGGCTGGGGGTGCTGGCCCGGTACGGCCTGGAGGTGGAGGAACGCCCGGTTCCGTCCTCGCCGGCCCAGTTCCGCTCGCTGCTGGACGGCGAGCTCGACGCGGCGCTCACCAGCCCCGACAACGTCATCGCCTACCGCTTCGTCCCGGACAACCCGCTGGGAGGCACCGCCGACGTGCGGATCGTCGCGGGCGTCGACCGCGGTCTCGGGCTCGCTCTGTACGGGCGTCCCGGCGTCGTCTCCGCGCACGCCCTGCGCGGCGCGACCATCGGGGTGGACGTGTCCGCCTCCGGGTTCGCGCTCGCGATGTACGCGCTGCTGGAGTCGTTCGGCCTGGACCGCGACGCCTACCGCGTGCTGCCGCTCGGCTCCACGCCCCGCAGGCTCCAGGCGCTGCTGTCCGGACGCTGCGACGCCACAATGCTGAACGCGGGCAACGAGCTGCGCGCGGAGGACGCCGGAGCCATCCGCATCGCGGGCGTCCCCCGCCCGTACCTCGGGACGGTGCTGGCGATGGCGGGCGACCGCGACCGCGAGGCCGTGCACGCCCTCGCCGCCGCGCTCCGCGACACCGCCGGGCGGATCGCCGCGGGCGCCGCCGACGACGTCGTCACCAAGGAGGCGGCCGTGGCGCTCGGCCTGGACGGCACGCTGGCCGTCCGCTACCTCGACCGGCTGAAGGACCCGCACGAGGGGCTGATCGCGGACGGATCCGTCGACCTGCCCGCGCTGGAGGCCGCCATCGCCCTGCGCCGCCGTCACCTGCCCGGCGGGCGGGGCGGCGGCGACGCGCTCACGGGCGCGCTCGACCCGTCCCGCGGGCTGTTCGACCTGCCCGCCGCGAACGCCCGATGAGGCGAACCCGCCGGCGCGGCCAGGCCCCCGGCGACCGCCCCGAACGGGCGCCCCGGCAGCTCCTCCTGGTCACCTTCGTCAGCACGCTGGACCGGTTCGCGATGGCGCCGATGCTGGTCGCGATGGCCCGCGACCTGGGCACGCCGCTGTCGGCGATGGTGCACGCGGCCAGCGCCTACTTCCTGGCGTACGGGCTGACGCAGCCGCTGTGGGGCATGATCGCCGACCGGTTCGGGCTGGTGCGCACCATGCGCACCGCGCTCGTCCTGGCCGCCACGGCGACGGCCGTCGCGGCGACGCTCGGGTCGGCGCTGGGCTTGGGGATCGCGCGGGGGCTCGCCGGTGCCTGCTTCAGCGCGGCGATCCCGGCGTGCCTGGTGTACGTCGGCGACACGATCCCGGCGCCGCGCCGCCAGCCACAGATCACCAACCTGATGACGGGGGCGGCGCTGGGCACCGCACTGGCCTCGGCGGGCGCGGGCGCGCTCGCGCAGTTCACGAGCTGGCGGCTGGCGTTCGTCATCACCTGCACCGCGGCGCTGCTGCTCGCCGTCACGCTGGGGCGCGTCCCGGAGCCGCCGCTGCTGCGCGCCAACGCCAGCGTGCTCGCCCCCGTAGCGGCCGTCGCCCGTTCCCGTCCCACCCTGATGGTGCTCGGGCTGGCGTTCGTGGAGGGGATGGTGGTGCTCGGCGCGCTGACCCTGCTGCCCGCGGCCGTGGAGGCGACGGGCGCGAGCGGGTCGGTCGCGGGCGCGGTCACCGCCGCGTACGGGATCGCCGTGCTCGGGGGCGCGCGCCTCGCGGGGAAGGCGGCGCAGCGCGTCCATACGTCCAGGCTCATCGCGTTCGGCGCCGTGTCGGCCACGGCGGCCTGCGCGCTGACCGCGCTGTCGCGCGCTCCCGAGCTGGCGCTGCCCGCGGCGGCGCTGCTGGGCCTGGCGTGGGTGTCGATGCACTCGTCCCTCCAGACCTGGGCGACCGAGGTGCTGCCCTGCGCGCGTGCCACCGTCATCGCCGGTTTCGCCATGGCCCTGTTCCTGGGCAGCGCCCTGGCCGCCGTCCTGGCCGGGGGGTACGCCGAGGCGGGACGGTACGCCGAGATCTTCGGTATGGCCGCGGCGCTGGCGGTGCCGCTCGGCCTGGCCGCGACCGTGGGGCGCACCCGCTGGACACGGCCGGAGGGGGAGCACGGACGATGAAGCCGGACCAGACCCAGGAGGAGCCGGGCGGGGCCGGCGAGCCGAGGCAGCCCACCCTCCGCACCGTCGCCGAGGCCGCGGGCGTCCACCCCGCCACCGCGTCCCGCGCGCTCAACCCCAAGGCGCGCGACCTGGTGAGCCCCGAGACGGTGCGGCGCGTGACGCGGGCCGCGCACGCGCTCGGCTACCAGCCCAACCCGATCGCGCGCAGCCTGAAGACCGCGCGGTCGGCCACGGTCGGCCTGGTCCTGCCCGACCTGACCAACCCGCTGTTCCCGCCGATCGTGCGCGGCATCGAGGCGGTGCTGGAGGACGCGGGCTACAGCGCGCTGATCGTCAACACCGACAACGACCCGGAGCGCGAGCGGTCGCTGATCGAGTCGCTGCGGTCCCGGCAGGTGGAGGGACTGATCGTCGCCACCGCGGTGCTGGACCACCCGCTGCTGCGCAGGCTGCGCGAGCAGGACGTGCGGATGGTGCTGGTCAACCGCCGCGTCCAGGATCCGGCGCTGCCGTTCGTGGCCGGGGACGACGCGGCCGGCGTCGCGCTGGCCGTCTCCCATCTCGCCGGTCTCGGCCACACCCGCATCGCGCATCTGGCGGGGCCGCTCAACACGTCCACGGGCGTGACGCGCGCCCGCGCGTTCCGGCACGCCGTCCGCGACCACGGGCTCGACGACGACCCGCAGCTCATCGTCGAATGCGCGCACTGGAGCGAGGACGACGGCGCCGCCGCGATGCGCCTGCTCCTGGACGGCGGCGCGGAGTTCACCGCCGTCGTCGCCGGCAACGACCTGATCGCGCTGGGCTGCTACGACGTGTTCGCCGAGCGGGACATCGCCTGCCCCCGCGACATCAGCGTGGTCGGCTACAACGGGATGCCGTTCCTGGACAAGCTGCGCCCGCCGCTCACCACCATCGGCGTACCGCACCACGAGCTCGGCGCCGAGGCCGCCCGCATGCTGCTCGACTGCCTGGACAACCCCGAGCGCCCGCCTCGCTCGCTGTTGCTTCCGGTGAGCCTGATCGTCCGCGACTCCACCGCTCCCCCGAACGCTGCTCGCTAGAACGGCCGGCCAGAACGGCTTGCTAGAACGTCTGCCAGGTGGCGGGGGTCGCTCCGCACGGACCGCCCTCGTGGACGCGCAGGCGGTGGCCCTTCAGGTCGAGGATGATCGTGGCGAGCGTCTCCCAGTGCTCGTCCGGCGGCCGGGACGGGTCGGCGTGCGCGCACACGGGAGGGCCGGGGGCGTGGCTGAGCAGGGCCCCGGCCCGCAGTCCGGGATCGCGGCTCGCCAGCGCGTACGACCGCTTCCGGAGCAGCGCCAAGCGGTCGTGGCTGCCGGGACGGTCGTCGGTGCGCCGCTCCCCCGGCGCGAGCGCCGGGTCGAGGAAGTGGTTGGTGTGCGGGAGGAAACCGTCCCCGCCCGGCGGGACGACGCCGAGCCCGGCGGGTGACAGCTCCAGCACGCGGGCGTCGCCCTCGCGGCCGTCGTACGTGGCGACGGTGATGGCGCTGGACGCCGAGACGGGCGCGTCGGCGGCGATGCCGATCGCCTCGTCCAACGTGGACGCCTCGTCCAGGATGCGGCGGGCGACCAGGTGGACGGGCACGCCGATCCCGTCGCCGTCGGCCGTGTGCTCGAGGATGTTGAAGTGGACGCCGAGCCCGGCCGAGTTCACCCCGATCTTGGCGAGCACGCCGAACTCGGTGAAGGTGCGGACCTCACGCCCCTCCCGCGGCCGGTAGGCGCGGAGCACGCCCACGTGCCGCATGCGGACGTGCCAGTCCCAGGTCTGGATGGTGCGGGGAGGCAGGCCACGTCCGGGGAGCGCGACCGCCGTGGAGCACTCGCCCCGGTTCCCGGCGCGGAGGGCGGCGAGGATCTCGGTGCGGGCGTTGAGGGCGCCGATCTGCCAGGCGGGCAGGTCCGCCCCGGCGGCGATCGCGCCGATCTCGTCCGCCAGCGCGGGCGCCCACAGGGCGGTGCGGTGCAGGGCCTGCTCGCCCCAGCCGCGGATCGCGGCCCGGTCGTCGCCGCCCACCAGGGCGAACAGGTCGAGGTAGGAGTGGAACGTCCGGCGGATCCCGTCACGGGCGCGCTCGCCGAAGTCTTTGCCGCGGCGAGCGGGATCGGTGGTGCCGGTGCCGATGTACGCGGGGAAGGCCATGCCCTCCATACTGGGCGCGCGATCCGCCGCCCGCCATGGGCGGCGGGGCCGGGGGGCGGCGGCGCAACGGACCGTCAGGCCGCCTCGGGCCGCCGGTCCTCCTCGCGAGGCGCGGCGTCGCGCTCGCGCTCGCGGTCGCGTTCCTCGTCGCGCTCGGGCGCCGGAACGCGCACGGGCCAGTGATCAAGGCGCGTGCGGCGGGGGTTGGCGAGAGACGCGCTCATCGGGTCGCTGACCTCCTTGAACGAGAGAGCGTGCCGTCAGGACAACCCATCTGAAGTCGGAGAAGATCCGAAAAATTCCCACCCGATCAGGTAAAAGGATCTTGGGACGGGACCCTGGCCCCGCGCGGCCGGAGGGACCCCTAGAGGATGTCGGCCTCCACGCTCCCGCTGACCCGGAGCTTGCGGCGTGCCCGCTCGTAGAAGGTGGTGGCGCCGAGCCGTACGACCCGGGCCGCGGCGGGGACGGCGGCGACGGTCACCCGGTCTCCCACCTCCAGATGGGCATGGACCTGGCCGTCCACCTCCAGGGCCAGCGTCCCCGAGGACGGCAGCAGCTCCAGGGTGACCCGCTCCTCCGCCGACAGCATGATCGCCCGGTTGAACGCCGAGTGCGCCGAGGCCGGGATCACCAGGAAGCCCTCCACGGCGGGCGAGACGATCGGCCCTCCGGCGGCGAAGCTGTAGGCCGTGGACCCGGCCGCCGTCGCCACGATCACCGCGTCACCGGAGTACCGGACGAACGAGTGGCCCTCCACCGACACCTCCACGGCGGTCAGCCCGTCGCCGGGGAAGCGGACCATGGCGATGTCGTTGAACGCGGAGACGGACCGCCCGTCCGGCAGCGTGGCGATCACCGCCATCCGCGGCTCGGCCGTGTAGTGGTTCCGGTCGATGGAGGTCAGCGCGTCGGGTAGCTGGTCGACGTCGATCTCGGCGAGAAAGCCCAGGCGGCCCAGGTTGACGCCGAGCACCGGCGTGGGACGTCCGCAGACCAGCCGCATGCTCCGCAGCATCGTGCCGTCCCCGCCCAGGCTGACCACCAGGTCGGCGCGGTCCACCAGCTCCGACGCGTCCACCGGGACGGCGGCGCAGTCGATCCTGTCGACCTCGTCGGGCAGGCCGAGCACGGTGGCGTCCCGGCCGGTGGCCCATCCGACGATCGTGTTGACGGCGGTCCGCGGGTTGCGCTCGGGATGCAGCACCAGTCCGATCGTGCGAGTCTCCCCCATGCCAGCACCGTACGGGAGGCGGCCGCCCGCGACGACGGACGACCCGGCCTTTCCCGCCGGAAGCCTCCCGGGGGAGGCTTGGGCCATGAACCACATCGCGGTGATCGGCGAGGCGGTGGCCGACGCCTTCCTTCCGTCGGGCCAGGCCGGGACGGGCGTCCTCGACCTGCGGGTGCGCCCCGGCGGCAGCCCCGTCAACACGGCCGTGGGCCTGAGCCGGCTCGGCACGCCCACCACGTTCCTGGGACGGCTGGCCACCGGGCCGCTCGGCGACCTGATCCGGGACCACCTGGCCGGATCCAAGGTCGATCTGTCCGCCGCCGTGACCGCCGCCGAGCCCGCCACCCTCGCCATCGCCTCGCTCGACCCGGGCGGGCGCGCCGCCTACGCGTTCTATGCCGACGGAACCGCCGACTGGCAGTGGACGCCGGACGAGCTCGCCCGCCTCGACCCGGGCGGGGTGAGGTGCGTGCACGCCGGGTCGATGGCCCTCGCCCGCGACCCCGGAGGCCCGCTCATCGAGACCCTGCTCGGCGCGGCCCGGGAGGCCGGGGCGACCGTCTCGATCGACCCGAACGTCCGGCCGTCGTTCGTCGCGCCGGACCTGTACCGCGAGCGGCTCGGGCGGTGGACGACGCTCGCCGACCTCTTCCGGCTCAGCGACGAGGACCTGGAGCACCTGTGGCCCGGCGCCGCGCCGGAGCGGGCCTGCGACGCCTTCCACCGCGACGGCGTCCGGCTCGTCGTCGTCACCCTCGGCGCGCGGGGCGCCCTGGTCTCGCTGGACGGCGCCCGCGTCACCGTCCCCGCGCCCGCGATCGACCCGGTGGACACGGTGGGGGCCGGGGACGCGTTCAACGCCGGGCTCCTGCACTGGCTGGACGAGCACGGCAGGCTGGGCGGGCGCCTGCCCGACCTGACCCTGGACGAGGTGGAGCGTGCCGTGGAGTTCGCCGTGAAGAACGCGGCGCGGACCTGCCTGGTCCCCGGCGCGGACCCGCCCTGGCGCGGCGACGTCTAGGGAGCGCGGATCCCGATGACGACGGTGGCGTGAAGGTCGCCGGAGGACGCGAGCCGCGCCTCCAGGCCGCCGTCCGCGACGGCGTCGAGGGCCGCGGGCGCCTGCCGTTCGCTGGTCTCGAACAGCAGGATCCCGCCGGGCGCCAGCCACTCCGGCGCGCCCTCGGTCACCCGCCTCATGACCTCCAGACCGTCCGCGCCGCCGTCCAGGGCCGTCCTCGGCTCGTGCAGCCGTGCCTCGGCGGGCAGCAGGGCGACGTCGCCGGTCGGGACGTAGGGCACATTGGACGCGAGGATGTCCACCCGGCCGCGCAGGCCGTCCGGAAGGGGCCCGTAGAGGTCGCCCTCGTACACGCGTCCCACACCGGCAAGGTTGCGGCGCGCGCAGCGGACGGCGGCGGGGTCGATGTCGGCGGCGTGCAGTTCCACCGGGCCCAGGGAGGCGGCCAGCGCCGCGCCGACCGCGCCCGAGCCGCAGCACAGATCGACCACGACGCGCGGTGACGCGGCGAGCCCGAGGGCCTGGTCCACCAGGAACTCGGTGCGTCGGCGCGGGACGAAGACGCCGGGGTCCACGGCGATCCGCAGGCCGTGGAACTCCGCCCATCCCAGGACGTGTTCGAGCGGCAGCCCCGCGGCACGCCGCGCGACCATCCCCTCCAGTTCGCCGGGCGTGCGGGCCGCCGAGATCAGCAGGTCCGCCTCGTCCTCGGCGAACACGCAGCCCGCGGCGCGCAGCCGCGCGGCCACCGCGGACGGGGAATCGGCTGGTGGTGTCGACATGAGGAGCCCGACCCTACCGGAGGGCGGAAGGCGACTTCCGGGACGGTACGCCGGTAACGCATGGTGAACGCGTGAATTTCCCGTCCCGAGAAGGACGTTCATGAGCATCGATGTGCAGCAATCCGCGTCCGGTGAGACCCGAGGCGAGATCCTGTGGACACCGACGCCCGAATCGATCGCGGCCAGCGGTCTCGGCCGGTTTCTGGAGTGGGCCGCCCGCGAGCGCGGCCTGACCTTCGACGGCTACGACGAGCTGTGGCGTTGGTCGGTGCAGGACCTCACCGGCTTCTGGGGCGCGGTCTGGGACTTCTTCGAGCCGATCGCGCACTCGGCGCCCGAACGGGTGCTGGCCGACGCGTCGATGCCCGGCGCCCGCTGGTTCCCCGGCGCCACCCTCAACTTCGCCGAGAACTGCCTGCGCGGATCGGACGAGGAGACCGTGGTCATCGCCCGGTCGCAGACCCGCGGGCCGAGCGAGCTGACGCGCGGAGAGCTGCGCGACGCGGTCGCACGGGCCGCCGAGGGCCTGCGCAAGCTGGGCGTGCGCGAGGGCGACCGGGTGGCGGCGTACCTGCCCAACATCCCCGAGGCGGTGATCGCGATGCTGGCCACCGCGAGCCTCGGCGCGATCTGGGCGGCCTGCGCGCCGGAGTTCGGGACGCGCAGCGTGCTGGACCGCTTCCAGCAGATCGAGCCGGTCGTGCTGCTGGTCGTGGACGGCTACCGGTACGGGACCAAGGAGATCGACCGGCGCGGCGAGGTCGCGACGATCCGGGCGGGCCTGCCGACCGTGCGCACCACGGTCGCCGTCCCGTACCTCGACCCGGAGGAGGGCGGCGCGGTCGGCGACCTCACCTGGGACGCGCTGCTCGCCGAGCCGGCGCCGCCTGCGTACGCGGCCGTGCCGTTCGACCACCCGTTGTGGATCCTGTTCTCCTCCGGGACCACGGGGCTGCCCAAGGCGATCGTCCACTCGCACGGCGGCATCGTCATCGAGAAGCTGAAGAACCAGAGCTTCCAGGCCGACATCCGCCCGGGCGACCGCTACTTCGTCTACTGCACGACGAGCTGGGTGATGTGGAACAACGTGATCGCCGCGCTGCTGGTCGGGGCGGGGATCGTGCTGATGGACGGCAGCTCCACCCATCCCGACGACCTGGAGCTGTGGCGGGTCATCGCCGACACCGGGGTGACCACGTTCGGCTGCGGCGCGGCGATGCTGATGCGGGCACGCCGCAAGGGGCACGAACCGGGCAGGATGTTCGACCTGTCGCGGCTGCGCGGCATGCTGTCCACCGGCTCGCCGCTGCCCGCCGAGGGCTTCCGCTGGGTCTACACGCACGTCGGCCCCGACCTCTACATGCAGTCGGGCAGCGGCGGCACGGACGTGTGCACGGGGTTCGTCGGCGGGTCGCCGATGCTGCCCGTCCGCGCGGGCGAGATCGCCTGCCGCAACCTCGGCGTGCTGGCCGAGGCCCTGGACGCCGACGGGCGCCCGGTGATCGGCGAGCCCGGCGAGCTGGTGATCTCCAAGCCGATGCCGTCGATGCCGATCTACTTCTGGAAGGACCCGGGGGACGTGCGGTACCGGGAGACCTACTTCTCCACGTACCCGGGGCTGTGGCGGCACGGCGACTGGGTGATCTTCGACGAGCACGGCTCGTGCCGGATCACCGGACGGTCCGACGGCACCCTCAACCGCGGCGGGGTCCGGCTGGGCACCTCCGAGTTCTACGCCGTCCTGGACGACGTGCCGCAGATCGCCGACAGCATGGTGGTGCACCTGGAGGATCCGGAGGGCGGCCCGGGACGGCTGGTGCTGTTCGTCGCGCCGGCCGAGGGCGCGGAGCTGGACGAGGGCCTGCGCGAGCACATCGCCGCCGAGCTGCGCGCCCGGTGCTCGCCCCGGCATGTCCCCGACGAGATCATCGAGGTGCCGGGGATCCCGTACAACATCACGGGCAAGAAGCTGGAGATCCCGGTCAAGCGGCTGCTGCAGGGCCTCCCGCGGGCGAAGGTGGTCAGCGACGGCGCTGTCAGCGACCCGGCCCTCCTCGACGTGTTCGAACGGCTCGCAGCGCGCTTCGCGTAACGCCGGGAGAGGCCGGCCCGCCGCCGCGGCGGCGGGCCTCCACCGGGAGAAGACGGCGCGGGCGTTGCCCTCGAAGAGGGACGTGCACGTCAATGACCATGGAGCCTTCCCCGGCGCCCGGGCATTACACTGAAATTGTGATGACGGGCGTCAAGACTTTGCCGATTGATCGTCGCGGGGCGCGCGGCGGCACGCGCGACCGCGACAATGGGGAACCGTGACGAGCGGCGACGACCTCCGCGAGGCGGCACCCGGCGGCGTTCCGGGCCGCGGCTCCCCCGACGCGCCCTGGATGCGCCCGCAGTCGCTGCTGCTCACCTTCTGCGGCGCCCACCTGTACGAGCGGCCGGACGACGCGGTGTTCTCCGGCGCGCTGGTCGACGTGCTCGACCGGGTCGGGGTCAAGGAGCACGCCGCGCGCTCCACCCTGGCCCGGATGACCCGCCGGGGCCTGCTGGTCCGCTACCGGTACGGCAAGCGCGTCTACTACGGGCTCACCGGCCGCGCCCAGGAGGTGCTGCGCGAGGGCGAGGACCGGATCTGGCGGCAGCCCGCGGTCAACCGCGACTGGGACGGCCACTGGACGCTGCTGGGCTTCTCCCTCCCCGAACGCCAGCGGGGCGATCGGCACCTGCTGCGCTCCCGGCTGTCGTGGGCCGGGTTCGGGCTGCTGCAGAACGGGCTGTGGCTGACCCCCGCCGCCGTGGACGTCGACCGGCTGCTGGACGGGCTGGACGTGGTCGAGCACGTCAAGGCGTTCCGCGCCACCATGCTCGCCCCCACCGACGTCGACCAGATGATCGCCGACGCCTGGGACCTGGACGCGCTGGCCGCCCGCTACCGCGCGTTCCTCGACCGCTGGGACCGTCCCGACCCGCTGCCCGAGGCGCGCGACGACCTGGCCCGCCAGTTGCTGCTGCTCACCGAGTGGCTGATGCTGGTCAGGGAGGACCCGCGGCTGCCCGTCGAGCACCTGCCCGCGGACTGGCCCGCGGTGCGCGCCGAGCACGTCACGCTCCGGCTGCGGCGGCGGTACCAGGCCCCGGCGCAGCGCATCGCCGAGCGGGTCCTGGAATGGGCGCCGCGGCTGGAGGCGTCCTAGCGGGCCGGCTCATCCATCAGGTGTAGTAGCGCAGGACGACCTCGGCCACGCAGGCGGGCTTGTCGGCCCCCTCGACCTCGCACGTCACCGTGACCGTGTTCTGCACGCCGCCCTCGAGCGGGGTCACCCGGTCCAGGGAGGCGCCGGCGCGCAGCTTGGCGCCGACCGGCACGGGCGAGGGGAAGCGCACCTTGTTGGTGCCCATGTTGACCCCCATCGCGAAACCCTCGATCTTCAGGATCTGCGGCATCAGCACGGGGATCAGCGACAGCGTCAGGTAGCCGTGCGCGATCGTCCCGCCGAACGGCCCGGCGGCGGCGCGCTCGGCGTCGACGTGGATCCACTGGTGGTCGCCCGTCGCCTCGGCGAACAGGTTCACCCGCTCCTGGGTGATCTCCAGCCAGTCGCTGTGACCGAGGTGCTGCCCCTCCAGGGCCTTCAGGCCCTCGACTCCGACCGCGGTGGTCGCCATTGCGCTCTCCTCTCTCAACCCGCCTGCGGCGCCCGCGCCGCGGCGTCACGCGCCCAGGTCAGATCCGCCTTGCCGGACGGGCTGCGGCGCACCTGCTCGACGAACACCACGTCCCGCGGCTTCTTGTAGCCGGCGAGCTCGGCCGCCACGGCGTTCCTGATCGTCTCGGCGTCCGGATCCTCGCCGGCGCCCGGCTCCCGGGCGACGACGGCGGCGATGCGGTGACCCCAGTGCTCGTCCGGCACGCCCACCACGATCACGTCGGCCACGCCGGGACAGCGGGCGATCACCTGCTCCACCTCCTCGGCGAACACCTTCTCGCCCCCCGTGTTGATCACCCGGCTGCCGCGGCCGAGCAGGACGAGCGAGCCGTCCTTCTGGAGGGTCGCCATGTCGCCGGGGACGACGTACCGCGTCCCGTCGATGTCGACGAACGTCGCGGCGCTCTTCTCCGGGTCGTCCAGGTACTCGACCTCGGTCGAGGAGGGCGCGGCCAGCTTCCCGACCGTGCCGGAGCCCGGCTCGACGTCGCGGCCCTCGTCGTCCAGGACCCGCGCGCCCGGCATCAGCTCGAAGGTGGAGCGGACCCGGCCGGTGCGCCGGGTGGTCACCGAGCGGGCGAACGGGCCGCCCTCGGACGCGGCGATCACGTCCTCCAGGATGGCGTCGCAGTACGCCAGCAGCCGTTCCTTGACCTCCGCGCTCCAGGTGACCCCGACGCTGAACACGCGGCGCAGCGAGGACAGGTCGTAGGGGCGTCCCTCCCGCGCCGCGCGGCCCAGGGTGGCGACGAGCGGGCGGGCGAACACGTCCCCGACCAGGCACAGGTCGGTCGCCCGGTGCCGGACGGCCAGCTCCGCCAGCTCCTCGGGGTCGTAGGAGCGGGAGGTGGGGTAGACGACCGTCCCGCCGGTCAGCAGCGCCCCGAACGAGGTGTAGACGCCGGTGGCGTGCATCAGCGGCGGCGGCACCAGCGAGATCATGCGGCGCGGGTGCTCCAGCAGCCGCCGGGTCGAGGCGCGCAGCCCCTCCAGGTCCGAGGGCGTCTCGGCCTCCATGACGCGGTAGCCGTTGGAGATGGCGATCGAGAACAGCGTGGTGTGCCGCGACAGGACGCCCTTGGGCCGCCCGGTCGTGCCGCCGGTGAACATCAGCCAGTGGTCGTCGCCGGACCGCGGGATGCGCGGCATCGGCTCGCCGCCCAGCGCCTCGGCGAACGGGACGGCCCGCCCGCCGAGCGGGTCCTCGCCGTCCCCGTGCTCCCCGACCCGGACGATCGTCTTGAGCAGGGGCGCCTCGGCGCGGGCCAGCTCCCCGGTGAGGGAGGCGTCCACGAACAGCGCGGAGGCGGACGAGTCACCGAAGATCTCGGTCAGCTCGCGTGCCCGGTACCGGTGGTTGACGTTCACCGGCATCGCCCGCACCTTCATCGTGGCGAGCAGGGCCTCCACGTACTCGGGGCCGTTGTACATGGCGATGGCCACCCGGTCGCCGTGCCCGACGCCCCGGCCCGACAGGAACCCCGCCAGGCGCGACGCGCGCTCGTCGAGCTCGGCCCACGTCCTGCGGGTGTCCCCGTGGATGATCGCGACGCGGTCGCCGGCCTCGTCGGCGACCGTCTCCAGCACGGTGGCGAAGTTCTCGTTCATCATCCGCCTCCGAGCCCGAAGAGGCGGGCGGCGTTGTCCTTGAGGATGAGCGGCCGGACCTCCGGCTTGATCGGCAGCTTCTCGAAATCGGCCAGCCAGCGCTCCGGCGTGATCACGGGATAGTCGGACCCGAACATCATCTTGTCCTTGAGCAGCGTGTTGGCGTACTGGATCAGCTGGGGCGGGAAGTACTTGGGCGACCATCCCGACAGGTCGATGTGCACCGTCGGCTTGTGCAACGCCACCGACAGCGCCTCGTCCTGCCAGGGGAACGAGGGATGCGCGAGGATGATCGGCATGTCCGGGAAGTCGACCGCGACATCGTCGACGTGCATCGGGTTGGAGTACTTCAGCCGGATCCCGCCGCCGCCTCTGGTGCCCGCGCCGACCCCGGTGTGCCCGCTGTGGAACAGCGCGATCCGGCCGTGCTCGGCGATCACCTCGTACAGCGGGTAGACCTCGCGGTCATTGGGGAAGAAGCCCTGCGAGTTGGGGTGGAACTTGAACCCGCGGATGCCGGGGTGCGACGCGAGTAGCTCCTTGGCCTCCCGTACGCCGTCCGCCCCGCGTGAGGGGTCGATGCTGGCGAACGGGATCAGCACGTCGGCGTTCTCGGCGGCCAGCTCCGCGATCTCCGCGTTGCTCGCCGCGTGCTCGTTCGGCCGCCCCTTGACGTCCACGCCGAACACCACCGCGCCCATGTCCCGTTCGCGGTAGTAGGCGGCGATGTCACGGGTGGTGTTGGCCCTGACGTCACCGGCCTTGAAGTACGCGGCCATGTCCTTCAGGGTCCCGCCGCCGTCCTCCTCACCGCCGGAACGGACGGAGGCGTGGACGTGGACATGGACATCGATGGCGGTGACGGCGCCTGGGTCGATCGCCATGGTCACTGGGCGCCCTTCTTCTCGGGGGTGCTGGTGCCGGGTGGCGTGGCCGCTCCCGGCGGGGGTGCCTGCTTGTAGTCCTGGAGGCGCGGCTCGAACACCGACGGGAAGATCGCCGCGACGGTCTCCGGCGTCCACCCGCCGTCCCGTACCGCGACGGCCACCTCCTGCGGGTGGGACCACAGTGCCAGGCGGTCGCCGCCGGCGGCCAGGCACTGCCCGGTGATGCCCGCCGCGGCGTCGGAGGCCAGGAACACGACCGCGGGCGCGGCGTCGTCGGCCGTGCCGAGCCCGCGGCGGCGCATCGCCTCGGGGACGGGCTCGCCCCGCTCCGCGCGCTCGGTCAGCTCGCCCAAGCCCGGGATCGTCGCGACCATGCGGGTCAGGGCGGTGGGGATGACGGCGTTGACGGTGACGCCCATCCGCTCGCATTCCAGCGCCCACGTCCGTACCAGGCCCACGATGGCAGCCTTGGCGGCCGAGTAGGCGGTCTGGCCGAAGCTGGCGCGCTGCCCGGCGGGCGAGCCGACCAGGATGAGCCGCCCGCCGCCGCCCTGCTCGCGGAACCGCCGGACCGCCGCGCGCCCGCAGGTGAACGTGCCGCGCAGGTGGGTGCGGATCACGATGTCGAAGTCCTCGTCGGAGGTGTTGCGCAGCGTCCGGTCGCGCAGGACGCCCGCGTTGGCGCACATGACGTCCAGCCTGCCGAACTCCTCCACCGCCCGCTCGACCAGCGCGTCCGCCGTCTCGGCCGCGCCGATGGCCCCGGCCTCGGCGACGGCCTTCCCGCCCGCCCTCTCGATGAGCGCGACGGTCTCGTCGGCCACGTCGGCGTCGATGTCGTTGACGACCACCGCGGCCCCCGCGGCCGCCATCGCCCGCGCGTAGGCGCGGCCGAGCCCGCGCCCGGCGCCGGTGACGACGGCGACCTTGCCCTCCAGCATGCGCCCCTCCTGAGAATCCGGCCTGCCCATGACGCTAGTCATCCCTATTACGGCCGTCAATAATCTGCCTGATATATGGAAGGAGTCAGGCCGGCGGCCAGGTTCGACACGGCCGACTTCGCCGACGGGGCGCCGGGCAACCTGCGGGCCGACTACGTCCTGCCGTCCAAGGGGCTGAGGCCGGTACGGGGCGCGGTGTTCTGGCCGCTCTCCTCCGATCCGCTGTCGAGGCTGACCGGCACCTTCCCGTTCCCCGGCTCCGACCACCGCCTGGTCTGGATCGACGTCCGCCCCTGATCGTGCACCATGGAGGGGTGACAACGCAGGTTGAGGCGGCCCCGGGGGAACTGCTGGCCGACCTGGTCGCCGACGGCGACGTGGTGGTGCTGAGCGGCGCGGGCCTGTCCACCGAGTCCGGCATCCCCGACTACCGGGGGGAGACCGGGCGCAGGCGGCGGGCCGAGCCGATGACGTACCAGCGGTTCGTGGGCGGCGCCGAGGCCCGCCGCCGCTACTGGGCGCGCAGCCATCTGGGCTGGCGGCACATCGCGCGGGCCGAACCGAACGCCGGCCACCGCGCCGTCGCCGAGCTCCAGCGGCGCGGCCTGGTGACCGGGATCATCACCCAGAACGTCGACGGGCTCCACCAGGCCGCCGGCGCCCGCGACGTGATCGAGCTGCACGGCTCCCTCGACCGCGTCCTCTGCCTCGGCTGCGGCCGGCGCAGCCCCCGTCAGGACCTGCACGAACGCCTGACCGCAGCCAACCTCGGCTGGCACGCCGAGAGCGCCGCGATCAACCCCGACGGCGACGTCGCCCTCGACGATGACCGGGTCGCCGGCTTCCGGGTGGTCGGCTGCGCGTCCTGCGGCGGCGTCCTCAAACCCGACGTGATCTTCTTCGGTGAGAACGTTCCCGCCCCGCGCGTCCGGGCCTGCTTCGACCTGACCGGGCGGGCCGCCACCCTTCTGGTCCTCGGCTCGTCCCTGACCGTCATGTCGGGCTACCGCTTCGTCCGCCACGCCGCCGCCCTGAACATCCCCGTCGCCATCGTCAACCAGGGCCCCACCCGGGGCGACGGGGAAGCGCTCCTGCGCCTGGACGCCCCGCTGGGCCGGACTCTCACGGACCTGGTCGCCGCCCTCGCCTAGGTGTACGGCTAGGCCACCGGCGGCGGGGCGGTCGACTCCCGCTTCACCAGTTGGGTGGCCAACTCGACGCGGGTGGTCTCCAGGGTCTCGCCGCGGGAGAGGCGGAAGAGCATGCGGGCGGCCAGGGTGCCCATCTCGGCCAGGGGCTGGCGGACGGTGGTCAGGGGCGGGGAGAACCAGCGGGACACCGACAGGTCGTCGAAGCCCACGATGCTGAGGTCCTGCGGGATGCGCAGGCCGCGTTCGCGGGCGGCCTCGCAGGCGCCGTAGGCCATCTGGTCGGACGCGGCGAAGATCGCGGTCGGCGGGTCGGGCAGCTCCAGCAGCCGGCCGCCCTGGATGTAGCCGCTCTCGTGGTGGAAGTCGCCGTACAGGATCAACGCCGGGTCCAGCGCCAGCCCGGCGGTGTCCAGGGCGCCCCGGTAGCCGTCCAGCCGGGCGCGGCTGCACAGCACCCCGGCGGGGCCGCCGATGAGGCCGATCCGGCGGTGGCCCAGGTCGATGAGGTGCTGGGTGGCGGCGAGTCCCCCGGCCCAGTTGGCGGCGCCGATCGAGGGCACCTCCGGGTCGGGCTCGCCGCGCGGGTCGATCAGCACGTACGGGACGTTCAGCGCCTCAAGCCGGGTGCGCTGCTCGGGGGTCAGCTCCTCCAGCACCAGGATGACGCCTTCGGAGCGGCGCCGTTCCACGTTGTCCAGCCACTGCCGGGCGGGCTCGGAACGGCTCGGCTCGACGGCCGCGTGGATGGCCGAGACGACGGTGCCGACGCCCGCGGCGTGCGCCACCTCCTCGGCGCCACGGATGATCTCCACGGCCCAGGGGCTGTCGAGCTCGTCGAAGACGAGGTCGATCAGCCCCGCGGGATCGGAGCCACGCCGCCGAGCCCGGGGATAGGAGTGCTTCTCGAGCAGCTCCTCCACCCGCGTGCGCGTGCCGTCGGCCACGTCGGCACGCCCGTTGAGAACCTTCGACACCGTGGAGACCGACACCCCCGCCTCGCGGGCGATCGTCGTGATCGTGACTCGCCGCTGGATCCGATTCGCCAACACAGACCTCGCCTTCTGATTAAGGGCATCCTACTCCGAAATGTTTCGGGGCCTTCCCGTCTCCCACCACGGGTCCCTCGGCTATTGACACCCAAGACCGTCGCTCCCTAGTTTCCGAAATGTATCGACAAAGTTTCGAGGGACGGCGGATCCGGGGGCACGCCTCGGAAGGAGCGATGGTGTTCAAGGACGACGCGCGGTTCCTCCGCGTCAGCGGGACCTCGCTGACCGACGGGACCGGGGCGAAGGTGCGGCTGCGCGGCGTCGGGCTCGGGGGCTGGATGAACATGGAGAACTTCATCACCGGCTACCCGTCCACCGAGAGCCTGATGCGGCGGGAGGTGAACCGCGTGCTCGGCGAGGACCGGGCGCACCGGTTCTTCGACCGGCTGCTGACCGTCTTCTTCGGCGAGGACGACGCCGCCTACCTGGCCTCGCTCGGGCTGAACTGCGTCCGCCTGCCGCTGAACTACCGGCACTTCGAGGACGACCGCGCCCCGTTCACCATCATCGAGTCGGGGTTCCGCCACCTCGACCGGGTGATCGACATCTGTGCCCGGCACGGCCTCTACACCGTCCTGGACCTGCACGCGGCTCCCGGCGCGCAGAACCACCACTGGCACAGCGACAACCCCACGCATCTGCCGTCGTTCTGGCAGCATGCCCACTTCCAGGACCGGCTCGTCCACCTGTGGCAGGTGATCGCGGACCGGTACGCGGGGCATCCGTGGGTCGCCGGATACAACCTGCTGAACGAGCCCGCCGACGTCTCCGGGGAGGTCATCGGCCCGTTCTACGAGCGGCTGGTGAGCGCGGTCCGCGAGGTGGACCCGCGCCACACGATCTTCCTGGACGGCAACACCTACTCCACCCGGTTCGACATGTTCGGGGACCCGCCGGACAACACCGTCTACACCTGCCACGACTACGCGCCGGCGGGCTTCGTCTACGGTGGCCCGTACCCCGGGTACACCGAAGGGGAATGGGTCGACCGCGACAGCCTTGAGGAGACGTTCCTCGAACGCAGCGACTACATGCGGCGGACCGGCACGCCCATCTGGGTGGGCGAGTTCGGCCCGGTCTACACCGGCGACCCGGACCGGGACGTGCAGCGCTACCAGATCCTCCGCGACCAACTGGCCATCTACGACGCCTACGACGCCGGATGGTCGATCTGGACGTACAAGGACATCGGGGTGCAGGGCCTGGTCCACACCAGCGCGGACAGCCCGTACATCAGGCGGTTCGGTGACTTCCAGGCCAAGAAGGCGCGGCTGGGGGCCGACCACTGGGGCTCGACGGACGAGGGCGTGCGGCATCTGATCGAGCCGATCCGCGCGTTCATGGACGAGGAGTTCCCCGGCTTCGACCCCTACCCGCTCGGGCGCCGCAAGTTCACCGACGACCTGGTGCGGCACATCCTGTTCGCGCAGCCGCTGACGGTCGAGTACGCCGAGCTGTTCCGGGGCCTGGACGACGGGGAGCTGGACGCCCTGGCGAACTCGTTCGCCTTCGCCGCCTGCCGCCGCCGCGAGCACCTGGCGGAGATTCTCGCACGCCACACCCGGGAGCACGCTTGACACCGGCCCGACGTCGATGCCTGGAATTGGGGCATGCGGATCGGCGAGCCGCCGGCCGCCCGGGTCGCGGTCGTCCGCCGCCCGCTCGCCCTACCGCTGGAGCGCCGCACATGAGCCATGTCCCGGCACGCCATCCCGACCGGCTGAGGTGGAACGCCAAGTACGAGGCGGGCGCCTCGTTCACCGCCCACCCGCTGGCGGAGCGGGCACTGGCCCTGCCGCCCCCGGACGGACCGATGCTCGACCTCGCGTCCGGCCCGTCCGGCGGCGCCCTGCTGGCCGCCGCGTCCGGGCGCCGCGTGACGGCGGTGGACATTTCCGAGGTGGCCCTCGACCTGCTCGCCCGGGAGGCCGAGGCCCGCGGCCTGCGTCACCTGATCACCCTCGTCCATGCCGACCTGGGCACGTGGACGCCGCCCCCGTCCGCCTTCGCGCTCGTGCTGTGCACCGGCTTCTGGGACCGCGCCGTCTTCGGCCCCGCCGTGGAGGCGGTGGCACCCGGCGGAGTCCTCGCGTGGGAGGCGTTCACCCGGGAAGCGCTGCGCGCCCGGCCTCACCTGGCCGCCGAGTGGTGCCTGGGCGAGGACGAGCCCGCGTCCCTGCTGCCGGGCACGTTCACCGTTCTCTTCCAGGAGGACGTCCCCCATGGCAAGCGGCGCATGCTGGCCCGGGATAATCGCGCCATGGACTCACTCTCCGAGGGCCGCTGATGGCCAGGCCGATCGCGACCAACACCACGGTGGCGCTGCCGGAACTGCTGGACTTCGTACGCCCCAGGCACCGCGCCCTGCTGATCACCACCCGTGCCGACGGCGGGCCGCAGGGCTCCCCGGTGACCTGCGGGGTCGACGACGCGGGCCGGGTGGTGGTCTCGACGTACCCGGAACGTGCCAAGACCCGCAACGCCAGGCGCGACCCCAGGGTCAGCGTCATCGTCGTCTCCGACGAGTGGAACGGCCCCTGGGTGCAGATCGACGGCACCGCCGAGGTGATCGACGCGCCCGGCTCGGTCGAGCCGCTGGTCGAGTACTACCGGAACATCTCCGGCGAGCACCCCGACTGGGACGAGTACCGCGCGGCCATGATCGACCAGGGCAAGTCGATCATCCGCGTCACTCCCGAGCGATGGGGCCCGGTGGCCACCGGCGGCTTCCCACCCCACCTGGCATGAGGGCGATCAGCCAGGACGTGCTCGGGGGCGTCGACGTGCTCAAGGAGGTCGACCTGCCCAAGCCCGAGCCGGGTCCGACCGAGGTACTGGTACGGGTGCACGCGGCGGGGGTCAACCCGACCGACTGGAAGCACCGGGCGTTCGGGCTGTACCTCCAGCCTCCGTTCGTGCTGGGGTGGGAGCTGTCGGGGGTGGTGGAGGCCACCGGTGTCGGCGTGACGTTGCACAAGCCGGGCGACGCGGTGTTCGGGATGCTGAAGTACCCGCAGGGCGCCGGTGCCTACGCCGAGTACGTGTCGGCCCCGTCCCGGTACTTCGTGCGCAAGCCCGACAATCTGGACCATGTGCAGGCCGCGGGAATCCCCCTGGCGGGGCTGACCGCCTGGCAGGCCCTGGTGGACACGGCCGGTGTCGGGCCGGGGCAGCGGGTCCTGATCCACGCCGCGGCCGGCGGGGTGGGGCATCTGGCGGTGCAGATCGCCAAGGCGCGCGGCGCGTACGTCATCGGCACCGCCAGCGAGCCGAAGCACGCGCTGCTGCGGCGGCTGGGCGCGGACGAGCTGATCGACTACCGCACCACCGACTTCGCCGAGGCGGTGCGGGACGTGGACGTGGTGCTCGACACGATCGGCGGCGAGTACGGGCCGCGTTCGGTGCGGACGCTGCGCCCCGGCGGCGTCATCGTCACCCTCACGCCCCGCGACGTCCGGGTCCCCGACACGCCCGGCATCCGGAGCGAGGTGCTGCTGGTGGAGCCGGACCAGCAGGGCATGAAGGAGCTCGCGGCGCTGGCCGAGGCGGGAAGGCTGCGGGCCGAGCTCGACACCGTCGTTCCCCTGGAGGAGGCGGCCAGGGCGCATGAGCGCGGGGAGACCAACCGCGCCACCGGCAAGATCATTCTGACCGTCGGCTGAGCGGCGGCCCCGGGACGGCCGCGGAACCGCGGTCCCCGGGGCGGCTCAGTCCCGGGGCCGCCAGGGGCTGGCCGCCTCGGTGGGGCGGGGGGCGGCGGCGACGCTGAGGGCGTAGGTCGGGGTGTCGCCGTAGGGCGGCGGAACGGTGCCCAGGTAGCCGTGGCCGGTCAGGTGGCACCAGGCGGCCAGGTCCAGGGGCGCCGCCGGGTCGGACGCGATCAGATGCACGATCGTCCCGGCGGGCAGCTCGGCCAGGCGTCCGCGCAGCTCCAGCAGCAGCCGCACGCAGGACTTGTCGCCGCCGTCGATGACCACCGGTGCGTCGTGCTTCCCCGTCATGCCTCGCCCCCCGCGAGCGTCCGTCCGTCCCGTGAGGCGATCATAGGCGGATCGCGACGCTCGCGTGGTTCATGGTGAAGGGCCGGAACCGGTGGCCAGGAGGCGGGTCAGCAGGCGCGAGACGGTGATGACGCCGATCATCGGCGCGTCGGTACGGTGGGCGTCGCCGGTCACGACGACCACGGGGCTGCGCGCCGCCGCCATCACGCTGGCGATCTCCATGGCGGTGGCGTCGGCGTCCACGACCGGCGGCGGGGTCCGGTCGGCGGTCCTGGGCAGCACGTCCGCGACCGTTTTCCCGCGCAGGCTCTCGGTCAGCTTGTCGGCGTGGCCCTCGTCGTAGACGCGGGCGAGCGCGAGGTCGTCCTGGACGTACCCGGGAATGACGGCGCGCAGCAGTTGCGAGCCCGGCAGCACCGCCTTGGGGTGCCGCCGCTCATCGACGACGATCAGGCCGGGCAGCCGGTGCTCGGCCAGCAGCCTGGCGGCCTCCATCGCCGCGCTGTCCGGGGTGACGGTCGGGAACTCCTCGGCGAGCTGTCGTGCGCGCACACCACCGACGCTATCCGATCGCGTACACCCGCAGGACGCCGTCCCCCGTGGCGTAGACCCGGCTCCAGCCCGGCCGGTCCCCGGAGACGTCACCCCAGACGCGGCGCGCCGCGTCCTGGCACCGCGGGCACAGCTTCCCCCCGTCGGTGTCGAAGAACACGACGAGGTCGCCTCGGCGGGGCGTGAACGGCGCGCCTTCCCGGAGCTTGAGGACGGGGGCGTCCCAGCTCCGGCCGCCGAACGGGCCCGAACGGTAGACCATCAGGACGGACCCGGTCCGGGGGTCCGCCCACACCCGGCCGTACGCGCGGTCGTGGTCGCGCATCCAGGACCGGAACGCCTCCATCTGGGTGGCGCCGCCCAGCCGTGTGGTCTCGGACGCCCACCACGACCGTGCGGCGACGCCGGTGACGACCATGGCGGCGGCCAGCACGACCACGGCGGGCACGACCGCCCGCGCGCGCGACCCTCCGGGCAGTCGTCCGCTCAGCACGGTCGCCGCCAGCCACAGCGCGGCCAGGCCGCCGAGGACGAACGCGGGGAAGATCGGGAACCAGTACCGGATCAGTTGCAGCCGCAGCTTGGGCGCCGACGGGTCGATCACGCCTCCCAGCAGCGTGAGCGGCACCCAGGTCAGCAGGAACGCCCCCGCGAGCAGGGCCAGCCGGCGGGGCCAGACCAGCGCTCCCGCCAGCGTCAGGCCGATCAGCCCGACCAGCAGGCGCCCGTCCGGGTACTCGTCGATCAGCGTCCGCGGGAGCCGCAGCAGGTAGAGCGACCGTGGCTTGTCCCGATAGGTGGAGGCGATCTCCGGAGGGGACGGGGCGCCGCCGTGGCCGGCGGCGGCCTTCAGCCGGGCCAGCGGGTCGCCGTACAGGCGCCAGCACAGCAGCATCTCGGCGGCGACCATGGCCACGATCGGCACCGCGATCCACGCGAGCCCGCGCCGGCCCGCCTTCCGGTACAGCAGGATCGGGACCAGCGGCCACAGGAAGACGATGAACTCACGGGTCAGGTACGACCAGCCGAGCAGCGCCCCCAGCCCGGCGAGCCGCCACCGGCCGGGGGGCCCGTCCCGTCCCGCGATCGCGACCGTCAGCGCGAGCGCGCAGGTGAACAGGCCCACGGCGAGCACGTCGGGCATCAGGTCGGTGCTGTCGGCGAACACGGGCGTGGCCGCGACCACGGCGACCCCGGCGGCCGCGCCGACCACGCGGGCGAACAGCAGCGTGCCCAGCGCGTAGGTGCCGAGCATCAGCGACAGCGTGGCCAGGAGAGGCACGACGGCGTACGCGGCCTGCGAGTACCCGAACGCCTCCACCGCCACGCTCGCCGGGACGATCAGCCCGAACCTGGTCATCTGGTGGGTCAGGAGGGCCCCGTCGACGGGTTCCGGGAACAGGTCGGCGGCGGTCAGGTAGTGGAGCTGGTCCGAGGGCTGCGGCGTGCGCAGGTGGGCCAGCAGCACGGCGAGCCAGGCCAGGAGCAGCGCGGCGGGTATCAGCCGCCCCCACGGGATGCCCCTGCCGCGTGCCGACGCGGTGCCGTTCCGTTTCCGGTCGGGAGCCTCTCGGAGACTGGCGATCACGCCGACAACGTGCCAGCAATCAGGCGCGGGTAAGGCACAGCACCGGTAAACGTAAGGTGAATTCCCACCCGAGCCCCCCGCAAGGGCACTCGGGTGGGGCATTCACATCGGCGCTAGAGGTCCTGGATCTGGGTGACCACCATGGCCAGGGCGAAGAAGCCGTAGAAGGCGATGGCGATCAGCATGCCGGCCAGGCGGGCGCCGCGAAGCCTGATGGCGGGCGGGAGGTCCCTGGTGTTCAGCCTGACCAGCAGGATCGAGTAGAGCAGGGTCACCACCGAGGCGGCGCACGTGGAGACGACCAGGAGGGCGATCGGCTGGTCGAAGCCCGCCAGCAGGATGATGGAGCCGAGCACGATCTCGGCCCAGACCACCGCCAGGTAGAGGCGGGCCTCGGTCCAGCGGGACGATCCCGACAGGTAGGTGCGCCTGAGGAAGTCGCCCGCGACACGGCCGATGACGTCTAGCAGGCCCATGGCGGCGGCCCACAGGGACACCGCGGCGATCGCGAAGAACAGCGGCTTGAGCCAGTCGCCGACCTCACCGGCCATGACCTCGCCCTGCACGCGCAGGAAGGACGGATCGCTCTTCAAGTCGTCGCGTCCGAACAGGGTCTCGTAGGCCAGCAGCGACATGATGCCGATCGTGGCCAGGCAGACCAGGAAGAACGTGGTGAAGTGCTCGATGTTGGCGCGCTTCCACCAGACCTGCCAGCGGGTGAGGTTCTCCGGCGTGTCGGGGAAGGTGTAGCGGTCGCCGCCGGACGCCTCCTCCTTCCCGGTGATGGGCGAGATCAGGCGCGGGACGTGGGCGCCCATGCCGTACCGCTTGTCGCGGATCCAGTTGCTCAGCACCAGGTTGTGGACGCCGCCCGCGCCCGCGGCGCCCAGCGCGCTGAGGATCATGGTGAAGGTGATGCCGTCCGGGATGCGCCCGAACCCGGTCACGGTCCGCTCCGCGCCCTCCCCCCAGGTGGACAGCGAGATCACGAACACCACCGCGACGGCCAGGAAGAACAGGGTGAGCGCGACCTTGACCGCCTCGACCCGCTCCACCGTCTTGTAGATCACCTTGGAGAAGGTGAGCAGCACGCCGATGACCACCAGCGCCGCGACGGTGATCCACACCGCGTCACCGCCGCCGACAAGGTAGGTGAACACGGTCGAGCCGCTGGTCGCCCAGCCGGGCCAGACGTACTGGAAGGCACCGGCCAGGCAGATGACCACGCCCCAGCCGGTCCACCACGAGGAGAATCCGGCGACGGCGGTCTGCCCGGTCGCCAGGGTGTAGCGCTCGATCTCCATGTTGATGACGTACTGGATCGCCAGCGTGGCCAGGGCCAGCCACAGCAGGCCGAGGCCGCCGATCGAGGTCAGGTACGGCCACAGGATGATCTCGCCGGCGGCCATGCCGATGCCGACGGCCACGACGCCCGGACCCACCATCCGCCGCAGCGGCATGGGGTCGGGCAGGTCGCGGACGGCGGCCGGGGGCACGGGCGGGCGGGGCGGCTTGACGGGGCGGGTCATGGGGTCCTCCGGGGGGTTGCGGGGGCGGGGCACGGGCGCGACCGGCGCTCGGCGAGCAGGGCGCGCAGGTGGCGGAGCATCCGGCCGGTGTCGGGGACCCGGCCGGTGATCAGCTCGAAGGACGCGGCGGCCTGGAACACGCACATGCCGGCTCCCCCGATGGCGCGCACGCCGCGGGAGCGCGCCGCCTGGAGCAGGCGGGTGGTCAGGGGCATGTAGACGATGTCGACCAGCCACAGCCCGGGGCGCAGCAGGTCGACGGGCATGGGGGTGCCGGGGTGGGAGCGCATGCCGACGGGGCTGGCGTTCACGACCCCGTCGGCGGAGGCGAGCGCCGTCTCCAGCCCGGACGGCGGGATGCCGGCGATGCGGCCGGCGCCGAACCTGGCGGTCAGGCGGCCGACCAGGGCGGCGCGGCGGGCCGGGTCGGGGTCGGCGATGGTCAGCCGTCCGGTGCCCGCGGTGAGCTGGGCGTGGGCGCAGGCGGCACCGGCTCCCCCGGCGCCGAGCTGCACGACATGCCCGGTCGCGGCCCCGGGGAGTTCCCGCGCGAACGACTCGGCGAACCCGGCCGCGTCGGTGTTGTGGCCGACCCTGCGTCCGCCGGAGAACACGATGGTGTTGACGGCGCCGATGTCCTCCGCCTGGCGGGACAGCCCGTCCAGCCGCGGGATCACCCGCTGCTTGAAGGGGTGGGTGACGTTGAGCCCGGCGAAGCCCGCCTCCTCGGCCTCGCGCAGCAGCCGGTCCAGGTCGTCCGGGGTGTCCGGGTCCTGGACGTCGATCAGCTCGTAGGTCAGGTCGAGGCCGTGGTGGGGGCCCTCGCCCTCGTGCAGCGCCGGCGACAGCGACGCTCCGATGCCCGAGCCGATCAGGCCGTACCGGCAGGGGACGCGCGCCGGGACGTTCCCGCCGCGACGCCCGTCCGCCCGGTTGTCCACCATGCCGCTCCTTCGAAGGCCACCACCGACGCACGCGTCTGGTACGTCACTTCCACATGATGTACGAACTAGTACGTACACTCAAGGGTGTGATCCGGACGGGCATGGAGGAGAGATGCGCAGATCCATCGCGACGGTGTCGCTCAGCGGCACGCTGGCCGACAAGCTCACCGCCGTCGCCGCCGCCGGCTTCCAGGGCGTGGAGATCTTCCACAACGACCTGGTCGTCTCCTCGATGAGCCCGGAGGAGGTCCGGGCGCGCGCCGCCGACCTCGGCCTGGCCGTCGAGCTCTACCAGCCGTTCCGCGACTTCGAGGCGGTGCCGCCGCGGCTGCTCGCCGAGAACCTGCGCCGCGCCGAGCACACCTTCGCGGTGATGGAACGGCTCGGCGCCACCCGGCTGCTGGTCTGCTCCAGCGTCTCGCCCGCCGCGGTCGACGACGACGCGCTCGCCGCCGAGCAACTGCGCGCGCTGGCCGACCGCGCCGCCCGCCACGGCATCACGATCGCCTACGAGGCCCTGGCCTGGGGGCGGCACGTCAGCGACTACCGGCACGCCTGGCGGATCGTCCGGGCGGCCGACCATCCGAACCTGGGGCTGTGCCTGGACAGCTTCCACATCCTGGCGCGGGACGCCGACCCGTACGCGATCGAGACCATCCCCGCCGAGAAGATCGTCTTCCTCCAGCTCGCCGACGCCCCGGCGCTGCCCATGGACGTCCTGTACTGGAGCCGTCACTACCGCTGCTTCCCGGGGCAGGGCGACCTCGACGTGACGGGCCTGCTGGCGCACGTGCTGCGCACCGGCTACGAGGGGCCGCTGTCCCTGGAGGTGTTCAACGACATCTTCCGGCAGGCCGCCGCCATGCGCACCGCGCAGGACGCCATGCGCTCCCTCATCTTCCTGGAGGAGGCTGCCGGGCGGCGGCTCGGCGGCGCGTCGCGCCTCACCCCTCCGCCGCCGCCCGTCGTCCCGACCGGGTTCGCCTTCGCCGAACTCGCCGTCCCGGAGACGGGGCCGCTCGGCGACCAGCTCACCGCGCTGGGCTTCGCGCGCACCGGGACGCACTCCGGCAAGCCCGTCGAGCTGTGGGAGCAGGGGGAGGCGCGCATCCTGCTCAACACGGGAAGCGCCGAGAGCGAGGACGGCCCGGCGCTGGCCGCGATCGGGCTGGAGTCGCCCGACCCGGCCGGCTCGGTCAGGCGCGCCGAGGCGCTGCTGTCACCCGTCCTGCCCCGGCGGCGCGGACCCCGGGACGCGCCGCTGGACTCCGTCGCCGCGCCCGACGGCACGGAGCTGTTCTTCTGCCGCACCGCGCGTCCCGACCACTCGAGCTGGACGGACGACTTCCGGACGGGCGGCTGCGCCCCCTCCTCACCGCCGGAGCCGTCCGGCGAGATCACCCACATCGACCATGTGGCGCTCACCCAGCCCTGGCACCACTTCGACGAGGCCTCCCTCTTCTACCGCAGCGTCCTGGGCCTTCGCCCGCACGAGAGCCTGGAGCTGCCCGACCCGTACGGGCTGCTGCGGAGCCGCGCGGTCTCCACCGACGACGGGCGCGTCCGCATGGCCCTCAACGTCGCCCACGTCGGGAGCCACGACCGGGACGTGGCCTGGCAGCACGTCGCGCTGGCCAGCCGCGACATCGTCGCCACGGCCCGCCGGCTCCGCACCTCCGGCGGCGCCGCGCCACTGCCCGTGCCCGGCAACTACTACGACGACCTGAAGGCGCGGCACGACCTCGGTCCCGAACGACTCCGCCTGCTGCGCGAGCTGGGACTGCTGTACGACCGGGACGAGCACGGCGAGTTCCTGCACTGCTACACCGTCACCACCGGACGGGTCTTCTTCGAGATCGTCCAGCGCATCGGCGGGTACCGGGGCTACGGCGCGCCCAACGCCCCCATCCGCCTCGCCGCCCAGCACGCGCACAGCTCCTAGGATGAGAGCCGACCGCTCCCCCGTCCCGTGGAGTCCCATGCCGACACAGCCCATGACGCCCGCAGGCGAGCGGCGGCGCGACGCCGAACGGACCCGGGCGGAGATCCTGGAGGTGGCCCAGCGGGAGTTCGCGCGGCACGGGTACGCCGGGGCCAGGGTGGACGACATGGCCGAGCTCATGCGCACCACCAAGCGCATGATCTACTACTACTTCGGCAACAAGGAGAAGCTTTACATCGCCGTCCTGGAGAAGGTCTACGCCGAGGTCAGGGCGGCCGAGGCCGGCATCGACGTGGCGCATCTGGCGCCGGTGGACGCGATCCGCACGCTGGCCGAGCTGACCTTCGACCACCACGAGGCGCACCAGGACTTCATCAAGCTGGTCAGCATCGAGAACATCCACCAGGCCGAGCACCTGCGCAAGTCCGAGGCGCTGACCAACCTGGGCGGCCCGGTGACCGGGCTGATCTCGCGGATCCTGGACGCGGGACGCTCCACCGGCGAGTTCGTCGCCGAGGCCGACGCGGTGGACGTGCACATGATGATCAGCGCGTTCTGCTTCTTCCGCATCGCCAACCAGCACACCTTCGGCGCCCTGTTCGGACGCGACCTGACCGCCCCCGAGCACCGCGCCCGCCACCGCGCCATGGTCGGCGAGATGGTCGTCGCCTACCTCACCGGTGCCGGCCACGGCCGCTAGGGCACGTTCAGCACCGTGCGGCTTTCGTGACTCTCGTCACGCCACCGACGCGACTCCGCGACGCCAGTATCCCGAGAAATAGACGTTCTCGCGCGGGACCTTCCTGTCGTCGACCAGATGCCGGCGGAGGTGCCTGACCGTACTGGACTCCCCCGCGATCCAGGCGTACGGGGTTCCCGAGGGCAGGGCCGCGCCGGGGAGGGCGGTGGTCAGGGAGCCGCCTGTGTCGCGGTGAAGCCATTCGAGGTGGACGCCTTCCGGTGTGTCGAGCGGCTGTTCCTCGGCGGCGTTCGCGACCTCCACCATGACCCGGCCCCGGGTGTGGGCGGGCATCGATTCGACGACGGCGCCTATGGCGGGGAGCGCGGTCTCGTCACCTGCCAGGAGCACCCAGTCCGTGTCGGGGGGTGGGGCGTATTCGGCGCGTGGACCCCAAAGGCCCACCTCGTTTCCCGGGGCCGCCTGGAGCGCCCACTGGGAGGCGGGGCCGCCGTCCCCGTGCAGGACGAAGTCGATGTCGACCTCGCCTCGGGCTGGGCGGTGCTTGCGGATGGTGTAGGTGCGGAAGACGGCCCGTACCGGCTCGGCCTGCCAGCGTTCCCACCAGTCGTCGCCCTTGGGGTAGATGGGACGCGGTTCACCGGGCAGCGGGAAGAAGACCTTGACGCGGTGGTCCAGTCCGGCGCCCGGAAAGCCGGCGAGCCCCCCGAGGGTGACGCGCCTCATTTGCGGTGTCAGGTCCGTCACCCGGGTGACGTGGGCGGTGTAGTGGCCGTAGCTCATGTCAGGCTCTTGGGACGCAGATCCGTCCAGTGGACGCGGACGTACTCCAGGCACCTCTCGCGTTCCTCGGGGCCGAAGACCGTCGTCCACCCGGCGGGGACGTCGGCGAACTCGGGCCACAGGGAGTGCTGGTCCTCGTCGTTGACCAGGATGAGGAAGCGGCCTTCGGTGTCGTCGAAGGGGTTGGTCATGACTAGGCCTCCTGGGCGACGCGGGTGGCGGGGCCGGTGGTGTGGGCGGCGATGGACGCGACGATCTCGCCCGTGCGGACGGCGACCATCGACAGCAGCGAGGAGGTGATGCCGTGGGTGTGCTCGGTGGCTCCCTGGAGGTAGACCGACCAGGAGCAGTCGGGGCCCGTGACCAGGCGGTAGTCACGGTCCACGAGGAGGCGGCCGTCCGGGCCGGTGCGGCAGTGCTCGCCCGCCTCGCCGAGCAGGTCGAGCGGGTTGCGCTCGCGGTACCCGGTGGCGCAGATCAGGGCGTCGGCCTCCAGGTCCGTGACCTCGCCGGTGGGCATGAACTCGACCTTCAGCCGGACGCCGTCGCGACCGGCGTCCACGTCCACCAGGCGGGAGACGTTGAGGATGCGCAGGCGTTCGGCGCCCGCGACCTTCTCCGCGTACGCCCGGCGGTACAGCTCGTCGATCAGGTCGAGGTCGACGACCGAGTAGTTGGTGTTGCGGGAGTAGCCGAACAGCATCCGCTTGACCTCGTCCGGCGCCTGGAAGTAGTGGTCGACCGCCTCCGGGTCGAAGATGCGGTTGGCGAAGGAGCTGTCGTCGGCGGGCGAGTACCCGTACCGGGCGAACAGCGCGCAGACCTCGGTGGACGGGTAGCGGCCGTGCAGATGAGCGACGGCCTCGGCGGCGCTCTGCCCGGCACCGACGACCACGAGCCGCCGCGGCTCGGGCGGCAGGGTCTCCAGGCGGGGCAGCAGGTCCTCGGTGTGCCAGACCCGCTCCCCCTGCCGGACGCCGTCGGGCAGGACGGGTTCGAGACCGGCGCCGATGACCAGGTTCCGGGTCAGGCAGGTGTGCAGCTCGTCGTCGCGCCGCACCACCACCTCCAGGGCGCGGGCGTCCCGCGGGCGGACCGCGACGACCTCCGACCCGTACCGGACCGCCCCGGAGAACGCGGCGGCCACCCACTCCAGGTAGTCGTGGAACTCCAGCCGGCTCGGGAACATGGTCTTGTGGTTGATGAAGTCGGCCAGGCGGCCGTGCGCGTGCAGATAGGAGATGAACGAGTACCTGCTGGTCGGGTCGCGCAGCGTGACCAGGTCCTTGAGGAAGTTGACCTGCATCGTGGCGCCCTCGAGGAGCATGCCGCGGTGCCAGCCGAAGGCCGGCTGCTTCTCGAAGAAGACCGCGTCCACGCCGGTGCCGAACTCCTCCTCGAGCGCGACCGCGAGCGCCAGGTTGGAGGGTCCGAATCCGATGCCCACGACGTCATGGACGGGTGTCGCCATTTGCGCCTCTCTTGGTAGTCCTGCGGAACCCCTCCGCGGCCGTCCAGCCCCGGTCGGCCGCGGAGGGGAGATCGGGTGCGCCCGCCGGTCACGCCTTGCCGGCGGCCGCGGCGATCTTCGGTACGACCTGGTCGACCACGTACGGTGCGGCCAGGGCGGTGGGGGTGCGCAGCGGCCAGAACGACCTGAGGTCCAGCGGCACGTACGAGCCGCGCTTCACCACGTCCAGGCCGGAGAAGAGCTTGTTGCCCTCGACCTTCCGCTGTGTGGCGGGGTCGTCGTTGTAGTGGCTGAGCAGGACGTCGACGTCCAGGGTCGAGACCTTCTCCATGCTCAGCTCCGCGGCGAAGCCCTCGCCGGGCAGCTTGGCGAGGGTGTCGGGCAGCGTCATCCCGAACTGCTCCAGCAGCTTGACGGAGATGTCGTCCTTGGACTTCATCACGCCGATGTTCCCGTTCGGCATGATGCTGGTGAGCGCGAAGCCCTTCCCGACGAGCTGCGGATGCGTCGTCCGCACCGAGGCGATCTTGGCCTCCACGTCGGCGACCAGCCGGTCGCCGTCCGCCTTCCGCCCGACCGCCTGCGCGACCTGCCGGGTGATCTGCTGCCAGGTGTCCTCGGCGGGGCCGGTCTGGTACGCGGTGGTCGGCGCCAGCTTGGAGAGCTTGGCGTACTCCTTGTCGATGGTGAAGTCGCCGGCGGCGAGGATCAGATCGGGCTTGAGCGCGGCGATCTCCTCCAGGTTGAAGCCGGAGTCGCCGATCTTCAGCAGCTTGGGCCGCGTGCCGGTGATCTTGGGCGCGGACCAGGGCGCGAGCCCGTCCTTCTGGACGCCGGTCAGCTCGGTCATCCCGACCGGCTGGACGCCGAGGGCGAGCAGGGCGTCCTGGTCGACCTCCCCGAGCGCCACGATGCGCGTGGGCGCCTCCTTGATGGTCGTGGTGCCGAGCTTGTGGGTGATCGTGACCGGGTAGTTTCCGGCGCCCTGGCCTCCGGAGGAGGTCTCGGCGGGCTCGTCGTCACCGCACGCCGCCACCAGTCCGAGGCTCAGGAGAAGAGCACAGGCGGCGGTCAATCGGCGCATCCATGAGGCGCCTTCTCTCGCGGTTGGCGTGGGGGGCGTGGTGGGTCGCCCCTCCACAATGGTTCCGCGCATATGGGTCGTCCTTCCTGACACGGGGTGATCGGTCCCGGACCGGTTCCGGGGTGGTCTGTCGCGCCCGGGCCGGCTCGCCGGGCTCATGCGAGCCGGTCCAGCAGCCGGGCGACGGTGGGCGCCGCCAGCAGCGTGGCGATCTTGAGGTCGGCGCAGCCGGGCTCCCGCCGCAGCCTGCGCACCAGCCGCATCGCCAGCAGCGAGTGGCCGCCCAGGTCGAAGAAGTCGTCGTCGGGGCCCACCTCGTCCACGCCCAGCTCCTCGGCGAAGATCCGGCAGAACGCGGCCTCGCGGTCGCCGTCCCGCGGGCCCGTGACCGCGGCCTCCGCCGAGGTGACGCTCCGCGCGCGCAGGACGGACGGCAGTGAGCGCACGGCGACGCCGGGGTCGGTGGCGACGGTGTCCATGAGGCCGAGCAGCCCGTCGGCGAGCGTGCCGATGGTGGGCGCGTCGAACAGGTCGGCCGAGTAGTCCACGATCAGCCGGAGCGAGGATCCGGGGCCTTCGCGGAAGATGAAGTCGAGGTCGAACTTGGCGGCCCCGGGACCGAACAGCGCCTCCCGCTGCTCCAGCCCCGGGAACCCGACATCGCCGACGCCCTGGTTCTCGTACCCGACCATCACCTGGAACAGCGGGTTGCGGCCGGGGACGCGGGGCGGGCGCAGCGCCTCCACCACCGCCTCGAACGGCAGGTCCTGGTTGGCCAGCCCGGTGACCACGGCCTGCCTGACCCGTCCGAGCAGGTCCGCGAACGTCGGCTCGCCGGACAGGTCGGCGCGCAGCACCAGCGTGTTGACGAAGAACCCGACCAGGTCGCCCGCCGCGTCGTCGGTGCGGCCCGCGACGGGGCTGCCGAGCGGGATGTCGTCGCCCGCTCCGGTGCCGTGCAGCAGCGCGGCGACCGCGGCCTGGCACACCATGAACATCGTGGCGCCGTGCGCCCGCGCGACCTTGCGCAGCCCGTCGACGAGCGCGGGCGGCAGGTCGGTCGTGAGCGTGGCGCCGCGCTGCCCGACCGTGGGGGGACGCGGCCGGTCCACCGGCAGCGGGATCTCCTCGGGCAGGCCGGCCAGCGCCCGCGTCCAGTACGCGAGCTGACGGGCGTGCGGCGAGCCCGGGTCGAGGGGGTCGCCGAGCAGCTCGCGCTGCCACAGCGTGTAGTCGGCGTACTGGACGGGCGGAGGCTCCCAGGCGGGCGCCGTGCCGCCGAGCCGTGCCGTGTACGCCTCCGCCACGTCCCTCGCGAACGGCCCGAACGACCACTCGTCGAACGCGATGTGGTGGAAGACGGCCAGCAGCAGATGCTCGTCCTCGCCCTCGGGGAAGACGGTCACCCGCAGCGGGAGGTCGCGGGACAGGTCGAACGGCCGCGCGATCACCTCCTCGGGCGGGCAGGTCGCGATCTCCAGCGCGGGCCGTGCCTCGTCCGGCGGGAGGATCCGCTGGTACGGGACGCCGTCGTGCTCGGCGAACACCGTCCGCAGGCTTTCGTGCCGCGCGACCACGTCGCCGATCGCCGCCTCCAGCGCCGCCCTGTCCAGGTCTCCGCGCAGGCGGACGGCCAGCGGCAGGTGGTAGGCGTCGCGCGGCCCGTCGTCCTCGCGCAGGAGCTGGTCGAGCATCCACAGACGGCGCTGCGCGAACGACAGCGGGACACGCTCGGGCCGTTCCCGGGGCGTCAGGGCGGGACGCAGCTCGTTCTCCGCCTTCTGGTGGACGCGTTCCGCCAGGCCGGCCACCGTCGGCGTCTCGAACAGGTCGCGGATGGCCAGCTCGGTGCGCAGCACGGCGCGGGCCCGCCCGACGAGGCGGGTCGCCAGCAGCGAGTGCCCGCCCAGGTCGAAGAAGTCGTCGTCGATACCGACGTTCGTGACGTCCAGGACCTCGCCGAACAGCCTGCACAGCAGCCGTTCGACCGGGGTGCGGGGCGGCCGTCCCGAGGTGCGCGGCCCGCCGCCGGACGCCCCCGCCGGGTCCGGCAGGGCGCGCCGGTCGAGCTTGCCGTTGACCGTCAGCGGCAGGGCGTCGAGGGTGACGATCGCGCTGGGCACCATGTAGCCGGGGAGCGTCCGCTTGAGCCCTTCCCGGACGCGGGCGGCCAGCACGCCGTGGTCCCGGGCGGCGGCCGGGTTGTTGGCGTGCGAGGCGCTGGGGCCGGTCCCGGGCAGGGACGCGTCGCCGCCGCCGAAGACGGCGTCGTACCGGCCGACCTGGTCCGACGGGGTCGTCACGACACCCGGGTCGATGGCGTACAGGGTCTCGGGCTCGACGCCTTCGGGTTCGGCCCGTAGCAGCTCGCGCGCCTCGTCGGGGCCCGCGCCGGCCTCCAGCGCCCGGAGCGCGGCGAGCTCACCGGACAGCCGCGGGTCGGGGATCCCGCGCACGCGCAGCGGCCCTTCGGCGGACAGGTCGTCCGGCCCGGTGTAGTCGACGACCGGCGTCTCCGGCGGGTCGTGCGGCGACGGCGCCTTCCACAGCACGACGTCGTACCGGTGGCGGGTCAGCTCGTTATGGTGGACGCCGCGCTTGGTGCGCGCCTCGACCCGGGCCGGTCCCTCCAACGAGGCGAAGAACGCCGGGTCGAGCAGCAGTTCCTTCTCCATCCGGACGGCCCTGTCGACCGCGGCCAGGTCCACCTCGCCGCCCCGTCCGAGCTGGATCGCGGCGTGGAAGGCGCGGACCGAGCGCAGGTCGCGCACGTCGCCGATGAACAGTGCGCCGCCCGGCGCCAGCAGCCGCATCGCCTTCTCGATCACGTCGGCCAGGTAGCCGGGTCCGGGGAAGTACTGGACGACCGAGTTGATGACGACCGTGTCGAAGTGCTCCTCCGGCAGGCCGGCCAGGTCGTGCGCGGGACGGCGGCTCAGCCGGACGTTGGTGTCCGGGCCGAGGTCGGCCTCCAGCTTGGCGATGACCGGCGCGGAGAAGTCGGTGCCGTGGTACTCCTCGCAGTCGGGCGCGAGCCGGGTCAGCAGCAGGCCCGTCCCGACGCCGATCTCCAGGACGCGGCGCGGGTTCAGCGCGCGGATCCGCTCGACGGTCGTCTCCCGCCATTCGCGCATGTCGTCCAGCGGGATCGGGGCGCCGTCGTAGCTGGAGTCCCAGCCGGCGAACTCCTCCGCGTGGACGGCCGTGCCCACCTCGGTGTACTCGGCGTCGTAGATCTGCCGCCACTCGGCGACCTGCTCCTCGGCGATCCCCTCGCGGGAGCCGTCCGGCACCACGTACCCGATCAGCCGCCCGGCGTCCGCCTCGCCGGTCCCTCCGGCGACCACGACGGCGGCCTGTGCCACGCCCGGCTCGGCGGCCAGCGCGGCCTCGACCTCCGCGAGCTCCACCCGGTAGCCGCGGATCTTCACCTGGTCGTCGGTGCGGCCCAGGAAGTCGATGTTGCCGTCCTCGCGCACCCTGACCAGGTCGCCCGTCCGGTACATGCGGCCCCCGCCGGACGTGTCGAACGGGTCGGCGACGAAGCGCTCGGCGGTCAGGTCGGGGCGGCCGAGGTAGCCGCGGGCCAGCCCGGCGCCCGCGATGTACAGCTCGCCGGGCGCGCCCTGCGGGACGGGACGCAGCCAGCGGTCCAGCACGTAGCCGCGGGTGTTCCAGATCGGCTTGCCGACCGTGGGAGTGGCGCTGTCCTCGGTGCCGCCGCCCAGCGTGTTGATGGTGTACTCGGTCGGCCCGTACAGGTTGTATCCGAGCACGCCGTCCGCCTCGGCCAGCCGCTCCCACACCGAGGGCGGGACGGCCTCGCCGCCGAGCAGCACCAGGGGCGGCCGGTGCGCGGTGCCGTCCAGCAGGCCCTCGTCGAGGAGGTGCTGCGCGTAGGTCGGGGTCACGTTGATGACGTCGATGCGGTGCCGCCGCAGGTACGCGGTCAGCGCCTCGGCGTCGCGGCGCAGATCCTCGTCGCAGACGTGCACCTCGTGGCCCTCGATCAGCCACAGCAGCTCCTCCCACGACATGTCGAAGGAGAACGACACGGTGTGCGCGATGCGCAGCCCGCGCCCGCCCGCCGAGGCCACCACCGGGTCGAAGATGTTGGCGCGGTGGTTGTACTGCATGTTGGTCAGGCCCCGGTACGGGGTGACCACGCCCTTGGGCCGTCCGGTCGAGCCGGAGGTGTAGATGACGTACGCGGGACGGTCCATGCGTCCGGGCGTGCCGGGGGCGAAGCCGGGCAGCTCGCCGGGTTCCAGGTCGTGGCCGGGCAGGTCGCGCAGGGCGTCCCGGACGGCGGGCTCGTCCAGTTCGATCACCGGGCCGTCGAAGGGGAGCCCGGCGGCGATCGGCGCGTGCGACACCATGCAGACGGGGCCGGCGTCGGCGAGCATGTAGCCGAGCCGGTCGGCGGGGTAGTCCAGCTCCAGCGGCAGGTACGCGGCGCCGGTGCGCAGCACCGCGAACAGGGCGACGACCATCTCGGCCGAGCGGGGCAGGGCGAGCGCGACGACCCGTTCGGGACCGGCGCCATGCCGCCGCAGCAGCCGCGCCAGCCGGTTGACCTGCGCGTTCAGCTCGCCGTAGGTGAGGGAGACGTCGGGCGGCGACACCAGGGCCGTCCGGTCCGGGGCGCGGGCCGCCTGCTCGGCCAGCAGTTCCGCGACGGTCAGTTCCGGCACGGGCTTCTCCGCCTCGGCCCAGTCGCGGCGCAGCCGGTCGTGCTCCTCGGGGACGAGCATGTCCAGCCGGTGGCACGGCGTCGCCGGGTCGGCGGCGAGCTGCTCGAGGACGCGCACGTACCGGTCGGTGATCCGCCGGGTCTCGGCCTCGGTGAAGGCGTCGCCCCGGTACATGACGCGCAGCCCGGCGCCCGGCTCGACCACCATCGTGATCGGGTAGTGCGTGGCGTCCCGGACCTCGCGGCCCAGCACCCGCAGGTCGCCGTCCGGGCCGAAGCCGCGGCCGGTGGGCATGCCCGGGAAGTTCTGGAAGACGAACAGCGTGTCGAACAGCGTCCCCAGGCCGGTGGCGCGCTGGACGTCGGCGAGCGCCACATGGTCGTGGTCGAACAGCTCCGACCGGGACGCCTGGACGCGTGCCAGCACCGCGGCGAGCGGGTCGGCGGCGCCCGCGCGCACGCGGACCGGGATCGTGTTGAACAGCAGGCCGACGATCGACTCGACGCCCTCGACCCCGGGGTTGCGGCCCGACACCGAGACGCCGAACACCACGTCGTCACGCCCGGTCAGGCCCATCAGCACCAGGCCCCACGCGGTCTCGAACAGCGTGCCCGGGGTGACACCGGTCTCGCGCGCCACCGCGTCCAGCCGTTCCGCGAGCCCGGCGGGCAGGTCGCGGCGCACCTCGCCCGCCGTGGACAGGTCGGCGGCCCGGTCCAGCAGGCCGGGACGCAGCAGCGCGGGCTCGTCGAACCCGTCCAGCTCGCGGCGCCAGGCGTCGATCGACTCCCGCCGGTCGCGGCCGTTCACCCAGTCCAGGTAGGCGCGGAAGGACGGCACCGGGCGGGCGGCCTCCGCGGCGGCGTCGGTGTAGAAGTCGAGGAGCGAGGTGACCAGGAGCCCGCCCGACCATCCGTCCAGCAGGATCAGCTCCGAGGTCAGCACCAGCCGGTGGTCGCGCTCCCCGAGCCGGGCCAGCCCGAACCGGATCAGCGGTGGCTTCCCGGGGTCGAACGGCCGGGCGCGCTGCGCCTCGATGAACGCCTCCAGCTCGTTCTCACTGCCGACCTCCGCGAACGTCCAATGCGGCTCGACCTCGTCCGGGACGAACTGGACGGTGCGGGCACCGTCCACACGGAATCCGGCCCGCAGGTTCGGGTACTTCTCCAGGACGCCCCGCGCGGCGGCGGCCATCCGTTCCGGGTCCACCGGACCGGCCAGCTCCACCACGGCCTGCTGCACGTAGATGTCGCGGCCCTCGCCCGCCATCATCAGGTGGAAGAGCAGGCCCTCCTGGAGCGGCGACAGCGGCAGCTCCGCCGGCTCCTCCTCCTGCACGGAGACCGGTCCGGCGGTGGCCGCGGTCGTGGCGGCGGCCAGGGCCTCGATCGTGCGCAGGCGGAAGACGTCCCGGAGGGTGAACTCCAGCCCGGCGCGGCGGGCACGGGCCACCAGCAGGGCCGCGCTGATGCTGTCGCCCCCGGCGCGGAAGAAGTCGTCGTCGGCGGCCAGGTCGCCGCGGCCCAGCAGGCGGCCGGCGAGCCCGGCCAGGACCAGCTCGCGCCCGGTGCGCGGCGGACGGCCCGCGCCGGGCCGCCGTCCGGGCTCGGGCAGGGCGCGCCGGTCCACCTTGCCGTTCGGGTTGAGCGGCAGCGCGTCCAGCACGACCAGCTCGGACGGGACGAGATAGCCGGGCAGCAGCGCCCGCAGCCGGTCGAGCAGCCCGTCCGGGTCACCGGCCTCACCGGTGACGTAGCCGACGAGCCGCGGCCCGGACCCCCCGGATCCCCCGGCGAGCCCGACGGCGGCCTGGCGGACGCCGGGCTGCGCGGCGAGGACGGCCTCGATCTCCCCCGGCTCGATCCGGAAGCCGCGCAGCGTGAGCTGGTCGTCGGCGCGTCCCAGGAACTCCAGCGAGCCGTCGCGGCGGCGCCGCACCCGGTCGCCCGTCCGGTAGAGCCGCGAACCCGGCGGCCCGAACGGGTCGGCGACGAACCGCTCGGCGGTGCGCGCCGGATCCCCGAGGTAGCCGCGGGCCAGGCCGTCCCCCGCCAGGTACAGCTCGCCGACCGGGACCTCGCGGAGCGCGGAGTCCAGCACGTACGCCCTGGTGTTGGCGATGGGGACCAGCCCGCCCGCGCCCTCGGCGACCAGGCTGTCGCCCGCCGCCTCGGAGCAGCCGTAGAGGTTGACCAGGCGGCCCGGGGCACGCCCGGCCAGCGCCGCGGGCAGCGCCTCACCGCTGCTGATCCAGGTGCGCACCGTGGCGGGCGGCCCGGTCTCCAGCAGCGCGGACAGCAGGCTCGGGACGAGCGTGACCGTGCCGATCCCGTGCCGGTCGAGGAACGCGGTGAGGGCGAGCGGGTCGGTGGCGGTGGCGTCGTCGGCGATGACCACGGTGTCGCCGTTGACCAGGCCGCCGAGCAGCTCGGTGGTGCCGTCGATGAACGCGGGCGAGCTCTTGGCGGCCCGCACGCCGCCCGGCTCGGTGAGCTCCATGCCCCACGCGAGCCGGTTGGCCAGGGCCCGCTGCGTGCCGACGACGGCCTTGGGCGTGCCGGTGGAACCGGACGTGAAGACGACGTACGCGGGGTGGTCCGGGCGGACGTCCGGCCTGGTGCGCGGCATCGCGTCCGGGAGCGGATCGCTCAGCCCCAGCACCAGCAGCGGCCGGGCCGTGTCGATCATGAACTCGATCCGGGCCTTCGGGTAGGTCACGTCGATGGGCAGGTAAGCGGCGCCGGTCTTGAGCACGGCCAGCAGCCCCACGGCCAGGTCGAGTGAGCGCGGCAGCGCCAGCCCGACGATCTGCTCGGGTCCGGCGCCCGCGGCGGCGAGCCGGTCGGCCAGGATCTCGGCCCGCTCGTCGAGCTCGGCGTAGGTCAGCGACGTGTCGCCGAAGACCACGGCCGTCGCGTCCGGGGTGCGGGCGGCCTGGGCCTCCACCAGTCCGGCCGCCGTCCGGACGGGGAACTCGCGGGAGGTGTCCGGGTGCGCCGTCTCCCCGCCCAGCGTGGACAGCCGGCGTCCGGGGTCGGCGGTCACCTGGGCCAGCAGCTCGGCGAGCCGGGCGGGCAGCTCCTCAACCGTCTCGCGGTCGAACAGGTCGGTGGCGTAGGCGGCGAAGCCCTCCACCTCGTCCTCGCCCTCGGCGAAGTACAGGTCCAGGTCGAACTTGACCCCGCCGGTCTCGGGCAGGAACGGCTCGGCGCGCACGCCCGGCAGCGCGAGCCGCACGTCGTCCAGCCGCTGATGCACGATCATCACCTGGAACAGCGGGCTGCGGGCCAGCGAGCGCTCCGGCGCCAGCCGCTCCACCACGCGCTCGAACGGCGCCGCCGCGTGCGCGAAGGCGTCCAGGTCGGCGCGGCGCACCCGGTCGAGCAGTTCGGCGAAGGTCGGGTCGCCGGACAGGTCGGTGCGCAGCACCAGCAGGTTGACGAACACGCCGACCAGGTCGGTGAGGTCGTCGTCCGCGCGTCCCGCGATGGGCGAGCCGAGCGCGATGTCGTCGCCCGCGCCCGAGCGGTGGAGCAGCGCGGCCACGGCGGCGTGCAGCACCATGAACACGCTGGTGCCGGTCCGGCGTGCCAGGTCGTGCACCCCGTCGAGCGGCAGCCGGAACTCCACCAGCCCGCCCTTGTGGCTCGCCTCGGCGGGACGGGGACGGTCGGGCGGGAACGTGACCTCCTCCGGCAGCCCGGCCAGGGTCCGTTCCCAGAACTCCAGGTCCTCCCGCGGCTCGGGGGCCTGGCGCTGCCAGGTCGCGTAGTCGGCGTACTGGACGGGCAGCGGCTCCCAGCCGGGGGCGTTCCCGGCCAGCCGCGCGGTGTAGGCGCGGGACAGGTCGGCCAGCAGCGGGGTGAACGACCACTCGTCCGCCGCGGCGTGGTGCTGGAGCAGGACCAGCACCCAGTCCTCGTCGCCCGTCCGGATCAGGGTGGCGCGGATGGGCAGGTCGGCGCCCAGGTCGAAGACGTGCCCCGTGGCCTCGGCCCCGGCCTGGGCCGGCCGGTGGGGCGTCCGGCCGCGGGCGTCCACGACCTCGAAGGGCGCGGCCGTTCCCGGGTCGAGGATCTTCTGGACGGGCAGGCCGTCGGCGTCCTCGACCAGCAGCGTGCGCAGCGCCTCGTGCCGGTCGACCACGTCGCCGAAAGCGGCGCGCAACGCGTCGGGGTCGACCTTTCCGCGCAGCCGCAGCCCGAGCGGCAGCGCGTAGGCGGGCGACGGTCCGCGCAGCCGCTCCTCGAACCACAGGCCGCGCTGCGCCGCCGACGCGGGGACGATCCCGGGGCGGACGACGTCCCGGACGCGGGTGCCCTCCGCCCGTACCAGACGGGGCGCCAGCGCCGCCACGGTCGGGGCCTCGAAGACGTCGGCGATGGTGAGGTCGGCCCGCATCACCGCGCGGACGCGGGCGGCCAGCTTGGTCGCCAGCAGCGAATGCCCTCCGAGCGCGAAGAAGTCGTCGTCGATGCCGACCCGCTCGGCCCCGAGCGTCTCGGCGAACAGCGCGCACAGCGACGCCTCACGCTCGTCCCGGGGCTCCCGTCCGCCCACCCCGGCCTCGACGGACGGGGCGGGCAGCGCGGCGCGGTCGAGCTTGCCGTTGACGGTGCGGGGCAGCGCGTCCAGCTCCACCAGGGCGCTCGGCAGCATGTGGTCGGGCAGGGTCGCGGAGAGCGCGTCGCGCAGCGCGCTCTCCTCCACCGGGCTCCCGGGGACGTAGTAGCCGACCAGGCTCGGGTCGCCCGGCCGGTCCTCCCGCACGACCACGGCCGCCTGCGCGACACCCGGGCACGCGGCCAGCGCCGCCTGCACCTCGGCGGGCTCGATCCGGAACCCGCGGATCTTCACCTGGTCGTCGGTGCGTCCCAGGTACTCCAGGGATCCGTCGCGGTTCCAGCGGGCCAGGTCCCCCGTGCGGTACATGCGGGTGCCGGGCGGGCCGTACGGGTCGGCCACGAAACGCTCGGCGGTCAGGTCCGGCCGCCCCACGTAGCCGCGAGCGAGCTGCGCCCCCGACAGGTACAGCTCGCCCGGGATCCCCACGGGGACGGGACGCAGCGAGGCGTCGAGGACGTGCGCCCGCGTGTTCCAGAACGGACGCCCGATCCCTTCGGCAGGAAGGTCCGTGGACGTCGCCCAGATGGTCGCCTCGGTCGGGCCGTAGACGTTGGTGGCGCGCGCCGCGACCCGGCCGAGCGTCTCGGCCAGCGCGGGCGGAAGCGCCTCGCCGCCGACCAGCACCCGCAGCCCCGTGAGCGCCGCCGGGTCAAGCGATCCGAGCAGCGAGGGCGTGCCCTGGACGATCGTCGCGTCCTTCAGCAGCCGGGCGAGCGCGGCCGGGTCGCGGACGGCGGCGCGTCCCGCCAGGACGACCGTGGCGCCGCTGAGCAGCGGCACGTACAGTTCCAGCGCCGCGATGTCGAACGCGACGGTGGTCACAGCCACCAGCCGGTCGGCCGGGGTGAGCGCCAGCTCCTCGCGCTGCATCAGCAGGAAGTTGGTGAGCGCGCCGTGCGGGATGGCCACCCCCTTGGGCCTGCCGGTCGATCCGGAGGTGTAGATGACGTAGGCCAGGTCGTCCGGTGACGGCACGGGCCACGGCTCATCGGGGCGCGCCGCGCCGGGCAGGCCGTCGAGCAGCAGGACGTCGGTGTCGTCCGGCAGCTTGCCGACCGTCTCCGCGGTCGCGACGACGCAGATCGGGGCCGCGTCGTCGAGCATGTAGGCGAGCCGTTCGGCGGGATGGTCGGGGTCGAGCGGCAGGTACGCGGCGCCCGAGCGCAGCACGGCCAGCAGCGCCGCCACCAGGTCGGGCGTGCGCGGCATCGCGAGGGCGACGACCGTGCCGGGCCCGGCACCGCGGCGCCGCAGGTGGGTCGCGATCGCGGCGGCGCGTTCGTCCAGCTCGGAGTACGTGAGGGAGCCGCCGTCGCCCTCGACGGCCACGGCGTGCGGCGTGCGGGCGGCCTGTTCGGCGAACAGCTCCGTCACGGTGGTCGCGGGCACGTCGCGTCCGGTGTCGTTCGCCTTGTCCAGCACGGCGCGGTCACCGGCGGTCAGCAGGTCGTAGGCGCCGATCGGGCGGTCGGGGTCGGAGGCGGCGGCGCCGAGCAGCGTCTCAAGGTGGGCGAGCAGGGACTCCATGCGCGCGTCGTCGAACAGCTCGCGCCGGAAGGTGGCCTCGACCGTCATCCCCCGCGGCCGTACGAACGCCTCCAGCGACAGGTCGAAGTGCGTCGTGCCGTTGTGGATGTGCGTCCAGCTCGTCGTGACGCCGGGCAGGTCCAGCTCGCCGATCTCCTGGACGAGGAACAGCAGCATCGTGTCGAAGAACGGCGACCGTCCGCCGGTCCGGGACGGGCGCAGCTCCCGCACCATCGCGTCGTAGGGCAGCGCCTGGTGCGCGAAGCCCTCCTCGACGGTGCGGCCGACGCGGCGCAGCGCCTCGCGGAACGTGGGCGCGCCGGACAGATCGGTGCGCAGCGGCAGCGTGTTGCCGAAGTTCCCGACGAGCCGCTGCACCTCGGCGTGCTCGCGGTTCATCACCGAGGACCCGATCGAGATGTCGGTGGCGCCCGTGTAGCGGTGCAGCAGGACCGCGTACGCGGCCAGCATCACCATGTACGGGGTCAGGTTCTCCTCGGCCGCGAGCCGCCGCATCCCGTCGGTGACGGCGTCGTCGAAGCGCCGCGCGACCCGCGCGCCCCGCTCGGACACGGTCGCGCCGCGCGGGCGGTCGGCGGGCAGGTCGAGCGGCGGGGGCGGCGGGTCGAGCCGCGCCCGCCAGTACGCGAGGTCGTCCTCCTGGACGGGACGCCTCTGCTCCCACACCGCGAAGTCGGCGTACTGGACGGCGGGCGGCGCCAGGGGATCGGGGTCGCCCGCAAGCGCCGCGCGGTAGAGGGCCGACAGGTCGCCCGACAGCGAACCCCAGGTCATGCCGTCCCACGCGATGTGGTGGACGACGAGGACCAGCGCGTGCTCGCGGTCGCCGAGACGCAGCAGCTCCAGCCGGACGGGACGTTCGCGGCGCAGGTCGAAGGGCCGCGCGGCGAGCTCCCCGGCGCGCGCCCGCGCGTGCTCGGGCGCGCAGTCGACCGGCGGCAGGTCGAGGGTGTCGTCGCCGGTGACGATCTGCACGGCGCCGTCGCCGTCGTCCGCGTAGACGGTGCGCAGGATGGCGTGCCGCCGGATCAGCGCGCGCAGCGACTCGCGCAGCGCGCCGGTGTCGAGGTCGCCCGACATGCGCACGAGCAGGCACACGTTGTAGGCGGGGCTGTCCGGGAAGGTCCGGTGGTGCAGCCACATGCTCTGCTGCGCGTACGACAGCGGTGCGGGTCCGTCCGTTCCGCGAGGTTCGATCCGGGAGACGTCGGGGCCGAGCCCGGCCTCCGCCATCATCCGCCGCATCAGCTCACGTCGCCGCGCCGCCGTCTGCTCGCGCACATTCCGCCTTTCGTCGTCGGCCATCGCAGTTGGTTAGGTTAGCCTTGCCTACTAAATTGACACAAGGTTAGCCTTACCTAAGTTTTGTCGAACAACTCGGTCGCAGAGGGAGTTGGGTGCCTTGTCCTTGCCGTGGACACCAGTGAGTGCGCGTACAGAATCCGGCCGCACGGCCGTCACGGTGAGGGTGGCCGGCGCGAACCCGCTTTTTCTCATGGCGCGCCTCGCGCGCTGCGGGCTGTTCGACGACCACGTCGTCTACGAGCGTCCCGGCTCGTGGACGTTCGCGGGCGGGGTGCTGGGAGAGGTCGTCCTGGACGCACCACCGGCCGGCGGCACGGAAGGCATCGCGGACGGTCGTCCGCCCACGAGGAACGGCATGCTGCGCACCTGGTGGGACGGCGGTGAGCGGCAGGAGCACGCCTGGTCGGGACGTCCCGCCGACGCGCTGGACGAGGCGTTCCGTTCGTGCCCCTTCCCGCGGTGGAACGCCTACGGCTGGATCGCGTTCGAGTTCGCGGGCCCGCGGAACCGCGGCGAGCGGCTCGCGCACCTCATCGTCCCGCGCACGGAGGTCCGCGTCGGCGCCGGGGAGGCCGTCGTGACCAGCGTGGACGCCGCGGAGGCCGAACGGGTGGCCGCGCTGCTCGCCGAGCCCGCCGAACCCCGTCTCGGCACGCCCGAGCCGGTCGGGGTCCGGGTCGGCGGCGACACCTACCGGACGCGCGTCGCCCGCGCCGTCGAGGAGATCGGCGCGGGCCGCTACCAGAAGGTCATCGTCTCCCGGCGGCTACCGATCTCTTTCCCCGTCGATGTGGTCTCGACGTACGTGCGCGGGCGGTCCGCCAACACCCCGGCACGCTCGTTCCTGTTCCGCCTCGGCTCCTTCCAGGCCACCGGGTTCAGCCCCGAGGTGCTGGCCTGCGTCGACGCCACCGGCACCGTGATGACGCAGCCGCTGGCCGGCACCCGGGCGTTCGGCCGCGGCGCGGAACTGGACGCGGCCACCCGGCGCGAGCTGGAGACCGACCCCAAGGAGATCTTCGAGCACGCCGTGTCGGTGCGCACCTCCCAGGAGGAGCTGAACCGGGTGTGCGAGCCCGACACCGTCCAGGTCACCGGGTTCATGTCGGTGAAGGAACGCGGCAGCGTGCAGCACCTCGGATCGAGCGTCAGCGGACTGCTCGCCCAGGGACGCACGAGCTGGGACGTGCTGGACGTGCTGTTCCCCGGCGTGACCGCGTCCGGCATCCCCAAGCCGGAGGCCATGGACGCCATCGCGCGGCTGGAGGAACCGCGCGGCCTCTACGCCGGCACGGTCCTCACCATCGCGCACGACGGCGCGATGGACGCCGCGCTCGTCCTCCGCGCCCTCTACAGCGACGAGCGCGGCGCGTGGCTGCGCGCGGGCGCCGGGATCGTCACCGGCTCCACCCCGGAGCGGGAGTACGAGGAGACCTGCGAGAAGCTCTCCAGCATCGCCCCGTACGTCGTCCCGCTCCCCTGACGCCTGGTGACGGTGACGCCTGGTGACGGCGGCCTGGCCGCCCGGCGGGTTCAGCCCAGCCGGGCGGCCAGCGCCTTTTTCGCGATCTTCCCGACCGGGGTGCGGGGGAACTCCGCCACGATCTCGACGCGGTCGGGGAACTTGTAGGCGGCCACGCCGCGGTCGCGGAGGAAGTCCTTGGTCTCGCGCAGCGACGGCGCCGTGGCCCCCTCGCGGACGACGAGGAACGCGCAGGTGCGCTCCCCCATCACCGGGTCGGGCATGCCCACGACGGCGGCGTCGTGGACGGACGGATGCGCCAGCAGGTGGTTCTCCAGCTCCTCCGCCGAGATCTTGTCGCCGCCCCGGTTGATCTGGTCCTTCGCCCGTCCCTCGACGACCAGGTGCCCGGACGGGAGGCGCCGTACCAGGTCGCCCGTGCGGTAGAAGCCGTCGGGCGTGAACGAGCGCGCGTTGTGCTCGGGCGCCCGGTAGTAGCCGCGCAGCGTGTACGGGCCGCGGGTGAGCAGCTCGCCCACCTCCCCCGGCGCGACGTCGTTCCCGTCCTCGTCGACCACGCGGACCTCGTCGGCGGGCGACATGGGCCGTCCCTGGGTCCGCTCGACCAGTTCGGGCGGATCGTCCAGCCGGGTGTAGTTGAGCAGGCCCTCGGCCATCCCGAACACCTGCTGGACGGCGCAGCCCAGCACCTCGGGCACCTGCGCCGCGCGCTCGGCGGCGAACTTGGCGCCGCCCACCTGGAGCAGTTCCAGGGACGACAGGTCCTCGTCCGACCACGACACCGCGTCCAGCCACAGCAGCGCGATCGGCGGCACCATGGCGCACACCGTGACCTTCTCGCGCTCGATGAGCGGGAACGCCTCGTCCGGCGACCCGGACGGCGCCAGCACGACCGTCCCGCCGGTGGCGAACACGCCGAGGATGCCGGGGCAGGCGAGCGCGAAGTTGTGCGCCGCCGGCAGCACGACCAGGTAGACGGTGGTGTCGGAGAAGCCGCACAGCTCGGCGCTGGCCTCCAGGTTGTAGACGTAGTCGCGGTGGGTCCGCGGGATCAGCTTCGGCAGGCCGGTCGTCCCGCCGGAGAGCAGGAAGACGCCGACGTCCGCGGGGTCGGGGCCATCGGCCGCGGCGGGCACCGACGCGGGATCCACGTCGAGGTCGGCGAGCGCGGTGAACTCCTGCGCGTCACCGTCCACGACCACGTGCTCGACTCGGACGGCGCGCGCCAGGGTGCGGTGGTCGAAGCCGCCGTCGCCCGTCTCCGGAATGACATACGCCTTGGCCTGCGACAGCTCGCACAGGTAGCCGATCTCGCTCTCGCGGTGCGCGGGCAGCGCCAGCACGGGCGCGGCGCCGATCCGGGCGAGCGCCAGGAACACCACGACGAACGAGGCGGTGTTGGGCAGTTGCACGACCACGCGGTCGCTACGCACCACGCCCAGGCCCCGGAAACCGGCGGCGACCCGGTCGGCGCGCCGGTCCAGCTCCGCGTAGGTGAGCCGCTCGTCGCCCGCCACCAGCGCGACCCGGTCCGGCTCGCCGCGCAGGACGCCGCCGAGCAGCCGGTCGCTCCAGTAGCCCTCGGCCTTGTACCGCGCCTCGAACTCCGGAGGCCAGGGAACGAACCCGTCCATCGCGCCCTCCTTTTGGGGACGGTCTTCGAGGCTCGCCGTACGGCTCTGCCCCGGCATGGTCACCTTCCCGCCAGCTGCGCCTCGGCCCCGGGCACGGGCTCGGCCGGGTCCGCGCCGACCGCGACGACGCGGTTGGCGCCGTCCACGTGCACCACCTTCGGCGTGTGCTCGTGCCGCTTCGACTCGTCCACGGCGGTGTAGGTGATGATGATGACCAGGTCGCCGGGCTGCACGATCCGGGCCGCGGCGCCGTTGATCCCGATCACGCCGCTGCCGGCCTCGCCGGTGATGGCGTAGGTGAACAGCCTGGCGCCGTTGGTGATGTCGACGACCTGCACCTGCTCGCCCTCCACGATGTCGGCCGCCGCCATCAGGTCGGCGTCGATCGTCAGCGAGCCCACATAGTGCAGGTCCGCCTGGGTGACGGTGGCACGGTGGATCTTCCCGTTCATCAGCATGCGCAGCACCGGTTCGGCCTCTTTCGTCCGGATAGGCTCGATCAACTAAGGTGAGCCTTACCTTAATTCAGCCCGGTGTCGAGGAGAAGTCCCCAGGATGGTGCGCAGTCTCACCCGCCGGCTCGCGATGGACGTCAGCCCCCTTCGGGAGTCCAGGCCGTTCCGCAATACCTTCGTCGCCCGCACGGTGTCGGTCTTCGGCATCGGCATGCTGATGGTCGCGCTGCCGGTGCAGGTGTACGAGATGACCGGCTCCACCGTGCACGTCGGCGCCGTGTCCGCGTCCAGCGGTTTCGCGCTGCTGGCCGGGTTCATGTGGGGCGGCGTCCTCGCCGACCGGTACGACCGGCGCCGCCTGATGCTGCACGCGCGCACCGCCGCCGGGATCGGCTTCCTGCTGCTCACGCTCAACGCGTTCCTGCCGTCCCCGTTCCTGGCCGCGCTGTACGTGCTGGCCGCGTGGGACGGGCTCGCGACCGGCGTCAGCGTCACCGCGCTGCTGGCCGCCACGCCCGCGCTGGTCGGCCCCGACAAGCTCGTGGCGGCGGGCGCGCTCAACGCGCTCACCGTGCGGCTCGGGTCGATGCTCTCCCCCGCGCTCGGCGGGCTGGTGGTGTCGGCGTTCGGGGTCGGGTGGAACTACGCCGCCGCCGCGGCGGGGACGCTGGGGACGCTGCTCCTGCTGACCGCCCTGCCGCCGCTCAAGCCCGCCGCGGAGACGCACGAGGCCCCGCTGAAGGCGCTGGGCTCCGGGCTGCGCTTCGTGGCATCCCACCGCGTCGTGGGCTCGCTGATGCTGCTCGGGACGCTGTTCATGGTGGCGGGCGGGATCCCCGTGCTGATGCCCGCGTTCGCCGCCCTCAGCCTCGGCGGCGGGCCCACCACGGTCGGCCTGCTGTACGCGGCGCCCGCCTGCGGCGCCGTCCTCGCGTCCGTGACGAGCGGCTGGGCGGCGACCGTACGCGCGCCTGGCCGCGCGCTGCTCGTCGCGTCCGTGGCGGGCTTCGCGACCCTCGCCGTGCTCGGCCTGTCCCGGCATCCCGCGCTCGCCGTCGCGATCCTCTTCGGGTACGGGTTCGTCGCGTCCATCGAGGAGATCCTGCGGTACGGCCTCATCCAGAGCCACACGCCCGACGCCTACCTGGGACGGGTGAACGCGCTGTGGTCCGCGCAGGAGACGGGCGGCGAGGCCGTCGGGGCGCTGGGCGCCGGGGCGCTGGGCCGCTACCTCGCGCCCGGCGCCGCCATCGTCGTCTACGGGACGGTCAGCGCCGTCCTCGCCCTCGGGCTCGCGCTGTCCCTGACCGGGTTGCGCGGCGCCACGCTCGCCCCCGAGCCCGCGCGCGCCCCGGATCCCGCGCCGGATCCGGGGCGCGCCTGACGACCGTGCGCCCGCTCACTGGGAGAGGCGCTCGGCCAGCTCTTCCTCGGACATGTCCTGAACCATGAGCCAGATCCCGGCCACGGCCTCCAGGCGCCCGGGCTCGGCCTCCAGTTCGGTGAAGCGCCGCGCGATCCGCGCGATGGTGCGCTGGGCGAACAGGACCCGCACCGGAAGGTCCGTGGTGTCCAGCGCCTCGCGCGCACGGGCAATGACGGACGTGGCCAACACGGAGTCACCACCGAGCGCGAAGAAGTCGTCGTTGACACCGACCCGGCGCCCGGAGCGGAGCGCCAGCGGAGCGGAGGGCGTCGGGTCGGTCTGCTCTTCCGGGGGGTGTGGGGGGTCGTCCCCCCACAATGAATCGACCCGGCGCCCGGAGCCGAGCGCCAGCGGAGCGGAGGGCACCGGGTCGGTCTGCTCTTCCGGGGGGTGTGGGGGGTCGTCCCCCCACAATGAAACGACCCGGCGCCTGGAGCCGAGCGCCAGCGCAGCGGAGGGCGCCGGGTCGATGCCGAGCACGTCGGCGATGATGCGGGCGAGGACCTTTTCCACGTTGGTGCGGGGCGCCACGTACGCCGGGCCTGCCTCGCCGCCCGCCTCGGCGGCGAGGGCGGCGAGCGCCTTGCGGTCCACCTTGCCGTTGGCGGTGAGCGGCAGCTCGTCCAGGGGAACGAGCAGTTCGGGCACCATGTGCGGCGGCAGCAGCTCGCGTACGTGGGCGAGCACGTCGTCTCCGTCGTCCACTCCGGTGACGGCGGCGGCCAGGCGGCCGGAGGCGAGCAGGCCGACCGCGCGGCCCACCTTCGGGTGGCTCTCCAGCGCCGCCTCGACCTCGCCCAGCTCGATCCTGAAACCCCGCACCTTCACCTGGTGGTCGCGGCGGCCGAGGAACTCGATCGTCCCGTCCGGCCAGTAGCGGGCCAGGTCACCGGTGCGGTACCAGCGGGTGCCCTCGTGCTCGACGAACCTGTCCGCGGTGCGCTCCGGGTCGCCGGTGTAGCCGTCGGCGACGCCGGCGCCGCCGATCCACAGCTCGCCGGTCACCCAGTCGGGACGGTCCCGGCCGAGCTCGTCCACGACCCGGCAGGCGACACCGCGCAGCGGCACCCCGTACGGGATCGCGCGCCAGCCCTCGGGGACCTCGCCGACCTCCTGCACCGTGGAGTGGATCGCGGTCTCGGTCGTCCCGCCGAGGGCCACGAACCGGGCGCCGGGCGCGCGCTCGCGCAACAGGCCGGGCAGGTGCGCGCCGACCCAGTCGCCGCCCAGCAGCACCAGCCGCAGGCTCGGCACGGGACCGGTGGCCAGCAGCATCTCCAGCACGGACGGCACGCAGTTGAGGACGGTCACCGACCAGCGTCCCGCGAGCGCGGCCCAAGCGGCGGCGTCGCGGCGCTCGTCCTGCTCCGGCAGCACGACCGCGCCACCGGACGACCAGGGCGCGAACAGGTCGAACACCGACAGGTCGAAGTCCAGCGCGGACACCCCGAGCGTCGCGTCCGACGGGCCGAGGCCGAAACGGTCGACCAGGTCGCCGATGGTGTTCATCGCGGCGCGGTGCGAGACCTCCACGCCCTTGGGCTCGCCGGTCGATCCCGAGGTGAACAGGACGTAGGCGACCTGCTCGGGCGGCACCGGGACCGGCGCGTCCAGCGGGGCCGCGTTCCCGGGGGCGACCGAGGTCAGACGGGCCGCCACCGCCGCGCTCACGCGGATCCTGGCGCGCCGCGCCTCCGGCTGCTCCGGGCCGATCGGCACGTACGCGGCGCCCGCCGCCAGCACGCCGAGCACGGCGACGGCCTGGTCCGGGCCCTTGGGCAGCTCGATCGAGACGCGGTCGCCAGGACGCACGCCCTCCTCCTCGACGAGGCGGGCGGCGACGCCGAGCGCGCGGCGGGCGAGTTCGCCGTAGGTGAGGGTGCCGTCGGTGCCCCAGCGCAGCGCGGGCGCGTCCGGCGTCTCCCGGGCGTGGCGGAAGAAGCCCTCCGTGAGGGTACGGGCGGGCGGGGCCTCGGTCGCGTTCAGCTTGTGCCGGACGCGCAACTGGTCGGGCGTCGCGGTGATGCGCAGCGGCTCGGTCCAGTCCGCGCCCTCCGCGCCCAGCCGTGTGACGGCACCGGTGTAGGCGGCGAACATCGCCTCCGCCACGCCGTCGGGGAACGCGGGACGCCGCACGTCCCAGTTCAGCAGCAGCCCGCCGGAGATCTCGGTGACCTGCGCGTCCAGCAGCACCTGCGGGCCCTGCGAGACGATCCACTCCGGCTCGCCGAAGCTGCGCCGCACCCGTTCGCCGAACAGCTCGCCCAGGTTGAGCGCGCTGGTGTAGACGATCGGGGCGAGCACCTGTTCGCCCCGCTGCCTGGACAGGTCGCGCAGCACCTCCAGGCCGGAGTAGTCGCTGTGCGCGCCGGAGGTGTGCAGGCGGGCCTGGACGGCCCGCGCCCGTTCCACGAACGGCAGCTCCTCGCCGAGGTCGATCTCCAGCATGATGGAGCCGGTGAAGTCGCCCACCACCTTGTCCACGTCGGGGTGGACGGGCTCGCGGTGGAACAGCGGCAGGTTCAGCAGGAACCGGGGCGTGGCCGACCACGCGCCGATGACCTCGGCGAACACGGCGGCCAGCGCCATCGCCGGGGTGACGCCCTCGCGGTGCGCGCGGGAGAGGAGGCGGTCCTTGTCGTCCGGCGCCAGCCAGTGGTGCAGGCGCACCACCCGGTCGCCCGGCTCGGGCACCACCGGCAGCTCGGGCGGGCCCGGCAGGTCGCCCAGCCGTTCCGCCCACCACTCGCGGTCGCGCGCACGGGCCTCGGCGCGCGGATCGGCGGCGAGGTAGCGGGCGTAGGTGTAGGTGATCGGCTCCAGGGACTCGCCCTCGTAGAGCGCGGCCAGGTCGTCCAGGAGCGTGCGGTAGCTCATCGCGTCGGCCGCGACCATGTCCACGTCGAGATGGAGCCGCGTCGCGCCGTCCGGGAGCAGGCTCAGCCGAGCGTCGAAGACCCGGCCCTCCTCAATGGGAAGGCGCTGCACCGACATCTCCTCGCGGACGCGCTCGAGCTCGGCGTCCGGATCGTCGGCCGCCCGGAGGTCATGGACGGTGATGGCGGGTTCGGGGCGCACGGGCAGGATGCGCTGCGTGCCGTCGTCCGACACCGCGACGCGCAGCATCGGGTGGCGTTCGGCAAGCCCGCGCACGGCCTGTTCGAACCGGGCCGGGTCGATGCGGCGCCCGTCCAGCTCGACGTACAGGTGCGCGGCGACCGAACCGAGCGCCTGGTCGTCGTCCCGGCCGATCCAGTACGCGTGCTGCATCAGGGCCAGCGGGAACGACTCGGGTTCGTCCTGCGGCTGGTCGTGAGCGGGGGCGGGTTCGACGACGCCCCGTTCCTCCAGCAGCTCCCACCATTCGCGGAGGGTGGGACGTTCGGCCAGTTCGGCGAAGCGCACCTCGATGCCCCGCTTGCGCAGCCGGCCGGTCAGACCCATCAGCCTGATGGAGTCCATGCCCAGCTCGATGAGGTTGTCGTCGGGACTCGCCTCCTCGCCCAGCACCTCGGCCAGCCCCTGGGTCAGCATGGCGTGCAGTTCGTCCCTGGTGAGCACAGCACCCCCTGTCGATTTAGGTAAGGCTAACCTAATCAACACGACTCGGGGGCGTCAACGTCACCCCTGGGAGCCCGGTCCCCCGGCCACCGCGTAGGAACGCCGTCTGTCCACCGGCACGACCAGCGGGGTGCCGGACTCCGGATCCTCGATGACCTGGCACGGAAGCCCGAACACCCGCTCCACCAGCTCCGCCGTCACCACCTCTTCGGGACGGCCCTGCGCGATCACCTCGCCGCCGCGCATCGCGACCAGATGCGTCGCGTACCGGCACGCGTGGTTCAGGTCGTGCAGCACCGCCACCAGCGTGCGGCCCTCCTCGTGCAGCCGCGAGCACAGGTCCAGAACCTCGATCTGGTGCGCGATGTCCAGGAACGTCGTCGGCTCGTCCAGCAGCATGATGGGGGTCCGCTGCGCCAGCACCAGCGCCAGCCACACCCGCTGCCGCTGCCCGCCCGACAGCTCGTCCACCACCCGTCCCGCCAGATCCGTGACACCGACCGCGTCCATCGCCCCGGCCACCGCGCGCTCGTCGTCGCGCGACCACTGCTTCAGCAGCCCCTGGTACGGATACCGGCCCCGAGCCACCAGATCGGCCACGGTGATCCCCTCCGGCGTGATCGGCGACTGCGGCAGCATGCCCAGCCGCCGCGCCACCTCCTTGCCGTGCAGCGACAGGATCGGCTCACCGTCCAGGAAGACCGTGCCCTCCTTCGGCCTCAACAGCCGGGCCAGGGCACGCAGCAGCGTCGACTTCCCGCACGCGTTGGGCCCCACGATGACCGTGAACGACCCGTCCGGGATCTCCACCCCGAGCCCCTCGGCCACCACCCGCTGGTCGTACGCCAACGTCAGCCCGTCCGCCCTCAACCTGCTCAAGGTGCGCTCCCCGCTCGTCTCCGGCACGTCTCCTCGCTCACGCGATGACCCTCCGTCCCTTGCTCGCCAGCAACCAGACCAGGTACAGGCCGCCCAGCACGCCGGTCACCACGCCGACCGGCATCGCCACGGGCAGCCGCAGCGAGATCAGGTCGCCGCACACCAGAAGGGCCGCGCCCATGAGCCCGGCAGACAGCACATGCGGGCCCGTACGCCGGGTCAGCCTGCGCACCAGTTGCGGCGCGGCCAGCGCGACGAACAGGACGGGACCCACCGCCGCCGTCGCCGCCGCGCACAGCCCCACGCCCGCGACGACGAGCATCGCCCGCGACCGCTGCACCGGCACGCCGAGCGCCTGCGCGGCCTCGTCCCCCAGCTCCCCCATGCCCAACTGGCGCGAGAACGCCAGCGCCAGCGGGACCAGCACCACCATGGCCAGCGCGAGCGGCCTGGCCTGTTCCCAGCCCCGCCCGTTCAGGCTCCCCGACAGCCAGAACGCCGCCTCGTACGCGTCCCGCAGCTCCGCCCGCGTGATCAGGTAGGCGTTGAACGCCTCCAGCATCGCCGCCGCGCCGACCCCGATCAGCACCAGCCGCATGCCGTGGACGCCGCCGCCCTTGTACGACATCGCGTACACCACGAGCGCCGTCGCCACCGCGCCCAGCACCGAGCTCGTGGCGATCGCCACGGCCCCGCCGCCGAAGAGGAGGATCTGCACCAGCGCGCCGGTCGCCGACCCCGTCGTGAACCCGATGAGGTCCGGGCTGCCCAGCGGGTTGCGCGAGATGCTCTGGAAGATCGCTCCGCTCATCCCCAGCGCCAGGCCCGCCAGTAACCCGACCAGAGCCCGCGGCAACCGCAACGTCGTGACGATGAACCCGGTGGCCTGGTCCCCCTGCCCCACCAGTGCCCGCACGACCTCGGCCGGCGAGATGGGGAAGTCACCCGTCCCGACCACGAGAACGGCGGCGCCGCACGCCACGACGAGCAACGCGGCACCGACCAGGACGATCCGCGGCTCCCACCGCACCGAGACGGTCCCGCCGCGCAGAACCCTCATAGTTTCCGCATCCCCCCGCGCCGCACCATCAGCATGAAGACCGGCGCCCCGAGGAACGCGGTCACCAGCCCGGTCTCAAGCTCACCCGGGGTCACGACGCGGCCGAGCACGTCCGCGAACAGCATCAGCACCGGCGCGAGCAGCAGCGAGTACGGCAGCACCCAGCGCTGGTCGGGCCCCACCCACGCACGCACCATGAACGGCACCGCCAGCCCGAGGAACGCGATCGGCCCGACCGCCGCCGTCGCCGAGCCGCACAGCACCACGATCGCCGACGCCCCGAGCGCCCGCGTGCGCCCGGGACGCACGCCCAGGGCCTGCGCGGCCTCCTCCCCCAGGCCCAGCGCGTTGAGGGAACGTGCCAGCGCCAGCCCGAGGACCGTCCCCGCCACCAGGAACGGCAGCACCTCGAAGAAGACCTCCAGGGGCCGCCCCGACAGCGACCCGACCTGCCAGAACCGGAAGCCGTTGAACGTACGGGGGTTCAGCAGCATCAGCCCGGCCGTCAACGCCGTGAACACGGCGTTCATCGCGGCGCCCGCCAACACCAGCCGTCCCGGCGAGGCCCCGCCCCGTCCCTGCGCGCCGATCAGGTACACGAGCGCCATCGACCCGGTGGCCCCGGCGAACGCGGCCCACACGTACACCAGCACCTGGTCCGTCCGGAACGCGCTCATGACGATCACGACCGCGAGCGCCGCCCCGCCGTTGACCCCCAGCAACCCGGGTTCGGCGAGCGGGTTCCGCGTCAGCGCCTGCATCAACGCCCCGGCCAGGCCCAGCGCCGCGCCCACCGCGACGCCGAGCAGCGTCCGCGGCAGCCGCAGTTCCCGCACGATCAGCGCATGCTCGGACCCGTCCGGCGCGACCAGCGCCCCGACCACATCGCCCAGCGGAACCCGCTGCGCTCCCACCGCGAAACTCGCCGCCACGGCCAGCGCCAGCAACCCCAGGAGCAGCGCCAGCCCGCCCCACCGCCCGGTCCGAACACTTCCCGTCGCAGGCACCCCCTCACCTGCGGACGCTTCCCGCACGGACGTCAGCACCCAATTAGGTTAGCCAAAGCTAAATCCGTACGCGATCCCCGATATAGGGGAACGCCCCCCATACCACCAGGTGGGGGGCGTTCTCGATGATTCGGTCAGCGGGTGGCCGGGACGGGTTCCTGGGTGGTCGAGGGGGTGGGTTCGGGTGGGGGTTCTTCGGAGATGGCCAGGCGCTTGTGGACGGGGCGGAGGAAGGCGGGGAGCCACCAGTTGAGGCGGCCCATGAGGGTCATGGTGGCCGGGACGAGCAGCATGCGGACCAGGGTGGCGTCCAGGGCGATGGCCAGGACCAGACCCAGGCCGATGGCCTTGATGGGGGCGAAGCCGCCGGCGGCGAAGCCGGCGAAGACCACGCCGATCAGGAGGGCCGCGGCGGTGACGATGCCGCCGGTGCTCTGGATGCCCGCGGCGACCGAGACCTGCGGGTCGTCGCCGGCCAGCGCGCGTTCGCGGATGCGGGACAGCAGGAACACCTCGTAGTCGACCGAGAGGCCGAACGCGATGGCGCCGACCAGGACGGGGACGGTCAGGTGGACGTAGCCCATGCCCTCGGTGCCCATCAGGCCGGCCAGGTTGCCGTCCTGGAAGACCCAGACCACGGCGCCCAGGGCGGCGCCGATGCTGAGGAGGTTGGTCAGGACGGCCTTGACGGGCAGGACGACCGAGCCGGTGAAGGCGAACAACAGGAGGAGGGTGCCGACGGCGACCAGGGCGATCGCCCAGGGGAGGCGGTCGGCCAGCATCGCGCGGTAGTCCACGAGGCGGGCGGTGTCGCCGGTGACCTGCACGTCGAGCGGGAGGTCGCGGATGGCGGCCACGGCGTTACGGGCGTCGGCGCCCTCGGCCTGGCCGGTCGGGGTGGCGGTGATGACGGTCAGGCCGGGGGCCAGTTGTCCGGCCTCGACGTCGGTGACGCCCGGCATGGCGGACACGGTCTGGCGCAGTTGCGCGATACGGGGGTCGTTCGCGGGGATCCTGGTGACGACCTGGATGTCACCGGCCCACTGCACCTGGTCGGGGAAGTGCTCGTTGAGGCCGTCCCACATCTGGCGGGTGTCGGTGGAGTCCGGCAGCATGCGCGGGTCGCCCATGGCGATGCGCATCCCGAACACCGGAACCGCCAGGGTGACCATGACGGCGGCGATGGCGACCAGGACGGCGACCGGGCGGCGCTGGACGCCGCGGGCGACCCGGGCGAACACCTGGCCGCGGCCCTCGCGGCGGCGCGGGCGGATCCGGTGGCCGAAGCGGCTGAGGAGCGCGGGCAGCAAGGTGAGCGCGACCAGCATGTCCACGGCGACGACCGCGGCGCCCGCCAGGCCCATGGAACGCAGGAACGGGTCGGGGAACACCACCAGCCCGGCCAGCGCGACCATGACGGTCAGCCCGGAGAACGCGACGGTGCGCCCGGCGGTGGCGCTGGTACGCGCCACGGCGGTCGCCACGTCCGGGGCGGTGCGCCGCTCCTCGCGGAAGCGGCTGACCATGAGCAGCGCGTAGTCGACGGCCAGGCCGAGCGCCAGCATGGTAACGATCTGGACGGCGTAGACCGAGATATCGGTGACGGCGCTGAACGCGAACAGGATGCCGAACGCCCCGCCGGTGCCGACGACGGCGACCAGCAGCGGCAGGCCGGCGGCCAGCAGCCCGCCGAAGACGATCAGCAGGAGGACCAGCACGACGGGCGTGCTGAGCATCTCGGCCCGCGCGACGTCCTCGCCCGCCTGCTCGTCGAACTCGGCGTCGGACAGCGGCCCGCCCGCGACGGTGACCTGGGCGTCGACCGCGCGCAGGCGTGCGGCCGCCGCCTCGGCCGCGGCCTCCTCGCCGTCCCCGGGGGCGAGCCGGACCTGGACCAGCAGCGCCCTGCCCGTCGCCGCGGAGGGCAGCGGCTCGGACACCGCGGTCACGCCCGGCACGGTCCGCGTGGCGGCGACCGCGGCGGCCACCTGCCGCCTCAGCTCCGGATCGTTCGCGGGCCTGCCGGTGATGACGGCGTTCAGGGTCTCGGGACGCGGCGCGGCCTCCTCCAGCCTCTGCGCCGCCTTGTACGACTCGCTGCCGGGCACCGTCCCGACGTCCGGGACCAGCCGGCCGAACACGCCGGTGCCGATGCCGAACCCGGCCCCGACCACCACGAGCCAGAGCGCGACGACGGCCCAGGGCCGCCGTGCGGACACCCCCGTGAGTGCGCGGATCATGTCAGCCTCCAAGTTTTGTGAGCTGCCCCGATGTTCGTACGGCCGGGCGCGCGGCGGATCGCCGCCAAGAGCGGAACAGCGGCCCGCTCTCGGGAGCGGGCCACCTCACTCTCAAGAGTGGTTCAGGCGTGCTGAGGGGGTGCGTTCTCACCCGGCTGGACGAGGCCGGACTCGTACGCCAGCACGACCGCCTGCACCCGGTCGCGCAGGCCGAGCTTGCTCAGCAGGCTGCTGACATGCGTCTTCACCGTGTGCTCGGTGACGTACAGCTCGCGGGCGATCTCGGCGTTGGACAGTCCCCTGGCCACCTGCCGCAGTGTGTCGGTCTCGCGGGCGGTGAGCGCGTCCAGGCGCCCGTCGGGGCGGGGCGCGGCCGGGCGGCCGGATGACGAGGGGGCACGACGGTCTCCCCGGTTCACCACCTCGGCGATGAGGCGGCGGGTCACGGTCGGCGCCAGCAGCGCCTCGCCCGCGGCGACGACCCGTACCGCGTCGACCAGCTCGTCGCGCCGCATGTCCTTCAAGAGGAAGCCGCTCGCCCCGGCGCGCAGCGCGTCGTACACGTACTCGTCGAGGTCGAACGTGGTGAGCACGAGCACCCGCGCGGAGGTGTCACGGCAGATCGCGGTGGTCGCCTCGATGCCGTCGACGTTGGGCATGCGCACGTCCATCAGCACCACGTCGGGACGCAGCTCGCGGGCCAGCCGGATCGCCTCGGCCCCGTCGGCCGCCTCACCGACCACCTCCAGGTCGGGCTGCGCGGAGAGGATCATCCCGAAGCCGTCACGGACGAGGGCCTGGTCGTCGGCGATGAGGACACGGATGGGTTGCGCGGGTGGCACGCGTCCGATTCTAGGGGGCGTCGCCGCTCAGTCGCCGCTCAGAGGCAGCTCCGCCCGGACGCGGTATCCGGTGCCGTCCGGGCCCGGTCCCGTGACCAGGTCGCCGCCGGCCGCGGTGACGCGCTCGCGCATGCCGACCAGCCCGTGCCCGCCCTTGCGCCCGTTGGCCGTGGCGACGGCCGTGGACGGGCCGCGCCCGTCGTCGCTCACCTCCACGGCCAGCGCGTCGTCCCGCCAGATCAGGCGGACCCGCACGGCGCGCGCTTCCGCGTGCTTGACGGTGTTGGTCAGCGCCTCCTGGACGATCCGGTACGCGGTGACCTCCAGGTCGGACGAGATGGGGCGCGGTCGGCCGTCGCGCTCCAGGGTGGCCTCGAGCCCGGCGTGCCGGACGTCCTCGACGAGCGCCTCCAGCGCCGTCAGCCCCGGCGCGGGACGCCGGGGAGCGCCGTCTGGCTCGGACCGCAACACCCCCAGCGCCCGCCGGAGCTGTGCCAAGGCGTCGCGCGCCGTCTCCGAAATGGTGTCGAACATCCGCTCCGCCCTGTCGGGGTCGGTGCGGACGGCGAGCGGCCCGGCCTCCGCCTGGATCGCGATCATGCTCATGGAGTGCGCGAGGATGTCGTGCATCTCCCGCGCGATGCGCTCGCGCTCGCGGGTGGCGGCGGCGGCCCGCTCCTCGGAGAGCCGGGCGGCCCGCTCCTCCAGCATCGCGATCCGGTCGCGCCGCGCCCGCCCGCCGGTGCCGAGCGCGTAGGCGACGGTGAAGCAGACCATGGTCAGGGCGAAGTCGATCCCGATCTCCTGGACATCGGTGATCTTCGGGCCGAGCGAGATCGTGATGCCGGCCAGCGTGCCGACCGCCGCGATCAGCCGTTCGGCGGGCGGGCACAGCGCGGCGAAGGTGTAGGTGGCGACCAGTTGCGCCGCCGGCAGGTCGCCTATCGCGTGCGCGAGGGAGAGCCACACCGTGCAGATCCCGCAGATCATCGTCACTTCGAACGGGTACCGCCGCCGCCACAGCAGGGGGAGGCAGCCGCACAGCGCCACGCCCACCAGATACCAGGTGAACGTCCCCTCCCCGAGCATCTGTGCCACGGCGTTGCCCATGCACGCGGCCGTGAGGACCGCGTCCACCGCGATGGGCGGCAGGGAGCGGGCCCGCTCGGCGATGCGCTCCGCTCGGGCGGTCAGAGACGACATTCGCCCAGTATCGGGCCTGGACGCACCGGTGTCCTCACTCGTGAGAGCGAGGGCGCCCGGCGGGCCGGCCCGTCAGCGGTCGACGCCGTAGATGACACGGCCGCGGCGGGCGGTGCCGTCGATCTCCGCGTACAGCCGCAGGCACCAGATCACCCGCCCGGGGTGGGTCTGGCTGAGCACCGGGACGTCGTCCTCGGTCAGGTCCCGCACGTCCCGGAAGCGGCGGGCCGGCTCCCGCACCCGCGCCCGTCCGCCCAGTCCCCCGGCCAGCGAGAACACCAGGTCGTGCGAGCGGGCGGCCAGCGCGTTCCACCAGGAGGCAGGGTCGGCGGCGGGCGGCAGGTAGGCGACCGAGCACACCGCCTCGTCGACCGCGACGGCCGCCTCAAGGGCGCGGTCCGGGCCCTCCCGGACGGCGGCGGGATAGGCGGTGAGGCGGGTGAGCAGTTCCCGCGTGTAGTCGGCCAGGGCGGACGCCTCGGCCAAGGGGCGGGGTCTGGGCGTCAGGCTCTCGAAGTAGAGCGCTTCGGGATCGAGCCCGGCGACGGTGAGCGCCTGCGAGGCGAGCGCGGCGAAGGCTTTCCCGGTCGCGTCATCGGCGGGGAGCGCGCCCAGGGCTTGCGCGACCTCCGGCGGCGCGTCCGCGCCCATGACCGTCCGGACGCCGCGCACGCCACGTTCGGGCCATGGCAGGACGAGGTCTTCCTCGGAGTCGAGCGCGGGCAGCGCCACCGCGTCGGACGTGGCCGAGGCGGGGACCGCCCGCGCGGCCCGCCCGCGCCAGATCTCGGCGAGCTTGCGCGGCAGCCGCAGCAGCGCGCAGTTGAAGGCGATCCACTGCCGTGCCGGGTCGTCCTGGCGGCGGACGTCGCCCACGTGCTCCCGGACGGCGCGGTCGGCGTAGAAGGCGTCGAGGAGCGTGCCGACCTCATCGTTGCGCGGAGCGGCCGGCCGCGGCCGCTCCGGCTCGCCCAGCAGATCGTCCAGGACGGCCCGCACGCCGGTGAACGCCTCGCCGCCGGGGTCGCCGGGGTGCAGCAGGGCCGTCTGGTCGAGGGCACGGGACAGCAGCCTGAGCCCGTCGTGCAAAGTGCTCGCCAGCTCGGAGTCCGCGACGACGAGGAGCCGCCGGAACGGCTCGGCCTCTCCCCCGCTCATTGCTCACCGCTGAACGGGTCGCGCGCCTCGTCCAGTTGCAGGTCGGGCTCGGCCAGCTCGGTGCTGAACACCGCGCCCGGGTCCCGTTCGACGTCCGGTAGCCCTTCCGCGCGAACGAACGGCGGGCCGCCCGGGTGCAGGCGCAGCACGCCGTCCTCGTCGACCGACACCCAGCACGCCACGTACGGCGCCTCGGGCGGCGGCTTGCCCTCTCCCACGCGGACGACGTCGTCGCTGTCGCTGAAGCGCAGATGGAAGGTCCACGTCCCGTTGCGAGGCGGACGGCGCAGCGGAAGAGGGGACAGCAGCCCCGCCCGCACCTGGCCGTCCCGCCCGCGGAAACGGTCGGGCAGGACGGCCGGGTAGATGCGGCCGTCCGGCCCGATGGCCAGGTCGCCGAACACGACCGATCCGCCGGCCGGGTCCTCGGGCGGGGTGTCCACCACGAGCTGGAAGCGCGGCCCCGGGTCCCCGCCCACCGCGCGGCCCATGTTTGCGAGCACGTCGTGGATGTTGCCGAACGTCTCGCCCCCGAGGACGTAGTGCGGCCGTTCCCCGCGCCACAGGTGCAGGGTCGGGGTCAGCTCGTGGCTCATGTCGAGCATCGTGCGGATCTCGCCGGGCCACACCGACGGGGACAGCTCCTCGGCGTCCGGGCGGCTCTCGTAGCTGAACGAGCCCCAGCGCAGCGACGCCGAGCCCTCCACCTTCCGCATGATCTGGAAGCTGCGCAGCAGCGGTCCCGTCGCGTCGGTGCGGACGCGGGTGCCATGGTCGGCGTCCACGATGTCCAGCGAGTCCCCGGCCGACAGCACCACCAGCTCCTGGCCGTCCTGCCCGGCCAGCGCGAACGAGCTGGGCAGCCCGCGGAACAGGTTCTCCACCTCGACGTCGATGACCGAGTCGTCCTCGCGCAGCCGGGCGGCGGCGTTGGCGGGCTGGTCGTGCCCGAACTGCCGCAGGCTCTCCGCCCAGCAGGCCCCGATGGACGCGGCGTTCTTGGGCAGCGTCCGCTCCACCTTGATGTCGTGCGCCGACCAGGCGAAGGTCTCGTGCCCGCCGGGACGCGCCCCGAAGCCCGCCGCGAACTCCTCCTCCACCAGCGGCAGCGCGCTGGCGTTGCCGGTGAGGATCAGCTCGTCCAGCCGCTCGTCGCGGTCCCGCAGGCGCTCCTCGACCAGCGCGTTCGCCAGCTCGACGACGCGGCGCACCGAGGGACGGGCCAGGTCCTCGAACTGGGCGCTCTGTAGCACCAGCCCGTCCACCCCCCGCTCGGGGATCACGGCCCGGGAGTCGTGCAGGGCCCGCAGGATCCGGCCGAGCACCGCCTTGGAGACGCTGTAGGAACCGTTGCCGCGCGCGGCGCCCAGCTCGCGCTTGGCCTTCTCGGCCTCGTCCCACAGCAGCTCGAAGGCGCGGCGGCGGCGCGGGTCCCGCTTCCAGTGCGTGGGGACGATGTCCTCGACCAGCTCGGTGATCTCACCGGGCAGCGGCAGCTCGTCCGCGACGTGCATGGGCAGGCTGCCGGCCAGGTAGCGGCCGTCGGAGTCGCGCAGGGAGTCGGGCAGCGAGGCGGCCAGCCGCTGCGAGTCGTGCGCCAGCAGCGCGTCCGCCAGCAGCAGCTTCAGCCAGTGGAACACGCGCAGCGTGATCAGGTTGCCGCCGAGGTTGGCGTGGCCGCTGGACCCCCGCAGCGTCGGGACGATCCGGTAGAAGCGGCCGGTGAACCGCGGGTCGCTGCCCGCGAGCGGCGGCGTCTCGTCGCTGAGCACGAACGTGATGAGCGCGATGTCGGTGGTGCCGCCCCCGATGTCGACGACCAGCACGTTGCGCTGCCAGTGCCCGGGACGGCCGGGCAGCGGGCGGCACCGGGCCCGCAGCGCCTCGATGCCGTTGCCCGAGCGCGCCCCCACGTCCTTCATCAGGAAGAAGAACGCGGCGCCCACGGCCTCGTCGTAGCTGGTGTAGACGGTGGTGACGCCCAGCGCCTTGCGCACGATGGGACGCAGCTCGCCGCGCACCTTCAGCGAGGCCATCGCGGGGTAGGTGACGACGACCCGGGCGACCGGGCGCCGGTCCATCAGGCGGCGGTGCTCACGGCGGTCGGTGAGATGCCGGTTGGTGCGGTCGATCAGATCCGCGTACGAGGCGCCGATCAGGTCGCGGACGGTCAGCTCCCGGCCGTCCAGCGTCGTCTCGACCTGGTCGAGCCGGTCGAAGCGCGCCTTGAGGCCGTAGAACACGCGGGGGCCGTCGTCGGGCGCGTCGGGCTCGGCGACGTCCACGGTGGCCGGGCCCAGCCGCACCTTCAGCGGGTCCACCGAGGTCACCTCCGCCCGGCTGGACAGGACGGTGTCGCCCTCGTTCGGGTCCAGCACGATCTGGTGCAGCGACCGGGTGTCCAGCGCCGGGACGGCGAACGCGGTGTCGTAGCAGCGGTGCAGCCGCACCGCCAGCCAGCGGCGCAGCGCGTCGCCCGCGTACTGGAGGTCGAGGTCGAGCCTGCGCAGCACCTCGTGCATCAGCTCGTCGCTGCTCGACCTCCGCGCCCGCAACGCCGCGACCAGTTCGCGCACCGGGTCGGTGACGTCCGGGATCAGGGACTCGGCGATCTCGGCGAGCAGTTCCCGCCATTCCTCGGCCGCGTCCCCGTACGGGTCGTGCCGCTCGCCGGGGACCGACTCCAGCAGCGCCACCAACTGGTCGCGCAGCTCCTCCTGCTGGTTGACCGACATCGACACGCGCTGGACCAGCTCGCTGTCGAGCAGCGTGACCGTGGAGTTGGTCGTGCCGAGGTCGACGGCCGCGAAGCCGTGGTGGCCGTCCGTCACGACCTTCCTTTCCTCCGGGGCCTGTGGTGCCGGCTGTTCGGGCGCGGCGGACTCCCGTACCGGCGGCGGCCCGTACTGGGGCGGGGGCGGTGGCGGCGGTGCCTGAGCCTGCGTCTGCGCCTGCGGCGGCGGCACGTACGGCGTGCCCGCACGCGGCCGGAAGATCAGGTCGCAGGCCACGCGCTGCGACATCTCGATGCCGGGTCCGCCCGAGCCCGCCGCGGGCACCCCCCGGTAGATGACGTCCAGGACCAGCCGCACCCGCCCCGCCCCCTCGACGTCGATGGCGGGGATGGACGGGCCGGGAACGGTGATCTGCCCGTGCAGCGGCTCGGTGGTGAGCCGCGCCGCCCGGAACGCGTTGCGGACGACCTCGCGCAGCACCGGGGAAGAACGGGCCGGCTCCGGAAGCGGAGCGCCAGCGGAGCGGAAGGAGTCGGCCCGTTCCGCTTTTCCGGGGGATGTGGGGGGTCGTCCCCCCACAGGGGAAACGGCCGGTTCGAGGTCGGCGGCGATGGTGGTGAGCCACACGGGCGGGTGGGTCGGGGTGACCTCGATGTCGGGGAGCCGGTACCGGCCGCCCTGCTCGACCAGTTCGATGGGCCCGCCACCCCAGCCGGCCCGGTTCCCGGAGCGGAGCGCCAGCGGAGTGGAGGGAACCGGGCCGGCTTGCTCTTCCGGGGGGTGTGGGGGGTCGCCCCCCCACCGGGGCACGGCCCGGTTGGGTGCGATCCGTACGATCAGCGGCATCAGAGGTCCCCCCGTCCGGTGTCCTGGAGCAGGGCGTCGGCGAGCAGGGCGAGCGCCGCGTCGTCCGACCGGCGCTCCTGGCCGAGCGCCCGCGCGGCCAGCCGCCCGTAGTCGCCCTGCGGCAGCGCGTCCAGCCTGCGGGCCAGCGCCGCGCGCACGTCGTCGACCAGGGCGCGGCGCCGCCGCTCGGCCTGGAGCATCACCTTGCGGGTCAGGGCGTTGACCAGCTCCCTGCGCACCGCCATCACCTGGATCTGATGGCGCCGCTTCTCCAGCTCGTCGGCGGGCCAGCCGTGCGGGACGGGGTAGTCCGGATGCCAGGGCAGACCGTGCTCGCGGCGCAGGGGGAAGTCCTGGACCTGCGCGCTCTCCTCGGGTGGAGGCGGGTCTGTGGGCGGCGGTTCGTCCGGGGCGGACTTGCGCGCCCGTTCGACCTCCTGCCGCACCCAGCCGAACGTGAGGAACTGGTCGGCCCAGGCCACCGCGTCCCTGTCGCCCTCCGTCCCCTCCAGGAGGGACGCTATCCTCCTCCGCGGCTCCTCGGCCTCCTCGTCGCGGGCGCGGATCCAGCGGTCGAGGAGGGTCTGGTCGAGGTCGACGATCTGCGACTCCAGCCGCTCCAGCGCCGCGTTGAAACTCTTCTCCAGCTCGCCGGTGTCGTTGGGACGCAGCTCGCTGCGGTCGAGCTGCCTGATCGGGACGACGCCGCGCTCCACGGCCTCCAGCAGCCGCCGCCATTCGGGCCAGCGGAACACGTCGTCGACGACCCGTTCCTCCACGGCGGCGCGCAGCCCGGAGTCGCCCTCGGCCTGGTCCATCTGCGGACGGACGTTCTGCAGCAGGCCGCGCGCGTTCCTGGCCACCTGGATGAGCAACCGCCGCAGCTCCCGCTGCTCGGGGGTGGGACGTGCGGCGGGGCGGCGCCCGTCGTCGGGACGCAGCGCGCGGGCCAGGTCGCGCTGCGCCTGGACGCGGTCGTCGATCAGCCGGGTCATCCGGTCGAGCCGTAGCGGCATCCCGTGCTCGCCCACGTGCCGGGCGATGGTGTCGCGCAGCCGTCCGATCCCGCCGTCCACGGCGGCCGCCTCCAGCAGGGCGCCGAGCGGGCGCCCCGGGTCGTCGGCGTTGAGCCGCTGGGCCAGCCTGCGCCAGCCGTCCGCGCACGCCCGCACCGCGTCCGCGCTGCCGACCTCGACCGGCGACGCCTCGCCCTCCGCCAGCAGCCGCGCGTAGAGGGCGGAGGCGAGCGTGATGCGGTCGGTGTGGCCGTGGGTCACCGCCTGCTCGGCGATCCCCAGCAGGGTCCGCAGCGCGTCGGAGTGGCCCAGCACGGCCTCGGTGTGCAGCGGGCCGGGCGCCGTCTCCGCGCCGTGCAGGCCGCCGGGCAGGCGGTCCAGCCGGTTGGCGACGACCAGGCAGGACGGCGCCAGCTTGGCCGACCGGGTGCGCTCGAACCTGGTGATGAGACCCAGCGGCGCCTCGTCGTACGGGGACTCGGCGTCCAGCATGATGACGATCGAGGTGAGCCGGTCGATCTCCTGGTCGGCCAGGTAGGCGTCCCGCTCCTTGGACGCCAGGCTGCCCAGGCCGGGGAAGTCGACCAGGCTCACCGACTCGGCGCCCAGCTCCTCCAGCGGCCACACCGCCGTGGGGACGAGCACGTCCAGATGGATCCGGCGGATGAACGCGAACCCCGCGGCCAGCGCCTCCTCGGTCAGCCGGGCGCCGGGACGGATCGGCAGGCCGGGGCCGGGACGGGGCGGCATCTCGCCGCGCGCCGTCTCCAGGACGTCGGTGTCGAGGCGGATGGCGCCGGCGCTGAGCGTGGCGAAGTCGACCTGCTCCTCGCGGCCGAGCACGTCCCGTCCGGCCAGGCAGGCGGTGCGGAACGCGAGCAGCTCCAGGATCCGCAGCCGCAGCGCGGTGCTCCCCGTGGGCCAGCCGCGCTCGGTGAACCAGCGCACCAGCCCGTTCCAGCCCTCGGCGGTGAAGCGGGCCGGGCCTTCGGGCGGCAGGCCGTCCAGTTCGGCGAGGGCGCGGTCGTCGAGCTTGCCGGAGCCGCGCGCGGTGTCGCGGACGGCGTCGAACAGGGCCGCCAGGCATCCGGCGAGGTCGGTCTCGTTGAGGAACTCGACCCGCGCGCCGGTGAGGCGCGACTCGGTGTCCTCGCGCGAGGGCCGCAGGTGCAGGACGGTGACGTTGCCGGTCGTCGGCGCGTACCCGCTGGGCAGCAGGTCAGGACGGCCGAGCAGCATGTTGAGCAGCAGCGTCTTGCCGGTGCTGTGCACGCCGAGCACGCCGATCGTGACCGGCTCGTCGGCGCAGCGGCGGACCAGCTCGGCCCGGTCGAGCAGGGCGCGGCGGGCGTCCTCGGCGCCCGGAGGCAGCTCACCCGCCGCGGCCACCCGGGCCACCAGCGCGTCGTTGGCGCGGCGCAGGCGCTCGATCTCCGCGGCGGCCTCCGCGGTGTCGCCGGCCAGAAGACGCCCCTGTCCCACCATGCTGCCCCCCGCGGAAGCCACGTTCTACGGCGCTGTCACCATTCACGGCATTGTGCAGTGAAACAGACCGTATCCACTCCGCTTTATGTGACGCGGAGCGACATCCTTCCGATCCGCCCGATCTCGGTGTCGAGGCGATCACCGCGGGAGATCGGCCCGACCCCGGGCGGGGCGCCGGTGAACAGCACGTCGCCGGGCAGCAGCGTCATCACCGACGAGGCGTAGGACACGATGGCCGGCACCTTGGTGATCATGGTGGAGGTGTGCACGGACTGCCGCACCTCCCCGTTGCACTCCAGCCGGATGTCCAGGTCGGACGGGTCGCCCACCTCGTCCGCCGTGACCAGCCACGGCCCCAGCGGGCTGAAGGTGTCGTAGCTCTTGCGGCGGGACCGGTCGGCGGGGCTGCGCACGGTGATGTCCAGGCCGAGGGTGTAGCCGGCGACATGGTCGAGCGCCGACCCCTCCGGGATGTCCCTGCCTCCGGCGCCGATGACCACGACCAGCTCGGACTCGTGGTGGATCTCCTGGCCGGCCGCGACGATCTTTTCCGGCAGCACGATGTCGTCCGCGGGGCCGCTGATCGACGACGGGGCCTTGAGGAAGACGTCGAAGTTCATCATCCAGGACTCGACCTTGCCCAGCGTGCGCTCCTGCACGCCGTGCATCTCCGCCACGTGGTCGGCGTAGTTGCTGGCCGCCGCGATGATCTTGGACGGGTTGAGGGCGGGGGCGCGCAGCCGTACCGAGTCCAGGGGCAGCACCGGCCCCTTCTCGGCGGCGCGCGCCAGGCCGTCGGCCAGGTCGGCGAGGTCCCGGCACAGCGCGCGCCACCAGCCCGCGGTCAGCGGGTCGGGGTCGTGCGGCCAGGGCAGCGCGGCGGTGACGTCCACCAGACCCTCATCGGTGACCACGCCGAGCCGGTGGTCGTCGAACAGCGCCAGCTTCATCGCGGGTTCTTCCCATTCTTCGGTTGGAACGTGGAGGTCACGTCCTGCGGGGCGGCCAGCGTCTCCTCCCGGTAGACGCCCAGGGCGCGCAGGACGGGGGCGTCGCCGAGGCTGAACAGGTCGGCCTGGGCGTCGGCGTGGTGCTCGACCGGCACCCACGACGGCGCCACGAACATGTCACCGGCGCGCCAGTCGAAGCGCCGGCCGCCCATCACGCTGTGGCCCTCGCCCTGGTACACGACGTAGATGGTGTTGCCGGTGCGCCGCACCGGGAGGGTGGCCCGTCCCGGGACGACCCTGTGCATGCCGCAGCTCAGCGTGGGCAGGACGCTGGCGCCGTTCACCGGGTTGGTGAACTCCAGGCTGACCACGCCGTCGTCGCTCGCGGCGGCCAGACGCGACAGCTCGGCGTCGGTGTCGGCCCACCGGTAGGCCAGCAGCGGGGACGGCCTCGGGTCGAGCGCGTCGGTGACCCGGCCCTCGACGAACCGCGCGCCGGCCGGGGCGCCGCGCTCGGAGGCGTTGTGCGGGCCGTCCACCGGCTGCCGGTCGTCGGGATAGGGCTCGAAGAAGACGCCGTCCAGGGCCTCGATCATCGGCAGGTCGAGGCCGTCGAACCAGAACATGGGGGCGTCGCCGGCGTTGGTGTGGTCGTGCCAGGCCCAGCCGGGGGTGAGGATCAGGTCCCCCGGGCCCATGTCGCAGGCGTCCCCGTCCACGGTCGTCCACACGCCCTCGCCTTCGAGGACGAAGCGGATGGCGCCGGGCGAGTGCCGGTGGGCGGGCGCCGACTCGCGCGGGCCGAGGGCCTGGAGCGCACCCCACAGCGTCCCCACCGCGTACGGACGTCCGCCGAGACCGGGGTTGGCCAGCGACAGCACGCGGCGCTCGCCGCCCCGCTCCACCGGGACGAGACGGATCGCCTCCTCCGCGAGCGGCCGCATCGTCTCCGCGGGCCACAGCCACGGGACGGCCTTGGGACGCGGCTCGGGCGTGAGCAACTGCTCGGTGATCGTCCAGAGGGGCCGCAGGGCCGCCTCGTCCAGCCGGGCGTACAGGGTGTCGAGCGCCGCGGCCGGAGCGTCCTGACGTTCGACCGTCATGTCCGTGCCTCCTCGTTCTGCGACTCGGTGTGCGTCTGGTTCCACTCTTCGTTCTGCCGGCGAGCGAGGTCCAGATCCTCGATCGCCTCGGGAGGACGGCCGACGCCGAACCGGCGCACGCTCTCCAGCAGCGACACCCGCCGCATGTAGGCGCGTGCCCGTTCGGGGTCCGCCGCGGTCGCGCGCATCTCCTCGTGGGTGGCGCGGCGCGCGGACTCGTCGGTCTCCTTGAGCCGCTCGGTGTTGCGCTGGGTGTCGGCCTGGACGTACTCGATCGCGATGCGCCGCCGTACCGCGTCGTAGGCGTCGAGCTCGGCGTCGGGGTCGGCGTCGCCGGCGCGGATCCGCAGAATGCGCTCGGTCGCGTCCATCACGTCGTGGATGCCGCTGTTGAGGCCGACGCCGCCGATGGGGCTGTTGATGTGCGCGGCGTCCCCGGCGATCACGATGTTGCCGCTGCGGAAGGTCGAGGCGACCCGCTGGTGCACGTTGTACGCCTGGTGGTCCACGATCGGGTACCCGTCCGGGTAGGGCGCCACGCCCTGCAGCGTCTCCTGGAGCCGGTCGGGGGCGGTGGCCTTCTCGATCGGCTCGTCCGGGGAGACCGGCAGCACCACGCGCCACGACTCGGGCGTGCGCAGGACGAAGAGCCACTGCACGGGGTCGGCGATGTAGTTGACGTGGGCCAGGTCCGGGATGAGGTCGCGCAGTTCCACAGTGGTGCTGACGATCAGGAACCGCTCGGGGTAGGTGAAGCCGGGGAAGCCGATGCCCTGGGTGCGGCGCACCGTGCTGCGCGGGCCGTCCGCGCCGATCAGATGGGTGCCGGTGACGGTGCGGGTGCCGTCCGGGGTCTCGACGACGGCCGCCACCCCGTCCGCGGTGGTGGCGGTGTCGACGACCCGGGAGCCGAAGAGCAACTCGACGTTGTCGTCCTCGCGCAGCCGCTCGTAGAGGAACCGCACCAGGTGCTGCTGGTTGAGCTGGAGCCGGTACGGGTAGGGCGTCTCGTCGGCCAGCAGCCGGAAGTCGAACTCGGCGATCAGCCCGTCCCGTCTGTCCCTGAAGTGGTACAGCGGCACGACCAGGCCCTCGGCGTGCATCCGGGACGTGATGTCGATGCCGTCCAGCAGTTCCAGGGTGGCGGCGTGGAAGGTCGAGGCCCGCCAGTCGGTGAGCGGGACCGCGTTGGCCTCCACCAGCACCACGGGGGTGCCGGCGGCGGCCAGCCGCGCCGCCGCCGTCATGCCGACCGGACCGGCACCGACCACGATCACCGGCCGGTCGGTCCCCCGGAGGTTGGAAGTCTCGCTACGCGTCATGAGGCCAACGCTGACATGTATTCCGCCTGGACGAAAGATTTGGTGCTAAAGTTCCGCTATGTCGAACTCAGCATGGAGGCGGCAGCCGGGAGCGGGGAGCGTCCCCAGCTCGGTCGACAACGCGCTGCGCCTGCTGGAACTGATCGGCGAGCAGCAGACCCTGCGGGTCTCCGAGGCGGCGGCGCTGCTCGGCGTCGCGCCGTCCACCGCGCACCGCCTGCTCAGCGCCCTGCGCGGGCGCGGATTCGTGCTCCAGGACAAGCCCAACGGCGTCTACCGGCCCGGCCCGGTGCTCAACGAGATAGGTCTGGCCGCCATCGGGCGCATCGACCTCAGGTCCGTGGCCCATCCCGTCCTGCGGGAGCTCAGCGAGCAGACGCAGGAGACGGTCAGCCTCACGCTGCTGGAGGGACGCGACGTCCGGTTCGTCGACTGTGTGGAGAGCCCCCGCAGCGTGCGGGTCGGCGACCGCACGGGGGTGGTCATGCCCGCGCACTGCACCGCCGCGGGCAAGGCGATCCTGGCCGCGCTGCCGCCGTTCGAGCTGGAGCGCCGCTACCGCGACCACAGCCTGACCGGGCGCACCCCCCACTCCATCACCGCCTGGGAGCGGCTGGAGGCCGAGCTGCGCCTGATCAGGCGGCACGGGTACGCGCTGAACGAGGAGGAAGGCGAGGAGGGCATCTGCGCGGTCGCGGTGGCCGTGCGCGACCTGACCGACGCCCCCCTCGCCTCGATCGCGGTGGTGCTGCCCGCCGCCCGCACTGCGAAGGCCGACGTGCGCACCGATCTCGTCCCGCTGCTGGAGCGGGCCGTCAAGACCGTCCAGGGGTTGCTGCGGGCCCGGCTCCAGCCCGCCTCCCACACCTCATCCGGCACCCCCTCCGAGAAGGTCCCCGCTACTTGAGGACGTGCTTCTCGTAGTCGAACGGCTTGTCGGTCAAACCGAGCCGCCGCATCGACCCCGCGATCAACTGGATCGACGCCCTGTCGGTGGTGCCCTTCCAGCTCGGCAGGTGGATGCCGGAGGCCACCTTGGGCGAGAAGCCGGCGATCTTCGGCAGCGCGGCCCGGAACGCGGCCGGGTCGCGCTCGATCTCCTCGGCCGTCCGCCGCACCCCCGCCTGGAAGGCGGTGACCAGCTCGCGGTCCTCCCGCGCCTTCTTCATCGCCATCAGGTAGGTGCCGATCTGGAGCCCCGGCCTGGTGTCGGTGTACGGGCGCGCGATCTCCCGCATCCCCGCGGCCTTGCCCGACGACAGGAACGGCTCGATCATCAGGGCCGCGTCCACGTCGCCGCGCTCCACGGCCGGGCCCATGTCGGGGAAGCCCATCTCCACCAGCTTCGCGCCCGACAGCGAGCCGCCCACCTTGCGGGTGGACGCGTCGATCACGATCTCGTTGATGTTCCGCAGCGTGTTCACCGCGATCCGCTTGCCCGCCAGATCGCGGGCCGAGCGGATCGGGCTGTCCGCCGGCACGAGGATCCCGGAGAAGTCCTGCCCGGGATCGGTGGAGGTGCTGGTGCCCGACCCGACCATCGCGAGCGGCAGGCCGCGGTTCATGGCGGTCACCGCCGACACCACGTTGGAGCCGGCCACGTCCAGGCCCCCGTTGATCAGCGCGGGGATCACCGCCGCGCCGCCCGCCGAGGTCTGCACCTCCACGTCCAGGCCCTGCGCCCGGAAGAAGCCGCGCTGCACGCCGTACTTCAGGAACGCCGACGGCATGCCCGCCGTGTCGGACGCCCTGACCTTGCGGAGCCCGCCCTCCCCGGCGGCGCCGGAGCCGCCGGAGCCCGAGCCGCCCGACAGGTCGCCCGGGTAGTCGCTGCACGCCGCGGCGCCCACCAGCACCACCAGCGCGAGCAGCAGCGCGCTCAGCCTTCTCATAAGGCTCGCCGTCATGCCCTTGTTCCGCTCGGTCATGATGCCCCTTGCAGAGCGGCGAACAGCTCGCTGCGCAGCTTGGCGAAATCGGGGTGGGCCTTGGTGGTGAGCTGGTCGCGGGGACGGGGCAGGTCCACGTCCACGGTCAGCCCGACATGGGCGGGCGCCCTCAGCACCAGGACCCGGTCGGCCAGGTACACCGCCTCGTCGATGTCGTGCGTCACGAACAGCACCGTCGTCTCGTACCGCTGCCAGATGGACAGCAACAGGTCCTCCAGCTCGGCGCGGGTCTGCGCGTCGACCGAGGCGAACGGCTCGTCCATCAGCAGGATCTTCGGCCGGTACGCCAGCGCACGCGCGATCGCCACCCGCTGCTGCATGCCGCCCGACATCTGCCAGGGGTACTGCCTGCCCCTGCCGCCCAGGCCGACCGCCTCCAGGGCCTCCTCGGTGGCGTCCCGCGCCTCCTTCTTCCCCACGCCCTTGTAGCGCAGGGGGAAGGACACGTTCTTCTCCACCGTCATCCATGGGAACAGCGACCGGCTGTAGTCCTGGAACACGAACGCCATCTCGCGGGGCGGCCCGGTCACCGTCGCGTCGCGCAGCCGCACCTGACCCGCGGTGGACGGCTCCAGGCCCGCCAGCATCCGCAGCATGGTCGTCTTGCCGCATCCGGACGAGCCCAGGATGCACACGAACTCGCGCTCCCCGACCTCGAACGACAGGTCCGCCACCGCCGGCCGGGAGGCCGGATCGGGTCCGTAGACCTTGCGCAGGCCGGACACCTCAAGCATCGTCGTTCCCCTTCAAACCTCGGTGCCAGAACAGCATCCGCGACTCCACCAGCAGGAACAGCCAGTTGAGCACGAAGCCGAGCACCCCGAGCAGGACGATCCCGGTCCACATCTCCGGGATGGCGAAGGATCGCTGCGACTCCAGCACGAAGTAGCCGACGCCGTTGTCGCTGGCGACCATCTCCGAGACCACCATGAGGATGATCCCGATGGACAGACTGGTGCGCAGCCCCGCGAAGATCCGCGGGGACGCGGCCGGCAGCACGATCCGGGTGAGCCGGGCGCGCGCCGGGATCTGGTACGAGCGTGCCGCCTCAAGCTGCTGCGACTCCACCCCGCGGACGCCGTCGATGGTGTTCAGCAGGATCGGCCACAGCGTCCCGAGCGCGATGATGAACACCTTGGAGGCGTCCCCCGCGCCGAACAGCAGCAGCGCGAAGGGGATCAGCGCGGGCGGCGGCAGCGCCCGCAGGAACTGCACGATCGGGTCGACCGCGGTGCGCAGCATCCTGGACATGCCCAGGGCCGTGCCCACGGCGATGCCCAGCGCCGCCGCGATGGCGTACCCGGCGAACATCCGCCCCAGGCTGGGCAGGACGTCCGTGGGCACCCGGTCGAACAGCCACAGCTCGCCGAAGAATCCGGCGATCTCGGACGCGGGCGGGAAGAAGAAGCTCTCCGCCCGTTCCGACCAGGCCCAGAAGCCCAGCAGGATCGCGGCGGGGACCACCAATTGCAGCGCGATCCCCAGCAGCCGCCGCGCGACGGCCGGCCCGCCGCCCCGCCTGGTCGCGGTCGCGGTCACCCGCTGCTCGCGGGGGGCCGGTCCCCCGCGCCCGCCGGCAAGGGCCGCACTCGTGCCCTCGCTTCGCTCGGTCACGACGCCACCTCTCTTCTCTGCGACGGATGCCACCGCAGGACCCGCCGCTCGCCCGCGTGGAACGCCGAGTTCAGCGCCCAGCCGAGCAGCCCGGTCACGATGATCAGCGCGTACATCCGGGTGGCGTTGTCCGCCGACTGCGCCACGATGATCGCCCGTCCCAGGCCGGGCGTGCCCACGACCAGCTCCTCGGTGACGGTGAGGATCAGCGCGATCGACGACGCGATGCGCAGGCCGGTGGCGATGTACGGGGTGGCGCTGGGCAGCACCACCGTCCGGAACCCGGCCGCCGTGCCCAGCCCGTACGAGCGGGCGGTGTCCTTGGCGACCGGATCGACGTCCTGGACGCCGTAGATGGTCTGGAACAGCAGCGGCCAGAACACCGCGAACGCGACCAGGAAGACCTTGGTCTGCGTGCCGGTGCCGTACACCAGCACGGCCAGCGGGATCAGCGCGACCGGCGGCACCGGGCGGCAGAACTCGATGACCACCCGGGCCAGCCGGAACGCGGTGCGGCTGGACCCCAGGGCCAGACCCGCGGGCACGGCGAGCACCGCGCCCAGGCCGAGCCCGGCGGCCCAGCCGAGCAGGGTCCGGCCGATCTCCACCCACAGCGGGCGGCCGCCGGCCAGTTTGAAGAACTCGGCGTAGATCTCGCTCGCGGGCGGGAACCAGCGTTGCGGCAGCATCCCGCCGCGTGTGCACAGTTCGGCCAGCACGAGCACGGCCACCACGCCCGCCGCCTTCAGGCCCAGATCGGTGCCACGGCCGGCCGGTAGCCGGCGCCAGGCGACATGGGACACGGAGCCTCCCCTCGTAACCTGGTGCTCCTCGGAATGGACGGCCCCCGCGGCCGTGTTACGACCGCGTGAACCGGGTGCTGTGAACCTATGCGCGGCTTCCACCCTGTGCAACACCTCACCATGCAAATTCCTCAACGCGGAATTAGCCTCGATGCGGCGGCGTGAGCTGCGGGAACGCACAAGTCCGCTCCGCCCGGAGAACCTGGCGGTTCCCGCATGTCAACGGACAGTGCTCACCAGCACGGCGATCCGGGCATGCGGCTCGACGCAGGGATGACCGCCTTCGCGGCGGGTACCTTCGCCGGCACGTGATCATGAAGCCCCTCGGGGGGAGGTCTCCATGGTGGAGATGGTGGAGAAGTTCCGTACCGCCATCGCCGACGAGCTGCCCGCCGCGACGACCCTGCGTCACCGCCTGCACGCCGATCCGCGCGTCTCCGGCGACGAGTCGGACACCGCCGACGACGTGGTGCGGGCGCTGGACGCGGGACCGGCGGCGCACGTCGCCGGAACGGGGCGCGTCCTGCGGATCGGCGGCGACGGTCCCGCGGTCGTGCTGCGCGCCGAGCTGGACGCCCTGCCGATCGTCGAGCGTACCGGGGCGCCCTACGCCTCCCGCACGAGCGCGATGCACGCCTGCGGGCACGACGTCCACCTGGCCGCCCTGGTCGCCGTGTGCCGGGCCGCGTCCAGGATCGGTGTGGAGACACCGATCACCGCCCTGCTGCAACCGCGCGAGGAGACCGCGCCGTCAGGCGCCGCCGACGTCGTACGGGAGGGGGCGCTGGACGGCGCCGTCGCCGTGATCGGGGCGCATGTGCAGCCCCGCCTTCCCGAGTGCGTGGTGTCGGCGGCGCCGGGCCCGGTCAACGCGGCGGCGGACGAGTTCGAGATCACCATCGAGGGGCGGGGCGGGCACGCGGGCTACCCGCACACCGCCCGGGACCCGGTGCTCGCGCTGTGCCAGTCCGTGGTATCGCTCCAGCAGATCGTGAGCCGCCGCTTCGATCCCGTCCACGGCGCGGTCTGCTCGGTCGGCCAGGTCAAGGCGGGCAGCGCGCCGAACGTGATCCCGCGGACCGCCTCGGCGCGCGGCACCGTCCGGGTGATGGGCAACGCGGACCGGCCGGTCATGGCGCGGCTCCTCCAGGAGATCGTCGAGCACACCGCCTCCGCGCACGGCTGTATCGGGCGGGTGAAGGTGGAGGAGGTCGAGCCGCCGCTCGTCAACGATCCGCCGCTGGCCGCGCAGGCCGCGCGGCGGCTGGGCGGGATGGGCATCCCCGTCGACACCGTGTTCCGGTCGTTCGGCGCCGACGACTTCTCCTACTACGGCGGGGTCACGCGCAGCCTGATGCTGTTCGTCGGCACGGCGTCCACCACCGCGCCCGACGCGCCCGGGTTGCACGACAGCCGGTTCCTGCCCGGCGACTTCCTCATCGGCCGGGTCGCCGAGGCGTACCTGGCCGGCTACCTGGCGGCCTGCGACACCCACGTGTGAGGGCGGCGGATCCTCAGGCGGCGAGCAGGCCGTCGATCTGGCCGACCGCCGCCCGCAGGCCCTCGGCCATGCCCATCTTCATCAGCTGTTCCATATGGTCACGGGAGTCGAACACCGACTGGAGCTCCATCCGGGTGCCGCCGTCGCCGCGGCCGGTGAGCCGCACCCGGGTCGTGTTGGTGGGCATGTCCTCGGCGGGCCTGCCGTCCTGGTCGGCGAAGCCGTCGACGAACTCCAGGGAGCGGGGCGGCTCGACCGCGGTGATCCGCCAGTAGCCATGGGCCTTATCGCCGTCCGGTCCGGTCATGTAGTAGGTGACCTCGCCGCCGGGCGTCAGGTCGTGCTCCTCCACGGTGGCGGGGTAGGTCGGCGGCCCCCACCAGCGCTCGAGCCGCCGCGGATCCGACCACAGCCGCCACACCCGCTCGACGGGTGCGTCGAACTCGGCGGTCAGCCTCAGGGTCAGCGCATCGAGGTCCTTGTCCAGGCTCGTGATGCTCATCTATCCGTTCCTCTCTCCGTGTCGTGCTCCGGTGCGTCGGGGTCCTGGGCGAGCAGGCCGGACATCTGGTCCACCCGCGCACGCCAGGTCGCCTCCAGCCCGTCGAGGACCTGCCGCGCCCGGCGTACCGCATCAGGGTCGGTGCGCACGAGCTGCTCCCTTCCGCGGCGCTCCTTGGTGACCAGACCGGCTCGCTCCAGGACCGCGACGTGCTTCTGCACGGCGGCGAAGCTCATCGGGTAGAGCTCGGCCAGCCGTGACACCGACGGCCGGTCCTCGATGCACCGGCGCAGGATGTCGCGGCGGGTGGCGTCGGCGAGCGCGTGGAACCACCGGTCCACGACCTCGCCGTCCGGTTCTCGTACAACCATTTGGTTGTACGTTAGCGCGCGAACGCCCCGGCTGTAAAGCCGCGTCCCGTTCCCGGCGCGCTAGCGGGCGCTGCCCACGGCCTCCAGCCGGGCGCGTTCCTCGGGCAGCGGAAACAGCAGATGGGCGATGTCGTCACGGCACGGACCCCGGCCGCCGAGCTGCTGGAGGCGGCGGATGGCGATGCCCTCGCGCAGCGCCCACGGGCAGATCTCCAGGCGGCGCACGCCCAGGTGCCGCATGGTCGCCTCGGCGATCACGGCGCCCGCGAGGATCTGCCGGGCGCGGGACGCCGACACGCCCTTCAGCCTCGCCCGGCCGGCGGCGTCCAGCGCGGCGAGGCGCGGGATCTGGTCCCGGACCGCCTTGAGCCGCAGGACGCGGCGGCCCTCCGCGTCACGGCCGCCGGTCAGCTTCGCGAGCTGCGTGAAGGTCCTGGACGTGGCGATCGCCCGTCCTCCGCCCCGGCCCTTGCCGGAACGCCCCGTCCACAGGTCGCCGGGGTCGGGCGGCAGGAAGGCCGCCAGCCGTTCGCGCACGAGCAGGCGCAGCCGCTCGACGTCCTCGCGGCACGGCGGGTCTCCGGGCAGGTGCTCGCGGGTGAGCCGCCCGGCGCCCAGCGGCAGCGAGACCGCGTACCCGGGCTCGGCGCCGTCCCCGGCGGCGATCTCCAGCGAGCCGCCCCCGATGTCGGCCAGCAGCAGCGGGCCCGCCGACCAGCCGTACCAGGAGCGGACCGCCAGGAACGTCAGCCGCGCCTCGTCCTCCCCGGAGAGGAACGCCGGCGCCAGCCCGGTGCGGTCCTCCAGCAGGGCCATGATCTCCTCGCGGTCGGTCGCGTCCCGCAGCGCCGAGGTGGCGAAGGCGATCAGCTCGTCCGCGCCGTCCCAGCGGGCCAGGTCGAGCGCGGCCGCCACCGCCCAGCCCAGCCGGCCGACCGCCTCGACACCGATCCGGCCGTCCGGCGTGATCGACTCGGCCAGCCTGGTCGGCCGCTTGGCCGAGCGCACCGTCCGGACAGGCTCTCCCGGTTCCAGGTCGACGGTCTTCAGATGGGCGGAGTTGGAGCCGATGTCCAGGATCGCGGAACGCATGGACCACCGGTACCCCATGGGCACCGTTTCATCCGGGCCGGGTTTCCACCGCCGGGAACGGTCAGGGGTTCAGGACGACCTTCACGGCGCCGTCCTGCTTCTTCTGGAAGATCTCGTATCCGTGCGGTCCCTCGTCCAACGGCAGGTGGTGGGTGGCCAGCCCCTCCACGCCCAGCGGGTCGGAGTCGTCGGCCACCAGCGGCATCAGGTCGTCCACCCACCGCCTGACATGGGCCTGCCCCATCCGCAGCGTGACGCCCTTGTCGAAGATCCGCATCATGGGCAGCGGATCGGTCATCCCGCCGTACACGCCGAGGATCGAGACCGTGCCGCCGCGGCGGACGACCTCGATCGCCTGGAGCAGCGCGGCCCTCCGGTCCATGCCGACCCGTGTCATCATCGGCGCCGCCGCCCGGTCCGGCATCAGCCCGATGAGGGTGTGCGCGGCCTTGGCGGCGGGGGAGCCGTGCGCCTCCATGCCGACCGCCTCGACCACCGCGTCGGTGCCGCGGCCCCCGGTGAGCTCCCGCACCGCGTCCCCCAGGTCGTCGGCGTCGGACTCGTCGATCACCTCGATGCCGTGCGCGCCGGCCAGGTCGAGCCGCTCGGGCACCCGGTCCACGCCGATCACGGTGTGGCCGCGGTGCCGGGCGATACGCGCGCACATCTGGCCTACCGGTCCCAGCCCCAGCACCGCGACGCTGCCGCCGTCCGGGACGTCCGCGAACTCCACGCCCTGCCAGGCCGTGGGAAGCACGTCCGACAGGTACAGGAACCGGTCGTCGGGCGGCCCCTCGGGCACCTTGATCGGCCCGAACTGGGCCTGCGGCACCCGCAGGTACTCGGCCTGCCCGCCCGGGACCTGGCCGTAAAGCTTGGTGTAGCCGAACAGGGCCGCGCCCATCCCGTGCTCGCGCACCTGCGTGGTCTCGCACTGCGCGTACAGCTTCCGATCGCACATGTGGCAGTGGCCGCAGGCGATGTTGAAGGGGATCACCACCCGGTCCCCCGGTCGGAGGTCCGCGACCGCCGAGCCGACCTCCTCCACGATCCCCATCGGCTCGTGGCCGAGGATGTCGCCCTCGCCCATGAACGGCCCCAGCACCTCGTACAGATGCAGGTCGGACCCGCAGATCGCGGTGCTGGTGACACGGATGATCGCGTCGGTGGGCTCCTTGAGCTCCGGATCCGGCACCGACTCCACGCGCACGTCGCGCCTGCCGTGCCAGGTGAGCGCCTTCATGCTCGGACCTCCCGCGGTCGGGCCCGCGCCCGGCGGACCAGAGGACTGACCGTCCGCCGCCCTACCCTGCGGGGGCGCGCGAAACCTGCCGCCGCCCGTACCGGTGAGCCGGAGCCGGGGGGTCGCGTCAGGCGTCGGGGACGCGGGGCGCGGCGAGAGGGTCGAGGCGGCGGATCAGCTCCAGCGCGGTACCGATGACCCTGGACGCCTCGGCCGGCGACTCGCACCCGGCGACCTCCCGGCCCGCCTCGCCGATCACGGTGGTGAGGACGGCCACGACGACGCGGTCCTCGGGCTCCGTCCCGGCGCGCAGGAGGATGGCGTTCCGCCGGACCCACTCCCGCGTCCTGGTGCGGCGGACCAGCTCGAACCCGGGCGGCGCGTCGCCGTCCATGAACAGCCGGACGAGGTCGCGCCGCTCCCAGCAGCCGCGCAGGTACGCCCGCGCGCCGTGGACGAACAGCTCCAGCGGGTCCTCCTCGCCGGCCGCCCGCGCCTTGGCCACGGCCCCCGACGCCAGCGCGTCCTGCTCGTCCTGGTGGTCCTCGAACAGCGCCAGGAACAGCTCGCTCTTGCCGCCGAAGTGGTGGTAGAGGCTGCCGACGCTGGACCCGGCGCGTTCCACGATCTCGGCCACGCTCGCCTCGGCGAAGCCCTGCTCGACGAAGACCTCGCAGGCCGCCTCCAGCATCCCCCGGCGGGTCTCGGCCGTGCGGCCCCACCGCCAGGAGCCCTCCCCCGCCCGGCCGCTCGCCTTGCGTGCCATCAGCTGCCCATGCCCGTCTCTCCCCGCGCCACCCGCCGCTCCCCGGGTCGCTTCCGCCTCCAGGTTACTGAACGGCATTCCAGAATCGCGGGAGCGGGTGCCGGGCGGCGCCGGGCGCGCCGCCTCACACGGGATGCGTCAGGCGGACCCGGGTGGCGGACGTCCCCAGCCCGTTGGGGCCGGGCAGGACGAGCCGTTCCCCGTGGTGATGCGGGTAGCGCGCCAGAAGGTCGGGTTCGGGGTAGCGCCGCGTCTCGCGGTGCCACTTCAGGATGCCCGCCATCCAGTCCCACAGCCTGGTCACGTAGCCGTCGAGGGCCTGGCGCGCCTCCCCGTCCAGCCGGTACTCCTCGGCGAGCGCCGGAAGGTCGCCCGCGACCGCGCGCTCGAACTGGCGCAGCCGCGAGGTCGTCAGGTCGGCGACGATGGCGACGGCCTCGTCCCGTCCGCAGCCGAGCAGATGCTCGACGGCGAGGACCGCGTTGGTCCGCTCCCCCTCGAACTCGATCTCCTTCTGGTAGGAGAACACGTCGTTGACCAGCGTGCCGTAGTCCATCGCCGCGTTCTCGACGGCCCGCATGGCCGCGGCGCCGGAGATCTCGGGCGGAAGGCGGTCCTCCGTGCCGATCCGGGCCAGGCCCAGGGTCAGGTCGGGGCCGAAGGTGAACCGCCGCATCTCCAGGTGGTCGACAGGGTCGGGGACGCGGTCCTGGAGGTGGTGGTGAAGCTCCCACAGCCAGCTCCGGACCATCCGCTCGACGGCGGAGCGGAACCGCTCCCGGCCGCCCGGCGGCATCGAGGCGGCGGTACGGCGCCACAGGTCGGCCAGCCCGGTCTCGACGGGTGACAGCGGCGGCGGCGTGGGGCCGAGGTCCGGCGGCATGAACAACGGGATCCGGGCCACGAACATCCGGGCGCCGGGCAGGTCGCGGTCGCGGAGGAACGTCTTGGGGAAGTAGTCGTCGCCATAGGTGCCCCAGGCCAGCCACTGGGTGCCCAGGTCCAGGTGGTCGGCGGTGGCGTCCGGGGCGAGCGAGGCGGCACAGGTCGCGAGGTCGAAGCCGGACAGCAGGGCGGGCGTCCACAGCGGCTCGGGGTGCCGCGCGACCGGCCCGTACATCCCCATCGCCCCGCACCAGTCGATCACGTTGCGGCAGGCACGTTCGATGTGCGGGTTGACCCGCGCCCGGTACGGCATCGTGAACTCGGGCATCCGCACCGGCCCGACCTTCCGGTACGGAACGATCAGCGGGCTCGGCGTGGCGGCCTCCAGCACCGCGGCGGCGCGCGACAGGGCCATGCCCAGCCCGAGCGGCGCGCCGCCGCCCGCGCCCTCGTTCATGTAGCGGCTGGAGCGCAGATGCCACTCGTGCCCGCCGGACTGCCAGTCCTGGAGCCCCTTCACATAGGCCGCCACCGCGGCCCGCTCGGCCGGAGTCGCCGCGTGGTCCTCGAACAGCGGCGGGACCTCGGTCAGCGCGGTGTTCTCGAACTGGCGCAGCCGCGAGGTCAGCAGGTCGTTGACGATCTCCGCGGCGCGGCGCGGCCCGACGCCGAGGAACCGCTCGACCACCAGCACGGCGTTGTTGACCTCGCCTTCGGTCTCGGTCTCGCGCTGGTAGGAGAAGATGTCGTTGCGCAGGTGCACGCCGTCGGAGAAGGCGTCCCTCAGCACGCGCAGCGGGCGGCTGCCCGCCATGCCGGGCGGTACCTCGGCGCCCACGGTGTGCTCGACCAGGCAGGCGGACCAGGGGGCACCGCCGACCGCGCGCCGCTTCTCGATGTACTCGACGGGGTTGGGCACCCGGGCCTCGGAGATGTTGGCCAGTTCCCACAGCGATTCGCGCAGAAGGTTCTGCGTACTCTCCACGAACCGCGCCCGCCAATGCTCCGACATCGCCGGGACGGTGCGCGCCCACAGATCGGCGAGGCCGCGCTCGGCCGCGTTCTCGGGCTCGGGCGGCTCGGGCCCCATGAACGAGCAGAGGCGGTCGAGGTAGGCCCCGGCCCCCTCCCGGTCACGGGGCTTTTTGTAGACCTCGAGGAAGTGGTCGTCGAAATAGAACACCCAGACGTACCAGTCGGTGATCAGGTCGAGTTCCGCAGGGACGCAGTCGGGGTGGGTGTAGGCGCACAGCAGCGCGTAGTCCATCGCGGCAAGCTCGTCCGCGTCCCAGATCTCCGGGGTGCTCGGGTCGCGGGTGTCGTCCAGCATGCCCATCTGCCGGGCCCACAGCGTGCTGTGCGCGCGGGCGCCCTCCACGTGCGGGTTGAGGCGCGCGGGGTGGACGAGGTAGAAGTCCGGAAGCTCGAACGGCCGCATCGTTTGACCCGCCTCTCACTCGACGTCTCCCGTGCAACGTACGGCAGTCGATCGATGACGGACAGTCAGATTGCCCTGTCCCGCCGCAGACCCGGACATCCCGGTTGCGGGCAATTGAATGGACGTCCAGGTAACCGCCCGGAGGCCGTAGACTCGCTGGCATGAACGCCCGCGCACCCGACCTCCCGGCACTCCCGGCGGAGGAGATGCTGAGGCTCGACAACCAGGTGTGCTTCGCGCTGCACGCCACCTCGCGGGCCTTCGACGCCCTGTACCGGTCGCTGCTGCGCGACCTGGGCCTGACCTATCCGCAGTACCTGGTGATGCTCACGCTCTGGGAGTCGGACGGGCTCACCGTCAAGGATCTGGGCGCCCGCCTGCGCCTCGATTCGGGCACGCTGTCACCGCTGGTCAAACGGCTGGAGTCGGCGGGCCTGGTGGAGCGGCGGCGCGGCCGCCAGGACGAGCGCTCGGTGTCGGTGCACCTGACCGCCGAGGGCGCCGCGCTCAGGGAGAGGGCCGCCGCCGTGCCGCCCCGCGTCATGGAGGCGTCGGGCCTCGGCACGGACGAGCTGCGCGACCTGCGCGGCATGCTGCTCAAGCTGACCGAGCGCCTCGACGCCACCAACGCCTGATCGCCGCGCCCCGGGCTCAGCCCTTCCCGGCCGCGCGCCGTGGCCTGGCCCGGACGTGCATGCGCTCGCCCTGGCGGCCGAACAGGCTCAGGATCTCCACGGGCTCGTCCCCCGCGGCGCCGAACCAGTGCGGGACACGGGTGTCGAACTCGGCCGCCTCGCCCGCCTTCAGCACCAGGTCGTGCTCGGCCAGGACCAGCCGGAGCCGTCCCGCCAGCACGTACATCCACTCGTAGCCCTCGTGCGTCTGCGGGTCGGGCGTACCGTGGCTCGGCTCGATCACCATCTTGTACGCCTGGAGGGCGCCGGGCTGCCGGGTCAGCGGGATCACGGTCCGGCCGGGCAGCACGCGCGGCGGGATCCGCACCCGCGGATCGCCGGTCTCGGGCGCGCCGACCAGCTCGTCCAGCGGTACGCGGTGCGCCCGGGCGATCGGCAGCAGCAGCTCCAGCGTGGCGCGCCGGCGCCCGGACTCCAGGCGGGACAGCGTGCTCTTGGAGATGCCGGTGCTCTCGGAGAGGTCGGCCAGAGTGACCCCCCGCCTGGTCCGCAGGTCGCGCAACCGCGGGCCGACCCCGGCGAGCACGTCGGCGATCTCCGGCGATCGTTCGTCCATGGACACCATTTCATCCAAGGGGTTGCCGGAACGGCGGCGCGGGGTCGCCGTGGGCTCACGCACCGCCGTTCAGCAGCTCCTCGGACGGCGCCACGTCGGCGTACGGGTCCGCGCGGACCACGGGCGCCCGGCCGGCCATCGCCGCGGCCAGTTCGGCGTGGGTGGGCGCATGGGCCGGGACGTGCGCGGGACGCAGCGACTCGAACTCGCGGCGCAGCACCGGCACGACCTCCTCGCCCAAGATGTCGAGCTGTTCCAGGACGGTCTTCAGCGGCAGCCCGGCGTGGTCCATCAGGAACAGCTGCCGCTGGTAGTCGCCGAACGCTTCACGGAAGCCCAGCGTCCGGTCGATCACCTGCTGCGGGCTGCCCACGGTCAGCGGGGTCTCCGCGGTGAACTCCTCAAGGGAGGGTCCGTGGCCGTAGACCGGGGCGTTGTCGAAGTAGGGCCGAAACTCCCTGACCGCGTCCTGGGAGTTCTTCCGCATGAACACCTGCCCGCCCAGGCCCACGTACGCCTGGTCGGCCCGGCCGTGCCCGTAGTGCTCGAACCGCCGCCGGTACAGCTCGATCAGCCGCTGGAAGTGCTCCTTGGGCCAGAAGATGTTGTTGGCGAAGAAGCCGTCGCCGTAGTAGGCGGCCTGCTCGGCGATCTGCGGGCTGCGGATCGAGCCGTGCCACACGAACGGCGGGACGCCGTCCAGCGGGCGCGGGGTGGAGGTGAAGGACTGGAGCGGCGTGCGGTACCTGCCCTCCCAGTCGACCACGTCCTCCCGCCACAACCGGTGCAGCAGGTGGTAGTTCTCGATGGCCAGCGGGATGCCGTCGCGGATGTCCTTGCCGAACCAGGGGTAGACCGGCCCGGTGTTGCCGCGTCCCATCATCAGGTCGACCCGGCCGTCGGCCAGGTGCTGGAGCATCGCGTAGTCCTCGGCGATCTTGACCGGGTCGTTGGTGGTGATCAGCGTGGTCGCCGTGGACAGGATCAGCCGCTCGGTACGGGCCGCGACGTAGCCGAGCATGGTGGTCGGGGACGACGGCACGAACGGCGGGTTGTGGTGCTCTCCGGTGGCGAAGACGTCCAGGCCGACCTCCTCGGCCTTGAGCGCGATGGCCACCATCGCCTTGATCCGCTCCGCCTCGGTCGGCGTGCGGCCGTTCGTCGGGTCGGTGGTCACGTCGCCGACGGTGAAGACTCCGAACTGCACGCCGGACCCCCTCGAATAGTAGAAGTTTCAACTAGACTACAGGAACCGGGAGACGCGGTCGCCTATTCCTGACGGGATAGGCTCCTGCGCCATGACCGACGCGACCCCGGCCGCCGAGCCTCCGGGCCACCTCACCGACCCGCGCGACCTGCTGAACGGCTATCTCGACTACTACCGGAAGGCCCTGCTGCGCAAACTCGACGGCCTCTCGGACGAGCAGCTCCGCACCGCGACCCTGCCGTCCGGCTGGACGCCACTGGAGCTGTTCAAGCACCTGACCTATGTGGAGATCCGCTGGCTCCAGTGGGGATTCGCAGGCGAGCCGGTGGAGCGGCCGTGGGGCGATCGCGGACCCGGAGAGCGCACCCGGGACGAGCCCTGGCACGTGCCCGAGGACGAAGGCTTCGAGGACATCCGGGCCGAGTTCCTGGCGACCTGCGAGCGGTCCAGGGAGATCGTCGCCGGCGCCCCGCTGGACAGCGTCGCGCCGCCCGGCCCCCGCTTCTCCGACGACCGCCCGACCTCGCTGATCTGGATCCTGTTCCACCTGCTCCAGGAGTACGCGCGGCACCTGGGCCATCTGGACGCCGCGCGGGAGCTCATCGACGGCCGCACGGGCGCGTAGGCGGGGCAGGCCCCTGAAACCGGCGAGACATAAGACGGGCTTATGAGTGCTGCTTAGGATGGAGCGGTGGCCGTCCCGCACCGCGTGCCCGACCTCGGCGCCCTGGAGTTGCTGCTCGCCGTGATCCGGCTGGGCAGCGTCGGCCGGGCGGCGGCCGAGCTCGGCGTCAGCCAGCCCGCCGCCAGCGCCCGGATCCGCTCGATGGAACGGCAGATGGGCGTGGAGCTGCTCGAACGGTCGCCACGCGGTTCACGTCCCACCGAGGCCGGCGCGCTGGTGGCCACGTGGGCTCAGCGCGTTCTGGACGCGGCCCATGAGATGGACGCGGGACTCGCGGCCCTGCCCCAGAGGCGCGGGCTGCGCATCATGGCCAGCCCTACCGTGGCCGAACACCTGCTGCCCGGATGGCTGGTCGCGTTGGACACGACGTATCCCGATGCGTCCATCACGCTGCGTACCGCCGGTTCCACGACCGTGGCGGAACAGGTGAGGCTCGGCAAGGCGGATCTGGGGTTCGTGGAGGGCGCCCGCAATCTGGCGGGGCTCAGCGGTACGGTCGTGGGCTCGGACCGGCTGGTCGTGGTGGTCGCCTCCGGGCACCCCTGGGCGCGGCGCCGCAGCGGAGTGAGCGCCGAGGAACTGGCCGCGGTCTCCCTTATCTTGCGCGCGGACGGGACGCGTGCGGTGCTCGATCGGGCTCTCGCCTCTTTCGGAGGGACGGCGCGGCCGTTGGTCGAGCCGGCGTCCACCGCAGAACTCAAGGCGGCGGCGGTGTCGGGCACGGGTCCGGCTGTGGTGAGCGAACTCGCGGTCTTCGGGGAGCTTTCCGGCGGGCGGCTGGTCACGGTTCCCGTCGATGACCTCGACCTGAGCCGTCCGCTGCGCGCCGTGTGGCCCGCGGGCCGCCGTCCCAGCGGACCCGCCCGGGACCTGCTGGCGCTGATCCGCCGGTCACGTTCGCGACCGGCGCCCTGAGCCTCGCGGTCAGGAGTCGTCGCCGGCGGACCGGTCGGCGGCGGGGCGGCCGAGGGCGCCGGTGGGCTCGTCCAGCACCGCCTGGATCTCCAGCTCGATCGCGATCGTGTCGCCCAGCAGCAGCTTGTCGCCCTGCATCGGGATGTTGAACTCGATCCCGAAGTCCGCGCGGCTCAGCGAGGTCGTCGCGGTGAAGCCCGCGCGGGTGCCGAGGGCGGGATCGCCGTCCACGCCGTGGAACTCCACCAGGAGCCGCACCGGCCGGGTCACGTCCCAGATCGTGAGGTCGCCGTCCAGGTGGTACCGGGGGGTGCGCGCCCTCCGGCCGATCGTGGCACGTTCCACATGCGTCCCGAGGAAGGTCATCGTCGGGAAGCGCGCCACGTCCAGGATCTCCGGCGACCGCACGTGCGCGTCCCGCTCCTCGTTGCGCGTGTCGATCGAGGCCATCGCGATCTCGGCGCGGGCCCAGGACCCCAGCGGGTCGTCCGCGATGTGCAGCTCGCCCTCGAACTCGGTGAACGAGCCGCGGACCGTGGTCATCAGATGCCGGATCGTGAAGGCGATCTCCGAGTGCGCCGTGTCGATCGTCCAGCGACCGGGGACCAGGCCCGGCACCGCGGTGTCCAATGCGCTTCTCCCCCCAGTTGAATCGCTCAGGCCGTCCAGAATGTACCCGAACAACTCCAAAGCGGACGTCGCGCGGTCCGCCATGGGGAACGATCGGTACATGATCGGAGAGCATGTCCTGGCCGGGTACACCGGCGCCCAGGGCGCCCGGGAGGCCGTCGCCCTGGGCCGCGGGATCGCCTCCCTGACCGGCGGGCGGCTCACCGTCGCCCACGTCCACCCGCCCGGACGTCCCGCCGCCGCGGGCGAGGCGCGGACCCTCCTCGACCAGGCGGCCGAGCTGGCGCCCGAGGCCGAGCTCGCCGTCCAGGAGGGCCGGGGCGTGGGACGCGGCCTGTCCGTGCTGGCCAGCAGGATCGGCGCGGACCTCATCGTGGTCGGCTCCTCCGAGGGCGGCGCGCGCGGCCGGCTCGCGCTCGGCTCCACCGCCGACAACCTGCTGCACTCCGCTCCGGAGGCGGTGATGATCGTCCCGTCCGGCCATGTCCCGCCCGAGGGCCTGAGCCGCATCACCGTCGCGTACGTGCGCCGCCCCCAGTGCGACGAGGCCGTCACCCGTGCCGCCGACGCCGCCGCGCGGCTGGGAGCCGGCCTGCGCCTGCTCACGTTCGCCATCGGCGACGAGCCCACCGAGGGGCTGCGCGACGACCTGGCCCTCGCGACCCGCCTCGCCGGGGACGGCAAGGTGGAGACCGAGACCACGCTGGCCCAGGGCGACGACATCGCCGACGCCGTCGAGCGCACCGCCTGGCTCGACGGGGAGATCCTGGTCTGCGCCAGCAGCGAGGACGCCACCGCGCACCGGGTCTTTCTGGGCGAAGTAGCCCTGAAAGTGCTGCGTGCCACCCCCTGCCCGGTCACCGTTCTCCCGCGTGGCTACTCCTGAATAGTCCTCATTGACCGAATTCATGGAACGGGTTGCCGACCCGTCTTTATCCTCGCTACATTCCTTCGATACCGGAACGTGACCTTGATACGACAGGGCATCCGGCCGGGTCGGGCGCCGCCCGCACCACGGAGGGAGGCGTCATGGACCCCGTCGGCAAGAAGCTGCTCGACATCGCCAAGGACAACCTCGGCTACACCGAGAAGAGCGACGGCTACACCAAGTTCGGCGACTGGTGGGCCAAGAAGATGGACTCCGACCACAACCCGTACTTCAAGACCGCGCCCTGGTGCGACATGTTCCTCGCCTGGGCCGCCGAGAAGGCCGGGGTCGCCGACCAGGCCGGGCAGTTCGCCGCCACCGTCCAGCACGCCAAATGGTTCAGGAAACACGACGCGTGGGGCACCAAGCCCGTCCCCGGCGCCCTCGTCTTCTACGACTGGAGCGGCTCCCGCGACATCGACCGGATCGACCACGTCGGGCTCGTCGAGAAGGTCGACGGCAGGACCCTGCACACGATCGAGGCCAACGCCGACGGCTACAAGCTCATGCGCAAGACGCGCGACATGGACTCCGTCGTCGGCTTCGGCTACCCCGGCAAGGTCAAGGTCGACAAGTACGTCCCCAAGCACGCCGCCCCCGCGCCCAAGGTCGAGGCCCTCACCGGCCCCGCCTCCGACGCCAAGATCGCCGAAACGACCCACGGCTCGCCGGGGACCCCGCTCCCCGACGGCCCCACCCAGGAGATCCTGCTCTCCGGCGCCCTGGCCATCGTCCTCTGCGGCACCGTCGCCCTCGCCGTAGGGCGCGCCGCCGCCTCCATGGCGCCCACCCACTCCCCCATCCGCGTCCGCAAGCGCGGCAAGCACCACCGCACCCCCGTCCAGCTCCCCGCCGACCTCACACCCGCCGACCTCGACGCCGCCGACGCCGGCACCACCGTGATGCCCGCCCTCTCCCTGGCCGCCGCCCACCAAGCCGAAGACCGCGAGTTCTGGGGCCGCATCGCCCACCTCGAAGAGGACGAGGAACTGGCCTTCTGGAACTCCCTGCACGCCGAGGCCGCCCTGTCCGGCACCCACGACGAGTACGCATCCACGCCGTCCTTCCGCTAGAGTTGACCCAACGGCCGAGGGGGGCGACCCCCAAGGCGCGCGGACGTGGCTCAGTTGGTAGAGCATCACCTTGCCAAGGTGAGGGTCGCGGGTTCGAATCCCGTCGTCCGCTCTGAGGGGGCCTTGACACCAGGCGAAGCCGAGGGCCTCGCTCGGTGGAGTGGCCGAGAGGCGAGGCAACGGCCTGCAAAGCCGTGTACACGGGTTCAAATCCCGTCTCCACCTCATCCACCCAGGGCGATTAGCTCAGTGGGAGAGCGCTACCTTGACACGGTAGAGGTCACTGGTTCAATCCCAGTATCGCCCACCCCCCGAACCCCAGGCCATGGACGACGGGCTGGGGTTCTCGTTCGGTAGTGCCGTCCGGACCGTTGTTCCATCAGCCCACGCCGAGGAGCTTGTGGGCTCGGTCGCGGTCGGCTCGGAACTCGGCGAGGGGGCCTCGGTGGACGATGCGTCCCTTCTGCATCACCGCCACGTCGTCGGCGAGGCAGAAGGCCAGGTGCAGGTCCTGCTCCACCAGGACCGCGGAGATGCCCTCGCCGCGCAGCCCTTCCAGTAGTTCGGCGACCTGGTCGATGATCGCCGGTGCCAGACCGTCCGAGGGCTCGTCCAGCAGGAGCAGGCGCGGGTTGCGCAGGAGCGCGCGGCCGATCGCCAGCATCTGCTGCTCGCCTCCCGACAACTGGTCACCCCGATTGGTGCGGCGCTCGGCCAGGCGGGGCATCAGGTCGTAGATCCGCTCAGGCGTCCACGGACCCGGTTTCCTGCCCGCGGCGATGCGAAGGTTCTCCTCCACGGTGAGCGGCGCGAACACGCGGCGTCCCTGAGGGACGATGGCGACGCCGTTGCGCGCGACGACGTGGGCGGAGGCTCCGGCCAGTTCACGGTCGCCGATGAGGATGCTGCCCGAGTACGGCTTGATCATGCCCATGACCGTGTGGACGAAGGTGGTCTTGCCGACGCCGTTGCGGCCGAGCAACGCCACCACTCCCCCGGCGGGCACCGTGAGGTCGACGCCGTCGAGCACGGTGGTGCCGTCATAGCCCGCGCTCAGTCCACGTACGGTGAGCAGGTCCGTCATCGCGACGCTCCGGAATCGGTGAACAGATCATCGGTCCTCGCCGCGCCGAGGTAGGCCCGCTGGACGTCCTCGTCCGCGCGGATCCGTTCGGGGGTGCCGGTGGCGAGCACCTTGCCCAGATGCAGGACGGTGACGCGGTCGGCCAGGCGGAACACCACGTCCAGGTCGTGTTCGACGATCAGGACGGTGAGGTTCCGGGGCAGCCGCTGGAGCAGTTCCACGAACCGCTCCGTCTCGGCGGCGGACATGCCCGCGGTGGGCTCGTCGAACATGACCAGAGAGGGCTGGGCGGCGAGCACCATCGCCACTTCGAGCTGCCGCCGTTCGCCATGGGACAGGGCGGCGACCTTGTGGTGCGCGCGTCCGGCCAGCCCGACCGTTTCCAGCCGATGGCGCGCCTCGGCCTCTGTGCGCCTGAAGCGCCACGCCGCTCGGTGGAAACGGTGTGCGACGCCATGCACGCGCTGGACCGCGAGGGCCACGTTGTCTTGGACGGAACAGTCCAGGAACAGGCTGGAGTGCTGGAAGGTGCGCAGCAGGCCGCGCCGCGCCCGGTCGGACTCGGACAGGGACGTGACGTCCTCGCCGGCGAACAGCACGCTGCCCGAAGTGGCCCGGAGAGTTCCGGCCACCGTCGCGAACAGCGTCGACTTGCCCGCTCCGTTGGGGCCGATGAGCGCATGACGTTCACCGGCCCGGACCGTCAGATCCACCTGGTCCACGGCCGTGAGCGAACTGTAGGAGCGGGTCAGTCCCCGCAGTGCCAGAACGGCGGTCATCGGTCACCCTTCTCGCTGCGGACGCCCGCCCTCCGGAGGCCGGTGACACCGGCGACACCGCGGGGCAGCACGAAGACGACGATCACGAACAGCAGGCCGAGCACCAGGGGTCCGTGTCCCCCGATGTAGCCGGAGAGGTTGTCGCGGACGAGCAGGACCAGCGCGGCCCCCAGGCACGGGCCCCACAGGCTGCCCGCCCCGCCGATGACCACGCTGAGCAAGGCGAGCGCCGCCACGTCGAACCCCATGTCACCGGGCGAGACGAACCTGGCCTGCGCCGCCCACAGCGCGCCCCCGGTGCCCGCGACGGCGCCCGCCAGGCAGAACACGCCGTAGCGGGCGAGCGCGGGACGGTAGCCCAGCGCGCGCATCCGGGATTCGTTGTCCCGCACGCCACGCAGCGTGCGGCCGTACGGGGACCTGGCGATCAGCGCGACGCCCGCGAACACGGCGACCGCGACCGCCAGGACCCACCAGTAGACGAGCCCCGGCGCCAGCAGCGGGGAGCCTCCGAAGAGGGTGATCGGTGGCATCCCGCTCAGCCCGTTGCTGCCGCCGACCGCCGACCAGGTGTCGGCGAGCTGGTGCACCGACTCGCCGATCGCGAGCGTGAGCATCAGGAAGACGATGCCGCGGGCACGCACGGCCACCCATCCGGTCAGCCCGGCGGCGGCCAGTCCCATCGCCAGCCCGGCCACGACCTGGACCAGCGCGTCGGAGGTGATGTGCAGGCCCACCAGCACGGCCGTGTACGCGCCGACGCCGAAGTAGGCGGCCTGGCCAAGCGTGGGCAGCCCGGTGATGCCGGTCAGCAGGTCCACGGCGAGCACGAGGACGGCGAACGCCAGGATCCGGGTCATCGTCGTGATCGGGAAGGGGCCGAGCACGAGCGGGGCGGCGGCCAGTACGGCCAGGACCGCGAGGACGACCGGTATCCGCGCGCGGTGCGGGCGGATACCGGCGGGCTCGCCCGGTCCCGTCGCGGTCCCGCGTGAGGTGTCCGGTTCGGCCGGAGCGTCGACCGCCTTCATGCGTGCACCGCCGATCGGGCCGGCAGCAGGCCGGAGGGGCGCAGCAGGAGTACCAGGGCCATCGCCGCGAAGATCAGGAACGAGGCGAACTCGGGCAGCAGCGTGGTGCCCACCGCCTGCACCTGACCGATCAGGACGGCGCCGAGCAGGGCGCCGCGTACCGAGCCCAGGCCCCCGATCACCACCACGACGAGCGCGAGCAGCAGCACCTTCTCGTCCAGTCCCGGCTGGGCACCGAGGATCGGACCGGCCAGCACGCCGCCGGCCGCCGCCAGCGCGGCACCGGCGGCGAACACCCCGACCAGGACGCGGCCGGTGTCGATGCCCAGCGCCGCCACCATCGCGCGGTCGCTGACCGTGGCGCGGATGACCGAGCCGAGCGCGCTGCGCTCGATCAGCACGTAGACCGCGACGGCCAGCGCGATCCCGAACCCGATCACCAGCAGCCGGTAGACGGGGTAGGTCGCGCCGAAGATCTTCACGCCGTCGTCCACGGGCGCGGGCGCGGCGATGGAGCGCACGTCGTCGCCGAAGGCCAGCGACAGCAGTTCGGCCACCACCAGGGCCACACCGAGGGTCAGCAACGCCTGGTCGAGGTGCCGCCTGGTGGTGCGGGTCAGCCCGGCCAGGGCGCCGCCGAGCAGCGCCCCGACCACGGCGGCCGCCAGCACGGCCAGGACGAAGGCCATCAGGCCGGTCCCGTCCCCGGCGAGCGCGACGGCGACGTACGCGCCCGCCAGGTAGACCGCGCCGTGGGCGAGGTTGAGCACGTCCATCATCCCGAACACCAGCGACAGGCCAAGGGCGATCGCGAACAGCAGCGACCCCATCGACAGCCCGTTCAGAACGCTCACCAGATAGGTGTCCATGACAGCCGGGCTCAGCTCAGCTCGCCGACGACCGCGTTGACCATGGCACCGCCGCTGGAGCGGACCTCGCGCAGGTAGTACTTCTGCTGGGCGTCGTGGGCGGCGTCGAAGCTCCACGGCCCGCGGGGGCTGTCGATGGGACCGACCTCGCGTAGCGCCTCGGCGAGTTTCTGCCCACCGGCGCCCTTGGTCTTGGCCAACGCCTTGTCGAGGGCCGCCGCCGCGTCGTACGCCTGCACGCTGTAGACGGTGGGCGGCTCGTTGAACGCCTTCTGGTAGGCCGCCACGAACTCCTTGTTGCGGGGGGTGTCCAGCTCGGCCGAGTAGTGCAGGGACGTCTTGGTCCCGACCGCGGCCTGCCCCTGGGCCTTGAGCACGTCGCCCTCGGTCAGGAAGCCGGTTCCGTACAGGGGGATCTCGCCGGACAGGCCGAACTGCTTGTACTGCTTGACGAAGCTCACCGCCTCCGCGCCGGCGTAGAAGGCGTACACGGCCTTGGCGCCGGAGCTACGGATCGCCGACAGGTACGGCTGGTAGTCCTGGGTCTTGCCGAACGGGGTGTACTTCTCCCCGGCGACCTTGCCGCCCGCCGCCTCGAACGCCTTGCGGAACCCGGCCACCATCTCGCGTCCGGCGGCGTAGTCGGCGGCGATGAGGTAGACGCCGCCCTCGGCCTCCTTGGCGACGGCCGGGCCGAGCGCGGCTCCGACCTTGCCGTTGGCGAAGCTGGTGCGCCACACGTAGTCGGACTTGCGGCCGGCCGTGATGGCGTCGGCGCCCGCGTTGGCCACCAGCAGCGGCTGCTTGGACTCGGTGAAGAAGTCCCGCAGGCCGAGCGCGGTGGCGGAGTTGACCACTCCGACCACGGCGGTCGTCCGGTCCTGGGACACCAGCTTCTGCGCGGCGGGCACGCCCGTCTGCGGCCCCTCCCCCTCGTCGGCGCTGACCACCTCGGCCTCGCGGCCGCCGAGCTTGCCGCCGTGCTGGTCGAGGTAGAGCGTGAAGCCGTCGCGCATGTCCTGCCCCAGGGGCGCGTAGACGCCGGACAACGGGATGAGCAGACCGATCTTCACCGGGCCGCCGGACTCTCCACCTCCAGACTGGTCGAGGCTTGAGCCTCCACATGCGGACAGCGCGAGGGCGCCCGCCGTCAGCGCGGCGACCGCTGGGGCCGGACGCAACGTGCGGGCAATGGCGGATAGGACGCCCATGGCAGCTCCTCCAAATCATGGGGTGGTGTGACACGCCCCACTGGTGCGCTCAAAATCTACAGATTTCGCACGTCACGTCAAGACTCTGTAATCAATCGGAGGCCGCAGCATCACCGCCTCAACCTCGAACAACGGGCGGAACACGCGACACAAGTGCTCCGTATCGGCATGCCAATGTTGACGAATCTCTGAGAGACACGTCACCATGAAGGTTTGCGTTCGCACCTACGACTCGCGGACGAGGCGCGCGATGCCGTTCACCTCACCGACGGGCTGCCGGCGGCGCCGGGCTCCGGACGAGCCCCGCAGTCTCGCGAACTCCCAGGGTCACCCGTTCGCGGCCAGCTCCGCCCAGCGTGCTTGGGCGGAGTCGTGCCACTGCCGATGCAGGTCCTTGAAGACGTTCGCGGCACGCACGCCGATCCAGTGCGGCGGCAGCAGGTCCAAGGGCAGCTGCGGATCCAGCCTGGGGAACCGCCGCCAGGCGTGGACGAGACGGGTCTGGTCGAGCAGCACTTCATCACCGGGCGCCGGCCGCATGCCCGCGAACTCCCGTACGAAGTCCTCGTAGGAGGCGGCGAGCTCGCCCAGATGCCAAGCCTGTTCGACCATCTCCGACTCCGAGCCGATCCCGCCGAACGGGCCGCAGAACGACAGCACCTCGGCGTCCAGTCCCAGGCTCTCCACCACCTGCTTGGCCTCGGGCTCGCGGGAGACGTGCGGGCTGATCCATACTCCTGGCGCCGGGCTGCCCATCCCCGCCCAGGTCAGGCCGTTGCGCAGGCGGTGACGCAGGTCGCGCTTGGTCTCGGGGACGCTGGCCAGGAGCACCAGCCAGCGTCCGTCCCAGGACTCGCGATCCCGGCCGAAGGAATAGATCCGCTCGGCGCCCTCGGTCAGCAGCGCGCGGCCGTGATCGGTCAAGGCCCAGCGGACCCGACGCCCCACGCGCTCGGACACGATCCATCGGTCGGCCGCCAGCCGGGTCAGGGCCTGGCGGGCCGACTTCTCCTCCACGTCGAGCCCTGCCAGGACGTGCAGCAGTGTCGAGGTCCACACCGGCGCGCTGTGCGGCAGCACGAACTCGCCGAACACCGTCAGCAGCAGGGCCTTGGCGCCCCCCGCACCCCTCTGCCGGCGGAGGCTTACGGGTGGGACGCGGGTGTCCTCTTCATCATGTGACACGGTCGGCGAGTTACCCCTGAGCTATGGACGGCAGCTATGGACGGCAGCTATGGACGGCATGGACAGGGCCGCTGTCTAGATTACAAGGGCCCGGCAGGGCGCCCAGTTGGGTGTAACACACCGCAGGGGCAGACGGTCCCCGCCGCGTCCTCGGCGGCGGGGACCGTCGGAGCCGGTCATGCGAGGTCCGCCAGGAGACCGGGGTGCGCCTGGACCGCGGTGCGGCGCAGGTAGGGGCGGAGCGCTCGCAGACCGCCCAGTTCCTCTCCCCCACCGGCCCGGCCTGGCCCGCCGTGGATCAGCTGGGGCATGGCGACGCCGTGGCCCGTCGATTCGGCGGCGTCGTGCCGGTTGAGGACGAGCAACCGGCCGTGCCAGGGGGCGAGTGCCGTGATGAGCGTCCGTGCGACCTGGTCGTCGGCGGTGACGATCGATCCCGCGAGGCTGCCTCCTCCCCGGGCGGCGATCTCGGCGGCCTCGTCGAGCCCGCTGTACGGCAGCAGCGTGCTGACGGGGCCGAACGCCTCGACCTCGTGCGGGGCGGGGGCGGCGGGGTCGTCGCAGCGCAGCAGGATCGGTGAGAGGAAGGCGCCGCGTTCGGCGTCGGCGCCGGTGACGTCGACGCGCGCCGGATCACCGAAGACGACCTTGGCATCGGCCGAGAGGCGGGCGACGGCGTCGCGCACCTCGTCGCGCTGGGCGAGGCTGACCACCGGCCCCATGTCCACGTCCTCGCCGGCCGGATGGCCGACGACCGTTCCGCGCAGGCGTTCCATGACCGCGTCGGCGACGGCGTCCGCGGAGGCGGAGGGAACGAGGGCGCGGCGGATCGCCGTGCACTTCTGGCCGGCCTTGACGGTCATCTCGGTGACGAGCTGGTCGACGAACAGCGCGAACTCCGGGTCGTCGGGGGTGACGTCGGGTCCGAGGACGGAGCAGTTGAGCGAGTCGGCCTCGGCGTTGAACGGCACGGACCGGCCCGCGACGACGGGGTGGGTGCGCAGGGCGAGGGCGGTGGCGGCCGAGCCGGTGAAGCCGAGGGTGTCCTGGGCGGTGAGGGCGTCGAGGAGCCCGGCGGGCCCGGCGCACAGCAGCGAGAGCGCGCCTTCGGGAAGGATTCCGGACTCGATGATGCGCCGGACGACGAGTTCGGTGAGGTAGGCGGTCTGCCCGGCGGGTTTGACGACCGAGGGCATCCCGGCCAGGAACGCCGGTGCGAACTTCTCCAGCATGCCCCAGACGGGGAAGTTGAACGCGTTGATCTGCACCGCCGCGCCCAGGCGGGGGCCGAGGACATGGCGTCCGGCGAAGGTGCCGCCGCGGCCGAGCGGTTCGGTGTCCCCGTCGGGCAGGACGGTCGCGTCCGGGAGCTCGCGGACGCCCTTGCCGGCGTAGACGGCGAGGGTGCCGATACCGCCGTCGACGTCGACGGCGGTATCGCGGCGGGTGGCGCCGGTACGGGTGCTGAGCTCGGCGAACTCCTCCAGGTGACCGCGCAGGTGCTTGGCCAGGTCCTTGAGGACGGCCGCGCGCCGGCGGAAGGTGAGGGCGCGCAGGGCCGGGCCGCCGACCCGGCGTGCGTACGCCAGCATGGCGGCCGGGTCGGGGCCGGTGGCCGGCAGGAGGGCGACGGTCTCGCCGGTGGCGGCGTCCAGCAGGGGTTTGGCCGGGCCGCCGCCGTCCTGCCAGGTGTCCTGGGTGTAGCTGCGCAGTACGGGCGTCATCGGTTTCTCCGCTCCAGGAAGGCCGTCATGCGGGTGTGCTTGTCCTCGCTGTCGAACAGCAGGGCTTGTGCGGCGATGTCGAAGGTCGTGGTGGCGGGGCGTCTGCTGCGCAGGGCGAGCTTGGTCAGCTCCAGGGCTCGCCATGAGCGCTTGGCGATGGTGCCGGCCAGGGCCTTGCCGCGTTCGGGCAGAAGCCCGGCTTGGTCGACGACCTCGTCGACCAGGCCGGCGGCGAGCGCTTCGCGAGCGTCGATCCGGGCTCCGGCGTAGAGCATGCGGCGGGCGGTGGCCAGGCCGGCCAGTTGCGGCAGGCGCCAGTTCGCTCCGGCACCGGCGATGATGCCGAGGGACAGTTCCGGCTGCGCGAACACCGCGTTCTGTGAGGCGATGCGGAAGTCGCAGGCCAGGGCGAGTTCACAGCCGCCGCCGAGAGCGGGCCCGTCGATCAGCGCGATGGTGGGCCAGCGGTGGGCTTCCAGCCGTTCGAAGAGCCCGGCGTTGATGGCCAGCAGCGCCGCGTCGGCGTCGCGGTCGCGCAGTTCGGTGATGTCGGCCCCGGCGGCGAAGACACCGGGGGTGGTCGAGTGGACGATCAGGACGCACGGGTGGTGGCGGGCTTCGGCCAGCACCGCGTCCAGTTCGTCGACCATGGCCTGGTCCAGGGCGTTGTGTTTGGACGGCCGGTCCAGGCCGATCCACCAGATGTGGTCCTCGCGGCGCACCCGGGTCAGCGTCATGCGAGTCGTCCTCCGGACAGGGCGCGGCGGCGCAGCAGCGGGCTCGGGCGGTAGCGCGGATCGCCGTAGCCGTGGTGAAGGTTGGTGACGATGGCGTGGACGGTGTCGGCGCCCCAGCGGTCGCCCCAAGTGAGCGGGCCGAGTGGGTGGCCCGCCCCCAGGCGCATCGCGGTGTCGATGTCCGCCGCGTCGGCGACGCCCTGGTGCAGAGCGTCGGCGGCGAGGTTGACGAGCATGGCGACCGTGCGGGTGACGATGAGGCCGGGCGCGTCGTCGATGACGTGGACGGCCAGGCCCGCTGCTTGGAGCAGGCCGGTCGCCTCGCGGAGGGCGTCGCCGGGGCAGCCGTCACTGGCGGCGATGGCGATCGCGGTGGCGGTGGTGTCGTCCAGGGTCCGGTCCACGACGATCACCGGGGCGTCGTGCCGGGCGGCCAGTTCGGTCGCGGTGACGCCGGTGCTGCGAACCAGGAGCGCGCCGCCGGGCAACTCCATCACACCCGTGTCGCGGCATCCCTCCAGAACGGGGACGCCTGTGCGCGCCATGAGGGCACGGAGGTCGGCTGCGCTGTGGTCGATCACCTTCGGCGGTGCGGAGCACGGTGGTGCGGTGGCGGCGGCCGAGGGGCCGGCGTCGGCACCGTAGCGGTAGACGCCGTGTCCGGTCTTGCGTCCAAGGCGTCCCGCCTCCACCAGGTCGCGTTGCGCCCGGGAGGGCTCGAAGCGCGGGTCCTGGGCGAAGGCCGTCCACACCGAGCGCGTGACCGCCTCGTTCACATCGTGGCCGATCAGGTCCATGAGCGCGAACGGGCCCATCGGAAAGCCGGCCGCGCCGGTCAGAACGGCGTCGATGGTCTCAGGTGGGGCGGCCCGTTCCGTCAGCAGCCGCCACGCCTCGGCGTAGAAGGGCCGGGCGACGCGGTTGACGATGAATCCCGGGGTGGGCGCGGCGCGGACAACGGTCTTGCCCCATCCGGTGACCAGGTCCGCGGCCCGGTCCGCGACGTCGGCCGCGGTGCCGGTGCCGGAGATCACCTCGACCAGGCGCATGCGCGGCACGGGGTTGAAGAAGTGCAAGCCGAGGATGCGCTCGGGATGGGCGGCGCCGGCCGCGATCGCGGTGGGCGACAGCGAGGAGGTGTTGCTGGCCAGGATGCAGTCGGGAGCGACGACGCGCTCCAGGTCGTTGAACAGGGCGCGCTTGGCGGTCAGGTCCTCCACGATCGCCTCGATGACGATCCGCGCGGGCGCGAGCGATTCCAGGGACGGTGCCGTGGTCAGGTCCAGGGCGTCGGGATCGGCGTCGGTCTTCCCGCGCGCCACCAGTGCCTTGACCCGGTCGCGGATACCGGCGGCCGCGCGGCCGGCGGCGCCGGGTTCCGCGTCCAGAAGCAGGACGGGGTGTCCGGCGAGCGCGGCGACCTGGGCGATGCCGGCTCCCATGGTGCCCGCGCCGACGATGGCGACGGTCTGGTGCATGGTGTCCTTTCAGCCGATGCGGCGCAGTCCGGTGCGGTGGCGGGCGGCCATGTCCACATACAGGCCGACCGCTTCGGCGGTCCATTCGGCCAGGTCGGGCGCCGGTCTCGGCTTGGCGGGGACGCCCAGGGCGACATGCCCGGCCGGGACACGGCCGTCCTCGGGGACCAGGGCGGCGGCGCCGACCGCGCCACCGGAGGCGACGACGGCGCGGTTCAGCACGATGGAACCGGAGCCGATGAGGCAGTCGTCGCCGATCACACAGCCTTCGAGATGGGCGTTGTGGCCGATCACGCAGCGGTCGCCGATGAGCGTCGGCCATTCCTCGGTGGTGTGCAGCACGGTGCCGTCCTGGACGGATGTCGCCTCGCCGATCTCGATGCGGCCGTAGTCGCCGCGCAGCACCGCCGCCGGCCACACCGACGATCGGGCTCCGATCCTCACCGAGCCGATCACCGTGGCGTCCGGATGGACGAACGCGTCCGGATGGATCCGCGGCACCAGGTCGCCGAGCGCGTAGATCGCCATCAGACCTCCGGCTTCGGGTTGTGGACGTGGGTGGCGTTACCCGCCGGCACCAGCGTGGCGGCCCGCTCGTCCGGGCACAGGGCGGCGACGGCGCGGGCGTTGCGGGCGATGCCGGGGACGCCCGACAGCAGCAACGCCACGTCCACGCCCTCGCCGGCCAGGTACTCATCGAACCGCTCCGGGACGATGGCGCCGGAGTCGTCGTAGACGCGCTCCAGCACCGCGTTGTCACCGAAGTCGTGCGCCCACTGTCTGCACGCCGGTTTGAGAGTGGTGAGCCGGGGGGCGTGCAGGTGCACGTCGATCAGCGGCATGCCGTCCAGCATCAGCCGGCCTGGTAGGAGGCGACGAGTTCGGTGTCGACACCGAGCGGGCCGACGGCTCCCGCTCCCCCGGCCATGCCGAGCGGCGCGTCCCGGCCGGGCAACGGCATGTCGAAGAAGCGGGCGTTGTCGGCGACGAAGTCGCTCTGGTCGGGGGGCACCCGCCGGTCCTGAACGATCGCCGACACCGGGCACGCCGGCTCGCAGGCGCCGCAGTCGATGCATTCGCCGGGGTTGATGTAGAGCTTGCGTTCGCCCTCGTAGATGCAGTCGACAGGGCACTCCTCGACGCAGGAGCGGTCCATCACATCGATGCATGCCGCGGCGATGACGTACGGCATGAAGTCGTCCTCCTCACAATTCACTAGGCCGGGCGCCGGGACGTCGCGGTGGACGAGCGGTCAGGCCAGGGCGGGCATGGCGTCCGAGGAGTGGCCGGGGAACAGCTGCTCCTGCGGGTCGATCAGGACGGCGGCGTTGTTGACGGCGGTGGCCGCCTCGCCGAAGCCGACCGAGATCAGCCGGACCTTGCCCGGGTAGTCGGTGATGTCCCCGGCGGCGAACACGCCGGGCAGGTTGGTGGCCATGGTGGTGTCGACCGGCAGGTACCGGTTGCCGGCCACGTCGATCCCCCATTGGCGGATCGGGCCGAGGTTGGCGGTGAACCCGAGGGCCGCGATGACCGCCTGCGCGGGCCGGACGGCGCTGCCCTCCGGCCCCGTGATCTCCACCCGCTCGACCCGCTCGCCGCCGTGGACGCCCGTCACCTGCGCCTCGGTGACGACCTCGACGGTGGACGCCATGAGCCGGGCCACGCTGTGGGCGTGCGCGCGGAACGCGGAACGGCGGTGCACCAGCGTGACCGACCGGGCGATGGGTTCCAGGCTCAGCGCCCAGTCGCAGGCGCTGTCGCCGCCGCCGACCACGACCACGTCCTGTCCCGCGTGCGCCTCCAGGGACGGGACGAAATAGGACAGGCCGCGGCCCAGCCACTCGCCGCCCACCGGCAGCGGGCGCGGGGTGAAGGTGCCGATGCCGCCGCTGATCACCACGGCGCGGCAGCCGATCCGCGTCCCGGCCGACGTGGTGACGGAGATGGCGCCGTCGTCGTCGCGTCGCAGGGTCCGGGCCGCCTCGCCCAGGACGAAGGTGGGATCGAAGCGGGCGGCCTGCTCCATCAGACCGGCGACCAGGTCACGGCCCTTGACGGCGGGAAAGCCCGCGATGTCGTAGATCGGCTTCTCCGGGTACATCGCCGTCACCTGACCGCCGGGCTCCGGCAGCGAATCGACGATCGTGGTCGACAGTCCCCGGAACCCGGCGTAGTAGGCCGCGTACAACCCGACCGGGCCCGCGCCGACGATGAGCAGATCGCGTTCGATGACGGTCACGACGCGACGACCTCCCCGTGCCGGTCGGACAGGACGCCCGCCGCATGAGCGCGCAGCTCCACCCGGCGGACCTTCCCGGTGGCGGTGGTGGGCATGGCGTCCACGAACACCACCCGCCGTGGCCGTTTGAAGGACGGAAGCCCCTCACGGCAGAACTCGATCAGCTCCGCCTCGGTCGGTGCCGCTCCGGTGGCCGTCACCACGTAGGCGACCGGCTTCTCCAGCCCGTCGGCGTCGGCCGCTCCCACCACGACCGCCTCCTCGACGCCCGGATGCGCCAGCAACCGGGCCTCCACCTCGGCGGGCGAGACCCAGATGCCGCCGGCCTTGAGCATGTCGCCGGTACGTCCCAAGCAGGTGTAGTAGCCGTCGGCGTCCTGGACATAGGTGTCGCCGGTGCACAGCCACTCTCCCTGGAACACCTGCCGGGACGCGGCGTACCTCGACCAGTAGCCGGTCGCCGTCGACTCGCCCCGCACGTACAGCGTTCCGGGCGTACCGGGGGCGACCGGATTGCCCTCCTCATCAAGGATGCGCAGTTCATAGCCGGGAACGACCACACCGGTCGTCCCGGGCCGCACGTCCCCCTCCCGGTTGGACAGGAAGATGTGCAGCATCTCGGTCATCCCGATGCCGTCGAGGATGTCCACCCCGAAGTGCTCGGTCCAGCGGTGGTACAGGGACGCGGGCAGCGGCTCTCCCGCCGACGCCGACAGCCGCACCCCGCCGAGCGCGTCCGGGGGCAGCCCGGCCCGCAGCATGTTCGCGAAGAACGTCGGACCGGCGAAGAAGAGGGTCGCCCGGTGGGTCCGGGCCCGCTCGGCCAGCACCTCGGGTCGCGACGGCGCCGGTTCCAGGATCGCCGCCGCGCCCACCGCCAGCGGGAACAGCACCGTGTTGCCCAGTCCGTAGGCGAAGAACGCCTTGGCCGCCGACAGGCACCGGTCGTCGGGGCGAATGCCCAGGACCTGCCTGCCGTAGGTCTCACAGACCACACGGATCGAGCCGTGCCGGTGCATGGCCGCCTTGGGGGTGCCGGTCGTCCCGGAGGTGTAGAGCCAGAACGCCGGCGTGTCCGCGGTGGTGGGCCGCGGTCCGCCGTCCGGCTCGGCACGGGCCAGGTCCGCGAGCCGATGCACCGGGATCGCCGCCGGGACGTCCGCCCCCTCGGCGGTGAGCACGCCGGTCAGATCCGGCGCGTCGGCGATGGCCCGCAGCGCGACGTCGGCGAAGTCCGCCGACACCGCCAGCAGCCGCGCGCCCGAGTCGCGCAGCAACTCGGCCAGCCCGTCGGCGCGCAGCATCGTCGACACCGGCACCGGGATGGCGCCGATCCGCAACGCCGCCAGGAACACCGTGACGAACTCCGGCGAGTCGGCCATGAACATCAGCAGGCGCTGCTCGGGCAGCAGGCCGATGTCGCGCAGTCCGGTCGCGGTCCTCCGGACATCGTCGTGCAGTTGTGCGTAGGTGAGGTCCCCGGACGGGCCGGTCAGTGCCAAGCGGTCGCCGTCGCCACCGTCGATGTGGCGGTCGAGCAGGTAGGTGCTGGCATTGAAGGTTTCGATCATCTGGAGGCGGTTCCGCTTCAGGCGAGGTGGACGTAGTCGTAGTCGAACGGCTTGCCGTTGATTCCCTGGCGCGGCGGCGCGATCCAGGCGGCGATCTTGCCGCGCTCGTACACCGGCTGCATCAGGGATCGGACGTGCGTCTTGTCGACCTCGGTGGGCAGCCATGCGCCCTTGCGCCGCTCCCACTCCTCGGACGAGAGGATCTCGCCGTCGGGCGTGGCCTCGATCCCGGCGAACGCGCCCACCTTCCGGTTGAACGCGACGCTGGGCAGCCGGAACCGCTGCGGCAGGCCCGCCTCCTCCAGGATCCGGTTCCACCGGTTCACGCCGTTCTGGCAGTCGCCGATGTACTCACGGCGCAGGTCGGTGTTCAGCCCGACCAGCGCGGGGACCTCGGCCTGCCCGACCTTTCCGTCCACGATCGCGTCGACCATGATCGAGTCGTCGGTGAGCCGGTGGTCGTCCTTGCGCCGCTCCTCGGCCCACCGCCCCTTCAGGCCCGCGGTGTAGTAGTTGGCCACGTTGGTGGAGGTCTCGCCGCCGAACAGGTCCAGCGACACCGAGTAGTGGAAGTTGAGGTACTTCTGGATCACGTCGAGGGGGATGCCGCCGTGCCCGATGACGTCGTCGGTGTCGTGCTCGCGCATCAGCTCGACCGTCCGCTGCACCACCCTGTCGACGCCGGTGGTGCCGACGAACATGTGATGCGACTCCTCCTTGAGCATGAACTCGCACGTGCGTGACAGCGGGTCGAACGCCGACTCCTTGAGCGTGCCGAGCTGGTACTTGCCGTCCCGGTCGGTGAAGTAGGTGAACATGAAGAACGACAGCCAGTCGGGGG